>NZ_JAKJIC010000040.1 GCF_021864535.1 Oryzibacter oryziterrae
GCAAGGGGGGAGAGAGTGCGGCTTGGTTCCGGCGGGGGCTGGAGGGTGGGGCGGACAGTGCCCCGACTTCGAAGGCTCGCATCCCCCTTCCCACCTCGTCCCCTCCCCCCTTGCGGGGGAGGGACAGGGAGAGGGGTGAGCAACCGAAAACATGAAGCTGTCTCTTGTTCCAGATGGGTGCTCGACCGGCGAGGGCGAGGCGAATTGGACGGGGTACCCCTCTCTCCAACTCTCCCCCACAAGAGGGGAGAGAGTGCGGCTTGGTTCCGGTGGGGGCTGGATTGGGGGAGGGGCGGGCGGCTTGCAGCTGCCCAGGGTCGCAGATTGGTTTCCACGTCATCGCCGCCCCTCGCCAACGCGGGCGGCCCGCATTATGGTCCGGCAAGGAGCACAAAGCGGATACGGAGAGCATGCAGCGGTCGGCGGTCAATAGCGGGTTCATGGCGCGGGCGCTTGACGAGGCGCGGGCGGCGGCGGCGCGGGGGGAGGTGCCGGTCGGGGCGGTCGTGGTGCGCGAGGGCGCGGTGATCGCGGCGGCGGGAAACCGCACGCTGGAGCTCAACGATCCCACCGCCCATGCCGAGGTGCTGGCGCTGCGCGCCGCCGGCCAGGCGATCGGGTCGGAACGGCTGATCGGCTGCGATCTCTATGTGACGCTCGAGCCCTGCACCATGTGCGCCGGCGCCATATCCTTTGCCCGCCTGCGCCGGCTCTATTATGGCGCGGGCGACGAGAAGGGCGGCGCGGTGGATCACAATGTCCGCTTCTTTGCCTCTGCGGGCTGCCATCACGCGCCGGAGGTCTATTCGGGGATTGCCGAGGCGGAAGCCGCCGCGCTGCTGCGCGATTTCTTCCGGGCCCGGCGCTAGTGGTTCGATTCTGACATTTGCATCCGCCTGATACCACCCGTCGAGCAAATGTCAGAATCATGAGAACCACTAGCAAGTCTCTGTTTCTAGTGGAGCTTTAGACTTTGACATTTGAGCGCGAGGCCGATGTCATCCGGGACTCAAATGTCAAAGTCGCTCCACTAGCGGACAAGACAGGACATTCGGGTCCCAAATGTCCCGGTCGGGCGACCAGGTGGCCTCATACCAACTCGCCGGGATGCTGACGCATCGGCTCATGGAAGAGATTTCGAATTTCTCATCTGCATCAAAGGCATGAGAAATTCGAAAGCGGAATTCCAAGAGTCATTTTCAATGCCACTTGGTATCAGTGCAGGCCGAATTCGGCCAGCAGCTCCTCGCGCAGGGCGACGAAATCGGCGCTCGACCGTTCGCGCGGGCGCGGCAGGTTCACGTCGATGAGGCGCGGCGGCTGGGCCTTGGTCTTCGGCAGCACCAGCACGCGGTCGGCGAGATAGATCGCTTCTTCAAGATCATGGGTGACCAGCACCATCGTCACCTTTTCCTCGCGCCAGATGCGGGAGAGCTCCTCCTGCATGGCGATCTTGGTCATGGCGTCGAGCGCGCCGAGCGGCTCGTCCAGCAGCAGGATTTCCGGCCGCACGGTCAGCGCCCGGGCGATGCCGACGCGCTGGGCCATGCCGCCGGAGAGCTGGCGCGGATAGGCATCGGCGAAGTCGGCGAGGCCGACCAGCTCGATATAGTGCCGCGCTTCCGCCTCCGCCCGGCCCTTCGACCAGCCGCGCACGTCAAGGCCGAAGGTGACATTCTGAAGCACGGTGAGCCAGGGCAACAGGCGCGGCTCCTGGAAGATCACTGCCCTTTCCGACCCGACGCCGGCCACCGGCCGGCCGTCGATGTCCACCTCGCCGGCGTCGGCCTTTTCGAGGCCGGCGAGGATGCGCAGGAGCGTCGTCTTGCCCGAACCGCTGGCGCCGACGATCACCAGGCATTCGCCGGAGCGGATGTCGAGGGAGAGCCCCTTCAGCACGTCGAGGCGGCGGTCGTTCAGCGTGAAAGCCTTGGAGAGGCGACGGATCGACACCTCGCCGCGGATCTCTTTTTGCACTGCGGACATGGCAACAGCTCCTTCAGAGCGCGTTCCGACCTGACGAAATCATCAGGTCGAAGAGAAATCGCTCCAGATTCAAGAGTTTGAGCAGCCGCTTGTCGATCAGGTTGTGTCAACCTGATCGGCGGGTGCTCCAGGCGGTTACTTGGCGGCGGTCTTGGTCTTGGGATCGAACAGGATGTTTTCGAGCTTCAGCTTGCCGGCGGGAATCTTGCCGCCGCGCTCCAGCGTGTCGATCCAGAAGGTGAGGTCGTGTGGCTCGGTGGCAGCCCCGGCGCGCAGGCCGAAGCCGAGCCAGTATTGGGCGATGTCCGGGTTCTCGCCGCGCGCCTTCAGGATCTTGGCCAGCGTGGCGCGGGCTTCGTCGGGATGGGCGTTGGCCCAGTCGGAGGCCTTGGCGGCGCCGGTCACGAAGGCGGCTGCCGTGTCGGGATGGGCGGCGATGAAGTCGCGGCGCAGCACCACGAAGCCGCCGGCGATGTCGCCGAGCACCTGCTGGTCGGTGAACACGGCGCGGACGCCGCCGGTCTTCAAGAGCGCGCCGCCGAAGGTCTGCTGCCAGTAGCCGATGGCGGCCACGTCGACCTGCTTCGACCGCAGCGTCTGTTCGAGCTGCGGGCCGGGCACGGTGATCAGATTGGCCGAGGTCTCCGGCAGGCCGGCCTGATGGAAGGCCTCGCGCACGGTATAGTCGAGATGGGCGCCGAGCGTGTTGATGGCGATGGTCTTGCCGGCGAGGTCCTTGATGTCGTGGATCGGGCTGTCGTCGAGCACGTAGAAGGTGCTCTTCACCGTCTGATTGACGCCGTTGGAGGGATAGGCGACCACGAAGTCGTTGCCGCCGGCGATGGAATTCAGCACGGCCGGCGTGGCGGCGCTGCCGAGCTCCACATTGCCCGATGCCAGCGCGAACAGCGACTCCGGCCCGCCCTTGGCGTAACCGATGCGATCGAGCTTGATGCCGGCATCCTTGTAATAGCCCAGATACTCGGCCAGCTCATGCGGGGCGATGCCGCCCTGGCTGGCGAGATAGCGGATGGTGACCTCTTCGGCCTTGGCGGTGAGGGTGGACGCGCCGAAGGCGAGAGTGCCGGCAACGGCGATCGAGAGGGTGAGGTGACGCAAGAGGGCGTTCATGCTGGGTCCTTTGGGGTTGGGTTGTAGGGGATGTGGACGCCGCCTGTCAGTTCGCACCGGAACCTCCTCCAGACCCTCTCCCCCCTTGCGGGGGAGAGTTGGAGAGAGGGGTTTGCGGGCTAACCGCCTTCACGCGAAGGGGAAGGCAGGGCGGCGAACTCAAGTGTTGTCGAAGGCGGTTTCTGGTTGGCTGGGGTTTACCCCTCTCTCCCACTCTCCCCCGCAAGGGGGGAGAGGGCTCGATTGGTTCCTGCCGCCCCTCACCCCGCCGCGTTCCAGCGGCAGAGGCGCCGCTGCAGGGCGAGGATGGCGTAGTTGGCGGCAAGGCCGAGCAGCGCCAGCAGGATGATCGCGGCGAACATCAGGGGGATCTGGAAATTGTATTGCGCGTTCATCACCTGGAAGCCGACGCCGTGGTTGGCGCCGATCATCTCGGCGGCGATCAGCATGAGCAGCGCCGAAGTGGCCGACAGGCGCAGGCCGACGAAGATCTGCGGGATGGCGCCCGGCAGCACCACGCGGGCGAAGATGGTGAGCCGCCCGGCGCCATAGACGCGCGCCATCTCGATCAGCTTGCCGTCCACTTCCTTCACCCCACCGATGGTGGCGAGCAGGATCGGGAAGGCCGTCGCCCAGAAGATGACGAACACCTTGGAGGCTTCCCCGAGGCCCATCAGCAGGATGAACACCGGGTAGAGCGCCAGCGCCGAGGTCTGGCGGAACAGCTGCAACAGCGGGTCGATCAGCCTTTCGGCCGCCGGCAGCTGCCCCATGACGAGGCCGAGCGGGATGCCGAGCGCCGTGGCGGCGCCGAAGGCGATTCCGGCGCGCGTCAGGCTGATGCCGAGATCCTCCCTCAGCGGGCCGCTGACGAGACCATCCCACAGTGCGGCGATCACGTCGGAGAGCGGCGGGATCACCGCCGCGTTGAGGAAGCCGAGCCGGCCGCCATATTCCCAGAGCAGGGCGAAGGCAATCAGCGCGCCGAAGCGGGTGGCAAGCTCGCCGGCAAGCCGCAGCGCCCTGGCGCCGATGGCTCCCGTCGAGGCGGTCCGGGCGCCGTCCGCGCCCAGAACCAGCGATGTCTCCACGTCCTGAATGGTCATGGTCAGTCCCTCCTCTTCCGGCCTTACTCCGCCGCGACGGCGGCGGTGCGGGCGGCGGTCCAGCGGTCGACCGCATAGGGCAGACCGAGGTTCTGCCTGAGCGTCTTGCCCTCATAGGCGGTGCGGAACAGGCCGCGCCGCTGCAGTTCCGGGATCACCAGGTCGACGAAGTCGTCGAGCGCGGTCGGCAGCCAGGGCGGCAGGATGTTGAAGCCGTCGGCGGCGCCGTTCTCGAACCATTCCTGCAGCTGGTCGGCGATGTCGGCGGGCGTGCCCACGATGGTGTAATGGCCGCGCGCCGTGGCAACCCACTGATAGAGCTGACGGATCGTGAAATTGTGCTCGTCGGCGATCTGCCTGAGCAGCGCCTGCCGGCTCTTCATGCCCTCGGTCTGCGGCACCGGCGGCAGCGGGCCGTCCAGGTTGAAGCCCTTGAGATCGAGCGTGCCGCCGGTCAGCCCGTTGAGCAGGCCGATGCCGTCTTCCTCGAGGATCAGGCTGGTCAGGCGATCGTATTTCTCCTGCGCTTCGGCGCGCGTGCGGCCGACGAAGGGCGCGACGCCCGGCATCACCAGCACGTGGTCGGGATTGCGGCCGCGGGCCGCGGTGCGGCGCTTGATGTCGGCGTAGAATTCCTGCGCCGAGGCGAGCGACTGATGGGCGGTGAAGATCACCTCCGCCGTCTCGGCGGCGAGATCGCGGCCCACATCCGACTGGCCGGCCTGCACGATCACCGGATGGCCCTGGGCCGAGCGCGAGACGTTGAGCGGCCCGCGCACCTTGAAATGCGCGCCGACGTGGTTGGTCTCGTGCAGCTTGTCGCGGTCGTAGAAGACGCCGCTCTCGCGGTCGCGGACGAAGGCATCATCCTCGAAACTGTCCCACAGGGCCTTGACCACGGCCACATGCTCCGACGCCCGCTCGTAGCGCTTGGCATGCGGCAGCTGGACGTCGAGATTGAAATTCTGCGCCGTGGCGTCGCCCGTGGTGGTCACCACGTTCCAGCCGGCGCGGCCACCGGTGATCAGGTCGAGGGACGCGAATTTGCGCGCCGTCGTATAGGGCTCCTCATAGGTGGTCGAGGAGGTGGCGATGAAGCCGAGATGCGTCGTCACCTGGCTGAGCGCGGCGAACAGCGTCACCGGCTCGAAGCCGGCCGCCTTGGCATTGCCGCCCTCGCGCGATCCGGTGAAGCCGATGGAGAGGCCGTCGGCGAGGAAATAGGCGTCGAACAGGCCGCGCTCGGCGGTGCGGGCGAGATCCTTGTGGAACTCGATGTTGACGGCGCTGTCGAGCGGCTGGTCAGGGTGGCGCCAGGCGGCAATATGCTGGCCGCCGCCGGGAAGAAAGGCACCGAGACGGATCTTGCGGGTCATGGGAAAGGTCCTTTCAGGTTGAAAATTTCGCGTGTTCAGGCAAGGCAAGGTCGATCCGCGCCGTGACGACGGCGTGGGGGATATGGCTTGAAGCAAGGGGCTTGCGGATCACGCGGCGGCAAAGCCGCCATAGCCGCCGCGGGCATAGAGCAGACAGTCGCCACCGTTGCCGAGCACGGCCCGCACGCGGCCGAACACCAGCGCGTGGCTGTGCCGCTCGATCACCTCGTCCACCGTACAGTCGATGGCGGCGAGCGCGCCGACCAGCAGCGGCGCGCCGGTTTCCAGCGTGGTCCAGCCGGCACCTTCATAGCGCTCGGCACCCTTGAGGCCGCCGCCGCCGGCGAATCGGTCGGCAATGGCCTGCTGGTCGCGGGCGAGGATGTTGACGGCGAAATGACCGAAGTCGCGCACCACCGGCCAGGTCGAGGAGGAGAGGTTGAGGCTCACCACCATGGTCGGCGGTTCCATGGAGAAGGAATGCGCCGAGGTCACCGTCGCGCCGCTGCGCCGGTCGCCGGTGCCGGCGGTGATCACCGACACGCCGCCGGCCAGGCTGCGCATCGCCCGCTTCAGCGCCGGGGCGTCGGCGTGAACAGGCAGAAGGGGATGGGTCGCGGCATTCATGGCGCAGGCTCCGGATCGCGGGGTGGCGTTCGATCTGGAGACGATGATAAAGAGATTTAGTCGATAATCTAAGTATAATAATCGAAACTACGGACCGGCCCGGAACGATCTTTCCCGCTTTGTCGGTGAAGCACGGTAGGATTTTCCCGTAGGTCCGCCGTCCGGCGCTCGCCAGCCCTGGCCGTCACGCCGGCGGCGGGAAGGCCAGGGCGCCGGCGATGCGGTTCCAGGCGTTGATGGTGGCGATCGAGACGGTCAGCGCCAGGATCTCGCTCTTCGAGAAGGCGGCTTCGATTTCCGCCGCGTCCGCCGGCGGCACCGGCAGGCGTGCCTGCAGCGTCAGCCGCTCGGCCCAGGCGAGCGCCGCCCGCTCGCGGGGCGAATAGAGGTCCACCTCGCGCCAGGCGGCGACAAGATCGAGCTTGCGACCGTCCAGCCCCAGCTTGCGCGCAAGGTTGAGGTGAAAGCCGAGGCAGAAGGCGCAGCCGTTGATCTGGGAGACGCGCAGCTTGACGAGTTCGGTCAGCAGCTTTTCCAGCCCCGTCTCGTCCACCGCCTTGCCGAGGGCGATCAGCGCCGCATGGGCGGCCGGCAGGCCCTTGGCGAAGTCTTCATAGGCGAAAGGACCGTGGGGAACGTCGGTCATGGCTTTCCATCTCCCTGGGCTGGATATAATATCAGAGCACGAACAACATATCAGAGCTTTGATAATGAGCAAGTCGCCCGTTCCCATGTTCCTTCCGGCGCCCGGCGAGGGCAAGCGCGGCGAGGACGGCCATATGGGGTACCTGCTGCGGCAGGCGGCGCATGCCTATCGCCAGCGGGCCGAAACGGCGCTGGCCGATCTCGACCTGACGCCACCGCAGTTCACGGTGCTGACCATGCTCGCCGCCTATCCCGGTCTCTCCGGCGCCGACCTCGCCCGCCTCGCGCTGCTGACGCCGCAGACCATCGCCGTCATCGTCGGCAATCTCGACCGCGCCGGCCTGATCACCCGTGAGCCGCATCCGGTGCACGGCCGTATCCTGGCGATCAGTCTGACCGCCCCCGGCCGCGCCGTGCTGGCCAAGGCTCGCAGCCGCATGCAGACGCTGGACGACAGCCTGCTCGCCGGCCTCGACGCCGACCACGAAACCGTCGTCCGCCGCTGGCTCGTTACGGTGGCGCTGCCGACGGAGACGTGATCTGCCGGGCCGCCGGCGCTGGTGCAAGGATGGGCAAAGGCGCGAAAGGCGAAGGCCGGTGACTGTTTCCCCGAAGGGGTAACCGTCACCTTCCCTCCATCAGGAAACCGGGCACAATCGGCCACATCCCGCGCACATGGTGACAGGAACGACTTTCAGTCGATCCAGTCACCAGCTGTCGTCGCAGGCTTCACACCCCGCCGAAGGCCAGGCGCGTCACGTAGGCGGCCACGTCCTGTGGCCAGGCGGCGATGCGGGTTTCGAAGCCGGCGCGGTCGCCGGCGAACAGGGCGCGCAGGGCGTCTTCATAGCCGGGGAGATCGCCGGCCAGTGCCGACATCACCCGATAGGCGGCTTCCTGGGCGGCGCGGCTCGCTGCGCGCGGCCCCTCGGCCCGGCGGGCCTCGTCCACCAGCTTGCGCAAGGCGACCGACGGCCCGCCCGGCTGGGCGGCCAGCCAGTCCCAGTGGCGCGGCAGCAGGGTGACTTCCTTGCCGACGACGCCGAGCTTCGGCCGGCCCCGACCGCGCGGTTCGCCGGGGTCGGCCCCCGTCGCAGTCCCGCTCTCCGGCTCGGCGGCCACGCGTGGCGCGCTCGGTGACCGGGCGGGCTCGGGCGGCAG
>NZ_JAKJIC010000041.1 GCF_021864535.1 Oryzibacter oryziterrae
TACTCACTCCATCTTTCAAGTCTTGGGCGGCCCCGCGGGCCGCCGGATAGCTGCAACTGGTTATTTCTTCTGGCCGTACCAGGCGCCCGGACCATGCTTGCGCTGATAGTGATAGTTCAGCACATAGTCCTCAACCGGGCCGGCGTGCGGCGCAATGGTGATGGTCGCCGTGGCGATGCGGGCGATTTCCTCGAGGAACACCGCGTTCAGCACGGAATCGGCGGCCGTCTTGCCCCAGGTGAACGGGCCGTGGCCGGCCACCAGCACCATGGGCGTCGCCAGCGGATTGCCCTTGCCGATGCGGCGGACGATGGCTTCGCCGGTTTCCGCCTCATAGTCGCGCGTCACTTCATCGGGCGACAGCGGCTCGGTCAGCGGCACCGGGCCATTGCAATAGTCCGCGTGCGTCGTGCCGAAGCAGGGGATCTCGCGCCGGGCCTGCGCCCAGGCCACCGCATGGGCCGAGTGCGTATGCGTCACACCGCCGATGTTGGCGAAGGCGCGATAGAGCACCAGGTGCGTCTTGGTGTCGGTGGAGGGGTTGAGGTCGCCCTCGACCACCTGGCCGTTGAGGCCGACGATCACCATCTTGTCCGGCGTCAGCTTGTCATAGGACACGCCCGACGGCTTGATGACGATGACGCCCTGCTCACGGTCGATGCCCGACACGTTGCCCCAGGTGTGCACCACGATCTTGCGACGGTCCAATTCCAGATTGGCCTCGCAAACCTGTTCGCGAAGTTCTTTCAAACGCATGGTTGGTCCTCGAAAAAGGGGGCGCCCGACCGGTCTTGGGAGGTACCCGGCCGGGCTTGGGATATCGGGGATCAGGCGCGATGGGCGTCCGCTTCGGCGAAGGCCGCAAGCTTCTGACGGCGCTCGAACAGTTCCTTGTAGGCGGCGGCCGCCTTCGGATCGGGCTTGTACTCGGTGAGGATGCCGCTCTTCATGGCAAGCTTGGCAGCCTCGGCCGACTGATACTCGCCAGCCGCCGCGGCCGCGAACACCGCCGCGCCACGGGCGCAGCATTCGGTCGATGCCACCACCGCGATCGGGCGATCGAGCACGTCGGCGCAAACCTGCACCACCAGCGGCGACTTCTGAGGAATGCCGCCGAGCGCCACGATGCGCTTCACCGGGATACCCTGGCTTTCAAAGCGGTCAACGATCGACCGCGAGCCATAGGCCACCGATTCCACCAGCGCCCGGTAGACAGCCGGAGCATCCGAACCCAGATGCAGGCCGGCGATGGCCGAGCGCAGGCGCTGATCGGCATCCGGCGTACGGCGGCCGTTGAACCAGTCGAGCGCCAGCTCGCCGGTTCCGCCCGGAGGCAGATCGGCAGCAGCCTTCTCCAGTCGGGCGAGAATGGTGTTGCCACGCTCCTCGTTGTCGTCGCCCCAGGTGAGCAGACGCTTGAACCAGGCAAACACGTCGCCGAAGGACGACTGGCCCGCCTCGAAGCCGGTCTGGCCAGCCAGAACGCTGTCGGGAACCTGGCCGCAGATGCCGGCCACCAGCGTGCTGCCCACTTCTTCCGGCGGCGCGATCAGGATGTCGCAGGTCGACGTGCCCATGACGCGAGCGAGATCATAGGGCTCGATGCCCGCACCCACGGCGCCCATGTGGCAGTCGAAGGCACCGACGGCGATGGCGATGCCGGCCTGCAGGCCGAGCTTCTCCGCCCATGCGGCGGAGAGGCGCCCGGCCACCCGGTCGGACGGGACCGGATCCTTGAACAGCGGGTAGGGGAGGTTGAGGAGAACCGGATCGAGCTTCTCGAGGAACTCCTTGCCCGGCACGCCATCCCATTCCGGATGCCACAGGGCCTTGTGGCCAGCGGCGCAGCGACCGCGCACCAGCTTGTCGATGTCGGTGTTGCCAGCGAGCAGCGCCGGAATCCAGTCGCACATCTCGATCCAGTTGGCCGCCGCCTTGGCGACTGCCGGGCTCGAACGGTAGATGTGCAGGATCTTGGCCCAGAACCATTCCGACGAATAGATGCCGCCCACATACTTGGTATAGTCGGCGATGGCGCCCGAATGGCAGAGGCGGTTGATTTCCTCGGCTTCCGCGACGGCGGTGTGGTCCTTCCACAGGATGCAGAGCGCGTCCGGATTGTCCTTGAACTCGGGGTCGAAGGCCAGCGGCTCGCCATTCTTGCCGAGCGGCAGCGGCGAGGAGCCGGTGGTGTCGACGCCGATGCCGACAACGGTCGCGGCCAGTTCCGGCACCTGGGCGAAGATCGCCTTCACGGCCTGTTCCATGGCCTCGGCATGATCGAGCGGATGCTGACGATACTGCTGCTTGGCCGGCACGCAATATTCGCCCCGCGCCCAGCGCGGATAGTTCACGACACCCTTGGCGATCTCGCCGCCGTCCGCCACGCGGAACAGCACGGCGCGGACACTGTCCGAACCGAAGTCGAGGCCGATCACATGCTTGTTGCCAGGATTTGCCATACCCAACCTCCCGATGGAGTCTCCGCCCGCTTGTTGTCTCCGCGGGACTGGAGGTATCCTTGTTGTTGTCTAGAGCACCCGCCGATCAGGTTGAACCAGGCTGATCGAAAAGCGGCTGCTCAAACCATTGAACCTGGAGCGATTTGTTGTCGATCCGGTGATTCCACCTGATCGGAAAGCGCTCTAGGTCTGCGTCCTGATCGGAGCCTTTACCACCAGGATGGTTTCCCTTGGGTTTCAGCCCCAGCCGCTGCCCCCATGCCATCCTCAGGTTTCTGAAGGGCATGGACGCCAGCGTCTCCGTCCATCGCTCATTTGGCCGTTACGGGTTATCCGCTATCCAACCTTTCGCGCCAGCGGGGTGGCCGCCGCACGCGATGCTGGTATCCTGGTCCCGGACCTCTTGGAATAGGCAGGAAACCGCTGGTTTCCGCTTATTCCTCCCATGGAGCGACGGCGTGTCAAGTCGCTGTTATTGCTCATTTTGATGGCCGGGATTATAGTCCATCCCAACGATTTCCCAAGTGGCGGATCCAGCTTTTTACATGGACGATACTGCTATCCAGACCTCCACTCCGGCTCAGGTCGAGAGTGTCATCCGGCGTCTCTCATTGCTGCAGCACGGCGATGTCGCACCGTCGCCTGACCCGGATGTTGCGCCGCTGTTTCCCGGATTCCGCTTTGATACCAATCTGGTCGCGGGCATCACCCCCATCGAGCGCAATGGTCCGCTCGACTTCCGCATCACTCGTCCGGATGGCATGCGCGGGTGGATCATCAACCTGACGATCAAGGGCGCCGGCGAAGTCTTCGATGGCACCAACCGCTTCGTGGTTCGTCCCGGCGATCTCGTCCTGCTGCCGCCCGGCGCTGTCCACGATTACGGCCTTGCGCCCGGCGCCGAGGACTGGTGGCACCGCTGGATCTATTTTCAGCCCCGCGCCTATTGGGGCGTCTGGCTGAACTGGCAGCAGCAGCGCGGCGATTCCTTCTTCATGCGCTGCGATGACGACACGCTGTTCGCCGATCTGGAGCGGAGCTTCGACGAGGTGACCGCCTGGTCCGTCAACCGCGATCTCCTGTCCATGGAGCTCGCCATGAACATCCTCGAGCGCGTGATCCTGCTCTGTGCCAAGAAGGACCGCGCCACGGCACCGCCCGGCCATTTCGACCCGCGCCTCCTGATGGCCTGCAAGTTCGTCACCGACAACCTGCACCGCCCGCTTACCGTCGCCGAAATCGCGCAGGAAGTTTGCCTGTCGCCCTCGCGCCTCGCCCATCTCTTCACCCAGACGCTCGGCCGCTCGATCCTGCGCTGGCGGGAAGAGCAGGTGATCCAGTTTGCTTGTCACCTTCTGCTGGTGAGCCCGAGCCCGGTCAAGCAGATCGCCGCCCAGGTCGGCTTCGAGGATCCGCTCTATTTCAGCCGCGTCTTCCGCCGCTACATCGGCTGCAGCCCCAAGGCCTTCCGTGCCGAGCACGGGCGGGCCATGGAATAGGGGAGGGCTGCAGGTCAGGGGCGGTCGCTTTTTTCAAAGACGGAGAGGCCGCCAGACTTGACGGCCGTCATCTCGATCAAATCAAGCCTCGATCGCAAAATTCGCATTTTCCTCCAGCTTGCTCCGTCACTAACACGTGTCTATAAGAGCGCAGACGGGTTCTGTGTTCGAATTGCGCAAGGCGGAACCCACGCATCTGAAGCTTCGTCGGGCAAGGCTGGATCGTCGGGCCTGCTCACGCCAGGGGGTACTCATGTTCACAATCGAAGAGCTTGAAGCCGGGTTCAAGGCGCGCTTCGGTCGCCAGCCGCAGTTGTTCCGCGCCCCTGGCCGCGTCAATCTCATCGGTGAGCATACCGACTACAACGACGGCTTCATCATGCCGGCCGCCCTGGAATACGAGACCCGCGCCGCCGCCGCCGCGCGCGCCGATCGCATCCTGCGCGTCCACTCCGTCAGCCGCAACGAGACCGTCGAGTTCGACCTCGATTCGCCCAATCCTGCGCCCCGCAAGGACTGGACCGACTATGTCTTCGGCGTCGCCGTCATGCTGGAGCGTGCCGGCAAGCGCCTCACCGGTGCCGATATCCTGATCGTCTCCTCGGTGCCGCTCGGTTCCGGCCTGTCGTCGTCCGCCGCTCTCGAAGTGTCGATCGGCTACAGCCTGCTGGCGCTCGCCGGCCTGCCCATCGACCGGGTGGAACTGGCCAAGCTCTGCCAGAAGGCCGAGAATGAATATGTCGGCATGCGCTGCGGCATCATGGACCAGTTCATCTCCTGCAACGGCGAGCACGACCATGCGCTGATGATCGATTGCCGCAGCCTCGAGAAGCGCTCCGTGCCGATCGACCCGCGCGCCGTCGTTGTCGTCGCCAACTCCATGGTGCACCACGAACTGGCCAGCGGCGAGTACAACAAGCGCCGTGCCTCCTGCGAGGAAGGCGTTCGCCTGTTGCGCCCGGTTCTCGGTGATATCAAGGCCTTGCGCGACGTTTCTCCCGATCAGCTTGAACAGCACAAGGCGCTGCTCGACGACGTCACCTATCGTCGCTGCCGCCACATCGTCACCGAGAACGATCGTGTCGTCGAAGCTGCTGCCGCCCTTGAGGCCGGCGATCTCGCCCGGTGCGGCGCGCTGATGAACGCCAGCCACGTCTCCATGCGCGACGACTACGAGATCACCTGCGACGAGGTGGACAAGCTTGCCGAGATCGCCTGGAAACTGCCGGGTGTGTTCGGCTCGCGCATGACCGGCGGCGGCTTCGGTGGCTGCACGGTCAGCCTGGTGGAAGCGGGCGCCGCCGAGGCCTTCATGGCCGCCGTCAAGGTTGCCTACAAGGAGGCCACCGGCCTCGACACCGTCATCTTCGCCTGCTCGCCGCGCGAGGGCGTCAGCGCCCTGTCTGCCTGATCACCGCGACCTGAGAGCCTGTCTCGAAACTCGCCGGGCGGCGGCAGATGGTTTTGAGACCCGAAGCGGAGCGGACGTGACGTTCGTGCGCTTCGGACGCGCAGAAATCGAAGCCGGATGCCCGGCCCCGGAGCGTTTCGGGTCTGGCTCTGAAATCGGGAGTACCAAGCCATGAACGCCTTTGCCGACCATCCGCACCGTCGCTTCAACCCGTTGACCGGCGAGTGGGTGCTGGTGTCGCCCCATCGCGGCAAGCGCCCCTGGCAGGGCCAGGTCGAAAAGGCCGCCGCTCCCCACAGCGTCCGCCACGATCCCAAGTGCAATCTCTGTGCCGGCAATCTGCGCATGAACGGCGAGCGCAACCCCGATTACAAATACACCTTCGTCTTCGACAACGACTTCGCGGCCCTGACGCCCGATGCGCCGTCCGACTATCGCGACGACGATGGCCTGATGATCGCCGAGGGCGAGTCCGGCCGCTGCCGCGTCATGTGCTACTCGCCGCGCCACGATCTCACGCTTGCGCGCATGAGCATTGAAGAGATCGTCCCCATCGTTGACTGCTGGGTCGAGCAATATGTCGAGCTCGGCGCCATGCCCGACATCGGCTCGGTTCTGATCTTCGAGAATCGCGGCGAGGTCATGGGCTGCTCGCAGCCCCATCCGCACGGCCAGATCTGGTCGAGCCGCCACATGCCCAACGAGACGGCCAAGGAAACCGAGCGCCAGCTCGCCTATTTCCAGGCCAAGGGGCGCCCGCTGCTGGTCGACTATGTGGAGAAGGAGCTCGCCCTCGGCGAGCGTATCGTGCACCAGAACGACCATTTCGTCGTGCTGGTGCCCTATTGGGCCGTCTGGCCCTTCGAGACCATGGTGCTGCCCAAGCGTCATGTCACCGGCATGGACCAGTTGACTGCCGCCGAGCGGGCAGGGCTCGCGGATGCTGTCTCCAACATCAACATCCGCTACGACAATCTGTTCGAGACGTCCTTCCCTTACTCCATGGGCTTCCATCAGCGACCGACGGACGGAACGGCCCATGAGGAATGGCAGCTGCACGCCCATTTCTACCCGCCGCTCCTGCGGTCGGCGACGGTGAAGAAGTTCATGGTCGGTTTTGAAATGCTCGGCTCGCCGCAGCGCGATCTCACCGCCGAGACTGCCGCCCAGCGGCTCCGCGATCTGCCGACGGTGCATTATCTCGACCGTTGAGTCCTTGCGTCACTGGTATTTGGAAAAGGGCGGGGTCCGAAGGGCGCCGCCCTTATTTATTCCGTGGTTGCGTGAAACGTTTCAGTGGGATCGAACTAATTTCATGTTACCGGATTGTCCTGAGGGGACATTTTCCCCCTCTCGCCGTTGCGCGCATCGCGGGAGCTTTCGACAGTCCGACGATCTAGTCCGATAGCAGAATCGTCCATGTAAAAAGCTAAAATGACCCTGTGCGGATCATCAAAGCGCAGCTATCCTCAGTCTAAATAAATCGGCAGGTAGTCGTGTAAAAAATGACAGTCTGCTAGACCCGAAGGCGATCAAATGACCATTCGGGTAATAAAAATGGCGGATCAAATGATCCGTGCCGGGAGGATTTGAATGATCGGACATTATTCCGGGGTTTTCCTTTAGAACCTGTATCAGTTCGTTCTGGATGATCATGCATGCTGCGCATTGCGCTGGCGTGAATGCTTTATCCATGTCTTCTTGGTGCTATTTATTCTGTCCTGTTACAATTTTGTAGGCAGGAATGGGGGTTAGGGGATGGAGTTTCGCCGCCGGTCTGGCAGGTGATTTATTCATCTTGAATGCGGAAATGCCGTCAACCTGGACGGCAAATGGGACGAGAAAATTACGGGGATGCGTGGCCGGATGGAGGTCTGTGCCGCATGCCCGATCAGTTCGGGAGGTCGTTC
>NZ_JAKJIC010000042.1 GCF_021864535.1 Oryzibacter oryziterrae
GCGCGCAGCGGCGGCTCGGCCTCGGAGGCGCGGCTCGTGCGGGCACCGGCGCGCGCCGGCTTGCGGCGCTGCGGCTCCTCGCCCTCGCGGGCCTCGACGATGCGGGTCTGCACCGGATCGCGGTCGCCCTCGCGCAGGTCGAAGTCGGCGCCGGCCTCGATCGACAGGCGGTCGCCGAGCTGGGCGCGCAGCACGCGGCGCGGCACTTCCTCGATGGTACCGTCGGCGAGATCACCCAGCTGGAACGGCCCGAAGGACAGGCGGATCAGCCGGTTCACCGACAGGCCGAGATAGGCGAGGATGTTCTTCACCTCGCGGTTCTTGCCTTCGCGCAGGCCGACGGTCAGCCACACATTGTCGCCCTGCTTGCGGTCGAGCGTTGCCTCGACGCCGCCATAGAGGATGCCGTCGATGGCGACGCCGTCCTTGAGCTTGTCGAGCGCGGCCTGATCCACCTCGCCATGGGCGCGCACGCGATAGCGGCGCAGCCAGCCGGTGGCCGGCAGCTCCAGCACGCGGGCGAGACCGCCATCGTTGGTGAGCAGCAAGAGGCCCTCGGTGTTGATGTCGAGCCGGCCCACGGTCATCACGCGCGGCAGTTCTTCCGGCAGGATGTCGAACACCGTCTGGCGGCCCTCGGGGTCATAGGTGGTGGTGACGGTGCCCTTGGGCTTGTGGAACAGCCACAGGCGCGTGCGGTCGCGCTCGGGCAGCGGCTTGCCGTCGACGAGGATCTTGTCGCCGGGCTTCACCGTCACGGCCGGGCTTTCCAGCGTCTTGCCGTTGAGCGACACGCGGCCGTCGGCGATCCAGCTTTCCGCGTCGCGACGCGAGCACAGGCCGGCGCGAGCGATCACCTTGGCAATGCGATCGGCGCCCTCGCCCTCGGCTTTGGGGGCGGATTTGGTGGAGGGTGTGGATGTCTTCTTCATGCGCAGGCTAATATAGGATTTGCGGGGCCGATGCGCGGGAAATTTTGCGTTTTCCGCGCCCTGCCGTGCACTTTGCCCGTCGGGCTCGCCGGGACTACGACGGCGACAGCTGTCTGCCCCTTGGACAAGCGGGGAGAGGCGGTCGATTGGTTCCGGCGGGAGCTGGACTGGGAGACAACGGCGAAAAGTGCGCCGACTTCAAAAGGTCGCTCACCCCTCCCCGGAAAAGTGCCTGAGCGAAAGGGCAGAACCCATTGGTTCTTGTTGCTTACCCCCCTCTCCAACTCTCCCCCTCAAGGGGGGAGAGAGCTGGGTGGCGTTGCCGGCCAGAACCTTCGCGCGCTTTGTCCAGCTCGTCGCACCGACGTCCAGCTTCCCGCCTCGTGGTCCGGTCTGCGCCCCGACATCCAGTTCGCGGACCATTGTCCAGTTTGCACCGGACACTCGCGGCACTCTCTCCCCCCTTGAGGGGGAGAGTTGGAGAGGGGGGTACCCCGTCCTATCCGCCTCGCCCTCGCCGGTCAGGCACCCACCTGGAACAGGGGACAGTCCATGTTTTCAGGGGCTTACCCCTCTCCCTGTCCCTCCCCCACAAGGGGGGAGGGGACGATGACGGGACTGTCTTGCGAAACTGGCAGACCGATTGCCTCGTTCCCGCCGCTACCCCGTACGGAAGGCTTGCCCTCCGGTCCAACCCGAGTCCCCTCCCCCCTTGTGGGGGAGGGACAGGGAGAGGGGTGTGCGACGCTGCGATCATTCTCTTCCCTCCCCGAAAAAGTACCTGAGCGAAAGGGCAGAAACCCAAAGGTTCCTGTTGCTTACCCCCCTCTCCAACTCTCCCCCTCAAGGGGGAAGAGAGCTGGGTGGCGTTGCCGGCCAGAACCTTCGCGCGCTTTGTCCAGCTCGTCGCCCCGACGTCCAGTTTCCCGCCTCGTGGTCCGGTCTGCGCCCCGATGCCCAGTTCGCAGACCATTGTCCAGCTTGCGCCGGACACTCGCGGCACTCTCTCTCCCCCCTTGAGGGGGAGAGTTGGAGAGGGGGGTACCCCGTCACGATCCGCCTCACCCTCGCCGGTTAGGCGCTTATCTGGAACAGGAGACAGCACCATGTTTTCAGGGGCTTACCCCTCTCCCTGTCCCTCCCCCGCAAGGGGGGAGGGGACGATGAGGGGTCTGTCTTGCGAAACTGGCGGATCAATTGCCTCGTTCACGCCGCTACCCCACTTCCGCGTTCTGCCCTCCGGTCCAACCCGAGTCCCCTCCCCCCTTGCGGGGGAGGGACAGGGAGAGGGGTGTGCGACGCTTCAGGATGACACTCGCCTCTTCGGAAGGGTAACCGGATGGAAAGGGCAGAAGCTCAGTGTTTTCGGTTGCTTACCCCTCTCCCTGCCCCTCTCCCGCAAGGGGAGAGGGGACGATGACAGGTCTGTCTTGTGAAACTGGCAGACCGTTTGCCTCGTTCCCGCCGCTACCCCGCTTCCGCGTTTTGCCCTCCATTCCAACCCGAGTCCCCTCCCCCCCCCTTGTGGGGGAGGGACAGGGAGAGGGGTGCGCGACGCTGCCATCAAATGCACGGCCGGGAGTCTTGCGACGAAACCGGGAAGGCAAACGCCCCTCGCTCACACCTCGCTCCAACTCTCCCCGCAAAGGAGCAGGCCGGCAGGTACTCCTGCGTGCCCTCACTCGGGACACCCGGCAGCGCTTGTCAGGGCGCCCGTGCTCCCGCATCATCGGGGCAGCCGGTAGAGTGCGAGGAGAAACGCCGTGACGCTGACGCTCCATCTTCATCCGCTTGCCTCCTTTTGCCACAAGGTGCTGATCGCGCTCTATGAAAATGCCACGCCCTTCGAGGCGCAGGTGGTGGATTTCTCCGATCCGGGGTCGGCGGCGGCGCAGCTGGAACGCTGGCCGGTGGGCAAGATCCCGGTGCTGCACGATGGGCGCACCGACCGGATCGTGCCGGAGACCAGCATCATCATCGAGTATCTGCAGCAGCACCATCCCGGCCCGGCGCGGCTCATTCCCGAGGCGGACGAGGCGCAGCTGGAGGTGCGGCTGTGGGATCGCTTCTTCGATCTCTACGTCTCCGTGCCCATGCAGAAGATCGTCACCGATCGGCTGCGGCCGGACGGCGGCCAGGATCCGCTGGGCGTGGCCGAAGCGCGGGCGGGGCTCGACACCGCCTATGCCATGATCGAGCGGCAGCTCGACGGCAAGGTGTGGGCCACCGGCGATGCCTTCACGCTGGCCGATTGCGCGGCGCTGCCGGCACTGTTCTTCGCCGCGATCGTCCACCCCTTCGGCGCCGACCAGCCGCGCCTTGCCGCCTATTTCGAACGGCTGCTGGCGCGACCGTCGGTGCGCCGGGTGATCGACGAGGCGCGGCCCTGGTTCAGGTTCTTTCCCTATGTGGAGGCCATGCCGGCCCGCTTCCGCGACGGGGCGGACTGAGCTCAGACCACTGCGGCGCCGCGTTCGGCCCGCCAATGGGCGACGCGGTCGCGCAGCCACTTGGCGCGGATGGCGGGGATCTCCTCGTCCTCAAGGCTTTCCAGCACCTCGAAGGCAAAGGCGGCCTCGCCATGGGCGCGATAGGCGCCCTGCAGCGTAGCGACCGGATGACTGCCGATGCGCAGGCTGAACATCTGCCGATTGAGGATGCCCTCCAGATTGGCCGTCTCGCCGATCCAGACGGCGCCCGTCGGCTGGCAGGTGAGCGCATAGACGCCGGCCACCACCTTGCGCTCCTTGAATGCCGCCACCGCGGCCTTCCTGTCGTCCCTGTTCATCGCATCCTCGCATGCTTGTCCGAGCTGCGGTGTAGCAGGGGTGGGCAGTGCGGTCAAATAATACCTTGGTTATAATTAGGGAGGCGTTGCCAACCGTCTCAGCCCGTCATGGTCCGCGAAGACGGACCATCCACGCAGTCAAAGGCAAAGAAGAAGGAGGCAAAGGAACCGCCGGGCAGGTAGAAGATGGCGGAAAAGGCTGGATGTCAGGGTCTCATACCAAGTGGCATTGAAAGGTCCACTTGGTATTCCGTATTCGAAGTTCTCATGCCTTTGACGAAAATGAGAAATTCGAATTGCTCTCAATGAGCCAATGCGTCAGCATTCTGCGAAATGGTATAACAAGGCGCACGGAAAACGGACCTTCGGACTTTCCTGTCCGTGACTGCGTGGATGGTCCGCCTTCGCGGACCATGACGAACTCAGGGCTGCTACGATAACGACAGACATTGCCTTTTAATTTTTACCACGGTATATACCGCTCACGATTTTTCAGGAGCCCGATCATGTCCGTCGACCCCTTGTCCAAACCCGTCACCGCCTTCGATGGCGCCACGCGCCTGTGGGAGGGCGCGCTGGTGGAGGTGGCGCTGGCGGTGAAGGCGGCGACCGACGCCGGCGCGGCCGGGCCGCTGCTGGTGTTCGACGATGCGACGGGCCGCGTGCTCGATCTCGATCTGAGGGGCGGCACCGGCGACGTTGTGCGGCGCCTGGTGGCGCTGCCGCCCGAGCCCGCCCGGTCACCGAGCGCGCCACGCGTGGCCGCCGAGCCGGAGAGCGGGACTGCGACGGGGGCCTTCC
>NZ_JAKJIC010000043.1 GCF_021864535.1 Oryzibacter oryziterrae
CGGCGCCGCCAACGGCCACGGCGGCGGTAACGACCACGGCGGTGGAAACGGCAGCGGCGACGACCACGGCGGTGGAAACGGCGGCGGCAACGACCACGGCGGCGGTAACGACCACGGCGGTGGAAACGGCGGCGGTAACGACCACGGCGGTGGAAACGGCGGCGGTAACGACCACGGCGGTGGAAACGGCAGCGGTAACGACAACAGTGGCGGAAACGACAACAGCTCCGGCAGTGGCAACGGTGGCGGTAACGGCGGCGGCGGTAACGGCGGTGGCAACGGTGGCGGCAACGGCGGCGGCAACGGCGGCGGCAGCGATCACGGCGGCGGCCATGGCGGCGGCGACAAGGGACATGGCAAGCCGGACTGATCGGCAGTCAACCGACAGGTCGTGAAGGGAGACCCAGATCGTGGTGCCAACCCGCAGCCGTCCAAGCGCGGTCCGCGTCGCCCTTCATTTTGGTCTGGTCACCACGCTGTTGGCCCTGCTGTGGGCGACCGGCGCCCTTGACTGGCTCAACCGCTGGCAGGTCGACCAGCGCTTTTCCCTTGCCTCGCGCCCGCCCACCGGCCAGATCGTGCTGGTGGACATCGACGCACGGAGTCTGGCCAAGGTCGGCACCTGGCCCTGGGATCGCGGCGTCTACGCCGATCTGATCGACCGGCTGCGAACGCTCAAGGCCGCCCAGATTGCCCTGGACATCGACTTCAGCGCCCGCTCGACGCCGCAGGCCGACGCCAGGCTTGCCGACGCCATCGCCCGCTCCGACAGCCCGATCTTCCTCGCAAGCTTTGCGCAACGGGCCGGCACCGGAACGGCCGAGATGACGCTGAACAAGCCGATCGACGCCCTTCTGGCCGCTGGCTGGCCGGCCCTTGTCAACGTGCCCGTCGACGGCGACGGCCGGGTGCGCACCTTCACCGAGCGCCTGTCCTTTCAGGGCGAGACCATCGAGGCCCTTCCAGGCCTGCTGGCCGGCGTCTCGGAGCTCGATCGACCCATCGTCATCGATTTCTCCATTGATCGCCGGGCGCTGGTCCACCTCTCCGCGGCCGATCTCCTGTCGGGTGACGTGAGCGCGGCGGCGGTAGCCGGCAAGACGGTGATCATCGGCGCGACCGCAGTCGAGCTGCACGACTTCCTCCAGGTGCCGCGCTGGGGCATCCTGGCCGGGCCCGAAGTGATCGCGCTCGCCGCCGAAACCCTGCTCCAGCTGCGCAACCTGACCGCCGACGCCCATCCTGCCGCGATCCTGCTGCTGGTGGCGCTGGCGCTCGGCCTGTCCATGCTGCCGATGCGCCCGGCCATGATCGGCCTCCTCGGTCTCGCCGCCGTCACCCAAACCGCGGCCGCCATTCTGCAGATCTCGCTTGCCGCCGTGCTCGACACCGCCGCGCTCGACGTCGCCATCATCTGTCTTCTCGCCCTGATGCTGCTGCGCGAATATGACGTTCGCGGCGTGCTCCTGCGGATCGCCCGCATCGAGAAATCCAACGCCGACCGCTTGCTGCAGCGGGTCGTCGACGACGGCTTCGACGCCATCCTCATCCTCGATCAGGCCGATCAGGTGGTGCGCAGCAACCGGGCGGCCCGCAATCATCTGGGGCCGGCCGCCAGCGGCGCGGCGCTGCCGCCGGCGCTGACGGTCCTGCTGCACAAGGTCCGCGCCGAGGCGGCGGAGCGGGACACCCCGCTTGTCGACGACATCGAAGTGGTCTCTCCCGACGGTCGCCGCCAGATCCTCGAATGCGCGCTTGCGGCCTTCGAGATGGAAGGCGCACGCCGGCAGGGCGCGCTGTCCTATGTCTGCATCACCCTGCGCGACGTCACCGAAGGCCGCAAGGCCGCCGCGCGCATGCGGCGCATCGCCTTGCAGGACGCGCTGACCGGACTGCCCAATCGCAGCGGCCTCCTCGAAGGCCTCACCGCGGGCGAAGGCACGCTCGTCTGTCTCGATCTCGATCGCTTCCGCAGCATCAATGACGCCTTCGGCGAAGCGGCCGGCGATCAGGTGCTGATCGAAGTCGGCAAGCGGATTGGCCGGCGGCTGGCTGGGCGCGGCACGGTGGCCCGCATCGGCAGCGACGAGTTCGCCATCTCCCTGCCGGGCCCGGTCGACGCGGCCGAGGCCCTTGTCGCCGAACTCACCGCCGAACTTGCCGAACCGGCCATCGTCAACGCCCATCGCATTTCCCTTGGCGCCGCCTTTGGCGTGGCCGGTCAAGCCGCAGGAACGCCCCCCGACGCCGCGCGTCTGCTGGGGCGGGCCAGCCTCGCCCTGTCGCGCGCCCGCAAGGCCGGTCGCGGCGGCTCCGTGGTGTTCGACGCGGGCATGGAAGCCGAAGACCTCGAGCGGCTGCAGCTCGAGCAGGAGCTGCGCCAGGCGCTGGATCGGGGAGAGCTTGTCGCCGCCTACCAGCCGCAGGTCGACCTTGGCACCTCACGCGTGGTCGGCGCGGAAATGCTGATGCGCTGGCTTCACCCGACGCGCGGGCCGGTGTCGCCGGGCGTGTTCATCCCCATCGCCGAGCAGAGCGGCCTGATCCACCAGCTGACCGCCTGGGCCATCGCCCGCGCCTGCGCCGACGCCGTTGCCTGGCCCCGGCCCATCCGCATCGCCGTCAATGTCTCCGCCATCGACCTGCAGGCCGGCGATGTGCCCGCCACGGTGCGGCAGGCGCTCTCCGCCTCGGGGCTGGATCCGGGCCGGCTGGACCTCGAGATCACCGAGTCCGTCTTCGTCGCGGCCACCGACACCATCGCGGCCACCTTCGCTGCCTTGCGCGGCCTCGGCGTCAACTTCGCGCTCGACGATTTCGGCACCGGCTATGCCTCGCTCGGCTATCTCAACCGGTTGCCCCTGTCCAAGCTCAAGATGGACAAGAGCTTCGTGGATCACATTGCCACAAAGCCGCAGGCGCTGGCCATGGCCGACGGCATCATCCATCTCGCCCACAATCTCGGCCTAGCGCTGGTGGCCGAGGGCATCGAGACCGACGCCCAGCGCCAGAGTCTCGCCGGCCTCGGCTGCGACATCGGGCAGGGCTGGCTGTTCTCCAAGGCCATTTCCAACGCCGAGATCACGGAACTTCTGCGCCGCGACAATCCCTTGTGACGGCAGCCCTGCCCCCCCGGCCTCACGCCAGCCCGTGCTTGCGCAGCCGATACTCCAGCTGCGGACGGCGCAGGCCCAGGCTGCGGGCGGCGGCGGAGATGTTGCCGCCGGCTGCGCCAAGCGCGGTGCGATAGGCTTCACGTTCCAGCTCCTCGAAGCTCTGCGTCGCCGGCGCCTCGCTCGGCGCACCGGTGCGGATGCGGCTGCCCTCCACCATGGCCGAGCCGGCCGGCAGGCGGTCGCCGGGGCGGAAGACATGGGGAACGTCGATGCGCCCGGCCTCGTCGGAGAAGATCACGCCGCGCTCGACGAGATTCTGCAATTCGCGGATGTTGCCGGGATAGTCATAGTCGAGCAGCGTCGCCATGGCCCGCGGCGTGAAGCCGGCCGAAGTCTTGCCGTAGCGCTGGCTGTAGACCTTCAGGAAATGATCGATCAGCAGCGGGATGTCGTCGCGCCGGTCGCGCAGCGACGGCAGGTCGATCGGCACCACGTTGAGCCGATAATAGAGGTCCTCGCGGAAGCGGCCGGCGCGCACTTCCTCGCGCAGGTCCACATTGGTGGCCGCCACCACGCGCACGTCGACGCTGCGCGTCAGCGTGTCGCCGACACGATCGATCTGCCGTTCCTGCAGCGCGCGCAACAGCTTGGCCTGCGCCGACAGGGTGAGCGTGCCCACTTCGTCGAGGAACAGCGTGCCGCCGTTGGCCCGTTCGAACCGGCCCGGCCGCGAGGCCTGCGCGCCGGTGAAGGCGCCCTTTTCCACGCCGAACAGCTCGGCCTCCATCAACGTCTCGGGCAGGGCGGCGCAGTTGACGGCAACGAAGGGTCCGGCGCGCCGGCGCGAGGCGTCATGCAGCATGCGCGAGAACAGCTCCTTGCCCACCCCGCTTTCCCCCATGAACAGCACGGTGGCCTCGGTGGCCGCCGCCCGCTCCAGCATCTGCCGGGCGCGCAGGAAGCTCGCCGAGGCGCCGATGGCCGCCGACGCCTGCGCATCGACGGCGGTCGCCGCAAAGCGCGGCCGCACCGGGCCGGGCGGCACGATCTCCTCGGCGCGCGCGTCGCCCCAGGCGGCGGCGTGGCGTCCGGTGCAGCGGCACAGCGG
>NZ_JAKJIC010000044.1:0-2500 GCF_021864535.1 Oryzibacter oryziterrae
TGTCGGCTGGAAAGCCGACGGACTAAAGAGGGGCCATAGCTCAGTTGGGAGAGCGGTAGCTTTGCAAGCTTCAGGTCGTCGGTTCGATCCCGTCTGGCTCCACCAGTCTTCTGTTGGGCGCTGAATGGTCGATGAACGATGTGTCAACTTTGATAATCCAGGACGAAAGAACGGTTTTGCAATCGTGTGCGGCGTCAAGCCCTGCGGTTGTCCTGTTTGCTTGTTATCGTGAAGAGAAGACATGCTGGATGGCATGTTACCAGGTTGCTGAAAGTGAGCGTGAGCTCACCCGAGGCGACGGCCGAGGCGTTGCGCAAGCAACGAAAAGGCAAGGTAACCTGCCGGATCGAGCGCTGAAGGTGAGCGTGAGCTCACCCGAGGCAAGGCCGAGGCGGTGCGCAAGCACCGTAACAGGCACCTTGATCTGCCCCTCCTTGACCGCAGGGGTGTCGGAACGCATGTCTCGTGTGATTTGAAAGGTCTTTGTGCCTTGTGGCTTCAGCCGAGTTGAAGCTGCGAGGTTTGGATCGTGATCAATATCTTGGAGTGACTGATAGGTACGTCACTCTCTGCACTGGGCAGCGATGTCTGGTGCGGGTTGCCTCGACTAGACTTCGAGGGAATGATGGATGTTGGTAATGAGAGCGATCAAGTGAAAGAAGGGCATTTGGTGGATGCCTTGGCGCTAAGAGGCGATGAAGGACGTGGTACGCTGCGATAAGCCATGGGGAGCTGCGAACAAGCTTTGATCCGTGGATTTCCGAATGGGGGAACCCATCTTCAGCGAACGGTTGCTTTGGTTCGGGGCGCAAGCCTCGGATCACGATGACTGTTTGCGATTATGAAGATATCTATCCCTGAATACATAGGGGATTAGAGGCGAACGCAGGGAAGTGAAACATCTAAGTACCTGCAGGAAAGGACATCAACCGAGACTCCGTTAGTAGTGGCGAGCGAACGCGGACCAGGCCAGTGGTCGATGAGAACTAAGCAGAACCGTCTGGAAAGTCGGGCAACATGGGTGATAGCCCCGTATGCGTAATGTTCTTGTTGATCCTTGAGTAAGGCGGGACACGTGCAATCCTGTCTGAACATGGGGGGCCCACCCTCCAAGCCTAAGTACTCCTTAGCGACCGATAGCGAACCAGTACCGTGAGGGAAAGGTGAAAAGCACCCCGACAAGGGGAGTGAAATAGTACCTGAAACCGGATGCCTACAAACAGTCGGAGGCTGCAATGCTGACGGCGTACCTTTTGTATAATGGGTCAGCGACTTAGTCTGTCGAGCGAGCTTAAGCCGTTAGGTGTAGGCGCAGCGAAAGCGAGTCTGAACAGGGCGTTCAGTTCGACGGATTAGACCCGAAACGAGGTGATCTAGTCATGAGCAGGTTGAAGGTGCGGTAACACGCACTGGAGGACCGAACCCACGCCTGTTGAAAAAGTCGGGGATGACTTGTGACTAGGGGTGAAAGGCCAATCAAACCTCGAAATAGCTGGTTCTCCGCGAAATCTATTTAGGTAGAGCGTCGGATGAATACCTTGGGGGGTAGAGCACTACATAGGCTAGGGGGTCCCACAGACTTACCGATCTTAAGTAAACTCCGAATACCCAAGAGTACTGTCCGGCAGACACACGGCGGGTGCTAACGTCCGTCGTGAAGAGGGAAACAACCCTGACCATCAGTTAAGGTCCCGAAGTCACGGCTAAGTGTGAAACGATGTGGGAATCCCAAAACAACCAGGATGTTGGCTTAGAAGCAGCCATCATTTAAAGAAAGCGTAACAGCTCACTGGTCTAGACAAGGGTTCCTGCGCGGACAATGTAACGGGGCTCAAGCCGTGCACCGAAACTATGGGTTTGCACTTGTGCAAGCGGTAGCGGAGCGTTCCGTAGGCCTGCGAAGGGAGAGGGGTGACCCCTCCTGGAGGTATCGGAAGTGAGAATGCTGACATGAGTAACGCTAAAGGTGTGAGAAGCACCTTCGCCGAAAGTCCAAGGGTTCCTGCGTAAAGCTAGTCTTCGCAGGGTTAGCCGGTCCCTAAGGCGAGGCCGATAGGCGTAGTCGATGGGAATGAGGTGAATATTCCTCAGCCAGCGGGTGGTGACGGATGCCGGAAGCTGTATGTCCTTAACGGATTGGATGTGCAGCCTGGGTGTCCCAGGAAATAGCCCCCGCATCAGACCGTACCCCAAACCGACACAGGTGGACTGGTAGAGTATACCAAGGCGTTGAGCGAATTGTGCTGAAGGAACTCGGCAAATTGCCTCCGTAACTTCGGGAGAAGGAGGCCCTTGTGGTGGGCAACCATCATGAGGGGGCACAGACTAGGGGGTGGCGACTGTTTAACAAAAACACAGGGCTCTGCGAAGCCGCAAGGCGACGTATAGGGTCTGACGCCTGCCCGGTGCCGGAAGGTTAAGAGGAGGGGTGCAAGCTCCGAATTGAAGCCCCGGTAAACGGCGGCCGTAACTATAACGGTCCTAAGGTAGCGAAATTCCT
>NZ_JAKJIC010000045.1 GCF_021864535.1 Oryzibacter oryziterrae
TCCAGTAGGCATAGAGCTTGGCCACCGCATAGGGGCTGCGCGGATAGAAGGGGGTGGTCTCGCGCTGCGGGATCTCCTGCACCAGACCATAGAGCTCGGAGGTCGAGGCCTGATAGAAGCGGGTCTTATTGGTCAGGCCGAGGAAACGGATGGCTTCGAGCAGGCGCAGCGTGCCGATGGCGTCCACGTCCGCGGTATACTCGGGGGCCTCGAAGGACACGGCCACGTGGCTCTGGGCGCCGAGGTTGTAGACCTCGTCCGGCTCGATTTCCTGGATGATGCGCGTCAGGTTCGAGGTGTCGCTCAGATCGCCATAGTGCAGCTTGAAATGGGCGTTGTTGACATGCGGATCTTCATAGATGTGGTCGACGCGCTGCGTGTTGAAAAGAGACGCACGACGCTTGATCCCGTGAACTTCATAGCCCTTCGAAATCAGAAACTCGGCAAGATACGAACCATCCTGCCCCGTAACACCGGTAATCAGAGCCTTCTTAAGCTGAGACATTATCCATCATCCTAATTCTTGAGTTTATCTATTTGGCTTGCAGAGTTACGGGAGGCCTTATTCGGCCTTCCAACTTCTGTACCATTCAACGAAGTTCCGAACGCCAGTGGGCACGTCGGTTTCCGGCACGTAGCCAGTCAGCGCCTTGAGGAGGTCGGGCGCAGCAAAGGTTTGAGGAACGTCGCCCTTCTGCATGGGCAGAAGATTGCGAACGGCGGATTTGCCCAACGCGCCCTCGATTGCCTCGATGAAGTCGAGCAATCCGACCGGCTGGCCGCCTCCGATGTTGACGACCCGGAAAGGGGCCTGGTGGGACAAGGTGTCAATGACACCCTCGGTCGTGACACGATTGCCTTCGCCCGGGGGCACCGGCACCAGCTTGGCAATCGCCTCGACGAGATCTTCCACATAGGTGAAGTCGCGCCGCATCTTGCCTTCGCCGTAGACGTCAATCGGCTGTCCCTTTTCGATGGCGTCGACGAACTTGAAGAGCGCCATGTCCGGGCGGCCCCAGGGGCCGTAGACGGTGAAGAAGCGGAAGGCCGTGGTCGGGATCTTCCACAGATGCGCATAGGAATGCGCCATGGCTTCCATCGCCTTCTTGGTGGCGGCGTAGAGGGTCAGCGGCTCATCGGTCTTGTCGGCTTCCGCGAAGGGAACCTTCTCGTTGGCACCGTAGACCGATGACGTCGAGGCCAGCATGAGGTGCTTCACCTCGAAGGCCTTGGCCAGCTCCAGAATGTTCCAGCTGCCAACGAGGTTGGACTCGACGTAAGCCTTTGGATTTTCAAGGCTGTAACGGACGCCGGCCTGAGCGGCGAGGTGCACGATGACTTCCGGCTCTGCCAGATCGGCCGCCCGCTTGAGCGCATCCACATCCTCAAGCTGACCGATCACTGCCTTGAACCCGTTGGACCGCTGAAGGAGTGCGTGCCGGCCTTCTTTCAGGCGAACATCGTAATATGGCGTCATTCCGTCGAAGCCGACGACGAAGTGACCGTCTTGCAGGAGGCGCCTGGCGAGATGGAAGCCAATGAAGCCTGCAGTACCTGTGATAAGAAAACGCAAAAGCTCGCCTCCCGCTTAGGATCGTCCGACGCTCGAATAGCTGAAGCCATGCTTCTCGACTTCGTCGCGGCGGTAAATGTTGCGCAGGTCAACGAGAACCGGTGCCTTCACCAGGCCCTTGAGACGGGCGAAATCGAGGGCGCGGAACTGGTTCCATTCGGTGACGATGGCGACGGCGTCGGCGCCCTTGGCCGCGTCATAGGCGTCGGTGGCATAGGTGATGCCGTCGATCACCTTCCTTGCATTGTCCATGCCTTCGGGGTCGTAACCGCGCACCGTTGCGCCGGCGTCCTGCAGCGCCTGGATGATCGAGATGGCCGGGCTGTCGCGCATGTCGTCGGTCATCGGCTTGAAGGTCAGGCCGAGCACGGCGACGGTCTTGCCGCGGACATCGCCACCACAGGCGGCGATCACCTTGCGGGCCATGGCGCGCTTGCGGTTGTCGTTGACGGCGACGGTCGTCTCGATGAGGCGGATCGGGCTGTCATAGTCCTGGGCGGTCTTCACGAGGGCCAGAGTATCCTTCGGGAAGCACGAACCGCCGTAGCCGGGACCGGCATGCAGGAACTTGGAGCCGATGCGGCCGTCAAGACCGATGCCGCGCGCCACCTGCTGCACATCCGCACCCACCTTCTCGCACAGATCGGCGATCTCGTTGATGAAGGTGATCTTCATGGCGAGGAAGGCGTTGCCGGCATACTTGATCAGCTCGGAGGTGCGGCGCTGGGTGAACAGCAGCGGCGCCTGGTTGAGGTACAGCGGACGGTAGACCTCGGTCATCACCTCGCGGGCGCGCTCGTCCTCGAGGCCGATGACGATGCGATCGGGGCGCTTGAAGTCGTCGATGGCGGCGCCTTCGCGCAGGAACTCGGGGTTGGAGACCACGGCGACGTCGGCCGACGGGTTGACCTCGCGGATGATGCGCTCCACCTCGTCACCGGTGCCGACCGGCACGGTCGACTTGGTGACGACGACCGTGAAGCCCTTCACCGCCTCAGCGATCTCGCGGGCGGCGGCGTAGACATAGGAAAGATCGGCATGGCCATCGCCACGGCGGGACGGCGTGCCGACGCCGATGAAGACCACGTCCGCCTCGGCCACGGGGCCGGCAAGATCGGTGGTGAAGCTCAGCCGGCCGGCCTTCACATTGTCCGCCACCA
>NZ_JAKJIC010000046.1 GCF_021864535.1 Oryzibacter oryziterrae
GTCCGGCCAGGCCTCTCGCGGACTGCCCGTTCTGAGGCGAGCCACCCGCCGCTCTCTCCCCCCCTTGTGGGGGAGAGTGGGAGAGAGGGGTAAGCGACCTCTCTTCTGGCGACGAAGGGTGAAGGTTTGAGGGAATAGAGGCTTTGAGCTGACAGGGCTTCGGTTGGAGCTGGCAAAATCGAGATCGCGGACCTGGAGTGAGGGATGATCAGCCTGATGGCCGGGTTTACCCCTCTCTCCTACTCTCCCCCGCAAGGGGGGGAGAGGGCCGGTCAGGAGTGTCCGGCCAGAACCTTCGAAAGTTGTCGGTTCAGAACCAAGCCTTCAGAGGTTTGCGGCGGCTAGCTCAACAAGCTCTCTCCCCCCTTGCGGGGGAGAGTGGGAGAGAGGGGTAAGCGCCCCCCCCCATGAGCGACGCGGCCAACAAGCCTTGGCTCACAGCCAAGGCAAATCAAGACAAGAGCGGGTTCAGCCCGCGACAAGACGCTGGCGAGGAGAATGAGATGAGCACCGTTCGGTTGACCATGGCGCAGGCGCTGGCGCGGTTTCTCAGCGTGCAGATGACGGTGATCGAGGGCGAGAAGCTGCCGATCTTTGCCGGTGTCTGGGCAATCTTCGGCCACGGCAATGTGGCCGGCCTCGGCGAGGCGCTGCATGGCCTGCGCGACAAGCTGCCGACCTATCGCGCCCATAACGAGCAGGCGATGGTGCATTCGGCCGTGGCCTTCGCCAAGGCCAATTTCCGCCGGCGCATGATGGTGGCCACCACCTCGATCGGCCCGGGCGCGCTCAACATGGTGACGGCCGCCGCCGTCGCCCATGTGAACCGCCTGCCGGTGCTGCTGCTGCCCGGCGACGTGTTCGCCAACCGCCGCCCCGATCCGGTGCTGCAGCAGGTGGAAGACTTCGGTGACGCCACCATCTCGGCGTCGGACTGCTTCAAGCCGGTGTCGCGCTATTTCGACCGCATCACCCGTCCCGAGCAGCTGATCCCGGCGCTCCATCGCGCCATGACCGTGCTGACCGATCCGGCCGACTGCGGCCCGGTGACGCTGTCGCTGTGCCAGGACGTGCAGGCGGAAGCCTATGACTATCCGGCCAGCCTGTTCGAAGAACGCGTCTGGTCGACGGAACGGCGCATCCGCCCTGCCCTCGACGAACTGAGCGCGGCGATCGCCGCGCTGAAGGCGGCGCACAAGCCGCTGATCGTCGCCGGTGGCGGCGTGCTCTATTCGGGCGCCACTCAGGAACTGGCCGATTTTGCCAAGAAGCACGGCATCCCCGTGGGCGAAACCCAGGCCGGCCGCGCGGTGCTGCATTATGATCATCCGATGGCCATGGGCTCGATCGGCGTCACCGGTTCGTCCGCCGCCAATGCCATGGCCGAAGAAGCGGACGTGGTGCTGTGCGTCGGCACACGCCTGCAGGACTTCACCACGGGTTCCTGGACGGTGTTCGGCAACGGCAAGGCCAAGTTCATCGGCCTCAACATCCAGAGCTTCGACGCCACCAAGCGCTGGAGCCAGCCGCTGGTCTGCGACGCGCTCGCCGGCCTGCAGGAACTCTCGCATGGCCTGAAAGACTGGAAGAGCCCGGCCAGCTGGACCGCCAAGGCCGACAAGGCTCTGGCCGACTGGAAGGCTTCGGTGCATTCGGCCACCCGTCTTGCCAACGTCGACCTGCCGTCGGACGCGCAGGTGATCGGCGCGGTGCAGCGCGGCCTCGGCAAGTCGGCCACCGTGGTCTGCGCAGCCGGCGGTCTGCCGGGCGAGCTGCACAAGCTGTGGCAGGGCGAGGTGCCGGGCGCCTATCACCTGGAATACGGCTTCTCCTGCATGGGCTATGAAGTGGCCGGCGGCATCGGCGTCAAGATGGCCCAGCCGGACCGCGACGTGGTGGTGATGGTGGGCGACGGCTCCTACATGATGATGAACTCCGAGCTTGCCACCTCGGTGATGATGGGCGTGAAGATCATCGTCGTGCTGCTGGACAACCGCGGCTACGGCTGCATCAACCGCCTGCAGATGGCCACCGGCGGCGCCAACTTCAACAACCTCTTGAAGGACGCCTATCACGAGGTGATGCCGGCCATCGACTTCGCCGCCCACGCCGCGGCGCAGGGCGCCATCGCCCGCAAGGTCGCCTCGCTGAGCGAACTGGAAGCCGGCCTCGCCGAGGCCAAGAAGGCCGACCGTTCGACCGTACTGGTGATCGACACCGACCCGCTGATCACCACCGAGGCCGGCGGCCACTGGTGGGACGTGGCGGTGCCGGAAGTTTCGGTGCGTGGCGAAGTGGATGCAGCCCGCGCCGCCTATGTGCAGAAGAAACAGGCCCAGCGCCTCGTGTGAGGCGGGGGTTTGGGCTGGTCGGCGAGAGAGCGGCCACCCAGGACAACTCGAACCCATGATACCCCCCTCTCCCACTCTCCCCCTCAAGGGGGGAGAGAGTTGGTTGAGCTGATCAGAGCACGACTTTCCAGGTTCTGATTGGAAGCAAGCGGTCCTCTCTCCCCCCTTGAGGGGGAGAGTTGGAGAGGGGGGTACCCGCTT
>NZ_JAKJIC010000048.1 GCF_021864535.1 Oryzibacter oryziterrae
TGGGCGCCGAGTCCGTCGTGATCGAACGGACCACTTGCGTCACGAAGGGCATGTCCGCCGGCGTCGACGACGTCACCGCAGGATCCGACGATGGCGCATAGGCAATCGTCATCGATCCGCCGAGAGGAGTCGTAACAGAGGTCAGAAGATCGGGGACGCCCCCCTGGCGAACGTAGACACCGGAGTACGAATACAGATCCGGCTGACCGTCGCCATTATAGTCACCGACCTGTGCACGCCTATACGTTTGTTCATCGTCGGCTAGGCGAATGACGGGCCCGCGGACGAAGCGGTCGCCGCGAGAGTAGAAGACAACAATCGCAAGCTCCGATTTACTCGCATCCAGCTCGGTCGGAACATTCATCATCAGCGCACGATCGGTGCGTCCGTCATTGTTGAAATCGGCAACGATCGGTTCATAGGAAACCAGTTTGTAATTCGACGGATAGCTGTAGTTCAGATTGGCAAATCCCTGGCCGGCCGAGTTCGTATCGCCGGAGCCGTTGGACACGAAGACTTGCGAATAACCGCCAGTTTCATTGTCTGCAACATCTTGTCGTAAGATGTCAGACTTGCCGTCGCCATTGTAATCTCCAATCAACGTCGTTCGCTTCGCAAAATCGTCTTTGCGGGCTTGTAGGGAATGTTTTTCAAATATATTTGTTGATCTGTTGAACAGGTACAGGTTCATTTCAGGAGAGGCATGATGATAATCAATTTGAGTATGATTCAAAATGTCATCTGAACCGTCGCCGTTTGGATCAAAAACAGTATTATAAAGACTTAAATCATGTAAAATCCCGATGGATACGGGCGTTGACTTAGAAAAATTCAGCGCACCAGCGTCCGTCAACTCTCCATAATAAAGCTTGTTTTGATGATCACTGACCTGGTCGATGATACCGTCTCCGGTAAAATCACCAAGTATATAGTCGCAGGTATCGCCATCAGACGATCCAGTGGATCCTGAGCAGGAAATTAGGGAAGAGTCTGCCTTTGGGTTAGCAAGATCGATGATTTTAGTATTTTTGGACCAAGATTTTGAGCTATCAGTGGATTTGCTCGAAAATATATCCGCAGATCCATTCTGGTTTATGTCTGAAATTTGATTGTAAGAAGATATTATTTTTCTTGGGTCAGTCCAGTAATCAGGCGTAGTATAGAAGGCAAAATCGCCAAATCCGTCTCTTTCTTCCCTCTTAAACGTATTTGAAGAAAATTCAGTCCATCCACGATAAAGATGAGCAGGCTCAGGGCAATTATATCGGGTATCGCCAGCGCTATTGGAACATGTCGGAACAATGATCGTCCCGTTATAAGTCTCGACCTCAGCGAAATCCGTCTTATAGTCTCCGTCGATATCCCCGTAGAAATAAGCCTTCTTGTCGCTTTCCGGTCGTGATACCAGTCCCTGCGTTGAACTCTTGACGAACTTATACCCCTCATTCCCCTCCTGATAGTCGAAGGTATATGGCTTCAGCGCCGTTCCGTTCGCCGGGCTGACCGAGCGCTTTGCCGGGGACACGCTGGTGTCCACCACCTGGTCCGCAGTGGCATCCGAACCATAGGGCGTGACCGTGAGAAGCCGCGAACGGCCCGTCTCGGCGCCAATCTCGTAGCCGAGGCGATAGACCTTGGCCACCAACGGGTTGAACTTCTCGTCAACGCCAGAAGTCACCTCCACCGCCCCCAAGCGGAAGCGATAGTCGGCCAGCGTCAGACCCGTCGCGTCCGAGAAGGGATCAGGGCGATCCTCCCACACGAATTCGATGTGCCCGGCCTCCCTCTCACCTGCACTCTTCCAGCTGATCTTCGTCACCCGACAGGCAAGGTAGTCCTCGCAGGAATAGCTGTAGCTCACAACATTTGCCGGTGCGCCAGTGGCGTCCACGTGGGTGTCATAGACCTTGGTCAGCAGCCAGCGCGCATTGAAGTAGAGCTTGCGTTGAAGCTCATAGCTCGTGTCCGTCGTAGCCGGCAGCGTCTTGTTCTGGATGCGCCCCACGCTCTGGAACACATAGGTCGTGCCGTCGGGATCGCGCACCACCCAGTCATTCTTGTCGAGCTCATATCTGATCTGACGGTGATCGTCGATCTTGTTCACCCAGCCCAAGCCGTCCTTGGAGCAGCTCGCGCTGTCCGTCGTCGGCCAAGCTTTATTGGTACCGCCCTCATTGCACGGCGTCAGTTCGTCGTCGCCCAACATGAAGACGTCAGTCGACACGGCAAGAGTGCTGACCGTCTTGTCAGGTGCGAACAAGTCCCCGTCGAACCAGGGCGTACCCTTACCCTTGGAGACGCGGTTGATCTCCGGAACCCCCTTGAGGCTCCAACCAACCCCAAGCCAGCCG
>NZ_JAKJIC010000049.1 GCF_021864535.1 Oryzibacter oryziterrae
TGGGCGCCGAGTCCGTCGTGATCGAACGGACCACTTGCGTCACGAAGGGCATGTCCGCCGGCGTCGACGACGTCACCGCAGGATCCGACGATGGCGCATAGGCAATCGTCATCGATCCGCCGAGAGGTGTTGTGACAGACGTCAGGAGGTCGGGGACGCCACCCTGGCGGACGTAGACGCCGGAGAAGGAGTATAGATCCGGCTGACCGTCGCCGTCGTAGTCGCCAACAAATATACACCTATTTTTTGCGACTCCAACGCAAGTAGGATTCGCGCCAATATCTTGGGAAAAGACGAATTTTGTCTCTCTGCCGCTAAAGAATATGAGATTGAGCTCGCTTGTGCCATCTTCCTTTTTATGAGCGTAACTCTCAAACGCATCTGCACGGCCATCAATATTAAAGTCTTCAGATGCAAGAATAGGGTGTGCCGTCGGAATCGAAATGCGCGCTTCCGATTTCTGACTAGCGATATTCCAGGGGAAGTATCCATCTCGCTTGGTGAACTCAATTACACCTCGCCCGGTTTGCCCAAAACTTTCCAGAAAGTCGGATCCAACGGAATGATTTATGTAAGTTGTTACCTTGAGTTTATCGTTGGCATCATGAGTGCCAGGCCATTTGAACAGCTCGTCATTGCGACCGTCGCCATTAACATCGGCGTATATTTTCGAATCGCTTTGCTGCGTCGAAATTAGCTTAGTCGCAAAATGATCTCGCTTCGATATGAGAGCAATCTGATGATACTCCTGATGTGGAAAGTCATTAAGCGAGGCAACAATATCATCAACTCCATCACCATCTATATCCTGAACAACGAATTGATCGCTATTGGAGATAGCGCTCTTCATGCTCCACGTTTTATTCGAGAATATAAGCTTTTCTCCATTTATTGATGAGATGAAAACCTCATCTGTTTTTGGATTGGCAATATCCTTGATCCCGTCGCCGTTGAAATCACCGACAACAAGGGAACTATATTTGTCAAAATATTTCGTCTTTATGGTGACGGATCCTATTTGCCCTATTCCTGGGGTATATATAGTGATAACCAGTTTATCATTAGATTCACTTTGAGTATCAAAATAGACACCTGATACAAAGACTATATCCGACAATCCATCGCCGTTAATGTCGAAAGTTGGAGAAATAGGGGTATCATTTCTCGCGTCATATCGAATTGAAGCATACCTGGAAAACGCGTAATCGCAGCTAATTGGATCAGATTTTATTTTGCCGATTTTGGAGAAGAGGCTATCTATAGTGCATTTTGCATCACTATAGGAATCCAGATTTGCTCCCTTGATATTCACAAAGTCGTCTTTTCTGTCTCCGTCAAAGTCTCCATAGTATGCATACTTTGAAGTGTTGAAATTGAACGATTTTGCTGGTCCTTGCGTTAACGGAAAACGCGAGACCCCCTCCTGATAATCAAACACATACGGCTTGAGCGCCGTCCCGTTTGCCGGACTGACCGAGCGTTTGGCCGGGGATACGTTTGTGTCCACCACCTGTTCCGCTGTGGCATCCGCCCCATAGGGCGTGACCGTGAGAAGCCGCGAGCGGCCCGTCTCGGCACCGATCTCGTAGCCGAGGCGATAGACCTTGGCCACCTTGCCGCCCGAAGTCACCTCCACCGCGCCCAGGCGGAAACGGTAGTCGGCCAGCGTCAGCCCCGTCGCGTCCGAGAAGGGATCGGGGCGATCCTCCCAGATGAAGTCGATGCTTCCAGCCACATACTCGCCGGCACTTTTCCAGCTGATCCTGGTCACCCGGCAGGCAAGGTAGTCCTCGCATGCATAGGAATAGCTCACCACGTTCGCCGGGGCACCGGTGGCGTCCACGTGCGCGTCGCGGACCTCCGTCAGCAGCCAGCGCGCATTGAAGTAGAGCTTGCGCTGAAGCTCGTAACTTTTATCCGCCTCGTCCGGCAGCTTTATGTGCTGAATATCCCCAACGCTTTCAAACACATAGGTCGTGCCATCAGGATCGCGCACTACCCAGTTATTGGTGGCGAGCTCATATCTGATCTGGCGGTGATCGTCGATCTTGTTCACCCACCCCAAGCCGTCCTTGGAGCAGCTCGCGCTGTCCGTCGTCGGCCAAGCTTTATTGGTACCGCCCTCATTGCACGGCGTCAGTTCGTCGTCGCCCAACATGAAGACGTCAGTCGACATGGCAAGAGTGCTGACCGTCTTGTCAGGTGCGAACAAGTCCCCGTCGAACCAGGGCGTACCCTTACCCTTGGAGACGCGGTTGATCTCCGGAACCCCCTTGAGGCTCCAACCAACCCCAAGCCAGCCG
>NZ_JAKJIC010000005.1 GCF_021864535.1 Oryzibacter oryziterrae
AAGACAAGCATGCCCTCCTACTGGCTGTTCAAGTCCGAGCCGTTCAAGTTTTCCTTTGCCCAGCTGAAGGCCCTCGGCGACAAGGGCACTGAATGGGACGGCGTGCGCAACTATCTTGCCCGCAACAACATGCGCTCGATGCAGCTCGGCGACCTCGGCTTCTTCTATCATTCCAACGAGGGGCTTGAGATCGTCGGCATTGCCGAAGTCTGCGCCCTGGCCCATCAGGACAGCACCACCAACGATCCGCGCTGGGAGTGCGTCGACATCCGGGCGGTGCGGGATGTGCCCCGCCCGGTCACCCTTGCCGCCGTCAAGGCCGAACCGCGCCTTGCCAAGATGAGTCTGGTCACCTCCATGCGCCTCTCCGTCCAGCCCGTCACTCCAGAGGAATGGACCATCGTCTCAGAAATGGCCGGCCTTTGATGGCCATTTCCGATCCGGCGGCCTTCGTGCGCTCCGAAACCCGCCTGCAGGCGCCGCCGCATGTGCCGGAGATCCGCCTGCATCTGGCCGACGAGGCCATGGACTTGTGGAGCCGCACCGAGGAAGAACTCGGGGAGTTGGGCCTGCCGCCGCCCTTCTGGGCCTTTGCCTGGGCTGGCGGCCAGGCCCTGGCGCGCTATGTCCTCGACCATCCCGAGATCGTCGCCGGCAAGCGTGTCCTCGATTTTGCGTCCGGCTCTGGCATCGTCGGCATCGCCGCCATGCAGGCAGGCGCGGCCTTCTGCGAGGCAACCGACATCGACCGCTTCTCGCTGACAGCCATCGTACTCAATGCGCAGGCCAACGGCGTTGCCGTCACCGCTTCGGCTCGCAATGTCCTCGACAGCGGGGCTGAAGGCTTCGACGTGGTCCTCGCCGGCGACGTCTTCTATGAAAAGCCCATGGCCGATCGGGTCGAGCCCTTCCTGCGCGGTGCGGAAGCGGGCGGTGCAACGGTGCTTTTCGGCGATCCCGGTCGCGCCTATCTGCCCAAGTCCGGCATTGAAAAGATTGCTGAATATCGCGTCCCCGTGACTCGCGCCATCGAGGACAACGAAATCAAGCACACCAAGGTCTGGCGCTTCTGCGCAAGCTGACACCAACTGGACAGCTGCGCTGCTGCATTGCATCATACCAAATGATGAGGGTTGGCGACCGGCTTCCGGGCTGGTCCCGCCTTCTTGCGGATGGACGTCCGTGTTTAACCTCATCATAATGCGCGACGGAACACCGCACCCGCCTGGGAGCAATGAGCGTGGGTCGGTTCTGCTTGGGAGGAGTTGCTTATGTCCGGAGACATTTTTCCGGTGGCGGCCAGCACGGCTGCCGCTGCGTGGGTTGATAACGACAAATATCTGGAGCTCTACAAGCGCTCCGTCGAGGATCCGGACGGCTTCTGGGGCGAGATGGGCAAGCGCATCACCTGGATCAAGCCCTATACCAAGGTGAAGAACACCCGCTTTGCGCCCGACGTCTCCATCAAGTGGTATGAGGACGGCACGCTGAACGTCTCGGCCAACTGCGTCGATCGCCATCTCGAAACGCGCGGCGACCAGACGGCCATCATCTTCGAGGGTGACAACCCCGCCGACAGCCGGCACATCTCCTATCGCGAACTGCACGCCGAAGTCAGCCGCTTTGCCAACGTCCTGAAGGCGCATGGCGTCAAGAAGGGCGATCGCGTCACGGTCTACCTGCCGATGATCCCCGAGGCGGCCTATGCCATGCTGGCCTGCACTCGCATCGGCGCCATCCACTCGGTTGTCTTCGCCGGCTTCTCTCCCGACAGTCTAGCCGGCCGCATCGAGGACTGCGACTCCAAGATCGTGCTCACCGCCGACGAAGGTCTGCGCGGCGGCCGCAAGGTGGCGCTCAAGGCCAATGTCGACGCCGCCCTGACCAAGTGCAAGGGCGACGAGAAGGTCATCGTCGTCAAGCGCACTGGCGGCGACATCGCCATGACATCAGGCCGCGACTTCTGGTATCACGAAGAGGCCGCCAAGGTTTCCGCCGATTGCCCGCCGGAAGAGATGAACGCCGAAGATCCGCTGTTCATCCTCTATACGTCCGGTTCCACCGGCAAGCCCAAGGGTGTGCTGCACACCACCGGCGGCTACCTGGTCTATGCGTCCATGACGCACCAGTATGTCTTCGACTATCATGATGGCGACATCTACTGGTGCACGGCCGACGTCGGCTGGGTCACCGGCCACAGCTACATTCTCTACGGTCCGCTCGCCAACGGCGCGACCACCATCATGTTCGAGGGCGTGCCGACCTATCCCGACGCCGGCCGCTTCTGGCAGGTGATCGACAAGCACAAGGTCAACATCTTCTACACCGCCCCCACCGCCATCCGCTCGCTGATGGGCTCGGGCAACGATCATGTTACCAAGACCAGCCGCGCGTCACTGCGCATCCTCGGCTCGGTGGGTGAACCCATCAATCCGGAAGCCTGGCTGTGGTATTACAACGTGGTCGGCGACCAGCGCTGCCCGATCGTCGACACCTGGTGGCAGACCGAGACCGGCGGCATCCTGATCACGCCGCTGCCCGGCGCGACCCCGCTGAAGCCGGGCTCGGCCACCCGTCCCTTCTTCGGCGTCACGCCGGCCGTCGTCGATGCCGAAGGCAAGTTCCTTGAGGGCGCGACCGAGGGCAACCTCGTGATCACCGACAGCTGGCCGGGCCAGATGCGCACGATCTACGGCGATCACTCGCGCTTCGAGCAGACCTATTTCTCCACCTACAAGGGCCTCTACTTCACCGGCGACGGTTGCCGCCGTGATGCCGACGGCTACTACTGGATCACCGGGCGCGTCGACGACGTCATCAACGTCTCCGGCCACCGCATGGGCACGGCGGAAGTCGAAAGCGCACTGGTTGCCCATCCCAAGGTGTCGGAAGCCGCCGTCGTCGGTTATCCGCACGACATCAAGGGTCAGGGCATCTATTGCTATGTGACGCTGATGTCCGGCGAAGAGCCGACCGAGGAACTGCGCAAGGAACTCAAGAACTGGGTGCGTCAGGAGATCGGCCCGATCGCCACGCCGGACCTCATCCAGTTTGCCCCCGGCCTGCCCAAGACCCGCTCGGGCAAGATCATGCGCCGCATCCTGCGCAAGATCGCCGAGAACGAGTTCGGCGCTCTGGGCGACACCTCGACGCTTGCCGATCCTTCCGTTGTCACCGACCTGATCGACAACCGTCAGAACCTGAAATGAGGCTGCCGTCCCCAGGGACGGCAAATCCTCCGGAAACGACAATGTCCCGCGGACGCCTGGCGCCGCGGGACATTTGTTTCAAACGCCATCGGCGTCACTTGACAGTCAGCTTCACCGGTCCGACGTTGTTGGTGTCATAGCCCAGCACCTGCACGAAATAGGTGGTGCCCGCCGTGGCGGCGAAGGTGACCGAACTCAGGTTGTCGCTGCCAAAGTCGTCATTGGTGGCAAAGGGGGACATGCTCTGCATGTTGGAACCGGTATAGACCCCCAGCACCGTATCGGCGATCGCGCTGCCCTTTGTGTTCATGGTGTAGGACTTGGAAGCCGGCGCCTTGAACTTCCACCACAGGGAATGCGTGTCGGTGCCGAAAGGCACCATTTCGCTGACTTCCAGGGTGGCTCCACGCGTGTCGCCGGCCACGGTCGTCCCCACCGTCAGGCTCGGCGCCTTCGCCAGATTGTCGTTGGCGGGAACCGGTGCCAGGGTCAGCTGCACCCGGCCGCGATCGGCAGACGTCTTGCCGGCAACCGCGATCATGTAGACCTTGTTCTTGGTCGCCTTGAAGCTCAGGATGCTGGTCGTCAGCCCGACAGGATCGTCGTCGTTCTTGGCAACAGCGGTTCCAAGCGCGGAGACCGAAGACGGCGCCGCATAGACCGCAAGCACGGTGTCGAAATCCGAGTTCAACGTGGTGATCGACACCTGGCCGGTTTCCGTCGGCACGAACTTGTACCAGACGCTGCCGCCGTCCGTGTTCACCACGTGATGCGTCTCGCCGCTCTGCAGCGTCGCGAAAGCCGTTGACCCCTGATAGGTCTTGTTGAGGGTCACCACCACGGGCTTTGCGAAGACATCATTGGCATCCGCGCTCGGCGTCTTCAGGAACGTCGCCGCGTTCATCACCTGGATGAACGGCGCGGAATACTTGGGACCGGTCCGGGTATCGGTCAGGTTTGTGCCGGTCTTGCGCAGGGCATACAGGATCTGCGCCATCGAGCGATTGGGGAAAGCCTGCGCCAGCACTTCGATCGCGCCGGTGACATGCGGTGCCGCCATCGACGTACCGCACATCTTGTCATACGCATCGACCCCATTGCCCGGAACCGAGGACTTGATGCAGTTGCCGATCTCGCCGCCAGGGGCGAATACATCGGTCATCGCCCCCACATTCGAGTAGGACGCCACGGCAAGCGGCGCCTGCCGTGTTGCCGCACTCACCGTGACCACCGAGGAAATGCAGCCGGGCGAGCCGACATACTTGGTGTATCCCTCGTTGCCGGCGGCGAAGACGGTGGCCACGCCCTTCTTGCGCAGCCGATCGATGACGGCCTTCATCGACGACTTGACCAGATCGCAGCTGTCGCTGAACCTGTCACCGCCGATGCTCAGATTGATGGATCTGATCTTGTTGCTGTTGTTGCCCGTGTCGACCAGCGTCTCCACATATTCGAGCGCCGCTTCCATGTCGGAGTCATAGGTATAGTCGTCGGAGCGGAACACGTTGATGGCAATGACATTTGCCGACTTGGCGACACCATTTGGCGGGCTGGAACCCGAGGCATTGCGGCCCATGGCGATGCCGGCCACATGCGTTCCATGATCTTGCAGGAAAGTCGCATCGCCTGCAGTCGTCCCTGTTTCGCTGCTGGAGCCGTTGGCGCAATAGGGAGAATAGGTGCGGAAACAGGCATTGAGCGACGACAGCTGTCGGGACGTGCCAGCACCAAGGAACGTATGCGCGCGATCAATGCCGGTGTCGATGATGACGACGGTGCCGTCCTTGCCGCTGACCCCGCTGGCGTAAACCTGGTTCATCTGGATGAACGGGATCGACTGCACGAGAAGCGCCTTCGACGGCGCGTTGTAGTCGATCGTCGCGACGGCAGGATCACGCGCCAGCGTTCTGATCTCAGCCTCGGTCAGCACAAGCGCGACACGCGGCGACGTCTGCATCTTCAGCAGGGCATGCCCCGCCAGCTTGGTGCGGACGAAGGAGTCGATGGTCGCCGCGATGGCGCGCTTGGCGTTGGCGCGCGCGTCCGCCCGCGTGAAGTCGTCGGCATACTTGCGCGCACCGAACAGCTTCAGATTGATCACCACCGGAATACCGGCAGGCTTCGCCGCCAAGACAGAGGTTTGCTGCTTGGGGAGAAAGCGGACGATATCATAGAGCGGCGTGCTGGCGGCATGCGCCGTTCCGATGCCAGCAACAGCCAGCATCCATGCTGCAATTACATTGGCCCTCATGGCATCCTCAATTGGTTAAAAAATTCTTGCTTTTATGTAATACGACTCTTGGGACACATACTCAATCAGGTAGGTATTTTTCGGCTATCACCTACTTCGAGACTAGGATCGACTGAGACGAGACCTTGTCCGGAACGGCCAAGAGCTATCTAGCGCGCCGCCAAGACAACACATGAGGAAGCGAATATACTTTCCTTGAAGGGGCCGGTTTAGTCTCAGTCCGCGTCCAGGCTCTGCTTTCACCAACCAGATCAACCAGTTGGAGCCGGAGACCTTGCACGAAGTCCCAGCCAGGAACTTTGTCGGCGAAGGCTTCAACGCTCGATACGGGTCGACAGCACGATCGCCGACTGGGTGCGTTCCACCCCTTCCAAACCGCCGATGCGATCGAGCAGCAGGTCCAGCTCGCCGATGCTCGGCGCCTCGACGATGGCGATCATGTCGAAGGGGCCGCTGACCGAATGCAACGTCCGCACGGCGCGGATGGCCCTGAGCCCCGCCTCCACCTTGGGGGCAAGCTTGGGCAGCGCGGTGATCAGCACATGCGCCTTGACGAGATTGCGCTCATAGGCCTCCCCGAGCCGCACGCCATAGCCGGCGATCACGCCCCGGGCTTCCAGCCGCTCGATGCGGCTCTGCACCGTGGTGCGGGACAGCCCGAGCTTGCGCGCCAGCTCCGCCGTCGTGGCCCGCGCATTCTCGGACAGGAGGGCGAGCAATTCTTGATCAGGGTCTCTTGTCATAATGCCGGATCATATCGGCATTCCGCCGAAATGTAAGCTTCAAACCGACAAACATGCCCCTACAATTCGTCCGAATACCTGCCATTCTGGTTCCACATACGCATTCATACAAAAGGGGAATCGGAATGCACAACATCGCGGTCATCGGCGCCGGCAAGATCGGCTCCACAATTGCGACCCTGCTTGCCCAGACGGGCGACTACCACGTCACGCTGATCGACAAGGCCGAAGGGCAGTTCATCGGCCTGCCGGCGCATCCGGCCATCGAGTTCCGCGTGCTGGAAATCGAGAAGGCCGTAGAGCTCGACGCCGCCCTCGCCGGCAAGTTCGCCGTGCTCTCGGCCGCCCCCTTCCACCTGACCACCCGCATCGCCGAGGCGGCCAGCCGCGCCGGCTGCCACTATCTCGACCTGACCGAGGACGTCGCCTCGACCCGTGTCGTCAAGGCGCTGGCCGCTTCCGCCAAGACCGCCTTCATCCCGCAGTGCGGCCTCGCGCCGGGCTTCATCTCCATCGTCGCCCATGACCTGGCCCGCCGCTTCGACACGCTGGACAGCGTGCGCATGCGCGTCGGCGCCCTGCCGCAATACCCCTCCAATGCGCTGAACTATAACCTCACCTGGTCGACCGACGGCGTCATCAACGAATATTGCGAGCCCTGCGAGGCCATCGTCGATGGCGAACTGGTGGACGTGCCGGCTCTTGAGGAGCGCGAGGAATTCTCCTTCGACGGCGTCACCTACGAAGCCTTCAACACCTCGGGCGGCCTCGGCACGCTCTGCGAGACGCTGAAGGGCAAGGTCCGCACCCTCAACTATCGCACCATCCGCTATCCCGGCCATGCCGCCATCATGAAGGCGCTGCTCAACGACCTCGGCCTGCGCGATCGCCGGCACATCCTGAAGGAAATCCTCGAGAACGCCGTCCCCGGCACGCTGCAGGACGTGGTGGTGATCTTCGTCACCGTCTCCGGCCGCCGCAACGGCCGCCTCATTCAGGAGACCTATGCCAACAAGGTCTATGCCCGCAAGGTCGGCGGCGAGATGATGAGCGCCATCCAGATCACCACCGCTTCGGCCATCTGCGCCGTTCTCGACATGCTCGTCGAAGGCAAGCTGCCGCACGAAGGCTTCATCCGCCAGGAAGACATCGCGCTCGACGACTTCCTCGCCAATCGCTTCGGCCGCGCCTACGCGGTGGAAGAGGGCCTGCGCTCGGTCGCCTGAGGTCATTTAGCCCGTTGCAACTTTTCCCTTCCGGCGCAATCATGACAGTCACATGACATGAACGTCGGGAGGGCCGCGTGACGGATGTCGTTGACGAAAGCTTGCAGGGCGGCGCAACGCTGGTGACGTTGCCGCGGCCGTTCCAGGCAGCACCGGCGCAGACGAGTGCGCCCGCCAAACCCTACGTGGCCTTCGACCGCCACGAACTCTCCGAAATCCTGAAAATCTACGGCCGCATGGTCGCCACCGGCGAGTGGCGCGACTATGCCATCGACCACCTGCCCGACAAGGCCGTATTCTCGATCTTCCGCCGCACCTCGGAAATGCCGCTCTATCGGGTCGAGAAGGACCCCAAGCTGGCGCGCAAGCAGGGCGCCTACTCCGTCGTCACCCAGACCGGCATGATCCTGAAACGCGGCTCGGAGCTGTCCCGCGTCCTGAGGGTGATCGACAAGTCGCTGCTGCACCTGGCGGAGTGACGATCAGGCAGCCGGCGCACCCGTGCTGCCCTCGCCGAGCGCCCGTTGCATCAAGATCTGATCGAGCCAGCGCCCGTGCTTGTAGCCGAGCCCCTTGGCGATGCCCACCAGCTCGAAGCCGAGCGATGCATGCAGCTTCTGCGAGGCGAGATTGTCACTGTCGCCGATGACGGCGATCATCTGCCGGAAGCCGCGCCGGGCGCAATCGTCGACCAGCACCTTCAGCAGCCGCTTGCCGATCCCGCGGCCCTGCGCTGCCGGATCCATGTAGATCGAATTCTCGACCGTGAAGCGATAGGCCTGCCGGGGACGGTAGGTGTTGGCATAGGCATAGCCGACCACGGCGCCGTTCAACTCGGCCACGATATAGGGAAAACCGGCGCCTGTGATCGTCTCGAACCGCCGCAGCATCTCGGCGTGATCGGGCGCCTCAAGTTCCCATGATGCGGTTCCCTTGATGCCGGCCTCAGCATAGATCGCGGCAATGGCGGCGATATCCTTGGGCTGGGCGGGGCGGATCATCATCATGGTGCTTGCGGTCCTCAACGCGTGTCATGCGCGCACCAAAACAGAAATGCGCTTTCCGAGCAAAGCAAAAGGCGCGAGACTTTCGCCTCGCGCCCATGAGATTTGCGACAGGATGCCTGCAATCAGCGACGGTCGCCCATCAGACGCAGCAGCATCATGAACATGTTGATGAAGTCGAGATAGAGGCTGAGGGCGCCCATGATGGCCTTGCGGCCCATGGTCTCAACCGAATCGGCTTCGTAATACATTTCCTTGATGTTCTGCGTGTCATAAGCGGTGAGGCCCGCGAACACGCCGACGCCCACGACCGAGATGGCAAAGGCCATGGCCGAAGACTGCATGAAGATGTTGACCAGCGAGGCAATGATCAGGCCGAACAGGCCCATGATCAGGAACGAGCCCATGGCCGACAGGTTGCGCTTGGTGGTGTAGCCGTAGAGGCTGAGCGCGCCGAAGGACGCCGCCGAGATGAAGAACACCTGCGTCACCGACTGGCCCGTGTAGACCAGAAGGATGGACGACAGCGACAGGCCGACCAGCGCCGAATAGCCCCAGAACAGGGCCTGCGCCGCGCCGACGCTCAGCTTGTTGATGCCGAAGGACAGGAACATCACGGCACCCAGCGGCGCCAGCATCACCACCCACTTCAGCGGGCTCATGAAGATGGCCTGACCATAGGCAGTCAGTTCCATCGTGTTCCAGTTGATGGCGGCATTGGCGGAAGCGTAGGCAACCAGGCCCGTCAGCACGAGGCCGATGGCCATGTAGTTGTAGACCTTCAGCATATAGCTGCGCAGACCCTGGTCGATCTCCGCCGCATAGGTCGTCGAGCCAAAGCCCGTGGGGATATTGCGGTCAGGGTAAGCCATGGAAAAGGTTTCCTTCTGATGCACGTTCTTGAGACCTTGCGGAGATGAAATCCGCCGGTCGAGCCTCGAATATGGGCGTGAACCGCATCCCCTACAAGAGGGGACCGGTGTCCGCCTAGAAAACATGACGAAGATTTAAAGATTCCTGAGCACCGGCGCGGCCTTGGCCCCAAGCGTCGCCCACGTGCCGGCAAGCCCGAGGCCGATCGTCAGAACCAGCGACAGGCCAACGGCACTGATGGCGACCCACGGGTCATGGGTGACGGATATCTTCATGATGCCCGCGAGCACGCCTTCGGCCGCCGCAGTCCCGGCAATCAGCGCGAAGACCGCCGTTACCAGCCCGAGCAAGCCATATTCCAGCGCAAAGGCCAGGATGATGCGCCGCCGCGTCGCGCCAAAGGTCTTCAGCAACACCGCGTCATAGACCCTCTGGCGATGTCCGGAGGCCAAGGCTCCAGCAAGCACCAGCACCGAAGCCACCAGCGCCACCGAGGCGGCGGCCCGAATGGCGATCACCAGACTTCCGACGAGATCGTTGACCGACGTCAGCACATCCTTGACCCGCACCACGGTTGCCGTCGGATAGGCCGCAATCGTCGCCTTCATGAACGCCGCTTCGCTCGCCCGGTCACCGCCGCCGGGCAGCGTCACGGTGGAAAGATCCGAGAAGGGAGCACCCGTGAAGGCATTGGGCGAGAAGACCATGACGAAGTTGATCGACAGCGACTCCCATTCCACCCGCCGCGTGTTGGCAATGCGCGCGGTGATCTCGCGACCGAGCACGCTGACGGTAATGAGGTCGCCGATCTTGAGGCCGAGATCAGTGGCAAGCTTGTCCTCGAAGGAGACCAGCGGTTCCCCCTGATAATCCTTGGCCCACCAGGCACCAGACCCCAGGATGGAGTTCTTGGGCAAGCTGTCGGCAAAGGTGATGCCGCGGTCGCCGTCCAGCGCCCAGCGGGCGCCTTCCGGCGCTTCGATCTTGTCGATCGGCACGCCGCGCAGGGCCGTGATGCGGCCGCGCAGCATCGGCACGCTCTCCAGCTTTGTCCCGGGCACTGCTGCCTCGGTCAGCTGGCGGAAGGCTTGCGCTTCGCTTCCGGCAATGTCGAGCACGAAGAAGTTCGGCGCCCGCTCCGGCAAGGTCGAGGACAGCTGCTGGCGCAGGCCGCCATCGATCAACGCCAGCGTCACCATCAACGTCAGCCCGAGGCCGAGCGACAGCACCACCGACAAGGTGAGCCCGCCGGGACGGTGAATGTTGCGCAGCGCGAGCCGCAGCTCCGCCGACCGCGGTGCCGGCAGGCGCCCGGCCACCCAGACGATCGCCCGCGAGACCGCTGCCAGCGTCAAGAAGACGGCGGCGAGCGCGCCGACGAACACCACAGCCACGAACCGATCGGCCGCGCCGGCCACGGCCGCGCCCGCCAACAGCAGCGCGCCCGCCGCAGTCAGCGCCATGTAGATCAGCCGCGGCCAATGCCGCCCGGGCGCCACGCGCTCGCGGAACAACGCACTCACCGGCACGTCATGCGCCCGGCCGAGCGTCCAGATGGCAAAGGTGAAGGCCGTCAGCACCCCGAAGACCGCTGCAATCAACAGCTGGGCGGGATAGATGCCGATGCGGATGGGCAGATCGAGCGCCCGCGCCAGCGCATCGCCGCCGAGCCAGGGCGGCACCAGCCCGAGCAGAAGACCGATGACAACGCCGACCGCGGCAATCGCCATGATCTGCAGGAGATAGACCGTCACCACGAAGGAGCCCGGCGCGCCCAGCGCCTTCAGCGTGGCAATGCTGTCGCGCTTGCGGTCGAGATAGGATTTGACCGCATTGGTGACCCCAACGCCGCCGACGCCGAGGGCAGTCAGCCCGACCAGCGTCAGGAACTGCGCGAAGCGTTCGACATTGCGCTCGAGCCCCGGCGCCGCGTCGAGACGCGTCGTGATCCGCCAGGCTGACTTCGGAAACGCCGCCTTGGCGCTCTCTGCCACGACGCTGACCCGATCGTCGCTCGTTCCTGCGGGCAGCAGCAGCCGCGTCGCATATTGCACGAGGCTGCCCGGCTGAATGATCTCGGTCGCCTTCAGCGCCTCATCGGTCATCATCACGCGCGGCCCGAAGGCCAGACCAGAGCCGGCCTTGTCGGGCTCCTCTGCGATGACACCGCCGATATGAAGCTGCCCCCGCCCGATGCCGATCGGGTCGCCCAGCTTCAAACCCAACCGGTCCATGAGAATGGGCTCGACAGCAACGCCGAGCCGACCCGCCGCATCCGGAGCCAGGGCGGCGGCCAGCGAGATCCCGTCATCCAGACGAACTGTTCCTACCAGGGGATAAGCCTCGTCCACAGCCTTGATCCGCACCAGCGCGGTCTGGCTGTCATCCGCAAGCCGGACCATGGAGTTGACCATCACCAGCGAGGAGGTCAGGCCCTGTGCGCCGATCCAGTGCAACTCCTCGTCATCAGGCGGTGTGGCGCCAAAGTTGAAGGCCACGTCGCCACCAAGAATGCTTCGCCCTTCGGCCCCGATGCCGGCTGTGATCGCCTGCGTCGTCGAGCCGACGGCGGCAATGGCCGCGACGCCCAGCGCGATGGCCGCGATGAAGATGCGGAACCCCTTGAGACCGCCCCGGATCTCGCGCAAGGCGAACCTCCAGGCCGTCTCCAGTCCCAGCGTTGCGGACGCGCCGCCGCTCATGGCCGTGCCTCGATACCGGCAACCCGCACATCCTCGACGATCTCGCCTGAGCGCATGCCGATGCGCCGGTCGCAAGCGTCGGCAAGCGAGCGATCATGGGTCACCAGAACCAGCGTCGCATTGCGCCGCCGCTGTTCGCCGAACATCAGAGCGATGATCTCCCGCCCGGTCTCCGCATCGAGATTGCCGGTGGGCTCGTCGGCAATCAGGATCGACGGTTCGGGAGCCAGCGCCCGCGCAATCGCCACGCGCTGCTGCTCGCCACCCGACAGTTCGGCCGGGTGATGATCGAGACGATGGCCAAGGCCGACCGCCGTCAGCTCCGCCTTGGCCCGTTCGAAGGCATCGCGCCGACCGGCCAGTTCCAGCGGCACCGCGACATTTTCGAGCGCCGTCATGGTCGGCATCAGGTGGAAGGACTGGAAGACGATACCGATCGACCGTCCGCGAAAGCGGGCAAGCCCGTCCTCGCCCAGTTCATCCATGCGCGTCCCCGATACACGGATCTCGCCCCGGTCAGCCCGCTCCAGTCCGGCCAGAACCATCAGCAGCGTTGACTTGCCCGACCCGGAAGGGCCAACAATGCCAACGCTTTCGCCGGCCGCGATGGTCAGCGACAGGTCCTTGAGGATGTGCACGCGGCCCGCGCCCGACCCCAGGCTCAAATCGACGTTACTGATCGCAATTGCCGGTTCTATCAAGATGACTTGTCCGATAAGTAGTATTTGGTAGGCAAGCTGCCCGGGCGTGTTCGACGGAGCCTGTCATATGGGGATGGTCCTTGTCTTGCCAAGTCGGAGTCACTTTGCCGTGAGACTTTTCTTCGCCGGCCTCGCCTGGCTTTTGCTGAACTCATTCGCCTCTGCCGAACCTCTGCGCATCGTCGCCCTCGGCGACAGCCTCACGGCGGGTCTCGGTCTGCCGGCCGCCGAAGCCTTTCCTTCACGGCTCGAGGCCGCCTTGAAGGCCAAGGGCCATGACGTGACCGTGGTCAACGCCGGCGTCTCCGGCGACACAGCCGCCCAAGGGCTCGCACGGCTCGACTGGGCGCTGGCCGACGGGGCCGACGCCGTCATTGTCGAACTCGGCGCCAACGACATGTTGCGCGGCGTCGATCCGGCGGCCACCCGGGCCACCCTCAACGAGATTGTCAGCAAGATCGAGGCGCGCGGCGCCAAGGTGCTGATCGCCGGCATGTATGCCGCCCCCAACCTCGGCCCCGGCTATACCAATGCCTTCAACGGCATGTTCCCCGATCTCGCCCGCGAACATCAGACGCTGCTCTATCCCTTCTTCATGGATGGGTTGATCGGCGTGCCCGGCATGGTTCAGGCCGATGGCGAGCACCCTACCGCCGCCGGCAGCGAGGAAATTGCCAGGCGCATGCTGCCGCTGGTCGAGGAACTGATCGGTCAAATCAACAAAACTGGTTAGTTCGGCCCGGATCACCCGCCTATGCTCGGCCTCCCCTGTCAGGCGCGAGGAGACACCCTATGTCCTTCATCGAACATGTTCAGCTGATGGCCCGCTATAACGGCTGGATGAACGCCAAGGTCCACGACACCGCCGGCAAGCTCACCCCGGCTCAGCTCATGGAAGATCGCGGCGCCTTCTTCAAGTCGGTCCTCGGCACGCTCAACCACCTGATCGTCTCGGACATTTCCTGGGCCCGGCGCCTGTCGGGCCACCCCAAGGGGCAGTGCTTTGGCTTTGCCGCTGATTTGCCAACCCCAACCGCCCTCAATGACCTTCTCTACACCGACCTTCACGGCTGGCGCGTCGCGCGTGACCAGCTGGACACCGGCTTCGTCGAATTTGCTTCAGCACTTGCGCCAGCCGATCTCGACGTAATCATTCGCTTCCAGCGGCTGACCGGCGAGACTGTCGCCAAGTCGACGCAATCGATCCTCACCCACCTCTTCAATCACCAGACCCATCATCGGGGGCAGGTCACGACACTGCTCTCCCAGTTCGGTCTCGACGTCGGCGTGACCGATGTCTTCGTGTTGACACCCAACCCTGATTGACCTCCCAGGAAACAAGGACCCTTTCATGGACAAGCGACGTCTTGGACGCAGCGATCTCTTCATCACGCCCATCACCATGGGCACCATGACCTTTGGTGAGCAGAACACCGAAGCCGAAGGCCATGCCCAGCTCGATCGCGCATTCGACTATGGCATCAACATTCTCGACACCGCCGAACTCTACGCCATTCCCCCCAAGGCCGAGACGCAGGGCAGCACCGAACGCATCGTCGGCAGCTGGCTGAAGGCGCGCGGCAACCGCGACAAGGTCATCGTCGCCACCAAGGTGGTCGGCCGATCCGAATGGCCCTGGTTCCGTGACGATCGCTCGCCGACGCGCGTCAACCGCGCCCAGGTCATGGAAGCCGTGGACAAGTCGCTGAAGCGGCTGCAGACCGACTATATCGACCTCTACCAGATCCACTGGCCCGATCGCGAAGTGTCCGGCTGGGGCACCAATCCCACCCGCTTCAAGCCCTTCTCGCCGGCTGTCGATGAGACGCCGATCGAGGAAATCTCGGCCATCATGGGCGACCTCGTGAAGGCCGGCAAGATCCGCCAGCTCGGCCTGTCCAACGAGAGTCCCTATGGTGCCATGCGCTTCGTCTTCGCCGCCGAGAAGGGCATCGGCCCGCGCCCGGTCTCGATCCAGAACGCCTACAATCTGGTCAACAGGACATGGGAAGGCGGCCTTGCCGAAATTGACACCCGCGAACAGATCGGCCTGCTCGCCTATTCGCCCCTGGCGCAGGGCTATCTGACCGGCAAGTACCGCGACGGCGCGCTGCCCAAGGGCAGCCGCAAGCAGCTGTTCAACCGCCTCGACCGCTACGAGAAGGCGCACGCCGACGTGGCCATCAACGCCTATGTCGATCTCGCCAAGTCCTTCGGCATCGACCCGGCCACCTTTGCCGTCGCCTTCACCATCAACCAGCCCTGCTGCCTCTCCTCGATCATCGGCGCCACCACGCTGCCGCAGCTCGAGGCGTGCCTCAAGGCCGCCGAGGTGACGTGGACCAAGGAGATGCAGGCAGCGGTCGACGACCTGCACCAGAAGTTCGGCAATCCCTGTCCGTAACGACACAAGCAAAAAGGGCCGGTGCGAAACCGGCCCTTTTCAATGTCTGCCGATCATAGTCGATCAGGCGGCCTTCTTGGCCTTGATCAGGTGCCGGTTGACCAGCACTTCAGCGATCTGCACGGCATTGAGCGCAGCGCCCTTGCGCAGATTGTCCGAAACCACCCACATGGCCAGACCGTTCTCGACCGTGATGTCCTCGCGGATGCGGCTGATATAGGTCGCGTCCTCGCCGGTCGCCTCGTAAGGGGTGATGTAGCCACCGGGCTCACGCTTGTCGACCACGAGACAGCCGGGGGCCTCGCGCAGGATGTCGCGCGCTTCATCGGCGGTGATCGGGTTCTCGAACTCGATGTTGACGGCTTCCGAGTGCGACACGAACACCGGCACGCGCACGGCGGTGGCGGTCAGCTTGATCTTCGGATCGAGGATCTTCTTGGTCTCCGCCGTCATCTTCCACTCTTCCTTGGTGTAGCCGTCTTCCATGAAGACGTCGATGTGCGGAATGAGGTTGAAGGCGATGCGCTTGGGGAACTTGTGGCTCTCCACCGGATCGGAGACGTAGATGGCCTTGGTCTGGGTGAACAGCTCGTCCATGCCGTCCTTGCCGGCGCCGGAGACGGACTGATAGGTGGCGACCACAACGCGCTTGATCACGGCCTTGTCGTGCAGCGGCTTCAGCGCCACCACCAGCTGGGCGGTCGAGCAGTTGGGATTGGCGATGATGTTCTTCTTGGTGAAGCCCACGACGGCGTCGGCATTGACTTCCGGCACGATCAGCGGGACGTCGGCGTCATAGCGCCAGGCCGAAGAATTATCGATCACCACGCAGCCCTGAGCGCCGATCTTCGGCGACCATTCCTTCGAAATGTTGCCGCCGGCCGACATCAGGCAGATGTCGATGTCGGAGAAGTCGACATTCTCGAGCGCCTGCACCTTCAGCGTCTTGTCGCCGAAAGACACTTCCGTGCCCTGGCTGCGGCGCGAGGCAACGGCGACGACTTCGTCGGCCGGGAAGCCACGCTCGGACAGAATGGAAAGCATTTCACGGCCCACGTTGCCAGTGGCACCGACGACAGCAACCTTGTAACCCATGGAGTTTGACCTTTTCTGGACCCGTCCTCCGCCTCGTCTGGCTGCCGGTCCCGGTGGTCTATCTGGACATCCGAGGAGGCCGCCTGCCGCCCCCTCTTACCCCGAGGAGGACTGTCCAGGGCGAGGAAGCGTCGATCACGTCGTGGTCGTTTTCGTCGTCGCCGTCGTCGTCATGGCAATGCGTGCCGGGTTCGCACCCGACAAAATCGCGTCAACCAAGACAGCAGGGAAGACCATAGGACCCACATCCTCTCGAATGCTGGCTGTATGATTTCAATTGCCGGCCCTGTCAAGCGCATTCCCGCGTGTTTCCGCCCGTTCCCGCCCTCCTGCGACCAGCGCGTCCAGCGGGCGCAGGACGGCAAGGCCCGCATTCCCGACCTTGCCGGGATCTGCCGGAGCCCGGGACCGGCGTCTATCGCCGCCCATCCCCCCACATGCAACCGCAGGGCAACGCACGGTCACCGTGTGCGGACAATAAACCGCCACAAGGACTTATGACACCAAGATTGACTTTTATCATGTATGAATCTGACATATATCAGGTGCAGGACCTGGCTTCTGTCATGCCGAGGCATTGACATTTGTCATGCCGAGTTTGTTCCGGCACAACGTTCGAAACTGCGCCTTCCGGGAAACTTGAACGAAACGATCCGCTTCACAATCGGGATCAGGAAGCCATGCTTGCGCGCACCAATTTTGTCTTTCCCCTCAAGGCACTGGCCCTGGTCATCGCGATCTTGGTCGCCCTGACGGGCAGCGTAATGTCAGCCAGTGCCGCCAAGTTGGCCGACTTCCTCGACAAGGCGGCACCGTCCGACATGGTGCCTGGCGCCGACTCCTTCGGCCCTGTGCGGGACGACCTGCCGGTCGCCCCGGTCCTGAAATCGGGCACACGCGTCGGCTGGGTCTTCCTCACCTCGGACTTCGTTCCCGCAACGGGCTATTCGGGCAAGCCCATCCACATTCTCGTCGCTCTCGACGACCAGGCCACCATCACCGGCGTGCGCCTCGTCAAGCACTCCGAGCCCATCGTCCTCGTCGGCATTCCCGAAGCCAAGATCCGGGCAGTCACCCAGAAATACGTCGGCCTCGACCTGCACAAGATCGCCGCCGGTGCGCCGCATGACCTCGACATCGTCTCCGGCGCCACGGTGACCGTCATGGTGATCGACGATTCCATCCTGCGGGCCGGCATCAAGGCCGCCCGCGCCCTCAAGCTCGATGGCTTTGCCGAGGGCACCGGCACTGCGGCGGACAGCAAGACCGTCGATCTGTCCATCGACAAGCACTCCGACTGGACCACGCTCACCGGCGACGGCTCGCTGCGCCGCTTCGCCGTCAGTGTCGGCGAGATCAACGCCGCCTTCGACAAGCTCGGCGATCCCCGGGCAGCCCAGCATCGCGAAAGCGGTGCGGACACCGCCCCCTTCATCGACCTCTGGGTCGGCCTTGCCAGCCAGCCGTCCATCGGTCGCAGCCTGCTCGGCGACGCCGCCTACCAGAACCTGCACAACCACCTTCAGGAGGGCGATCAGGCGATCGCCGTCGTCAGCGACGGCCGCTGGTCCTTCAAGGGCTCGGGCTATGTGCGCGGGGGCATCTTCGACCGCATCACTCTGCTGCAGGGGGAGACCTCGATCCGCTTCCGCGACAGCCAGCACACCCGCATCGTCACCATGCAGGCCGCTGGCGCCCCGGCCTTCACCGAGATGGACCTCTTCGTCATCCCCAAGGCATCCGGCTTCGATCCGGCAGCCCCCTCGCGGCTGCAGCTGTTGGTCTCCCGTGCCGTCGGCCCGATCGAGAAGCTGTTCGTCACCTATGACGCCGACTACGCCCTGCCACCCGCCTATCTCAAGAGTGCCCCGGTCGTCTCGGTAGTGACCAATGACGAGAGCGCGGGCACGACGGAGACCCAGGCACGGGACGCGCTCTGGCTCCGGATCTGGCAGGCCAAGCAGACGGAAGTCATCGTTCTCGGCGCGGCGCTTGTGGTTCTCTCGGGCATCTTCTTCTTCCAGTCCTTTGCGACCCGCAACGAGCGAACCTTCCGCATCATCCGCCTGTCCTTCCTCGCCTTCACGCTGGTCTACATCGGCTGGTACGCCAATGCCCAGTTGTCGGTGGTGAACGTGCTTGCCGTGCTGTCGGCGCTGGTCAGCGACTTCCGCTGGGAAACCTTCCTGATGGATCCGCTGATCTTCACGCTCTGGTTCGCGGTGGCTGCTGCCCTGCTGTTCTGGGCCCGTGGCGCCTATTGCGGCTGGCTCTGCCCCTTCGGCGCCCTGCAGGAACTCTCCAACCAGGTGGCCCGCGCCCTCAAGGTGCCGCAGATCACCTTGCCCTGGGGCCTGCACGAACGCCTCTGGCCGATCAAGTACATCCTCTTCCTCGGTCTCCTTGGACTGTCCTTCTACTCGCTAGACGTCGCCGAACATTACGCGGAGATCGAACCCTTCAAAACCGCGATCATCCTGAAGTTCGATCGCCCCTGGCCCTATGTGCTCTTCGCCCTCGCCACCCTGGCACCGGGTCTCTTCATCGAGCGCTTCTACTGCCGCTATGTCTGCCCGCTCGGCGGCGGCCTTGCGATCCCCGCCCGCCTGCACATGTTCCGCTGGCTGAAGCGCTACCGGGAATGCGGCAACCCCTGCCAGACCTGCGCCAACGAGTGCCCGGTCCAGGCCATCCATCCGACCGGCGAGATCAATCCCAACGAATGCGTCTCCTGCCTGCACTGCCAGGTGCTCTACCAGCACACCACCAAGTGCCCGGTCGTCGTCGGCAAGCTCAGGAAGCGCGAGCGCTTCGAAAAGCAGAACGCCATTGCCCCTTCCGCTCAGGCGGGCGCGGGCCAACCCACCGTCACGCACGTCTTCAAGGCCGTGCCTGACGCGAATACCTGATCCTTCAGGAGGAAAACATGACGGGACCTTTTGACAGTCTATCGCGGCGCAGCCTGCTCGGCGGCTCGGCCAAGACGGCCATGCTGGCCGGTGTTGCCGCGGCGGCCGGTGGCGCCGAACTGCTGGCCAGCCATGCGACGGCGGCCGAAGCAGGCCAGAGCCCGGAAGTGGCTCCGGGCCAGCTGGATGAATATTACGGCATCTGGTCGTCGGGCCAGTGCGGCGAGGTGCGCATTCTCGGCGTTCCCTCCATGCGCGAACTGATGCGCATTCCCGTCTTCAATCGCTGCTCGGCCACCGGCTGGGGCCTCACCAACGAGAGCCTCAAGGTCCTGACCGATGGCCTCTTGCCCGAAACCAAGGAGTTCCTGGCCAAGCGCGGCAAGACGACCTACGACAACGGCGATCTGCACCACCCGCACATGTCGTTCACCAACGGCACCTATGACGGGCGCTACATCTTCGCCAATGACAAGGCCAACACCCGCATCGCCCGCATCCGCTGCGACGTGATGAAGGTCGACAAGATCATCGAGATCCCCAACGCCCATGACATCCACGGCATGCGGCCGCAGAAGTTCCCGCGCACGGGCTACATCTTCGCCAACTCCGAGCACGAGGGCCCGCTGGTCAACGACGGCAAGATCCTTGATGAGCCGACGAAATACGTCAACATCTTCAGTGCCATCGACGGCGACTCCATGACAGTGGCCTGGCAGGTGATCGTCTCGGGCAATCTCGACAACACCAACTGCGACTACCAGGGCCTCTACGCCTTCTCCACCTCCTACAATTCGGAGATGGGCACCAATCTCGCCGAGATGACCGCCTCGCCCATGGACCACGTGGTGGTCTTCGACATCAAGGCCATCGAGGCCGGCGTTGCCGCGGGCGACTACCAGGAACTCAACGGCGTGAAGGTGCTCGACGGCCGCAAGGAGGCCAAGAGCAAGTACACCCGCTACATCCCGATCCCCAACAGCCCGCATGGCGTCAACACCGCGCCTGACGGCAAGCACATCATGATCGCCGGCAAGCTGTCGCCCACCGTCTCGGTGATCGACGTCACCAAGGTGCCCGGTCTGTTCCAGGACGCCGATCCGCGCTCCTGTATCGTGGCCGAGCCGGAACTGGGTCTCGGCCCCCTGCACACCACCTTCGACGGCAAGGGCTTTGCCTATACGACGCTGTTCCTCGACAGCCAGGTGGTCAAGTGGGACATCGACAAGGCCATCCGCAAATACGCCGGCGAGGACGTTGACCCGATCGTCTCCAAGGTCGACGTCGCCTATCAGCCCGGCCACCTCAACGCCACCATGGCCGAAACCAGCCAGGCCGACGGCAAATGGCTGGTGTCGATGAACAAGTTCTCCAAGGACCGCTACATCAACGTCGGCCCGCTCAAGCCGGAGAACGAACAGCTCATCGACATCTCCACTGACGAGATGAAGGTGATGCACGACGGCCCGACCTTCGCCGAACCCCATGACGCCATCATGGTGCGCGCCGACATCCTGCAGCCGCTCGACGTGTGGAAGCGTGACGATCCCATGTGGGAGGATGCCCGCCAGCAGGCCAAGGCCGACGGCATCGTGCTCGAGAACGACAGCAAGGTGATCCGCGACGGCAACAAGGTGCGCGTCTACATGACGTCGACCGCTCCCGCCTTCGGCCTTGAGAAGTTCGAGGTCAACCAGGGCGACGAGGTGACGGTCTACATCACCAACATCGACGACATCGCGGACCTCACCCACGGCTTCACCATCTCCAACCACGGCGTTGCCATGGAAGTCGCCCCGCAGGCCACCGCCTCGGTGACCTTCACCGCCGATCGGCCGGGCGTCTACTGGTACTACTGCCAATGGTTCTGCCACGCCCTGCATATGGAAATGCGCGGCCGCATGCTCGTGAAGCCCAAATCGGCTTGATGCCGATTGGTTTCTTCCGACGTTGCTTTGAAGAGAGGCTGACATGCTGCTGAAGGCACTCGCCCTGCTGGTCCCGCTCCTGTGCGCCCTTGGCCCCGTAAGCGCGGCGGACATCGACGTGCCCATGGCGGCGGATGCCTTGGCGGCAACCCTCAAGATCGCCAGGCCGGGGGACACCCTCCGGCTTGGCACCTTCGACTATGCCGGCCCGATCATCATCGACAAGCCGGTGACACTGGAGGGAAAGCCGGGCGCACGTGTCGTCGGCAACGGTCTGGGCAGCGTCATCACCATCGCCGCCGACGATGTCACGCTGACCGGCCTCACCGTCACCGGTTCCGGTCTGCACCTCGACACGCTGGACTCGGCCATCGTCATTTCCCAGGGCTTCAAGCGGGCCCGCGTCGTCGACAACAACCTCGACAACAATCTCACCGGCGTTGACGTCCAGGGCGGCATCGACGCCACCGTCAGCCGCAACCGCATCGTCGGCCACCGCGACATGCGCGTCAACGAGCGCGGCCCCGGCATCTACGTCTGGAACGCACCGGGTCTGGTGGCCGAGGACAACGACATCATCGCCGGACGCGACGGCATCTTCATCAACAATTCCCATGACGCCGTCTACGCCCGCAACCGCATGAGCGAGCTGCGCTTCGCCTTCCATTCCATGTATGCCAACAACATCAAGCTGATCGACAACACATCGATCGGCAACGAACTGGGCTTCGCGCTGATGTATTCGCGTCAGGTGGAAGCGCGCGGCAACCTTTCCGTCGGCGACCGCACCCATGGCCTCTTCCTGAACTACGTCATCGACGCCAGCATCGCACACAACGAAGTGCGCGACGGCGGCGAGAAATGCCTGTTCGTCTACAACGTCAACCACGCCGTCATCGCAGGCAATCGCCTGTCCGGATGCGGCATCGGGGTTCACTTCACCGGCGGCTCCGAGGACGTGACCATGGCCGGCAACGCCTTCATCGGCAACCGCACCCAGGTCAAGTATGTCGGAACGCGCTGGCTCGAATGGAGCGGTCCGGTAGGCGATGCCCTTCCCCAGCGCGCCACCATGCCGACCGACGCGGCGGCTCCGACCAGCCTGGCCCAAGCCCCCATCGGCAACTACTGGTCCGACAACGCCGCCTTCGACATCGACGGTGACGGCATCGCCGACAGCCCCTACCGCCCCAACGACACCATCGACCAGCTGACCTGGAGCCAGCCCATGAGCAGCCTGCTGCTGGGATCGCCGGCGGTGCAGCTGATCCGCTGGGCCCAGTCGCGCTTCCCCGGCCTGATGCCCGGTGGCGTCGTCGACAGCCATCCGCTGGTCGCTCCTGGCACCGCTGGTGTCGGGCCGGAAGCCGACCGCCACGGCGCCCTCACCCTTTCCGACACCAGCACCGGGAGACAGCCGTCATGAGCGACCGCCAAATCGTCCTGAAGATCGCCGATCTCACCCTGCGCTTCGGCTCCTTTACCGCCCTCGACGCCGTCAATCTCACCGTGAGCGCCGGCGAGCGCGTCGCCCTGCTCGGCCACAACGGCGCCGGCAAATCCACCCTGTTCAAGACCGTGCTGGGCTTTCTGAAGCCTGACGGCGGGACACTCACCGTGGCCGGTGCCCGGCCCGGCTCCGATCACGCCCGCGGCGCGGTGAGCTACCTGCCCGAACAGGTGGCCTTTCCCAAGGCCCTAACCGGCACGGAAATCATCACCCATTTCGCCCGCCTCAAGGGTGTCGCCCCCAGCCGGTCGATCGGCTTGCTGGAGACCGTCGGTATTGCCGACGCTGCCGACCGCGCCATCGGCACCTATTCCAAGGGCATGCGCCAGCGCCTCGGCCTTGCCCAGGCTCTGATCGGCAAGCCCGCCCTCCTGCTCCTCGACGAGCCCACCTCCGGCCTCGACCCGCTGTCGCGCGGCGAGTTCTACGCCATCATCGACCGGGTCGCCGCCGAGGGAACTGCCGTCCTCCTGTCCTCGCATTCCCTGACGGAAGTCGAGAGCCGCACCGACCGCGTCGCCATCCTCGCCAGAGGACAGCTGAAAGCCGACGGTGCGCTGGCCGATCTTGCGCGCGCCGCCCGCCTGCCCATCCGCATCCGTGTCGAAGCGGAGCCCGGCCGGGCCGACGCCGTGCGCGACCGGATCGGCGGGGACCGCATCAACGGCCGCAGCGTCCTGCTCAACTGCCTCGCCGAGGAGAAGATCGGCCTCCTCGCCCGCGTTGCGGCCCTCGGCAAGGACGTCACCGACGTCGACATCACCCTGCCCGGCCTTGACGACGTCTATCGCCATTACAGCGGCATCGATCTCGCCACTCACGCCATGGGAGACGCATCATGAGCGGAGCCATCCGCATCGCCACCGTGGCGACAACCGAGTTTCGCCTTGCGGTCCGCAACCGCTGGGTCCTCCTGGCGACCCTGACCCTGACCGGCTTTGCGCTGGCGCTGGCCTTCCTCGGCAGCGGCCCGAGCGGCGAGCTGAAGGTCGACCCGCTCACCCTGACGGCGGCCAGCCTGTCGACCCTGTCGGTCTATCTCGTCCCCCTGATCGCCCTGCTCGTCTCCTATGACAGCCTTGCCGGCGAACTCGAACGCGGCACCCTCTCGCTGGTGCTGGCAACCCCGATCCGCCGCACCGAACTGCTGATCGCCAAGTTTCTCGGCCACCTGGCCGTGCTCGCGCTCGCCATCGTCGTCGGCTATGGCATCGCCGCCCTCGCGGTCATCGAGCGCCACGGCCTCGGAGCACACGCGGCGGGCCTGGTGGTCTGGTTTCGCCTGATGGCGACCTGCCTCCTGCTTGGCGCGGTCTTCGTCGGCCTCGGCATGGCCGTGTCGGCCAGTTGCCGCCAGACCGGCACCGCCGCCGCCCTGTCGGTCGGTCTCTGGCTCCTGCTTGTAGTGCTCTACGATCTCGCCCTGCTCGGCGCCATCATCGTCGATCGCGGCGGCCTCTTCACCAAGACGATCTTCCCCTTCCTGGTCCTCGCCAATCCCGGCGACGCCTTCCGCCTGTTCAACCTCGCCCAGATGGATGCCGGCACACCGATCGCCGGCCTTGATGGCCTCGCCCATTCCCTCCCCCTGCCGATTGGCGCCGCGCTCGCAGTCCTCGTTGCCTGGCTCGGGGCAGCTCTCAGCGCCGCCGTCGCCCTTGCAAGGAAGATAACACCATGAAATCCGCCACCTTCGCGCTGCTTGCCGTCCTCCTGCTCGCCGCTCCCCTTGCCGCCTGCAACGACCAGTCCGCCGCCGTCAAACCCGCCGCCATCGAGATGACCGACAACGCGCTCGGCTATTACTGCCAGATGTATCTGGCCGATCACGGCGGCCCCAAGGCCCAGATCCACGAGAAGGGCACCGAGCAGCCGCTCTGGTTCAGCCAGGTCTCCGACGCCGTGACCTATCTGCACGGCAGCGAGCGGCGCGGCGAAGTGCTCGCCGTCTATGTCTCCGACATGTCCAGGGCCAGGAGCTGGGACGAGCCCGGTCGCGACAACTGGATCGACGCGGACAGCGCCTGGTTCGTCATCGGCAGTCGCCAGTCCGGCGGCATGGGCACGCCCGAGGCCATTCCCTTCGCCAGCAAGGAGGCCGCAGCGGCCTTCGTCGCGGACAAGGGCGGCAACATCGTCCGTCTCGCAGACATTCCCGACAGCTATCTGCACCCGGAAAACGCCCCCATGGCGTCCGGCCATTCCGACATGTCCATGTAGGAGGCGTTGAAAATGTCCCGTGATTTGATGCGTGCCGCGCCGTCGCGGCCAAGCCGCCGCCGCTTCCTGAAGATCAGCGCCGCCTTCCTCGGCGGCGCTGTGCTGGCGTCGACCGGTCCTGCCTCCAGCGCGCTTGCCATCCAGCAATGGAGCGGCCAGGCGCTCGGCGCCCACACAACCATCCGCCTGGCCGGCGCCTCGCCGGAGACCGCAGCGGCCGCCTTCGCCGCCGTCGAGGCGGAAGTCGCCCGGCTTGAGGGGTTGTTCAGCCTCTATCGAACCGACAGCCTGCTTGCCCGCCTCAACCGCGACGGCAGCCTCGCCGCGCCCCCGGCCGACCTTCTCGACCTTCTGACCGAGGCCCGTGCCGCCTGGCGCGCGACCGGCGGCCTGTTCGACCCGACGGTCCAGCCGCTGTTCGATCTCTACGCCCGGCATTTCTCCGCGCCGGACGCCGACCCCGCCGGCCCCGCGCGCGACGCTCTCGATCGCGCCCTCGACACGATCGGCTTTGCCGACGTCGACTTCGACGAGGACGCCATCCGCTTGCGCCGACCTGGCATGGCCCTGACCTTCAACGGCATCGCGCAAGGCTTCATCACCGATCGCATCGCCGACCTCCTGCGCGCTCGCGGCTTTGCCAACATGCTGCTCGATCTGGGCGAAATCCGCGCCAGCGGCTCGGGACGCGCCGGGCAAGGCTGGCCGATCCGCGTCGAGACCAGCGACATTCACCTCGATCTCCGCGATCAGGCCGTCGCCACCTCGCGCCCGCTCGGCACCGTGCTCGACGCCCAGGGACGGTTCGGCCACATCTTCGACCCCCGCCGCGGCTTCGTCGCCACCGAGATCGCCCAGGCAACCGTCATCGCGCCGCGCGCCGCCGAGGCCGACGCTCTCTCCACCGCCGCCGCTCTCATGCCGCGCACCAGGCTCGATCGCCTCCAGCGCCCGGATCTGACGATCCTGACACTTTGAGGCTGGCGCTACGTTCAATCAGTCCTCGTCCGCTGTGGACGAGGACCGGCCGGCGTCCAGGGTCGAAACAAGCTGCGCCAGCACGGCCCTGGCCACTCCGATATCCTCGACCGGCAGATCCCGCGCGAGGTCCTCCATCCATTTGCCCTGCTCCTGCATCAGCCCCTGGTAGGACGCCGTGCCGCCCGGCGTTGGCACCAGGAGCTTGGCACGGGCATGCCGGGGGTTGGGGCGATAGACCGCCATCCCGTCCCGCACCAGATCGTCGGCGAGACGCTGCACCCCCTGGCGGCTCTGCGACAGCGCACGGGCGATGTCCGCGATCGACGCTTCCTGCATCATGATCACGCCCATGACCTGCCAGCGCGCCGCCGTCAGCCCGAACGGCGCCGCCAGCCGGTTGCCGACCTCCGTCAGCCGATTGGCGGCTTGCAGGACATTCCAGACCAAGCCGCTCATTCGCTCGCCTTGCAGGCTGCCCATGGTGATCTCCCCACAGCGTGAAGCATATTGACAACATGTTGTCATAATGCAAAAAGACAACATGTTGTCAAAGGAGGCATATCATGACACCGCAGGATCTTGTCAAAGGGCTCTATCAAGACTGCCTCAACCCGCGCCGACTGGATCGCCTCACCGACTATCTCGCCGACGACTTCCTCGGCGCCGGCGGCGAACAGGGCCCCGCCGGCTTCCGCACCACCGTCGAGCGCATGGTGACGGCTTTCCCCGATCTCAAATTCGAGATCGAGGATCTCTTCGGCGCCGGTGACCGGATCTGCGTCCGCTGGCGCTTCGAGGCAGAGCATCGCGGCCCCCTGGGCGCCGTCGCTCCTTCGGGCAGAATGGCGACCCAGCAGGGGATCGGCATCTACGAGGCGAGAGACGGCAAACTTGCCCGCGCCTGGCTCCAGGTCGACCGCCTCGGCGTGCTGCAGCAGATCGGCGCGATCAAGCCGTGAGAATCACCGCAAGCGCATGACGGCAAGTGCCGCAGGCACAATGCATCAGGACTGATGACTCAGGAAAATGGCGGAGAGGGAGGGATTCGAACCCCCGATACCCTTGCGAGTATGCCGCATTTCGAGTGCGGTGCATTCGACCACTCTGCCACCTCTCCGCGGTGCTGATTGGGATGAAAGTCCCGGTCGAAAGCGGCGCGGACCATAACCGCGCCTTTGGCATTCGGCAAGGGGCCGCGCCAATTATTTTCTGATTTTCGCGTGGCTTGGCCAGCGACCTCCCCGAGGGGCACGGGCCGCCGCCCCTGCCAGCCGGCAAATCATGCCCTGGCCGCCGCCGATCGGTCGCAGCCTCGGTCACGACAACCGCCCCCCGACACGTGATGCCATTGCAACAGATCGGTACAGTTGGCCCGGCGAATACCGAAACCGTACCAAAAACGATGATTTTTCCGCGCCCTCGCCGTTGACGCGCGGACGGGGAAACGTGTATGGAGTGCGCGTCAATGAAAGATGCCCGGGAAAGCTTTTCCAGGAGCATGGGTTTTATTGACAAAACTGCCGCAGCGGCCTTCGGGATCGGCGCGGCCAAGAACCATCTGAAGAAGGACTGGCACGACCATGTTCGCAGTAATCAAGACCGGCGGCAAGCAGTACAAGGTTGCCGTTGACGACACGTTCGAAATCGAAAAGCTTGAAGTCGAGACCGGCACCACGGTCACCTTCGACGAAGTGCTCGCCGTTGGCGGCGAAGCTGGCCTGACCCTCGGGGCTCCGACGGTTGCCGGCGCCACCGTGACGGCTGAAGTCGTCGAGCAGACCCGCGGCCCGAAGGTCATCTCCTTCAAGAAGCGCCGCCGCCAGAACTCCAAGCGCAAGCGCGGCCACCGTCAGCTGCTGACGGTCGTGAAGATCACCGGCATCAACGCCGCCTGAGACAGATCAATGGGTCCCGAAGCTTTCACTGCTGTCGGGATCTGACCACAACAACGCCTAGAGAACGTTTCGAGCGAGAACCGCTCCGTTCCGGGTGAAACAGGAACTGAAGGAGTTATCCCATGGCTCACAAAAAGGCAGGCGGTTCGTCCCGCAACGGTCGTGATACGGCCGGTCGTCGCCTCGGCGTGAAGAAGTTCGGCGGCGAAGCCGTCATCCCGGGCAACATCATCATTCGTCAGCGTGGCACCCAATGGCACCCGGGTTCCAACGTCGGCATGGGCACCGATCACACGATCTTCGCCCTCTGCGAAGGCAATGTGTCCTTCGCCACCAAGACCAACGGACGGGTCTATGTATCCGTTCTCCCGACGACGACGGCCGCAGCAGCAGAGTAACGCCGAATGGTCTCTGAGTGGCCTGCCGGCGTCCCACGGACCCCGGTAGACCGCTCGCGATCCACGCGCGCAATCGACAGGGGAAGTGGGATGCCACTTCCCCTGAATTCGTTTCAAGCGCGAGGATGGACCTATGTCCGAGGTGAGAGACAGTGATCAGTACGAGAGCTTAATTGGCGAGGCCGGCGACAGGGCGATTCATCGACCGACCAAAGGCCTCGTGATCGAGACGCAGCGCCTCATTCTCCGTGCCCCCAAGGCCGAGGATGCCATGGCGATCGTGCTTCTGGCCGACAATGCGGCCGTGGCGCGCAACCTGGTGGGCATGCCCCACCCTTACAGGATCGAGCACGCCTTCGAATGGATCGACGAGGATCCCGGCGAAGGCGGGCAGAAGCACCTGATCTGCCTGAAGGGTGCCAATGGAACGGCAACGCCGATCGGTGCGGTCACGCTGGATTTCAGGCGTGGCGCTCGCATCCCGACACTCGGCTGCTGGTTCGGCGAGGTCCACTGGGGACGCGGATTTGCCACGGAGGCCTGCCACGCCGTCATCGATTATGCTTTCCTGCATCAGGGTCACGACAAGCTGTCGTTCACCTGCCGGGTGACCAATCAGCCTGGTCGGCGGGTGATCGAGAAGTGCGGTTTCCAGCTGGCCGCTCAGGAGCTGGGCAACGCACGCTACCAGGGCGCCGTGGTGCCGGTCGACCGGTTCCAGATCGAACGGCGGACCTGGGAAAGCCTGAGGGCCTGGGAGCCGCTGCGTCTGCATCGGCGGACCGAAGATGAAATCGGCGGCCTGACCACACGTGGTCTGGCAGTCGCCGAGTGATGGGATGAAGGATGCGCGTAATCACGGGGACTTTCGGGGGGAACCGCAACCGGGCACCGTTGGAGCCGACACTCCACACGGCACGCCTGGTCTTGCGCCCCCTGGAGGTGGGGGATCGCCGGGCGATCACCGAGTATCTGTGTGACCGCGACGTCTCGCGCTGGCTGGTCCGCGTGCCCTTTCCTTATCGCCTGGTGGACGCCGACGCCTTCATCGAACAATGCCGCATCACCGGCCGCATGGGCACGGCCCTGACCCTCGGGCTGACGCTGCCGAACGATCCTGAGGCGCGCATCTTCGGCGTGGTCGCGTTGCACAGCCTTGATATGGAACCCGAATTCGGCTTCTGGCTGGCCCAGCCCTTCTGGGGGCGCGGCTTGATGAGCGAGGCCGCCGAAGCGCTGCTCGCCTTCGCTTATGCCAATCTGCCCATCGATACCGTCATATCCGGCGCCTTTGCCGGCAATCAGGCCTCGCTGGCCATTCAGGCGCGCCAGGGCTTCAAGGTGATCGGCCAGAGCCGCAAGCTCTCTCTCGCCGAAGGGGTGATGCTCGACCATGTCGACACCAGCCTCGACCGCGCGGCCCATGCCGGACGGCAGCCGCGACCGTGAAGCTTGGCGCTTTTGCCTGAAAAAGGCGTTCAATTTCGTCCCGCTTTGATCTAATAACCCACGTTCGGCCAGCCTGCGGGCGCCGCACCCCAAATAGTCCGAAAGCCGTACCCCCATGAAATTCCTCGATCAGGCCAAAGTCTACATCCGCTCCGGCGATGGCGGGGCCGGCGCCGTTTCCTTCCGGCGCGAGAAGTTCATCGAGTTCGGCGGCCCGGACGGTGGCGACGGCGGGCGCGGCGGCGACGTCTGGGCCGAGTGCGTCGATGGTCTCAACACCCTGATCGACTATCGCTACCAGCAGCATTTCAAGGCCAAGGTCGGCGGTCACGGCATGGGCCGCGATCGCCATGGCGCCAAGGGCTCGGACATCACGCTGAAGGTGCCGGTCGGCACCCAGATCATCGAGGAAGACGGCGAGACGCTGGTGGCCGACATGGTCAAGGTCGGCGAACGCGTTCTGCTGGCCAAGGGCGGCAACGGCGGCTTCGGCAACGCCTATTTCAAGACCTCCACCAATCAGGCCCCGCGCCGCGCCAACCCCGGCCTTCCCGGCGAGGAGAAGTGGCTGTGGCTGCGCCTGAAGCTGATCGCCGACGCCGGTCTCGTCGGCCTGCCCAACGCCGGCAAGTCCACCTTCCTCGCACGCACCACCGCCGCCAAGCCGAAGATCGCCGACTATCCCTTCACCACGCTGCACCCCGGTCTCGGCGTCGTGCGCACCGACGGCAACGAATTCGTGCTGGCCGATATCCCCGGCCTGATCGAAGGCGCCCACGAGGGCATCGGCCTCGGCGACCGTTTCCTCGGCCATGTGGAACGCTGCGGCGTGCTGCTGCATCTCGTCGATGCCTCGCAGGAGGATGTGGTCGGCGCCTGGCGCACCGTGCGCGGCGAGCTTGAGGCCTATGACGAGGTGCTGGGCGAGAAGACTGAGATCATCGCGCTTTCCAAATGCGAGCTGGTGCCCGACGACGAACTCAAGAAGAAGATGCAGAAGCTGAAGCGGGCGGCCAAGGCGACGCCGCTCCTGCTGTCCGCCGTCACCGGCAAGGGCGTCGAGGACGTGCTGCGCGCCATGTGGCACACGATCTCCGAGGCCCGCCGCAACGAGGCCGAGGCCCGCACGGCGGCCAACACCCGCATCTGGCAGCCCTATGAGCGCCATACCGATACCGCCGATGACTTCGACGAGGACGACGATTTCGATGAGTGAGCCTGTTTCCGCTTTCACCGGCCCCCTGGCCGGTTACAAGCGCGTCGTCATCAAGATCGGCTCCGCCTTGCTGGTGGAAGGTCGTTCGGGTGTCCTCAGGCAGGACTGGATGGACTCCATCGCCCTCGACATCGCCCGCCTGGCCGCCGGCGGTGCCGAAGTGCTGCTGGTGTCCTCCGGCGCCATCGCCATGGGCCGCGGGGTGCTGAAGCTGCCCAAGGGCAAGCTGAAGCTCGAACAGAGCCAGGCCGCTGCGGCCGTCGGCCAGATCGCGCTCGCCCGGGCCTGGGCCGAAGTGCTCGGCCGCCACGGCCTGACCGCCGGTCAGATCCTCTTGACGCTGGGCGACACCGAAGAGCGCCGCCGCTATCTCAACGGCAGGGCCACCATCGGCACGCTCCTCAAGATGAAGGCTGTGCCCGTCATCAACGAGAATGACACGGTGGCCACCTCCGAGATCCGCTATGGCGACAACGACCGCCTGGCCGCCCGCGTCGCCGCCATGATGAGCGCCGATCTCCTGATCCTGCTGTCCGACATCGACGGCCTCTACACCGCCCCGCCGGCCCAGGACCCCAACGCCACGCTGATCCCGCTGATCGAGCGCATCACGCCGGAGATCGAGGCGCTCGCCGGGGGCGCCGCCTCGGAACTGTCGCGCGGCGGCATGAAGACCAAGATCGAAGCCGGCAAGATTGCCACCGTGGCCGGCACGCGCATGATCATCGCCTCGGGCAAGGTGCAGGCCCCGCTCAGCCACATCGACATGGGCGGACCGCACTCGCTCTTCCACGCCGAAGCCAATCCGGTCACCGCCCGCAAGGCCTGGATCGTCGGCCATATCGAGCCGCGCGGCTATCTCACCGTCGACGCCGGCGCCGAGCGGGCCTTGCGCAACGGCCGCTCGCTCTTGCCGCCCGGCGTCACCAAGGTCACGGGACGTTTCCATCGCGGCGACGCGGTGATCGTCATCAACGAACAGGGTGTCGAGCTGGCCCGTGGCCTCGTGGCCTATGACAGCGGCGACGCCGAACGCATCCGTGGCCAGAAGTCGGCCGCCATCGAAGACATCCTCGGCGCCGCCGGCCGCACGGAAATGATCCACCGTGACGACCTGGTGCTGAAGGGCGAATCCGGGAGCCTGACACCATGAGCGCTGTCGCCATCTCCGCCGACACCGATCTCGACACGCAGATGACCGCCCTCGGTCGGCGCGCCCGCGCCGCCGCGCGGCGCCTCGCTGTCGCCAGCACGGACGAGAAGCGTCAGGCGCTCGGCGCCATGGCCACCGCCATCCGCGCCGGCGCCGCCGACATTCTCGCCGCCAACGCCGTCGACCTCGCCGCCATGAAGGCGAATGGCGTCGCCGCCTCTTTCATCGATCGCGGCACGCTCAACCCGGCGCGTGTCGAAGCCATTGCCGCGGCGCTGGACGAAATCGCCGCCCTGCCCGATCCGGTCGGTCGCGTTCTCGCCGCCTGGGACCGCCCCAATGGTCTCAAGATCGAGCGCGTCGCCACTCCGCTCGGCGTCATCGGCATCATCTTCGAGAGCCGTCCCAACGTGACGGCGGACGCCGGCGCCCTCAGCCTGATGGCCGGCAATGCCGCCATCCTGCGCTGCGGCTCCGACAGCTATGCCTCCTCCGAGGCCATCCTCAAGGCCCTGCACGCGGGTCTGCGCGCCGCCGGCCTGCCCGAGGACGCCATCCAGCTGGTGCCGACCCGCGACCGCGCCGCCGTCGGCCTGATGCTCGGCGGCCTCTCCGGCTGCATCGACGTGATCGTGCCGCGCGGCGGCAAGTCGCTGGTGGCGCGCGTGCAGTCCGAAGCCCGCGTTCCCGTCTTCGCCCATCTCGAAGGCATCTGCCATGTCTATGTGGACAAGGCCGCCGACCTCGACATGGCCGTGGCCGTAACCACCAACGCCAAGCTGCGCCGCACCGGCGTCTGCGGTTCGGCCGAAACCCTGCTGGTCGACCGCGCCGTTGCCGACAGCCATCTGGTCCCGATTCTCTCGTCTCTGAGCGCCAACGGCTGCGAGATCCGCGGCACTGCCGAGGTCATCGCCCGCTTCCCCGCCGCTGTCCCGGCCAGCGAGGCCGACTGGTCGACCGAGTATCTCGATGCCATCATCTCGGTGAAGCTGGTGGACGGCGTCGGTGAGGCGATCGAGCATATCGAGACCCATGGCTCGCACCACACCGAGAGCATCATCACCGCCGATCCCGCGGCAGCCGAGCGTTTCCTCAACGAGATCGATTCGGCCATTGTCATGCACAATGCCTCCACACAGTTCGCCGATGGCGGCGAGTTCGGCATGGGCGCCGAGATCGGCATCGCCACCGGCAAGATGCATGCGCGCGGTCCCGTCGGCGTCGAGCAGCTGACGAGCTTCAAGTATCGCGTGCACGGCACCGGTCAGCTGAGGCCCTGATGTCCACAAGGCCACGCCTGCCGCCCACCCTGCCCGGCATGACCGTCGGGCTGTTCGGAGGATCGTTCAATCCTCCGCACGAAGGGCATGCGCACGTGGCCAGGCTCGCCCTCATGGAACTCGGTCTCGACCGCATCTGGTGGCTGGTGACCCCCGGCAATCCGCTGAAGGACGTGAGCGGCCTGCCATCCATCGAGAATCGCCTGGCGGCGGTTCGCCGCATCGCCCGCCACCCGCGGGCGGTGGTGACCGACCTCGAGGCGCGGCTCGGAACGCGCTACACGGTCGACCTCGTCCGTCGTCTCACCCGGCTGCGCCCGCATGTGCGCTTCGTCCTGGTGATCGGCGCCGACAACTGGGCGAGCTTTCACCGCTGGGGCGGCTGGCAGGACATTGCCGCCCGCGTCGCCATCGCGGTGATCGACCGTCCCGGCGCCACCTTTCGGGCCCTGGCCTCGCCGGCGGCCCGCCGCTACGCAACCCGCCGTCTGCCGGAACGTCAGGCGGCGCACCTTTCCACCCGGCCCTTGCCCGCCTGGACCTTCCTTGCGGGACACAAGGTGCCGATCTCTTCGACCGCGCTGCGCGGGATGACGAAAGCAGGACGGCAGCCGTCTTGAAATCGTCGCCCGACCGGCGCATCCTGATCCTGTGTCCGGCGCTCGCGCAAGGGTGCGCGCTCCGTCCGGGCCGACCATGAGGTGACCCCCTGAGCATGACCTTCTCTCTTGAAGGCGCTGAAGTGAGCGCAACTCACGACTTCGTCCCTGCCGCGTTGCCGGTCATGGCCGAAGATATCACCCCCGAAGCCCTGCTGGCCGCCGTTCTCGCGAGCCTCGACAATGCCAAGGCTGAGGAAATCGTCGCCATCGACGTTGCCGCGAAGACCCCCATCACCGACCACATGGTCGTCTGCTCGGGCCGTTCGCATCGCCATGTGGGCGCCATCGCCGATCATCTGCTGAAGGACCTCAAGGATGGCGGCTTCGGCACGGCCACCGCCGAGGGCCAGACCACGTGCGACTGGGTGCTGATCGACGCCGGCGACGTCATCGTGCATGTTTTCCGTCCGGAAGTGCGGCAGTTCTACAATCTCGAGAAGATGTGGGCAGCCGATCCGGCTCCGGTGACCGGTCGCGGTTGACCGTTGCCGCCGGCCGCGTGACGCGATGCGGTTGACGTGACGGCGCCTTTGCGAAATACCCCTGCACGGAGCCTCAAGCTCCGTCCAATGGGTTTGTGTCGCCGGGGCCTCATCATGCGCATAGCCATTCACGCGGTGGGAAAGCTGAAGTCGGGTCCGGAGCGCGAGCTCGCCGATCGCTATGTCGATCGAGCGGACAAGTCCGGGCGCGCCATCGGCATATCAGGCGTTTCCAGTCGTGAGTATATCGAGAGCCGGGCGCGCGAAGCTCTTCAGCGCAAGGATGAGGAAGCGCGCGAACTCCTGGCGGACCTGCCGCAGGGCGCCCTCCTCATTGCGCTCGACGAACGCGGCGATTCGCCGACCTCCGAACGCTTTGCCGGCCTTCTCGGAGAGGCCCGCGATCGCGGTACCCCCCAGGCCGTGCTGCTCATCGGCGGCCCGGACGGGCACGGACAGGAACTGTTGTCGCGTGCCGGTCACCGGATTTCTTTCGGCCGACTGACCTGGCCGCACCAAATCGTCCGCATTCTCGCCGCAGAGCAGATCTATCGTGCCATCACTATCCTGAGCGGGCACCCCTATCATCGTGCTTGACCCCTGTTATGGTTGACAGGTCGTTAACGCGGCGATGCTAGGTTTGCTGCGACTATAGTACTGAACTGCGCCACACATCGCGGGAGCACGAAGGCTGGCGGGCCTTCATGCGCCTGACACCAAGAGACAGACCGCCAGCAAGACTTTCGATGCCGCCTTGGGGCCGAAGCCTGTTGACCTCCATGCGCGCCGCCACCGCGGCGACGCTTGTGCTCGCCTTGCCTCCCTCCGTGGGGCAGGCGCAGGAGACGGCTGCCGCCGTGAGTGCTTACGCTCCCGCGACGGACCTGTCGGCGAGCGCCGCCACCCGCGATCCCTCGCTCATCGAATCGGAGCAGGCCCTCAAGGGCACCGAGCTCGACAAGCTGCGCAAGGACATGGAACTGTCCGCCGACCGGCAGGCCGAGATCGCCGCCGAGATCGCCGGCCTCTCCAAGGACCAGCAGACCCTCACCGATCAGTTGATGACCACGGCCGCCAAGGTTCAGACCCTTGAGCAGTCCATCTCCGAAAGCGAGGAGCGCCTGGCCCGCAACAGTGCCAACGAGGCCACCATCCGCGCCTCGCTGGTCAGCCGCCGGGCCGTGCTGATCGAGGTGCTCGCCACCGCCCAGCGCATCGGTCGCCGCCCGCCGCCGGCCCTGGTCGTCTCCCCCGATGACGCCCTGAAGGCCGTCCGCTCGGCCATCATCCTCGGCGCCGTGCTGCCCGAGATCCGCACGGAAGCCGAGGCGCTCGAAGGAAATCTCTCGGCGCTCGTCTCCGTGCGCCAGCAGGCCGAAGCCGAACGCGATCGCCTGAAGGCCTCCGCGATCGCCATAGCCGAGGAGCATCAGCGCCTGGCCCTTCTCAGCGAGGAGAAGAAGAAACTTGCCGAAAGTCGCCGCACGGACCTCGAGGCCGAGCGCGCCAAGGCCGAATCACTGGCGGCCAATGCCCGCACTCTCGAAGAATTGATCGCCGGATTGGACCGCCAGCTCAAGGCCGCGCGCCGGGCACAAGGGCTCGACGGGCTGCAGGCGGGCGAGACGCCGCAGAAGCCGGATCAGACCGGCCGGCTGCAGCCGGCCATGCCCTTCGCCGAGGCCAGGGGGAAATTGCTTATGCCGGTCAGGGGTGTAGCGATCCAGTCCTATGGCGACGACAACGGTCTTGGCGGCTTGTCACAGGGAATTTCCGTGGCAACGCGCGCCGGCGCGCAAGTCACGGCCCCGGCCGACGGCCGCGTTGTTTACGCTGGCCCGTTCCGGGCCTACGGCCAACTCTTGATCCTGGATGCAGGCGACGGATATCATGTGGTATTGGCCGGAATGGAACGCTTGGATGTGAACCTCGACCAGTTTGTCCTGACAGGCGAACCGGTAGGGGTGATGGGCAATCAGAGACTGGCAAGTGCGACCGCGCCCGACGCCAGTCTGGCACAGCCCGTGCTTTATGTTGAATTCAGGAAAGATGGCACTTCGATCGATCCATCACCATGGTGGGTCGCTTCGCAGGATCGGAAGGTTGGCGGATGATCAAGAAACTATCGCTTCTCGCTGCAGGCGCCCTGCTCGGCTCCGGGCTTACCACCTTGGCGCTCAGCGGGCACATACCGATGCTCGGCTCAGCGGTTGCGGCCAGTGTGGACACCTATCGCGAACTCAATCTGTTCGGCGATGTCTTCGAACGTATCCGTTCGGATTACGTCGAGGAGCCCAACGAGAACTCGCTGGTGGAAGCAGCCATCAATGGCATGCTGACCTCGCTCGATCCGCATTCGAGCTATATGAATGCCAAGAATTACGAGGACATGCAGGTCCAGACCAAGGGTGAGTTCGGCGGCCTCGGCATCGAAGTCACCATGGAGGACGGCATCGTCAAGGTCGTCACCCCGATCGACGGCACGCCGGCGACCAAGGCCGGCATCCTCGCGGGCGACTTCATCACCGCCATCGACGGCACCGACATCCAGGGCATGACCCTGCAGCAGGCCGTCGACAAGATGCGCGGCCCGGTCAACTCGGCCATCACGCTCACCGTCCAGCGCAAGGGCACCGACAAGCCCTTCGACGTCAAGATCATCCGCGACGTCATCCGCGTGCAGTCGGTGCGCTTCGAAGTGAAGGACGATGTGGGCTACATCCGCATCTCCCAGTTCACCGCCCAGACCTTCGACGGCCTCAAGACCTCGATCGACAAGATCAAGGCCGCCGTGCCCGCCGACAAGCTGAAGGGTTACGTGCTCGACCTGCGCAACAACCCGGGCGGCCTGCTCGACCAGGCGATCTCGGTGTCCGACAGCTTCCTCGACAAGGGCGAAATCGTCTCCACCCGCGGTCGCCATGACGCCGACACCCGTCGCTATGCGGCAAAGGTCGGCGAGCTGGTCGACAACAAGCCGGTGATCGTGCTGGTGAACGGCGGTTCGGCCTCGGCGTCCGAGATCGTCGCCGGTGCGCTGCAGGATCATCGCCGCGCGACCATCCTGGGCACCCGTACCTTCGGCAAGGGGTCGGTGCAGACCATCATCCCGCTCGGCAGCAATGGCGCCATCCGCCTGACCACGGCGCGCTACTACACGCCGTCGGGCAATTCGATCCAGGCCAAGGGCATCCACCCCGATATCGAGGTGCTGCAGGACCTGCCGGACGAGCTCAAGGACAAGGTGACGGAGACCAAGGGCGAAGCCAGCCTGCCCGGTCATCTGAAGTCGGAAACCCAGGGCGCCGAAGGCTCGGGCAGCCAGGCCTATGTGCCGCCCGATGCGTCCAAGGACAAGCAGCTCAACATGGCGCTCGACCTGCTGCGCGGCCTGCAGGCCAACGCCGCCTTCCCGCCCAAGGGCGACGATCCCGTTCCGAACTGATCCTTCGGCACATTGCAATCCAGGAAAACCGGGCCTCGCGCCCGGTTTTCGTCTTCTTGTCCGCAGTTCCCGTCGGTGGCGGCATACCGAAGCGTACCGATATGATCTAGAATCCTCGCGAATCAGACGCGAGAAACGATCAGGCTCGCGCATTTTGAACGCCAAGGGAGCTTTCGAGCCAAAGCGATGAACGATCTCAGCGCGCCCCTGGGCTTCAAGGATCCAGGCAACGACAAGCGCAAGCCGCCCTTTGGCACGATTGCGGCGCTGTCCGTGGTCAGCATTCTGGCCGCCCTGATCGTCTGGCTCGTGGTGGTCAACGATCCGCTCGGCGGTCAGCCGGTCGCCCTCGTCAAGATCGAGAATGTCGACATGACCGTCGACAAGAACGAGATCGCCACCGTCGGCGTCAAGTCGAGCACTGGCGAGCTGCTGCCGCCGGCAACCGCGGACGATCCGGCCAAGACCGGCGATGGCACAACGCCGCCCGAGGGCGGGGTCGACATCCACACCGTCGACGGCAGCCTCGCGGACGTCAAGTTGCCGGTCGATCCGGATCCCGATCTTGTCGAACGGATCGCCTATGGCCCGCTGCCCAGGATCGGCGAGGATGGCCGCCGCCCCGTCGACGTCTACGCCCGACCGGTCCCGAGCTTTGTCGGCGCCTCCCCCAAGATCGTCATCATCGTCGGCGACCTCGGTCTCAGCCAGAATGGCACGCAAGCCGCCTTGCAACAGCTACCGCCCCAGGTGACGCTGGCCTTCGCGCCCTATGGCGCCAGCCTCGACCGCTGGACCCAGAAGGCCCGGCAGGACGGTCATGAGTTGCTGCTGCAAGTGCCGCTAGAACCCTTCGACTATCCCGACAACGATCCCGGCGAAAACACGCTGCTGACCACCAACACCGCCGACAAGAACCTCGACGACCTGCATTTCTTCATGACCAAGATCACCACCTATGTGGGGATCATCAACTACATGGGCGGGCGTTTCACGGCGGATCCCAACTCCATGGACTCGCTCATGGGCGAGGTCGCCACGCGCGGCCTCATGTATGTGGATGACTCCAGTTCCGCCCGCAGCCTCGCCGATCAGGCCGCCGCCAAGCGGCAGACGCCCTTCGCCAAGGCCGATGTGGTGATCGACGCCATTCCCGTGCCCAACGAAATCGGCGGTCGTCTGGCCCAGCTTGAACAGATCGCCCGCACCCGTGGCCTTGCCATCGGCGTCGCCTCCGGTCGCCCCGTGACCATCAAGGAAGTGTCCAGCTGGGCCAAGACGCTGGACGCCCGCGGCATCACCATCGTGCCGATCACCGCCGCCCTGCAGAAAGCCGGATGACCTCGAACCATGACGCATGACCGCGACCGCCTGCCCTATCGCCCCTGTGCCGGGGCCATGCTGATCAATCGCGACGGCCTTGTCTTCGTCGGGCGCCGCGCCGAGACCCCGGCGGAAGGCGGCGGCTTGCCCTGGCAGATGCCGCAAGGCGGGATCGATGCCGGCGAAACGCCGGAAGCCGCCGCCCGCCGTGAGCTTTATGAGGAAACTTCCGTCAGCTCGATCGAGCTGCTGGCCGAGGCACCGGACTGGTACAGCTACGACATTCCCGACGACCTTGCTTCCGGTCGCTTCCAGCGCAAATGGCGCGGCCAGACGCAGAAATGGTGCGCCTATCGCTTCCTGGGACAGGACAGCGAGATCAACATCCTGAGCCCCGGCGGCGGCCATCACAAGGCCGAGTTCGCCGAGTGGCGATGGGAGCGTCTCGCGAACCTGCCGGGCCTGGTCGTCGCCTTCAAGCGCCCCGTCTATGAGCAGGTCTGCGCCGCCTTCGCGCATCTGGCGGTGCCGCAATGAGCGTCTGGCACCCGCCGTCCGCCACGCCGCCATCCCCCGGGGAGCGGGAGGAACTTCGCGCCGACCTGCCTTATCGCTTCAATGTTGGTATCTGCCTGTTCAACCGCGACGGGCTGGCGTTCTCCGGTCGCGCCATCCGCAATCCGCACGGCTGGCCCGATCCCGAGATTTTCGACGAAGGCGCCGATTGGGCCTTGCCGCAGGGCGGCATCGATCCCGGCGAGGACGCGGCCACTGCCGCCCGGCGCGAGCTTTGGGAGGAGACCGGCGTCACCTCTGCCGAGCTCATCACGATAACCGAGGACTGGTGGTCCTATGATTTTCCCGTGCGCGCCTCGGCCGTGCACAAGCTCTACCCCTTCCGCGGCCAGACCCAGCGCTGGGCTGCCTTCCGCTTCACCGGCGAGGAGAGCGAGATCACCGTGGCCGCCACCCACACCAGCGAGCCGGCCGAGTTTCTCGAATGGCGATGGCGCCCACTGTCCGAGCTGCCGTTGATCGGAGCCCTGCACCGCCGGGCGCAATATCGCCGCGTGCTCGACGCCTTCGGCCATCTCGCCGGCGCCTGACGACGATAAGGCTGCGGCCCCGCGCCCATGCGAAGACGCGCGGGTCTTGTGAACCCGCGCGCCCTTGAAGAGGGGGAAGCTCGGCTGTCCGCCGCTCAGGACTTGGGCGCCAGCGCCGCCGTCAACTTCGCGATATTGTTGCGGAACATCGCCACATAGGTGGCAGCCGGACCGTCGGCCTTCGACAGCGCGTCCGAGTAGAGCGTACCGCCGATCGTGGCATTGGTCTCCGCCGCGATCTGCTGCACGAGACGCGGATCGGCGATGTTTTCCATGAACACCGCCGGAATGGCCTCGGCCTTGATCTGGGTGATGATGCGCGCCACGTCGGCGGCGGTCGCCTCGGTCTCGGTGCTGACGCCTTCCGGCGCGATGAACTGCAGGCCATAGGCCGCACCGAAATAGCCGAAGGCGTCATGGCTGGTGATGATCTTGCGCCGTTCGGGCGGAATGGCGGCGACAGCCGTCTTCACGTCGCCCTCGAGCGCCGCCAGTTCGGCCTCATAGCTCTCGGCATTGGCCTCATAGGTCGCCTTGCCTTCGGGATCGGCAGCGATCAGGCCGGCCTCGATATTGTGCACGTAGAGCATGCCATTGGCCAGCGACTGCCAGGCGTGCGGATCGTCGCCGACGACGCCATCCTCGGTCAGGGTCCGCGGCGCCACGCCGGTCGAGGCCACGGTGACGGCCCCCTTGTAGCCGGCGCTGCCGACCAGACGATCCATCCAGCCCTCGAAACCGAGACCGTTGACCACCAGCAGCTTGGCAGCCGTCAGGTTGCGCACGTCGTCGGGCGTCGGCTCGTAGACATGGGCATCGCCGTCCGGACCAACGAGCGTGGTGACAGCCACACGGTCACCGCCGATGCGCTGGACCATGTCGCCCAGGATCGAGAAGGATGCAACAACCGGCAGCGGGCTTGCAGCATGGGACACACTGGACAGGGCCAGAGTGGCGAGAGCGGAGATCAGGAAACGACGCAACATCAGAACCTCGCTTTTGCAACGTTATAACGTAACATCTATCGACATCGATCCGGAGCGTCAACCCGCTTCATCGCGACCTGCGATCACGTTATGGTCTGCCTTGCGGATAAAAGATGAGGCGGATAAGAAGAAAATACTTGGCCTTGCAGCCTCTTGATCCGTCTTGCCTTTCACCTCGCCATCCCTTTCCGCGCAGACAGAATCCCGCCATGACCACGTCGGTCGCCGCCCTTGCCCTCCTTGCCGCGCTCCTGCATGCCAGCTGGAACGCCTTCCTGCGCACCGGTACCGACCGCCTCTGGACCATCACCGTCATGAGTCTCTCGGGCACGCTGATGGCCGCCGTCTGGGTAGCCTGCGTGCCGCTGCCGCCACCTGAGGCCTGGCCCTTCATCCTCACCTCCTCCCTCCTGCAGGTGGGCTACAGCCTGTTCCTGGTGGCCGCCTATCGGCAGGCCGATCTCGGACAGGTCTATCCCATCGTGCGTGGCACGGTGCCGCTTTGGGTCACGCTCTCCACATTCCTCCTGAGCGGCCAAAGCCTTGAACCGCTGCAGCTCCTCGGCATCGCCCTCGTCGGCAGCGGCATCGGCGGGCTCGCTTTCGGCCGCGGTCGCGCCAGCACCTCCGCCATCGCCTGGGCACTTGCCACCGGCATGATCATCGCCTGCTACGCCACGCTCGACGCCATCGGCGTGCGCAAGGCACCGGCCAACGGCAGCTATGCCGCCTGGGTGCAGGTGTGTTTTGGCTCGATGATGCTGCTGGCCTTTCTCGCGACACGCCGCAGTTTCACGCTGGATTGGCAGGCACGCGAAACCTGGAAGGCCGTGCTTGGCGGCCTGATCGCACTCTTCTCCTATGGCACCGTTCTCATGGCGCTCGCCCTCGGTCCGGCCGGACCGGTCATGGCCTTGCGCGAGACCAGCGTCGTCTTCGCCGCCCTGCTCGGCCGGCTGTTTCTGGGCGAAACCCTGACCCTTGGCCGCCTCACGGCCTGCATCGTGGTCGCGACCGGCGCAATCTGCCTGCTCTGAGGCGCCGCCAACGGGCCGCGACGAGACTGCCGATGCGCACGCCCGACACCGTCCCTGGTGCAATCGCTTGACTCTGGAAAGCACCGCCTTATAATGGAACATATTAGGAACAAACTTGCCGCTTGCGTGTGAAACACACGAGCGCGCAAGTCCGAAAGTCAAACAAAATCAAGCCCCGGACTCACGAGGTTGCAACCGTGCTTTCTCCCCAAGCCACGGAACGGATTGCCATGCTCCGGCAGACCATTCACCGCCTGGAAGGCGGCGGTGGGGTCGGACAGGCCGACGCCTGGAGCACCGTGCCCTTTGGCCACGCCGGTGCCGACAGGGCGACGGGCGGCATCGCCTGCGGCGCGCTGCATGACGTCGTCCCGGCCGGCGCGCCGGATCTCGCCGCCGCCACCGGCTTTGCCCTGTCGATGGCGGCGCGGCTTCTGGGCACGCGCCCCACGGGCAGGCGCCCCCTGTGGCTCTGGATCCGCCAGGACATGGCCCGGCGCGAGGCCGGCGAACCCTATGGCCCCGGCCTTGCCGGCCTGGGGCTCGACCCCGCCGGCCTTGTCAGCGTTCTGGCCACCGACACCGAAGACGTGCTGCGCGCCGCCGAGGAGGGCCTGAAGGCCCGCGTCTTCGCCGCCGTACTGATCGAGCCCTGGGGCAACGACAAGGCGCTCGACCTCACCGCCACGCGCCGTCTTGCGCTGATCGCCGGGGAGACGGGTGCCACCGGTCTGTTGCTGCGCTCGGGCGGCATGGAAATGCCCGGCAGCGTCGCCACGCGCTGGTGCATCCGGGCGGCGCCCAGCCGCACACCGGCGGGCGGCCATCCGGGCGCCCCGGTCTATGACGCCGAACTGACCCGCAATCGCCGCGGCATGACCGGGCGCTGGTCCATGGAGTGGAATTGTGATGACCGACGTTTTGAGCCCGCATCCGCCGACCAGGGCCGCGCGCTATCTCGTCGTCTGGCTGCCGGACCTGGCGACCGAGCGGCTCCGCCGGCTCGACAGGAAACGGGCGCGGTCATCGCCTTCCGCTGATCAGGCATCGCCGCAGGCCCCATTGGTCTTGACGAGTCGCGAACGCGGCGCCGTGCGGCTCCTGCATGTGGATGCCGCCGCGCGCGCCGCCGGCCTTCAGCCCGGCCTCGGCTTGGCCGATGCCCGCGCCAGCTGCCCGCAGATCGACGCCCGCGAGGCTGATACGGAAGCCGATGCAATGCTGCTCGCCGCGCTGTGCGACTGGGTCCAGCGCTACACACCGCTGGCCGGCATCCATGGCGATCTTGAACAAAACATAAACAAACCCAATTCCGAGCCCCCGGAATATGCCCTGGTGCTCGATATCACCGGCTGCGCCCATCTGTTCGACGGCGAGGAGGGCCTGGCTTCCGACCTGGCCCATCGGCTGGAACGCCAGGGCTTCACCTTGCGCATTGGCATCGCCTCGACCATCGGGGCTGCCTATGCCCGTGCCCGTTACGGACGCGGCGGCCTGATCGGCCGAGGAGAGGAGCGTGATGCCCTTGTCGGTCTGCCGCTCGCCGCCCTCAGGCTTGACGCCCAGACCGTCGACGGTCTCGCCCGCACCGGACTGAAGCGGATCGGCGACATCATCGACGCTCCGCGTGCGCCCCTCACCGCCCGTTTCGGCCCCATGCCCTTTGTCCGCCTCGATCAGGCCCTCGGCCGGGCGGGGGAAAGCTTCTCGCCCCGCCTGCCCGTCGCCCCCTTCCGGGCCGAACGGCGCTTCTTCGAACCCGTCATCCGCCAGGAGGACATCCGCACCGTCGCCATGTCGCTGCTGCGCCATCTCGCCCAGGCCCTCGAAGAGGCCGGTTCCGGCGCCCTGCGCCTTTGCCTCAGCCTGTTCCGCGTCGACGGAGCGGTTCGCCACGTGGAGGCCGGTCTCAGCTGGCCGAGCCGGGAGGCGGAGGCCATGCACGACATTCTCTGCCGCCGCCTCGACGCGCTGGACGGCGACATTGATGCCGGCTTCGGCTTCGACTGCATTGCCATCGCCATTGTGGAAGTCGTCCGACGCGACGCCGAAAGCCTCAGCCTCGACGGCCATGATCCCGTGCAGGAACTCTCCCGCTTCGTCGATCGTGTCGGGGCCCGCATCGGCCAGGGACGCATCACCTGCCTGATGCCGCAGGCGAGCCACATTCCCGAGCGGGCGGCGGTCCTGATCCCCATGCAGGCAAGTCCAGCAGACCCGGTCGCCTGGCCGCAGGACACGCGCGAATCCGGCGATCCGCCGGAACGACCCGTCCGCCTGCTGACCCGGCCCGAACCCATCGAAACCATGGCCTCCGTGCCGGACGGGCCGCCCATCCGCTTCCGCTGGCGCCGCATGGACCACGCGGTGCGGCGCGCCGAAGGGCCCGAGCGCATCGCCGCCGAATGGTGGCAGGCGGAGGGGCCGACCCGCGACTATTTCCGTGTCGAGGACAGCGAGGGACGCCGCTTCTGGATGTTCCGCGAGGGGCTCTATGGCCGCGAGACCCTGCATCCCCACTGGTATATGCACGGGCTCTTCGCATGACCGCCTATGTGGAGCTGGCCGCCTCCAGCAATTACTCCTTCCTCACCGGCGCCTCCCACCCGCAGGAACTGGTGGCGACCGCCACCGCACTCGGCTATGCCGGCCTCGGCCTTGCCGATCGCAACACACTCGCCGGCGTGGTCCGCGGCCATGTGGCCGCCAAGGAGATGAAGCTGCCCTATGCCGTCGGCGCCCGTCTCGTCTTCGCCGACGCGACACCCGACCTGCTGGCCTATCCGCGGGACCGGGCCGCCTATGGCCGGCTCTGCCGCCTGCTGACCACCGGCAACCTGCGCGCCGCCAAGGGCGACTGTCACCTCGAACTCTCTGATCTTCTTGCCTTTTCCGAAGGTCTGCAGCTCATCGCCCTGCCGCCCTGCGGCCAGATCACGCCGTTCGAGCGCCAGCTCCGGCCGCTGGCGCAGCACCTGCCCGACCAGCTCTGGCTCGGCGCCGACATGCCGCGCGGCGGACAGGACCGCCGTCGCCTCGCCCGGCTGGGCGCCCTGGCGGACGCCGGCCACATCCCCCTGATCGCCATCGGCAATCCGCTCTACCACGCCCCCGAACGACGGGCCTTGCAGGATGTGCTCACCGCCATTCGCGAACACGTGCGGCTGGAGGATGCCGGCTTCCGCCTTCTCGCCAATGCCGAGCGCCATCTGAAGGCACCGCAGGAAATGGCTCGCCTGTTCGCCGATCGGCCCGGAGCCATCGCCGAGACGCTGCGCTTCATGGAGCGCATCGACTTCTCGCTCGACCAGCTGCGCTATGAATATCCGCGCGAAGCCTTCGAGGGCTTCGACAGCCCCGCCGACGCCTTGCGCAGGCTGACCGAGGACGGGATGCGCCGCCGCTATCCCGACGGCGCGCCGGCCTCGGTGCGGCAGGCCATCGCCCATGAACTCGCCATCATCGCCGAACTCGAATACGAGCCCTATTTCCTTACCGTCTACGACATCGTGCGCCATGCCCGCAGCGTCGGCATCCTCTGCCAGGGCCGCGGCTCCGCCGCCAACTCGGCCGTCTGCTTCTGCCTCGGCATTACCGAGGTGGACCCCGCCCGCGCCGATCTCCTGTTCGAACGCTTCATCTCGCCCGAACGCAAGGAGCCACCCGACATCGACGTCGATTTCGAGCACGAGCGGCGCGAAGAGGTCATCCAATATGTCTACGAGCGCTATGGCCGCGAGCGGGCCGGTCTCGCCGCCGCCGTCATCACCTATCGCGGCCGCAGCGCCATCCGCGAGGTGGGCAAGGCCTTCGCCCTCTCCGACGACGCGGTCGGCGCGCTGGCCGGTTCGGTCTGGGGCTCGCCCTCCAAGGGCCTCAAGGAAGACGACGCCCGCCGCACCGGCTTCGATCCGGACGAACCGCGCCTTGCCAAGGTGCTGGCGCTGACGCGCGAACTTTCGGGCTTTCCCCGCCATCTCACCCAGCATGTGGGCGGCTTCGTGCTGACCGCCGGCCGGCTCGACGAGACGGTGCCCATCGGCAACGCCGCCATGGACAACCGCACCTTCGTCGAATGGGACAAGGATGATCTCGACGCCCTCGGCATCCTCAAGGTGGACATTCTGGCGCTCGGCATGCTCACCGCGCTCGCCAAGGGCTTTGCCCTCTTGGAACAGCATTATGGCGAGCGCCTGACCATCGCCAGCGTGCCGCCGGAGGAGGCCGCCGTCTACGGCATGATCCAGCGCGCCGACACGCTGGGCGTGTTCCAGATCGAGAGCCGGGCCCAGATGAGCATGCTGCCGCGCCTGAAACCGGCCAGCTTCTACGACCTCGTCATCGAGGTGGCCATCGTCCGCCCGGGGCCGATCCAGGGCAACATGGTCCACCCCTATCTCAGGCGCCGGCAAGGGCTGGAGCCGGTCCTCTTCCCCTCGCCCGCACCGGAATTCGGCCCGAAGGACGAACTCGCCCGCGTGCTCGGCAAGACACTGGGCGTACCTCTCTTCCAGGAGCAGGCCATGAAGATCGCCATCGTCGCCGCCGGCTTCACGCCGTCGGAGGCCGACAAGCTCCGGCGCGCCATGGCCACCTTCCGCCGCATGGGCACCATCGGCACCTTCGAGCGCAAGATGATCGATGGCATGGCGGCGCGCGGCTATGACCGCGCCTTTGCCGAAAACTGCTTCCGCCAGATCGAGGGATTCGGCGAATATGGCTTTCCCGAAAGCCACGCCGCAAGCTTCGCCCTGCTGGTCTATGTCTCCGCCTGGATGAAATGCCATTATCCCGAGATCTTCGCCGCCGCGCTCCTCAACGCCCAGCCGCTCGGCTTCTACGCTCCGGCCCAGATCGTCCGCGATGCCCGCGAGCATGGCGTCGAGGTGCGCCCGCCAGACGTCAACCATTCGCACTGGGACTCCACCCTGGAGGCCGACAGCGACGACGGCTTTTCCCTTTCGGCCCGGCTGCATCCGCGCCACCGGGTCATGGCAACCGCCATCCGCACCCGCAAGGCGCTACGCCTCGGCCTGCGCGAGATCGAGGGGCTCAAATCGGACGATGCCGCCAGTCTGGTCACCCGCCGCGACGCCGGCTATGACAGCGTACGCGACGTCTGGCTGCGCACCGGCCTCAGTCCCGCCGTGCTCGAGCGGCTCGCCGACGCCGACGCCTTTGCCTGCCTCGGCCTCACACGCCGCGAGGCGCTGTGGGCCGTCCGTGGTCTGCGCCGATCCGGCGACAAGGACGACCTGCCGCTGTTCCGCGCCGCCGACGCGCGCGAGATCGAGCCGGACATCCACCTGCCCCCCATGCTGCCGGGCGAAGAGGTGGTGATGGACTATCGCCACCTGCGCCTCTCGCTGCGCGCCCATCCGCTCAGCTTCCTGCGTCAGGACCTCGCCAGCCACAAGGCCATCCTCTGCGACGATCTCCGCCAGACACGCGACGGCCGGCGGGTAACGGTCGCAGGCCTCGTCATCGTCCGCCAGCGCCCCGGCACCGCCAAGGGCACCATCTTCCTCACCATCGAGGACGAGAGCGGCATTGCCAACATCATCGTCTGGCCCAAGGTCTTCGAGGCCTTTCGCGCCGTCGTCCTCGGCTCCCGTCTCGTCGCCGTCACCGGCCGCATGCAGAGCGAAAGCGGCGTCATCCACGTCATCGCCGACCGCATCGACAACCTGACCGGCCTGCTCGCCCGCATCGCCGACGACGGTGCCATCGGCACCTTGGCGCGCGCCGACGAAGCCAGTCGCGATCAGGGGCCACGCCCCCCGAGCAAACGGCCACCCGACGTGGCATTCCACCCGCCGGGCAATGATCCGCTGCCGCTGGAGCCGGCCATTGCCGCCGATCTCGATGTCTCCGCCCGCGCGAGCCGCCACGTACCCGCCCGGCGAACGGGATGACCACACGTCGCCGCGTGCATCAAGGCAAGGCTTGATCGCAGCCGCTCAGCGCGGCTCCGATTCTGCCGTCAACCGGTCGATCTCGCTGCGAAAGCGGGCGATCACCGGACCTGCGGCAGCATTCTCCTCCGTGATGGTGCGAAACAGCGCCAGACTGTCACCGGCCAGCATGTCGCGCATGCGCAGCAGATGCCGATAGCTCTCTGTGGCAAAGGCAAAGTCCGGCAGCTCCATCGCCTTGAGCGCCCGGGCGATCAGATGCGACAGCCCCTGGACATGCGCCATCTGCCGATCATGCTCCGCCGCGTCCGTCCACACGATCCGCAGCCCGAACAGCCGTCGCATGGCCGCGGCAAGCCGGCAGCTCATCGCCGTGGGCGGGGTGCAGATCACCAGCTTCAGGCCGTCAAGCCCGTCGCGGCCACTCTGCGGCCCGAACAGCGGATGCGTCCCGACAATCTCCGCTGACGGCGGCAGCGTTGCCGTGAGCACGGCCAGCGGTCGCTCCTTGATCGAGCAGACGTCAACCACCACCGCCCCCGGCTTCAGCCAGGGCCCGGCAAGAGCCGCCGTCTCGCGCAAGGCAGCGAAGGGCACCGCCAGAACCACCACGTCGCAGCTGGAGAGCGCGGTTGCCACCTCATCGCCTTCGACCCGGTCAAAGCCACGACAGACGAACTGCTTGGCAAGATGGCCTGCTACAAAGCGCCCGAAGGCGCCGAGACCGATCACCACGATCTCGGTTGGGTCAACCGCATCGCGAGGGGCCCGACGCGGGCGCGAAAGACGGCTGGGTTCGGTCATCTGGTCCAAGGCAAACCTCATCATGTCTGGCGAGGGCGGCCCTGAAACAAGAAAGCCGCCTCAGCGGGCGGCGGAAAGACGAACATGCGCAATCGGCCAGCCCTATGGGTTGGTCCGATAATAGGAAACAGCAAAGGTCACGCGCGTGGTCATGGCGCCATATGCAGACACGACCGCGCGCCTGTCAAGAACTGCCCGCGATCCATCGCAAGGCACGGATGTTGCAACGCCCCCAGGGACTGGAGGCAGCGGCGACGGACGGCAGCGCATGCAGGAAGAGCACCGGCACATTGACACCCCCCATGAAAAGCGCCCGATCAGCCGCCGAAAGCCGCCTTTTTCAGGCTCTCCTAACCAAGTTGCCAAGTAACCGGGCCGCAAGCTCAAACCGCTACATTTCGGTCACAAAAACTCGTCATTGCAGTGCAACAATTATGCGATGGTGGCCGCACCGGCTGAAGATCAGGCAGGAAGGATAACAGCGTATGGCCGACAGCGAACTCGTAGCAGGCACCGCACGACCAGCAAACGGCCTGTTGCGCGTCTTGCAGATCGTCCGCAGGCTGACCGCCTGGGCGCCGCTGGATCCGCTCTTGGGCCTGTTGAGCCTGGGCACGCTCGCCTGGCTCAATGCCGAAAACTTGCGCATTGGCGACATGATCGCCTTCTTCATGCCCTTGATGTTCTACGCAAGCCTTGTCGCGTTGATCGCCGCGCTGTCCGAGCCACGCCGCCTGCGCATCCTTGTGGCGCTGGGGCTCGCGCTCGCAAACGGCTGGCCGCTTCTCGCGCCAGCACCGCAGGCCGCAGCGACTGCCAACGGCCCCGAACTGACGGTCGCCACAAGCAATGTGCTGGCAAACCGCTACGACTATACCTCGCTCGTCAACTGGAGCACCGGTTCAGGCATTGATGTCCTCGGCCAGCAGGAAGTCAACGCGTCGGAACTTGCCAAGTTCGCAGCCATCAGGTCGCATTTCCCGTCAACCCCCGCCGACAGCCTCCTGGGCCGCAACCCGGAGGTCACCGCGTGGACCGGCTGGCAGATCCTGACGGCCACGCGGGTCGGAGGCACCGGTCCTGCCCCGTTCGGGGTTTGGGGCGGACAGGCCTTGCGCCTGGCGCTCGCCCCTCCGAGTGCCGCCGCTTCCGCCCGTCCTGCGGTAATCGTCTACGTGGTGCATCCGGCCTCGCCGCATACCGAGGTCCAGTGGGACTTCCGCAACGTCTATCTTGAAGCCTTGGGCAAGGCCATTGCCGCGGAGCCGCCGGGCGTGCCGATCATCTGCATGGGCGATTTCAACACCCCCGTCTGGTCGCCCTTCTTCAAGCGCTTTGTCGCCGAGACCGGCCTGGTCGATGCCTCGGGCACACACTGGCCCGCGACCACCCGCTTCTTCCGCGAACTGGATGCCCCGACCTTTTTCGGCGCCCCGGTTGACCACATCCTGGTCTCACCAAGCATCGAGGTTAAGCGCTTCGAGGTCGGCCCCGACATCGGCTCCGACCATCTGCCGCTGATCGCCAATCTGCGTCTGCCCAAGGTCGTGGGTTAGGCGCCGCCCCGGCCGAGCGGACAACAAAAAACCCCGAAGCTTTCGCCTCGGGGTCCGCAACTTGCAAACGGCCTCAACCGACAAATCAGGCGGCGCTCAGCACGGCCTTGACGACTTCGAGAGCCGCCACGGCCTTGTCCTTGGCCTCAGGCGTCTTGGCCGCAGCCACGTCGTCTTCCGCCAGCTTGATCTCGGACGCCACCACTTCCGGCTTCAGATCGGCGGCGTTGATCGCCTTCTCCGCCAGCACCGTCAGACCGTTGATGCCCACGTCGGCAAAGCCGCCGCGCACATAGATCTTGTCCGTCCCGGCACCCGACTTCACGGTGATCATCCCGGTCTTCAGCGTCGACAGCACCGGCGAATGACCGGCGAGCACGCCGAAATCGCCTTCCGTGCCGGGGAGGTCCACCTGTTCCACGTCGGCGGACAGGACGAGACGCTCGGGGCTGACGAGTTCGAACTTGAAGGTAGCCATCGATCGGCGCTCCCAGGGGGCTTACCGCTGGGACCATCCGGCCCCAGGACAAGCAAACACATTGCATCCGGACACCGAACTCCAACCGAACGAGCGATCGAACCGGTATCCAACCACCCACCGAACGGCGGGCCTAGCGGGAAATCGCGGAGCGGCGGCGAGCCGCCGCTCCGTCAAAGTCAGGATCAAGCAGCCTGAGCGGCCAGGCGCTGGGCCTTCTCGACGGCTTCTTCGATGTTGCCGACCATGTAGAAGGCCGCTTCCGGCAGATGGTCATACTTGCCTTCGCACAGACCCTTGAAGCCCTTGATGGTGTCTTCGAGAGCGACCAGCTTGCCGGGCGAACCGGTGAACACTTCGGCCACGAAGAAGGGCTGGCTCAGGAAGCGCTCGATCTTGCGGGCGCGGGCCACCGTCAGCTTGTCCTCTTCGGACAGTTCGTCCATGCCGAGGATGGCGATGATGTCCTGCAGCGCCTTGTATTTCTGCAGGATCTGCTGCACCTGGCGGGCGGTGTTGTAATGCTCGTCGCCGATGATGGCGGCGTCCAGCATGCGCGAGGTGGAGTCCAGCGGATCCACGGCCGGGTAGATGCCCTTTTCGGCGATCGAACGGTTGAGCACCGTCGTGGCGTCAAGGTGGGCGAACGACGTGGCAGGCGCCGGGTCGGTCAGGTCGTCGGCGGGCACGTAGATGGCCTGCACCGAGGTGATCGAACCCTTGGTCGTGGTGGTGATGCGTTCCTGCATCGCGCCCATGTCGGTGGCGAGCGTCGGCTGATAACCCACGGCGCTGGGGATGCGGCCGAGCAGAGCCGACACTTCCGAACCCGCCTGGGTGAAGCGGAAGATGTTGTCGACGAAGAACAGCACGTCCTGGCCCTTGTCGCGGAAATGCTCGGCGACGGTCAGACCCGACAGGGCGACGCGGGCGCGGGCTCCCGGCGGCTCGTTCATCTGGCCGTAGACGAGGGCGCACTTGGAACCGGCGGTCGAACCGCCATTCTCATGCGGGTCCTTGTTCACGCCCGACTCGATCATCTCGTGATAGAGGTCGTTGCCCTCACGGGTGCGTTCGCCAACGCCGGCGAACACCGAGTAACCGCCGTGCGCCTTGGCGACGTTGTTGATCAGTTCCATGATCAGAACGGTCTTGCCCACGCCGGCGCCGCCGAACAGGCCGATCTTGCCGCCCTTGGCATAGGGAGCCAGGAGGTCGACGACCTTGATGCCGGTCACGAGGATCTCGGCTTCGGTCGACTGATCGACGTAGTCAGGGGCTTCCTGGTGGATGGCGCGGGTGGTTTCGAACAGGATCGGGCCGACCTGGTCCACCGGGTCGCCGATGACGTTCATGATGCGGCCGAGCGTGCCTTCGCCCACGGGAACGGAGATGGCCGAACCGGTGTCACGCACCTCCTGGCCACGGACCAGACCTTCGGTGGTGTCCATGGCGATGGTGCGCACGGTGTTCTCACCGAGATGCTGGGCAACTTCGAGCACGAGGCGCGCACCGTTGTTGGTGGTCTCCAGCGCGTTCAGAATGGCCGGCAGATGCTCGTCGAACTTCACGTCGACGACAGCGCCGATGACCTGGGTGATGCGTCCGATCTGGGAAGCCATCGTAATTCGTCCTTGATCTCGAAGTGGGGTCAGAGCGCCTCGGCGCCCGAAATGATTTCAATCAGCTCTTTGGTGATCTGAGCCTGACGATTGCGGTTGTAGGTGATCGACAGCTTGTTGATCATGTCGCCGGCATTGCGCGTGGCGTTGTCCATGGCCGCCATCTTGGCGCCCATTTCGCCCGCCGCATTCTCAAGCAGCGCAGAGAACAGCTGTGTCGCAATCGAGCGCGGCAGCAAGGTCTCCAGGATCTCCGCCTCTTCCGGCTCGTAGTCATAGACCGCAGCCGGCGCGGCTGCCTGGCCCGAGACCTTGACGGGAACAATCTGCTTGGCGGTCGGAACCTGCTGGATCACCGACTTGAATTCCGAATAGAACAGCGTGCAGACGTCGAACTCACCGGCCGCAAACATCGCCATGATCTTCGACTGGATGCCGACGGCAATGTCGAAGCCGATCTGCTTCACCGAACGCAACTCGATGCGATCGATGATGCGGCCGCCGTGTTCACGGCGCAGGGCATCCGCACCCTTCTTGCCGACGGTGAGGATCTTCACGTCCTTGCCGGCCGCCAGCAGCGCATTGGCATGCTCACGGGCAAGGCGCGAGATCTGCGAGTTGAAACCACCGCACAGACCGCGCTCGGCAGTGCAGACCACCAGCAGATGGACCTGATCCTTGCCATTGCCCTTGAGCAACAGCGGCGCATCGTCGCGACCGACAAAGCCGGTGGCGAGGTTGGTGATCACCGCATTCATGCGCTTGGCATAGGGGCGCGCGGCTTCCGCCGCTTCCTGGGCGCGGCGAAGCTTCGCCGCGGCGACCATCTGCATCGCCTTGGTGATCTTCTGCGTCGCCTTCACGGAAGCGATGCGGTTCTTGAGTTCTTTCAAGCTGGCCATGTCGGCTCCTGCCCGTCAACCACGGGCCGCAGGGTGACAAAGGCGCGGCGCAAGGAAACCCCAGCGCCGCACGCGGCGTTATCAGGCGAAGGTCTTGGCGAAGGCCGTGATGGCGTCCTTCAGCTTGCCCTTGAGCGCATCCGAAATCTGCTTCTCGGCCCAGATGGAGTCGAGAATGTCGGCATGCTTCTCGCGCAGGAAGCGCAGCAGACCGTCTTCGAAAGCACGCACCTTGCCCACCGGAAGCGGGTCGAGGAAGCCGTTCACGCCGGCGAAGATCACCGCGACCTGCTCCTGCGTCTTGAGCGGGGAGAACTGCGGCTGCTTCAGCAGCTCGACGAGGCGGGCGCCGCGGTTGAGCAGCTTCTGCGTGGCAGCGTCGAGGTCCGAACCGAACTGGGCGAAGGCGGCCATTTCACGATACTGGGCGAGCTCGCCCTTGATCGTACCGGCAACCTGCTTCATCGCCTTGATCTGGGCGGCCGAGCCGACGCGCGACACCGACAGACCGACGTTCACGGCCGGGCGGATGCCCTGGAAGAACAGGTTGGTCTCGAGGAAGATCTGGCCGTCGGTGATCGAGATCACGTTGGTCGGGATATAGGCCGACACGTCGTTGGCCTGCGTCTCGATGACCGGCAGGGCGGTGAGCGAACCGAGGCCGTTGTCCTCGTTCAGCTTGGCCGCGCGCTCCAGCAGACGGGAGTGCAGGTAGAACACGTCGCCCGGATAGGCTTCACGTCCCGGCGGACGACGCAGCAGCAGCGACATCTGACGGTAGGCAACGGCCTGCTTGGACAGGTCGTCATAGGCGATCAGGGCATGCATGCCGTTGTCGCGGAAGAACTCGCCCATGGCGCAGCCGGTGAAGGGCGCAATGAACTGCATCGGCGCCGGGTCCGACGCGGTGGCGGCGACGACGATCGAGTACTGCAGGGCACCGGCGTCTTCCAGCTTCTTCACGAACTGGGCGACGGTGGAGCGCTTCTGGCCGATGGCGACGTAGACGCAGTAGAGCTTCTGGCCCTCGTCCGTGCCCTCGTTGAGCGGCTTCTGGTTCAGGAAGGTGTCGAGAATGATCGCGGTCTTGCCGGTCTGGCGGTCACCGATGACCAGCTCGCGCTGACCACGGCCGATCGGGATCATGGCGTCGATCGACTTGATGCCGGTCGACATGGGCTCATGCACCGACTTGCGCGGGATGATGCCGGGGGCTTTCACGTCAACGCGGGCGCGCTTGTCGTACTGGATCGGACCCTTGCCGTCGATCGGATTGCCCAGACCGTCCACGACGCGGCCGAGCAGGCCCTTGCCCACGGGAACGTCCACGATGGCGCCGGTGCGCTTGACGGTATCGCCTTCCTTGATGTCGCGGTCATTACCGAAGATAACGACACCGACATTGTCGGATTCAAGGTTGAGCGCCATGCCGCGGATGCCACCGGGGAACTCGACCATCTCGCCCGCCTGGACGTTGTCGAGACCGAAGACACGGGCAATGCCGTCACCAACGGACAGAACCTGGCCGACTTCAGAGACCTCGGCGTTCTGGCCGAAGTTCTTGATCTGCTCCTTAAGGATTGCGGAAATTTCCGCGGCGCGGATATCCATCAGCCGACCTCTTTCAGTGCAATCTTGAGTGCATCGAGTTTAGTTTTCAGGGACGTGTCGATCATGCGCGAGCCCACCTTCACGACGAGACCGCCGATCAGGGAGGCATCAACGCGCGCGTTGACACGGATGTTCTTGCCCGTGACGTCCTTCAGCGCGGCCTTGACGTCTTCCAGCTGAGCGGATGACAGCGGCACAGCCGAAACGATGTCCGCGCCAAGTTCGCCGCGCAGAACGGCCAACTGGGCGCGATAGCCGCGGAACATGTCCGCGATCACGAAGAGACGACGGTTGCGAGCCACGAGCTTGATGAAATTGCCGACGAGCCCGCCAATGCCGGACTTGTCGAGCAGAGCGGTGATTGCGCGGAGCTGCTCTTCCGTGGAGAAGACCTGCGAGCGGATCAGACGCTTGAGATCGGCGCTCTCCGCGAGGAAGGCATCGAAGCGGTCGAGATCGGCAGCGACAGCATCAAGCTGGTCGGCCTCTTTCGCCAATTCGAACAGAGCCGTCGCATATCTCTCTGCGACGCCAAAGACGACCGTTTCCGTATCGCTCACGAAGGGAACCCCCTCTCGGCACAAGCCGCCCCAAAAGTCCAATTCTGTTGAACTCTTTGAATCAACTCGTGAATTTCAATGAAATAGCGAGGGCCCATCCTGTACCCCCACCGCGAATTTCGCCCCGTCTAGCATAAGCTTCCGGACTGCGCAACTCATTCGCTCGATTCAAGAAAAGGCTCCGAATAGGCAGATTTGCAGATGCCGGTGAGGGACGTCTTGAGGCCGCGCTTGCGGGATCCTCCGTAAGTAGGACCATAGCGAGGCACTTGATCGTTTTAGAGGAAGCTTTGGGGGTCTATATCCACGTAAACTTCAACCCCTCCTGTTGGCTTCGGCGCCGCAGCAATCCAGGATCGCATATAGGCCGAAAGGTCGGTTTCCCGCCCCGTATGCACCAAAAGTCTAAAGCGGTGCCGCCCCCTGACGACGGCGATCGCCGCTTCCGCCGGCCCGAGCACTTCAATGGCGGCATCGTGGGGCGCCGCCTGCGCCAGCGCACGCGCATGATCCTCGGCCCGTGCCCGGTCGGGCCCCGACACGATCACCGCCGCCAGCCGTCCGAAGGGGGGCATGCGGGCTGCCTCGCGCTCCCTGAGCTCGGTGGCATAGAAGCGCTCGGGGTCGCCCGACACCAAGGCACCGATCACCGGCGTATCGGGATTATAGGTCTGCAGGATGCCGATCCCCTTGCCCATCACACGGCCGGCGCGGCCGGTCACCTGCGCCAGCAGCTGGAAGGTTCGCTCGGCCGCCCTGAGGTCGCCCTGCGACAGACCGAGATCGGCATCCACCACGCCCACCAGGGTCAGCTTGGGGAAGTTGTGTCCCTTGGCCACCATCTGCGTGCCCACGACGATGTCGCATTCGCCGCGCGCCACCGCCTCGAACTCGGCCTTGAGCCGCTGGATGCCGCCGCCGGTGTCCGACGACAGCACCACGGTCCGCCGCTCGGGCAGGAGCGTCTGGAGCTCCTCGGCAATGCGCTCCACACCCGGTCCGCAGGCGGTGAGGCTGTCAAACGTCCCGCAGGACGGACAGGCTTCCGGGCGCGGCGCCGTATGGCCGCAATGGTGGCACACCAGACGGCCGCGGAACCGATGCTCCACCAGCCAGGCCGAACATTCCGGACACTGGAAGCGAAAGCCGCAGGACCGGCACAGCGTCAGCGGCGCATAGCCGCGCCGGTTGAGAAACAGCATGGCCTGTTCGCCACGCTCGGTCGTCTGCGCAATGGCCGCCAGCAACCCCGGCGCCAGGAAGCGACCACGCGGGGGCCCCGCCTTGCGCATGTCGATCACGTGGAGCTGCGGCAAATCGCGTCCGGTGGCGCGCTGGGTCAGCACGAGATGCCGATAGCGGCCGCGCTCCACATTGACCCGGCTTTCCAGCGACGGCGTCGCCGACGCGAGGATCACCGGGATCTTCTCGAGATGCCCGCGCACCACCGCCATGTCGCGCGCATGGTAATTAGCCCATTCTTCCTGCTTGTAGGCGCCGTCATGTTCCTCGTCGACCACGATCAGCCCGAGATCGCGGAACGGCAGGAACAGCGCCGAGCGTGCCCCCACCACCACGCGCGCTTCGCCGGTTGCCACCGCCCGCCAGGCCCGCGCCCGCATGCGCGGCGACACATCGGAATGCCATTCGGCGGGCAAAGCCCCGAAGCGCTCGGAGAAGCGTTCGAGAAAGGCCTTGGTCAGCGCGATCTCGGGGACGAGGATCAGCGCCTGCCGTCCGACCCGCAGGCAGTCGGCAACCGCCTCCAGATACACTTCCGTCTTGCCCGAGCCGGTGACGCCATCGATCAGCGTTACTCCGCCTTCAGGCGCCACCTCGCGAATGCGCGCCACCGCCGCCGCCTGTTCGTCCGTGAGCGGCAGGGGATTGAAGCCCGGCTCCGGCGGGCGGAACGGCCGGCCCGGCGGCAGGTCCACTTCCGCAAGCGTCCCGCTCTCCACTAGACCTTCCACCACCGACGCGCTGACACCCGCAGCGTTGGCAAGACCCGAGCGCGTCCAGGCCATGGCCCCATTGTCTTCAAGCAGTGCCAGCACCCGCCGCCGGGCATCGGTCAGGCGCTCGGGCGCCGGCCCCTGCCGCACCAGCCCGCGCAAGGGCGGTTCCGGCTCCAGCGCTTCAGGCGCGCGGATGGCCATGCGCATCACCATGCCACGCGGTGTCAATGTGTAGCGCGCCACCCAGTCGATGAAGTCCAGTTCCGCCCTGGGCAGCGGCGGCACATCGAAGGCCACCTCGATCGGCCGGAGACGGTTGGACGACGAGGAGAGCTGCGGCGCTTCCCCCGTGACCACGCCCACCACCTTGCGCGGCCCGAGCGGCACCTGCACGATGCTGCCCGGCTGCACCTGCATCCCCCTGGGCACCCGATAGGAATAGCTTTCATCCAGCGCGACCGGCGTGACCACCTGCACGACATCGCCCCCGACAAGCGGCTCGGCGCCTTCGGGTGTTGGGAAGAGATCGGAGACGGAGGAGATCGACTTGGGGCTGCGCATGGACCGATTCGCGATGACAAGGCTCAACTATACAGTATAAGGAAGCCCGCTGAGGCAATGGCAGGCCGATGAATCGGGACGCCCGTCCGGCAAAGCTGCTAACCCCGGAAAGCGCCATGGCCCTGCCCGCCGTCATCGTCGTCTCCTCCTTCGTCGCCCGCGGCTCGGTCGGTGCCCGCGCCGCCTTCGCGCTGGAGCGTCTCGGTCACCGGGTGTGGACGCTGCCGACAGTCCTTCTCCCCTGGCATCCCGGCCACGGCCGTGCCCATCGCCACAACATCCCCGACGACCATTTCGCCGATCTTGCCGGCGACCTCGCCGGTGCCAGGTGGCTGAAGGAAGTCGGCGCCATCATGACCGGCTATTTCGCCTCCCCCGCCCAGGTCGAGGCCGCCGCCCGTCTGGTCGCCGCCGTCAAGGCCGCCAATCCCGCCGCGCTGCACCTGTGCGATCCCGTGCTCGGCGACAACGGCAGTCTCTATGTGCCCGAGCCCGTCGCGATCGCCCAGCGCGATACGCTGCTGCCCATTGCCGACCTCGCAACGCCCAACCGTTTCGAACTCGGCTGGCTGACCGGCCGCACCGTCGAGGACATGACGTCGCTCATCGAGGCCGCGCGGGTGCTCGGCCCGGCCGAAGTCGTCGTCACCTCCGCCCCGGCGGTGATGCGCGGCAAGATCGCCACCGCCCTTGTCAACGCGCGCGACACCCTGGTGGCGGAAAATCTTCTGGTCACAGGTGCCACCTCTGGCAGCGGTGATCTGTTTGCCGCCCTGTTCGTCGCCCGCAAGCTCGCGGGCGCTACGGCGGAAGCCGCCCTCGCGTCGGCCGCCGCCACCACGTTCGAGATCATCGCCCGCACCGCCAAGGCCGGCGGCGACGAACTCGATCTTGCCGCCGAACAGTTGGCCATCGTCAATCCCGTCGCATCCGTCGATATCAGGCGTTTTGCCGCCGCAAGGGCAAGGCCCGCCTGATCCCGCCTTGCTGATGCCGTGATCTGGAGCTAGCATCTCCATCATGACGCGCTGGCTTGCGACCTTCTTTCTCGCTCTTGCCATGGCACTGACGCCGATCACGGCCTCCGTGGCCATGACGCATGATATGGCCGCACAGTCGGCGGTCGCCACCAAGGCAGCACTCAGCGTCCTCCACCACAAGGCCTCGGCCCCCTGCCACGGCAAGGCGGACAAGGTCGGCCATGATCACGCCACCGCCTGCTGCCCGGTCTGCACCGCCTGGCCCTCCTTCGCCCTCTCCTATCCCGAGCGGTCCACCGCCGGGGGATCCTTGCTGCAGTCTCGGCCCGGCCTCGCCCTCTCCGGCTTGACCGTAGCGCCACCCGACGACCCGCCGCGCGTCTGATTTTCCGTCCCTTGCATCGCCTCCCCACACCGGGAGCAAGCACACTCTCAACGGAAGATCATCATGAACCGCAGACATTTCCTGCTCGCCGCCGCGAGCAGCCTCGCCCTGCCGGCGCTGTCGCGCCCGGCCTTTGCCACCGCACGCAAGCTCACCGTCGCCTCGCGAACCCTCGACATCAACGGCAAGGCCGCCACCGTCTATGGCCTCACGGACGACGCCGGCCGTCCCGGCCTCACGCTCGCCCCCGGCGAACGCTTTGCCGTCGACCTCGCCAATCGCCTCGACGAGCCCACCATCGTCCACTGGCACGGCCTCACCCCGCCCTGGCCGCAGGATGGCGTGCCGGATAATCCCCTGCCGGCCCTCGCGCCTAGCGAAACCAGATCCTACGACTTTGCCGTCAGCCACCCCGGCACCTTCTGGATGCACGCCCACACGCTGCAGGAGCAGAACCTCCTGGCCGCACCGCTGATCGTCCATTCCGCCGAGGACCTGACCGCTGACCGGCAGGAGGTCGTTGTCCTGCTGCACGACTTCTCCTTCACGCCGGCAACCGAACTTCTCGCCCGCCTGACCAAGGGCAGCGGCCAGTCCATGCACGGCATGGCGCATGGCCCCATGCAGATGGGCGGGATGAAAATGGACGGCATGGGAGGTATGGACATGGGCTCCCAGAGCATGGGGTCCATGAAAATGGGGTCCATGGATCACGGTGCCATGCAGCAGGCCATGCCCGGCGGCATGGACCTCAACGACATCAGCTATGACGCCTATCTCGCCAACGACAGGACGCTCGACGATCCCGAGGTGATCACGGTCGAAAAGGGCGGCCGCGTCCTCGTTCGCCTGATCAACGGCGCCACCGCCACCCAGTTCACCATCGACTGCGGCAGCCTTGCCGCCAGTCTCGTCGCCGTTGACGGCTATCCGGTCGAGCCGCTGTCCGGCGCCCGCTTCCCCGTCACCATGGGCCAGCGCCTCGATCTGTTGCTGGAGATACCCGCTACGGGCGGCGCCTTCCCGATCCTGGCCCTGCGCGAGGGCGGCGTGGAGCGAACCGGTGTCATCCTTGCCACTGCCGGCGCGCCTGTCGGCCGCCTGGCCGTCGCCGGAGAGGACGCGGGTCCCGTCCTCGATCTCTCCGTCGAGTCCCGGCTGATCGCGCGCACCCAGCCGCCACAGGCGCCGATCGCGGCACGCCATGACGTCACCCTCGCCGGCGACATGATGAGCTACACCTGGGCCATGCAGGGCGCCGAGGCCATCGTGCTCACCCAAGGCCATCGCGTCGCCGTCACCATGGCCAATCGCAGCATGATGGCGCATCCCATGCACTTGCACGGCCATCGCTTCCAGGTGATCGCCATCGACGGCAAGCCGATCAGTGGTGCAGTGCGCGACACGGTCCTTGTGCCGCCGGGCCGCAGCGTCACCATCGCCTTCGACGCCGACAACCCCGGCACCTGGCCGTTCCACTGCCACCATCTCTATCACATGGCCTCGGGCATGATGGTGCACCTGCCCTACGCAAGCTGAGGACAAGGCCCCGCCGATCTACCAAGATCGGCGGGAGCCCCTAAAGCCGTCTGTGCCAGTCCTCGGCATAGTCGTATAGCAGCGCAGGATCGAACTCCGGTTCGGGGGCTGCAACAGCCTCCAACTTGACGATCTGGTCCCTGGGGCGGGCCAGCATGGCCGCGCCGGTCGAGGTGCCCGTCGTCCCGAGCGCAATCTCCACCGGTCGTTCGGTCAGCACCACCAGCGCGGCTGCGAACAACCCGTTGCGCCCGAACGGCCCCTCGATCACCGTCGGACCGTCGGCGCCGGCCACCGCCAGACATTGCCGGGCCACCAGCGCCAGATAGAGATCCACCGCTGCAACGCGCTCGCCGGGCGTGAGCGCTGCAGGATCGATCGTCCAGCCGCCCTTGCGGGCGCCATAGGGGCCGGAACCCGGCGTCAGCGTCGGCAGCACCATGGCCTTCGAGCGCAACACGGATCTAATATCCTCTGTCGTCGGGGGTGCCTTCACCCCTTCCGTCAGGAGCTCGAACTCGCGCCCGCCCATGAACCGCGCCGAGGGAACGGCACGGCCGAAGGCGTCCACGTTGGACAGACCGTCGCAACCGGGATCAAGCCCGTCGAGCGTCCCGCCCACGGCAAAGGCGATCACCCAGGTCCCCGTCGACAGCACCGCAAAGGGCGCCGGGCGCATCAGCAGATGCGGCAGCAGCGAGGCATTGGAATCGTGAAGGCCGCAATGAACCGGCGTATCCCCGGGCAATCCCGTCGCCGCCGCCACTGCCGGCGTGATGGGTCCCAGCACGTCGAAGGCGGACCGGAGTTCGGGGAAGAGCCCCGTCCAGCCGAGACGCGCCACCATGGTCGACAGGCGCCCCTCGCGCGGCGCCCACAGATCCGTATGGCAGCCCAGCGACGTTGCCTCGGATGCCTTGCGGCCCGAGAGCCGATAGGCCCAGTATTGCGGATAGGGCAATACGTCGGTGACTGTGGCAAAGCTCTCCGGAAAGGTCCGCTGCTGCCAGAAGAGTTGCGCTCCCGCATTGAGCCCGCCGGGCAGGCGCGGCGCGAAACTCTCCGCAAAGGGCGGGCGCACGGACGCATATTCAGCGGCAAGGCCATCCGGCCCCAGGAACTCATAGTCGAGCACCGGCATCGCCAGGCGGTCGCCCGCCATCAATGCGAGCGACGCGCCATGCGTCGTCACCGAGATGGCATCGATCCGATGCTGACGGCCGGCTTCCGCCAGCGCCTCCAGAAAGAAGGCCCAGATGCCCTCGGTATCATAATGCGGATAGGGCGCCGCCTGGACGACCGCGTTGGGCCGTGCGCGGACGAACAGGTCCGCGCCGGCGTCGAGGTCATGCACCACCAGCTTGACGTTGGTCTTGCCCACATCGAGCACGGCAACCAGTCGCGGCCTGTCGCTCATGGCGCGCGCCTCCGGTCAGCCGCGCCGCCGCAGCGCGGCAAGGCGACGGAACACGATCGGTACGGCGATGACGCCGATCAGCATCAGGCCGATGAAGATCGACATGATCACGCCGGGCACGTTGAGCAGGCCAAGGCCGAAGGTGATCAGCCCCATCACGAAGGCAGCGATCACCACGCCGAGGATCGAGCCCGACCCGCCGTTGATGTTGATGCCGCCGAGCACCACCATGGTCACCGCCTCGAGTTCCCAGCCCTGCGCGATCGACGGCCGCGTCGATCCGAGGCGCGAGGTGAGCATCACCGCGGCAATGCCCGAGGCGACGCCCGTCATCAGGAACAGGATGAACTTCACCCGTTCCACATGGACGCCCGAGAAAGTGGCGGCCAGCGCGTTGTTGCCGATGGCGAACACCTGCCGGCCGAAGATGGTCCGGTGCAGCACGATGCCGCCGACGAGAGCCAGGATGAGAAAGGCGACGAACTCGAAGGAGAACACCCACCACACATAGCCCTGGCCGAACCAGGCGAAATCGGCGGGATAGCCCTTGTAGACCTGGTCGCCCAGGATGACATAGGCGAGCCCGCGGAAGAGGCTCATGCTGCCGATGGTCACCACGATCGACGGCAGGCGCAGGCGCGTCACCAGCACGGCGTTGAAGGCGCCGCAGCCAAGGCCGACGCCAAGGCCCACCAGCACCAGCGTCCCCGTGCCCGCCCCGGTCTGCGCCACCGCGCCCATCAGGGTCGACGCCAGCGCGATGATGCCGGCCACCGACAAGTCGATCTCGCCCGACACCACCAGAAAGGCCATGGCCACGGCGATGATCGCCTTCTCGGTGAAGTTGAAGGTGGCGTCAGAGAGGTTCCAGGGATCGAGGAAATAGGGGGACGCCAGCGAGTTGGCGATGAAGATCGCCACCGCCACCAGAACCAGCAGCAGTTCCCAGCTGCGCAAGGCGGCCGACAGCGGACTGTCCAGGCGATCGGGAATATGCCGGGCGCTCGTGATCTCGCTCATAGCACGATCTCCTTGCGGCGCAGGATGTTGCGCCCCACCGAGCGTTCGGCCCGGGCGTTGATGGTCACCGCCGCGATGATCACGGCACCGGAGATCGCCATCTGCCAGAAGGGCGACACGCCGATCACCGGCAGCGCATTCATGATCAGGCCGAGGAACAGCGCCCCGAGCACCGTGCCGGCCACCGATCCGATGCCACCGGCAATGGAGACACCGCCGATGACGCAGGCGGCGATCACGTTGAGCTCGAAGCCGCCGGCCACGTCCACATAGGCCACCGCATAGCGCGACACCCACAGATAGCCCGATAGCCCCGCCAGCATGCCGGAGAGACAGAAGGCGTAAAACCGTGTCCGCCCCACGTCGATGCCGGTATAGACGGCCGCCACCGCATTGCCGCCGGTGGCAAAGAAGGCCCGCCCGATCGGCGTGCGATCGAACAGCAGCACGCTGAGGCCGATCGCCAGGATGGCGAGCCAGGAGAGCACAGGCAGCCCCGCCACCACCGCGCGCGGCAGTTCGAGGAAGGCCGGCGACATCTCGTGGGCATTCACCCAGGCACCGCCCGATTCCACGAAGGCAAGGCCGCGATAGATGGTCAGCGTGCCCAGCGTCACCACGATGGGCGGCATGTTGAGCCGCCAGACCATCAGCCCGTTGATGGCTCCAAGCGCCAGCCCCATCGTCAGGGCGAGCCCCATCAGCACCAGGATCGACAGGTCGGGAAAGGCGTGGTTCAGCATCGCCACGGTCATGCCGGTGAAGGCGAGATTGGCCGCCACCGACAGGTCGATCGACTTGGTGAGGATCACCGCCATCTGACCGAGGGCGAGGATGATCAGGATGGACGTGTCGTGGAACACGTTGGCGAGCGAGGCCGGCGTCGCAAATTCGGGAAAGCGCGCCGTCACGCCGATCAGCAGCGCCAGCATGGCGCAGAGCAGCAGCGTCTCGCGCCGCGCCAGAAGGGTTCGGATGAGGCTCATTGTCTGCCCTCGCTGTTGCCCGTTGCGGCGCGCACCAGGATTTCCGGCGTCAGTCCCTGCCGATCGAACAGGCCGGCCATGCGCCCTTCCCGCATCACCAGAACCCGGTCGCTCATGCCAAGGACCTCGGGGATTTCACTGGAAACCATGATGACGGCCAGCCCTTCGGCGGCAAGCTCGCTCATGAAGGCGTGCACCGCCGCCTTGGAACCGATGTCGATGCCCTTGGTCGGCTCGTCGAGGATGATGACCTTGGGCCGCGTCGCCAGCCACTTGCCGATCACCACCTTCTGCTGATTGCCGCCCGAAAGCGTGCCCACCGGCTGGCTGAGGGAGGCCGCGCGCAGGTCGAGCCGCTCGGCATAGGTGCGGGCAAGCGCAAACTCCTCGGCCATGCGCAGGAAGTTGCGCCGGCTGGTTTGCCGGAGCGACGGCAGCGACATGTTGGAGACGATCGGCATGGCGGTGATCGCCCCATGCCGCCCGCGCTCTTCCGGCACATAGACGATGCCGGCGCCGATGGCGTCCGACGGCGAACGGGTGACCAGCGGCTGCCCGTCGAGCAACACCTCGCCCGATCCCGGCCGGCTCACACCGAAGAGCGCCTGGCAGACTTCCGACCGACCGGCGCCGACGAGGCCATAGAGCCCGAGGATCTCGCCGCGCCGCAGGTCGAAGGAAATGTCGTCATATTCGGTGGGATGGCTGAGCTTGCGCACCGAGAAGACGGTGTCGCCGATCTTGGGCTCGCCCTTGGGGAACACATGCGCCACGTCGCGGCCGACCATCATCTTGACGAGGTCATGCTGATCGACGTCGGCGAGCAGACCAGCCCCCACCTGCCGACCATCACGGAACACGGCATAATACTCGGCGATGCGCCAGACTTCCTCGAACTTGTGGCTGATGAACAGGATGGCCTTGCCGGCCGCTTTCAACCGCGCGACGATGCGGAACAGATCTTCCACTTCCTTGTAGGACAAGGCCGCCGTCGGCTCGTCCATGATCACGATCCGCGCGTCCACCGACAGGGCACGGGCGATCGCCACCAGATGCCGCTGGGCGATGGACAGATCCTTGAGCCGCACCCGCGTCGAGATGGGCGCGTCGATGCCGTGCAGGATGGCGGCCGCGCGCGCATGCATGGCGGCCCAGTCGACGAACCCCAGGCGCGTCCGCGGCGCGTGGCCAAGGAAGATGTTCTCGGCCACCGTCAGCTCGTCGAACAGCACGGTTTCCTGGTGGATGGCCGTCACACCCGCCGCCTGCGCCGCGTCCGCCGTGGCAAAGCGCACCGGCTTGCCGTCGACGCGGATCTCGCCGCTGTCGGGCTGGTAGATGCCGGTCAGGCACTTCACCAGCGTCGACTTGCCGGCGCCGTTTTCACCGATGAGCGCCGTCACATGGCCAGCCCGGAGACTGAGCGCCACGTCCGACAGCGCCTTCACGCCGGGAAAGGACTTGGATATGCCGACCATCTCGAGGAGCGGCTGCGCCTCGGCGGTGTGGACCGACTGGGTGGGGGACATTGCATTCATGAGGGGGTACTCGAACGCCTGCGGGCGTGAGACGTCGGCAAGCGTCTGGATGGCTTGCAGAGGACCGTCTCTCCAGCACACCGGCTTCAAGCAGCGGTGCGCTGGAGAGACGTCTTGCGGAATGTCCGGACCCGGCTGCCCGGGTCCGGTTGTCAGTGCGGCAAGACCTCAGAAGATCTTGGCGAATTCCTCGACGTTCTTGGCGTCGTAGACGAAGGGATCGGCCATGGCGCCCGAGCTGGTGTCGTCGAGCTTGACCTTGCCCATGCGGCCCATCGGGATCTCGGCGCCGGGCTTGGCTTCCGCCTTGCCGGTGGCGAGCTCATAGGCGATCGTCGTGGCGGCATAGCCCAGGTCGATCGGGTTCCAGATGGCGAAGGACTTGGAAGAACCGGCCTTCACATGGCCGGCCATCTCGGAGGGCAGGCCGAGACCGGTGACGTTGATCTGGCCGGTCTTGCCGGCGTCTTCCACCGCCTGTGCGGCAGCGACGATGCCGACCGAGGTCGGGGCGATCACGGCCTTGAGGTCGGGATACTTGGCGATCAGGCCCTGCATCTCGCGGTAGGACTTGTCGGCGAGGTCGTCGCCATAGACGGTGTCCACCAGCTTGACGCCCGGATACTTGGGCAGAACCTTCTTCATCTCCTCGATCCAGGTATTCTGGTTCGTGGCGGTGGAGGCGGCCGAGAGAATGGCCACGTCGCCCTTGCCGTCCGGCAGATTGTCGGCGGCCATCTTCACGCACATGTTGCCGATCAGCTCGTTGGACGAGGGATTGAGGTGCATCAGGCGGCCTTCCGGCGCCACGCCCGAATCCCAGGAAATGACGGTGATGCCGCGTTCCATGGCCTTCTTGAGGGCCGGAACCAGCGCGTCCTTGTCATTGGCGGAGATGGCGATGGCATTGACCTTCTGGGCGATCAGCGAATTGATCACCTCGATCTGGCCTTCGGCCGTGGTGTTGGTCGGACCGGTGTAGATCACTTCCACGTCGCCCAGTTCCTTGGCGGCTTCCTGAGCCCCCTTGTTGGCGGCGTCGAAGAAGCCGATGCCGAGCGCCTTCACCACGAGGGCGATCTTGACGGTTTCGGCGCTGGCAGGCCCGGCCAGCATGGCCAGGGCGACGGCAGTCGTTGCGGCAAGCTTCTTGAACAAGGTCATTGGTCTATCCTCCCGTTATGCATGACCCCCGACGACGACCGCCCGCGCTCCTCCTCGAGCGCTTTGTCAGGCAACCGTCGCGGATTGCTGCTCCGCATCGCCCGCCTCGACCGAGGCGACGATGAGGGTGACGCCGGCGCTCTCCACGAGGCGCCGTGCCTCGTCGTCGATGCCGTCGTCGGTAATGATGGTCGCCGCCCGGTCGAGCGGGCACAGGATGTTGCTCGACCGGCTGCGGAACTTCGAACTGTCCACCAGCAGGATCATCTCGTCGGCCTGCTTCATCAGGCGCTGTTCCGACTGGATGATCAGCGAATCCGATTCCATGATCCCGAGTGCCGAAACGCCGCGCGCGCCGAGAAAGAAGCGCTTGGCATAGAAATGCGGCGTACCGTCATTCTCGAAGGGCGACAGGATGATGTTCTGTTCGCGATAGATGGCGCCTGCCGGCACCACCACCGTGCATTTGGAATGCTTCACCAGATGCTCGGCGATCGGGAACGAGTTGGTCAGCACCTGCAGCTTGAGCCCGCTCAGGAAATGCACCATCGGAAAGGTGGTGGTGCCACCGTTGATGATGATCGCCTCGCCGTCATGACACAGCTTTACCGCCTCACGCGCAATTGCGCGTTTCTGAGCGGTGTTGATCGCTTCGTCCACCCGGAACGACCGCGCCGCCAGCGTTCCCACCTGCATGGGATGCAGCGCTTCGGCCCCGCCGCGCACCTTCCTGAGCTTGCCTTGCAGTGCCAGCGCCGAAATGTCGCGACGAATGGTCGCTTCCGACGCCTCCGTCAGCTCGGCGATGTCCTGCACGGTCAGCACCGGCCGCTCCTGAACGGCGCTCAAGATGATCCGGTGACGCTCACGTTCGTGCATGGTTGCTCCTCTTGCCCATATCAAAACGGTTTAGATTCGGATTGTCAATCACAAACGATCATGATTTTTCATATTGCGATGCAACATGATCGATTATGATTATTCCTGTTGACAGGCTGACGCTCCCTGCGCGATATCAGAAACGACTGGGACGCGGCAGTCGGTGACGGGAAACCCGTCGCGGGGACCATACAGAAACGGCCGCGAGCCGCAATTGACCTGGGAGGGGAGAATGACTGCTGGCGCCATCACCGGGCTTCTGGAAAACCGATGGGACGAGGCCTATGCCGCCACGCTCGACGAACCTGGCCGTCTGCTTTATCGCTCAAATCTGCTCGGCTCCGACAAGCGGATCACCAATTACGGCGGCGGCAACACCTCCGCCAAGGTGACCCACAAGGACCCGCTGACCGGTGAGGACGTGACCGTTCTCTGGGTCAAGGGCTCGGGCGGCGACGTCGGCTCCATGAAGCTCGACGGTTTCTCCACCCTCTATCTCGACAAGCTCGAGCGGCTGAAAACCATCTATCGTGGCCCCGACCACGAGGACGAGATGGTCGGCTACCTGCCGCATTGCACCTTCAATCTCAACCCGCGCGCCGCCTCCATCGACACGCCGCTGCACGCCTATGTGCCGCGCAAGCACGTGGACCACATGCACCCGGACGCGGTGATCGCCATCGCCGCCACCGCCACGTCCAAGGCCTTGACCGCGGAGATCTATGGCGACGAAATCGGTTGGCTGCCCTGGCGTCGCCCCGGCTTCGAGCTGGGCCTGATGCTGTCGCAATTCGCCCATGACAACCCGAACGCCAAGGGCTGCGTGCTTGAAAGCCACGGCCTGTTCACCTGGGCCGACAGTGCGCGCGACTGCTACGAGACGACGCTCGCCATCATCAACAAGGCCATCGCCTATTTCGCCGAACAGGGAGCCGGCAAGGTCGCCTTCGGCGGTGCCGTCACGCCGACGCTCGCCCCCGACGCCCGCCGCGCCGTTGCCGTTCGCCTGATGCCGGAAATCCGCGCCCTGATCGGCGGCGACGAACGCAAGGCCGGCCATTTCGACGACAGCGCCGCCGTGCTGGAATTCGTCGGCTCGGCCAATCTGCGCCCGCTCGCGGCTCTCGGCACGTCCTGTCCCGACCATTTCCTGCGCACCAAGATCTGCCCGCTGGTGCTCGATTTCGATCCGGCCGGGGACAATCTCGACGCCGTCATCGCCGCCCTGCCCGAGGCGGTCGCGACCTATCGCGCCGGCTATGCCGCCTATTACGAGCGCTGCAAGCACGCCAACTCGCCTGCCATGCGTGACGCCAACGCCGTGATCTATCTGGTCCCCGGCGTCGGCATGATCTCCTTTGCCCGCGACAAGGCCACCGCGCGCATCGCCTCCGAGTTCTACGTCAACGCCATCAACGTCATGCGCGGCGCTTCCACCGTCGGCACCTACGTCGGCCTGCCCGAGCAGGAAGCCTTCGACATCGAATACTGGCTGCTCGAAGAGGCCAAGCTGCAGCGTATGCCCAAGCCGAAAGCACTGGCCGGCCGCATCGCGCTGATCACCGGCGGCGGCGGCGGCATCGGCAAGGCCTCGGCCATCCGCATGCTGATGGAAGGCGCGGCCGTCGTGCTCGCCGACATCGATCCCGCCGCCCTCGACGCCGCTGCAAGGGAGCTCGGCGGCAAGTTCGGCGCCGATCAGGTCCGCACCGTGGCCATGGACGTCACCTCGGAGGCCTCCGTCATCAAGGGCTTCGCCGACGCCACCGTCGAATATGGCGGGCTGGACATTCTCGTTTCCAATGCCGGCATCGCCTCCTCCGCCCCGGTCGACCAGACCGAGCTGTCCATGTGGGACCGCAACATGGACATCCTCGCCAAGGGCTACTTCCTGGTCAGCCGCGAGGGCTTCCGCCTGATGAAGCGCCAGCGCCTCGGCGGCTCCATCGTCTTCGTCGCCTCCAAGAACGGTCTTGCCGCCTCGGCAGGCGCCGCCGCCTATTGCACCGCCAAGGCTGCAGAGATCCATCTGTGCCGCTGCCTGGCGCTCGAAGGCGCCGATTTCGGCATCCGCGCCAACACCGTCAATCCCGACGCCGTGCTGCGCGGCTCGCGCATCTGGTCGGGCGAATGGCGCGAGCAGCGCGCCGCCGCCTCCAACCTGACGCCGGATTCGCTCGAGGAGCACTATCGCAAGCGCTCCATGCTGAAGCTGTCGGTCTTCCCCGAAGACGTCGCCGAGGCCATCTACTTCCTCGCCTCGGACCTTGCCGCCAAGTCGACCGGCAATATCATCAACGTCGATGCCGGCAATCAGGTGAGTTTCACGCGCTGAGCCGACGCCAGAGCGCGCCCGCTTCGACACCGTGCCGCCCCGTCACTCCCCTGACGGGGCGGCACCAAACAACAAGACAAGCCGCCAGGCCCTCGCCAGGGAGATGACGGCGGAGGAAAGCCGATGGAGACCAAGGGATCGACCCTCAAGGCCTATGAACTGGCCAGGGAGTATTTTGCCGCCACCGGCGTCGACGTCGACGCCGTCCTCGACAAGCTCGACGCCGTGCCCATTTCCATGCACTGCTGGCAGGGCGACGACGTCCGCGGCTTTGAAAACCCCGATCAGGAGCTGACCGGCGGTATCCAGGTCTCCGGCAACTATCCCGGCCGCGCCCGCAATGCCGGCGAGCTGCGCGCCGATCTCGATCTGGCCATGTCGCTGATCCCCGGCGCCAAGCGGCTCAACCTGCATGCCCTCTATCTGGAAGCCGACAAGCCGGTCGGCCGCGATGCCATCGAGCCGCGCCATTTCCAGAACTGGGTCGACTGGGCCAAGGCCAAGGGCATCGGCCTCGACTTCAACCCGTCCTGCTTCAGCCATCCCCTCAGCGCCGACGGCCGCACCCTCAGCCATCCCGACAAGGCGATCCGCCAGTTCTGGATCGACCATTGCAAGGCGAGCCGCCGCGTCTCCGAGCATTTCGGCAAATCGCTCGGCACGCCGTCGGTGATGAACATCTGGATCCCCGACGGCTCCAAGGATTTCCCCTTCGACCGCTTCGGCCCCCGCGCGCTGCTGCGCGACGCCCTCGACGCGGTGATCGCCGAGCCCATCTCTCAGGACTTCCACTTCGACGCCGTCGAAGGCAAGCTGTTCGGCATCGGTGCGGAAGCCTATACGGTCGGCTCCAACGAGTTCTACCTCGCCTATGCCGCCACGCGCAAAGTCATGCTCTGCCTCGACGCCGGTCACTTCCATCCGACCGAGGAGGTGGCCGACAAGCTGTCCGCCGCCCTCTCCATGATCGACCGCGTGCTCTTGCACGTCTCCCGCCCCATGCGCTGGGACAGCGATCACGTCGTCCTGCTCGACGACCCCACCCAGAACATCGCCAACGAACTGGTCCGCGGCGGCGTGCTGCCGCGCGTCGCCATCGGCCTCGATTTCTTCGACGCCTCCATTAACCGCATCGCCGCCTGGGTGGTGGGCACGCGCAACATGCGCAAGGCCCTGCTGCGCGCCATGCTGGAACCGGCCACCGCCTTGAAGGACGCCGAAGCCAAGGGGGACGGTGCCCTGCGCATGGCCCTGTTCGAGGAGCACAAGTCGAGCCCCTGGACGGCCGTCTGGGCGCAGTATTGCGAGAGCCGCAACACGCCTGCCGGCATGGGCTGGATGGACACTGTGAAGACTTACGAGCGCACCGTCCTCGCACAGCGTGAGGGCTGAACCATGGCAAGCGACATGCAATCGGCCTGGTTCGTTGACGCCATGGTCAAGGCCACCACGGACTGCTGGGAAAAGGGCTGGGACGAGCGCAACGGCGGCAACGTCTCCCTGCGCCTGCTCGACAGCGACATCGCGCCCTATGCCCCCTCCGTGCTGCGCCAGATCCCGCTGGCCGATCCGATCCCCGAACTGGCCGGACAGGTCTATATCGTCACCGGCACCGGCAAGTTCTTCCGCAACGTCCAGCTCGACCCGCGCAACACCCTCGGCGTCATCAGGCTGACCCACGACGGCGCGGCGCTCGACGTGCTCTGGGGCTTTGCAGACGGCGGCGGCCCCACCTCCGAGCTGCCCGCCCATCTCAAGTCGCATCTCGCCCGCCAGGCCCTGACCGGCGGCCGCGATCGGGTGATCATGCATTGCCATGCCACCAACCTGATCGCGCTGACCTATGTCCTCGAGCTCACCGACGCCAATGTGACGCGCGCGCTCTGGGAAGGCTCCACCGAATGCCTGGTCGTCTTCCCCGACGGCGTCGGCACCATGCCCTGGATGGTGCCGGGCACCGAAATCATCGGCGAGGCCACCGCCCGCTCGCTCGGCCGCCGCGCCCTGGTGCTCTGGCCCTTCCACGGCGTCTTCGGTGCGGGACCGACGCTCGACGATGCCTTCGGTCTGATCGACACCGCCGAAAAGGCCGCCGAGATCCTGGTCAAGGTGCTCTCCATGGGCGGTCCCCGCCAGACCATCACCACGTCAGACCTCACGGCCCTGGCCGCCCGCTTCAAGGTGGTGCCGCAGCCCGAAGCCATGGCGCTCACCGGCTGGCGTCTCGCCTCGCGTGGAGGAGAATGATCATGATCCGCAAGGCCTTCGTCATGTGGGTCAATCCCGAAGCCCATGCCGAATACAAGCGCCGCCACGACGAGATCTGGCCCGACCTTGCCGCGGCGCTGAAGGCCCATGGCGCCCACAACTACGGCATCTGGCTCGACGCCGATACCAGCATGCTCTTCGCCTCCGTCGAGATCGAGTCCGAAGAGCGCTGGAACGCCATCGCGAGCACCGAAGTCTGCCAGCGCTGGTGGGCCTACATGGCCGACATCATGCCCTCCAACCCGGACAACAGCCCAAAGTCCAGGGAGCTGCGCGACGTCTTCTTCCTCGGCTGAGGGGCCTGTGCCTCAAACCGGCGTGCGCCGGGGAGCGGCGTCTGGGTAAATCAAACCGGGCGCGCGCTTGTCGTCCCGCCCTTGAGCCTCATATGCGCAGAGAATATATTTGGTCCTGACAAAGACTCCGAATTGCCCGGTCGGCGGCAAGGCTGTAGAGGTCTTGCCGCCGACCTGTGCAGGGCCGGCTTTTGAAAGGGACCGCCGAACATGTCCGATCCGACGATCCGCCCGCCGCTTCCCGCCAGCTTTCCCAGCCGCCTCAATGACGGCTACCTGTCCTTCCGCGCGGGGCGCTATCCGACCGAGAACGACCGCTACAAGCGTCTCGGGGAAGAAGGCCAGAAGCCCCAGATCATGATCATCGGCTGCTGCGACAGCCGCGTATCGCCCGAAGTGATCTTCGACGCCGGCCCCGGCGAGATCTTCGTGGTGCGCAACGTGGCCAATCTCGTGCCGCCCTTCCATCCCGACGGCGAGTTTCATGGCACCTCCGCCGCGCTGGAATTTGCCGTGGTCGCCCTCAAGGTCAAGCATATCGTGGTGATGGGTCATGGCCGCTGCGGCGGTATCCGCGCCGCCATCGACGGCACCGACGAGCCGCTGACCCAGAGCGACTTCATCGGCCGCTGGATGAGCATCCTCTCCGGTACCGCCGACGAGGTCCGCTGCGACCATTCCGTGGCGCCCGGCCTGCGCTACAAGACCTTGGAACACGAGGGCATCAAGGCGTCCTTGCGCAACCTGATGACCTTCCCCTGCATCCAGACCCGCGTCGCCAAGGGATCGCTGCGCCTGCACGGAGCCTGGTTCGACGTCTCCGAAGGTGAGCTGCACATCCTCGACCCGGACAGCGGCAGCTTCGCCGTCATCGAAAGTCCTGACGCAGCGAACTGATCCGGCCGCTTTCGGCCTTGCGTGGAACCGCCGGTCTCGCTAGTGGTCTGCATCATTGAAAATGACATGAGCAGACCACCAGCAAATATCTGGTGCGACTGTATCGTCACTGATTTTGATCCTCAAGGTCGGTGACGCGCCGCACTGGAGCATTCGCCCGAAAAGACCGGCATTCCGGCCTTGCCCCTGCCATTGCAAGCCGAGGACTGAAGACGATGACTGAGACCAAGCTTTTCCTTCTGCCGGGTGACGGTATCGGCCCCGAGATCATGGCCGAGGTCGAGGCCATCATCGCCTTCCTCAACGCCAAGGGCCTGACCAACTTCGTCACCGATCGCGGCCTCGTGGGTGGCTGCGCCTATGACGCCCATGGCGCCGCCATCTCCGAAGCCGACATGCAGAAGGCGCTCGCCGCCGATGCCGTGCTGTTCGGCGCCGTCGGCGGTCCCAAGTGGGACAGCGTTCCCTACGAGGTGCGCCCGGAAGCCGGTCTCCTGCGCCTGCGCAAGGACCTCGGCCTGTTCGCCAACCTCAGGCCCGCCATCTGCTATCCGGCGCTCGCCGACGCCTCCTCGCTCAAGGCCGATCTGGTCGAAGGCCTCGATATCCTGATCGTGCGCGAGCTGACCGGCGGCGTCTATTTCGGTGAGCCCAAGGAAATCGTCACGCTGGAAAACGGCCAGAAGCGCGCCGTCGATACCCAGCTCTACACCACTTCCGAGATCGAGCGCATCGCTCGCGTCGCCTTCGACCTCGCCCGCACCCGCAACTCGCGCGTCGCCTCCGCCGAGAAGCGCAACGTCATGAAGTCGGGCGTGCTCTGGAACCAGGTGGTCACCCGCATTGGCAAGGACGAGTTCGCCGACGTCAAGCTCGAGCATGTGCTCGCCGACAACTGCGCCATGCAGCTCGTGCGCCGTCCCAAGCAGTATGACGTCATCGTCACCGACAACCTGTTCGGCGACATCCTCTCCGACGTGGCCGCCATGCTGACCGGCTCGCTCGGCATGCTGCCGTCCGCCTCGCTCGGCGCCCCCGATGCCGCCACCGGCAAGCGCAAGGCGCTCTACGAGCCCGTGCACGGTTCGGCCCCGGACATCGCCGGCACGGGCGCTGCCAACCCGATCGCCATGATCGCCTCCTTCGGCATGGCCCTGCGCTACTCCTTCGGCCTCGTGGACCTCGCCACCAAGCTCGATCAGGCCATTGCCGGCGTGCTCGGCAAGGGCCTGCGCACCAAGGACATCGCCAAGGCGGGCGAAGCCACCATCACCACCAAGGAAATGGGCGCCGCCATTCTGGCCGAGTTCAAGACGCTGGTCGGCTGATCCCGCCCCGTTCACAGACAGGTCACGCCATTGTTAACCGCCCCGGCCTTGTTTCAAGACCGGGGCGGTTCAATATGAAGGTCATGACGCCGCCGCCTTTTCGATCGGCACTGCCCCCCCGTCTAGCCGACTGCGGTGGAGCGTCTCCCGGCCCCCCTGCCGGGCTTGCGCTGAACCCATAGCGCCGCGCCCGACCGTTCCCCCGACGGTCGGGCGCCTTCGTTTGTAGGCTGAAGCCGTGCCATTCGGGCGGCCTCTTGCCGCTTTGCCCGAGGCCTCCCATCTTTCGGCCCATCCGCCGCCCACAACACAGATTGTGAAACCCCGGAAATTTCAGTATAGAACGCGCCATGCTGAAGAGAGCCGCCCATCCGCGCCACATGACCACGAGCGAATTCACGCCGGTGCATGATCACGCGCGCCTGCCCTGGCGGTTTCTGGCGCGACAGACCGGCGACGGCCGACTCTGACGGCCCAATCCGTCCGCTCCCATTTTCTCGACGATCAGCCCCCGATCGGGGTCACCGCCTTCAGGAAAGTCACATCAGATGACCGCCAAGCTCCGCACTCTCTATGACAAGATCTTCGACGACCACGTGGTCGACACTCAGGCCGACGGCACCTCGCTGCTCTACATCGACCGTCATCTTGTCCACGAAGTGACCAGCCCGCAGGCCTTCGAGGGTCTGCGCAACACCGGTCGCAAGGTCCGCGCGCCGCAGAAGACGCTCGCCGTGGTCGACCACAACGTGCCCACCACCGACCGCAGCAAGCCGATCGAAGATCCGGAATCGCGCGACCAGGTGAGCCAGCTGGCCATCAACGCCGCCGAGTTCAACGTCGAATATTACAACGAGCATGACAAGCGTCAGGGCGTCGTCCACGTGGTCGGCCCCGAGCAGGGCTTCACCCTGCCCGGCATGACCATCGTCTGCGGCGACAGCCACACTTCGACGCACGGCGCCTTCGGTGCGCTGGCCCATGGCATCGGCACCTCGGAAGTCGAGCATGTGCTGGCGACCCAGACCCTGATCCAGCGCCGCGCCAAGAACATGCTGGTGCGCGTCGACGGTCAGCTCTCCGACGGCGTCACCGCCAAGGACATCGTGCTTGCCATCATCGGCGAGATCGGTACCGCCGGCGGCACCGGCTATGTCATCGAATATGCAGGCGAAGCCATCCGCTCGCTGTCGATGGAAGGCCGCATGACCGTCTGCAACATGTCGATCGAAGGCGGTGCCCGCGCCGGCCTGATTGCGCCGGACGAGAAGACCTTCGAATACATCAAGGGCAAGCCCAAGGCTCCCAAGGGCGAACAGCTCGAAGCCGCGCTCGCCTACTGGAAGACGCTGTTCACTGACGAAGGCGCGCATTTCGACAAGGTCGTGGTGCTCGACGCCGCCAAGCTGGTTCCCACCGTCACCTGGGGCTCTTCGCCCGAGGACGTGGTGCCGGTGACCGGCGTTGTCCCGAACCCCGACGACATCGCCGACGAGACCAAGCGGACTTCCAAGTGGCGCGCCCTCGACTACATGGGCCTCAAGCCGGGCACCAAGATGACCGACGTCACCGTCGATCGCGTCTTCATCGGCTCCTGCACCAACGGTCGCATCGAGGACCTGCGCGCCGCTGCTGCCGTCGCCAAGGGCAAGAAGGTGGCCGCCACCGTCAACGCCATGGTCGTGCCGGGCTCGGGTCTGGTCAAGGAGCAGGCCGAAGCCGAAGGTCTCGACAAGATCTTCATCGAGGCCGGCTTCGAATGGCGCGAGCCGGGCTGCTCTATGTGCCTGGCCATGAACCCCGACAAGCTGAAGCCGGGTGAGCGCTGCGCGTCCACTTCGAACCGCAACTTCGAGGGCCGTCAGGGCTACATGGGTCGCACCCATCTCGTCTCGCCGGCCATGGCTGCGGCCGCCGCGATTGCGGGAAACTTCGTAGATGTTCGCACGTGGAAGTGACATTCAAGTCACCATCGCTCCATAACAATTAGTCCAAGGGCCGGGGATTCCCCGGCCTTTGTCTTGCCCGAACGGCTTCCATCGTGCATAGCGCAAGGGATAGCATTGCGGGGAAGATGCCATGACGATCACCATTGCTGCCCTCACCCAGAAAGACGCCCACAAGCTCGCGCCTCTGATCGCAGCCTATGCCCAGGCCATGAAGCGCGGCGCCCCGCGCCGGCCTGATGAATATTATGCCGAACTGCTGACCGAGGATAAGGCCGCCGAAGTTCTGGGCGCCTTCTTCGACGACGAACTCGTTGGTTTCGCCGTGTTCTTCGACCTGCCGGACACCATGTCCGGTCACCGCGTCGGTCACCTCGAGGACATCTACGTCCTCCCCAACTACCGCAATCGCGGCATCGGTCGGAAGTTCGTCGAGACCCTCAAGATCGAGGGGCAGAGCCGCGGCTGGGATCGCCTGCGCTGGGTCGTGCCGCGTCCGGTCGACGCCGCCGCCACGGGCCTGCCCACCGATTCCGCGCTTTACGACGAGATCGCCACGCTCTCGACCAGCAAGCTCTACGACATCGTCATCGATCCGCTGTCGGTAGCGTGATCGCATCAGCTTAAAACTTAGGCAGGCAAAGCCCAAGAGCCGGGCTTTGCCTGACAGCCCTTCTGTCATTACACTGCGCCACTTCAATTTACGCCGCAGGGAGACAGAATGGCCGTCCTGACGAAGCTGACCCACGTAACGCGCTATGTCTACGACCGGCCCGTCGTCCTCACCCCTCAGGTCATCCGGCTGCGTCCCGCGCCGCACAGCCGCACCGCCGTTCCCGCCTATTCGCTGAAGGTCACGCCGGAGCCGCACTTCGTCAACTGGCAGCAGGATCCGCACGGCAACTGGCTGGCCCGCTTCGTCTTTCCCGAACCGGCCACCGAATTCTCCGTCACGGTCGATCTTCTTGCCGAGATGGCGGTGATCAATCCCTTCGATTTCTTCATCGAAGACTATGCCGAGCATTTCCCCTTCACCTACAAGCCCGAGCTTGCCAAGGAGCTCGCGCCCTATCTCGAATGCGAGGGCGAGGGCGACCTGTTCGAGACCTATCTGGCCGCCATCCCGCGCGACAAGATGCAGACGACCAACTTCGTCGTCGCCGTCAATCAGGCGCTGCAGCAGCACATTTCCTACGAGATCCGCCTGGAACCGGGCGTGCAGACGCCCGAGGAGACGCTGGCCCGCAGGTCCGGTTCCTGCCGCGACACCGGCTGGCTGCTGGTCCAGCTGCTGCGCCGCCTCGGTCTCGCCGCCCGCTTCGTCTCCGGCTATCTCATCCAGCTCCGCCCCGACGTCAAATCGCTCGACGGCCCGTCCGGCACTGAGGTCGACTTCACCGACCTGCACGCCTGGTGCGAGGTCTATATCCCCGGCGCCGGCTGGATCGGCCTCGACCCCACCTCGGGCCTACTCACCGGCGAGGGCCACATTCCGCTGGCCGCCACGCCGCATTACGCCTCGGCCGCCCCCATCGTCGGCGCCTTCTCGGGGTCGCCCGAAACCAAGACCGAATTTGCCTTCGACATGCAGATTGCCCGTATCGACGAGCGGCCGCGCGTCACCTGGCCCTATTCGGATGAAGCCTGGCAGCGCCTGCTCGACCTCGGCGACAAGGTCGATGCCGATCTTGCCGCCGGTGACGTACGGCTCACCATGGGCGGCGAGCCCACCTTCGTCTCCATCGACGACTACCAGTCCGACGAATGGAACACCGCCGCCGTCGGCCCCACCAAGCGCGGCCTCGCCGACAGCCTGATCCGCAAGCTGTCCGACCGCTTCGCGCCCGGCGGCTTCCTGCATTACGGCCAGGGCAAGTGGTATCCCGGCGAGAGCCTGCCGCGCTGGACCTTCTCACTCTACTGGCGCAAGGACGGCAAGCCAATCTGGCGCAATCTCGATCTGGTCGCCCGCGAAAGCGCGCGGACGCCCGCCACCGCCGACAGTGCCGGCGATCTCCTGCGCGGCGTCGCCAAGCGTCTGGCCATTCCCGGCGACTTCGCAGTCCCCGCCTTTGAAGATCCGGCCCACTGGATCATGAAGGAAGCCGGCCTGCCGGAGAACGTCACCACCGAAGACAGCAAGCTCGAGAGCGCCGAGGAGCGGACGCGCATCGCCAAGGTGTTCAGCCACGGCCTCGGCACGCCCACCGGCTTCGTGCTGCCGATCCAGCGCTGGCAGACCAAGGCCGGCGTCGGCTGGGTGTCGGAACTGTGGCACTTCCGCCGCGGGCGTCTCTATCTCGTCCCCGGTGACTCGCCGGTTGGCTATCGCCTGCCGCTGAGTGCCCTGCCCTGGGTGCCGCCGTCGGCCTATCCCTTCCACGTGGATCGCGACACCTTCATGCAGCTGCAGGAGCTGCCGGATCCGGAGCACCTCAACAACGTCTACCAGCGCTCGCATGAAGTCTCGCCCGACGATCCGCGCGTCCAGCAGTGGATGACCGGGTCCGGTGCCGTGCGCACCGCCATGAGCGTCGAGCCGCGTGACGGGCGCCTGTGCGTCTTCATGCCGCCGGTCACCGGCATCGAGGACTATCTCGAACTTCTCGCCGCCATCGAGAACACCGCCGAAGAACTCGGCCTGCCCATTCACATCGAAGGCTACGCACCGCCCTTTGATCCACGCATCAACGTCATCCGCGTCGCCCCCGATCCCGGCGTCATCGAGGTGAACATCCATCCGGCCGCCAGCTGGAAGCAGTGTGTGGAGATCACCACCGGTGTCTACGAGGAGGCCCGCCTCACCCGGCTCGGCACCGACAAGTTCATGATCGACGGCCGCCACACCGGCACGGGCGGCGGCAACCACGTGGTGGTCGGCGGCTCCACGCCGGCCGACAGCCCCTTCCTGCGCCGGCCGGATCTGCTCAAGAGCCTCGTGCTCTACTGGCAGCGCCATCCGTCACTGAGCTACCTCTTCTCCGGCCTGTTCATCGGCCCCACCAGCCAGGCACCGCGCATCGACGAAGCCCGCCATGACGCGCTCTACGAGCTTGAGATCGCGCTGGCCCAGATCCCGCATCCGCAGTCCGGCTGGTTGCCGCCGCTGCCCTGGCTGACCGACCGCCTGTTCCGCAATCTCCTGACCGACGTCACCGGCAACACCCATCGCTCGGAGATCTGCATCGACAAGCTCTTCTCCCCCGACGGCCCCACCGGCCGCCTCGGGCTAGTGGAGTTCCGCTCCTTCGAGATGCCGCCGGACGCGCGCATGTCGCTCGCCCAGCAATTGCTGCTGCGCGCGCTGATCGCCTGGTTCTGGAAGGAGCCGCAAACCGGCGAGTTCGCCCGTCATGGCACCGATCTGCACGATCGCTTCATGCTCGAGCATTTCGTCTGGAAGGATTTCCTCGACGTGCTCGGCGACCTCACCCGCGCCGGCTATCCCATGGATCCGCTCTGGTACGACGCCCAGCGCGAGTTCCGCTTCCCCTATTTCGGCACCGTGGAGCGTCAGGGCGTGGCGCTCGAGATCCGCGGTGCGCTGGAACCCTGGCATGTCACCGGCGAAGAGGGCGCCGCAGGCGGCACCGTGCGCTACGTCGACAGCTCCGTCGAGCGCCTGCAGGCCAAGGTGCGCGGCTTCGATCCCGCCCGCCATATCCTCGCCTGCAACGGCCGGCATGTGCCCACCCTCTCCACCGGGACCAACGGCACCTATGTGGGCGGCGTCCGCTTCAAGGCCTGGCAGCCGGCCAGCGGCATCCACCCGGTCATTCCGGTCAACGCGCCGCTCACCTTCGAGATCATCGACCGGTGGTCGCAACGCTCCCTTGGCGGCTGCGTCTATCACGTCGCCCATCCCGGCGGCCGCAACTACGACACCTATCCGGTCAACTCCTACGAGGCCGAAGCGCGCCGCCTCACCCGCTTCCAGGATTTCGGCCACTCGGTCGGCGTCGCCCATGTTCCTCAGGAAGAACGCCCCGGCGCCTTCCCGGCAACACTCGATCTGCGCCGTCCAGCGCGGATTTGAGCTTTTCCGCCGTGCAAAGCCCGGGCAAGTGCGTACAAACCGCTTGCCCAACGCTTCGCGACCGGAAATATTTGACCAATGAGTCAGACGCAGAAGCAGAACTCCGGCGCGACCGAGCCGCGGCCGGGCAAAACCGGCTGGGTGAAGTCGGTCCTTGCCTCCTATGCGCCCCTGCCCGGCGCATGGGACGAGATGATGCAGCCCGACGGCGGCATCCGCGCGCCCTGGGATCGCTTCCTCGGCCTCGTCGCCTCGCAGACCAAGGCGCAGCTCTCCGAGGCCTTTTCCTCGGCCGAGCAGCACCTGCGCGATTCCGGCGTCTTCTTCCGCGCCTATGACGATCCGGCCGGCGGCGAACGCCCCTGGCCGCTCGCCCCGCTGCCGCTGCTCATTGCCCCCACCGAATGGGAGGCGCTGAAGACCGGTGTCATCCAGCGCGCGCGCCTCGCCGAAGCCGTCCTGTCCGACGTCTATGGCGAGGGGCGTCTCATCCGCGACGGCGTAATGCCCGCCGCCGTCGTCGCCGGCAGTCCGAATTTCCTCCGCCCCCTCGTCGGCATCAAGCCCAAGGGTGGCCGCCACCTGCGCTTCTATGCCGTGGATATCGGCCGCGGCCCGGACGGTCGCTGGTGGGTGCTGTCCGATCGCGCCCAGGCCCCCTCGGGCGCCGGCTATGCACTCGAAAACCGCATCGCCATTTCCCGCGCCCTGCCCGACATGACGCGCAACCTGAATGTCGACCGGCTCGCCTCCTTTTTCCAGGCCTTCCGCGACGAACTCTCAGCGCTCAATGCCGGCGCCGAAGCGCGCGTCGGCCTGCTGACCCCCGGCCCGCTCAACGAAACCTATTTCGAACACGCCTATCTCGCGCGCTATCTCGGTTTCCTGCTCGTCGAGGGCGCCGACCTCACGGTGCGCGACAATGCCGTCTACGTGCGCACCGTCTCCGGCCTGAAGCGTGTCGACGTGCTCTGGCGCCGCCTCGACGGCGACTTCACCGACCCGCTCGAACTGAAGAACACGTCCCAGATCGGCGTGCCCGGGCTCGTCCAGGCCATCCGCCGGCAGGAAGTCTCCGTCACCAATGCGCTCGGCTCCGGCGTCATCGAATCGCGCGCACTGATGGGCTTCTTCCCCGCGCTCGCCAAGCACATCCTCGGCGAGGACCTGCTCCTGCCCAACCTCGCCACCTGGTGGTGCGGTCAGGAGACCGAGCGCAACGCCGTGCTGGCGGGCTTTGACAAGATGGCCATCGCCTCCGCCTTCGAGGGACGGCTCGCCGGTTTCAAGACCGACAGCATGGTCGGCGCGGCCATGTCGCCGGAAACGCGCGCCGCCGTCACCGCCCAGATCCGCGCCCGCGGCATGGACGTGGTCGGCCAGGAGGACGTGCGCCTGTCCACCATGCCGGTCTGGGACGGCGAGAAGCTGATCCCGCGCCCCTTCGTGCTGCGTCTCTTCGTTGCCGCCACCGGCGACGGCGACTGGACCGTGATGCCCGGCGGCTTCTGCCGCATCTCCGGCAGCGAGGACCCGCGCTTCGTGTCGCTGCAGGCGGGTGCCCGCACTTCCGATGTCTGGGTGCTGTCCGAAGGCACGGTCACCGAGACCTCGCTGCTGCCCCAGCCCGATCGCGTGCCGATCCGCCGCACCACCGGCACGCTGCCGAGCCGCTCGGCCGACAATCTCTTCTGGCTCGCCCGCTATCTCGAGCGCTCCGAGGCCAGCCTGCGCCTCGTCCGCGCTCTTCTGGCGCGCCTCATCGAGGCCGGCGCCGACAATGACAACCCGCTGGTGCACCATCTGGTCGCCCATCTGAAGTTCATCGACGCCCTCGACGCCGGGTTCGAAGGCACGCCGGTAGCCGCGGCACTCGCCACCCTGTCGCAGGTCGGCCCCACCTCGGGCATGCCCTTCCTCACCAGTGCCGCCCGCAGTGCCAGCTCCGCCATCCGCGATCGCCTGGCACCCGACGCCTTCCAGTCGGTGATGGAAATCGCCCAGCTCTTCTCCGAACTGAAGCTGCGCCGCCTGAGCCCGGCCCAGGCGCTCGACGAAGTCAACAACGGCCTGCGCCGCATCTCCGCCTTCGCCGGGCTTGCCTCGGAGAACATGAACCGCGCCATGGGCTGGCGCTTTCTCGATCTCGGTCGCCGCATCGAACGCGCCATGACCACCACGCGCTTCGTCCGCCAGTTCGCCTATGACGATCCGAGCCCGGACGCGCTGGATCTGGCGCTGGAACTGGGCGACAGCCAGATCACCTATCGCTGGCGCTACGCCATGCGCGCCGCCGCCAATCCGGTGCGTGACTTGCTGGTGCTCGACCCGGCCAATCCCCGCTCGGTCGCCTTCCAGGTGGAGCGCATCGTCGAGCATCTGGAGACCCTGCCGGCCACCACCGTCGACGGCCGGCCCGTCGATCTGTTGCGCCACGCCCGCAAGCTGAATTCCAAGTTGGCCAACCAGCCGGTCGAAGGCCTGACCTCCGGCGGCATCGACAAGATTTCCGTCAAGCTGGCCCGCCTCTCCAACGGTATCGCCGAGCGCTTCTTCACCCAGCGGCCGACCGCCTATCTACCGGAAGAATTCGAATGATCTACGAGGTTCGCCAGCAGACGCTCTATCGCTATGGCGCGCCGGTGCCCTTCTCGCGCCAGGTTGCCCATCAGCTCCCGATCAGCCGGGCCGGCCAGATCGTGCTGGACGCCGATCTCGACATCTCCCCCGAGCCCGCCGAGCGCTTCGACCTCAGCGACTTCTTCGGCAACAGGATCACCCATTTCGCCTTCGATCGCGGCCATGACCATCTGACCGTGACCCTGACCGCCCGGGTCGAGGTGCTGCCGGCGCAATCCCTGCTCGAACGGCTGACCCTGCCCTGGGAGGCCGTGCGCGCCGCCGCCGTCGCCAGCACCGACCTTGGCCCGGACTCGCCGGCGCACATGCTGTTCGCCTCACCGAGCGTCGATCTCTCGGCCCCCATCACCGCCTATGCCGCCCTGAGCCTTGCGCCGGGCCGCACCATGCTCGACGCCGCCGTCGACCTCATGAAGCGCATCAAGGCCGATTTCCGCTATGTCCCCGGCGCCACCGACGCCCGCACCCGCCCGTCCGAGGCCTTTGCTGCCCGCAAGGGCGTGTGCCAGGATTTCGCCCATGTGATGATCGCCGGCCTGCGCGGCCAGTCGCTGCCCGCCCGCTATGTCAGCGGCTATCTGCGCACAGAACCGCCCAAGGGCCAGCCGCGTCTGGAAGGCGCCGACGCCACCCACGCCTGGGTCGAGGTCTGGTGCGGCCCGGAGGCTGGCTGGATCGGCTTCGACCCCACCAACGGCATCCTCGCCGGCGAGGATCACGTGGTGCTGGCCGTCGGCCGCGACTATTCCGACGTGTCGCCGCTGGAAGGCGTCATCGTCGCCTATGGCGATCACAGTCTCGAAGTGAAGGTCGACGTCATTCCGCACGGGCGGCGGCCGTCCGAGGACGTCGCCTCGCTCCCTGTTACGACGCGTCCTCGCGCTTGAGCGGTCGCGACATCAGCCGTTCGATCGCGCCGTTCACATCAATCCGCCCGGACAGCACATCGGCCACCGCCGACATGATCGGCACCTCGATGCCGAAGGAGCGCGCGCGCGTCACGGCAATCTCCGCCGTGGCCGCCCCTTCCGCCAGTTTGCCGAAGCTCGCAGGATCGACGCCCTGCCCGATCGACATGCCGAAGGCATAGTTGCGCGATTGGCCCGACCCGCAGGTCAGCATCAGGTCGCCAAGGCCGGAGAGCCCCATCAGCGTCTCCGACTTGGCCCCGAAAGCCGCCGCCAGCCGCCGCATTTCCACAAAGCCGCGCGTGATCACCGCCGCCTGCGCCGAGGCGCCGAGCCCCCGACCGATCACCACGCCGGCCGCGATTGCCAGCACATTCTTGATCGCCCCACCCAACTGCACGCCCACCATGTCGGACGCCGCATAGGGGCGAAATCCCGGACCGGCCAGCAGATAGGCGAGCACCTCGGCAAGCGCGATGTCGTCCGCCGCGATCGTCACCGCGGTGGGGAGCCCCCGCGCCAGATCCTCGGCAAATCCCGGTCCCGACAGCACCGCCACCGGACCGCTCTGGAAGCCGTAGGAGATCACCTCGGTCAGCAGGAAACCGCTCTCCCGCTCGATCCCCTTTGCGCAAGTCACCACCACCGTGCCGGGCCTCAGCACGTCGGCAATGTCGGCCACCGCCGCCCGCGTCGCCTGCGCCGGCACGGCCAGGAGCAGCACGTCGGCGGCTCTCAGCGCCGCCACATCGGTCGAGGCCAGCACCGTGTCCGGAAACTGCGCCATCGGCAGCACCGGCGAGCGCCGCGTCCGGTTGATCGCCTCGATCACCTCGCCATTGCGCCCCACCAGCAGCACCCGATGGCCGGCGCGCGCCGAGGTCAGCGCAAGGGCCGATCCCCAGGCCCCGGCCCCCAGCACCCCGATCACGGCCGGACGATCGTCCATCCCCTGGCTCTGGTCCTGCGTCATGCCTTGGCCCCCAGTCGTCCCTTGCCGATCAACGGTTCGGCCGCACTGTCGAGTGGCCAGCGCGGGCGGGCCGCCACGTCGAGCCCGTCGCGGAAGCCGAGTGCGAAGCGCTCGGCCCCGGTCCAGGCGATCATCGCGCCATTGTCGGTGCAGAGCTTGCCCGGCGGCACCACCAGCCGCCCGCCATGCGCCGTCAACACCGCTTCGAGGCGGGCCCGGATCGCCTTGTTGGCAGCGACACCGCCGGCCACCACCAGCGTCGGCGAACCGCCGGTTTCCGCCGAAAATGGCCCGAGCGCCACGCCGACCCGGTCGGCCACCACGTCGGCCACCGCCACCTGGAAGGCCGCACAGAGATCGGCCACGTCCTGTTGCGACATGGGGGCCGCCGCCGTCGCCTCGAGGCGCACGGCGGTCTTGAGGCCGGAGAAGGAGAAATTCGGTTCCTTGCGCCCCAGGAGAGGCCGCGGCAGGGTGAAGCGCTCGGCATTGCCGAGGGCGGCCATGCGCTCCACTTCGGGACCGCCGGGATAGCCGAGCTGCAAGAGTTTCGCCGTCTTGTCGAAGGCCTCGCCCAGCGCGTCGTCGATGGTCGTGCCGATGCGCCTGTATTGCCCGACGCCATCGACCCGCAGGATCTGGCTATGTCCGCCGGACACCAGCAGCAGCAGGTAGGGAAACGCGACGCTGTCGGTAAGCCGCGCCGTCAGCGCGTGCCCTTCCAGGTGATTGACGGCGATCAGCGGCTTGCCTGCGCCCAGGGCCAACGCCTTGGCCGTCATCAGCCCCACCAGAACGCCGCCGATCAGACCGGGGCCCGCCGTCGCGGCGATGGCGTCGATCTCGGCCAGCGTCACACCGGCGTCCTCAAGGGCGGCACGCACCACGCCGTCCATCACATCCACATGCGCCCGCGCCGCGATCTCCGGCACCACGCCGCCGAAGGCCGCATGTTCCTCGATCTGCGACAGCACCACGTTGGAGAGAATGCGCCCGCGCCCGTCGGCAGAGCGCGCCACCACCGCCGCGGCCGTCTCGTCGCAGCTGCTTTCCAATCCGAGGATCAGCGTCTCGCCCATCAGCATCCAACCAAAGTTCGCCAGCCAAACAACGCCTTCCGCCCGCGTCGGGGTTTTCTTGCGCGCCGGCCCGTCGTATAGGAGCGCCAGAGAGTTCAAGGTCCGCTGCAGAAATAGGGGCGATCCATCGCCGGCTCCTGCGGCAGGCTGTATCATCGAGGTCTGGCCCGGTGCAACCCAAACCCATCCGTATCGGTACGCGCGGCAGCCCGCTGGCGCTGGCCCAGGCCCACGAAGTCCGTCAGAAGCTCCTGGATGCCCTCGGCGCCGACGCACCGGACATCGAGATCGTCGTGCTCAGCACCGCCGGCGACCGCATCCAGGATCGGGCGCTGGCCGAGGTCGGCGGCAAGGGCCTTTTCACCGAGGAAATCGAAGCCGGGCTCCTCGACGGCTCGCTCGACCTCGCCGTGCACTCCTCCAAGGACATGCCGACCGTGCTGCCCGAAGGGCTGGTGCTCGATCATTTCCTGCCGCGCGAAGACGTGCGCGACGCCTTCATCTCGCTGAAATACCCCACGCTTGACGCCCTGCCGGCGGGCGCCGTGGTCGGCACCGCCTCGCTGAGGCGCCAGGCCATGGTGCGGCGCCTGCGCCCCGACCTTGAGGTCGTCACCTATCGCGGCAACGTGCAGACCCGCCTGCGCAAACTGTCCGAAGGCGTGGTCGATGCCACCCTGCTGGCCATGGCCGGCCTCAATCGCCTCGGCATGGCCCATGTCGCCACCGCCATCCTCGACCCCGAGACCTTTCCGCCCGCCGTCGGTCAGGGCGCCATCGGCATCGAGACCCGCGCGGGCGACCGCCGCATCGCCGAGCTTCTCGATCGCATCCACCACCCCGCCACCGGCCTGGCGCTTGCCACCGAACGCGCCTTCCTGCGCACTCTCGATGGTTCCTGCCGCACGCCGATCGCCGGCCATGCCACCATCTCCGGTGCGTCCATCCATCTGCGCGGCCTCATTCTGACGCCCGACGGCGTCACCGCGCATTCAGGAGAGGCCACCGGCACCGATCCGGAAGCCCTCGGCATCGCGCTGGGCGAACGGCTCAAGGCGCTCGGCGGTCCCGATTTCTTCCGGGGACACTGACCGATCATGCGGCTCCTCGTCCTGCGTCCCGAGCCGCAAGCCAGCGCCCTTGTGGCAACCCTCGCCGCCCATGGCATCGACGCGCTTGCCGATCCCATGCTGGACATCATCCCCGAGCCCGATCTGGTGAGGGCGATCGCCGCCCATCCCCGGCCCGACGCCCTCGCCTTCACTTCCGCCAACGCGTTGCGCGCCCTGCCTGGCGGCGCGCTGCCGGCCGCCTGGCTCGCCATCCCCGCCTTCTGCGTCGGGGAGGCCACGGCGCGTGCCGCCCGGGCCGCCGGCTTTGCCGATGTTCGCGCGTCGGCCGGCACCGCTGCCGACCTCGCCTTGAGCCTGCGCGCTTCGGGCCTCGGCCACGTCCTGCATCTGGTTGGTCGCGACCAGACCGGCGACCTCGCCGCCGGCCTTTGCGAGGCCGGACTTTCGGCGCAGTCGCTGATCGTCTACCGGGCCGAAATGCGCGACGACCTCGCCCCGGCCACCTGGGCTGGCCTTCAAATGCGCACATTTGCCGGTCTCATTGTTGCCTCTCAGCGCAGTGCGCAAGGATTTTTCAAGATTCTTCAGTCCAAGGATCGTCTCGACCTCCTGAACGATCTGGTGTTGATTGCCATTTCGGAGGCCGCCGCAGCGCCGCTGACGGACCGGTGCCATCGCACGGTGATCGCCACTGAGCCCAATGGCGATGCCTTGTTGCGGGCAGCGGTTGCGCTCGGCAGCGACAGTTGAAATAGTTGGTGGGACAAGCGGCGACAGGCCGGGAGCGAGCGGGAAGGAAATCGAGACATGCAGTCCGACAGCGATCGCAAGACCGACGAGACGCCCGAAGGGGCCCGCCGCCGCAAATCCAAGCCCCCGATCATCGATCTCACGGCCACCGAAGTGACCCCACCGCCCTCTGTGGAGGCGCCGGCCCAACCCGACGCACCGGTCGCCGCGGATACCCCGCCCGCCGAATCGGCCGAGGCCACCACTCCGTCACCGGTCGAACCGACCGAGCAAACCGCAGGAGCTGACACGGCGCCGTCGATGGAAGCCGCCGCCGGCCCCGATGGCACAGCCGCGCCAGACCAGGCCGATCCGCCGGCGCAAGACGCGGCGCCCACCGATGCTCCAATCGAAGGCCCGGTCCTGACCGACCCGTTGCCAAAGGCCGACCCCAAGCCCGCGACGTCCGATTCGCAGCCGGGCAGCGGATTTGCCGCCGCCCTTGTGGGCGCCCTCCTGGGTGGCGCCATCGCCCTTGGCGGGGCCTACGGCCTGATCGCGTCCGATCTTCTCACCCTGCCGAACCCGCAGCCGCCGCAGACCCAGGCGAGCGCCATCGACCTGACGCCGATCCAGGCCGAACTCGACAAGCTCGCAGGCCGCCTCGACGCCCTCAACGGCAGCGGTGCGGCGTCCCCGCTCGACCAGCGCGTGGCCAGCCTCGAAGAAGCCCTGAAGGCCGCGCCCGTCGGCCCCGGCAGCGATGTTGCCGCCCTGCGCAAGGCCGTCGACGATCTCACAGCCCGCGTCAGCAGCACGCAGGCCGGCGCCCCCGACGTCAAACCCGAGCTCGACGCGATCAAGACCGATCTCGCCGCGCTGAAGGCCGCTCCGCCCGCCGTGGCGCCCGAGCGGGTTGCAGCCCTCGAAGGCCGGCTCGCGTCCCTCTCCGACAAGCTCGACGCTGCCGCCGCGGCGAGCACCGCCCTGGCCGAGCGCGTCAGCACCATCGAGGCGCGCCTTGCGGCGGGACCGAAGGGCGGGGAGATCGCCGCCCTCTCGCTTGCCGTCACCAGCCTCTCATCCAAGATCGCCAGCGGCGCGTCCTTCGAGCCCGAGTTTGCCCTGGTCGCCGCCGCCGTGCCCGACCTGCCCGATCTCGACAGCCTGAAGCCGCTCGCCGCCATCGGCGTCCCAACCCAGGACCAGCTGCTCGCCAGCCTGCCCAAGGAAGCCATGGCCGCCGCCCGCCCTGTTGATGCCGGCAACGGCGTCATCGAAGGGCTGATGTCCAGCGCCAAGTCCCTGGTCAACTATCGCGAGACCGGCTCGGGCACCACCGATCCCCTGTCGCAGTCCATCGAAGCCATCGTGACGGCCCTCAAGGCCGGCGACTATCCGGCTGCCGCCGCGGCGGCCGACCAGTTGCCCGCCTGGGCCAAGCCTGCGGCGGCCGAGTGGCGCCAGAGCCTCGACGCCCGCGTCGCCGCCGATCGCACGGTCGCCGCCCTCACGGCGCGCGTGCTCAAGCGCCTCCAGTCGCCGGCGGAGGGCCAATGACCCGCACCCTCTTCATTTCGCGCCCGCCCATGACGGAAAGGACCGGCCCATGATCCGGATACTCATTTCAGTCGCGGTCCTGTTTGCCGCCGTCTTCGCCTTCGATCGCCTGGGTGCGGTCCCCGTCTCGGTCACCGTCGCCTGGCCCACCGGCACGGCCGCGCCGCCGCTGCGCGTCATCGTCGTCGGCGCGCTCGTCTTCGCCGCCCTTTCGGTGATCGGCTGGCGCCTCGTCAGCCTGGTCTGGCGCTCGCCGCAGAACCTGCGCGGCTTCTTTGCCGGCCGCCGCCGCGACCGCGGCTACCGCGCCCTGTCGCGCGGCATGATCGCCGTCGGCTCGGGCGATTTCCGTCTCGCCCAGCGCGAGGCGGTCGAAGCGGGCCGCTATCTCGACCGTGAACCGCTCGTCATGCTGCTCGACGCCCAGGCGGCCCAGCTCGAAGGCCGCAGCGACAGCGCCCGTTCCGCCTTCAACCGCATGCTGGCCGATCCGGGCACGCGCCTGCTCGGGCTGCGCGGCCTCTTCATCGAAGCCACCCGCGCCGGTGAGCTGGAAGCGGCCCGCCAATATGCCGCCGAAGCCCACAAGCTCAGCCCCGGCATTCCCTGGGCCGGCACGGCGATGATGGAATATCTCTCCGCCGACCGCGACTGGGCCGGCGCGCTGGCTGTTCTCGACACCTCGGCGGCCAGCCGCCTGGTGGGCAAGGCCGAAACGCGCCGCCTGCGCGCGGTACTGCTCACCGCCCGCGCCCTCGAGGCCGAGGACGGCGAGCCCGACAAGGCCCGCAGCTTCGCCCTCGAAGCCCATCGCATCGCCCCAGACTTCGTGCCGGCCACCGTTGTCGCCGCCCGCTGCCTCACCCGCCAGCTGGATGCGCGCAAGGCGGCCAAGGTCATCGAGACCACCTGGAAGCTCGCCCCGCATCCCGAGCTCGCCGAGGTCTACCTGCACGTCCGCACCGGTGATTCGGCCATCGACCGGCTGAAGCGCGCCCGCATGCTCTCTGCGGCCAAGCCCCACCATGTGGAAGGTGCGCTCGCCATCGCCCGCGCCGCCCTCGACGCCCGCGAGTTCACCGTCGCCCGCGACGAACTGTCCAAGGCGCTGCGTCAGGCGCCCACCCAGCGCGTCTGCCTGATGATGGCCGAGCTCGAGGAGACGGAAAGCGGCGATCCCGGCCGCGTGCGCGAATGGCTCGGTCGGGCCGTCCGCGCCCCGCGCGACGAAGCCTGGACCGCCGACGGCGTGGTGCTGGACAGCTGGCAGCCGTCCTCTCCGGTCACCGGTCGCCTCGACGCGGTGGAATGGAAGGTGCCGGTCGCCAGCGACAGCGGCGTCACCGAACTCGATGGCTCCGATCTGGCCGAGCTTGCCGTGCGCAAGGTCGCCCCGCCGGCGCCCCCTTCGGACACGCCCCCGCCAGATGACACCGCCATTGTCATCGACGCCGCGCCCGTCGACACCCCGGCCTCTGGCGGGACCGCCGCAGCCGCCACCCAGGCGGCAACGCAGCCGGCTGCCAGCACGGGCAACGACACCGACCGGGACTTTCCCCGCAAGCCGCCCGACGATCCCGGCCCGGCCAACGGCCGCGGTTTGACCCGCAGCCTGACCCCAGATCCGGCCTTCCATTGACGGCTTTCATTTTTCTCGGACGCGGCGCTTGAAATTCGGCGAGGATGCCGGTATCAACGCCGCGTTCGCACAGACCGCCGCGCGCCAAGGCTTCGGTTCGGTTTGCGCTAGATGCCGCAGTAGCTCAGCTGGTAGAGCACGTCATTCGTAATGATGGGGTCGGGGGTTCGAGTCCCTTCTGCGGCACCACTTTTCCAAAGATGATATCGAGTTTCAGAGGCCAGGCTTTGCCGGCCTTGTCCGCGTTTCGACGCGCGCATGACGCCTGCGGCCGATGACGCGAGCTGGACACTGGGGCAACCGGCGCAAAGAGTGCACACGCTCGAAAGCAAGGATCACGGCGAGCCGAACGGCAGTTCGTGCATGACGCCCCTGATGCCGTGATCTCGGCCGGCACGATCGGCGCCCGGCACAAGGCGGAACGCCACCGTCTGGCAGACGAGAGCATTGCGGCACTGGCCAGAGAAGCCCGAAGCCTTCCGAAGACGACCGGCCAGCCTCCGCGCCGGAAGCCCTGAGCGCCAGATTGGACTGCGCCTGTCCTCTATAGAGCTGTCACCATCAGATAAAGCCCGGTCGCCCACCCTTGCGATCACGGCCTTCGCCCCGAGTGGCTGTCTCGTTAATTCATGCAAATATTATTATTCACAATCGCTCGCAAATATTTCAAATCGCTTTGATTTTTGCCGCAGCGCCAGGGGTCCATTCAAACGTTTCGCGCGCCTGGCGCCATGATTGTCCAAGCGAAGCACAATCACGCATCCGGATATTTTCCGCAGTTCTCTGGGTATTTTTTACGGACGCTGCCTGCAAGCTTGGCTTGACTCCTCGGCAAAGTTGGGTCAATCATCCTTTCAAAGCGCTTAGAATTTCAAGATCTGCGCCATCGTTGAAGCTAATTTCAACGTCTGGCGAGGACAGGGAATCGCCAGAGCCGACTTCGGGGGGAGTTCGACAGATGCGGGAAGGGCCACGCCCTGATCAGTCGTACGGCATTGTCCGGCCACAGGGCGAAGCTGAGCCGCTTCCGGCGATGCGTTCTGGCACCACGCCACGCCCAAAGGCCATTGTCCGGACAGCGTGGGCCGCTCGCCAGGCGCGCAGATACGACGGCAAGGCCCCCATCAGCGGCCACCTAAGCATTCGCCACAGGCGCGCCCCTCTTGCACCCATGCCGACATGATGATACATCGTGGAACCGCTTCCACGCTCATGGCAGTCCCCTTCATGCGCCCGACCATCAAGGACATCGCGGAAAAGACTGGCGTCGGTCTCGGCACCGTATCCCGGGTGCTGAACGACAGCCCGCGCGTGTCCAAGGGAACCCGGGACAAGGTCCTGTCAGCCATTGCCGAACTGAATTACGTGCCGAGCCCTGCCGCTCGCGGCCTGTCGCTGGGCAAGACGCTGACGCTTGCGGTCATCGTGCCCTTCTTCACCCGTTCGGCCTTCGTCGAGCGCCTGCACGGTGTCGAGAACACCACCGCCGACAGCAAATACGACCTCGTCATCTACAACGTCGAATCGGCAGAGAAGCGCGACCGCTATTTCCGCACCGTGCCCGACCGCCGCCGCGTCGACGGGATGATCATCATCTCCCTGTCGCCGTCCGAGGCCGACCGTCGGCATCTTGGCAAGTCCGGCGTGCCCACCGTCTTTCTTGATGTGAACGGCGCGCCCTCGCTGGGCTTCGATCGCATCCTCATCGACGATGTCGAAGGCGGACGCCTCGCCACCGAGCATCTGATCTCGCTCGGCCACACCCATATCGGCTTCCTGGGCGACGTGCCGCAGGAAGGCTTCAACCACACCTCCAGCAGCGACCGCCATGCCGGCTATTGCCGCGCGCTCACCGCGGCCGGCCTGCCCATCGTCGAGGCCTATCGCACCGACGGCGTCTTCGGTCGCCACATTGCACGCGAACTGTCGAGCCGCATGCTGTCGCAGCCCGATCGTCCGACGGCCATTTTTGCCTCCAACGACACCCAGGCCATGGGCGTCCTGGAAGCGGCCCGCGACCTTGGCCTGCGCGTGCCCGAGGATCTCTCCGTCGTCGGCTATGACGACATCGAAATGGCCGAGTATCTCGGCCTCACCACCGTTCACCAACCGCTTTTCGAATCCGGCAAGCTCAGCGTCGACACCCTGCTCCAGCGGATCGAGGACCCGTCAAGGCAGCCCGTCACCTCCACGCTTGCCGTCGAGCTCATCGTGCGCAGGACAACCGCTCCGCCACGCTGACGGCGTCGCCGCTTCCCTCGGGAGGGGAGGCGTCAAACCGGCGCTTGTGCGCCAAATGTTGAAGAAACCCAGGAATGGGGGAGGATGAGATGAAAATGACTTCGCTGAAAGCTTGCCTTTTGGCTTCGGCTGTCGCCACCTTCGGCGTCGTCGGCGCTGCCTATGCCGCCGACAACGTGCCGGCCGAACTCTCCGACGCGCTCGCCGGCAAGCTCAAGGGCACCAAGATCACCGCCTTCGGCCCCTTCACGGCCGGCGATGAAGTTCGTTTCAACGACACGATGAAGGCCTTCGAGGAAGCCACCGGCATCGACATCCAGTATGAAGGCTCCAAGCAGTTCGAGGCGACCATTGCCACGCGCTCCGACGCCGGCAACCCGCCCGACATCGCCGACTTCCCGCAGCCCGGCCTGCTCGCCAACTTCGCCAAGGCCGGCAAGCTGGTCGATCTCAGCGCCAGCAAGGACTATTTCCTGCAGCAGTATATCCCGAGCTGGGTCGACATGGCCACAAAGGCCGGCAAGGACGGCAAGCCCGGCATCTACGGCGTGTGGGAACGCGTGAACGTCAAGAGCCTGGTGTGGTATCCCAAGAAGGCCTTCGACGACGCCGGCTACAAGGTCCCCACCACCTGGGACGAACTGCAGAAGCTGCAGGACCAGATCGTCTCCGACGGTGACACCCCCTGGTGCGTCGGCATCGAATCGGGCGCTGCCACCGGCTGGCCCGCCACCGACTGGCTCGAAGAGATGATGCTGCGCACCACCTCGCTCGAGAATTACGACGCCTGGACCGAAGGCAAGCTGCCCTTCGCCTCGCCGGAAGTGAAGAAGGCCGCCGAGACCTTCGGCAAGATCTGGCTTGACGACAAGAACGTCTACGGCGGCCGCAAGGGCATCGTGTCCACCAGCTTCGGCGACGCGCCCGGCCCGATGTTCGCCGAGCCGCCCAAGTGCTGGCTGCACAAGCAGGGCAACTTCATCGCCGCCTTCTTCCCGGAAAAGGCCAAGGCCGGCGTTGATTACTCCTTCTTCTACCTGCCGGGCATCGACCCCGCCTATGGCAAGCCGGTAGAAGTGGGTGGCGACATCTGGGGCGCCTTCAACGACCGTCCGGAAGTGCGCGCGCTCATGCAGTATTTCGCCAAGGCCGAGCATCTGAAGTCCTGGCTGGCCGTCGGTGGCGCCATCGCGCCGCAGAAGGACGTCGACCTCAAGTGGTACGTCAATGACGTCGACCGCGGCGTGGCCGAGGTTCTGGGCGGCGCCACCTCCGTCCGCTTCGACGGTTCGGACCTGATGCCGGGTGAAGTCGGCGCCGGCTCGTTCTGGAAGGAAATGACCGCCTGGATCTCCGGTACCGAGGATCTGGACACGGCCCTCAAGAACATCGACGCGTCCTGGCCGAAGAAGTAACCTCTGACGCCCAAGGAGTCCCCGCCTTCAGGGGCGGGGACTTCCAACAATCAAGATGATCGACACATCACCTTAGCGCGGTCGGACCACAGATCTGGCGCCGGGCTCCGGGGGGAATGAAATGAGTGACCGCACGACTGACGCGGACGCCCTGTCCGCCGAACTGGCGCGCTCTCGCCGACGGCGAAACCGCGCCCTCCTGACCTTGATCGGCGGCATCCTTGCGGCCGTGGCCCTGTTCGAAGGCTTCTTCCTGCTGCGCGACAGCCAGGCGCCCAAGCTGGTGACTGCGCTCTTCGCCATGGTCTGGGGTGGCGGCGGCATGGCCATTCTCTATCTGGTCGCCAACCAGCTGGCCGAATTCGCCCCCTCCGAATGGCAGAAGCGGCTGATCCCCATCGTCTTCGTCGCCCCCGCGATCGCCTTTGTGGTCTATTTCCTGGCGCTGCCCGCGGTGCGTACCTTCATCGCCAGCCTCTACGACCGCGATGGCACCAACTTCGTCGGTCTTGCCAATTACATCACGGTGTTCACCGAGCCCTTCATGCTCGTGACCTTCCGCAACAACGTGCTCTGGATCGTCTTCGGCGCCACCTTCACCATCATTTCAGGCCTCCTGGTCGCGACGCTGGCCGATCGCAGCCGCTTCGAAAGCCTCGCCAAGGCCATCATCTTCATGCCCATGGCGATCTCGCTGGTCGGCGCCGGCGTCATCTGGAAGTTCATCTACGCCGTGCGCGACCCCTCGGACGTGCAGATCGGCCTGCTCAACGCCATCGTCGTTGCCTTCGGCGGCGAGCCGCAGGCCTGGATCGCCCAGTTGCAGCCGTGGAACAACCTGTTCCTGATCGTCATCGTCATCTGGATGCAGACCGGCTACGCCATGGTGCTGTTCTCCGCCGCCATCAAGGCCGTGCCCTCGGACATCCTCGAGGCCGCCCGCGTCGACGGTGCCGGTGAATTCCGCATCTTCTTCTCGATCCTGATCCCCTCGATCATGGGCACCATCGTCACCGTCAGCGCCACCGTCATCATCTTCACGCTGAAGATCTTCGACGTGGTCCTCGTGATGACCGGCGGCCAGTATGGCACCGACGTGATCGCCACCCAGTTCTACAACCAGTATTTCACCAACCGGAACTTCGGCCTCGGCTCGGCGATCGCCATCGTCCTGCTGATCACCGTCATTCCGGTGATGGTCTACAACCTTCGCCAGTTCAACAAGAGGGAGACCCTGTGATGGCCATGTCCAAGGGCAATCCCTTCCCCCGCGCCTTCGTCAACGGCACGCTCGCGGTCATCTGCCTGATCTGGCTGATCCCGACGCTCGGCCTGTTCGTCTCCTCCTTCCGCCCGCGCGACGAGATCATGTCCTCGGGCTGGTGGACGGTGCTGCCGCACAAGCAATGGGTCACCGTCTCGGAAATGAAGCCGGACGCCACCATCGACCGCAATGCGCCGATGACCTTCGAGGGCGCCACCGCCACCTTCGAGCAGTTCCGCCAGGGCGTCGAAACCGCCGACGGCAAGCGCGTCGTCTGGATCGGCAACAAGCGCGCCGGCACCGTTCAGGTGCAGCAGCAGGAATGGAGCGGCTTGCCCTCCGTCACGCTGCAGAACTATCACGACGTGCTCGCCGGCAAGGACGTGACCATCCAGAGCGATACCGGCGAGGAGGCCGTCCGCAAGGGCGAGGACATGTCCGACGCCTTCATCAACTCGATCGCCGTCACCCTGCCTGCCGTGATCATCCCCATCCTGATGGCCGCCTTCGCCGCCTATGGCTTTGCCTGGATGCGCTTCCCCGGCCGCAAGCTGGTGTTCGCGCTGATGGTGGCGCTCCTGGTGGTGCCGCTGCAGATCGCCCTGGTGCCCGTGCTCACCGACTATGTGCACCTGCGCCTCAACGGCACCTATCTGTCGGTCTGGCTGGCGCACACCGGCTTCGGCCTGCCGCTCGCGGTCTTCCTGCTCTACAACTACATCTCCAGCCTGCCGCGCGAGATCATGGAAGCGGCCATCGTCGACGGTGCCTCGCATTTCAAGATCTTCTGGCGTCTGGTGCTGCCGCTGTCGACGCCGGCGCTCGCCTCCTTTGCCATCTTCCAGTTCCTGTGGGTCTGGAACGATTATCTGGTGGCGCTGATCTTCATCGGCAACGTGCCGGGCGTGCAGGTCCTGACCATGCGTCTCGCCGACATGGTGGGCTCGCGCGGCTCCGACTGGCACCTGCTCACCGCCGGCGGCTTCGTGTCGATGATCCTGCCGCTCGTCATCTTCTTCTCGCTCCAGCGCTATTTCGTCCGCGGCCTCACGGCCGGCTCGGTGAAGTAAGCCGGAACACCATCAACACCCCGGGTGCGCGGTCCCCAGGACACTTGGCGCGGGACCCGCCCGGACAGACTTCAAGGGGAGTTCACCCATGGCAAGCCTCATCATGCGCGACGTGCGCAAGAGCTTCGGTCAGGTGCATATCATCAAGGGCGTCGATCTCGACATCCGCCACGGCGAGTTTGTCGTCTTCGTCGGACCTTCCGGCTGCGGCAAGTCCACGCTGCTCAGGATGATCGCCGGCCTCGAGGAGATCACCTCGGGCGAGATGCTGATCGACGACAAGGTCTGCAACGACATCGCCCCCAAGGACCGCGGCATCGCCATGGTGTTCCAGTCCTATGCGCTCTATCCGCACAAGTCCGTCTACGCCAACATGGCCTTCGCGCTGGAAATCGCCGGCTTCTCCAAGGCCGAGATCGCCGACAAGGTGCAGAAGGCCGCCAAGATCCTGCATATCGAGCACCTGCTCGACCGCAAGCCCGGCCAGCTCTCCGGCGGCCAGCGCCAGCGTGTCGCCATCGGCCGCGCCATCGTGCGCGAACCGAAGATCTTCCTGTTCGACGAACCGCTGTCCAACCTCGACGCCGCCCTGCGCGTCTCCACCCGCGCCGAGATCGCCAAGCTGCACGAGGATCTCGGCTCCACCATGATCTACGTGACCCATGATCAGGTCGAGGCCATGACGCTGGCTGACCGGATCGTCGTGCTCGAAGCCGGCTTCGTCCGTCAGGTCGGTGCGCCGCTCGAACTCTACCACCGGCCGCAGAACCTCTTCGTGGCCGGCTTCATCGGTTCGCCCAAGATGAACTTCATGACGGTTCAGGCCAAGGTGATCGCCACCGGCGGCATCACCATCGAATCTGCCGACGTGCCGGCCATCACCATCCCGGTCGATTCCACCGGTGCCGTGGCCGGCGCCGAAGTCACCCTCGGCATCCGGCCCGAGCACATCCATCTCGACGACAGCACCGGCGTGCCCGTCACCGTCGATTTCGTCGAACGCCTCGGCCATCAGACCATCATCCAGGCCAAGCGCAGTTCCGACGACACCACGCTGATCGCCGTGCTCGACGGCGACGTGCCCGTCAAGGCCGGCCAGACCACCCGCTTTGCCTTCGCCGCCAGCGACTGCCATCTGTTCAACGGCGAGGGCAATGCCTTCATGCGCCCGCCCATGGCCATCTGACACCCCAGGCCCTTGAACAAGGCCTGGTGCATCGACCCGATCGGATGGTGCGGCCCGCAAGGGCCAGCCCGGTTGGACAAGTCGCGGCACAAACAAGAAAATCGAGTGCACGGATTACCGTTCAAGGTGAATCCTCTGGCGGAATCAGTGCACCAGGGTTTGCACTTTCGAATGTCGCATGCGTTCGATAGAGATGCGTCATTCGACACAAGAGATCCTCCGGAGGCCATCCTCCGGAGCGCGCGTTGCCCGCTCGGCGCGCCCATCCGCACGCCTCCCCTGGCGGCAAGCCGACTTTGGGCTGCCCCCTGCCAAGACTGAAGACGGACACCATGAAGAACCAGGTCCAGCTCATCACCTATGTCGATCGCCTGACCGCCGGCGGCTTCGCCGATCTCAAGGCCCTCGTCGATGGTCCGCTCGAGGGCGTGGTCGGCGGTGTGCATCCCCTGCCCTTCTTCGATCCCATCGACGGTGCCGACGCCGGCTTTGACCCCGTCGATCACACGCTGGTCGACCCGCGCCTCGGCACCTGGGCCGACGTCAAGGCGCTGTCGACATCCGTCGAGATCATGGCCGACATGATCGTCAACCACGTCTCGGCGGACAGCCCGGCCTTCAAGGACTATCTGGCGAAGGGCGAGGCCTCGGACTTTGCCGACATGTTCATGAGCTTCGGCAAGGTCTTCCCGCAGGGCGCCACCGAGGCCGACCTCAACGCCATCTACCGGCCGCGACCGGGCTTTCCCTTCACCAAGATGAGCTTCGGCGATGGCGTCAAGCGCCTGATCTGGACCACCTTCACGCCCAAGCAGATTGACATCGATGTCTTCTCTCAGAAGGGCACTGCCTATCTCGACGCCATCCTCGATCGCTTCGCAAGCTCGGGCGTCACCGCCATTCGTCTCGACGCCGCCGGCTATGCCATCAAGAAGCCCGGCACCAGCTGCTTCATGATCCCTGAGACCTATGCCTTCCTCGGCGAACTTGCCACCAAGGCCAAGGCCAAGGGCATGGAAGTGCTCGTCGAGATCCACAGCTACTATCGCGACCAGATCGAGATCGCCAAGCGCGTCGATCGCGTCTACGATTTCGCCCTGCCGCCGCTGGTGCTGCACGCCTTGTTCACCGGTGAGGCCGGCCCGCTTGCCGCCTGGCTGAAGATATCGCCGCGCAACGCCATCACCGTGCTCGATACCCATGACGGCATCGGCGTCATCGACGTCGGCGCCGCCACCGACGGACGCCCCGGCCTCCTGGAGCCTGCCGCCCTCGACGCCCTCGTCGAGACCATGCACGCGCGCACCGGCGGCGAGAGCCGTCAGGCCACCGGCGCGGCCGCCTCCAACCTCGACCTCTACCAGGTCAACTCGACCTATTACGACGCCCTCGGCAAGCGCGACGACGAATATCTGATCGCCCGTGCCCTGCAGTTCTTCGCGCCGGGCATCCCGCAGGTCTATTACGTCGGTCTCCTCGGCGGCGTGAACGACATGGACCTGCTCGCCCGCACCCATGTGGGCCGCGACATCAACCGCCACTATTACACGCCCGACGAAGTCGCCGCTTCGCTCGCCACGCCCATGGTCAAGGCCCTCTGCGACCTCGCCCGCTTCCGCAACACCCACCCGGCCTTCGCCGGCGCCTTCACCCTCGGCGAGCCAGCCCCGCACAGCCTCACCCTCACCTGGACCGCCGGCCCCGCCCGCGCCACGCTGGAGGTGGACTTCAAGGCCATGCAGGCCCGCATCCGCCATACCGATGGCGGCGCGGAGCAGGTGATCGAGGTGAAGTGCTGAGTTCCATCAAGGAATTAGCAGCGGAACCAATCGGCGCCCTCTCCCCCCTTGCGGGGGAGAGTTGGAGAGAGGGGTAAGTCGGCCTCCCCCCTCGAAGCCGAGAATTGCCACGCCCCCTCACCGCCCCTTGAACGCCGGCGGCCGCCGTTCCACGAAGGCCGCCATGCCTTCCTTCTGGTCTTCGGTGGCAAACAATGCATGGAAGGCGCGGCGTTCGGCCCGCAGGCCTTCCGTCAGGCCGATCTCCAGCGCCCGGTCGACCGCTTCCTTGGCCGCCAGCACCGCCGGCTTGCCGTAGGAGGCGATGGTCCTGGCCGTCGCCAGCGCCTCGTCGACGAGCTTGTCGAGCGGCAGGATGCGCGCCACAAGCCCCGCCCGCTCGGCCTCAGCCGCGTCCATCATCCGTCCCGTCAGGATCAGGTCCATGGCCTTGGAACGGCCGACGAGCCGGGTCAGCCGCTGCGTGCCGCCCATGCCCGGCATGATGCCGAGCTTGATTTCCGGCTGGCCGAACTGGGCATTCTCCGCCGCCAGAACGATGTCGCACATCATCGCCACCTCGCAGCCGCCACCGAGCGCATAGCCGGCCACTGCCGCGATCTTCGGAGTGCGCAGGTTGGCGAAGGCCGTCCAGGCCGACAGATAGTCGGTCGCCGCCACCTCGGCGTAGTTCTTGTCCTGCATCTCCTTGATGTCGGCGCCGGCGGCAAAGACCTTGTCCGATCCGGTGATGACGAAGCACCCCACCTCGGGATCGGCATCGAGCGGCGCCAGTTCCGCCACCAGTTCGGCCAGCACCTGCGAATTCAGCGCATTCAGCGCCTTGGGGCGATTGAGACGGACAAGCACCACGCGGTCATGGCGTTCGATCAGCAGCGTTTCGGGCATCGGAACTCTCGGATTGGGGGATAGGCCCCGACTATGGAGAGCCCGCCTGCCCAAATCAATCCGCCTTTGCGAGGGGCCCGAATGCAAGAAGGGCTGCCCTTCCGGACAGCCCTTCCATTGCCTGCCGCACGAGGCGGAGAAAAATCGCTTGGCTTCAACGCGTCCCGAAGGTGTGCGTCCGGCCAACGATGTCCAGCCCTCGCGGATCATGACAATGAGACACTGGATCACCTCCTTCCGAAATGTTGACGACAAGGGAAGGATAGCGGGATTTCTCGGTCGTGCAATGGCTATTATTTCATCCAGCCCAGAATTTCAGCTGCCTCATTGCAAACCGGCAACACCCGCCGCTGCCACAGCCATGTCATCCTCAACCGAGGAACCCGACACGCCGACGGCACCGATCACCACGCCCGATTTGTCGACGAGCAGGTCGCCACCACCGAAGCTGACCAGCCCGTTGTTGGTTTCTTCAATTCCGTAGAGCGGTTTGCCTGGCTGGGCGAGCTCACCGAGTGTCTTGGTCGGCATGTTGAACAGGCGAGCTGTCCGGGCCTTCTTGATCGAGATGTCGATACTGCCGAGAAAGGCGCCGTCCATGCGAATGAACGCCTTGAGATTGCCGCCGGCATCCACCACGGCAATATCCATCAACGTACCCTGCTCGATCGCCTTGGCGCGCGCGGCAGCAACGACCTTGTTGGCTTGCTCGAGGGTAATGTCGCCGGGCAGGGCCAGCTTGGTAGCATCAGCCGCCCATGCCGAACCTGCCATCACAAGACCGACGGCGAAAGACAAAAGCACTTTTCCAAACATCTGCATGGCCTTCCAGTTAACAAGCCTTCCCCCCAACGAAAGCCAGACATGATCTTGCAAGACAATCGGATCTGAAATCTGATCGATCACAACAACTTCGAGTATATGTGATTTGAATACTCGAAATTGGCTCCGACGCCCTGCAAGGAAAAGATCTATTCCTATTTTCGGATAAGACAATGATCAAAATAGTGCTTAGGTATTTGACGTATCGGCATAATTCATAAGTCGTTCTACTGTATTCTTGCGTGCTTGTTTTCCGGCGAGCAACGTTCTTCATGGGCCTGGACCAGCCGCCTGAATCTGGAGCGATCTCCCTTCGATCCGACGTTTTCGCCAGACGGACAAGCGCTCCAGGCCCCGCTCCATACTCGGAGGTCTGGCCGAACGGGATCGCCAAAAAGCCGAAGGCCGCCGGGTCACCCCGACGGCCTTCGTCATTTAAGCAGCCTGGCAAGCCGATCAGCCGGCCAGCGAACGCAGCACGTAGTGCAGGATGCCGCCGTTCTTGTAATAGTCGAGCTCGTCCAGCGTATCGATGCGGCAGAGCAGCGGCACCTTGACGGTCGAGCCGTCGGCCTTGGTGATCACCGCTTCCAGCGTCTGGCGCGGCTTCACGTCGGTGATGCCGGCGATCGACACCGTCTCGTCACCCTTGAGGCCGAGCGTCTGCCAGCTGGTGCCTTCGGCGAAGGTCAGCGGGACGATGCCCATGCCCACGAGGTTCGAGCGATGGATGCGCTCGAAGCTCTGCGCGATCACGGCCTTGACGCCGAGCAGGTTGGTGCCCTTGGCCGCCCAGTCGCGCGACGAGCCGTTGCCGTATTCCACGCCGGCGAAGACCACCAGCGGCACGCCCTCGTCCTTGTAACGCATGGCGGCGTCGTAGATATACAGCTTCTCGCCGGTGGGGTGATGGATGGTCCAGCCGCCCTCGACGGTGTTGCCGTCGGCATCCTTGACCATGTTGTTCTTGATGCGGATGTTGGCAAACGTGCCGCGCATCATCACTTCATGGTTGCCGCGGCGGGTGCCGAACTGGTTGAAGTCCTGCGGACGCACCTGATGGCTGGTCAGATACTGGCCGGCCGGGCTGGCGAGCTTGATGGAACCGGCCGGCGAGATGTGGTCGGTGGTGATCTTGTCGCCGAACAGGCCGAGGATGCGGGCACCGACGATGTCGGTGACCGGCTTCGGCGTCATGGTGATGCCGTCGAAATAGGGCGGGTTCTGCACATAGGTCGACGCCATGTTCCAGCCGTAGGTCTGGCCCGTGCCGGCCTCGACGCCGCGCCAGCGCTCGTCGCCCTTGAACACGTCGGCGTATTTTTCCTTGAACATCTCGGGGCTGATGAAGGCCTTCACCGCCTCGGCGACCTCTTCATTGGTCGGCCAGATGTCCTTGAGATAGACCGGTTGGCCGTCCGAACCCGTGCCGAGCGGCTGGGTCGCCAGATCGATCTGCACCGAACCGGCCAGCGCATAGGCCACCACCAGCGGCGGCGAGGCCAGGTAGTTGGCCTGCACGTCGGGGCTCACGCGGCCTTCGAAGTTGCGGTTGCCCGACAGCACGGCGGCGGCGACCACACCATTGTCGTTGATCGACTTGGAGATCTCCGCCGGCAGCGGACCGGAGTTGCCGATGCAGGTGGTGCAGCCGAAGCCGACCAGGTTGAAGCCGAGCTTGTCGAGATCGGCCTGCAGGCCCGACTTGGACAGATACTCGGCCACCACCTGGCTTCCGGGCGCCAGCGAGGTCTTCACCCACGGCTTGGCGGAAAGGCCCTTGGCCAGCGCCTTGCGGGCGACGAGGCCGGCGCCGATCAGCACGCTCGGGTTGGAGGTGTTGGTGCAGGAGGTGATGGCGGCGATCACCACGTCGCCATGGCCGATGTCGAAGCCCTTGCCGTCAACGGCATAGCGCTTGGAAAGATCGGCGGCCTTCTTGTACTCGGTCTCCATGGCGGCGGTGAAGCCGGCCTTGGCGTCGGTCAGCGACACGCGGCCCTCGGGGCGCTTCGGGCCGGCGAGCGAGGGCACCACGGTGGACAGATCGAGTTCCAGCACGTCGGTGAACACCGGGTCGGCCGTCTCGACGGTGCGATACATGCCCTGCGCCTTGGCATAGGCATCGACCAGCGCGATGCGATCGTCGCTGCGGCCGGAGAACTTGAGATAGTTGACCGTCTCGGCGTCCACGGGGAAGAAGCCGCAGGTGGCGCCATATTCGGGACCCATGTTGGCGATGGTCGAACGGTCGGCTAGCGACAGCGACTCAAGACCCGGGCCGAAATACTCGACGAACTTGCCGACCACGCCCTTCTTGCGCAGCATCTGGGTGACGGTCAGCACCACGTCGGTGGCGGTCACGCCTTCCTTGGCCTTGCCGGTCAGCTTGAAGCCGACCACTTCCGGGATCAGCATGGACACCGGCTGGCCGAGCATGGCGGCTTCGGCCTCGATGCCGCCCACGCCCCAGCCGAGCACGGCGAGACCGTTGACCATGGTGGTGTGGCTGTCGGTGCCGACGCAGGTGTCCGGATAGGCCACCGTCACGCCGTCCTCGTCACGGGTCCAGACGGTCTGGGCCAGATATTCCACGTTGACCTGATGGCAGATGCCGGTACCCGGCGGCACCACGCGGAAATTGTCGAAGGCGTTCTGGCCCCACTTGAGGAAGTTGTAGCGCTCGACATTCTGCTCGTACTCGCGCGCCACATTCTGGGCCAGCGAGGAGGACGAGCCGAAATAGTCCACGACCACCGAATGGTCGATGACGAGATCGACGGGAACCAGCGGGTTGATCTTCTCGGGGTCGCCACCCAGCGTCACCATGGCGTCGCGCATGGCGGCGAGGTCGACCACGGCGGGAACGCCGGTGAAGTCCTGCATCAGCACGCGGGCCGGACGATAGGCGATTTCCTTGTCCAGCTTGCCCTTGTTGTCGAGCCAGGCGGCCATGGCGCGGATGTCGTCGGCGGTCACGGAGCGACCGTCTTCAAAGCGCAGCAGGTTCTCGAGGATCACCTTGAGCGAGAAGGGCAGGCGCGACACGCCGGCAAGGCCGTTCGCTTCGGCGACCTTCAGGTCATAGTAGACATAGGTCTTCGAGCCGACCTTGAGTTCCTTTTTGCATTTGAAGCTGTCGAGCGACGCCATGGGCAACAATCCCTCCGGGTTGGAATGGCCGGCATCGAGATGTGTCAGCTCGAGAGCCGTCGCGGCGTCCGCCGCATGCCATCAGGCAAATGGTTTACGTTTACGTAAAGGGTACTTTCCGCAACCGTGATCTGTCGGCGCCTTATAGTGAATTTCCCTGCCTCTGCCTAGAAGGATCGACCAATTTATGATGCGCTGCACGGTGATTTTTTGCCAGACCTCTCCTTGTTCGATTGCGAGCGCCGTTGCGAATGGCTAGGACCGTATCAACAGCCGGGAACCGCAGCGGTCGAGCCGCCCGGGGCATCAATGTCGCAAGACGATCCGGCGGGCTTTCACGGGGCGCATTTTGGCAGACGAGCACATCCAGACATCAGCTTCTGCGCCGCCGCTCACCGGCTTGCGGCTTGAGGTGTCCGGCCTCACGGTCGACCGTGGCGGCCGCCGGGTGCTCGAGAACATCAGCTTCGCCCTCGAACCCGGCCAGGCCCTGCTGCTCACCGGACCCAATGGCGTCGGCAAGTCGACCCTGATTCGCAGCCTGATCGGCGCCGTTCACCGCAGCGAGGGGACCGTCACGCTGGCCGGCCCCGGCATCGAGGAGCCCGACGACGTCGCCCGCCACTGCCACTATCTCGGCCATCGCGACGCCATCAAGACCGCCCTCTCGGTGCGCGAGAACCTTGCCTTCTGGCAGGATTTCCTCGGCAGGGGCCACGGCACGAGCGTCGCCGAAGCCCTGGCCGCCGTCGATCTTGCCGATCTCGCCGACCTGCCGGCCGCCTATCTCTCCGCCGGCCAGCGTCGCCGCCTCGCCATCGCCCGGCTCGTTGCCGTGGGCAAGCCGATCTGGCTGCTGGACGAGCCCACCGCCGCCCTCGATCGGCAATCCGAAGCCCGTCTCGTCGCCTTGATCGCCGAGCACGTGGCACGCGGCGGCTCCATGCTGGCGGCAACCCATCTCGCCATCAACCTGCCGACGGCCCGCAGCCTGCGCTTGAGCCCGGTCGACCATCATCTGGAGGCCGAATGGTGAGTTGGCGCGCACTCTTCATCCGCGAAATGCGTCTGGCCGTTCGCGTGGGCGGCGGCGCCCTCATGGGCGTCCTGTTCTTCCTGATCGTGGTGACGGTCTTCCCCTTCGCCATCGGTCCCGACCTCAACCTGCTCTCGCGCATCGGCCCGGCCATCCTGTGGATCGGCGCGCTGCTGTCGACCCTGCTCGGCCTCGACCGCCTGTTCGAAGCCGACAAGGAAGACGGCGCCCTCGATCTCCTGGTGGCCAGCGGTCACCCGCTCGAACTCGTTGTCGTCATCAAGACCCTGGCCCACTGGACCACCACCGGCCTGCCGCTAGTACTGGCCGCGCCCTTCTTCTCGCTCTTCCTCGCCATGACGCCGGCGAGCATCGGTGCCACCATGCTGACGCTGCTGGTCGGCACCCCCGCCCTCACCTTCCTGGGCGTCATCGGCTCCGGCCTGACCGTGTCGCTGCGCCGCGGCGGCCTGCTGGTGCCGATCCTGATCCTGCCCTTTGCCGTCCCGGTCCTGATCTTCGGCGTCTCGGCCTCCAATGCCGTTGCCTTCGACCCGGCCGCCTTCCGCACGCCCTTCCTGCTGCTGGCCGCCGTCTCGCTGGTCGCCGCCGTCATCTCCCCCATCGCCACCGCCGCCGCCCTACGCAATGGCCTCGACTGAGCCCTAGGCCTGAAAAGCCAAGGGGGACCGGCCTTGCGACCGATCCCCCTTGTCGTTGTCTGCGCGTATTGATCTCGGCGCTTACGCGGCGCGAATCGTCTGCAGGAAGCCCTTGAGTTCGTCCTGCAGGCGACGGGCCTGATCGGACAGAGCCTCCGAGGCCGCCAGCACCTCGCGAGCCGCGGTCGACGAACGGTCCGCCGCCGAGTTGACCTCGGCGATATTGGCCGTCACCGCTCCCGTGCCGCCGGCGGCACGCTGCACCGAGTCGGCGATTTCCTGCGTCGCCGTACCCTGGTCGCGCACCGAGCCCGACACGGCATTCGAGACTTCCGAGATCCGGCCGATGGTCGCGGTGATGCGCATGATCGCGTCCGACGATTCGGCCGTCGACGACTGGATGGCAGAGATCTGCGCCCCGATTTCGTTGGTCGCCTTGGCCGTCTGGTCGGCGAGCTGTTTGACCTCGGCGGCCACCACCGCAAAGCCCTTGCCTGCTTCGCCGGCACGCGCCGCTTCGATCGTGGCATTGAGGGCGAGAAGGTTGGTCTGGCCGGCGATGTTGTTGATGAGATCCACCACGTTGCCGATCTTCTTGGCCGCTTCAGAGAGAGCCGCCACCTTGGACGCGGTGTCCGAGGCATCGACCACCGCCGTCGCGGCAATCTCGGTGGATTCCGTCACCTGACGCCCGATCTCGGTGATCGAGGACGCCAGCTCTTCCGCCGCAGCAGCAACGGTTCCGACGCTTGCCGACGCTTCCTCGGAGGCTTCCGCCACCACGGTCGCCTTATGCGACACATCCGCAGACGAGCGCGTCATCACCTGGGCGGCCCCGTTGAGCTGGGTCGCCGACGACGCGAGCGCGGCTGCGATACCGCCAACAGACTGCTCGAACAGATCCGCCAGTTGCTGCAGCTCCGCCCGGCGGCTGGCCGCCTGGCTCGCCGCATCGGCTTCACGCGCCGCACGGCCCGCCTCGGCTTCGGCCAGGCTGGTCTTGAACACTTCCAGCGTGTCGGCCATCACGCCCACTTCGTCACGGCGCCCGACACCGGGAACCTTGATCAGGAAGTCGCCCTCGGACACACGGCGCATGGTCGCGGCGATGGCGACAACCGGCTTGGAGATCGACCGGCCGATCAGCATGGACAGCACGATGGCCGCAAAGATCGACACACCGGCCACCACCAGAAGCACGAGGCGGATGCGGGCGGCGAGCGACATGGTGCTGGTGCTGATGGCATCAGACTCTTCGGTGGCCTGAGCCCGGATCTTCGACAGCGACGCGGCGATCGTGTCGTTGGCCTGCTTCATGTCATTGGCGACCAGCCCGTTGAGCTGCGCCGAAATCGCGGCGGCTTCCTGATAGGCGGCCTGATAGGCGGCCACAGACTTCAGCACCTTGCCGATCTGCGAGGACTCCTGGCCTTCGCCAACCGCCTTGGTGATCAGGTTCAGGCGCTGCACAAAGCCATTGAACCCGGCGTCCGCTGCCTTGAGTTCGGCATCCCCGCCACCGGCCATCAGCTTCAGCACAGCGAAGCGGCCGGCATTGAACTGTTCCGTACCCTTGGTGATGATCGGCAGGAGATCGGCGCGATTGAGCGTCATGATCTTGCCGGCGAGGAAGCCCGCGTCGTTCTTGAGCTTGTCGCCGACCGGCTCGACGGTCCCGGCGATCAGCTTGACCTGCTTCATCCGAAGGTCAGCCACCTGCTGCCAGACCGCACGATAGGCCTCGAAACGCGTGGACGCCTCGGCGATCATCGGACCATGATCGGCATCCTGGATTTCGGTCTTGGCAACGGCGATCGCCTTCGCCACACCATCGATCGCCACATTGGCATCGGCCAGCGTCGCGTCGGTGCCTGCATAGACGAAGGCCGCGATCTTTCGGGTTAAATCGATGTAGGCGTAATCCACGTCGCGGGTAATATCGACTTCCCGCGTCCGCTGCCGGGTCTCCATGAAGGACTGTCCCGCCGATTGCAGCGAAAAATAGGATATCCCGGCGACAAGAACGAGAAGAGAAATCACCAACCCGAAAGCTGTGAAAATCTTCGATCCGATGGACAAATTATTGAAGGTTCGAATCATGGTTCTGCGCTCTTCCCCTCTTCGCCCTGGCTACGCAACAACAAAACTTGCAGAGCAAAGCTTTACCTTCGATGTCAGCAGGCGGACATCCTTGAGGTAATCGAGCGTAGATTATCGCTGTTAAATTTTCACTAAGTCGCCCTTCGTGCTGGCAGATGCTGCGGATTTGCCGAGATGGGCAGGGGCAGCAAGGGCTTCAGCACAGGGCCCGATGAAATAGTGAGCACTCAGCCGGGTTTTTGATCAACGATGCGCCCATTTCGGCGCCAGACCTTGCAAGAATTGCAGCATTCGCTTCAACAAGCGACAACCCCGGTCACAATTTCCGGCACAGCCCTCGGTCGAGCAAAAAATGGGCGACTGATGAGATCAATGGCACATCACTTGCGTAGATTTTGCCCAACTTGCGCAATGAATGCCCCCTTGAGGTCACCGATGACATTCCCGATTGCCACCTTCAGGCCATTGACCTGCATTTCCGCCAGTGGCCTCCTGCTTGTGGCCAGCCTGAGCCCCGCCTGGGCTCAGACCTCCACGATCAACGCCGCCGACACCGGCTTCGTCTTCATGGCCACCGCCCTCGTGCTGATGATGACGCTGCCCGGCCTCGCACTCTTCTACTCAGGCATGGTGCGCGAGAAGAACATCCTCGCCACCATGGCGCAAAGCGCCGCCGCCACGGCCATCGTCTCGTTGCTCTGGTTCGCCGCCGCCTACTCCCTGTCCTTCACCGGCACGGGTGACTTTCTGGGCGCGTCCGATCGCATCGGCCTCGCCGGCATGGGCATCGACAGCGTCAACCCGTTGGCGCCCACCATCCCCGAAGTGCTGTTCATGGCCTATCAGATGACCTTCGCCGTCATCACCGTCGCCCTCGTCGGCGGCGCGGTGGCCGACCGCATGAGCTTCTCCGCCTTCGTCGTCTTTGGCGTCATCTGGCTGTTTCTGGTCTACGTGCCGAGTGCCCACATGGTCTGGGGCGGCGGCTGGCTGGCCAGGATGGGCGTGATCGATTTTGCCGGTGGCACCGTCGTTCACATCAACGCCGGCGTCGGCGGCCTGGTCGCCGCGCTGGTGATCGGCCCGCGTCTCGGCTTCGGCAAGGAGAACATGGCGCCGTCAAATCTGTCGCTCGCCGTTGTCGGAACGGGCCTGCTCTGGGTCGGCTGGTTCGGCTTCAACGGCGGCTCGGCGCTCGCCATCGGCCCGCGCGCCGTCTATGCCGTGCTTTCGACCCATCTCGCCGCCTGCGCCGGTGCCGTGGTCTGGAGCCTCATCGAATATCTCGAGCGCGGCAAGCCGTCCGTTCTCGGCATCATCTCCGGCGCCGTCGCCGGCCTTGGCACCATCACCCCCGCCTCGGGCTTCGTCGAACCCTGGCATGGCGTGGTGATCGGCGCCGTCGCCGGCGCGGTCTGCTACCTCGCCTGTACCCGCATCAAGACCCGCTTCGGCTATGACGACAGCCTCGACGTCTTCGGCGTGCACGGCGTCGGCGGCATTCTCGGTACGCTGGCCGCCGGTGTCTTTGCCAGCGCCGGTGTCAGCGCCTCCGCCGGTGGCCCCGGCATCTCCGGCCTGATCGAGGGCAACGGGCACCAACTGGCCGTCCAGTTCATCGGTGTCGGCGTCACCATCGCCTGGGCGGCCGTCGGCACCTGGGTGGCGTTGAAGCTCACCGGTCTGCTCACCTCGCTGCGGGTCTCCGCCGCCTCCGAACGCGAGGGCCTTGATCTCGCCCTGCACGGCGAAGCCATCAAGTGATCCCGGCTGATGCACCCCGGAAACGGTTGAAAAGCCGGCACAAGATCGCAAGAGGCTGGACAAACTCGGGCTCACCGTTATCGTTCACATGTGCAGTGCCGGCCTGAGCCGGCCTGCTCCTCCCGTTGACGAGATCAGGTACCATGTCTGCCCCGCCGCCCCGCAGCACCCCGACCATGGCCGATGTGGCCAAGCGGGCCGGCGTGTCCACCATGACAGTCTCGCGCGCCCTGCGCGACGGCGGCATGGTCTCCGGCGATACCCGCGCCCGCATCCTCGCCGCCATCGAGGAACTGGGCTACGTCCTCGATCAGACCGCCGGCACCCTGTCGTCCAAGCGCTCCGGCTTCATGGCGGCCATCGTCCCCTCGCTCAACAACTCCAATTTCGCCGACACCGCCCGCGGCATCACCGAGGCCATCGAGGAATCGGGCCTGCAGATGCTGCTCGGCTACACCGACTATCAGGTGGAGAAGGAAGAGAAACTCATCGAGGCCATGCTGCGCCGCCGCCCCGAAGGGCTGGTGCTCACCGGCGGCCGTCACACCCCGCGCGCCCGCAAGCTGCTGGAAGCCGCCGGCATTCCCGTGGTCGAGACCTGGGACATCCCGCCCGACCCCATCGGCCACGCCGTCGGCTTCTCCAACGCCGCCGCCTGCCGCGCCCTGGTCCATCGCCTCTACGAACGCGGCTATCGCAACATCGGCTTCGTCGGCGGTACCTCCAACCGCGACACCCGCGGCGCCGACCGGCGCCTGGGCTATTCGGAGGCGGTGGAGGAGCTCGGCCTGCCGCGCGGCCGCATCATCTCCTTCGGCAAGCCGCCCATCTCCATGGAACAGGGCGGCGAGGCCATCGTGCACATGGTCACGCAATGGCCTGACGTCGACGCCGTCGTCTGCGTCTCCGACTTGTCCGCCTTCGGCGCCATCGCCGAATGTCACCGCCGGGGCTGGGCTGTCCCCGGCCGCATCGCCGTCGCCGGCTTCGGCGATTTCGAGGTCGCCCGCTGCGCCTTCCCGCGCATCACCACCGTGGCCGTCGACAGCCTCGAGATCGGCCGTCAGGCCGGCGAACTCATCCTGCGCGCCATCGAAGGCGCCCGCGCCGGCCGCTCCATGCCGGCGGAGACCATGATCATCCCCTTCAAGGTGATCGAGCGCGAGAGCACCTGAGTTCAAGCCCATATACCCGGATTCCCTGGAAGTCCGGGTATGCCGTTCGGCGAAAAACAAGCGCGAACGCGCCTTTTTCGCCGAGAGTTTTTCGCTGGACCGGAGGAACACGGGCATAAAAAAGCGCCGGCCAGGAGGAGTGGCCGGCGCAAGAAGCGTCCATCGTCCCCGCTCGCTCCGTCAGGCGAAGTCGAGCTGCACCTTCATCTGGCTCTTGCGGTCGTTGGCCGCGTTGAAGGCACTTAGGGCATCTGCCACGGGAAAAGTCTGCGTGATCAACGGGGAGAGGTCGATCCGCCCGGTGGAGATGAGGTGGACAGCCAGCTTGAACTCCGCATAGAAGCGGAAGGAACCGATCACCTGCAGTTCCTTGGTCACCACGAGATTTTGCGGCAGGGACACGTCGCCGCCGAGGCCGAGCTGCACCACCGTGCCGCGCGGCCTGAGGGCCTCCAGACCGGCGCGCAAGGCCCGCTCGTTGCCCGAACATTCGAACATCACGTCGACAGTACCCTTGCCCGCCGCCAGCGCCGCAAGATCGGCCCCATTGGCCGCCACGTCGATGGTGCGATCGGCGCCCAGCTTGCGCGCGATCACCAGCGGCTCGGGCACCACGTCGGTGGCGATCACTTCCGCCGCGCCGTGGTAATGCGCAGCCGCCACCACCAGGGCCCCGATCGGGCCGCAGCCGGACACCAGCACGCGCTTGCCCAGCAGCGATCCGGCCCGGCTCACCGCATGCAGCGCCACCGAAAAGGGCTCCGACAGTGCCAGCAGGCCCGGCGCCACCGGCGCTTCCGCCGGCGCAATCTGCACCGCCTCGCAGATCAGCACGTCCCGGAAGGCGCCCTGAATATGCGGCACGCGCATGGCCGAACCATAGAAGCGCATGTCGGAACAATGGTTTGGCAGGCCTTCGAGGCAATACTGGCAGTGGCCGCAGGCAATGCCCGGATTGACCGCCACCAGCGCGCCAAGGGAGAGGCCGCTCACTCCGGCGCCCAGCGCCGTGATCACGCCGGACACCTCATGGCCGAGGATCATCGGTTCCTTGAGGCGTATGGTGCCGAAACCGCCATGGTTGAAATAATGCATGTCCGAGCCGCAGATGCCGCCGGTGCTGACGCGCACGGCCACCTGGCCAGGCCCCGGACCGCCAACGTCCCGCTCCTCGATCCGGAGATCCTTTTCCTTGTGGATGACAACGCTACGCATGGGTGACCTCAGACGACGGGAGTGAGAAGCGGTTTGCCGGCAAAGTGGGCGGCCAGGTTATCGCGCACCAGCTGGCCCATGGCCTTGCGCGTCTCCACCGTGCCGGAGGCGTGGTGCGGCTGCAGCACCACAGTGTCGAGGCCCATGAAGCGGGGATCGATGCGCGGTTCGTTCCAGAACACGTCGAGCCCGGCGCCGGCGATCGTGCGCCCTTCGAGCGCTTCGAGCAGCGCCGTCTCGTCCATGGTCGACCCGCGGGAGACGTTGACCACATAGCCCTCCGGTCCCAGGGCACCGAGCACTTCGGCATTGATCATCTTGTGCGTCGACGGGCCGCCAGCCAGCGTCACCACGAGAATGTCGCACCAGGCGGCAAGCTCGGTCGCATCCTGGAAGAAACGGTGCGGACTGTCGGCACGCGCTGCCACGTCGAAATAGCCGATCTCCACGTCAAAGCCCGAAAAGCGCTTGGCCACCGTCGTGCCGATGCGGCCGAAGCCGACGATGCCGATCTTCTTGCCATAGACGCGCGTCACTAGACCCATGTTGGCGCTGGCCCAGGCGCCGGAGCGCACATAGGCATCCGCCGCCGGAATCCTGCGCGCAATCGCCAGCGTCAGGCCGACGGCGATATCGGCCACGTCGCCGGTCAGCACGTCGGGCGTGTTGGTGACGCGAATGCCTCGCGCCTTCGCCGCCGCCAGATCCACCGCGTCGGTGCCGACGCCATAAATCGAGATCACCTCGAGCTTCGGCAGCTTGCCGATCAGGTCGGCATTGGCACCGAGTTCGCCGCGCGTGGCAATGCCGCGAATGTCCTGGGCATGCGCCTGGATGAAGGCCTCGCGATCGGTCGCTTCCCACACCTTGTGAAGCTGATAGGCGCGCTCCAGCGGTTCGAGGTCCCAGGCTGGATAGGGGCCCATCATCAGGACATGGGGACGAGCGTCGGACGACATGGATAACCTCCCAATTTCAATTGTTATCGATATCATAGCCCCGCTTCGCTTGATCCGCAATCCTCTTGACCGCATTTCCCTTGCCCGGACCGCCGGCCGCGTTCACTGCCCGAACGAGCCCCGGTTCACTCGAAAAGACCGTCAACCCAGCCTCAAACAGCAATCCAGGCACCACAGGACAGACTTTGCGAGGACGCAGCAGCCTCCCCGCAGCCCGACGCGCCCTTCGCAGGGAGCCAAATCCGCAAAATCATGATATCGATAACATTCCGACTTGACGCCGCCGGACCAACTGTTGAAGATGGCCGGCAAACAGGACGGTCATTCGGCTTGCAGGGCCGCAACACCGTCCACTGGGAGGACGGAGCGAAGTCTCCGGAAACGGACACCATGAAGATCTTCGACCTGAGCGGCCGCATTGCGCTCATCACCGGTTCCTCCAAGGGCATCGGCCTTGCCGTGGCGCGCGGTCTCGCCGAAGCCGGTGCCACCGTGGTGCTGAACGGCCGCGACCGCAGCGCCCTCGAAGCCGCCGGCGCCACGCTGAAGGCGGCCGGGCACACGGTCCACCTCTCGTCCTTCGACGTCACCGACATGGCAGCCGTCCAGGCCGGCGTCGCCGCCATCGAGGCCGACGTGGGGCCCATTGAAATCCTGATCAACAACGCCGGCATGCAGTTCCGCACGCCGCTCGCCGACTATCCGGTCGAGCGCTGGCACCAGCTTTTTGCCACCAACGTCAACTCGGTCTTCTTCGTCGGCCAGACGGTGGCCCGCCACATGATCGCCCGCGGCCATGGCAAGATCATCAACGTCTGCTCGGTGCAGAGCGAGCTGGCCCGGCCGGGCATCGCCCCCTATACCGCCACCAAGGGCGCGGTGAAGAATCTCACCAAGGGCATGGCCACCGACTGGGCTAAATTCGGCCTTCAGATCAACGGCCTGGCGCCAGGCTACTTCAAGACGGAACTCAACGCCGCCCTCGTCGCCGACAAGGATTTCTCCGCCTGGCTGGAGAAGCGGACGCCCGCCGGCCGCTGGGGCGATGTGGACGAACTGATCGGTGCGGCCATCTTCCTCGCCTCCGACGCTTCCAGCTTCATCAACGGACACATTCTCTATGTCGATGGCGGCATCACCTCCTCGCTCTGACGCACCGAGGCGCATCGTCGTCATGGGCGTCTCCGGCTGCGGCAAGTCCACGGTCGGCGCGGCGCTTGCCGACAGCCTGGGGCTCGTCTTCACCGACGGCGACCGGCTGCATCCCGAGGCCAACATCGCCAAGATGAGCCGCGGCGAAGCGCTCACCGACGGCGACCGCTGGCCCTGGCTCACCGCGGTCGGCGAAACGCTGGCCGGGCCTGAGGGCGGCGTCATCGCCTGTTCGGCCTTGCGGCGCGCCTATCGCGACCTGATCCGCCGCACCGCCGGCGGGCCTGTGCACTTCTTGCTCCTCGACGGCACGCCCGAGGAAATGACCCGCCGCCTCGGCAATCGCCCCGGCCATTTCATGCCGGCCAGCCTCGTCGCCAGCCAGTTCGCCACGCTCGAACGCCCCACCGGCGACGAGCCCGACGTGCTCGCCGTCGACGCCACGCGCCCGATCGCCGACCTCGTGGCCACCGCCACCGCCTTTGTCGCCCGTTCCTGACCGCTCCCTCACAGCCCCCGAGGCCTCCGCCATGACCGCATCGAACAAGCCTTCCGTCTCCGTCGTCGGCGTCGGCATCATGGGCAGCGCCATCGCCACCCGTCTGATCGAGGTCGGCCACGCGGTCACCGTCTTCGACCTCGACGCCGCCAAGGTCGCCGCGCTGGTCGCGAAGGGCGCCACTGCCGCAGAAAGCGCCGCAGCCGCCGCGCGCGCCTCCCGGTTCGTCATCACCAGTCTCAACTCGGCTGCGATCCTGCGCGCCGCCCTCTTCGGCCCAGCCGGCCTTGCCGAGGGCGCGGCAGCCGACAAGCTCCTCATCGACATGTCCTCGGTGGATCCCGTGGCCACACGCAGCCTCGCTGCCGAACTCCGCGACAGGACCGGCATGGCCATGGTGGACGCTCCCCTTTCCGGCGGTGCCCCGCGTGCCCTTGAAGGCAAGCTCACCGTCATGGCCGGCGGCGAGGAGGCGGACGTGTTGCGCGCCCGCGCCGTCATGGACAGTCTCTGCGCCAACTATACCCACATGGGCCCGTCCGGTGCCGGCCAGACCACCAAGCTCGTCAATCAGGTGCTCTGCGCCCTCGGCTTCCAGGCGGTCGCCGAAGCCGTTCGCCTGGCTGAAGCCGGCGGTGTCGACGCCTCCCGCGTCGCCGCGGCGCTTGCCGGCGGGCGGGCCGACAGCCGGATTCTCCAGGAGTTCGGCCCCAAGATGGCTGCCCGCGACTTCAGCCCCACCGGCCGCATCGACAACATGCTGAAGGATCTCGAGGCCGTTCAGGCCTTCGCCGGCGGCGCGCGCCTGCCGCTGCCGCTCACCGGCGCGGTCACCGACCTGCACCGGCTCTATGTCGCCGCCGGCATCGGCGCCGCCGACACGGCGGAAATGATGCGCTACTTCGACGGATTTCAGGAAAACTGAGGCCTCAGCATCGCCACGGACCTTGACAAACTCCTGAATGTTATCGATAACACAAGCAAGACAGCGCCAGCGGGTTGATCGGAGAGGACCGATCGCCGCTCAGGAAAAGCGCCGGAGGATTGGGGGGCATCATGACGGCAGGGAACTCCCTCCGCTTTGAGAATGTGGTGAAGACCTTCGGCGGCACCCAGGCGCTCAAGGGCGTCAGCTTCTCCGTCGGTCGTGGCGAGATCGTCGCCCTGCTCGGTGAAAACGGCGCCGGCAAATCCACCCTCATCAAGGTACTCGGCGGCATCCACAAGGCCGACGGCGGCCGCGTCGCCATCGGCGACCAGCCCTATCGCCACCGCCCCGGACAGGGCGGCGACCGCCAGCCCGTTGCCTTCATCCACCAGGATCTCGGCCTCATCGAATGGATGACGGTGGCCGAAAATGTCGGCATGGCACACGGCTTCCCGCGCCACCCGCTGTTCGGCGCCCTCGGGCTGATCGACTGGCACGGTGCCGAACTTGCCGCCGCTCATGCGCTGGAAAAGCTGGGCGTCGACATCGACCCCACCGCCCGCGTGCAGTCGTTGAGCCGCACCGAAAAATCGCTGGTCGCCATCGCCCGTGCGCTTGCGGTCAACTCCGACTTCCTGGTGCTCGACGAGCCCACCGCCTCGCTGCCCGCCGACGAAGTGGAACGCCTGTTCGGCGCCCTGCGCCGGCTGAAGGCCCAGGGCGTCGGCATGATCTACGTCTCCCATCGCCTCGACGAGATCTTCCACATCGCCGATCGCGTCGTCGTGCTGCGCGACGGCCAGATGGTCGGCGAGCGCGCCATTGCCGCCACCGACCCCGACGAACTCGTCCGCCTGATCGTCGGCAAGTCCAAGCTCGACAGTTTCGAAAAGCCCGAGGCCACCGCCGGCCGACCGCGCGTCATGGTGCGCGATCTGATCACCCCGCGCGCCGGTCCCGTCGATTTCGACATCCGCGAGGGCGAACTGCTCGGCCTTGTCGGCCTGCGCGGCGCCGGCCAGGAAGAAGTGGGGCGCGCGCTTTTCGGTGCCATGCCGCACAAGGGCGCGGTCACCATCGACGGCATCACGCCCGATCTCTCTTCGCCCACGGCCGCTCTCAACTCCGGAGTCGGCCTCGTCGCCCGCGACCGCACCGAAGAGTCCATCGCCGCCTCGCTCAGCATTCGCGAGAACACCTTCCTCAACCCGGGCGCCATTGGCCGGGGCCTCTTCTCGCTGCTGTCGCCGGCGCGCGAGGCCGATCTTGCGGTCGCCCTCGGCGCCGAGGTCGGCCTGCGCCCCAACGATCCGCATCTGGCCATCGAGGGCCTGTCGGGCGGCAATCAGCAGAAGGTGATCGTCGGTCGCTGGCTCGCCACCGGGCGCAAGCTCTTGGTGGCTGAAGATCCCACCGCCGGCGTCGACGTCGGCGCCAAGGCCGAGATCTATCGCCTGATCGCCGCCGCCGTCGCCCGCGGCCTCGCTGTCGTGGTCGTGTCCACCGATTTCGAGGAAATCGCCCATATCTGCAATCGCGCGCTGATCTTCAACCGCGGTCGCATCATCGCGGAACTCTCGGGTGAGGCGCTGACCACTGAAGCGGTGATCTCGGCTGCCTCGGCCTCCGAAGCGGCCTGATCGCCCTCCGCGGAACGGCAAAAAACTTAAGAAAAGCATGGGAGTATATCATGAGCGGGGTCGAATCGAATGCTCTGGAGCCCACGCGGGCCGAGCTCAAGGGGGCGACACTGACCGTGAAAGTCCAGCGCCTCCTGCCGGTCTACGGCCTGCCGATCATCACCTTCGTGCTGATCGTGCTGTTCTCGGTGCTGCTGCCGCGCACCTTCCCGACGCTGCTCAACTTGCGCTCGATCATCGCCGACAAGTCGGTCATCGCGCTGTTGTCGCTGGCCGCCATGATCCCCATGGCCTCCGGCAAGATCGACCTCACCGTCGGCTATGGCATCGTGCTGTGGCACATTCTCGCCATCAGCCTGCAGACCCTGTTCGGCCTGCCCTGGCCGGTCGCCGTGCTGATCGTGCTGGCCCTCGGTGCCATCGTCGGCCTGCTCAACGGCCTCCTCGTTGAGGTCGCCAAGATCGACAGCTTCATCGCCACGCTCGGCACCGGCACCATCCTCTACGCGCTCGCGCTCTGGCACACCGGCGGCCGCCAGGTGGTGGCGCCGCTGCCCGAGGGCTTCCTTGCCCTCAACGGCACCATGGTCTTCGGCCTGCCCATCACCGGCTATTATGTGCTGGCGCTGGCGCTCGTGCTGTGGATCGTGCTCGAATACCTGCCGGTCGGCCGCTACCTCTACGCCATCGGCGCCAACCCCAAGGCCGCCGCGCTCAACGGCATCCCCGTGCAGCGCTTCACCATGGCCGCCTTCGTCACTTCCGGCTTCCTGACCGCGCTCACCGGTGTGCTGCTCGCCTCCAAGCTGCGCATCGGCCAGGCGTCGGTCGGTCTTGAATATCTGCTGCCCGCCCTCGTCGGCGCCTTCCTGGGCTCCACCACCATCAAGCCGGGCCGCGTCAACGTCTGGGGCACCATCGTCGGCGTCGCCGTGCTCGCGGTGGGCATCGCCGGCATCCAGCAGTTCGGTGGCTCCTTCTGGGTCGAACCCCTTTTCAACGGCGTCACGCTGCTGGTGGCCATCGGCATCGCCGGCTACGCCCAGAGAAAACGCGGTGCGGCGGGGCGCGTTCCCGTCGGTGCCGCCACGAAATCCGGGAAATGAAGGTCCCGGCAAAGGAACAGGCAAACAAAGCTTAGGGAGAGAGAAATGATGTTGAGGACCATTGTTGCCGCCGGTGCGCTCGCCGGATCGATGCTGGCCGGTCTCACCGCCGCCCATGCCGACCCCATGGCCGACGCCAAGGCCTTCGTCGACAAATACGCCACCAAGGTCGAGGCCTGGGATGGCCCGACCACCGGCCCCAAGGCCCCCTCGGGCAAGACCATCGTCGTGCTCGCCTCGGACATGAAGAACGGCGGCGTGCTCGGCGTCTCCAAGGGCATCGAGGAAGCGGCCGCCACCATCGGCTGGACCGTGCGCACCATCGACGGAGCCGGCTCCATCTCCGGCCGCACCGCCGCCTTCGGCCAGGCGCTCGCCCTCAATCCCGACGGCCTCGTCATCGCCGGCTTTGACGCCGTCGAGCAGGCCCCGGGCATGGAGCAGGCCAAGGCCGCCGGCATTCCCATGGTGTCCTGGCACGCCGCTCCCGTGGTCGGTCCGGTGCCTGAAGCCGGCGTCTTCGCCAATGTCACCACCGATCCCATGGCCGTGTCGTCGGCCGCCGCCAACTGGGCCTTCGTCGACGCCAAGGGCAAGCCGGGCGTGATCATCTTCACCGACTCGACCTACGAGATTGCCATCGCCAAGGCCAAGAAGATGAAGGAGACCATCGAGGCCCTCGGTGGCACCGTGCTCGAATGGGTCGACACCCCCATCGCCGAAACCTCGACGCGCATGCCGCAGCTCACCACCTCGCTGCTGCAGAAGTATGGCGCGTCCTGGACCCACAGCCTCGCCATCAACGACCTCTACTATGACTTCATGGGTCCCTCGCTTGCCGCCGCCGGCATCGAAGGCACCGGCGCGCCGGTGAATGTCGCCGCCGGTGACGGCTCGGAAAGCGCCTACCAGCGCATCCGCTCGGGCCAGTATCAGGCCGTGACGGTCGCCGAGCCGCTGAACCTGCAGGGCTGGCAGCTGGTCGACGAACTCAACCGCGCCATGGCCGGTGAAAAGTGGTCGGGCTACGTCTCGCCGCTGCATGTGGTCACCAAGGACAATGTCGAGTTCGACGGCGGCCCGGCCAACAGCTTCGACCCCGGCAACGGCTACCGCGACGCCTACAAGGCCATCTGGGGCGCCAAGTAATCCCCGCCATTGGAACGCCGCTCCGTGCGGCGCGGCGTTCCCCTGCCGATCGCACGAGGGCGTCCGCTCGGATGGATCCCCTCTGAACTGGCCGGCGGTTCCGATCGCCGGCCTTTTGTCTGCCTGCCGGGCCGCTCTGCCCGAACCCGTTTCCCTTTGGAAAGTCCAACCATGTTCATCCGCTGCGCCTTCTTCCGCGGCCGGGCCAAGCCCGGTTTCGAGGATCAGTTCACCGCCTATGTGCGCAACAAGCTCGTCCCGCTCTGGACCCGCTTTCCCGGCGCCGAGGAAGTCCGCGTCTGGCGCCAGGAGGAAAGCGACACCAACGACCCGCATTTCGAGATGGTGCTGCAGGTCCGCTATCCCTCCAAGCAGGCCATCGAGGCCGCGCTGGCTTCGGACGTCCGTTACGAGAGCCGCGAAGTGACCAAGGGCTTGCTCGAGATGTTCGAAGGCAACATATTCCACACCGTCTTCCGGGCGGACGACTACGCGCTGCCCACGGACTGACACCATCGCGGACCGCAAGACAGACCGACCGGAGACGCCCCCGTGAGCGACTATGAAATCCTCGACCCGCGCTTCTCGGCGCTCATCATCAGCCACGCCAAGCTCGAAAGGCTGTGGACCGGGGCGCGTTGGGCCGAGGGGCCGGTCTATGTCCCCGCCGCCAAGTCGCTGCTCTGGTCGGACATCCCCAACGACCGCGTCCTCAGATATGACGAGACCGACGGCTCAGTGTCGGTCCTCGAGGCCTCCTGCGGCTATCACAATGGCCACACGCTGGACGGTCAGGGGCGCGTCGTCGCCTGCGAGCACGGCAACCGCCGCATCGCGCGCCTCGAGTTCGACGGCCGCTGGACCGGTCTGGTCGACCGTTTCGAGGGCAAGCGGCTCAACTCGCCCAATGATGTCGTGGTGAAGTCGGACGGAACCATCTGGTTCTCCGACCCCACCTACGGCATCGACAGCTCCTATGAGGGCCACGCCGCCACGAGCGAGATCGGCGCGTCCAACGTCTATCGCTTCGATCCGGCCACCGGCGAGATCACCGCCGTCGTCACCGACCTGATCAAGCCCAACGGCCTCGCCTTTTCCGTCGACGAGAGCCATCTCTATGTCGCCGACACCGGCGCCACCCACGTTTCCGGCCACCCGCGTGCCATCAAGGTCTACGACGTCAGCGCCGACGGGGGCAGTGTGAGCGGCGGCACCACCTTCGCCGTCTCCGACGCCGGCTTTTTCGACGGCTTCCGCGTAGACCGGCTCGGCAATGTCTGGACCTCCTCGGCCGATTCGGTCCGCGCCTACGCCCCCGATGGCACGCTCCTTGGCAAGATCCTGGTCCCCGAACTGGTCTCCAACCTCACCTTCGGCGGCCCCAAGCGCAACCGCCTCTACATCACCGCCCAGACGTCGCTCTATGCAGTCTACCTGAACGCCCACCCCGCCGGCTGGTGACTGACCTCTGGTCAGCCCAAAGTCGAAATCACCGCGCGAGATTTTCATTGACGAGGGCCGTTGAGGCTGCAAGCGTCGCACGCGCTTTTCAGCCAGACGGCCTGAAGGGCCCGCTCAAGGGAAGGCCTCGGACACGAGGCGGAGACAAGACGTGACTGAACTGCCCCAACGGGCCAATCTCAAGACCTTGGCGCGTCATCTTGGCCTCTCCGTGACGACCGTCAGCCGGGCCTTGCACAACGGACCTGAAGTCCGCAAGGAGACCGTCGAGCGCGTCCAGAAGGCCGCGCTCGAGCTCGGCTACGTCCGCGATCTCGGCGGCGTCAAGCTCCGCACCGGCCAGTCCTTCACCATTTCCCTGATGATGCGCACCATGGGCGATGGCGAATTCGGCAGCGCCGGGCTCCTGTCCCTGCTCGCGGGCATTTACGAGGTCGCCTCCCAGTCCGGCTATTCCGTGCAGGCCATTCCCGTCAACAGCAACGACAACATCCAGGACAAGCTGCGGAACCTCGTCGAGGGGCGCCAGACCGACGGCATCATTTTCGACCACACCTCGCCGGACGATCGCCGGGTCGATTATCTCATGCGCGTCGGCTTCCCGTTCGTCAGCTTTGGCCGCACATCCGACAATGTTTCGCATCCCTATTTCGACGTCGACTGCTGCGACTCGGCCTATCGCGGTGCCAAGGCTTTGCTGGAACAGGGCTATCGCCGCATTTTCCACGTGACCGCCCTCAACGTCTTCAGCTTCGGCCTTCACCGGTCCATCGGGTTCCAGCGCGCCCTGTCCGAAGCCGGCATCAGTTATACGCCTGAACTTGTTGCGGAAATCGAGCTGGTCTCCTCCGCAGCCCGGCGCGCCACAGACCGCCTGCTCGACCGCAACATCATGCCCGACGCCTTCCTCTGCGCCAATGACGCCGCCTTGATGGGTGTCTTCGCCAGCCTGAAGAGCCATGGCCTCAACCCGATGGACTTCGGCCTGTGCTGCTCGAGCGGCACGCCGCTCGGTGAAATCTTCCCCGTGACCCCGATCGCCTTGCACTACCCGCTGCGTCAGTCCGGACGCCGTCTCGCCGATCTCCTGATCCGGCGCATAGCCGGCGAACCTGCGGAGCAATTGCAGGAAATCGGCATTTCGGAACTGGTTCTGCCCTGAGCCTTGCCCTCCCGGCGCAGGCGTCGAGGCGCCCGCATTTTGGCTCGCTCTCGCGCATTGCCCTCTGCAGGCCGACCAGCTATTCTCACCGCGCTACTATTTTGCCGCCGCTCAGGAGGATGAGCGCGGCCAAACCATGAGACCCCCATGACAGACACCGGCATCGGGCCGTCTGCAATTGATCTTGCAGGCACGTGGACCCTGAAATCTCTCGATGAATCGATTTTATCGCCGTTGCCGCTCCCCGGCGATGCCTTGAGCGCCCTGCGCGACGCCGGCCGAATCCCCGACCCTTATGTCGGTGAAAACGAGCTGCAGGTGCGCTGGGTGGCCGAGAAGGACTGGCGCGCCCTGCGCAGTTTCTCGCTCACGGAGGCCGAAGCGGCCCTGCCCTGGACCTTCGCCGTCGATGCGCTCGACACCGTTGCCGACGTCTTCATCAACGGGGCCAAGGTGCTGAGCGCCGACACCATGTTTCGCGCGCACCGCGCGCCGGCCGGCACGCTCAAGGCCGGTGAGAACACCGTCGAGATCCTGTTCCGCTCCAACGTGGTCGAAGCCGCCCGCCGCAACGGCGAGCAGCCCTTCCCCGTGCCCTATGTCACCCAGAACCTGCCCATCCCCTATGGCAACCTGATCCGCAAGGTGCAGTGCCACGGCGGCTGGGACTGGAACCTCGCCGTCATGCCCTTCGGCGTCTATGGTGCCATCGGCCTCGAGCGGGCCGACCTGCCGTCCATCGCCTATCTGCAGCACCGCCAGGCCTTTGCCGCCGACGGTTCGGTCACCGTCACCTTCGAAATCCGCATCGAAGCGCCCGCAGCGGCCGAGGAGACCGTGAGCCTTCGCCTGGGGTCGGTCAGCACCAGCCAGGCCGTCCGCCTCGTGCCGGGTACCAATGTGGTCAGTCTCGCGGTCTCCGTCGACAAGCCGGACCTGTGGTGGCCGGCCGGCTCCGGGGCGCAGACGCTTTACGATGTGGAAGCCCGCGTCGGATCGATCGTCCGCCGGCAGCGCATTGGCCTGCGCGCCCTTGAGGTCAACACCCGCCGCGACGCCATCGGCGTGCCGCTGACGGTGCGCATCAACGGCCGCGACATCTTCTGCCGCGGCGCCAACTGGATCCCCGGCGACGCCCTGCCGTCGGCCATCACGCCCGAAAACGTGCGCCCGCTGCTGGAAGACGCCGTCGCCGTCGGCATGAACATGCTCCGCGTCTGGGGCGGCGGCCAGTATGAGACCGACTGGTTCTACGACCTGTGCGACGAGCTGGGCATTCTCATCTGGCAGGACATGATGTTCTCCTGCTCGCTCTACCCGGCCGACGACGCCTTCCTCACCGAGGTGGACCGCGAGATCGAGCACCAGGTTCGCCGCATTGCCCACCATGCCTCGCTGGCCCTGTGGTGCGGTGACAACGAGGTGATCGGCGCCCTGACCTGGTTCGAGGAATCGCGCAAGAACCGCGACCGCTATCTCGTCGCCTACGACAGGCTCAATCGCACCATCGACACCGCCGTGCGCCGCGCCGATCCCGATCGCCTGTTCTGGCCCTCCTCCCCCTCCAAGGGGCCGCTCGACTTCGGCGACGGCTGGAAGGCGGAAGGCTCCGGCGACATGCACATGTGGGACGTCTGGCACGCCGGCAAGAGCTTCGACGCCTATCGCGACGTCCGCCCGCGCTTTGCCTCCGAGTTCGGCTTCCAGTCCTTCACCTCGCTGCCGACCATGTCCAGGTATATCGCCGAGGAAGACTTCGACATCTCTTCGCCGGCCATGGAGCTGCACCAGAAGAACGCCGGCGGCAACGCTCGCATCGTCGAGACCATCTCGCGCTATTTCCGCTTCCCGAAGAATTTCGAGAACGTGGTCTACCTGAGCCAGGTCCAGCAGGGTTTGGCCATGCGCACCGGCATCGATTTCTGGCGTTCCATCAAGCCCGAATGCATGGGCACGCTCTACTGGCAGCTCAACGACACCTATCCGGTCGCCAGCTGGTCCTCGATCGAATACGGTGGCCGCTGGAAGCTGATGCACAACATGGCCCGGCATTTCTTCGCCCCGGTCAACGTCATCGCCATCCCCTCCAAGGATGGGGCCACGGTCGAGATCCTCGCCGTCAACGACACGCCCGACACCGTCGCCATCTCCGGCTCGGTCGCCTGGATGGGCCTCGACGGCTGGATGGACCCGATCGGCTCGCTGGACGCCGATATCCCCACCGACCGTGCCGTGTCCCTGCGGGTGTTTCCCACCGGCACCCTGCGCGATCGAGTCCTCGTCTGGACCTGGACCGATGCGGCCGGCACCCACACCGAGCACCTTTCCATCGCCCCCTACAAGGCCCTGAAGCTCAACGATCCCGCCCTCAAGGTCGAGGCGAGCAAGACCGCTCCCGGTGTCTGGACCTTCACGCTCTCGGCCGAAGCGCCGGCTTTCTACACCGCTCTGGAGACGCGCCCCTATGGCGTCTTCTCCGACAACGCGGTGCTGGTGCTGCCGGGCAAGCCCGTGACGATCACCTGGACCTCGCGCACGGGTGACGTCGACCCGCTGGACAGCCTCGTCGTCCGCGATCTGTGGTCGAGCTACCGCCCCTCGAAGATCGTCGTCAGCCGCACGGGCGCCTGAGTCCCGTCAGGCCCTGTCAAGGAACCTGCAAGGACGGCCGAACCGACCTCGTCGATTCGGCCGTTTTGCTTGGGCAAGACAGAGTACCGGCGCTTCCCGCCGCGCGCGCCTGCCTGTGCCGACCAAAGTCGATAAGCACTTGCACCAACTTGATGCGCCAAGGATCGCGTCGGAGCGCCCAAGCTATGCGCGACAGCATATGATCTTTTCAAAGCACTATACTATTTATTGCCCGTACTATTTCTTTACATGTCGAAATAAGCAACAAACATATTGAACCAAAGCCAGACTGTCGCATTTTGCATCACTTGAAATCCAAAGTAATTTGTCACGGATAATACGAATATCCGGACCGGATGCTTTTCCAATATTATGAGCGCCAGACAACGAGAACAGCAGTCGGCGTTCACGGAAGGCTCCTGACGACAATCTGGCATGCAGCACCGAAATCGCCCTGGGGCGATCGGATCGATGCAGGCCATCCGCCTCCCAAACGCCGCTCGCCGCCGCCTCACCCGAGGCAAGGAGGAAGCGCATGGACGTCTACGAGGCTCTCATCGAAGAGCGCAAGGCCGGCCGCGCCTCGGCGCTGGCCACCATCGTCAACGTCGTCGGCTCCATCCCCGGTTCGGCCACTGCCAAGATGCTGGTGCGCGAAGACGGCTCCATCGTCGGCACCGTCGGCGGCGGTCCCGCCGAGGCCGAGGTGATGCTGCGAGCCCGCGAAGTCATCGAAAGCGGCAAACCGCAGATGATCTCCTTCAAGCTGCGCGAGAATCCCGACTTCGACATGGGCATGGTCTGCGGCGGCAGCCTCGACATCTACGTGGAGGCCATCGTGCCCAAGCCGGTCGTCTATGTCTTCGGCGGCGGCCATGTGGGCTATGTCACCGAACGCGCCGCCCGCCTCGCCGGTTTCGACGTCGTCGTCGCCGACGATCGCCAGGCCTTCGCCAACCGCGAGCGCTTCCCCGATGCGGTCGACGTCCTGTCCAGCTCCTTCGCCTCCATCATGGAGCGCCTCACCCCCAACAGCCGCGCGCTCATCTTCATCGCCTCGCGCTGCCACGAGCTCGACGCCGAGATCCTGAAATGGGCCGTGCACACGCCGGCCGGCTACATCGGCATGATCGGCTCCAAGCGCAAGGTCGTCACCGTCTTCAACACCCTCACCGCCGATGGCGTCGCGCCGGATCGTTTCGATCGCGTCCGCGCCCCCGTCGGCCTCGATATCGGCGCCGACACGCCCGAGGAGATCGCCTTCTCCGTCGTGTCGGAAATGATCGCTCACATCCGCCGGGCCGATGCCGCCCTGCCCCTCAGCCGCTCCATGCGGGCGCTGGCCGAACGATCCGCCGCCAAGATCCGCAGCACAACCCAGAAGGATGAGGAGCAGACACCCGCGTCCAGAAAACTCGAACTTGCTTGAAGGAAACGCCCCTGCGCCGGGAACCGTACCCGCCGCAATGGAGGAGACAGGAAAATGAAAAGAATCTGCCTGAATGTGAACGGCGTTGACCGTTGGGTGCTGGCCGACCAGGCCACCAACCTCGCCGAAGTTCTGCGTGAACAGATGCTGCTGACCGGCTGCAAGGTCTGCTGCGAGGACGGCCAGTGCGGGTCCTGCACGGTCATCGTCGACGGCAAGCCGATCCGCGCCTGCATCACCTCGCTCGAGAAGATCGGCCCGGCCGCCAAGATCACCACGATCGAAGGCCTCGGCACGCCCGACAACCTGCACCCGCTGCAGGTGGCCTGGATGGCCCATGGCGGCGCCCAGTGCGGCGTCTGCACCCCCGGCTTCATCATGTCGGCCAAGGTGCTGCTCGACACCAACAAGAACCCCACCCGCGAGCAGGTGCGCGCCTGGTTCCATCGCAACCGCAACCTCTGCCGCTGCACCGGTTATCAGCCGCTGGTCGACGCGGTGATGGATGCCGCCGCCGTCTTGCGCGGTGAGAAGAAGGTCGAGGACCTCCTGGCCAAGCCGAAGGACGACGGCTCGATCCTCGGCACCAAGTTCGCCCGTCCGTCGGGTGTCGCCAAGGTCACCGGCACCTGGGACTTCGGCGCCGACGTCGCGCTGCGCATGCCCGCCGGCACGCTCCGCCTCGCCCTCGTGCAGGCCAATGTCAGCCACGCCAACATCAAGGGCATCGACACCACCGAAGCCGAGAAGATGCCGGGCGTCGCCAAGGTCATGACCTGGAAGGACGTCAAGGGCCGCAACGCCATCACCGGCCTCATTACCTTCCCCACCAACAAGGGTGACGGCTGGGATCGTCCGATCCTGTGCAAGGAGAAGGTCTTCCAGTTCGGTGACGCCATCGCCATCGTCGCCGCCGACACCGTCGAACATGCCCGCGCCGCTGCCGAGAAGGTCAAGGTCGACCTCGAAGTGCTGCCCGCCTACATGTCCGGCTTCGCCGCCCTGGCTCCGGACGCCATGGAAATCCATCCGGGCGTGCCCAATGCCTATTACGAGCAGGGCGTGGTCAAGGGCGCCGATACCAAGCCCTTCTTCGCCAAGGCCAAGGCCTCGGTGGACATCACCACCTACTGCTCACGCCAGCCGCACCTGCATCTCGAACCCGACTGCGGCGTGGCCTTCATCGATGATGACGGCGTCGTCACCATCCAGTCCAAGTCCATCGGCATCCATCTGCATCATGCCATGATCTGCCCGGGCCTCGGCATCGAGCCCGAGAAGCTGCGCATCATCCAGAACCCGACGGGCGGCACCTTCGGCTACAAGTTCTCGCCGACGATGGAAGCCCTGCTCGGCGTGGCCGCCATGGCCACCGGCAAGCCGGTCTCCCTGGTCTATGACCAGTTCCAGAACATCACCTACACCGGCAAGCGTTCGCCCGGTAACGTCAACATCAAGCTGGCCTGCGACGACAACGGCAAGCTGACGGCGATGGAAACCGACTGGTGGATCGACCACGGCCCCTATTCGGAATTCGGTGACCTGCTCACCGTCCGTCAGGCCCAGTTCACCGGCGCCGGCTATCATCTGGACAACATCCGCGGTCGTGGCCGTACCGTCGCCACCAACCACGGCTGGGGCTCGGCCTTCCGCGCCTATGGCTCGCCGCAGGCCTTCCTCGCCTCCGAAACGGCCATGGACATCTTGGCCGAGAAGATGGGCGAAGACCCCTTCGAGTTCCGTTACAAGAACCTCTACAACGAGACCTCGACCACGCCGACCGGCCAGAAGCCGGATGTGCTGGTGATGAAGCAGCTCTATGACATGATCCGGCCGAAGTATTACGAGGCCAAGAAGCGTGTGGAAGAGTTCAACGCCAATCCGGCCAATGCCGGCAAGAAGCGTGGCGTCGGCGTGGCCCATGGCATCTACGGCTGCGGCCTCGACGGTCCGGACAGCTCCAACGCCCGGATCGAACTGACCAAGAACGGCGTCACCATCTGGCACGCCTGGGAAGATCACGGCCAGGGTTCCGACCTTGGTGCGCTGACCATGTCCCATGAAGTGCTGCGCAAGGCTGGCTTCAAGCCCGAGCAGTTCACGCTCATGGCCAACTCCACCGACTATCCGAACTCCGGTCCGTCGGGCGGCTCGCGCCAGAACGTCTTCTCCGGCAACGCCATCCGCGTCGGCTCGGAGATGCTGCTCAACGCCATGAAGAAGGCGGACGGCACCTATCGCACCTATGACGAGATGGTCGCCGACAAGATCCCGCTTTCCTACGACGGCAAGTGGGCGGCCTCCGCCTGCACCGACTGCTCGTCGGAAACCGGTCAGGGCAACCCGTTCCCGGTCTACATGTACGAAGTGTTCCTGCCGGAAGTGGAAGTCGATCTGGAAACCGGTGAAGCCAAGGTGGTGAAGTTCACCACGTCGGTCGACGTCGGCACGATCATCAACCGCGCCACCGTCGACGGCCAGATCTACGGCGGTCTTGCCCAGGGCATCGGTCTCGCCCTGACCGAGGACTTCGACGATCTGGAACTGCACACCAACCTGAAGGATTGCGGCATCCCCTATCCCAGGGACGTGCCGGACCAGATGGAGATCATGTACCTCGAAACCCCGCGCCCCGATGGTCCGTTCGGCGCAGCCGGTGTGGGCGAAGCACCGCTGACCGCCCCGCATCCGGCCATTCTGAACGCGGTCTACAACGCCACCGGCGTGCGCATCTTCCGCGTGCCGGCGCTCGCCGAAGTGATCAAGGCCGGCCTTGAAGCCCTCGAAGGCAAGAAGCAAGTCGAGCCCGCTTGATCCACAGCATGGCAGTTCATTCTGGCCCCCACCAGAATGAACTGTGATCCACGGGGGCCGGAGCTCTGCCCCGGCCCCCGTCGGCTTTCTGAAGCATTTCCATGCGACGCCACCGCAGCCTTGCGTCCGGAAATACGGAAAAACAAAGCTTTAGAGCATTTTAAGTGGACCGGTGTTCACCCCGAAATGCCCTGGGAGTTGGTCACCATGCAAGGTATGGACGGCGATCAGGTCAAGGCCTGGGAAGCCAGATGCATCGAGGAGCAGCTGCCCGCCTGCGCGGCCGCCTGTCCGTTGCACCTCGACGCCCGCGCCATGCTGGAAAAGGTCAAGGCCGGCGATCTCGTCGCGGCCTTCGCCATCTATGCCCGCGTCATTCCCTTTCCCGCCATCGTCAGCCACATCTGCGACCATCCTTGCGAAACCGCCTGCCGCCGGGCTGAAGCGGGCGGCGCCCTGCGCATCGGCGCCATCGAGCGGGCCATCGTCGAAGACGCCTATCCGACGCTCAAGCGCTCCGCCCAGCGCAACCGCAAGCCCAAGCGCATCGCCGTGATCGGCGGCGGTCTGGCCGGTCTCACCGCCGCCTATGACCTCGCCGTCAAGGGCCATGCCGTCACGGTCTACGAGGGCGACGCCCGCCCACTCGAACGGCTCTATCACGACTATGACGCCGCCGTGCTGCCCCCCTCGGCCATCGACGCCGACCTCGGCCAGCTCTCGGCCCTCGGCATCGACATCCGCTGCCGCGCGCGCGTCACCTCCGGCCGCGGCCCGCTCGGCCTCGACGACCTGATCGACGCCCATGACGCCGTGCTGCTGGCCCCCGGTCGCGGCCCGGTCCCCAACCTCGCCGGCTCGATCCGCCTCACCATCGACAATCGCGTCTACATGGACGCCGACAGCTGCGCCACCAGCCATCCCAAGGTCTTCGCGTCCCCGCTGCACAAGATGCCGCCCGGCGTCGAAGTCGGCCCCTATTCGCCCGTCGGCGCCATGTATGACGGCCGCAAGGCCGCACTCTCGGTCGATCGCTTCCTGCAGGGCGCCTCGCTCACCGCCAATCGTGTCGACGACGGCTCGGGCGACTCCTGCCTCTATGTCAACGTCGCCCGTCACGATCCGGTCGCCATCGTCGAGCCGTCCGCGCCCGATCAGGGCTACAGCCGCACCGAGGCCATCGCCGAGGCCGCGCGCTGCTTCCCCTGCGAATGCAAGGAATGCGTCCGCGCCTGCGAATTCCTCAAATCCTACGGCCTCTATCCCAAGCGCTACATCCGCGAGATCTACAACAACGACGGCATCATCATGGGCAATCGCAAGTCCAACAAGATGATCGACAGTTGTAGCATGTGCGGTCTGTGCGCCGACATCTGCCCCAATGATCTCTCCATGGGCGACGTGGTGCTGGAAGCCCGCCGCAGCATGGTCCGCCGCGGACACATGCCGCCGTCGCACCACGATTTCGCCCTGCGCGACATGGCCTTCGCCCGCTCCGACGAGGTGGCTTTCGCCCGTCCTGCGCCGGGGGCCACCACCAGCGCCTATCTGTTCTTCCCCGGCTGCCAGCTCACGGCGTCCTCGCCGCAGCACAGCGCCGAGATCTACGCCTATCTGCGCGAGCGCCTGCCCGGCGGTGTCGCCTTCGTCCAGGACTGCTGCGGCGCGCCCGCCCATTGGGCCGGCCGCGAGGAACTGCACGGCGAGGTCAACGCCGCCCTCACCGCCAGATGGGAGGCCCTCGGCCGCCCCGAGGTGATCACCGCCTGCGCCTCCTGCCTCAAGATGCTCGGCGCGTTCCAGCCGGAGATGACCGTCCGCTCGCTCTGGACCGTCATGGAAGAGAAGGGCTGGCCGACCGGCGCCGCGCCGCTGCCTTCCGGGGCCCTCGCCATCCACGATCCCTGCACCGGTCGCTACGCGAAGGACGTGCAGTCCGCCGTCCGCACCTTCGCCGGCCATCTTGGCGCCGAGGTGCGCGAACTCTCCGGCGCCGAGCGCACCACCTGCTGCGGCTTCGGCGGGCTCGCCCAGTTCGCCAACGCCGAGGTCACCGACAAGATCGTCGACCGGCGCATCACCGAAGACAGCGCCGACTATCTCACCTATTGCGCCATGTGCCGCGACAATTTCGCCCGTCGGGGAAAACGCGCGCTGCACATCCTCGACCTCGCCTTCCCGGCCGGGGCCGATCCCGCTGCCCGACCCGATCCGGGCTTCTCGCGCCGGCGCGACAACCGCCTCGCCTTCCGCGCCCGCATGCTCACCGACCTCTGGGGGGAGACCGTGACAGAACCTGCGCCCGATCTCGCGCTCACCATTGCCGACGACGTCCGTGCCGACATGGAGCGCAAGCTGATCCTCGTCGAGGACGTCGCCCGCACCGTCGCCGCCGCCGAAGCCGGCAGTCCCCGCTTCCGCAATGTTGCCAAGGGCGTCACCGTCGCCAGCCACCGCCACGGCAGCCTGACCACCTGGGTGGAATATACCGCCGCAGGCGACGGCTTCGTGGTGCATCGCGCCTGGTCGCATCGCATGCAGGTGGAGGCCAGGCCGTCATGAGCAACACCATCCCCGAAGGCGCCGGCAACCCGGCCGATCTCCTCTGCTTTGCCTGCGACGTGCCGCTCGAAATGGGCAAGGTTGAAGCCACCTATCTCGGCCAGAAATTCCCCGTCGACCTGCCGCGCTGCCCCAAATGCGGCTTCGTCTACGTCTCCGAGGATCTGGCGCTCGGCAAGATGCTGCGCGTCGAACAGGCGCTGGAGGACAAGTGATGTCGACACTCGCCGCCTCCGGCCTGTTCGGTCAGAGCCTGCCGCCCTGCGGCAATGACGAAGCCTTCCGTCCCGGCGGCGCCGCGCTCACCGACGATCTCCTGGACGCCGCGAACTTCCGCCCCGGCGATCTCGTGCTCGACGTCGGCTGCGGCCGTGGCGCCTCCGTCCGCCGCCTGCTGCGCCGCGCGCTGGTCGCCGTCGGCGCCGATCCAGATCCCGACGCCCTCGGCGCCGCCCGGCGCGACACCTTCGGCGCCGCCTTCCTGCTGGCTTCCGGCGACGCCCTGCCGCTCGCCTCCGGCACCGTCGACGGCGTCCTCGCCGAATGCGTGCTCTCCGTCATGGCCGATCGCCGCCGCGCGCTTGCCGAATGGTATCGCCTCCTGCGTCGCGGCGGCCGCCTGCTGCTCAGCGACGTCTACCGCCGCGCCGCCAACCCCGTGCAGGAGGTCGCCGGCTCCGACACCACGCCGCTCATCACCCGCGCGGCCCTCCTCGAGGACCTCACCGCCGCCGGCTTCCGCCTCGCCCATTTCGACGATCGCTCCGACGTCCTGAAGCCCTGGGTCGCCCGCTTCATCTTCGAATATGGCTCGCTCGAGCCCCTGTGGGGCGGCGCCTGCGGCCTGACCGCCGAGGCCGTCCGCGCCTCAACCCCCGGCTATTACGCGCTCATTGCCATCAAGCCCAACGAATGGGACGAGGAGTAACGCCCATGACCGACGATTCCTTCCGCATCGCAGAGCTGTTGCTGTCGGGCTACAAGTGCGGCCACGTCATGATGAAGCTGGCGCTCGAAGCCCAGGGCCGCGACGATCCCGACCTCGTCCGCGCCATGTCCGGCCTGTCGCTCGGCATGGGCCAGGGCTTCAACTGCGGCGTGCTCACCGCCGGCTGCTGCGTCATCGGCCTCTGCGCCGGCAAGGCCGACGACGAGGCACCCGAGGATCCGCGCCTCGCCGCCGCCATCGATGATTTCTCCGGCTGGTTCTCCACCATGACCCACCGCCATGGCGGCATCGACTGCGCCCATATCATGCGCTTCGAGCACGAGCGCCTGCGCGAGGTCTGCCCCGGTCTGATCTCCGAGAGCTGGACACGCCTCGTCGAAATCCTCGACAGCCACGGCATCGACATCGCCAATCCCGGCACCGAGGCTGCTTGAGCGTCCCAGCGACATTCGAGGTCGATCATGCCCGACAGACACGCCGAACCGGTCGCCGCCGTGGTGCTCGCCGCCGGCCTGTCCTCGCGCATGGGCGCCTTCAAGCCGCTGCTGCCGCTCGGTCCCGGCACGACGCTGGCCCATGTGGTCGGGAACCTGAAACAGGCCGGCGTCCGCGACATCGTCGTGGTCACCGGCCATAATGCCGAGGCCACCGAAGCCGAGGCGGCCCGGCTCGGCGTCCGCGCCGTGCGCAATCCCGCCTATGCCAGCGGCATGTTCTCCTCGATCAAATCCGGCATTGCCGCCCTCGCCCCCGATATCGCCGGCTGCCTGCTGGCGCCGGTCGACATCCCCCTCGTCCGCCCTTCGACGCTCGCCCGTGTCCTGAAAGCCGCTCGCCTCACCCGCGCCCCGATCGTCCACCCGGTCTTCGCCGGCAAGGCCGGCCATCCGCCCTTCATCGGCCGCGCGCTCTTTCCTGAAATCCTCGCCGGCACCGACCGGCTCTGCGACATCCTGAAGGCGCAGGATCACGCGGCGCAGGACGTCGCCGTCTTCGACCGCGCCTGCCTCGCCGACATGGACTATCCCGAGGACCACGCCCGCCTCGCCGCCTGGCTGCCGACCCGCGATCATCCCGACGACGGCGAATGCGAAGCCATGCTCGACGTCGCCTCGGTCGCCGCCGAAGTGCGGGCCCACTGCCGAGCCGTCGCCGACCTTGCCACTGCCATTGCCACCCGCCTCGCCGGTGCCGGCCTGCCCATCGATCCGTCGCTTGCCCGCGCCGGCGCCCTCGTCCACGACATCGCCAAGGGCCATCCGCACCACGCCGAACTCGGCGGCCGTCTGGTCCATGACTTCGGCTTTCCCGCCGTCGCCGCCGTCGTCACCACCCACATGGCCTATCGCTTCACCGGCACGCTCGACGAAGGCGCCATCGTCTATCTCGCCGACAAGCTCATGCGCGGCACCCGCCGCGTCTCGCTCGCCGACCGCTTCAGCCCCGCCTTCGACCGCTTTGCCGGCGATGCCGACGCCCTCGCCTCCGCCGAGCGTCGCCTGGCCGAAGCCGACGCCATCCGCCGCGCCGTCGAAGCCCATGGCCCGCTGCCCGATCTCGACGCCCCCGCCCTCCCCGGCGCACCGGCTCCCATCACCCTTGGCGCGAGCCTGTCGCCATGACCCAGTCGCCCGCCCGCCTCACGCTCGCCCGCACGCGTAGCGTCTGCCCCGTCTGCCTCGAACAGATCGAGGCCGAGCGCTTCCTGCGCGGCGACACCGTCTATCTCGGCAAGACCTGCCCCACCCATGGCCGTTTCGAGGTGCCTGTCTGGCGCGGCGCCGCCGCCTATCTCGCCTGGGGCCGACAGCAGGCGCCGCGCTCGGCTCCCACCGGCCGCCTCACCGCCGTCGACAAGGGCTGCCCGCATGATTGCGGCCTCTGTCCCGACCATCGCCAGCAGAGCTGCTGCGTGCTCATCGAAGTCACCTCGCGCTGCGACATCGCCTGCCCGGTCTGCTTTGCTTCCGCCGGCCGCCAGGGCACGGACGCCGACTTCGCCACCATCGAAGGCTGGCTCGACACGCTCAACACCGCCGGCGGCCGCGTGCACATCCAGCTGTCGGGCGGCGAACCCACGGTGCGTGATGACTTGGCCGACATCATCAGGCTCACCCGCTCCAAGGGCTTCGATTTCGTCCAGCTCAACAGCAACGGCATCCGCCTCGCCCGCGATCCGGCCTATGTCGCCGCCCTCGCCGCCGCCGGCCTCGACTGCGTCTTCCTGCAGTTCGACGGCGTCACCGACGCGGTTTACCAGCGCACCCGCGGCGCCCGCCTGATGGCGCTCAAGGAAAAGGCCATCGACGCCTGCGCCGCCGTCGGCATCGGCGTGGTGCTGGTGCCCACCCTGGTGCCTGGCGTCAACACCCAGGAGATCGGCGCCATCGTCGATTTCGCCGTCGCCCGCCTGCCCGCCGTGCGCGCCGTCCACTTCCAGCCCGTCAGCTATTTCGGCCGCTGCCTGAAGGCCCCCGAGGATGCCGACCGCGTCACGCTCCCCGAGGTGATGAGCGCGCTGGCCCGCCATTGCCCCGGCGTCTCGCTCGCCGATTTCCGACCGGGTTCGGCGGAAAACGCCTATTGCTCCTTCTCCGGCCGCTTCAGCGTCGACCGCGACAACCGCTTCCACGCCCTCGGCGGTCCCGTCTCCTGCTGCGGCGTCGCCCCCGAGCCCGACGCCGTCCGTCCGAGCCCCGCCGTCGACCGCGAACGCCGTTCTGTCGCCGGCCAGTGGAAACGCCCCGCCAGTCCCTGTGGTGACGGCCTGGACGCCTTCGACGCCTTCCTCGCCAGCCGCGAACGCACCCTCGGCCTCTCCGGCATGGCCTTCCAGGACGCCTGGACGCTGGACATCGACCGCCTGCGCCAATGCCACATCCACATCATGGCCCCCGACAACCGCGTCATCCCCTTCTGCGCCTATAACCTCACCAGCATGGACGGCAAGGCGCTCTATCGGCGATGACCCGCGCGCATCGGGCAGCTCCATGAGATTGTCGCAGTCCCGGAACCGAACATGGCTGGCGCGACGAGAGCCGGTGACTGTTTCCCCGAAGGGGCAACTGTCACCGTTCGCACGAACGGAAAACCAAGGTGTTTCCCGATCGGAACGGTCGAAACTGATCGAAGAGTTGGTGCTCTGAAAAGTTCAACTGGTCCTCGCACCCAAGCCAGATCCGCTGGTCTCGCGCTTGAAGAAGGCAAAAGGCGCTTCGCGAAATGACACCATTATGGTAGCATTGGCATCATGAACGACAAGCGGCGTCCTTCTTTCGAACTCGATGCGTTCAAGAAAGCGGCCAGCGATGGTCGAATGGCGATCACGCGCGTCGCCTTGCTGGGCGCCGCGGGGCTCGGCTTCGACATGAACGACATTCGCTCGGTGATCTCCAGCATGAAGCCAAGCCACTTCTACAAGTCGACGACGTCAAACTTCGATCACCGACTTTGGCAGGATGTCTATCATGTGCCGACGGCGGTCGGTCTCCTCTATCTGAAGTTTACCGATGACCGCCTGTCCGAGTTTCGCCTGTTGTCATTCACGGCAAAGGAGTGAGCGATGGATCACCCGATCTCCCCTGAAACCGGTCTTCCCATGACCTTCGGCATTCGCCCGCTCAAGCTCACCTTCGGCGACCACAGTCTCACTGTCGATATGCCCGGCTGGTACGGAGCCACTGACGAGGATGCCGTTTTCACCCAGGCAGGCCAGCAGGTCTATCATCGTGCCATGACCACCTTGAAGGCGCGAGCGGCGCGTCTGGTCGAACCCGTCGAGATCAGACGGATCCGTCGCAAGCTGAAACTCAGTCAGCGCGAGGCGTCGCGCCTCATCGGCGGCGGCCCCTCCGCCTTCCAGAAATACGAAGCTGGCGATGTGCTTGTCAGTCAGGCCATGAGCAACCTGCTTCGTCTGCTCGACCACGAACCGGAATTGCTGGGCCAACTCGTCCAGGCGGCGGAGTAGGGCCATGTCCCTCGACGCCTGGACCGCCGCCACGCTCAGCCTTTCGTCCCCTCTGAGCGCCGAAGCGCTGCAAGCCGCGCAGCTCCACCTCCTCAACGACACCATCGCCTTTGCCCGACAGGCGAGCCCCTTCTACCGGCGCCTCGCCTTGCCCGATGTCCCGCTCGCCCGGATCTCGGACCTCGCGCAGCTACCCTTCACCACGCCGGAGGACCTGACGCGCGCCGATCCGCCCCTCACCGCCGTCTCGCAGAGCCAGATCGCCCGCATCGTCACGCTGCCCACCTCCGGCACCACCGGTGCCCCCAAGCGCCTGCATTTCAGCGAAGCCGACGTGGACGCGATCATCGCCTATTTCGCCGCAGGCATGGGCCAGTTCACCCGCGCCGGCGACACGGTGGTGATCGCCTTTCCCGGCGAGCGGCCCGGCTCCATCGGCGACAATCTCGTGGCCGCCATGGCCCGTCTCGGCGCCCGCGCCGTCCTCGTGCCCTGGACCCTGCCACCGGAAGACCTCGGCCGGCTGATCGAGGCGGAGCGGGCCGACGTGGTGGCCGGTCCCCCCGTTCGCATGCTCGCCGCCGCCCGCTGCCACCGCCCCACGACCCATCGGGTCCGCGCCGCGCTCCTGAGCTCGGACCGCCTGCCGCCGCCACTGAAGCAAGCCCTTGAAGATATCTGGGGCGCCGAGGTCTTCGACCACTGGGGCATGACCGAGACCGGCCTTGGCGGCGCCGTCGAATGCTCCGTTCATGACGGCATGCACCTGAGAGCACCCGACATCCACGCCGAGATCGTCGATCCCCAGACCGGCGCACCCTGTCCGGACAACACGCCCGGCGAACTCGTGATCACCACGCTGCGTCGCCGCGGCCAACCGCTGATCCGCTACCGCACCGGCGACCGCGCCCGCCTCGACACCGCCCCTTGCGCCTGCGGATCGATCCTGCCCCGCCTCGTCGTCGAAGGTCGCCTCGATGCCGGCATCGACATGCCCTCCGGCCGCCTCACCTTGGCAACCCTCGACGACATCCTCTTCGCCGACGCAGCCGTCACCGACTTCACCGCCGATTGGAGCAAGGGCGCGCCGCCCGTGCTCGACATCTGCCTCGCCACCGCCTCGCTGCACCACGCAACGGACATCGTCCCGCGCTGCCGGCAGCGCCTGCAGGCCTCGCCATTGATCGGCCCCGAGCTTGCCACCGATCGCCTGCGCATCACAGTTCGCCTGAACGCCGAGCCCCTCTGCCAGCACAACGGCAAGAGGCGGCTGACGCAAGCTTGATCGGATCGGGTCGCCTCTGGACGACCGCTGTCGTCGGGTCATACGGAGCCGACGGCAGATCTGCCTTTCGGCGTCGAGGCATTCAAAAGGGAACTGACATCTTCGAGCGGACGGGAAAACAGGTAGCCCTGCCCCTTGCCGCATCCGCGTTCACGCATGGTCTCGAGCTGCATCTCGGTCTCGATGCCCTCGGCAATCACCGGAATGCCGAAGCTGCGCGACAGCCCCATGATGGCATCGACAATCTTGGCCGCCTCGCTGTCCTCGCCCAGGGACATCACGAAGCTCCGGTCGATCTTGAGCATGTCGAACTTGCACACCCGCAGATGATTCAAGCTCGAATGCCCCGTCCCGAAGTCATCTAGGATGATCTTGATGCCGGCAGTGCGGAACTGCTCGAAGGTCACCCGCGCCATTTCAATGTCCGCAACCAGCGCATTCTCGGTGATTTCGACCTCGAGACGACGGGGTGAAAACCCCTCCTTGGTCAGGATGTTCAGGATCTTGAGACCCAGGGCGGGATCCTTGAGCTGGACCGGAGAGAGATTGACCGACAGCGTCATGTGTTCCGGCCAGGTGACGGCCTGGCGCACGGCCTTGACCAGTATCACGCGACCGATTTCGTCGATCAGTCCTGCTTCTTCCGCCAAGGGGATGAAGCGATCGGGGGGAACGACACCGGCCTCAGGGTCGGTCCAGCGCGCCAGCGCCTCGAAGCCCACCACCTCACCGCTCTGGATATCCACCAAGGGCTGAAAGTAAGGAACGACAAGATCATCCTCGATGGCCTGGCGCAGGCGCATTTCCAGGCTGTTGCGCGCCCGCACGGCCTCGTCGAGCTCCACGTCGAAGAAGGAGATCCGGCTCCGCCCGGCGCACTTGGATTTGTAGAGCGCCACGTCGGCCTGCCGCAGCTTTTCCTCCACCGTTTCGCTGCCGCCCTCGACGAGCGAGACACCGATGCTGGTGCCGACAAAGGCGCGTCCCTGGCAAAAGGCAAAAGGCTCCGCGAAAGCCGCCAGAACAGTCTGGGCAATCGCCAGAGCCTGGTCGCGACTGGCCAGCGGCTCGGACAGGATGGCAAACTCGTCACCACCGAACCGGGCGCAGATTTCGATGCCGCCGATGGCCTTCAGGCGTGAGGCCACATCGACGAGGACCGTGTCGCCCGCGGCGTGACCATAGACATCGTTCACCGGCTTGAAGCCGTCGAGGTCAAGGAAAAGCAGGGCGCGAATGCCCGCCGGCCGCGCCACGCAATAGCGGCCAAGCCAGTCCTCGAACTGTCGCCGATTGGGCAGCCCGGTCAGCGCGTCGTGCAGCGCCAGCTGCAGCGCCGTGGCTTCCGCCAGAATACGCTCGTTCAGCGTGCGCCGCATGCGCAGAAGCTGGAGCGAGGTGAAGATGGCAAGAGCAAGACTGAGGAACAGGCCGAAGGTGATGATTTCATCGGCGCCGAAAGACGGCCAGGCCAGCAGGGCAAGACCGACGATGTTCTGCTCGATCGTCGGCGCTTCGCCGGGAGCGTGAACTGGCGCAAGGCTTTCCCGGCTTGCCATCTCCCCAGGGTGACCGCTCGCCCATTCATGCAGTCGTTCGTGCAGCCCAAGATTGCTGGCAACCACAAAGGCCAGCAGGCAAGCCGTGAAGATGATCACGGCCTCAAGCAGGATTCGGCGACGCACCGATTTTGCGGCTTGGAATGACATTCTTGCTTCACTTGCGTGATTTTGAATGTGCATCATCGCCAAGAGGCCTTAAATTTCCGCTTCCACGCGCCGGGCGGACTCTAAACCCAGATTATCATTCGATTTGCATAAGTAAACTTCCGCAGAAGAGCACCGGTCAGACGGTCGCCACCTTGGAAGTGGCGACCGTCCGGCCATACTCACCCGATATGCCAGCTCAGCATGCGGAAGGGCGTCACCAGCCCATCCTCACGACCGTCGGGCATTTCCAGGATGTCCACCGGCGTCGCGTCCTGGCCGGCGGGAACCGTCAGGGCAAAGCGGCCGCGCCGTCCCGCCCCTTCGCTCACGCGCAGCACGGCACCGTCGCCGTCTTCGGCCGGCTTGAGCGCGTTGAAGCGCGCGTCGAGCCCGTCCCAGGCGATCGGCCGGAACGGCAGGCCCGCGCCCGACGCCACGCCGACGAAGCGCAGGGGATCGTTGAGGAGATCGGCTTCCGCCTGCACCTCGGCCGACCACCAGCGCCCGTCATGCGGCAGCAGCGCGTAGGTGAAGCTATGCTCGCCCTCGTCGGCCAGCATGTCCGGATAGAGCGGGCCGCGGATGAGGCTCAGCGTCATCACGTTGCCCTTGGCCGAGAAGCCGTATTTGTCCGCCGACAGCAGCGCCGCGCCGAAATCGGTCTCGCTCATGGACACGAAGCGATGGCCGCAGGCCTCGAACTGCGCCTGCTGCCAGGTGGTGTTGTCATGCGTCGCCCTGACGGTAACGCCGATCGCCTGATCGAAGGCGGCGCTTTCGGCCAGCACGTTCACCGGGAAGGCGGCGCGCAGATAGGTGCGGCGGTCGTGCCAGCTGATGTCGGTCTTGATGTCGAGACGAGCCGAGTTCGACCACAGCCGGTAGCGCGTGACGATCCGGCTCGCCGAAAGGCTGCGCGTCACCGTGATCTCCGCCATATGCGGACCGGTGGCGGTCACCGCCAGGCTGTCGACGCTGTCGAGCTCATAGCCGCCGAGCGCGAAGCCCGGTTCGATGTCCCAGGCGTCGAAATTGCGCGGCAGATCATTGGGATAGACCATGATGCGGTTGGCCGCGCCATCCACCGTCTCGCGGGCCCTGCGCTTGTCATAGAGCGAGGCGATCCGGCCCTTGGCGTCGATCTCGACGCGGACGAGGTCGTTCTCCATGGCAAGACCGTCCACCGTGACGCGTGCCGTCGAGCCCGCCCCGGCAAAGCCGACGGAGAGCGGCGCCAGTGCCGCGTCGGACGCCGCCACATAGCCGCCCTCGATCGCCTGCGGCGCCAGAGCCGCCGGCAGGGGCTCGGGGCTCGTCACCTGCCAATGGGGCTTGGCCGAACCGGAGATGTTGGCCACCGCCAGACCCGTCACGCCCCCTTCGCCACCGAGCCGCGACGCCAGAGCCGCCAGCCGCTCGGCCGCCACCGCCTCGGCATGGGCGACCACGCCTTCGAGTTCCGGCACGGTCTGCTCATAGGCCTCGCGGATCGACGAGCCCGGCAGGATGTCGTGGAACTGGTTGCGCAGCGTCAGCCGCCAATCGGCGTCGAGATCTGCCGCCGCGACTTCGCTGCCGGCGAGCCGGTCGAGGACCGAGAGCGCCTCGGCCGCCACCAGCGCGTTCTCGGCGCGGCGGTTGAGCTGCTTGACGCGCGCCTGCGAGGTCAGCGTGGCGCGGTGATACTCAAGATACATTTCGCCCTGCCACACCGGCACGGCTGCGTCCTTGAGCCCCGCCTTGAGGCTATCGATATGATCCTGGATCGAGCCGTGCTCCACGGTCGGGATCGCCGGCATCTTGTTGAGCAGCGGCAGCGCCTCGATCTGGTCGGGGGCCGGACCGCCACCGCCGTCGCCCCAGCCATAGGTGGCGATCACCGTGTCGGTGAGATCCTTGGCCGCATGCTTGCCCCACACTTCCACCAGCGCCTCGGGCTGCATCAGCATGTTGTAGCCGTCATTGTCATAGGCGTCGAAGGTATGCACCAGCACGCGCGAGCCGTCATTGCCCTGCCAGTGGAACACATTCTCCGGCATGCGGTTGGTTTCCGACCAGCTCACCTTGATGGTGACCAGCGTATCGATGCCGGCCTGGCGCATGATCTGCGGCATGGCACCGGTGAAGCCGAAGGTATCGGGCAGCCAGGCCGTGCGGCAGGTCTCCCCGAAGCGCTTCATGAAGCCCTGCTGGCCCAGGAGGAACTGGCGGGCAAAGGCCTCCGCCGAGGGCATGTTGGTGTCGCATTCGACGAACATGCCGCCGATCGGCTCCCACTGTCCCCGCTCCACCGCCTTGTTGATGAGATCGAGGCAGCGCGGATCTTCCTCCTCGATATGGTCGTAATAGAGCGAGGACGACTGCACGAAGCGGAATTCGGGATAGGCCGCCATCAGCGACACCACCGAGTTGAAGGTGCGCGTGATCTTGCGCACGGTCTCCGGCTGCGGCCACAGCCACACATAGTCGATATGTGCATGGCCGGTCACCAGCACCTTGCCCTGCTTGGGATAGGCGGCGCGCAATTCGTCGAGCCCGGCGTCCAGCGCCGTCACCGCCGCCTGCACCGAGGCGATCGCCGCCGCGCCCAGCGGGGCCGGCGCGTCCGACGGTTCGAAGGAGCGTTCCCAGATGCCCTCGGCGAAGGGCAGCGAGGCGAGGCGAGGGCCGACGTCCACCGTGGCCGTCGGCAGGCGCAGCCTGGACACGGCGATCTCGCCCACCTCGGCCAGCGAGCGGGCCAGCGTCTCGTCCTTCGCCGACAGCGCCGTCTTGATCACCACCTCCAGCCGGCGGCGCAACGCACGAATCTCCGGGGAGAAATCGATCAGCGCCGCCGCAGTGAGCTGCGGCGCGCGGTTGGGATGGCCGAACAGCGAGCGGGCCGCCACTTCCGCCTCGATCACGAAGGCGCCCTGCGGCAGCGGCCGGAACTGGCGATGGCGCGGATTGGCACCGAAGCGGTCGAGGATCTCGCCGGTGGCGTCCTTCAGCGTCACCAGCGCCTCACCGCCGAAATCGAGCAGCAGTTCGCGCACGCAGCCCGCGAGCACCGCCTGCGGGTCCACCGGCTCCGAGCGAAAGGCGTGGATGCCGTGCCGATCCGCCCAGGGCTCGCCGAGCTTGATCCGCCGGCTGGCGCCGTCAGGCGTGCTTTCCGTCCAGTCCCGGATCGGCAGCTCGCGCTGGATCTCCCAGGCGGCAAGTTCCTGTGCCCACACATTGAGATGCTCGAGAATGTGGTGAAGGCGGCGCTGACGGTCTCGGAAGTCTTTCATGGCGGCTGTCCGGGCTGGGCACCTCCCGGGATGGGGACGGTGCGGGAACGGGTTTGGAACGTTTTAATGCGAGCCGATCGCAAAAGCAAACGGACTAAAATCCTCGTTATGAATTTAATCGCGCCCCAAGGGCCGCCCCGGCGTTCGCCCGCCCGCCGATTCCCCCCGCGTCGGGCAGGATGCACCGGATTTCCAACAGGAATTCCAGCACTTGTCACCCCGGACTCCCATCAATGCCGCACCGCACTGGACATCGTGCGAGTCTCAGGGGAACAATATGACGCATTCGGCCAAAAGTTACCGCTTGACACCCCCGATAAAATTCATGCTAAGAATTTAAGACGGGCAGCAAGAGGGAACTGCGCCCTTGGAAACGCCGACGAGGGGTGGCAACGTTCCACACCGACCCGGCGATCGGTTCACGCTCCGGGAGGTATTTGATGAACGTTTCTGATCTCAGCAGGCGCAATTTCCTGAAGACATCGTCCGCCCTCGGCCTCGGTGGCCTGATGGCCGGCACCTTCGTGCTCCGCGCCAATGCCGCGCCGGGCGTCATCGACGTCATCATCAACTCCGACACCAACATCCTCGACTTCTGGACCCAGGTGATCAAGCCCGGTTTCGAGGCCGCCAATGCCGGCGTCACGCTGAACCTCGTCTCCTCCGGCGGCGGCGCGGCCACCGATCTGCTGGCCGAGCGCGCCTTCGCCGCCCTGCAGACCAAGACCGACCCGCAGGTCGACTTCCTCGAAGCCTACGGCCCCTATCATCCGGCCGACGCCATCTCCGCGGGCCTGTGGACCGACTTCCCCAAGGCCGGCCTTGCCAATTACGCCAACATCAATCCGGTCACCGTTCGCAATGAATGGTCGCTGCCCTATCGCGGCAGCCAGGTGGTGATGTTCTACAACGGCGACAAGATCCCCAACCCGCCCAAGTCTTTCCCCGAGCTGATCGAGTGGATCAAGGCCAATCCGGGCGAGTTCGCCTATGCCCGCCCCGACAAGGGCGATTCGGGCGCCTGCTTCATCGAGCGCGCCCTGCAGGAAGTCACGGGCAAGAACCCCGACCTCTTCAAGGGCGACAATTACTCCGAGAGCTACGCCAAGCCCTTCTATGACAAGCTCTGGCCGCTGCTGAAAGACATCGCCCCCTCGCTCTACAAGGGCGGCGAATATACCGCCGGCAACACGCCGTCGATCCAGCTGCTGGCCTCCGGCGCCATCTCCATGACCATCGCCTGGTCGGACATGGCGCTCACCGCCATCAACGAGGGCGTCGTGCCCGAATCGACCCGCCTGGCCCAGCTCGGCGACCTTGCCTTCACCGGCGGCTTCTCCACCATCGTCATCCCCAAGAGCGCTGCCAACTACGCTCTGGCGGTCAAGCTGGCCGATTTCATCATCTCGCCGGAGATCCAGAACAAGATCGTGACCGGCCTCGGCGGCTTCCCGTCGCTGAAGTGGGACGCCATGGATCCGGCGCTGGCGGCCAAATATGCCGCCGCGGCCCCCACCTCCATCCCTGAATTTCCCGGCACCTGGGAACCGTCGCTGTTCGACGGCTGGTACCGGGAAGTCGCCGCCAATCTGGCCCGCGACTGATCTTTCCGCGCCGACCGCTCTCCTGTTGCGGCGCGACCTGCTTCACCGGGCCACCCTCATCCTCCAAAAAAAGGCCCGGTGAAGCTCTTTTCCTGCCGCGGCGACTGCGGTCGCCGCCCCCGGCAGACGGGCAAGGCCTTCGTCAAGGCGCGTTCCCCTTCCACGGACGGCGTTGACCTCAATCCCCCAGGCGATCCATGGCATCCGATCTCGCTCCGCCGCCCAAGACCTCCAAGAATCCGCTCGGTCTTCTGATGATCGCCGCACCGGTCGTGCTGATGGGGCTGTTTCTGCTCTATCCCGCGCTGCGCGTCGTCCTGCGCACTTTCGGCGCCGCCGACGGCTCGCCCGGCTTCTCGCTCGAGAACTATGCCCGCTTCTTCAACGACAGCTACAGCCTCAACAATCTCGGCATCACGCTCTGGACCACGGTGGTCACGCTGATCCTGCTGATCGTCGTCAACCTGCCGATCGCGCTCTATCTGCGCTTCCGAAAGGGCCGGTTGGCCACCTTCATCCAGGCGCTGGCCCTCTTCCCCATGTTCGTGCCCGGCGTGATCATCTGCTACGCGCTGATCCGCTACATCGGCCCCAATGGCCTGTTGCAGTCGCTCCTCGAACACGTGGGCATCACCGGCTACCAGACGCCGATCATGACGCCCTGGGGGCCGGTCATCGGCCTGCTCTGGGATGCCATGCCCTTCACGCTCCTGGTGCTGACGGCCGGTCTCGCCGGCATTTCCAATGCCGCCATCGAGGCCGCCCAGGATGTCGGTGCCTCGCGCCTCAGGATTCTCTGGTCCATCGTGCTGCCGCAGATCCGCGGCTCGCTGGTGGTCTGCACCTCGCTCAACTTCCTGAGCCTGTTCGGCTCGGTCTTGCAGCCCTACATGCTCGGCCCCACCAGCCCCGAGCTGATGGGCCCCTTCATGCTGCGCACCTTCTCCTCCGTGCGCGATCCGCTGCAGGCCGGCACCCAGGCCACGATCACCTTCCTGATCTGCTCCGTCGCCGGCCTTCTCTACATCCTGTCCATGGGCAACCGCCGCAAGGCCGAGAAGGAAACCGTGGCATGATCAGGCGCTTCGATCTCGCCGGCCTCGTCATCGCGGCCGCCCTCGTCTTCTTCATCCTGCTGCCGGTGCTGACCGTCTTCATCTGGGCCTTTGCCGAACAGTGGTTCTATCCCTCGCTGCTGCCGACAAAATGGGGCTTGCGCTTCTGGAGCAAGGTGCTCGAACGCCCCGATGTCTGGAGCGCCTTCTGGACGTCCATGAAGATCACCACCCTGGTGACGGGCCTGTCGGCGCTGATCTGCCTGCCGGCCGCCTATGCCTTCGCCCGCATGGAGTTCCCCGGTCGGCAAGCCTTCATGATGTCCTTCCTGATGGCCACCGCCTTCCCGCGCTTTGCCATCACCATCTCGCTCGCCGTGCTGTTCCTGGTGTTCAATCTGGTCGGCACCGTCACCGGCGTGGTCATCGTGCAGCTGCTCACCACGCTGCTCCTGATGATCTGGCTGCCCACCGCCGCCTTCCGGGGCGTCAGCCGCAACATGGAGGAAGCCGCCCGCGATGTGGGCGCCGGCCCCTTGCGGGTGTTCTGGTCGATCACCCTGCCGCAGGCCCTGCCCTCCATCGCCGCCGCCGTGCTGATGACCTTCGTCTGGACCTTCTATGAAACCGAAGGCGCCTGGCTGGTCGGCGCACCGCGCATCACCACCATGCCCATCCTGATGATGCAGATGATCAACAACCAGATGGTCGTGCAATACGGCGCGGTGCTCTCGGTTCTGCTTTGGGTTCCCTCGCTCGCCGCCTTGCTGCTCGCTCGCCGCGTACTCGGCTCAGACACTTTCGCCAAGGGCCTCGGAGCCTGACCTCAGCCGGCACCCCCTCGCCCGTTGAGCGTCCACTTTGGATCTTTTGAGATGGCCAGCCTAGACCTTCAGGACATTTCCAAGCGCTACTCGAACCTTGCCGCCGTCGACACCCTGTCGCTTTCCATCGCCGACGGCGAACTCGTCTGCCTGCTCGGTCCCTCGGGCTCGGGCAAGTCGACGCTGCTCCGGATGATCGGTGGCTTCGAAATCCCGAGTTCGGGCAAGATCCTGATCGACGGCGTCGATGTCGCCCCCGTGCCGCCCGACAAGCGCCCCACCGCCATGGTCTTCCAGAGCCATGCGCTGTGGACGCACATGAATGTCTGGGAGAACATCGCCTTCGGCCTCAAGCTGCGCAAGTTCTCGCGCGACGAGGTGGCCGCCAAGATCGCCCGCGTCATGGAACTGGTCGGTCTCACCGGCTATGAGAAGCGTCACCCCAGCCAGCTCTCCGGCGGCCAGCAGCAGCGCGTCGCCATCGCCCGCTCCATCGTGCTCGAACCCAAGATCCTCCTGCTCGACGAGCCCTTCGCCAGCCTCGACCAGCACCTGCGCGAACACCTGCGCGAGGAAGTGCGCCAGATCCAGCGCCAGCTCGGCATCACCACCATCTTCGTCACCCACGGCCAGGACGAGGCGCTGGCGCTCGCCGACCGCATCGTCGTCATGTCCAAGGGCAAGATCGAACAGGTCGGCACCCCCGACGAGATCTACGCCCGCCCGCAGACCGAATTCGTCGCCGGCTTCATCGGCGTCATGAATCTGGTATCCGCCACCGTCTCGGGGGGAAGCTTGGCCTTTGCCGGCGAGGCCCTGTCCGCCCCGGTGGCCGATGGCCTTGCTACGCTCGCCATTCGTCCCGAGGACTGGAAGGTCGGCGAGGGAGCCGGCCTCAAGGCCACGGTCACCCGCACCGTCAATCTCGGCGCCTATGTGCTCGCCGACGTCGCCCTCCCCGATGGAACCACCGTCAAGGTCCATCTCGACAAGGCGCGCGCCGTCCGCGAAGGCGATCCGATCGAGATCGGCATCGGCCCCTTCGCGCTCTATCGCGACAACATGGTGATCCATCGAAGCTGAGACGATCGTGGGGCGATCGACAGGACAGTCGCCCCCATCCGGCCGCACTCGCCGCGTCCGCTCGGCGATCATCGCCCGCGCTTCCATACACGTGCGGACCGATTTTTGGTGCTGTTGCGCCCGTCTCTGCCGGGGCGACCTAACCGCGACATTCGCGCCGTGCTCATCGAGCGCCTAGGCGACGAATGCGCGACATCTCCGCTCCCCTCAGCCAGGGCGACATAACCGTGACATTCCCGCCGCGCTCATCGGGCGCTCGGGCGACGAAATCACGACATCTCCGCCGGCCCCACGCCATCGATCGGGCGCACGTCCTGCGGGATCTGCCGCACGTAGAGATGGCGGAAGTTCGGGTTGGTATTGACAAAGATTGGCAGCATGGCTGCGCCGGTCACCGCCGCATCCTTGATCAGCGCCGCCGCCGTCAGGCGCGGCTGCTGCCGATCGCGCCGCGCCGCCGGCGTCGCCCTGAGCGGATAGGCATGCTCCACCAGCAGCTCCACCACCGGCCGCGGCAGCAGGCCGCCAGCCACCACGAACTCCGGATCGAACAGCACTTCGATGATGGCGGTGATATCCCGCAGGGCGGCGGCGGCCGCATCCATCCATTGCATCAGCCGATGGTCGCGCAGCTTCAGCAGCCGTTCGGCCTCCGCCATTGCCGTCGCGTCATCGGCGGCGCCCACTGCCTGGCGCAGGCCGCCAATCGACAGGATATCCCGGGTTTCCCGCTCCGGCCAGGCGGGCGATCCATCGATGCCGAACACCGGCAGCAGGCCGACCTCGCCGGAATTGCCGCGCGCGCCCTTGAAGGGCATGCCGTCGACGATCAGGCCCGCACCCGTGCCATTGCCGATGTAGATATAGCAGAAATCAGCCGCCGGATCGTCATGCCGGTGGAAGCGCTCGCCGATAGCCGCCGCCGTCGCGTCATTTTCCGTATAGACGGCCAGCCCGGTCAGCTGCTGCAGCCGCTCGGCCACCGACACATCGCGCCAGTCGTCCCAATCGGGCAGGCTGAAGTCGAAATCATAGGCACTACTGCCAAATGTCGGCAGCACCACGCCGACGCCCCACACCTTCTCCCGACCGATCCCCAGTTCACCGAGGATATCCCCGATCGATATGGCGATAAATGACAGGGCATCACCCGCATTGCGTGTATCGACTTGCAAGTCCCGCCGAGTCACCTCGCTGCGCTTCAAATCGCAGACCTTGACCAGCACCTGCCCGCGATCCAGATGGATCCCGATCGAGAACCCCGCGGCAGCATTGGCGTCCAGATAGATCTGCGGCTGACCACGCAGGCCGCTCGACCGCCCGGCCTCGATGATAAGCCCTTGATCCAGAAGCTCTCTTGTGATCGAGGAAATGGTCTGCGGCTTGAGGCGCACCAGCCCCGAGATCTCCACGCGGCTGATCGGCCCGCGCTGGAAGATGGTTTCGAACACCAGACGGCGATTGAAGATGCGCGCATCCTCGATACGGCTGCCATCGATCTGGCTGCTGACGTCGGTGTTCATCGTCTCTTGCGTTTCATCTTTGGATCTTGCTGCCGGCATCAACGGCTATGGCGGAGCGTCATTTGACGCCAATCTTCCTGCAAATTCAAGCTGTTTGGCAAGGGTGCCACCAAGGCGCGGCACCCTCGCCCCGTCCCTCTCAGAGCCCGAGCCTGCGCAGAACCTCGCGGTTATGCTTGGCAATCGGGAAGGGCTTTTCCGGCGGGCAGGGATACATGTCCTGCTCCACAACCACATAGCCGTCATAGCCACTCGCCCTGAGGAAGTCGGTGACTTCAGCGAAATCCACCACGCCCTTGTCCAGCTCGCACATGACGCCCATCTGGAATCCCTGAACGAAATCAATCTTCTCGTCCGCGATCTTCTTGCGCATCGCGCCATCGAGATTCTTGAAATGGTAATAGGGAATGCGGCTGGCATAGCGCTTCATGAAGGCCACCGGGTCATAGCCGGAATAGGCATGATGGCCGAAATCGAAGCATAGGCCCACCAGCTTCTCGTCGGTTTCCTCCAGAAGCCGGATGATCTCCGGCTCGGTCTCGACGCCCGTGCCCACATGCGGATGAAACACGAAGCCGAGCCCATATTCCTCGACCGTCAGCTTGGCCGCCGCCCGCGTCGCCTCGACAAGGCGGCTCCACTCGGCTCCAGCCAATTCGCGTCCCTTTCCAAGGGGATAGAGGTCGGAGTCGTCCATCAGCAGGATCCAGCCGCCGCCCGTCGCCTTGAGAAGCTCCGCCGTCTGGCGCACCCGCGGCAACAGCGTCGACAGACCGTCAGCCGTGCTGAGCGGATGCACGATCCCCGTGCCCGACACCGAGAGGCCACGGCTGCCGAGTTCGTCGAGAAGCTTGGCCGGGTCGGTGGGCAGATAGCCGTAAGGCCCCGTTTCGGTTGCGGAATATCCCGCGTCGCGCACCTCGTCGAGATACCTCTCCCAACTCACCTGCCGCGGATCGCTGGCATACCACACGCCCCAGGCGTCCGGTGCAGTCGCGATTTTCATCGTCCCGATCTCCTCGTTTTCAAGACGCAGCGCCCACCCTGATTCGACGGTGAGCGCCACGGTCAGTCGGATATTAAATCCACAAAACATAAATTAATAGACGCCGCGTCATTTTTCCAACAAGGCCGGATTTTCCGGACCATTCGACGCGGACAAGGCGATCCGAACAAGGATCGCACTTGTCTCGGCAAAAAAGCGCCCACATCTGGATTGAAAAAATCACTGACATGAATTTAAGTCAGTCGCGATAGGACAGCGTCGGATTCGGAAAGGCCTGCGGGCAGCGTCCCGCCCCACCCTTTCGCCGCACCGCTGTCGGACCATCTCTGAAGGAGGAGTATCCAATGGCCCTGTCACTCGGCCTCATCGGGCTCGGAGAAGTCGCCCAACTCATTCATTTGCCGATACTTTCTCGTCTCGGCGACCTGTTTGCGGTCGCAGCGGCCTATGATCCGTCACCGTCGGTCCTGGCCACGGTTGCCGATCGCTGGGACATTGCCCGTCGTCATCCCTCGGTCGAGGCCCTGCTCGCCGATCCCGGCATCGACGCGGTCATGGTACTGAGCCCCGACCAGCATCATGGCGAGCACGCCCGCGCCGCGCTTGCCGCCGGCAAGCATGTTTTCCTTGAGAAACCGGCCTGTCTGACCCGGGCCGACCTCGAAGCGCTCGCGGCCGTCCGCAGCGACAAGACGGTCATGGTCGGCTACATGCGCCGCTTCGCCCCTGCCTTCACCGCCGCCAAGGCCGCGATGCCGCCGCGCGAGGAGATCACCTATGTGCGGGTGCGCGACGTGATCTGCGAAGGCCCCTGGTTCTTCCGCCAGACCGACAGCGTCGTCACCCCGAAGGACGACATTTCCGCCGATCTCATCGCCACGAGCCGCGCCCTGCGCGCCTCCATGCTGGCGGAGGTCTGCGGCCCGGACGCCCCCGCTGATCTGCAGACCGCCTATCAGGTGCTGACCGGTCTTTCCTCGCACTCCCTCTCGGCCATGCGCGACATTCTGGGCGGCAGCCCAAAACGTGTGGTTGCAGCCGAGGTGAAGCTCGGTGGCATGCAGATCACGGCCCTCCTCGACTACGGCCATTTCAACGCCATCTACGAATGCATGATCGGCGACGTGGTCCGCTTCGAGGCCGGCATGGAGATCAACACCCGCAACCGTCGGATTTCCTTCGAATATCCGACGCCCTACATCCGCAACCTGCCCATGTGGACGGACCTGCAGGACTCGACCGAGACCGGCAACCGCCTGACCCGCCTCGGTCCCTTCCACCAGGATCCCTTCGACGTTGAAATGCGCGCCTTCCATGCCCTCGCCACCCAAGGGGCTACCAACCCGACACCGCCAGCCGATTCGCTCGCCGATCTCGACCTGTTCGGTGAAATCATTGCGGCGGCAAAGAGAAGCCGCGCCTGATCTTTCGCTGCGGACAGCCCCCTCGAGAAACAACGCCCGGCGATGTGATGTCGCCGGGCGTTGCCATTCATCTCCGTGCTGTCGCTGGCCGTCAGAACTGCTTGACCAGACTGAAGCGGATCTGCTGCTGGCTTACCCCATCGCCATCAGCCCGCAGCGTATAGTCAAGGCCGAGCGCGACATCATTGGTGAAGCGGACATCACCGCCAATGCCGACATTGAAGAAGTCAGCCTGACTGTCCGTGCCCGAAGCCGAAGTGCCACCGGAACCACCACCGGCATAGGTCACTTCCAGGGCGCTTGAGCCGGTAAAGTCATGACCATACTCAAGCCGCAGGCGCGGTTCTACCAATGCCCATTCGGTCTCAATGGCATAGGCCAGGCGTACGCCGACAAGGCCGGTAACCGTCGAGCGGGTCTGCCGGCCGAAGCTGAGTTCGTTGCCCGTGCTTCCGGATTCGTCGTAAGGGTCAAAGACCGAATAGGCGGCGGAAATCCGGCCATAGGGTGAGAAGGTCAAACCGCCATTCTCAAGCGTGTAGCCAGCCGTCAGGCTGCCGAAGACCTGGCGGCCATCACGCGTGCCCGACACCAGGCTGTCTGTCTTCAAGACATAGCGATCGGTGTCAAAGGACATCGTGCCAACCCCGGCAACACCGTCGACAAAGACATTGTCCACGGGGGTCCAGCTTCCGTAGACGAAGCCGAGTACGGCCTTGCCGTCAACCGATGTCCCCTGATCGCCGATATCAGTCTTGTCGCGCCCGAAACCGAGACCACCACCAATGACAAGATCGCTGTTGAGCCGGAAATCCAGACCGGCGCTCAGTCCAACCGAAATGAAGTCGGCAAGATCGCCATTCGCCTTGGTCGAGCCGAAGTTCACATTGCCTGCCGACCACACGGCCATCCGGCCGTTGGCGAGCGTCGAGCAGGAAGCACCGGGCTCATCTTTGCGCTTGCTGGCGACAGGACCGGTCTTGGCACCACCGCCAGTCCCGCCGGCCGACGCCGTGGCGCTACCGGCCGGCGCGGCATTGAGATCCGTCTGACCACCGCTCAGATTGGCGTCCAGGCTGTTGACGAGACAGTTGGCGCCATGCAGCCCCTCAAGGTGGCCATTGACATTATCCATCTGATCGAAGGCGAAGCGATCGGCGGTCACCCCTTGAGTATCTACGATCTCGTGGACTTCAGGGTCATCGAGCGGGTCGGGCTTCGGATCGATGATCAGGGAGTAGCTGCGGGTTACAGTGTGAGCACCAGAGTCCGTAGCGGTGACGGAGAAGGTGAAAGTCCCGGCCTCCCGCGGCGTGCCGGCGAGAATGCCGGTGTCGGCGGCAAGCACAAACCCGGCGGGCAGCCCGGATGCGCGCGCACGCTGCTCATAAGTGTAGGGTGCAGTGCCCCCCGAGGCGACAAAGGTTTCGCTATAAGGCGCTCCGACGACACCATGGGGCAATGACGCGGGGGTGAGCGTGAGCGTCACGGTCGTCACCGGCTGAACGGTGATCGACACGGTCGCGACATTAGATGTGCCGCCCGGACCGGTCGCAGTATAGGTGAAGCTGTCGGCGCCCGAGTAGTCCGCCGAAGGCGTATAGGACATGCCCGTGCCGGCAACACTGACGGAACCATGCGAGGGAGAGGTGGCCGCCGCCACAGACGTGTAGCCCCCGCTGATCGACAGAGCTACGGCGTTGCCACTGCTGTTTTCCTCAACCGTCATCGAAACGTCGGCAGCCACCGGCGGGGTCGAACTCACCGTAATCGACACAGTGGCGGCATTTGACGTTCCGCCCGGACCGGTCGCAGTATAGGTGAAGCTGTCAGGGCCCGAATAGTCCGCATCGGGGGTATAGGACATCGTCGTGCCGGCAACGCTGATCGAGCCATGCGACGGAGATGTGGCCGCCGCTACTGACGTATAGGATCCGCTGATCGACAGAGCTACGGCGTTGCCGCTGCTGTTTTCCTCGACCGACATCGAAACGTCGGAAGCTACTGGCGGGGCCGCACTCACGGTGATCGAGTAATCACGAGTCCCGGTGAAGGTACAACTGCCATGGCTGGTGCCGCTGAGCGCGGCTTCGATCGTGAAGGACGAAGTCCCCGCAGCGGTCGGTGTCCCGGAGATCTCGCCGGAGCCTGTATCGATGCCGAGCCCAGCCGGCAGGCTGCCGGCCGATACGGAGTAGGCCCAGGTGCCGGAGGTCGACGAACTTCCCGACACGGTCTGGCTGTAACCGGTCCCGACCACGCCGTCCGCAAGACTTGCCGGTGAGACGGTTACCGTCGGACCAGTCACGTTGATGGTGATCGTGCCTGTCGTCGAAATGGTTCCATCGGGACCTTCCGAAAAGAGCGTGTAGCTGATCGTGTCGGTGCCGACAAAACAGGAGTCCGGATTGTAATAATGATCGCCGTCATTGGCGTAGTGCCCGTGAGACGGGTCGCCGAAGCTATAGTCGATATAGCTGCCCGACGCGTGCGTCTCGATGGCCTGCTCGACGCTGAAATGGTCACCCATCGTCAAATTGATCGTGAAATCAGGCGCAACGGCATCGGCCGCCATGGCATAGCCCGCGGACATCAGGAAAATGATCCCGACATGCAGGGCGACCACAAGGCGTCGCAACTCGCGGCCACCCAAGAGGCGCCGGGCGCCACAAACCAAATCAGTCAAAAATCGGGTGCCAAGCCGAGCCATTTCCTACTCCAGACCACATGACGTGCCAGGCCGCACCGGGTCGGCGCTGGCGGGGGCAGGTCTTTGCAATAGGAAGTAACAAACGCGCCGGGCGGCAGACACACAGAACTGCTTGGGACGACTGTCAAAATTTGACGCTTTCTCGGCCGAGACCCGAATGGAAAAGACAACTTTTCACGCGGCATGTGATCCGCCGCAAAGCGGGCTGCCTCTTGTTCTTGTTATCTGGCTTCAAACGCATCGAGCTCAGGCTGTTCGGCCTGCACCGAGCCGCATCAGGAAGCCGCCAGTCATGTCCCTCTTCAACCGTCAGAGCGTCATCGAACTGCTTCAAAGTCCACGGGACGAACTCTTTGCCCGCGCCGACCTTGTGCGCGCCGATGTGATGGGGGACGCGGTCTACCTGCGCGGCATCGTCGAGTTCTCCAACATTTGCGCCAACGATTGCGTCTATTGCGGCATCCGCAAGTCCAACCGGAATCCCAAGCGCTATCGCATCGATTCCACCGAGATCATGGACGTCGCCCATCGCATGCAGGCGTCCGGCCAGACCACGATCGTATTGCAGTCGGGCGAGGTCGCCACACCCAAGGAAGACGAGCGGATCGCCACGATCGTCCGGCGGATCAAGGCCGAGACAAGCCTGGCGGTAACGCTGTCCTGCGGCAATCGCCCCCGCGACACCTATGCCTATTGGCGCGAAGCCGGCATGGACCGCTATCTGCTGCGCTTTGAGACATCCGATCCGGACCTCTTTGCCAGCCTGCATCCCGACTGCAGCCTTGAGGATCGCCTGCAATGCCTGCGCGACCTGCGTTCCGTCGGGGCACAAGTGGGTTCCGGCTTCATGATCGGCGTGCCCGGCGAAACGCTGGAGATCCTCGCCGACAACATCCTGCTGTGTCGCGACTTCGATCTCGACATGATCGGCATCGGTCCGTTCATCGCCCACCCGGATACGCCGCTGGCCGGCCAGCTCAATGCCTATGCCGATGACCCGGACATGTATTTTGCCGCCGTTGCGGCCCTCAGGATCGTCAACCCGGACGCCCATATCCCGGCCACCACCGCCTTCGATGCCATATGGCCGCACGCTGGCCGCGATCTGGTCCTGCAGCGCGGCGCCAATGTCTTCATGCCCAACGCAACGCCGGGCAAATACCGCAAGAGCTACATGCTCTACCCCGACAAGCCCTGCGTCGATGAGGAGGATCACCTCTGTGCCGGCTGCGCCTCCGCTCGCATCTGGTCGATCGGCCGCATGATCGGCACCGGGCCGGGTCACTCCATCAAGCACAGATAACAGTTTGAAAAAGCTCGGCTCCATCCACGACAGGAAATCCTGCAGTGGATGGAGCCGAGCTTTTCATTTCACGGGTATCCTTGCCGAACCGATGGCCGTGGTCACACCACGCCCCAGCGAAGCCGCGCGGGATTATCCCTGATTGGCGCGCTCATAGGCTTCACGGGCTGCCGGGAAACATTCGAGCGCCCTGTCCAGCACCCCCTGCACCCGCGAGATGGCCACGCCGTAATTGGTCATCGGCACCCCTTGCGCCTCAGCGCGGCGCTGACGCAACAGCAGCATCTTGCGGTTCACCGTGCAGCCCCCGCATTGAATAGTCAGGGCATAAGGCGAGAGATCATCAGGGAAATCGCGACCCGCAATCACGTCGAACTGCAGATCGCCGCCGGCATATTGGCGCAGCCAGCGCGGGATCTTCACCCGTCCGATGTCGTCGGCCATGGAATGGTGGCTACAGGCTTCGGCGATCAGTACCCGGTCGCCCGGCTTCAGCCGGTCGATGGCCGCCGCGCCGGCCGCAAGCTGCGGCAGGTCGCCCTTGAAGCGCGCCATCAGGATCGAGAAGGTGGTGAGCGGAACGTCCGGCGGCGTGTCGGCGGCCGCCTTCAGCACGATCTGCGAATCGCAGATCACCAGATCCGGCTTGCGGTCAAGCCGACGCAGCACATCGGCCAGTTCCCGCTCCTTGACCACAGTACAAGCGGCATCAGCATCGAGAATGTCGCGGATGGCCATCACCTGCGGCAGGATCAGCCGGCCCTTGGGTGCCGCGAGATCGATCGGCACCACCAGGATCACATGGCCGCCAGCCGGGATCAGGTCGGAAACGAGATGCGGCTCTTCGAAGCGATCATCGGGCGCGGCATCCAGGAGTGCGGCCAACAGCTTGGGCCGGTCGGCCGGGGTCTGCGCCGAGGCGGAAATCCAGGGAATGCGCGCTTCGTCGAGGTACGTGATGGCCTCTTGCGTCGGCACACCGAGATCTGCCTTGCCGAACACCACGAAGAAGGGTGTCGACCGCGCCTTCAGCGCCTCGATCAACTGCCTTTCGTCAGCACCAATCCCGGCCTGATCGGTCACGATGATGCCGAGATCGGTGTGCTCAAGCGCGGCAGCCGTCTTGGCCTTGCGCATTTCGCCGAGATCGCCCACGTCGTCGATACCAGCGGTGTCGATGAACATCACCGGTCCAAGCGGCGCAATCTCCATCGACTTCTCGACGGGATCGGTCGTGGTGCCTGCAACATCGGAGACGATTGACACCGACTGCCCCACCAGGGCGTTGACCAGCGACGACTTGCCGACATTGCGCCGACCGAAGACACCGATATGCAGGCGAAGTCCCTTGGGGGTGTTGAGCATGGCTATCCCCTGTGACCCAGTGAGGTCATGGCATTGGCTGAAAGAAGCTGTTCGAGCGCGTCCGGTTCGACGAGCCGGCGCTCGAGCACAAGTTCGACGATGCTGCGCCCCTCGGTCGCGGCCGTCTGGGCCAGCGCGGTCGAGGCTTCGTAGCCGAGGACCGGAAGGAGCGCGGTGACCACGGTGCGGCTCTCACGAACGCTGGCCCGACAGGCAGCTTCGTCCACCGACAGGCCTTCGACACAGCGCGTGCGGAACAGGAGGCAGGCCTGTGTCAGGATCGAGAGACTGTGCAGCAGGCTGTCGGCGAGCAGTGGCAAGAAGGCGTTGAGTTCCAGTTGGCCGTTCTGGGCGGCCAGCGTGATGATCTGGTCCTGCCCCATCACCTGCATGGCTGCCTGCCCCACGGCCTCGGCGATCACAGGATTGACCTTGCCGGGCATGATCGACGACCCCGCCTGCACCGCGGGAAGTCGGATCTCGCCAAAGCCCGCCTGCGGCCCGGACGACAGAAGGCGCAAGTCCGAGGAGATCTTAAACAGGTTGACCGCATGAGCCTTGAGAATGCCGGACACCTCGACAAAGGCATCGGCGTTTTGTGTGGCGTCCACCAGATTCTCGGCGCGGGCCAGTCCGAGCTTGGTGCGGGCGCGCAACGCATCCACCACGCGAAACACATAGTCGCGCGGGGCGGTGATCGCGGTGCCCACCGCGGTACCGCCAAGATTGACGACCCGCAGCCGTTCCTCGCATTTGAACACGCGCCAGCGATCGCGCGACAGCGCTTCCGCCCAGGCGGAGAACACCGCGCCATAGGCTATCGGGCAAGCGTCCTGCAACTCCGTGCGGGCGATCTTAACCACGCCCGCATAGACCCGCTCCTTCTCCTGAAAGGCAAGCTGCAGATCCGCAATGGCTTTTTCGAGCCGATGCAGCTGACGAATTGCCGCGACCTTCAACGCGGTCGGAAAGGTGTCATTGGTCGACTGGTTGAGGTTGACGTGATCATTGGGATGCACGTGACGATGCAATCCCCTCTGGCCGCCAAGGATTTCCTCGGCCCGATTGGCCAGAACCTCATTGACATTCATGTTGAGCGAGGTGCCGGCACCGCCCTGCAGGGCATCGACGACGACAGCATCGAACAGCGGGCCACCGCCGATCAACTCGTCGGCCGCTCCCAGGATCGCACCGGCAACCTCTGCCGATAGCAGGCCGAGGCGCCCGTTGGTTTGCGCCGCAGCCGCCTTCACGTCTGCCATCGCGATGATCAGCTCGCGATGACAGCGCCGGCCCGAGAGCGGAAAATTCTCCTGAGCGCGCAGCGTATGGATGCCCCACCAGGCATCGGCCGGAACCGCGCGCTCACCGATCAGATCGTGCTCGGTTCTGGTCTCACCTGAACACATCGCGCTTGCCCTCACGGACCTTGCGCATCATCGTTTCCGACCAGCGCCGCGGCTTGGCCTCCATGGCAGCGATCTCGGCCGTAATGGCCTTTTCGCCAGCCGAAATGGTGTCGTCCGAACCGTAGTCCATCATGTATTCCATGAAGGACGACAGGGCGTTGGGGCCGCACATCTCGCGGATCAGGCCGGGCTTGGCGAGATCCATGAAATCGGCGCCGGTGCGACCCATGCGATAGCAGGCCGTGCAGAAGGACGGCACATGGCCGCATTCGGCCACGTCGCGCACCACCTCGTCGAGGCTGCGATGATCGCCGCGGGTGAACTGCGCCGCCTGCTCCTCGGCCGGAGTCGCATAGCCGCCCGGATTGGTCCGGCTGCCACCCGAGATCTGCGACACGCCGAGCTCGAAGGTGGCGCGGCGCATTTCCGCGGTTTCGCGGGTCGACATGATGATGCCCGTATAGGGCACAGCCAGCCTCAGGATCGCGACGATCTTCTTGAAGTCGTCGTCCGACACCATGTGCGGCGGGTTGATCGACACATCCGACCCCACCGCCGGCTCCATGCGCGGCACCGAGATCGTATGGCAACCGACGCCGAACTTGTCCTCGAGATGACCGATATGCTGCATCAGCGCCAGCATCTCGAAGCGCCAGTCGGCAAGACCGAACAGTGGGCCGAGGCCCACGTCGTCGATGCCGGCTTCCATCGCCCGATCAATGGCGGTCGCGCGCCAGTCGAAGTCGGCCTTGGGGCCGTCGAGATGCATCTCCGCATAGGTCTTGCGATGATAGGTTTCCTGGAAAAGCTGATAGGTGCCGATCTGCGCCGCCTTCAGGTCGCGGAACTGATCGGTGCTGAGCGGCGCCACGTTCACATTCACGCGGCGGATCTCCCCCCGACCGCGCTTGACCGAATAGATGCGTTCGATGGCGTCGAGCAGATACTGGAACCCGGATTTGGGGAAGGCCTCGCCGCCGATCAGCAGCATCCGCTTGTGCCCCTGATCGATGAGCGCCGCCGTCTCGGACTCGATCTCGTCGAGCGACAGCGCCTTGCGATCGAGCTCCTTGTTGGAGCGACGGAAGGCGCAATAGACGCATTCATTGGTGCAGATGTTGGAGAAATAGAGCGGCGCAAACATCACGATGCGCGGCCCGTAGATCTCATTCTTGGCGTAACGCGCCGCGTCGAACATTTCCGCCACGAGGTCGGGATCGCGCACGGTGCAGAGCGTGGCAACATCGCGTTCCGACAACCCCTTCAACTCGCGGGCCTTGGCCAGGATCTCCCGCACCTTTGCGGCGTCGGTGTCGCCGGTCATGGCGAGAGCGGACGTGATGCGAGCTTCGTCCAGCCAATCGGCGCGTTGAGTATTGGTCACGATCCTTGTCCTTTGCCAAAGTCCCTCGCGACCACCGCAGACACCACGTTTGTGTCCGGCCTGCCCGAGGAAGAGCGGGAATGAAGCCGCTTAGGTCGGCTCCCGGACTGCGTCCGGCGCGGAAATCGCGCGCCTCTCTTGCAAGGCCGCTGCGCCGCCGGCAGCCGAGCAAGCCGGCTGCAAGTCCTTGGATACACCATGCACCTTTGCGGCAGGATCCGACTTGCGCGAGATCAACTTTGCGAGCCGATTGCAGGAGCACGCCGTGGCAATGCGACACCAGCGGCTGCAGATATGAGCAAAAAACTCAGAAAATCAGGGAAGAAGCCCGGCCCGCCGGGCCTTACGCGGAAAACACATCCGCATTCAACCGGATGAACCTGCCGATCGGCAGCTTGCGCGAGACGGGTGAACAGCCGACGCGGCTGCCCCACCCATGTTCATCAGAGACGACAAGACTCGGCCCCCTACGCAAAACCAGTTGGGGGCAGGTCCAGTATAGCGCCGGACGGCGCACGGCTACGCAAGAACTCATCGCCGACGCCCCTCAATTTGGGGGATTATGGTTGCGATTCCGTTTCCAAGGAAAAGAAAGATTTCTCCCATATCTTGTACGGGAGTCCGCCGCAGCTACTGAATATGGGATCAACTGCCGGAACAGCCGATTGACCCTCGCATTTTGCAAAGACTGCAGACGACGAGCGTCTAGCTGTCGCCACCGCCGGCAAACTTGGCGCGCAATGCCATGCGTTCGGCCTGCGGCACTTCCAGAAGGTCGGCGACGCGCCAGACCACATTGTCCTCGAACTCGTGGATCACACCGTCCGAAAAGGCGATCTCCCACATCAACTCGATCACATGAGCCCGGCCCGGCCCATCCAGCGACCGCTTGAGAACACTGGTAAAGCCGAAGAAATCGGCCTCTTCTTCAGCCCTGCGACGCGCTGTCTCGATCAGTTGATCCGCCTCTTCAGCCGTCATGTCGAAATTGCGCGACAGGGACTGGCGAAGAGCGCTCTTCTCATTGGGCAATACCCGTCCATCGACGGCAATCGTATGAATGAGCAGCGCCGCCGTCGCGACGCGTTCGTCGCTGAGATCCGGCTTGGCGCGGGCTCCGCGCAACTTCAGGTCTTCGAGAAGGGTCTTGAGAAGATCGAACATAGGCCCTCGTGCAAACGGGAACCGCGCCCCGTCCTGCCAAACTAGCAGAAGGCCCTACGGCTCCGGCGACGAAAGTGCACTGCTGCGGATTTTGCTGGCGAGGTGTGACAGCGCTGCTACGGCAGCCAGGGCACCAGTTCAGCCGCGTGACAGGTCATGCGACAATACTGGCCCTCACATCTTCAAGAGAGAGCCGTCCAGGCTCAATCGTCATAGTCGACGATCATGCGGATGATCTTCAGCGTCGCCGGATCGAACTTGCCGACAACTTTCTCCCCGCGCTCATTTTGCCCGTAGACCAGATAACAGCCATCGTCGGTCCGCACGCGCAGCACCTTCCAGCCGAGCGACTCGACCTGTGCGATCAGCGCATCGCGAGGCTGCCAATCGGACATGGGCACGTCGCAATGCCGCTCATGCTCGGCATGCGCCGGCGACGCCAACACCACAGCCGCCACCACGCTGCCAATCAGGAAAAGCCTGTTCACGCTCGCCTCCACCCAAAACTAACTCATACATACATTGTAACGGCTCCGCATAGAAGCCGAGGTCGTGTCGGGGCAACCCCACCTTGCTATTTCACGCCCCAGGAGCCAACACTGCCACAACGGCCTGACGACAAGCTGAACCGATTTGAGCTTCATTTTCAGCTGGCTGTCAGCAAATCGCTGGAATGGTCGTTCCTGGCCGGCACAGACTTGACCGGGACAAGGCAAGGGGAACGCGATGCGGGTGCTGCTGGTGGAGGACGATCCGACGCTCGGCATGGCCGTGCGTGACCAGATGGCCGCAGACGGACACACGGTGGATTGGGCCAAGCGGCTCGACGACGCCGACGCCTGCTGCGCCACCATTGCCTATGAACTGATCCTGCTCGACCTGATGCTGCCCGACGGGCGCGGTCTGGACTTTCTCAAGTCCTTGCGGACGTCAGGTGCCGTGACACCGGTCATCATCCTCACGGCCCGCGACCAGATATCCGACCGCATCGCCGGGCTCAATGCCGGCGCCGATGACTATCTGGTCAAGCCCTTCGACCTGTTTGAACTCTCCGCCCGCGTTGGCGCCGTGGCGCGCCGCTATACCGGCAATCCCAATCCGCGCCTCAAGCTCGGCGATTTCAGCGTCGACCTCGCCGGACGCAGCGTCGAGCGCGACGGCAAGGCCATCACCCTCACCGCGCGCGAATGGAGCCTGTTCGAAGCCTTTGCCCAGCGGCCGCGCGCCTTGATTTCCAAGGCGCAGCTCGAGGAACGGCTCTACTCCTTTGATGCCGAAGTCGAAAGCAACACCATCGAGGTCTACATCGGTCGCCTGCGCAAGAAGCTCGGTCATGACGCCATCGAGACCGTTCGCGGCATGGGCTACCGCTTCGGCCGTCAGGGTGAGGAAACATGAGACGCGCCGGCCCGCCCCGCAGCAGCTTGCAGCGCCGCCTCAGCCTCGGCCTCGTCGCCGGTGTCACACTGTTGTGGCTGGCCGCCACCGGCGCCGCCAGTTTCGTCGTTCGCCATGAGATCGACGAGGTCTTCGATGGCGCCCTGCAGTCGATTGCGCAGCGCGTCCTGCCACTTGCCTATGGCGAATGGCTGAACCGGGAGAACTCGCCTCTCGACGACACCCCGGTGCAGACCATCGCCTCGGCGACCGACGGCGACGAATACATCTCCTACGTGGTCCGGGACAGCAAGGGTGTCGTGCTCATGCAGTCGCGCGACAGCGTCGGCACGCCCTTCCCCGACAATCTCGCCCCGGGCTTCCACAATGGTCCGGGCTATCGCTATTTCACCGTCGGCGCCGTACGGGGCACACTGTTTGTCACCACGCTCGAGACCCCGGGACATCGGCAGTCGACGGTGTGGCGTGCCATTCGCTCCCTCATCTGGCCGCTTTTCGGCCTGATACCCTTGAGCCTGATCGGCGTCTGGGGCGTCACCCGCTTCACGCTGCGCCCTCTGATCGCCTTCCGCACCGAGATCGAAGCGCGCGGCGACGGCAATCTCAGCGCCGTCACCACCGCAGCGCTGCCCGCCGAGATCCGGCCGCTCGCGGTCGCCGTCAACCACCTGCTGCAGCGTCTGCGTCACACCTTGGAGGCCGAGCGCAGCTTCACTGCCAACAGTGCGCATGAACTGCGCACGCCCGTCGCCGCGGCTTTGGCCCAGACGCAGCGGCTGATCAGCGAACTCGACGAAGGGCCTGGTCGCGAGCGCGCCCGCGCCATCGCCTCAGCCCTCAAGCGCCTGGCACGCCTGTCGGAAAAGCTGATGCAGCTGGCCAAGGCGGAAGGCGGCAGCCTGATCGGCGAGCGGGCCGAAGATATGGTGGTGGTCCTGCGATATGTTCTGGAAGACAGCAATCGGGAGCATGACGCCGCCGACCGCTTGATCGTGACGCTGCCGCAATCGGGACGCGCGCTTTCGATCATCGACGCTGATGCCTTCGCCGTCCTGGCGCGCAACCTCGTCGAGAACGCGCTGAAACATGCGCCGATCGATTCGGAGGTACAGGTGACGCTTGGTGAAGACCTGGCCTTCGAGGTTTCCAACGAATGCCCGGCCATCGCCCCCGACGTCGTCGATCGGCTGCGCCGCCCGTTTGAGCGGGGGGTCACGGAGGCCAATGGCGCCGGCCTGGGCCTTGCAATTGCCGACGCTGTTGCGCGCGGCGCCGGCTCCGCGCTGGAAATCTTCTCCCCGCGCCCCGGCAAGTCCGACGGTTTTCTCGCCCGCGTGGTGCTGCCGCGCGACCGGAAATCCAGCCAGATGCAACCGTAACCGTTACAGATTTATACGAAGCTGACGGCAAGCTGAACGAAATTTCTGCGTTCCTTCAGGTCCTTGTCAGTTTGATGCGTCAAGGTCCGGGCATTCGATGACCACCCCGGAGTCCCTGATGAACCCCACCCCCATCGCGCTCGGCCTTGCCGCTGCCTTTGTCCTGCCCACAATCGCTGAAGCGCGCAGCGTCACGCTGACCACCACCATCAAGAGCTATTGGGGCAACAATGCCTACATGGCCATCTACGTCACCGACGCGCAGGGCAATCTCAAGTCGACCCTCGATCTCTCGGGCAGTCGCGGCAAGTATTTTCGCCACCTGCGCGACTGGACGCGTGCCCGAGCCCATGGTCCGACCGGCGTTGACGGCGTGACCGGAGCCAGCGTCGGTCCCGGCAAAACGCTGAAGGTGAAGGTCGACGTCGCCGATGCCCTGATCGACGCCGGCTACGAGATCCACATCGACACGGCCGCAGAAGACGGCAACGATTTCCCCTCCGACGTGGTGGTTCCGCTCACCAGCGCCAGCGCCGGCAAGGCCGTGTCGGGTGCTGGCTACGTCTCTGCGTTCCAGTTCGACATGTAATCCTAGCCCCTGAAGAACGTGACCGCCTCACGCCGGAGTTCCCTGATGTTGCGCGTATTGCATTCCGTTCCCGGCCTCGTTGTCGGCCTCATTCTTCTGGTGCTCTCCGTTTCCGGGGCCGTCCTTTCGGCAAATCCGGCCCTGGAGCGCGCCGGCATCTCCCTCTCTGCCCCGAGGGAGATGTCGGTCGCGGCCGTCGCGGAAGCCGCTCTTTCGCGCCATGACGAAATCGATCACATCGAACGCAAGCCGTCCGGACTGATCCTCGTCCACTACTTCGACGCCGGCGTGGCCGGCATTGAACAGGTCGATCCGGCAACCGGAGCGGTTCTCGGTCCCTATCAGCCCTCCACCACTGTCCAGTTCATCACCGATTTGCACCGGGCCCTGCTCCTCGGCGATAACGGCCGCATCGGGGCCGGCATCGGGGCCGGTGCCATGGTGATCCTGACGATCTCCGGCGCTTTCCTGCTCGCAGGCCGCCTCGGCGGCTGGCGGGCCATCCTGCGTCCGATCCGTGGCAGCCGCACGCAGCGACTGCACGGCGAACTGGCGCGTTTTGCCATCATCGGCCTGCTGCTGAGCGGCCTGACCGGCTGCTACATGACAGCTACGACCTTCGAGCTGGTCGACGATGGGAGCACGACCGAAGCCACAGCGCCCGAAGTTACCACCAGTGGGCCCGCCGCCCCGGTCGGTTCGCTCGCTGCCCTCAAGACCGTCGACATCAACGCCTTGCGCGAACTGGACTTCCCCTACGCCGGCGACCCCACCGACATCTACACGCTGATCACGGCCGACGGCACCAGCTATGTCGATGGCGCCAACGGCACCACGCTGAGCTTCGAACCCGCTCCGCTCGCCAAGCGCATCTATGAAACCATCTACATGCTGCACACCGGCGAAGGCCTCTGGCAGCTGGGCCTGGTGCTTGGCCTCTCCGCCGCCACCGTGCCGCTGCTCGCCTTCACGGGAACGCTGATCTGGTGGCGCCGCCGTGCTGCCCTGCCGCGGATTCGCCACAACGCCAAGCCCCAGGCCGCCGACACCGTCATTCTGGTCGGCAGCGAAGGCAACAGCACCTGGGGCTTTGCCGCCGCCTTGCACGCCGAACTGACGCGTCATGGCCTCAAGGTTCACACCGCCCCCATGAATGCCCTGGCCCGGGACTATGCCCGCGCCGAGCGCCTCCTCGTGCTGACCGCCACCTATGGCGACGGTGCAGCCCCCGCCTCAGCGAAGAACTTCCTGTCGCGCCTCACCCATTTCCGGGGACGCATGCCCGTGGCCGTTCTCGGCTTCGGCGACCGCAGCTTCACCCATTTCTGCCGCTTTGCAACGGAAGTGGAAGGAGCCCTTGCCGACAAAGGCATGCCCGCCCTCGTGAACTATTGCCAGGTTGACCGCAAGTCCTCGCAGGAGTTTGCCCGCTGGGGCCTCGAACTCGGCGCCGCCCTCGGTCTCGACCTGACGCTCGAACATGTCGCTGCCCTGCCCAAGACCCAGGCGCTCGAACTGATCGGCCGCCAGCTCTACGGCACCGACATCGGGGCGCCAACCGCCATCCTGCGTTTTGCCGTCCCCCGTCCCGCCCGCACCGACAGCCTGTGGAAGCTCGTCTTCGGTCGTCGCCTGCCGGTCTTCGAAGCCGGTGACCTGGTCGGCATTCTGCCGCCGGGCTCCACGGTGCCGCGCTTCTATTCGCTGGCCTCGTCCTCCAGCGACGGCGTCCTGGAAATCTGCGTTCGTCTGCAGCCGGGGGGCCTCTGCTCAAGCTATCTGCATGGCCTGCGCCGCGGCGACAGCATTGAAATGTTCATTCGCGACAATCCCACCTTCCGCCCGGTCACCGGTACCGCACCGCTGGTGCTGGTCGGTGCTGGCGCCGGCATCGGCCCGCTCGCAGGCTTCATCCGCCGCAACGATGCCGGTCGGCCGGTACACCTCTACTGGGGTGGTCGCGCGCCCCATTCGGACTTCCTCTACCGCGAAGAACTGGAAGACCATCTCGCCGGCAACCGCCTGACCTCGCTCAACACCGCCTTCTCGCGCATTCCCGGCGGCGGCTATGTGCAGGACCGGTTGATTGCCGACCAGCATGCCCTGCGCGATCTCATTGATCGCGGCGCGCAGATCCTTGTGTGCGGTGGGCGTGACATGGCCGCCGGCGTGTCGCAGGCAATCGAGGACGTTGTCGGACCGCTCGGCCTCGATCTTCAGATGCTGAAGGCACGCGGCCAGTATGTCGAGGACGTCTACTGACATGACCGACCTCAAGCGTTACATGCTGAACGGTCCGACCATGGGATCGCGTTTCAGCGCCGTGTTCTACGCCGCGCCCGATCTCGATACCGCTCCGCTTGGTCAGGCTCTCGCGGACGCTGCCGAGCGGGTCGAGCAGCAGATGTCGACCTTTCGCCCCAGCTCGGACCTCAACCGGATCAATCGCGCCGCGATCGGTGAATGGCTCGACATCCCAACTGAGCTGACGACGGTCCTCGCCCGCGCGCTGGAGATCGGCGAGCTCTCCGGCGGCGTCTTCAACATCGGTGTCGGCGACATCGTGACGGCCTGGGGCTTTGGTGCCGGTCGCGGCCAACGCGACCAAGCCAACCTGTCCAGCCGCGGAGACGTCGCCCTGCGACCTGTTGCAAGGACCCTGGAGCTGCGCGCCAGGGAAAGACAGGTGCGAAAGCTGGCCCCCTTGACGCTCGACCTTTCGGGCATCGCCAAGGGGTTTGGCGTCGACGAACTCGGGCGCGTGATGGACGCTTTCGGCCACGCATCCTGGCTGGTCGGCATCGACGGAGAAATGGCCGGCCGCGGCCTCAAGCCCGACGGCTCGCCCTGGGCTGTTGCCCATGAGCGTCCCGAACGCGGCATCCGCACGGCCATGGGGGTGCTGGAACTTTCCGATGCTGCCGTGGCCACATCCGGCAATTATCGGCATTTCATTGACGTGGACGGCAAGAGCCTCTCCCATACGGTCGACCCACGTAGCGGCCGCCTTCTGGAAGGCGGACTTGCCTCAGCCACCGTTCTCGCGCGCTCCTGCATGGATGCCGACGCCTGGGCCACCGTGTTGATGGTTTTAGGTGAGGCAGAAGGCTTGGCGCTGGCCGAAAGGCTCGGCATGAAGGCGATCCTGGTGTCGCCGGACCTGAATGTCGTCTCGACCCTGTAGAGGTGTTCGGGCCATGAGCTCCTCGTGACACGTTCGCGCCGGCGACCCATTGTTCTTTCGTCATATATCTGACATGGCCTCTTCAGAAGCTGCCGGCTGAAACCGAATGCCCTGAGGATGCCCATGTCGCCGCGTCAAAACCCCAACGTCCTGCTTGTCACGTTCGACCAATGGCGCGCCGACGCCGTCGGCCACCTGGGCGCCCCGGTTGTCCGCACGCCCACTGCCGATCGTCTGGCTGCGCGCGGCGTCAGCTTTGCCCGCCATTTCGTTCAGGCAACACCCTGCGGTCCGTCACGCGCCTGCCTCTGGACCGGGCTGCATCAGATGACCAACCGCGTGGTGCGCAACGGCGCCCCGCTTGATCAGCGCTTTGACAATCTGGCTGCAGCCATGCGGCGGATCGGCTACGAGCCGGCCCTGTTCGGTCACGCCGATCAGGTCCCCGAACCCTGGGAAACCGACCCGACCCGCCGCCGCCGCTGGCAGGGCGAACTCAACGGGTTCACCGAAGTGCTCGAACGCGCCGATGATCCGACCGGATGGCTCGACTGGTTGGCGGCGCGCGGCATTCCCAAGCCAAATGAACCCTGGCAGATCTTCCTGCCCAAGGGCGAAGCGCCGCCGCGCCCCGCCCCCCTCGAACCTCAGTTCAATCGCCATCAGACCGAATCCGCCTATATGGCCGACGCCTTCCTCGATTGGGCTGCTGGCGAACCGGCGGACCGCCCCTTCTTTGCCCACCTCTCCTTCTTCGCCCCGCATCCCCACTGGATCGTTCCCGACCCATTCCGGACCATGTATGATCCGGCCGATGGCCCGGCGTTCAAACGCGCCGCAACGGCTGCTGCCGATGCCGCCGTGCACCCGGTCGTCGCCAATCACATGCGCAAGACGCTCGGCAGCGATTTTGCCTGCGGCAGCGAGAGCATTCCGGCTTCTCGATGGTCCGAGGCCGACTTCCGCCAGGCTCGCGCCACCTACTGGGGCATGGTGACCGAGGTCGACGCCCAACTCGGCCGGCTTCTGGATGGCCTCGACGCGCTGGGACGCAGCGACACGTTGGTGATTCTGACCTCCGACCATGGCGAGCAGCTCGGCGACCGGCACACCCTCGGCAAGTTCGGCTTTTATGACGAGAGCTATCACGTGCCGCTGATCATCGCCGATCCGCGCCGCCCGGCCGGTCACGGCACCGTCGTCAAGGACTTCACCGCCACCATCGATCTTTTCCCCACGCTCCTCGATTGCCTCGGCGGCCAAGCGAAGCATCCGCTCGACGGGCGGACCCTGTTACCCTGGCTCAATGGCGAACGGCCGGCGGACGTGCGCGACGCGGTCTATTGGGAAGCCGACTACCGAGACGCCGCCGCCGCACTCGGCGGCCCCCTCGACATCCATCCCGATCACGCCAATCTCGCGGTTGCCCGCACACACCGCTACAAATACGTCGGCCATGCAGACCTGCCGCCCTTGCTGTTCGATCTCGAGACCGATCCGCAGGAGCTGCGCAATCTGGCGGACCACCCCGCCTATACCGCCGTTCGCCTCGCCATGGCCGAACGCCTTGCCGCCTGGCGCGCCCGTCATCTCGACCGACGCCTCACAGGGATCCTGATCAACGACCGTGCGATCATCGACGATCGTGCCCGCTGAGCCGCGGCCCCGGATTTTTGCCCCTGTTGTCGGCGAGGCCATTGACCACCCGCCCGGTTTCTGGTGATGGTCCTGACTTGAGATTTTGCCCGGCATATCGCATGCCGGACGCGATTTTGCCTTTCAACAGAAGACGAGACGATGGCGACCGAGAGATACAACGCGCGCGAAGCGGAAGCGCGCTGGCAGAAGGCTTGGACCGAGGCCAAGGTTTTCGAGACGAAGAACGACGATCCCCGTCCGAAATATTATGTCCTTGAGATGTTCCCCTATCCTTCGGGCCGCATCCACATCGGTCATGTGCGCAACTACACCATGGGCGACGTGGTCGCCCGCTACAAGCGCGCCAGGGGCTTCAACGTTCTGCACCCCATGGGATGGGACGCCTTCGGCATGCCGGCCGAAAATGCCGCCATGAAGGGTCACGTGCACCCCAAGTCCTGGACCTATGACAACATCGCCACCATGCGCGGTCAGCTCAAGAGCATGGGTCTGTCGCTGGACTGGAGCCGCGAGTTCGCCACCTGCGACGTTGAATATTACACCCAGCAGCAGAAGTTGTTCCTCGATTTCATGAAGGCTGGCCTTGTCAGCCGCAAGAAGTCCAAGGTCAACTGGGATCCCGTCGACATGACCGTGCTTGCCAACGAGCAGGTGATCGACGGTCGCGGTTGGCGCTCCGGCGCACTGGTGGAACAGCGCGAACTGGTCCAGTGGTTCCTCAAGATCTCCGACTTCTCCGAAGAGCTGCTGTCCGCAATCGACACGCTCGACCGCTGGCCCGAGAAGGTGCGCACCATGCAGCGCAACTGGATCGGCAAGTCGGAAGGCCTGCGCGTGCGCTTTGAGATCGACGGGCCGGCTGCAGGCGGTGATCCCACCATCGAAGTCTTTACGACGCGCCCGGACACCCTGTTCGGCATGAGCTTCCTGGCCATTTCCGCTGACCATCCGGTCGCCAGGGCCTTGGGCGAGGGTAATGCCGACGTCACCGCCTTCATTGACGATTGCCACCGCATCGGCACCTCGGCTGCTGCTCTCGAGACGGCGGAAAAGAAGGGCTACGACACCGGCCTCAAGGTTCGCCATCCCTTCAACGGCAAGAGCTATCCGGTCTACATCGCCAATTTCGTGCTGATGGACTATGGCACCGGCGCCATCTTCGGCTGCCCGGCCCATGACCAGCGCGATCTTGATTTCGCCCGCAAATACGATCTGACGGTGACCCCGGTCGTTTTGCCCGACGGTGAGGACGCCGGCAACTTCGTCGTGGGCAACGTGGCTTTCACCGAAGACGGCAAGCTCATCAACTCCGACTTCCTGAACGGACTCGGCGTCGACGAGGCCAAGAACAAGGTTGCGTCCATCCTGGAGACCCGCGACCTCCACGGCAAGCCGGCCGGTGCACGGCAGGTGAACTACCGTCTCCGCGACTGGGGCATTTCGCGCCAGCGCTATTGGGGTTGCCCGATTCCGGTCATCCATTGCGACAGCTGCGGCGTCGTGCCGGTGCCGACCAAGGACCTGCCGGTCAAGCTGCCTGATGACGTCGAGTTCGATCGTCCGGGCAATCCGCTCGACCGCCATCCGACCTTCTCCAAGTGCACCTGCCCCGAATGCGGCAAGCCGGCGCGCCGCGAAACCGACACCATGGACACCTTCGTGGATTCGTCCTGGTATTACAGCCGCTTCACGGAGCCGCGCGCCGGTACGCCGACGGTTCCTTCCGTGGTGAACTCCTGGCTGCCGGTCGACCAGTATATCGGCGGCATCGAGCATGCGATCCTGCATCTGCTCTATTCGCGCTTCTTCACCCGCGCCATGAAGGCCACCGGTCACGTGGACTTCGATGAGCCCTTCCGTGGCCTGTTCACGCAGGGCATGGTGGTGCACGAGACCTACCAGACCGCCGACGGCGAATGGGTTTCGCCCGGTGACGTGGATATCGTCACAGATGGCGGTACGCGCAAGGCACGCCTGCGTACCACCGGTGAGGACGTGACCATCGGCGCCATCGAGAAGATGTCCAAGTCGAAGAAGAACACGGTCGACCCCAACGACATCCTCGAGAGCTTCGGCGCCGACACCGCACGCTGGTTCATGCTCTCCGACAGCCCGCCGGAACGCGACGTGGAATGGACCGACGCCGGCGCGCAAGGCACCGCCCGCTTCCTGCAGCGCGTCTGGCGCATCGTCTCGGAAACCTCCGAACTGGTGCCGGCAACCGGCACGGCTGAAGGCGGCGACAAGCTGGCGCTGACCCTGCGCAAGGCGGCGCACAAGACGCTGGCCATGGTCGAGGAAAACATCGAGGGTCTGCGCTTCAACGTAGCCCTGGCCAAGATCTATGAGCTGGTCAACACCATCGGCAGCGCTCTTGCCAACGAGCGTGGCACGCTGGAAGGCGACCTCGCCGCCAGCAACGCCCTGCGCGAGGCCGTTGGCATCCTCGTGAAGATCATGGCCCCGATGACGCCGCATCTTGCCGAAGAGAGCTGGGCCGCCCTTGGCCACGATGGCATGCTCGCCCTCTCCGATTGGCCCGTGCTCGAAAAGAGCCTGCTGGTCGAGGACGAGATCACGCTGCCCGTCCAGGTCAACGGCAAGAAGCGCGCCGACGTCACCGTGTCCCGGACCGCCGGCAATGCCGAGGTCGAGGCGGCGGCGCTTGCGCTTGAACCTGTCATCCGCGCCCTCGAGGGCAAGAGCCCGAAGAAGGTGATTGTGGTTCCCGGAAGGATCGTCAATGTCGTTGCATGACAGCACAAGGCGGGCCTTTGTCCTGGCGCTTGGCGGCGGCCTTCTGGCCGCCTGCCAGGTTCGCCCCGTCTACGCCCCCGTAAACGGTACCAGTCCGACATTGGCCGGCCTTGGCTCCATTGCCATCGAAGTTCAGACCGACCGGGTCGGTCAGGTCCTGATGAACGAGCTGGTCTTCGCCCTCCGGGGCGGCGCTGCGCTCGTCACGCCTGCCCGCTACACACTGCACCTGATCGTCACGTCGCGGGCGACCGATCTGGCAATCGAAACAGGCAGCGACCTTCCGTCCGCCAAGCTGGTCGCCCTGACGGTGACCTACACGCTGACGGAAGTCGCCACCAGCCGCGCCGTGACAACCGGCAACGTCTACCAGACCACCTCCTACGACTTCTCGTCCCAGCGCTATGCCAACGTGCGCGCTGAGCGCGACGCCGAGGATCGGGCGGCCAAGGCAGCCGCTGCCGACATTCGCCTGCGCCTGTCGAGCGCCCTCATGGCCGACGGGGGCTGACGCCGATGGTCGCCGCCAAGGCGTCGGACGCAGACCGGATCGCCGAAAAGCCGCCGCGCGAAATAGCCTTCTATCTTGTCTACGGCCCGGACAGCGGGCTTGTCTCCGAACGGGCGCGCAAGATCGCCGCCGCCTTTTCCGATCCCGGCGATCCCTTTTCGCTCGTCAAGATCGACAGCAGCGAGCTTGGCGCAGGTTCCACACGCCTCGCTGATGAAGCCTATGCCGTCTCCATGTTCGCGAGCCGCAAGGCCATCCTTGTGCGTGATTCGGGCCGCGTGGACATCTCCGGTCGATTGAAGCCGCTCTTCACCGAGCGACCGCAGGACACGGCGGTCATCGTCGAGGCCGGCGATCTTAAAAAGACCAGCCCCTTGCGCACGCTCTTCGAGCGCGAGAAGCAAGCCTATGCCATTGCCTGCTACGTGGACGATGAGGCGGCGATCGGCCGCCTGATCGATGACGAGGCCAAGACAGCCGGCATTGCCGTCTCCAGCGAAGCCCGCGCCGCCCTGATCGATCTTCTCGGCGGCGACCGCCTGATGACCCGCGGCGAAATTCAGAAACTTTGCCTCTATGCGCGCGGCAAGCCGCGTATCGAGATCGAGGACGTCGAGACGCTGATCGGCGACAGCTCGGCCATCGCCCTCGACGAGATCGTCGACGCCGCCGCCACGGGCAATGCAACCGAACTCTGTCTTCTCCTCGCCAAGGCACGCGGTGAAGGCATCGACGCCGGCCAGATGATCGGCACGGCGCTCAGGCATTTCATGATGCTCGATGAGCTCAGGGCCGAGATGGACCGCGGTCGCCCCCCCGGTGACGCGGTGGAATCGGCAAGGCCACCGATCTTCTTCAAGCGCAAGGCAAAGGTGGAACGCGCCTTGTCGCTCTGGCCCGCACAGCGCCTGGAACGGGCCGTGACGGTCCTGGGCGAGGCTGCCCGCGACACCCGCCTCAACGCGGGGCTGGCAGCCGATCTTGCGGGCGAGACCCTGCTCACGTTGGCACGCGTCGCCGCCCAAGGCGCCCGCAAGCGCTGACCCTCCAACGGATCAACTAAGACGTCTGAGCCCATGCCGAGAACCGTTCGGTGGGCCCAGGCCAATTGCCAATGCTCGGGACACCAAGACAACAAAAAAGCCGCCTTGCGGCGGCCTATTTGCAAGTCCTTGCCATGCAAGGAGAAAATGGAGCGGGCGATGGGATTCGAACCCACGACCCTAACCTTGGCAAGGTTATGCTCTACCCCTGAGCTACACCCGCGCTCCGCTTTTTCAAGCACTCCGTCGCCGGAGCGAGGCGGTATATGGACCAGATCGAAGGCGATTGCAACAGGGAATTTCCATTTTTTTTGACCCGCTGGAAAAGCCGCGGAAAACCGCCATTTGTCTTGTCTCTTTTTGCAATGGCCTTTCCTTCTCGCTCGCCCTTGCGATAAAAGACGGCGAAATTTCTCATCAAGAGGTGTCTCCTTCGATGGCTGTGACTCGCGCCGAACTCTTCGCCCACCTCGACAAGCTGGGCCTTGCCCATTCCACTGTCGAACACGAGCCTCTCCACACCGTCGAAGAAAGTCAGGATCTCTATGGCCGTGTCCCCGGCGGCCACGCCAAGAACCTCTTCGTCAAGGACAAGAAGAGCCGCCTGTTCCTGATCTCGCTGCGCGCCAACGCAACCATCGACCTGAAAAAGGTGCACGAGACCATCGGGGCCTCCGGCCGTGTGTCCTTCTGCTCGGCTGATCAGCTTTGGGAGCATCTCGGGCTGCGCCCCGGGTCGGTGACCCCCTTTGGCGCCATCAACGACACGGCAGGCGCCGTGACGGTGATTCTCGAGAAGACGCTGATGGAAATGACGCCGGTGAACTTCCATCCGCTCGAGAACACCGCGACAACCTCGATCGCACCGGCGGACCTCATCAGCTTCCTCAACGCCATCAATCACGCCCCGACGATCCTGGACCTGCCGACGACGGAGTGATGATGCACGATGACGGCTGTTAAACAGGGCTCCGCCGTCCTATATAGGCCTCAACGATCCGCTTGCACCGAGTAGTTCCATGAGCAATCCCACCTTTACCTTCGGCAACGGTCTTGCCAGCGCCGCGGCCCCGGCAGCCCAGAACGACACGATCAAGGACACGACCACCAAGGACTTCGTGTCCGACGTGATCGAAGCCTCTCAGGCCGTTCCGGTTCTGGTGGACTTCTGGGCGGCATGGTGCGGCCCGTGCAAGCAGCTGACCCCCGTTCTGGAAAAGGTGGTCAAGGATGCCAAGGGCAAGGTTCGTCTGGTCAAGATGAACATTGACGATCACCCGCAGATCGCCGGGCAGCTGGGCATCCAGTCGATCCCAGCGGTGATCGCCTTCGTCAAGGGGCGCCCTGTCGACGGCTTCATGGGCGCGCAGCCCGAAAGCCAGATCAAGCAGTTCATCGAGCGCCTGTCCGGCCCCATGGGGCCGAGCGATGCAGAACGTCTCATGGAAGCTGGCTCCGCCGCGCTGGCCGAAGGTGACTTCGGGGTTGCCGCCGAAGCCTTCATGGCCCTCCTCGACCTGGAGCCCGAGCATGTCGGCGCTCTGGCCGGTCTGGCGCGGGCCCTGATTGGCGCGGGCCAGCTCGATGACGCACGCACCGTGCTGGAACGCGTGCCAGCCGCCAAGGCTGGTGACGCCGCTGTAGCCGGCGCCCGGGCCGAGCTGGAACTGGCCGAGCGGGCTTTGAGCGTCGGCGACACCGCCGACCTGGTCCGACGCGTCGAGGCGAACCCCGCCGACTTTCAGGCCCGCTTCGAACTCGCCGAGGCGTTGGCCGCCCGTGGGGAGCGCCAGCAGGCCGTGGATCATCTCGTCGAAATCGTCCGCCGAGACCGCAGCTGGAACGAGGATGGCGCGCGCAAGCAGCTTGTCCAGTTCTTCGAGGCCTGGGGCATGACCGACCCGATGACCCTCTACGGCCGGCGCCGCCTGTCGTCGGTCCTCTTCTCCTGACGAACGTGCGAGGATCCAGCTCTTGATGACTGCCGGCAACGCAGCCTACGACGGCCCGGAGGATCTGCCTCTCGATGTTCCGTTGTTCCCCTTGGCTCGGGTGCTGCTGTTGCCGCGCAGTCCGCTGCCGCTGATCATCTTCGAGCCGCGCTATCTCTCCATGATCGACGCCGCGCTCGCCGGACACCGTCTCATCGGCATCATCCAGCCGCGCCTCGACCGTGAGCCGGGCCAAGACGAGGGAACCGCCACCCTCTGCGAGGTTGGCTGCCTGGGACGGATCACCTCCTTCAGCGAGACCGGGGACGGACGCTACCAGGTGACGTTGACAGGCGTCGTGCGCTTTCGCATCGAGGACGAACGCCCCTCGGGCCGGCTTTACCGCGTTGCCCGTGTGTCCCCCGCCTTTGCCGTCGATTTCGAGGCACAGGCCGGCGAAAGTGAGGTCGACCGCAGCGCATTGCTCAAAGCCTTCGCTGCCTATCTCGACGCCAACGGCCTCGAAGCCGACTGGGACAACGTTCAGAAGACCTCGACGGAAACGCTGGTCAACAGCCTCTGCATGATGAGCCCCTACGGCGCTGCCGAGAAACAGGCCTTGCTGGAGGCACCCGACCTCAAGACCCGGGCGGAGACCCTGATCGCCCTGACGGAGATCGCTCTCGCCCGCGGACGCGGCAAGCGGGAACCGACGACGCTGAACTGAGGCAGGACGCAAGAGACGTGCAATTGCACTGCGGCTCAGCCCGCGAGACGCTCGGTTGGCCAAGGCTCTGGGAGAAAGCTGCCCCTCGAGGATTGACCGTGAAACGCCCTGGCTCATACCAGTGAGCGTCAACCGTGGGACGGTGGCTTGACGGCAGCGGCAGATAGGCCAACATGAACCGTGTGCTAAATCAGGGAGCGCAGACCATGGAAGGCGAACCGCGCCGTTCCGGCGAGATCGACCCAAGGCTGCTCGAGATCCTCGTCTGTCCTTTGTCCAAGGCAACGCTGGAATGGCGACCGGAATCGCGCGAGCTGATCTCCTGGCCGGCTCGTCTCGCCTTCCCTGTACGCGACGGCGTGCCCATCATGCTCCCGGAAGAAGCCCGCGCCCTCGATCCGGACGAATAGAGCCTGGCGACGCCGCCTCACGCTTCGCCAATCGATTGGCGCAGGCGTTTCTCGGCTTCAGGGCTGGCTTGCGAAAGCCTCACCGTCTTCAGCCGCGCTGTCGCGCCAGAGACCACCGCCGCACTGGATTTCGGCAGACCGGCCACGGTTGCCAGCAACAGGGCTATTGCCGCGTTGGCCTTGCCGTCTTCCGGCACGGCCCGCACCCGCGCTGCCAGGACGATGCGACCGTCCGACAGTTCCTTGAGGCCGTTCAGCGCATCCTTACCCCCGCGCGGCGTGAGGCGCACGTCAACCAGAAGATCGGCGCCCTCACGGCGAATCGCAGTCATGGGATCAGGGGACGATCGGCAGGATGTAGAGAACGATGATGTACTTGATCAGTATGATGCCGAACCACAAGACCAGGAAGGACAGGTCAATGCCGCCGGTGTTGGGCATGTGGCGGCGGATGGGCCGAAGCACCGGCTCAGTCATCTGGTAGAGGAAGTTGCCAATCATGGCGACGACCTGGTTGCGGGCGTTGATCACATTGAATGCGAACAGCCAGGACATGATGGCGGAAGCAATCAGGATATAGGTGTAGAGGTCGAGAACCTGCAACAGCACAAGAAAAACGGCTTGCATCGCGAAACTTTCTGTTCGGGGCGCGGGGACGTGTTCTGATGTATCCATGCGGACCACGCGCTTCAACCCCCGACAATTCGAGGCGTTTCCGTAATATGCGAATTAGGTTAAGTCCCGTCTCCGCGTTTGCGCCTGACTTTGCTCCAGGTCCGGGTTGATCGCTCTGATTTTTTCCCATTCGCCGGGAATCGCTTGACAGAACTTTCGCGATCCGCCAAAAAGCGCCTCACCTGAATGGGGCCGTAGCTCAGATGGGAGAGCGCTGCAATCGCACTGCAGAGGTCAGGGGTTCGATTCCCCTCGGCTCCACCAGTATCCAACCAAATCCTGCTGATTTTTGATCTGTTTGCGCCGTCGTCTATCGTGGCGATCGGCAGGGCACGCCTCTTCATTTGCCACCCATTCGTGTGTGGGATGGAGCCACGCGCAGCTCTTCTTGATGCTCAAAGGGCGCTGCCTTCCGAAGAAGGCAACGCCCCATGACTTTCCCTATCCAAGAGCGCTGTGGCCTCACTCTTCCCGTTCGATCAGGATCTCGCGCTTGCCGGCATGATTGGGCGGCCCGACCAGGCCTTCCTTCTCCATGCGTTCGATCAGCGACGCAGCCCTGTTGTAGCCGATCCCCAGGCGACGCTGGATGTAGCTGGTGGTCGCGCGCTTGTCGCGCAGTACAAGGGCCACCGCCTGATCATAGAGATCCCCGCCCTCCTCGCCGCCAGAGGCGGCAGGCGCCGAGGACTCTCCGCTGTCCTCTTCATCGTCAGCCGTAATGGCTTCGAGATAGTCCGGCACGCCCTGCGTCTTCAGATGCGCGACGATGGCTTCCACTTCGCCGTCCGCCACGAAGGGACCGTGGACACGCTGGATGCGGCCACCGCCCTGCATGTAGAGCATGTCGCCCTGTCCGAGCAGTTGTTCGGCACCCTGTTCACCGAGAATGGTGCGGCTGTCGATCTTGGACGTCACCTGGAAGCTGATTCGGGTCGGGAAGTTGGCCTTGATCGTGCCGGTGATCACGTCCACGGATGGACGCTGCGTCGCCATGATCACATGAATGCCGGCGGCGCGGGCCATCTGGGCCAGACGCTGCACGGCGCCTTCGATCTCCTTGCCCGCGACCATCATCAGGTCCGCCATCTCGTCGATGATGACGACGATGAACGGCAACGGCTTCAGCTCCATCTCCTCGGTCTCGAAGATGGGCTCGCCGGTCTCACGGTCAAATCCGGTCTGAACAGTGCGGTTGATGGTCTCGCCCTTCTCGATCGCCTGTGCCACGCGGGCATTGAAGCCTTCGATGTTGCGGACGCCCACCTTGGACATCTTCTTGTAGCGGTCCTCCATTTCGCGGACCGTCCATTTGAGCGCCACCACCGCCTTGCGCGGATCGGTCACCACGGGCGACAGCAGATGCGGAATGCCGTCATAGACAGACAGCTCCAGCATCTTCGGATCGATCATGATCAAGCGGCATTCGGCCGGCGTCATCCGGTAGAGCAGGCTGAGGATCATCGTGTTGATCGACACCGACTTGCCCGAACCGGTGGTGCCGGCCACCAGCATGTGCGGCGTGCGCGCGAGATCGATGATCACCGGTTCACCGCCGATGGTCTTTCCGAGCGCCAAAGCGAGTCGGCCCTTGAACTTCTCGAAGTCCTGGCTGGCGATCAGCTCGCGCAAATACACCGTCTCGCGCCGCTGGTTGGGCAGCTCGATGCCGATGGCGTTCTTGCCGGGAATGACGGCAACGCGGGCCGCAATCGCGCTCATCGAACGGGCGATGTCGTCGGCAAGGCCGATCACGCGGCTCGACTTGATACCGGGCGCCGGCTCCAGCTCATAGAGCGTGACGACAGGGCCGGGGCGCACGTTGAAGATTTCGCCCTTGATGCCGAAATCCTCAAGCACACCTTCCAGCAGCCCGGCATTCTGCTCGAGACTGTCCGGCGTATATTGCGTGCCGCCCTGGTTCCTGGGCTCCGCCAGCAGTTCGATCGCCGGAAACTCGAAGGCGTCCGGATCGAGCAGCGACAACTGGGTCGGCGCCTTCGAACGCTTGGCCTGCTGCACAGGGGGGGCGGGCGGCTGCACACGCTGTGAGGCTCGCTCCGGCGGCGCTTCTGCCTTGCCGATGCGCGACGCCGGGCCACGGAGCGGCGCCGGGCGCGGCGCCACCTTCTGCAGCGGCTCCACGGGAACGGGACGCGGCGGCGCGATCGGCGCGGCGAAACCTTCGGTCTCGTCAAAATCGGCCATGCGATCGTCAAGATCGAAGGGCGGCGGATCGTCGTCCTCGATCTCGTCCTCTTCCGCCTCGTAGACGGGAGCTGGCGGCGGGGCGGCAAATGTCTGCGCATTCGCGCGTGACGTTGGCTGCGGCGCCGCAGCAAAGGACGGTTCGACACGGCTGCGCGATGCCACGGGCGGCGGCAGGGGCAGATCGTCGTCCTCGTCTTCATCGTCGGCCCATTGGTGGGTCGGCATCGACGAAACGCGTGGAGCAGCCACCGTACGGGGCTGCTGCGCCGGCGCGGCACGACGCATGACCGGCTCTTCCGGCATGTCGTCGTCGATCTCCTCGCCGGGATAGGCCATCGCCGGCAGACGGCCAAAGCCAAGACGACGACCAATCGACGACTTCGCGGTCAGCCACCAATGCTCGAAGGCACCATAGAGCGCTCCGAAGCGGCTATCGGCTTCGTCATCATCCTCATCTGCCATGTCAGGCAGCGGCTCGGCATCGATCGGACGCCCCGGAATACCCGAGGCGTAGAGCATGGCTGCAAGGGCAAGAGGCCCGAAGATGATCAGGCAAACAAGGCGCCCGGTGTCGGTGAGGACGCCTCCGTTGAACACGGCCGGGATCTGCAGCAGCAGATCCCCGATCGCGCCCCCCAAACCGGTTGGCAACGGCCAGTTCACCGTCGGCGGCAACGCACTCATGAACGCCGCGCCGAAAGCCGTACCGCCAAGCCAGGCAATCAGTCGATTGCGCGCCACGCGCGGAATGCGACCAATCATCAACTGCCAGCCCCAGATCACCACCGGGGCGAGAAACACGGCCGCATTCAGCCCGATGAGCTGCATGATCAGGTCGGAAACGACGGCCCCCGGCGTTCCCAGCACATTGCGGATCTCGCCGGTGGTGCTGTGGCTCCAGCTGGGATCGTCCACCGACCACGTCGCCAAGGCTGCTGCGAGGGCGGCAACAAAGCCGATCAGCAGCAGACCACTGGCGCCGGCGATGTTGCGCATCAAGGCGTGCTTCAGCTTGCGATCCTGCGCCGCAAGACCGGACGGCGCATAACCCCGATCAAGCTGCTGCAGATTGGCAGCCCGGCGGGCGTTGGGCGGCCGAGGAACAGGGGCCGCCTCCATCCGAGGTTCGCGTCGAGACATGCGGGCCTCTGCTCTCATGAAAACACCTCCGCCATGCGGATCAACGCCTGTTCCGTCGTCTCCAGGCTCTCCACCATGGCTACGCGAAGAAAATCACTGCCCGGGTTCGACCCGGTTGCGTCACTGGCTGAAAGAAAGGCTCCGGGAACGGTGCGAACCCCGGCTTCCCGCCAAAGTCTTTCGGCAACAACCTCGCCACCGCCCCAGCGGGCCACATCCAGCCACAGGAAAAAGCCGCCTGCGGGTGTGAGGTCGGCAAAGCGTCCCGCAAGGATGCGTTCGGCAGCAGCAAACTTGGCGTCGTAAAGCCGCCTGTTCTCGACCACATGCGCCTCGTCCGCCAGAGCTGCGACGGCCAGCTTCTGCACCGGAACCGGCACCTGCGGCGCAGCGATGTTGCGGAAGGTGGCCCAACTCTTGAGGAAGGCCGGATCGCCTACCGCAAAGCCGCAGCGAGCGCCAGGCAGATTGGAGCGTTTGGACAACGAGTTGAACGCAACGACACGGTCGAAGCCGCCGAGCCTATCGGCGGCTGTCAGGACGCCGGCTGGCGCTTCGCCGCGCCATATCTCGGAGTAGCACTCGTCGGCAAACAGCCAGAAACCATACTGCCGAGCCAACTCCACCAACCTGATCCACGTGGCCAGACTGGCGACGACACCTTGAGGATTGGCCGGCGACGCAAAATAGACGGCGACCGTGCGCTTGAGCAGGCTGGGATCAAGACCCGCGACATCAGGCAGGAACCCGGTGGAACGATCGGCCGGCAACAGGACCGGCTCGGCGCCCGCAGCTTCCGCCGCAGCGGCGTAGACGGCATAGAACGGGTTGGGCAGCAGCACCGCCGGCCGCTCTCCCTTGCTGCCAGCCTCAAGACGCACGGCATGCAGCGATGCATAGAACAGACCTTCGCGCGAGCCGTTGAGCGGCAACACGCCGTCTTCCCGGTCAATGGGCGTACCAAGACCGAACCGCTGCTCGGTCCAGCTGGCAACCGCCTCGCGAAAGGCCGGAATGCCCTTGATCGGCGGATAACGTCCGAAATCTGCGAGACTGGCGCTCAGCACGGGGCCCACGAAGTCGGGAACACCGTGCCTCGGCTCGCCAACCGTAAGGTCGATCGCCGACTTGCCGGGCGCGATGGCGGCAAGCATCGCGCCGAGACGCTGGAACGGCGAGGCGGCAGGCGGCGGAGCGGTCTTGGTCACGGAACAAGCTCGAATTCTGGCGGTGAAACACAGGATCGGCAGTCTCCCGCCGATGGCCTGCAGCATAGGCGCGCAAGGTTAAGCGGTCTTTAACCTTACGCTGGCGCTCCGATCCCGATCCGCAAAATCACGCAAAAATGGGGCGCCCCAAGGGAGCGCCCCATTTCAAAAATCAGCTGTGAAATCAAGGTTCAGAGCGCGTCGTTGTCCTGCTCGCCGGTACGAATGCGCAAGGCGCGTTCGATCGAATACACGAAGATCTTTCCGTCGCCGATCTGGCCGGTGCGAGCGGCGCTCGAAATGGCCTCGACCACCTTGTCCGCATCCGGGCTCGACACGGCAACCTCGATCTTCAGCTTCGGAAGGAAGCTGACGGCATATTCGGCGCCGCGATAGATCTCGGTGTGCCCCTTCTGTCGGCCATAACCCTTGACTTCGGTTACGGTCAGGCCGTGCACGCCCAGGGACGTCAGCGCATCGCGCACTTCATCGAGCTTGAAGGGCTTGATGATGGCAGTGACGATCTTCATGTGGGTCACCTCTTCAAGTCAGCTTCCGCGACCCATTCCAGTCGGGGCGGAGGCAAGAACCAGATTGAATCTGCAATATGCCGGAACCATAGCGCGGTTCGACGACGATCCAAGAAAAAAATACACGCCACGCAGGTGACGGCCTTCGTTTGGATCAAACTTCGACAAAAGTCTACGCCCAGGCCACCGGCGGGACGCGCGCTTGGCACCATCCAAACGAAAACGGGGCGGCCAGTGGCCGCCCCGCAGAGATATGGATCCCGATCAGGATCAGTTGTAGGCGCGCTCGCCATGTTCGGCGATGTCGAGACCCTCGCGCTCGCGGGCTTCCGTGACGCGCAGGCCAACCAGAGCCTTCACGATCAGGAGCGAGACGAAGGACACGACGCCCGACCAGATGATGCAGGTCAGCACCGCCTGGATCTGCACCCAGACCTGATGGCCCATGGTGTAGCCGGCGAGCGGATAGCCGCCCAGCGAATCAGAGGCGAAGACACCGGTCAGGATGGCACCGACGATACCGCCGACACCATGCACGCCGAAAACGTCGAGGCTATCGTCATACTTGAAGATCGCCTTGAGCTTGATCACGGCGAACAGGCAGACGAAACCGGCGATGGCGCCGAGAGCGATCGAGCCCATCGGGCCGGCAAAACCGGCAGCCGGGGTGATGGCAACGAGGCCGGCGACGGCACCCGAGGCGCCACCGAGAGCGGAGGCGTGACCGCGGACGATCTTTTCGCCGAGCGACCAGGCAAGCGCAGCGGCAGCCGTGGCGACGGTGGTGTTGAGGATCGCCTCAGCCGCAAGGCCGGTCGATTCCAGGTTGGAGCCGGCGTTGAAGCCGAACCAGCCGACCCACAGCAGCGTGGCGCCGATATAGGTCATCACCACGTTGTGGGGAGCCATGTTGTCCTTGCCGAGGCCGACGCGCGGGCCGACCATGATGGCGGCAACCAGACCGGCGATACCGGCGTTGATGTGCACCACGGTGCCACCGGCGAAGTCATAGGCGCCCTTGGCGAACAGGTAACCCGACGGAGCATTCGGAGCCGACGGACCACCGAACCACCAGACCATGTGGGCCATGGGCAGGTAGGAGAAGGTGAACCACAGCACCAGGAACAGCAGCACGGCCGAGAACTTCATGCGTTCAGCGGTGGCACCGATGATCAGCGCCGGCGTGATCGCAGCGAAGGTCAGCTGGAAGATCACGAAGGTCAACTCGGGGATGTAGACGCCAGCGGTGAAGGTCTCCGACAGCGTCGAGATGTTGACGCCATGCAGGAAGGCCTTGGAGAAGTCACCGAAGAAGGGCGACAGCCAGGTGGCTTCGGACGGGCCGGCGAAGGCCAGCGAATAGCCGTAGATCACCCACAGAACCTGGATCAGCGCGAAGCCGCAGAGGACCTGCATCAGGATCGACAGCACGTTCTTGGAACGAACGAGACCGCCGTAGAAGAGTGCCAGACCGGGGACGGTCATCATGATCACGAGGATGGTGGAGATCATCATCCAGGTGGTGTCGCCCTTGTCAGGCGTCGGCGCGGCGGCGGCTGCAGCGGGAGCGGCAGCAGCGACAGCCTGAGTGGCAGTCGTCGCTGCGTCCTGGGCGAAGGCCGCCACGGCCGACAGCGCCAGCACGGGCGCCGCGGCGAGGAGAGGCTTGAGATACTTCATCGAAATCCTCTTCAATGGTTTCGTCTGATGCCCGTCTGGCGGATTGCGCGCGGACCGGGCTTGTTCGTTGATCCGGCACAGGAACGCGCCGGCGCGGGAAATCAGAGCGCGTCGCCGTCGGTCTCGCCGGTACGAATGCGCACGGCATGTTCGATGGAGGTCACGAAGATCTTGCCATCGCCGATCTGGCCGGTCTTGGCTGCCGACGAGATGGCCTCGACCACCTTCTCGACCTGATCGGAGGCCACGGCGACCTCGATCTTCAGCTTGGGCAGGAAGCTGACGGCATATTCGGCGCCGCGATAGATTTCCGTGTGCCCTTTCTGGCGGCCGTAACCCTTCACTTCGGTCACCGTAAGGCCGTGCACGCCAAGGGCGGTCAGGGCATCACGCACCTCGTCAAGCTTGAACGGCTTGATAATTGCCATGACGATCTTCATGGGGTTCCTTCCATCCGTTGTTTCCGAACCGTCTGGGGTCCGTGGCGACTAGCGAGACTCACGTCGGGCGCGCCCGGTATCAGAACCGGACCCTCCGGGCGCACCTTCCGACACACCCTTGTGGAACTCGATGCCTGGATAGAATCAATCTTTGTGCCAACTGACCGCCGTTAAGGCAAAAAAGTGGAATCCCGCCGATCTGACCTTGATTTTGCCGAATTTCAGCGGCGCGGCACACCCGATCCTGAACAATTATGCGTCAGATTGGCGTTAGTGCGTATTGAGTAATCAGAATCCACCGCATCGCATGCCTATTTTATGCGCAGATGGCGGACAAGTGTTAACGTCGACGGCGGATCAGTCCCTCTTGCGCCACGGAGGCAATCAGAATGCCGTCGCGGGAGAACAGGGAGCCACGGGTGAACCCGCGCGAGCCCGAGCCGGACGGACTTTCCTGCACATAAAGAATCCAATCGTCGACCCGCGCCTGTCGATGGAACCACATGGCATGATCGAGACTTGCCACCTGCAGTCTCGGATCGAACACGGAAAGGCCGTGGACGACCAGCGACGTGTCCAGGAGCGTCAGGTCCGACAGATAGGCAAGGACGATCCGGTGCAGCAACGGATCATCAGGCAGCGGCGCGGAAGTCCTCACCCAGAAATATTGCCGCGGATCGGTCACCGGCCCACCGAGGTAGCGGGTCATGTCCGTCGGGATGAGGACAAGCGGCCGCGGCCGCCGCCAGTAGCGCTTGATCGGCTCGTCCGCATGCGCCTCAACAAGGGCGGCAAACTCGCGCTCATCCGGCAAGGCCTCCGGTGGCGGCACCTCGGGCATGGCGATCTGGTGCTCAAGCCCTTCTTCGTCAACATGGAAAGACGCCGACAGCGTGAAGATGGGGCGATCATGCTGGCTTGCCGTAACCCGGCGTGTCGAAAAGCTGCCGCCATCCCGGATGCGCTCGACCACAAAAGTCACCGGTACCTGGGGATCGCCACCCAGGAGAAAATAGCAGTTGAGCGAGTGCGGCGGACGTGACGACGCCACCGTGCGCGTCGCAGCGACCAGCGATTGGGCAATCACCTGCCCGCCAAAGATGCGTTGCCAGCCGAAGCGCGGACTCTCCCCCAGAAAGCGATCCTCGCCGAGATCCTTGAGATCGAGCACGGCCAGCAGCTCTTCGACGGCATTCATCCTGCGCCTCCTCCTTGCCATGAGCGGTCATGGCGGACGCCTCGCCCATCTTGATCAACAGACGCGTCCGCCCCTGCACGCCTTGTCGCCTTTACGAACAAGGTCAAGTGGCGTCGAGCCCGCATTTTGATTATGTAGGAACACGAGGTCTGCGTATTGGCAGACCCGGGCACATGGAGCAGGCAATGACCGCGGCTGACAGTTTTGACATCACCATCGCCGGCGGCGGTTATGTCGGTCTCTCGCTGGCCCTCGGTCTCGCGCGCTCGGTACCGGGTGTCAAGATCGCCGTGATCGACCCGAAACACTGGACCGCGCTCGCCGGCGACCCGCGCGCTTCCGCCATCGCCGCAGCCGCCCGCCACATGCTCGACGCGCTCGGTGTCTGGAACGGCATCGCTGCGGAGGCCGAACCCATCCTCAGCATGATCGTCACCGATTCCCGCCTGGGCGACGTCGTCCGGCCGGTCTTCCTCACCTTTGACGGGACCACGGGAAGCGGCGAGCCCTTCGCCCACATGGTTCCGAACGGCCGTATGGTCGCGGAACTCGGCAAGGCCGCCGAAGTGGCCGGCGTGCACATGATCGGCGGCGACGAAGTCGCCGATTGCAGGATCACCGCAGCAACGGCCGAGATCACGCTGAAGTCCGGCCGCAACATTGTCACGCGCCTGCTTGTGGGAGCCGACGGCGCCCGCTCGCGCGTGCGCAGCCTCGCCGGCATTGGCGTCAACGAATGGAGCTACGGCCAGTCCGGCATCGTCACCACCATCGCCCATGACCAGCCGCACAATGGTCGCGCCGAAGAGCATTTCCTGCCCTCCGGCCCCTTTGCTACCCTGCCGCTCAAGGGGGGCTATCAGTCGTCGCTGGTCTGGTCGGAGAAGACCGAACTCGCCGACAGGCTTGTCGCAGGCGACGAGCTCGTCTTCGAAGCCGAGCTCGTCAGGCGCCTCGGTCACCACCTCGGCGACATCAGGGTCGTAGGCCGGCGGGCGGCCTACCCTCTCGGCCTCAAGTTGGCGCGGGCTTTCGTCAGCCCTCGCCTTGCTCTTGTCGGCGACGCCGCCCATGCCGTGCACCCGATTGCCGGCCAGGGACTCAACCTCGGCTTCCGCGACGTCGCCGCACTGATCGAGGTGCTTGCCGAAGCCCTGCGTATCGGCAGAGACCCCGGTGCCATCGATGTGCTTGAGGACTACCAGCGCTGGCGCCGGTTCGACACGCTGAAAATGGCCATGGTCATGGACACGCTGACACGGCTGTTCTCCAACGACCTGGCGCCGGTTCGCAGCCTGCGCGATTTAGGTCTCGGCCTCGTGGATCGCCTGCCGCCGCTCAAGCGTTTCTTCATCGGCGAAGCAGCCGGCAGCTCGCCGCGCCTGCCGCGCCTGCTCAAGGGCGAGCCGGTCTGAGCTGACACCCGATCAGGGGAAGACGACGCAGGCCCGGCGGGCGAGCCGATCGAGAAGGCGCAGCATATCCCGGCGCCTGACCGCAACACACCCGGCAGTCGGCGCAAAATCGGCTTTCGAGAGATGGAAGAAGATGGCGCTGCCGGCACTATGACGACGGCGGGTGAAGTTGCAGTCGAGCACCAGTACGATGTCGTAGAGATCATCGTCCCGCCAAAGCCGCTCATGGCTCGCCGGATAGGCCGTGCTTACGGGGCGATTATAGTTGCGATCGCCAGGAGCGTCGCACCACCCATCCTGAGACCTCAAGCGTTGCAGACCGACGCCGGCCCTCGGCCGAACCGCGAACCTGTCCGGTCGATAGAATCCGCCGACAATCGGGAACACCCCTTTTGGACTGGCCCCATCCCCTTCCCGCTTCATCGCCGATATCCCGCTGCGACCGATGGCGCAGGGCACCGAAAGGTTCGCCCCGGTGAGACGCCCCTGATGCCGAGCTGCAGAGATCACACGCACGTGAAGACGCGTGATCAGCGAGGCCTTGGGCTTCACTTTGACGTGCATGTTTCGCACAGGCCTTGAAGTGAACGTAAACACATATAACTCTTGGGAGAATTTCGTGATCGGCGCGTGATGGCCATGGTAGGCTAGCACATTGATCGAATCGCGACTGTCCTGGCAAGACCTGATCGGCGTGACATCGCCAGACGAAAGGCCGCCCGGGATTTTCGCAATCGAGCGCCGCAGCCACTCTACGGGGTAAAAAATGACCGCTCGCAAGATATTGATTGTCGACGATGATCCCGACCTGCGCGAAGCCCTTGTCGAACAGCTGTCGCTGTTCGAGGAGTTCGAGCCGCTGGAGGCCGAGTCCGCCACCAAGGGCGTGCAGGCGGCTCGCGCAGCCCACGTCGACCTGGTGCTGATGGACGTCGGCCTGCCCGACATGGATGGCCGCGAAGCCGTGAAAATCCTGCGCAAGGGCGGCTATGCCGGTCCGGTCATCATGCTGACCGGCCATGACACCGACAGCGACCAGATCCTCGGGCTCGAGGCCGGCGCCAACGACTATGTGACCAAGCCCTTCAAGTTCGCGGTCCTGCTCGCTCGCGTGCGCGCCCAGTTGCGTCAGCACGAGCAGTCGGAAGAGGCCGTCTTCACCATTGGGCCCTATACTTTCCGCCCCTCGGCCAAGCTCCTCGTCGACGCCAAGGGCGGCAAGGTGCGCCTGACCGAAAAGGAAACGTCGATCCTGAAATATCTCTATCGCGCCGGCGACAAGGTGATCACCCGCGATGTGCTGCTGCATGAGGTCTGGGGCTATAACGCCGGCATCACCACGCACACGCTGGAGACCCACATCTACCGCTTGCGCCAGAAGATCGAAAAGGACCCGGCAAACGCCCAGCTGCTGGTCACCGAAGGCGGCGGCTACAAACTGATTCCTTGAGCCGGGATTTTTGATTCTGCTGTGCAATCGGGGCCAACCGACGATTTGCCCGATTCACCTCCAGCCTCGTGCATGCTAACAAGATGAACCGGTCCGGGCTTCTGCCCGGGACCGGATCGGCATGTTGCCGGCATTGCGATGGCTTGACCCCTTCATGAGTCTCGAAAACGACATTCACCTGCTTGGTCAGGTGCCAATCTTGTCGGACTTTTCCGAGGACAAGCTGCGTCTGCTCGCCTTCTCGTCAGAAAACCGCAGCTATCGGGACGGCCAACGTCTCTTTGCGGCTGGCGACCGAGCCGACTGTGCCTTCATCGTGTCGCAGGGACAGGTGGCGCTCAGTCCGCCGGACAACGCGGCACTGCCCACGAGCATCGTCGGGCCAGGTGAAATCATCGGCGAGCTATCGCTGATTGTTGACGGAGAGCGCCCCTATTCGGCAGTCGCCCGCGGTGCCGTGACCGTCATCCAGATCCGCCGGCCGTTGTTCCGGCGCATGCTCGATGAGTTCCCTGAAATCGCCGAAAGCCTGCAACAGCGTATTGCGGAAGGTCTGCGCGGCACCTCGGCCGCGCTGATGCGCGTGCGCGACCGCATTGATCGCATCGGCTGACGCTGCCCGCAAAGGCGTGCGGGCTGCCATCTCCTTCTGCGCCCTGCACTCGGATCAGAACTTGAAGCTGGCGATCACCGGCGCATGGTCGGACGGGCGATCCCAGTCGCGGGCGTCTTTCAGCACACGCAGTCCAGTCGCCTTTTCCGCAAGAGCCGGATGCGCCCAGATATGATCGAGGCGGCGCCCCTTGTCGGCGGCACGCCAGTCCTTGGCGCGATAGCTCCACCACGAATAGAGCTTGTCGTCCATCGGCACGAACTTGCGCATCACGTCGACCCAGCCGCCCGCTTCGCGCACGGCCTCCAGCTTCTCGCACTCGATCGGCGTATGGCTGACGATCTTGAGGAGTGCCTTGTGCGACCAGACGTCCTGCTCATAGGGCGCCACATTGAGGTCACCCACCACGATATCGGGCATGTCGGGCGAGGCTGTCGGCAGCCACGCCTTCATCTCGTCGAGAAAGCGCAGCTTGTGCTCGAACTTGTCGTTGATGGCCGGATCCGGCTCGTCGCCACCGGCGGGGACGTAGAAGTTATGCACCCGCAGTTTCTGCCCACCCACCTCGACGGCCACCGAAACATAGCGCGGATCTCCACCCTTGCCGCAGAAGTCGCGGCTGTGGACATCGACGAGCGGCAGACGCGAGATCACTCCGACACCGTGGTAGCCGCCCCGTCCGCCGTTGAGGGCGAAATGGTCATAGCCGAGCTTGCGAAAATCGGAGGAAGGGAACTGGGCGTCCTGGCACTTGGTTTCCTGCAGGAACAGAAGATCCGGCGCTTCCTCGTTGAGAAGCCGCTCGACGATCAAGCGACGCATGCGAACGGAATTGATGTTCCAGGTGGCGATCTTCAGCGAAGTCATCAACGAGCCCTCATTCGTCGGCTGGTCCGCCGACAGCGAACCCTTGCAAACCGTCTATCAGCCTCTACTGCCAGAACCTGACAACTGCATTCGTCAGGTCGGCCATGGCCTGCACCCAAAAGAAAAGGCTCGCACGGTGACCGCGCGAGCCTTGAACTTCTTCATGCCTGAGATCGGCAGATCACTTGGCGGCCTTGGCAGCTTCGTTGAGCTTGCGGGCGCGGGCGTTGGTGGCCTCGAAGATACGGGCCGACTTGCCGCGCAGGTCGCGCAGATAGTAGAGCTTGGCGCGACGGACCTTACCGCGGCGCACGACGTCCAGCGACTCGATCAGCGGCGAGTAGACCGGGAACACGCGCTCCACGCCTTCGCCATAGGAGATCTTGCGAACGGTGAAGCTCTCGTTGAGGCCGCCACCCTTGCGGGCGATCACGACGCCTTCATAGGCCTGCACGCGGGTGCGGTTGCCTTCGGTGACCTTCACGTTGACGCGAACGGTATCGCCGGGGGAGAACTGCGGCAGCACGCGCTGCGCAGAAATGGCGGCGATCTGCTCGGCTTCGAGTTCCTGGATGATGTTGCTCATCGCGGGTATTCCTTCTTGCTTGGTTGAGACGACCAGAGCGCCCGCACAAATCGTCAAGCGACGGGGGCGAATACGTCGATCATCGCGGATGATGCGAGATATGGGCCGGGTCCATACACGAGCCCGGAGCGTTTGTCGACTCCACGGCGCCAAAAATCGCTGAGCGACCGGCGATTCAGGTCTTTTTGGCAGCCTGATGCGCAAGCCAGAGGTCAGGGCGCCGGGAGGCCGTGGTTTCCTCGGCGTTGCGCTTGCGCCAGGCATCGACCTTGGCGTGATCGCCGGAGAGCAGGACGGGCGGAATGTCCTCGCCTTCGAACACCGGCGGCTTGGTATACTGGGCGTGTTCGAGAAGCCCGGTCTCGAAACTCTCGGTCAGACCGGACTGGTCGTTTCCCATGACACCGGGCAGCAGCCGGACGATGGCATCGAGCACCACGGTGGCCGCCACTTCGCCGCCCGACAGCACATAGTCGCCGATCGACACTTCCTCGAGGCCGCGACGGCTGATAACCCGCTCGTCGACGCCTTCGAAGCGGCCGCACAGGATGACCACGCCCGGTCCGGCCGCGAGGTCACGCACGCGGGCCTGCGACAGCGGACGGCCACGTGGCGTCATGACAAGGCGCGGCCGAAGATCGTCTGCAGGGCAAACGGCGTCGACCGCCCGCGCCAGCACGTCCGCCCGCATCACCATGCCAGGCCCACCGCCGGCCGGGGTGTCGTCCACATGCCGATGCTTGTCGAGAGCAAAGTCCCGGATCTGCGTCGTTCTGAGCGACCAGACGCCCTCAGCGAGCGCCCGCCCGGCAAGGCTGTGGCCAAGCGAGCCCGGAAACATCTCCGGATAGAGCGTCAGCACATCGGCGACAAAGCCCGTCATGCCTCACCTCCCTGCCCCTCAGCGTCGGCGGGCGGCTCCTCATCAACCAGCAAGCCTTCCGGCGGATCGATCAGCAAACGACCGCCGGCAAAGTCCAGCGTCGGCACCACCGCACGAGTGAAGGGGACATAGATCGACTTGGCGCCGGGCCGCTTGACGTCGAGGAGATCATCGGCCCCGAAATTCACGACCGCCGTGACGACGCCGACCTTGTCGCCCGCCAGCGTCTCTACCGACAGGCCAATCAGATCCGCATGGTAGAACTCATCTTCCTCCGGCTCGGGCAAGGCGGAGCGATCGACATATAGCTTGGTGCGCGTAAGCCGTTCGGCAGCCGTACGGTCGGCAACCCCCTCGAAGGCGACCACCAGCATATCGTCCTTGAGGGGACGCAGCGACTTGACGCGAAAGACATTGCCCTTCGCATCATGCAGCGGGCCATAGTCAGCAAGGGCTTCCGGCGCTTCCGTATGCGACTTCACCCGAACCTCACCGCGCACCCCATGGGCAGCGCCGATTTCGGCGAGCAAGACCTGCGACTTGTCGAGGCTCATGACAGTTCATCCCGTGCAAGCAAAAAGGACCGCCCCGCACAGGCGGAACGGTCCAAACGTCGGCCATGACTGCAAGCGCCGGGATACCCCACGGCGCTCACCCGTCAGAACCAATCTCCACCTCCGATCACTCGGAAGCAGCGGCCTTCTCGGCGCGCTCGGCGGCGCGTTCCTTGGCCTTGGCACCCGGCTCGGCCTTGTTGGGGTTGTTGCGGGCTTCGCGCTTGACGAGGCCGGCCTTGTCGAGGAAGCGCAGGACACGGTCGGTGGCCTGGGCGCCCTGGCCGAGCCAGTACTGGGCGCGCTCGGTGTTCAGAACCACGCGGCCTTCGGCGTCGTCGGCCAGCATCGGGTTGAAGGTGCCAATCTTCTCGATGAAGCGGCCGTCGCGCGGGGCGCGGGCGTCGGCGATGACGATCGAATAGTGCGGACGCTTCTTGGCGCCACCACGGGCGAGACGGATCTTGAGGGACATGTTTCTACTCCAGTTTCAGTTTGTCCACCGCGTCAGCGGCGGAAGGCTTCGTGGTGCCGGATGACTTCCTTGATGATGAAATTCAGGAAAGTCTCGGCGAAGTCGGGATCGAGATTGGCCGAAACGGCCAGCGACCGAAGCCGCTCGATCTGGGCTTGTTCCCGCGCCGGATCGGCGGGGGGCAAATTGTGTTCGGCCTTGAGCTTGCCCACCTTCTGGGTGCACTTGAAGCGTTCGGCCAGCATGTGCACCAGCGCTGCGTCGATATTGTCGATGGACGCCCGCAGGGACAAAAGCTCGTTCATGACGGGATCGGTAAGGCTCATTTCTTCGTGGGCCCCTTGCCAAAACCGGGAAGGCCGGGAAGTCCCGGCAGTTTGCCGCCCGGCAGACCGGGCAGACCGCCGGGCATCGGCGGCAGTCCTTTGGGCAAGCCCGGCGGCAATCCGCCCGGGCCGACGCCCATGTCCTTGGCCATCTTCTCAAGCTGGGCCGGATCCATCTTGGACAGATCGGGCATGCCGCCACCGCCCAGCATCGAGCCCAGCTTGCCGAACAGGCCGCCCTTCTGCTTGCCCATGGCCTTCATCACGTCGGCCATCTGGCGGTGCATCTTCAGCACCTTGTTGACCTCGGCCACATCCGTGCCCGAACCTGCGGCAATGCGCTTGCGACGCTTGAAGTCGATGATGGCCGGCTTGACCCGTTCCTTCTTGTTCATCGACTGGATCACGGCAATCTGCCGGCCGATGAAGCGATCATCGATGCCGGCGGCAGCCAGCTGGCCCTTCATCTTGCCCATGCCAGGCATCAGGCCGAGAATGCCACCCATGCCGCCGAGCTTCTGCATCTGACGGAGCTGATCGGCGAGATCGTTCATGTCGAACTCGCCCTTGCTCATCTTGGCGGCCATCTTCGCCGCCTTTTCGGCGTCGATATTAGCAGCCGCCTTCTCGACCAGGGCGACGATGTCGCCCATTCCGAGAATGCGATCGGCAACGCGCGAGGGATGGAAGTCCTCGAGCGCGTCAGCCTTTTCGCCAACGCCCATCAGCTTGATCGGCTTGCCGGTGACGGCGCGCATCGAGAGCGCCGCACCACCACGACCGTCACCGTCGACGCGCGTCAGCACGATGCCGGTGATGCCGATCTGACCGTCGAAGGCGCGCGCGGTATTGACCGCGTCCTGACCGGTCAGCGCATCGGCGACCAGCAGCACTTCATGGGGATTGGTGAGCCGCTTGACCTCGGCGGCCTCGCTCATCAGCGCGTCATCCACCGTCACGCGGCCAGCGGTGTCGAGGATCACCACATCATAGCCACCAAGCTTGGCGGCGGTAATGGCCCGCTGGGCGATCTCGACGGCAGACTGGCCTGCCACGATCGGCAGCGTCTCGATGCCATTCTGCTGGCCAAGGATCTTGAGCTGCTCCATGGCCGCCGGACGACGCGTGTCCAGCGAGGCCATCAGCACCTTCTTGCGCTGACGCTCGGTGAGACGACGGGCGATCTTCGCCGTCGTCGTGGTCTTGCCCGAACCCTGCAGACCGACCATCAGGATCGGCACCGGAGCCGGCGCTTCGAGATCGATCGGCGAAGCATCCGAGCCCAGCATCTCGATCAGCTGGTCATGGACGATCTTGACGACCATCTGGCCGGGAGTGACCGACTTCACCACCTCGACGCCGACGGCGCGCGCCTTCACCTTGTCGGTGAAGGACTTGACCACATCGAGCGCCACATCGGCCTCGAGCAGGGCGCGGCGTACTTCACGCATCGCCTCGGCGACGTCAGCCTCCGACAGCGCACCGCGGCGGGTGAGCTTGTCGAATATGCCGGACAGGCGATCGGAAAGGCTTTCGAACATCGTCGGGTTCCTGTGCGAGCGGGACGGGTCCAGCTCATATGGTTCCGCATCCGCCAAAACCAAGCGCCGCTTGCACCCGCGGGCGCGCAGCGCTGGCGGGTGTTGACCTCCGGGATCATGGCCCCGGTCGGCGGCTCGCTTTCGGAAAATGCGAGAATTGAGCAGTCGACTAGCGCGTCCGCACCGACTTGTCAAGGAAATCGGCCGAATTTTCGCAACCACACTTCCTTTGCTCACGCACATTCTTCTATATGGAGCGGAGAAAATGAGGTCGCGACATGACGGCGGGCATACCCTTTGTGAAGATGAACGGCATCGGCAACGAGATTGTGGTGCTGGATCTGCGTGACCGGCCTGAGCGCGTCAGCCCCGAGGCGGCCCGCGCCATTGCTGCCCGTGACGGCTCCTTCTTCGACCAGCTGATGGTCCTCTACCCGCCCCGCACGCCGGGCACCGACGCCTTCATGCGCATCTTCAACGTCGATGGGTCCGAGAGCAACGCCTGCGGCAACGGCACCCGTTGCGTCGGCCGTCGCCTGTTCGACGGAACGGGCAAGACCCGATTGACCCTCGAGACCAAGGCCGGTCTTCTGGGCGTCAACGACAACCCGGACGGTCTCGTCACCGTCGACATGGGTGAACCGCGCTTTGACTGGAAGGACATCCCCCTGTCGGAAGCCTTCCACGACACCCGCGCCATTGAACTGCAGATCGGCCCGATCGATGCTCCGATCCTGCATTCGCCGGCAGTGGTCAATGTCGGCAATCCGCACGCCATCTTCTGGGTCGACGACATCGCCGCCTATGATCTTGCGGCCATCGGTCCGCTTCTCGAGAACCACCCTATGTTTCCCGAGCGCGCCAACATCTCGCTTGCCCATGTCACTGCGGCGGACGCGCTGACACTGAAGGTCTGGGAACGTGGCGCCGGGCTGACGCGCGCCTGCGGTTCAGCCGCCTGCGCTGCTGCCGTGTCCGCAGCGCGTACCGGACGTACCGGGCGGACGGTACGCGTCAGCCTGCCAGGCGGAGATCTCGTCATAGAATGGACGCAGAACAATCGCATCCTGATGACCGGCGCCACGGAACTTGAACACACCGGCATCCTTCCGGACGAAATTTTCGGTTTAAAACAATAGCTTATCTAATAAATTCGATCATTTGAATGTGATTCTGGTCCTTGGGCAGACCGTAAGTGGTGGCCAAGCCCCGACCGGGGCCACCCGTCACTTGCACAAAAGGAAGACCGACATGTCCAAGCTCATTGCCCTGATCGTCCTGGTCGCCGCCGGCCTGCACGGCTATTTCTATCTTCAATACAAGACCGTAGACGCCTGCCAGGTGTCGGCCATCCGCCTCAAGAACGAAGTGCTCGGCACCATGCAGCTGCCGCCGGCGCTCAACCCGGCCGGCGCCGAGGGCGACGTCGTCAAGACCATCGCCAACAGCATCCGCGAAAAGAGCGGTATCGCCGAATGCTACCGCGGGGCCGTCTTCGCCCCGGATGCCAAGGCCATCGGCATCCCCCTGCTCCGAGGCTGAAATCACGCGAAATTCCGCGGGGGGCTGGCATTTTGCCAGCCTTTCCGCCATATAGCCTGCCGTCACGCAACAATCGATCGGATCGACGGGATGGCTATCGACGTGATCACCTTCGGCTGCCGGCTCAACACGGCCGAGTCGGAGGTGATGAAGAACAAGGCGCAGGCTGCCGGGCTGGAAAACGCTGTCCTGGTCAACACTTGCGCCGTCACCGGCGAAGCGGTTCGCCAGGCGCGGCAAGCCATCCGCAAGGCCCGGCGCGCCAATCCCGACGCCCGCATCATCGTCACCGGCTGCGCCGCCCAGACGTCTCCCGAGGTCTTCGCCAACATGGCCGAAGTCGACCTCGTGGTCGGCAATGCCGACAAACTCACTGAAACTGCTTACAATTCCGTCCCGGACTTCGGCGTGTCCGCCTCCGAGAAGACCCGCGTCAACGACATCATGAGCGTGCGGGAAACCGCGCTGCATCTGGTCGACGGCTTCGAAGGACGCACCCGTGCCTTCGTGCAGGTCCAGAACGGTTGCGACCATCGCTGCACCTTCTGCATCATCCCCTTCGGCCGCGGAAATTCGCGCTCCGTCCCCATGGGCGAGGTGGTTTCCCAGATCCGCAGACTGGTCGAGAACGGCTATCGCGAGGTGGTGCTGACCGGCGTCGACCTCACCTCCTACGGCGCCGATTTGCCCGGAAATCCGCCACTTGGACGGCTGACCCGAGCGATCCTCAAGGACATTCCCGAGCTCTCCCGGCTCAGGATTTCCTCCATCGATTCGATCGAGGCCGACCCCGACCTGATGGCCGCCATCGCCGAGGAAGAGCGGCTGATGCCGCACATGCACCTGTCGCTGCAGCATGGCGACAACCTCATCCTCAAGCGCATGAAGCGGCGGCATTCCCGCGAGGACGCGATCCGATTCTGCGAGGAAGCACGCAGACTTAGGCCGGACATGGTCTTCGGCGCCGACCTCATCGCCGGCTTCCCGACCGAGACCGAGGAGATGTTTGCCCGCTCGCTCGCCATCATCGAGGACTGCGGCATCACCCATGCCCACGTGTTCCCCTACTCGCCCCGTCCGGGCACGCCGGCAGCCAAGATGCCGCAAGTCGCCAATGTCACGGTTAAGGAACGCGCGGCCCTGTTGAGGGCGGCGGGAATGTCGGCATTTTGTCGCCATCTCGAGGCGCAGCAGGGACAGCGCCATCTTGTCCTGATAGAGAAGGACGGCATCGGCCGCACCGAGCAGTTCACGCTCACCGAAATCGACTGTGGCAGCGCCGGCGACATCATCCCCGCCGTCGTGGTGGGGCACACCTCCCGCGGCCTCATCAGCCGCGCCGCCTGACGACCTGAGCCTGCACGCTGAACCTGATCGGCGGCCGCTCCAGAAAGAACGCCACATGAGCGACGACAAGAAGCCCGGATTTTTCGGCCGCCTGTTCGGCAAGCACGACACCCCGCAAGCCGCCCCCGCGACGCCCCCGGCTGAGCCCGTCGCCGTTGAGGCAGTTCCTGCTCCCGTACCGGAACAACCGCGCCTCACCTGGTTCCAGCGCCTCAAGTCCGGCCTCGCCCGCTCGTCCGGAGCGCTCGGCTCCGGCATCGTCTCCATCTTCACCAAGCGCAAGCTCGATGCCGAGACGCTGGAAGAACTGGAAGACGTCCTGATCCAGGCCGACCTCGGTGTCGCTGTTGCCTCGGCCATCACCGAACGCCTCGCCAAGGACCGCTTCGGCAAGGACATCACCGACGGCGAAGTGAAGGCCATCCTCGCCGAGGAAGTCGAAAAGGTCCTTGCCCCCGTCGCCGTGCCCTTCGCCTACCGTCCGGAGCAGCGCCCGCATGTAGTGCTGATGGTCGGCGTCAACGGCTCGGGCAAGACCACCACCATCGGCAAGCTGGCGCAGAAGCTGAAGGCCGAGGGCCGCTCGGTGATGCTCGCCGCCGGCGACACCTTCCGCGCCGCCGCCATCGATCAGCTGAAGGTCTGGGGCCAGCGCACCGGCACGCCCGTGATTGCCCGCGACGTCGGTGCTGATGCCGCTGGTCTCGCCTTCGACGCGCTCACCGAAGCCCGCACCGACGGCACCGATGTGCTGATGATCGACACCGCCGGGCGCCTGCAGAACAAGACCGAGCTGATGGCCGAGCTGGAAAAGGTCGTCCGCGTGCTGCGCAAGATCGACCCCACCGCGCCGCATGACGTGCTGCTGGTGCTCGACGCCACCACCGGCCAGAACGCACTCGGCCAGGTCGACATCTTCGGCAAGGTCGCCGGCGTCACCGGCCTCGTCATGACCAAGCTCGACGGCACCGCCCGCGGCGGCATCCTCGTCGCCATCGCCCGCAAGTTCGGCCTGCCCGTGCACTTCATCGGTGTCGGCGAAGGTGTCGACGACCTCGAGCCCTTCGAGGCCCGCGACTTCGCGCGCGCCATCGCCGGCCTCGACGACTGAGCCCGTGGCGGAGCTGGTGCCTCCGCAACGCAATCGCAATGGCTTGATCGACCGCAAGGACGTCACCTTGCAAATGAGAACAGTTCCAATCTGATGGAAAGCCGTCGGTTGGCTGTCGCGGGGGGTGAGGAAAGCACTCCTTCGCCCCGCCTGCGCTCGATACCGCATTGCGGGCGCGCCGAACTGCGGCTATCCATCCTCGGTCCGTTCTTCGCGGGATGCCCTAGATGCCCTTGTTGTCGCAGATCTCAGCCCTGGCCAACCCGACGCGCTTCCTGAGCCTCGTCAAGGTGCTGGTGCCCGTTCTCACCGTGCTGACCTTGATCCTGTTCGCCGTCGGCATGGTCATGGTGGCCCGTTCGCCCGCCGACTACCAGCAAGGCGAAACCGTGCGCATCATGTATCTGCACGTGCCCGCCGCCTGGCTTGCCATGTTCACCTACGGCATCATGACCGTGGCCGCGCTCGGCACTCTGGTCTGGCGCCATCCGCTGGCTGACGTCGCAGCCAAGGCCGCCGCCCCCATCGGCGCCGCCTTCACCTTCATTTCCCTGTTCACCGGCTCGCTCTGGGGCCGCCCCATGTGGGGCACCTGGTGGGAATGGGACGCACGCCTCACCTCGGTGCTGGTGCTGTTCATCATGTATCTCGGCCTGATCGCGCTCTGGCGCACCATCGAGGATCCGGTGACTGCCGCCCGCGCCGCCGCCGTGCTGATCCTGGTCGGCTCGATCAACCTGCCGATCATCAAGTTTTCGGTCGACTGGTGGAACACGCTGCATCAGCCGGCCTCGGTCTTCCGCATGGGCGGGCCCACCATCGATCCCTCCATGCTCTGGCCGCTTCTGATCATGGCCGTGGCCTTCACCACGCTGATGCTGACCTTGCATCTCCTGGCCATGCGCAACGAAATCCTGCGCCGACGCATTCGCGCGCTTGGCCTGATGGCCGCGGGAGATGCCCGATGATCGACACCCTCGGCCCCTATGCCGGCTTCATTCTCGCAAGCTATGCCGCAACGGCAGGCGTGGTGCTGGCGCTGATCGTCTGGATCATTGTCGACCACGCGCGCCTCAGCCGGCAGCTCAGCAGCCTGGAACAGCGCGGCATCCGCCGCCGCTCGGCCCGCAGCGCTGCCACCCTCACCGAACGGACGGACACACCGTGACCGATACCCAGCCGCCGCGGCGCGCTTCGCGCCTTCTGATCGCCCTGCCCGTCGTTGTCTTCGGCGCCATGGCCGTCCTGTTCTACAGCCGGCTCGGCGCCGGCGATCCCTCGGAAATCCCCTCGGTGCTGATCGGCCAGGACGTGCCAGCCTTCGACCTCAAGCCGCTCGCCGGCCTCACGGCCAACGGTGATCCCGCCCCCGGCCTCAAGTCCGATGACCTCAAGACTGGCGTCACCCTGGTCAACGTCTTCGCCTCCTGGTGCGTGCCCTGCCGCTCCGAGCATCCGCTGCTGCTGAAGCTTGCCGAAGACAAGCGCATCCGTCTGGTCGGCATCAATTACAAGGACACAGACGATCAGGCCCTGCGGTTCCTGAGCGCGCTCGGCAATCCCTATGCCGCCGTCGGCATCGACGCGTCGGGCCGGGTCGGCATCGACTGGGGCGTCTATGGCGTGCCGGAAACCTTCGTGGTGGCCAACGGCCGCATCGTCTACAAGCACGTGGGCCCCATCAGCGAAGACAGCCTCGCGACCGTGCTGAAACCGGAAATCGAAAAGGCACTGGCGAAACCCGCCGGCTGAACGGACAGCGGCAAAGGCATCCGCCACATGCGCCGGCGAGAGGCAATCCCCCTCGCGCGGCTGCATGATCAGGCCGGATAGTCGCGGTGGCCGAAGATGGCGCTGCCGACCCGCACCAGCGTTGCCCCGTGGCGGACCGCCGTCTCGTAATCCTGCGACATGCCCATGGACCGCTCGGCAACGCCGGCGCGGCGACATAACTCATCCAGCAAGGCAAAATGCAGGGCCGGAATGTCGCCCACCGGCGGGATGCACATCAGCCCCGCAATGGCGAGGCCATGCTCCGTGCGGCAGCGCGCGACGAAATCAACAGCCTCGCGCGGCGCAATGCCGGCCTTCTGCGGCTCTTCCCCGGTGTTGACCTGCACCAATAACTGTGGCGTCCGCCCCTGCGCCCGCATTTCGGCTGCGAGCGCGCCGGCGATCTTGTCCCGGTCGACCGTATGGATCACATCGAACAGCGCAACGGCTTCGCGCGCCTTGTTCGATTGCAGTGGGCCGATGAGGTGAAGTTCGAGATCGGCAAACTCGGCCCGCAGCGCCGGAAACTTCTGCATCGCCTCCTGCACCCGGTTCTCGCCGAACACCCGCTGCCCCGCGGCGATCGCCTCGCGCACATCCTCCTGCGGAAAGGTCTTCGACACCGCCACGAGCCGAACGGCTTGCGCATCACGCCCCGCCTGCCGGGCGGCCTCGGCTATGTCGGCGCGAATGCGGCCGAGGGCTTCGGAAATGGTCATCGGAATCTCCGTCGTCTCTTGAGGGGCGGGCCGTCCACTGCGGGACGGGCACCGTGCCAGCGTTCTTGCGGGCAGGAGTGTCAGGCTGCCCGCGAAATTTCAAGGTCCCAACCTTGTTTCGCCATCTTCCGCTCGCTAATTCTGAATCCGCAACCGGCCGTGATTCCGGCGAAGAAGAAATGGGACGAACATGACTGGCAGCCTGGCAAACGTGATCCGTGGACTCAAGACGTCCCTCAGTGCGGCCTTGCTCGCCTCGGGCCTCTGCCTCGGCGCGCTGGCGCCGGCGGCGGCAACCCCCAATCTCTCGGCCCTCTCGCCGGCTCAGCTCAACACTGTCAAGGCGGTGAACCAGTATTTCAACGGCATCACCTCGATGGAAGGCAAGTTCCAGCAGACAGCGCCGGACGGTTCGGTCACCAACGGCTATTTCGTCATCGACCGGCCGGGCAAGATGCGCTTCCGCTACTATCCGCCGGCCAAGATCGACATCACCGTCGACGGCAAGACGGTGGCGGTCGACGACAAGGGTCTTGGCGAGCAGACGATGTATCTGCTGTCGGAAACACCGCTGCGCTTCCTGCTCGACAAGAACATCAACCTGCTGGAAGAGGCGGTGGTGCAGTCGGTGAGCGCCGACAGCGACCTCATCGTCATCACGATGCAGGACCCCGGCACTTTCGTCACCTCGCACCTGACGCTCTATTTCGACGCTCGCACCATCGAGCTGAAGCAGTGGACGGTGACTGACGATCAGGGCCTTGAGACCACAGTGGCCGTCTACGAGACCAAGATCGGCCAGCCGACCAAGCCCGAATGGTTCACCATCGACTATAACAAATATCGTTGAGACCTTGTCCCGACGGCGGTCCGGCCGCGCGGCAAGGCGGAGCCCCCTAGCAAAGGGTTGACCGCGCCGCCCGGCGCTGCATAAGGGAGATGGCCGCTCGGCACCGACTTGCAGCTTGCAGGACGCCGGAGCGCCGCAGTCAAGGATCGCACTCCATGCAATTTGAAAAGGGTCCCGGCGAAACCACGACGCCGCCCGAAAATCCGGTCGTCAAGCTGATCCTGGAACTCGGTCCGCTGGCCGTCTTCTTCTTCGCCAACGCCAAGTTCGGCATCTACGTCGCCACCGGCGCCTTCATGGCCGCTGTTGCCGCCGCGCTCATTGCCAGCTGGGTGCTGACGCGGCGCCTGGCGATCATGCCGCTTGTCACCGGCGTGGTGGTGGCCGTCTTCGGCACGCTCACCATCGTGCTGCACGACGACACTTTCATCAAGCTGAAGCCCACCATCGTCAACGGCCTGTTCGGCGTGATCCTGCTCGGCGGTCTCGCCTTCGGCAAGGCGCTGCTCGGCTATGTCTTCGACAGCGCCTTCAAGCTGGACGAGACCGGCTGGCGCAAGCTGACCTTCCGCTGGGGCCTGTTCTTCCTGTTCCTGGCCGTGCTCAACGAAGTGATCTGGCGCACCCAGACCACCGATTTCTGGGTCGCCTTCAAGGCCTGGGGCATGATGCCGATCACGCTTGTCTTCACGGTCTTCCAGCTGCCGCTGATCACCCGCCACGCCATCGAACCCATCGGCGGCAGCAAGCCGGACAAGGCGGACTGAGATTCATTCCGCTTCCGAATCGGAGGCGCCGTAGTGCCTCTCTGCCACAAGCGATCGACCAAAGGAAAAGGCCCCGACCGGTTCGACCGGCGGGGCCTTCTTCACATGATTTCGGAAGCGGAAAGGTCAGCCTTCCAGGCGGCGAATGATCTCGTCGAGCTGGTCCAGCGACCGGTAGCGCAGCCGCACCTCGCCCGAACCGTTGGGCTTGTGGGCGATTTCCACAGCAAGACCCAGTGCGTCGGAGAGACGCTTTTCCAGCGCGCGCGTATCGGCGTCCTTGTCGGGCTTGGGCGTCTTGGCCCGGCCATGCGGCTCGGTGATGGTCGATTGCGCCAGCGTCTCGGCCGAGCGGACGGTCAGCCCCTCCTCGACGATCTTGCGCGCCAGCGCCTCCGGATCGGGCGCGGCGATCAGTGCGCGCGCGTGACCGGCGGTAAGCGCACCGTCGTTGAGATATTGCTTGACCGGCTCGGGCAGCTTCAGCAGGCGCAGCGTGTTGGCCACATGGCTGCGGCTCTTGCCGATCACCGAGGCGAGATCGTTCTGGGTATAGTCGAATTCCTGCAGCAGCTGCTCGTAGCCCATGGCTTCTTCGAGCGGATTGAGATCCTGCCGCTGCACGTTTTCGATGATGGCGATTTCCAGCGCTTCACGATCGGTGACATCCTGGATGATCACCGGGATCTCATGCACGCTGGCCCGCTGCGCCGCCCGCCAGCGCCGCTCGCCGGCGATCAGCTCGAAGCCGTTGCCGCCGCCCGGAGCCGGACGCACCACCACCGGCTGGATCATGCCATGCTGGCGGATCGAACCGGCCAGCTCGTCGATATCCTCGTCCTTGAACAGCCGGCGCGGGTTCTTCGGATTGGCGGTGATCTGGTCGATCGACACCTTGCGCACACCGCGCACCCGCTCGACCACCTCGAATTCGGAACTCGCATCCCCGATCAGGGCCGCCAGCCCCCGTCCGAGGCGCCGCCGCCCCTGCTCATCCGTCACGCTGCTCATAGTCTGTCACCTTCCCTCAGGCGGCCACGGCCCGAAAACGACGTTCCCGCTGGATGATCTCGGAGGCAAGCTTCAGATAGGCCTGGCTCCCGCTGCATTTGAGATCATAGAGCAGCGCCGGCTTGCCATAGGACGGCGCTTCGGAAACGCGAACATTGCGCGGAATGACGGTCTCATAGACCGTGTCGCCCATATGGGTGCGCACGTCCTGCACCACCTGGGCCGACAGGTTGTTGCGGCCGTCATACATGGTCAGCACGATGCCGTGGATCGTCAGTTCCGGATTGAGCCCGCGCCGAACCTGCTCCACCGTGCTCAGAAGCTGCGACAGACCCTCGAGGGCGAAGAACTCGCATTGCAGCGGCACCAGGATGGAATGCGACGCCGACAGCGCGTTGATGGTCAGAAGATTGAGCGACGGCGGGCAGTCGATCAGCACATAGGTGAAATGCTTGTGCCGGCCGGCGACGTCGCGCGCCACCAGCTCGGCATGATCGGCGATCGCCTTGCGCAGCCGGAAGGCGCGGTCGTTGGACGAGGCGATTTCCAGCTCGACACCCAGATTGTCCAGCGTCGAGGGCGCCACGGTGAGCCGCGGCACTGCCGTCTCCACCAACGCCTCGTGCAGGCGGGCGTCGCCCACCAGCACGTCATAGGTGGAGATCTTGCGCGACTTGCGATCGATGCCGAGTCCGGTGGACGCGTTGCCCTGCGGGTCGAGGTCGACGATCAGCACCTCCTCGCCGATCGCCGCCAGGGCGGTGCCGAGGTTGATGGCCGTCGTGGTCTTGCCGACGCCGCCCTTCTGATTGGCGAGGGCCAGGACGCGGGGAAGTTCGGGAAGATGGGCCATGGATGCCTTCCTGCTGCTCGACGGTTCAGGCTGTTTTTCGGCGAAGATTGGAAATGACCGCGATCACGCTGTCGCTCTCGATCCGGCTCTCATGTTTTACCATGTCGAAGACCCAAGATTGAGTGGCTTCCTGCCATTCGGACACAAAATCTTGGCCCTTGTGGAAAACGCCGAGGGCTCCGTTGCTGAGCCAGGGCTCGGCATATCCCAGCAACTTGTCGAGCGAGGCCAGCGCCCGGGCCGAAACGGCTTCGATTCCATCGAGCGAGCCAGCCTGTCGTTGCGCAACCGATTCGATCCGGTCCGACAGAACCCGCACCGGCAGGCGGAGCTCACGGGCCACGGCCATCAGGAACGCCGCCTTGCGGCCGTTGGACTCAACGAGTGTCACCGAGGCGCCCGGCTCGTCGGCGAGGAAGGCGGCGGTCACCAGGCCCGGAAAGCCGGCACCCGAACCGAGGTCGAGCCAGCGCCGCGCTTGCGGTGCCGCAGCGAGCGCCTGCGCGCCATCGGCCACATGCCGCCGCCACAGATCGGGCAGCGTGGACGGCGCCACCAGGTTCTTCACCGGCTGCCACTTTCGCACCAGGTCCACATAGGTTCTGAGCCGCTTCTCCACAGCCTCGGACATCGGCAGCACTGCCGAAACGATCGAGGGATCGTCGTGAAAATCAGCGTCCGCCACGGATGTTTTCCTCACGATGCCACTCCCACTGCGGCCGAAGCACCGCCCTTGCGCAGATTGGCGAGCAGCAGGGTCAGAGACGCCGGCGTCACGCCATCGATGCGGCCGGCCTGACCCAGGGTCATTGGCCGCACCGACTTGAGCTTCTGGCGCACTTCATTGGAGAGACCCACCACAAGATCGTAGTCGAAATCATCGGGAATGACCCGGCTCTCGTCCCGCCGGAAGGCGGCGATGTCGGCCTCCTGGCGGTGCAGATACACCGCGTAGAGCGCCTCCGTCTCCAGCGCCTCGCTCGTTACGGCGTCGAATCGACCAAGTTCCGGCCAGATGACCGCCAAGCGCTTGAGATCGATCTCCGCATAGGCGAGGAGATCATAGGCCGAGCGCCGCACGCCATCCTGATTGAGCGCGAGACCATGAGCGGCGGCCTCCCTGGGCGACAGGGTGAGCCCCTGCGCAAGCGCACGCGCCGCCTCCAGGGTCGCCATCTTGGCACCAAATGCGGCCGCCCTGACAGTCCCCACCAGACCAAGGTCCAGGCCGAGGGCCGTCAGCCGCTGGTCGGCATTGTCGGCCCGTAGCGACAGGCGATATTCGGCGCGCGAGGTGAACATGCGATAGGGCTCACTGACGCCCTTGGTGACGAGATCGTCGACCATCACCCCGAGATAGCCGCTGGCCCGGTCAATGATCACGCCATCGGCGCCCGACGCACGCCGGGCCGCGTTGAGACCGGCAAGCAGGCCTTGCGCCGCCGCCTCCTCATAGCCGGTGGTGCCATTGATCTGGCCGGCCAGAAACAGCCCGACCACGCGCTTGGTCTCCAGCGTCGGCAGGAGATCGCGCGGATCCACATGATCATATTCGATGGCATATCCCGGCTGGGTGATCACCGTGCGCTCAAGACCGGGAATGGAGGCGATGATGGCCGCCTGCACATCCTCCGGCAGCGAGGTGGAGATGCCATTGGGATAAACGAGCGGCGTGTCGAGACCTTCCGGCTCCAGAAAGATCTGGTGGCCGTCCCGATCGCCGAAGCGGACGATCTTGTCTTCGATCGACGGGCAATAGCGCGGCCCCCGGCTCTCGATCTGGCCGGAATACATCGGCGAGCGGTGAATGTTGTCGCGAATGACCTGGTGTGTCGCCTCGGTGGTGCGGGTGATGTGGCAACTCACCTGCGGCTGGGAGATCGACGTGGTCAGTGTGGAGAAGGGCACGGGCTCGTCGTCACCGGGCTGCGCCTCGAGACTGGCCCAATCGATGGTGCGTCCATCAAGCCGCGGCGGCGTGCCGGTCTTGAGACGACCGAGCCGCAGCCCGGCCCGCGCCAGAGCCTTCGACAGTCCGAGCGCCGGCGCTTCGCCCACACGACCGGCCGGCGTCTTCTTCTCGCCGAGATGGATGAGACCGGTGAGAAAGGTGCCGGTGGTGAGCACGATCGAACCGCATCCGAATCGACGTCCATCGGCCAGGGTCAAGGCAACGATGCGACCGTCACGGACCTCGAAATCATCCGCCTCGCCTTCGATCACGCTCAGTCCGGCGACGGCGCGGATCTCCTCCTGCATGGCCGCGCGATAGAGCTTGCGGTCGGCCTGGGCACGCGGACCGCGCACGGCGGGCCCCTTGCGGCGATTGAGGAGACGAAACTGGATGCCGGCCCGATCGGCCACCCGTCCCATCAGTCCATCGAGAGCATCCACCTCACGCACCAGATGGCCCTTGCCGAGGCCACCGATGGCGGGATTGCACGACATGACGCCGACGGTTTCGAAACGATGGGTCACCAGAGCGGTGCGTGCGCCGACGCGCGCTGCCGCCGCCGCCGCCTCAACGCCGGCGTGGCCGCCACCAATCACGATCACGTCGTAGTTTGCTGCGTCCATGGCTCGATCAACAGGTCCAATGCTGTGCAGGAAAGGGGCCCAACGTCTCTGGCGACAGCTGGCCGGTGGGGCACATTTAGTGCAAAGCGCCCGCATCGTCAAAGCACGACACCGCGGAAACAGTCGGTTTAACCGCGCCGGGGATCAATCCGGCAGCGTTTTGGGCCGGTGGACGGGCATCGGATCGGAAGCGAATCGTCGGACGTTATCCACAGCCTGTGGAGTGTTTCACGTGAAACACTTTGGATTTCGTGCGAGTTCGTAGGGTGGGGGCGCCGCCGGTGTGGTTCCAGAGGCGCCGTCACAAAGGCGGCCACGGACTCGTTTCGGATAGGAATCGGATCCTACTTACCGATGCAGAAGCTTGAGAAGATGGATCCCAGCACGTCTTCCACATCAATGCGCCCGGTCAGCCGGCCAACTGCGTCGGTCGCCCGCCGCAGACTATCCGCAACCACCTCCAACGGGAGCCCCCCTTTCAAGGCCGCTTGAATCGCCGTGGCCGCGTCCTCGACACAGCGCCGCTGCCGCTCGCGCGAGATCAGCGCCGTCTCTCCCCCCATGCCGTCAGAGGCCCGTTGGGCAATCACGTCGATTAGCCGAGAAATCGAAGCATCGTCCTGAACCGACACGGACAAGACGGCAGACCCGAGATCCTCGTTACCGCCAAGGTCCGCCTTACTGCGAATGGCGATCAAGGGCACACCGAAGGCCACCACGTCCTCAGGCGCCAGCTGCCCCGTGTCCGATAGCCAGAGGATGAGATCAGCCCCGGCGCCCCGCCTGCGGCCGCGCCTGATACCCTCTGCCTCGACAACATCCATGGCCTCGCGCAAGCCGGCTGTATCCACCAGCGTCACCGGATAGCCGCCGAGATCAAGGTGGACTTCAAGAATGTCCCGTGTGGTGCCAGGCACGTCGGTGACGATTGCCACGTCGCGGCGAGTCAGCGCGTTGAGCAGGCTCGACTTGCCGGCGTTCGGCGGCCCCATCAAGGCGACCGTGAAGCCATCGCGCATGCGCTCGCCGTGCAGAGCGTCCGCGAGGATGCCTCGCATGTCGTCGAGTACCGCCCGTGCCGCCTCGAAGGCCGCAGCCGAAAGGCTGTCCGGCACATCCTCTTCGTCAGAGAAATCGAGTTCCGCCTCGACGGCTGCGCGAGCCGCAAGAAGACCTGACCTCCAGCCATCCGCCCGCCGGGCAAAGGCCCCGTTGGCGCCATTGACGGCCTGCCGGCGCTGGCCCTCGGTCTCGGCGGCGATCAGGTCGCCCAGCGCCTCGACCGCTGTCAGGTCCATCTTGCCATTCTCGAAGGCGCGTCGCGTGAATTCTCCCGGCTCGGCAACACGCACCCCGTCGAGAGCACCGAGCGCCTTGACGCAGGCGGCGACGACGGCGCGTCCACCGTGCAGCTGAAACTCCGCAGAATCCTCACCAGTGAAGCTCCCGGGTCCAGGCAGAAACAGCACCAGACCACGATCGATCACCTGTCCATCGCGAGGATCGCGCAAACTGCGCAATGCCGCCACCCGCGCCGACGGCACGGACCCTGTCATCATTTCGACCACGAATCGAGTCCGTGGGCCGCTGAGGCGAACGACAGCGACGGCGGCTGGCGGATGACCTGAGGAAAGGGCGAAGATCGTATCGCTCACGACTCGATTAATCCGAACTGGTAAGGGTCAAGATGAGAGGTTGGGCCAGCGGGGTACGAAAGCAAGCGGATATCTATGTGCGCTGGCCCTGCCCTTCCGCGCGGCGCAAGGCCTCAAAAGCGAAATGGCCCACGCGGGGCCATTTCATTTCGTTTCTGAATCGACTCGCGAACCGAAATGATTCACGTGAAACACTCCAGGATCGACTGTGCGATCCTCAGGTGTTCATGGAGTCGAAGAAGTCCGTGTTGGTACGCGTCTGGCGCAGCTTGTCGATCAGGAACTCGGTGGCATCGGTGGTGCCCATCGGGTTCAGGATGCGGCGCAGAACGAAGGTCTTCTTGAGCTTGTCGTTCTGAACCAGCAGGTCTTCCTTGCGGGTACCCGAACGCTGGATGTCGATGGCCGGGAACACGCGCTTGTCGGAGATCTTGCGGTCGAGGATGATTTCCGAGTTGCCGGTACCCTTGAACTCTTCGAAGATCACTTCGTCCATGCGGCTGCCGGTGTCGATCAGCGCCGTGGCGATGATGGTCAGCGAGCCACCCTGCTCGATGTTGCGTGCTGCACCGAAGAAGCGCTTCGGACGCTGCAGGGCGTTGGCATCCACACCACCGGTCAGCACCTTGCCCGAAGACGGCACGACGGTGTTGTAGGCGCGGCCGAGGCGGGTGATGCTGTCGAGCAGGATGACCACGTCGCGACCATGCTCAACCAGACGCTTGGCCTTCTCGATGACCATTTCGGCCACCTGCACGTGACGCGTCGCCGGCTCGTCGAAGGTGGACGAAATGACTTCGCCGCGCACCGAGCGCTGCATGTCCGTCACTTCCTCCGGACGCTCGTCGATCAGCAGAACGATCAGGTAGCATTCGGGATGATTGGTGGTGATCGAATGGGCGATGTTCTGCAGCAGCACCGTCTTGCCGGTACGCGGCGGCGCCACGATCAGGGCGCGCTGGCCCTTGCCGAGCGGCGCGACGATGTCGATGATTCGCGCCGACAGATCCTTGCCCTGAACGCCTTCCACTTCCATGCGGAAGCGTTCATCCGGATAGAGCGGCGTCAGGTTGTCGAAGTGAACCTTGTGCCGGGCCTTCTCGGGATCCTCGAAATTGACCGTGTTGACCTTCAGCAGGGCGAAGTAGCGTTCGCCTTCCTTGGGGCTGCGGATCTGGCCTTCGACGGTATCACCGGTGCGAAGGGAGAAACGGCGAATCTGCGAGGGGGAAATGTAGATGTCGTCAGGACCGGGCAGGTAGTTGGCATCCGGTGAACGCAGGAAGCCGAAACCGTCCTGCAGGATCTCAACGACGCCTTCGCCGATGATTTCGACGTCCTGGTCGGCCAACTGCTTAAGTATTGCAAACAGAAGTTCCTGTTTGCGCATGGTCGATGCATTCTCGACTTCAAGTTCTTCCGCGACAGCCAAAAGCTCAGTCGGCGTTTTCTTCTTGAGGTCCTGGAGTTTCATCTCCGCCATGGATGACATATCTCTTGTTTGAAATCGAATCGCGTGTCAGTTCAACACGGAATCCGAACGGGGCTGGTTGAATGAAAGCTGATATTTTGGAAACGTGAGGTGGTGTTCAGCAGTGGGGAACTGCCACGGGACAGCAGGCTTGAGGTCCTGCAGACCACACTCGCGACGTTGAGGTTGGCAAGCGCTATACCCCGTTTGTTTCACGAGGGCAAGAGTGCGTGAATCCGCATGTGGGCCAGCGCAACCGGAGCCATGGTCTGGCGCCGGATGCACGCAGGCAAATCAGAACGGCTTGATGATCACCAGGATGACGATCACCAACAGCAGCAATGTCGGTACCTCGTTGATGATCCTGAAGAATCGGCTGGTGTGCGTGTTGGCGTCGGCCGCAAAGGCCTTGCGCCAGACGTCGCACAGGAAGTGAAACAGGGTGAGGCCCACCACGAACATCAGTTTCGCATGCAGCCAGTAGACGCCCTGGAACCATCCCCCGAGGACACCGATCCAGAGACCGAAGACCCAGGTGGAGATCATCGCCGGCATCATGATGCCGCGATAGAGCCGCCGCTCCATCACCTTGAAGGTGTCGGACTGCCTGGAACCGATCTCGGCGTCCACGTGATAGACGAACAGGCGCGGCAGATAGAAGATGCCGGCCATCCAGGCCACCATCGACACCACATGCAGCACCTTCAGCCAGGAATAGAGATCGGTGATCATGCGGACCTCGGCTCAGCCTTGCGGACGCGGGCGATCATCCGTTCGACATTCTCCGCCTTGCCGTCGGGCGTGATGCCGTGTCCGAGATTGAAGATCAGCGGGCCCGCGCCGAGATGGTCGAGCACGCGGTCGACGGCCCGGTCGAGCCCTTCGCCGCCGGTGACCATGTGCAGGGGATCGAGATTGCCCTGCACGGGCACGATCGGCTGCACCTGATCGCGCACATGGTCGAGCGAGGCCTGCCAGTCGACGCCGACCGCATCCACGCCCGTCCGGCGGGCATAGGAAGCGAGATGTCCGCCGGCACCCTTGGGAAAGCCGATGATGCGGGCGTCAGGCCGTCGGGCACGTACGCCTTCGACGATGCGCCGCATGGGCTCGATGGCAAAAGCCTCGAAGCCTTCGTCATCCAGAGACCCGGCCCAGGTGTCGAACACCTGCACGGCGTCGGCTCCGGCCTCGAGCTGGGCGGTGAGGTAGACGACCGAGGCCTCGACCAGAACGTCGATCAGTCGCTCCACCGCCTGCCGGTGCTCGAACAGCGCCCGGCGGGCCGGCATCTGGTCGGGCGTGCCGCGACCGGCGATCATGTAGGTCGCAAGCGTCCAAGGCGCCCCGCAGAAGCCCAGCAGGGTGGTTTCCGATGGCAGGGCAGCGCGGATGCTGCCGACGGTCTCCAGCACCGGCTGAAGGCGTTCCAGCACCGTCCCGGGATCAAGATCGGCCAAGGCATCCAGCGAGGTCTCCGCAAGTCGGGGTCCCTCCCCTTCGACGAACCAGACCTTCTGTCCAAGCGCATCCGGCACGACCAGGATGTCGGAGAACAGGATGGCAGCGTCAAAGCCGAACCGGCGGATCGGCTGCAGCGTCACTTCGGTGGCAAGCCTTGGCGAATAGCATAGATCGAGGAAGCTGCCGGCTTCGGCACGAACGGCGCGATATTCCGGCAGATAGCGACCGGCCTGGCGCATCATCCAGATCGGAGGCGGCCAGATGGCCTCCCCCGCAAGAACGGCCATCATGCGGCGCTGACGCTCGGCTGCAGGGCGCGACGATTGGGTCTCCACGACGCCTCACTTATCAATTTAAGAGTCTATCTGAAGAGATTTTCTTCTCTTGTTAGGGCGTGAATAGCAGGGATCCGCCGCCCTCCACAATCGGAACCTCTTCGCATCGCCCTTTGCCATCAAATGGGGACGGCGAGCGAGGGGTTAACAAATGGTTATGTGGATAAGTCCAACTTTCGGCGGACTCCTGGGATTCTTAACGAAAGGTTAATGGGGATGAGTGGCAAATGATAAAGGAACTCTTAAGAGCAAGTTCCGTTCGTGCACAGAGCCCACAATGGCGGCGACGATCGGCCCTCGACAGCCGACATTGTGGATGAAAATCCGGCTTCCGGGAGAGCGTGCGGCGGGCCTCGCCGAAAGGCCGATTTTTCCACCTTCCTCCCCGTCGCGCCGACAAGCCTGTGGAAAGCCTTGCCAAGTCTCTGATATGACGGGAACTTGAGCGTCTGCAAATCGGTGGCCGCAGCGGTGACAGCGCCGGCCTGACGGCAAGGGGAATGAGGCTGACCATGAAGCGTAGCGAGGTCTTCTTCCACATCCACCTTGTGTCGGATTCCACCGGCGAAACCCTTCTGGCGGTCGGCCGGGCGGCGGCGGCGCAATATGACGCCATTTCGCCGATCGAGCATGTCTACCCGCTGGTGCGCTCGCTCCGGCATGTCGAGCGGGTGATCACCGACATCGAGGCTGCCCCGGGCATCGTGCTCTATACGCTGGTGCAGAAGGATCTCGCCCAGCGCCTCGAGGAAGCCTGCCAGCTCGCCAACATTCCCTGCGTCAACGTGCTCGACCCGGTCATCGAGGTGTTCCGGTCCTTTCTGAACCTGCCGATCACCGGCCGCATCGGCGCCCAGCACGCCATGGACGCCGACTATTTCCGCCGCATCGACGCGCTGAACTTCACCCTCGCCCATGACGACGGCCTGCTGCCCGAGGATATCGAGGAGACCGACGTGGTGCTGATCGGCATCAGCCGCACCTCGAAGACGCCCACGTCCATCTATCTCGCCAACCGCGGCATCCGCACCGCCAACCTGCCGCTGGTGCCCTCCATTCCCATTCCGCCCAAGGTGATCGCCGCCAAGCGACCCCTGGTGGTCTGCCTGATGGCGACGGCCGAACGTATCATGCACGTGCGCCAGAACCGCCTTCTCGCCCTCAACGACAAGGACCAGAACTCGTCCTATGTGGACAAGGCGGCCATCGGTCAGGAAATCATCTATGCCCGGCGCCTCTGCGCCGAACACGGCTGGCCGATGATCGATGTGACGCGCCGCTCCATCGAGGAGACCGCGGCCGCCATCCTTGCCCTTTGGGACCAGCACCGATACGGCAAGATGCTTGAACGCTTCCCCGACAGCCAGTGACGCCCATGACCCTCATTCTTGCTTCCGGCAGCGCCGCCCGCGCCGCCATGTTGACCCAGGCCGGCCTGATCTTCGAACGGGCCCGTCCCGACGTGGATGAACGCGCCGTCGAGGAATCGGTGGCCGATTCCGGCATATCGCCGGAGGACATGGCGCAGATCCTCGCCGATGTGAAGGCCACCGAGGTCTCCACGCGCCACCCGGGCGCCTGGGTGATCGGTGCCGACCAGACGCTGGCGCTGGTCGACGAACTCTTCCACAAGCCGGACGATCTCGAGGCCGCACGCCGGCAGCTTCAGCGCCTGTCGGGCCGGACCCATCACCTGCACGCGGCCGTGTCCGTTGCCCGCAATGGGGAAATCCTGTTCCGCCACGTCTCCAGCGCCGCGCTCACCATGCGCGAGCTATCGCCCATGTTCCTCGGCCAATATCTGTCCATCGTCGGCGACAGCATTCTGTCGAGCGTCGGCGGCTACCAGATCGAGAGCTTGGGCATTCAGCTGTTCGAAGAGATCGACGGTGACCATTTCACCATTCTCGGCCTGCCGCTCCTGCCGCTGCTCGACTTTCTTCGCCAACAGGGACTCGTCGACGCATGAAACACGCCGCCGTCATCGGATGGCCGATTGCCCATTCCCGCTCGCCGCTGATTCACGGCCATTGGCTCGAAACCCTTGGCATCGCCGGCAGTTATGATCGCCTTGCACTCGAACCGGAACGGGCCGAAGCCTTCTTTCGCGATTTCGCCGCGTCCGGTCTCGTAGGCGCCAACGTCACCATTCCCCACAAGGAGATTGCCGCCCGCTGTGCGGTTCGGCATGACGCCATCGTCGAAAAACTTGGTGTCGCCAACACGCTCTGGCTCGAAGACGGCGTGCTCGCGGCGACAAATACCGATCAGGCCGGCTTCCTTGCCAACCTCGACGCTGGCGCACCCGGCTGGGACGCCAACCCGGAGGTCGCCCTGGTCATCGGTGCCGGCGGCGCAACGGCGGCGGTCGTCAACGGCTTGATCGAACGGGGTTTTTCGGTGCAGGTGGCCAATCGGACGGTTGAACGCGCCGAAGCCCTGGCCCTCCGTTTCGGCCACGGAACGACGGCCCATGACTTTGCTGCGATCCCCGCCTTGGCGCGGCAAGCCGGGCTCGTGGTCAATGCCACCTCGCTCGGCATGAAGGGCGAGGGCAAGGTTCCCATCGACTTCTCCCTGTGCCGCGACACCACCGTGGTCACCGACATCGTCTATGTACCGCTCGTCACAGATTTTCTCGCACGCGCCTCTGCGCGCGGCCTGCGCACCGTCGACGGCCTGGGCATGCTGTTGCACCAGGCCGTTCCAGGCTTCGAGCGCTGGTTCGGGGTTCGGCCGAAGGTCACGCCGGCGCTGCGACAGATCATCGAGGCGGACCTGTGATCATCATCGGCCTCACCGGATCGATCGGCATGGGCAAGACCACGACGGCAGGCCTGTTTGCCGCGCGGGGCATTCCCGTATTCGACGCCGATGCGGAGGTGCACCGTCTCTATGCCGGTCCGCTGGCCCAGGCGGTCGAGGCCGCCTTTCCGGGCGTTGTCGATGACGGCCGTGTCAACAGGGTCAAGCTGGCTGAGCGCGTCAGCGGAAACCGGGACGCGCTCGCCCGTCTCGAAGCCATCGTTCATCCGGTGGTGCATGCGGCCGAAAAGGCCTTCATCGACAAGGCCCGACAGGACGGCGCCCCGGCCGCCCTGCTCGACATCCCCCTGTTGTTCGAGACCGGTCGCGACCGCGACGTGGACTGCACCGTGGTCGTTTCGGCACCGGACGAGATTCAGCGGGCTCGGGTGCTGGCCCGTCCCGGCATGACCGAGGATCGCCTTGCGTCCATCCTGTCGCGACAGATGCCGGATGCGGACAAACGCTCGCGCGCCGACCATGTGATCGACACTTCGCAAGGGATTGAGGCCGCCGCCGGTGCCGTTGAGCGGCTTCTTGCCGAGATTGCCGGGGGAAAAGGCCGCATATCCGGTTGAGTGACGCGGCTGCGGCTGGCAAGACATGACCCATGCGCGAAATCGTCTTCGATACGGAAACAACGGGCCTTGATCCCAGAACCGGCGACCGCCTCGTCGAAATCGGCGGTGTCGAGGTCATCAACCGCTTTCCAACCGGCAAGATCTATCACGTCTATCTCAATCCCGATCGGCCCATGCCGGCGGAAGCCTTTGCCGTGCACGGCCTGTCCGAAGCCTTTCTTGCCGACAAGCCGCGCTTTGAAGACGTCGTCGAAGATTTCCTCGCCTTTCTCGGCGATGCCACGCTGGTCATTCACAATGCCCAGTTCGACATGGGTTTCATCAACTTCGAACTGAAGCGCTGCGGTCGCCCTGCGATCGGCAACGACCGCGTCATCGATACGCTGATGATGGCCCGCCGCAAGCACCCCGGTTCGCCGGCAAGCCTCGACGCGCTCTGCAGTCGTTACGGAATCGATTCGTCCAAGCGCGTGAAGCATGGCGCCTTGCTTGACGCCGAACTTTTGGCGGAAGTCTATCTGGAGCTGACCGGCGGCCGGCAGGCCGATCTTGGTCTGTCCGCAGCATCCGAGAAGACCACGGACGCGCGTGGCCAATCCGGCCGGGCACCGGCGCGCCCGCGTCCGACAGCCCTCGCCTCCCGCCTGACCGAGGCGGAAAAGGCAGCCCACGCCTCGTTCATTGGCGCCATGGGCGACAAGGCCCTGTGGAAGCGCTACCTGGGCGAGGACGGTTGAGCGATTGGTCGCATTTTTGTCCCGCGCGCGATTGTCGATTCTGCGGAAAAATGCTATAAATCGCGCTGGAATCCTCCAGGAAGTCACGAATCCGGACGCTATTCCGAGGTTATAATTGGCAAAAATTGCGAGACAGAAGTTCCAGCAAGTTGCCGCCCTGCCCTTTCGCCGCAGCGAGGACGGGTCAATCGATGTCGTCCTGGTTACGACACGCGACAGCGGTCGCTGGATTCTGCCCAAGGGTTGGCCCATCAAGGGCTTGAAGAAGTGCGAGGCGGCCGAGACCGAAGCCATGGAAGAGGCTGGTCTGATCGGCAAGGTCGCGCGCAAGGCCTTCGGCCAGTTCACCTATCGCAAGCAGTTTCCCAAGGGCACCGAAGCCGTCACGGTGGACGTCTACCCCCTTGAAGTGGTCCGGCAGAAATCCAGCTGGCTGGAAAAGGGACAGCGGGAAGTGCAGTTCTTCTCCGTCGAGGAAGCGGCCGATCGGGTGTCCGATGCGGGCGTCGGCGATCTGATCCGCTCCTTTGCCGAGAGCCAGCAGGGCCGCTCGACGAAAAAGGCGCCCGAGTTGGACTCGGACGCCTCAAAGGCATTTGCAGGTGCCGCCCTCACCGCCGACCAGTTCGAACTGGTCGGCCGATGAACGCCTGACCGAGGTCAGGCCAGACCTTCGAACAGAACCGTCGACAGATAGCGTTCGGCAAAGGACGGGATGATCACGACGATCGTCTTGCCTTCGTTTTCCGGCCGCTGACCGAGGCGAATGGCAGCCGCGAGAGCCGCGCCCGAGGAAATGCCGACCGGAGCGCCTTCGATCCGCGCCACCGAACGGGCGGTCACCAGGGCATCTTCCGAAGCGACCTGAATGATCTCGTCGTAGATCTTGGTGTCGAGCACGCTCGGCACGAAGCCGGCGCCGATGCCCTGGATCTTGTGCGGGCTGGGTGAACCGCCCGACAGAACCGGGCTCTCCGCCGGCTCGACGGCAACGATCTTGACGTTGGGATTGCGCGCCTTCAGCACCTGGCCGACGCCGGTGATGGTGCCGCCGGTACCGACGCCCGAGACGAAGATGTCGACATTGCCGTTGGTGTCGTTCCAGATTTCCTCGGCCGTGGTGGCGCGATGGATCTCGGGATTGGCCGGATTGGCGAACTGCTGCGGAATGACGGCACCCGGGATGGACGCGGCCAGCTCTTCAGCCTTGGCGATCGCGCCCTTCATGCCTTTGGCAGCTTCCGTGAGCTCCAGCTCGGCGCCGAGCAGCTTCAGCATCTTGCGCCGTTCGATCGACATGGACTCCGGCATCACCAGGATCAGGCGATAGCCCTTGGCGGCCGCCACGAAGGCGAGCGCAATGCCGGTGTTGCCCGAGGTCGGCTCGATGAGGGTGGACTGGCCTGGCGTGATCTTGCCGGCTTCCTCGAGCGCTTCGATCAGCGAGACGCCGATGCGGTCCTTGACCGAGGCGATCGGATTGAAGAACTCCAGCTTGCCGACGATCTTCGCCTTGACGCCGTTGGCGGCGGCCAGCTTGTCGAAGCGGACGAGCGGCGTATCGCCGATCGTGTCGACGATGGAATCGTAAATCTTGCCGCGGCCACGGCGCGAAATCTTGGTCATGATATGATCCTTCGCGGATGGAAAATCGAGCGGACCCGTCCCGTCCAATGGAAGGGATCATATCGGGGACGTCGAGCAGCAGCGAGTCATGAAGGCTCGTTCCCAGCCGATCGCTTAGGATTTTGTTCCAAAGAGAAGCCGGACGATAGAAGAAAATTTCCAGCTAGCTGTTGCCGCCCTGAAGTCCGGTGGAGCCGAAGCCGCCCTCGCCCCGATCTGTCGGTGGCAGGACGTAGACTTCCCTGAGGCTCGCCCGCGTCACCGGCGCCACCACCATCTGGGCAATGCGGTCGCCGCGCGTGACGGTGAAGGGCTCGGCACCCAGATTGATCAGGATGACCTTGATCTCGCCGCGATAGTCGGCATCCACGGTCCCCGGCGCGTTCAGCACGGTGACGCCATGCTTGGCGGCAAGGCCGGAGCGGGGCCGCACCTGGGCTTCAAAGCCCTCCGGCAGGGCGATGGCGATGCCCGTAGGAACCAGCGCGCGCGCCAAGGGCGCAAGCACGACGGGCGCATCCACCGCCGCCACGAGGTCAAGGCCGGCAGCGCCAGCGGTTTGCGCCACGGGCAGGGCGAGATCGGCGCCGTGCGGCAGGCGCTGAACGGGGATGACGAGCATGCAGCTTCTCCGGAGTTGAGGACGGTTGTCGAGGCGAGGGTCAGGCGTTGAGCCGGGACGCGAACAGGGCGATCAGCCGCTCGGCAACCTCGGTCTTGTCCATCTGCGGCCAGTGGTCGACACCGTCGCGGCTGATCACATGCACCATGTTGCGCTCGCCGCCCATGACGCCATGCTCGGGCGACACGTCGTTGGCGACGATGAAATCGGCCGCCTTGGCCTTCAGCTTGACGCTGCCATTGTCGATCACGTCATTCGTTTCGGCGGCGAATCCGACCAGGATCTTCGGCCGCTGCGAACCATGACCGACCGTGCTGAGGATATCCGGGTTCTCGGTCAGTGCCAGCGGCGGCACCGCGCCGGACCCGTCCTTCTTGATCTTGGCCGCCGCCGCCGAACGCACGCGCCAGTCGGCCACCGCAGCGGCCATGATGGCGATGTCGGCCGGCAGCGCCGCTTCCACGGCGGCGAGCATTTCAAGAGCGGTTTCCACATGCACCGTGGTCACGCCCTCGGGATCGGCGAGACGGACCGGACCCGAAACGAGCGTCACCCGTGCGCCGGCGCGAGCGGCCGCAGCCGCGATGGCGTGCCCCTGCTTGCCGGAGGAACGGTTGGCGATATAGCGAACGGGATCAATGGGTTCGAGTGTCGGACCGGAGGTGACCAGCACATGCCGGCCCGCCAACGGGCCCGTCCCGGATCTCAGCCGCAGGAAGTCTTCGATCTTGCCGACGATTTCGAGCGGCTCCGGCAGGCGCCCGACCCCTTCCTCGCCGCGCTCGGCCATCTTGCCGGCTGCAGGCCCGATGATGGTGGCGCCGTCGGCCTTGATCTGCGCCACGTTGCGCTGCGTCGCCGGGTGCGACCACATGCGGGGGTTCATCGCCGGACAGACGATGATGGGCGCGGCGGCCGCCAGCAGGCTGGCGGTTGCCAGTTCATCGGCCTGGCCGTGCGCCATGCGAGCGATCAGATTGGCGGTCGCAGGCGCGACAACGATCAGGTCGCAATCGCGCGACAGGGCGATATGGCCGATATCCTGTTCATCGGCGAGGTCGAACAGATCGGTGTGGACCTTGTTGCCCGTTAGCGCGCCGACCGAGAGCGGCGTCACGAAATGCTGGCCGCCAGCGGTCATGATGGCGCGGACGTCAGCGCCGCGCTCTTTCAGCCGGCGAATGAGGTCCAGCACCTTGTAGGCGGCGATGCCGCCGCCGATTACCAGAAGGATGCGCTTGCCCTTGAGCATCAATGGTCTCCGCCGGATCTTGCGCGGGCGACCCTACATGAGCACAGGGCAAAGTGCAAAGCGCAACAGGCATGCGGCGGGCGGGGCTAACCGTCTGATCGCAGCCGCTTTCAGGCGCTTAGCCCAGGAATTTCTCGTCGAAGGAGTAACCGGCGCCGCGCACGGTACGGATCGGATCCTTGGCGCGGCCGCGGTTGATCGACTTGCGCAGGCGCCCCACGTGAACGTCGACGGTGCGTTCGTCCACATAGACGTCGTGGCCCCAGACGCCGTTGAGCAGCTGTTCGCGCGAATAGACGCGACCGGGCGACTGCATCAGGAACTCGAGCAGGCGGAATTCGGTCGGCCCAAGATGCACCTCGCGGCTCGACCGGCGCACGCGCCGCGTCTCGCGGTCGAGTTCGATGTCGCCGGCGGTGAGCAGGTTGGACACCGTTTCGGGCTTGGCCCGGCGCAGCATTGCCTTCACGCGGGCGACCAGTTCGGGCACCGAGAAGGGCTTGACCACATAGTCGTCAGCGCCGGTGGCGAGACCCCGCACGCGCTCGGATTCCTCGCCGCGCGCGGTCAGCATGATGATCGGCATGCGCTCGGTTTCCGGCCGGCCGCGCAGGCGACGGCAGAGCTCGATGCCGGACACGCCCGGCAGCATCCAGTCGAGCAGCAGGAGATCCGGCACGATTTCCTTGAGACGGATGTCCGCATCGTCGCCCCGGAAGGCCTGCTCAACCTCGAAGCCTTCCGCTTCGAGGTTGTAGCGCAGCATCAAGGATACGGCTTCCTCGTCCTCGACGATCATCACCTTGGCCATGGCGGTCTCAGTTCGGTTGGGTCTGCGTCGCTGCGATCGACTGATCGGCCTTCGGCCGTTCGTCGGCATAGACGTTGCCGGTGACCATGTAGTGCACGGTTTCCGCGATGTTGGTAGCGTGATCGCCGATGCGCTCGATGTTCTTGGCGCAGAACAGAAGATGGATGCAGAAGGAAATGTTGCGCGGATCTTCCATCATGTAGGTGAGGAGTTCGCGGAACAGCGAGGTGTAGAGCGCGTCGATCTCGTCGTCGCGCTGGCGTACCAGATGGGCGGCCTTGTCGTCGCGGCTGCCATAGGCGTCGAGAACGGTCTTGAGCTGCAACAGGGCGATCTCGGCGAGATGCTCGACACCGGTGACCAACTGCTTGTTGGGGAAGCTGCCGGAGATGGCGGCGACGCGCTTGGCAATGTTCTTGGCGAGATCGCCGACACGCTCGAGGTCGCCGGCAATGCGCATGGCACCGACGATTTCGCGCAGGTCCACGGCCATCGGCTGGCGCTTGGCGATGGTGAGGATGGCGAGATCCTCGGTGATGTGCTGCAGCGCGTCGATCTGCGCGTCGCCGGCCACCACCTTGCGGGCCAGTTCCACGTCGATGCGCGTCAGCGCCTGAACCGAGTCGGCCACGGCGCGTTCGGCAAGGCCACCGATCTCGGTGACGCGACGCGCCAGCTGCTTGAGCTCGTCTTCATAGGCGGAAACAGTGTGTTCCATGGCGTTCGTCTCCCTGTTTCCGGTCAGCCGAAGCGGCCGGTGATGTAATCCTGAGTACGCTGCTCAAGCGGATTGGTGAAGATGTGGTCGGTCGGACCCTCCTCGACCAGATGGCCGAGGTGGAAGAAGGCGGTGCGCTGCGACACGCGCGCGGCCTGCTGCATGGAGTGGGTGACGATGACGATCGTGTAGTTGGTGCGCAGCTCGTCGATCAGTTCCTCGACCTTGGCCGTGGCGATCGGGTCCAGCGCCGAGCACGGCTCGTCCATCAGAATCACTTCCGGCGACACGGCGATGGCGCGGGCGATGCACAGACGCTGCTGCTGGCCGCCGGACAGACCGGTGCCGGGCTCCTGCAGGCGGTCCTTCACCTCGTTGTAGAGCGAGGCCTTCTGCAGCGAGGTCACCACGATTTCCTCAAGATCCGCCTTGGACTTGGCCAGACCATGGATGCGCGGACCATAAGCCACGTTGTCGAAGATCGACTTGGGGAACGGATTGGGCTTCTGGAACACCATGCCGACGCGGGCGCGCAATTCGACAACGTCGAGGTCGGTGTTGTAGATGTCTTCGCCATCCAGCGTGATCTTGCCCTCGACACGGGCGCCGACGATCGTGTCGTTCATCCGGTTGATGCAGCGCAGGAAGGTGGACTTGCCGCAGCCCGACGGTCCGATGAAGGCCGTGACCGACTTCTCGCCGATGTCGATGGAGACGCCATGCAGCGCCTGCTTGGTGCCATAGATGACCTTGACGCCGTCGGCGTGGATCTTGGTGGGACGCGGGCTGGCGTCGGGCGTTCTGATGGTCTGGAACGGAGCCGGGGAAGAGGACATGGACACGTAACTCCAGGAAAAATCGGCACTTGGATCGAAACCGGCATGTGCGCTGCGTTTTGCACGAGGCGAGAGCAACTGCCGGAACCGGTCCCTGAAAGGCGGGCGGCTTACCAGCGGCGTTCGAACATGCGGCGCAGGAGGACGGCGCAGCTGTTCATGGCGAGCAGGAAGGCCAGCAGAACCATGATGGCGGCCGAGGTGCGCTCGATGAAGGCGCGCTCGGGTTCGGTCGCCCACATGTAGATCTGGGTCGGCAGCGACGTCGCGGGATCGAGCGGCGTGGCGGGATAGTCGACCACGAAGGCCTTCATGCCGATCATCAGCAGCGGCGCGGTCTCACCCAGGGCATGGGCGAGGCCGATGATGGTGCCGGTGAGGATGCCAGGCACGGCCAGCGGCAGCACATGGTGGAACACCGTCTGCATCTTCGAGGCGCCGATGCCGAGGCCGGCGTCACGGATGGACGGCGGCACCGCTTTCAGCGCGGCGCGGGTCGAGATGATCACCGTCGGCAGCGTCGTCAAGGTCAGCACCAGACCACCGACCAGGCTGGCCGAGCGGGGCAGATGGGCGAAGTTGATGAAGACGGCAAGACCGAGCATGCCGTAGACGATCGAGGGCACGGCCGCGAGATTGTTGATGTTGACCTCGATGAGGTCGGTCCAGCGGTTCTTCGGGGCGAATTCTTCGAGATAGATCGAACCGGCCACACCAAGCGGCAGCGACAGCGACAGCACCACCAGCATCATGTAGAGCGAGCCGATCGCCGCCACGCCCACACCGGCCACTTCCGGACGCGTGGACGCACCGAAGGTGAACAGGCCCGTGTTGAAGGCGAGATGCAGGGCACCGCTGTCCTTCAGCTTTGTGATGAGGACGATGTGCTTGTCCTTGATATTGCGCTGACTTTCGGGAATGTCGGCGCGGATCGAGCCCTTGACGAAGGAGTCGACGTCACCGGTGGCGTAGAACTCGACGTCCTTCGTGGTCCCGATCAAGGCAGGATCCTGCGCCAGCATCTGACGCAGCATCGGGCTCGACCCCTTGGAGAACAGGTCGAGCGCGTCATAGAGACCGTCCTCGTCGTCGGGGCTGATCTCGAGGCTCTTCTGAACAGTGGCAGAGAACAGGTCGTCGAAGCGGAAGGCGTCGCCGCCCATGATTGCCTCGGCGCTGCGGTTGCCATCCGGCGCGACGATCGCCGGATCGAAATCCACCTTCAGCGTGATGCGGGTCTGCTCGAAGGCGGTGTAGCCGCGCGAGATGATCGAGGAGAACAGCAGCACCAGGCAGAGAATGCCGAAAGTCAGCGCGGCAATGCCATAGGCGCGGAAGCGGCGTTCGGAGCGGTAGCGACGCTGGAGTCCGAGGTCGATATGGGAGACGATCAGCGCCTGCTCGGGCGTGTTATGCGAGAGGGTCGCGGTCATTCATACTGCTCCCGATACTTCCGGACGATGGTGAGGGCGAGCACGTTGAGGGCCAGCGTCGCAACGAACAGCGTGATGCCGAGCGCGAAGGCCACCAGGGTCTGGGGACTGGTGAATTCCAGGTCGCCGGTCAGCTGGTTGACGATCTTCACGGTGATCGTCGTCATCTCGGTGAACGGGTTGAGGCTCATGTTGGCGGCAACGCCGGCAGCCAGCACCACGATCATGGTCTCGCCGATGGCACGGGAAGCTGCGAGCAGAATGGCGCCGACGATGCCGGGCAGCGCCGCGGGGAGAACCACCTGCTTCACCGTCTCCGACCGCGTGGCACCAAGGCCGAGCGAACCGTCGCGCAGGGCGCGCGGCACGGCGGTGATGATGTCGTCGCTGAGCGAGGAGACATAAGGGATCAGCATGATGCCCATCACCAGGCCGGCGGTGATCACGTTGTTGCCGGAGGTGCCGAGACCGAAGGGCACCGCCACATAGTCGCGGATCGCCGGGCCGACGGTGGTCAGCGCAAAGAAGCCGTAGACGATGGTGGGGATGCCGGCGAGGATCTCGAGGAGCGGCTTGGCCACCGAGCGAACCCGGCTGGAAGCATACTCGGACATGTAGATCGCCGAGAACAGGCCGACAGGCACCGCCACCAGCATGGCGAAGAAGGAGATGAACAGCGTGCCCCAGGCGAGCGGCAGGAAGCCGAACTGGCCGCTTTCCTGCGAACCGGCGGCCGCAAACCGCGGATCCCAGACGGTGCCGAGGAAGAAGTTGGCGGGGGACACCATGGAGAAGAAGTGCAGGGCCTGGAACAGCATCGACAGCACGATGCCGATCGTGGTCAGCACCGCAACCGACGACGCCAGGATCAGCAGCACCAGAATGACGCGCTCGACGGCGGTCCGCGCCCGCAGACGCGGCTTGATGCGGATGAAGGCGAACACCAGACACAGCGCGGTCACCAGGGAGACGGTGACATCGGTGATATCGGAGAGGGTGGCGCGGATGGCATTGAGCGAGATGGCGGCGGCGAGCTGATAGGGCTCGACATCGCCTGCCAGCGGCACGCCATGCTTGGCGAACACCGAACGCGCCGTGACGACGCCGATCTTGATGTTCTGCATCTCGTCGGGCGTGACCGTCTTCAGGCCGTTGGCCACCTGCTCGACATTGGCGATCGCCAGGGAGAGGTTGGTCTCATCGGCCAGCACATTATCGGGCAGATGGGCCCGAACGGCGTGGTCGGCGATATAGGGACGGCCGATCGACAGCAGGATCAGCACGATGACGGCCGGAATGGCGGTCCAGACCAGCACGAAGGAGCCGTAATGGGCCGGGCGCGCGGCCATTGGCTGGCGTCCTTCCCGGGCGAGGGCTACGGACTTCCAGCGCCCGATCGCAAAACCGAACAGCGAAAGACCTGCGATCAAGGCAAGCAGCCAAAGCGGTCCCATGTCACCCCCAAAAAACTACGGCATGCAAACTGTAAAACGGGGGAGTCCGGACCGGACTCCCCCGTCATCATGATGGGTATCAGAGGGTCTTGCCGGCCTTGAAGTCGGCGAGAGCGGCCTTGCGCTCTTCCTTCGGCGCCGGGACGAGGCCCTTTTCAGCGGCCGGCGAACGCGGGCCGATCATCTTGTCGTTCAGGAAGAACTCGACATATTCCTTGAGGCCGGGGACGGCGCCGAGGTGAGCCTTCTTGACGTAGAAGAACAGCGGACGGGAAACCGGGTAGGTGCCCTTGGCGATGGTCTCGGTCGACGGCGTGATGCCGGAGACGGTGGCGACCTTCAGCTTGTCCTTGTTGTTCTCGTAGAAAGCGAGACCGAACACGCCGATACCGGTCTTGTTGCTGTCGATGCGGGCGAGGGTTTCGTTATACTCGCCGTCGATGTCCACAGCCTTGCCGTCCTTGCGGATCTTGACGCAGGCCTTCTCGGCGTCGGCCTTGGCCAGACCCGAAGCGACATAGGCGTCATAGGCCTTGGTGGCCTTGCAGCCTGCGAGCAGCAGCTTCTGCTCGAAGACTTCACGGGTGCCGTGCTTTTCGCCCGGGATATAGGCGGCGATATCCCAGTCAGGGAAGCCGGCCTTGACGTCGGACCACTTGGCATTGGTGTTGTCGACCAGCTGGCCGTCCTTCAGCACCTTGGCGCCGATGGCGTTGAACCAGTCAGCCGGCTCGTAGGCGAAGTCCGGGCCCTTGATGTCCGAGGCGAAGACGATGCCGTCATAGCCGATCTTGACTTCCTGGACTTCGGTCACGCCGGCGGCCTTGCAGGCATCCAGCTCTTCGGCCTTGATCGGACGCGAGGCATTGGCGACGTCGATGGTGTCTTCGCCAGCGCCCTTGCAGAATTCCTTGAGGCCGGCACCGGTGCCGCCGCCCTCGACGATCGGGGCCTTGAAGGACGGGTTGGCTTCGGCAAAGGCCTCGGCGACGATGGTCGCATAGGGCAGCACCGTCGAGGAGCCGGCCACATGGATCTGGTCGGCCGCAAAGGCGGCGGCGGGGAAGAGGGCGGCGACGCCCAGGGCGAGGCTGCTGGCAGCGGTGGAGAATTTCACGGTTCTGCTCCCGTTGAATGGGTCGAGACAGTCGGCGGCGTCAGGTCGGATGACCCGTGCCAAGGCCGATGCGGGGCAACCTAGTGACCGCCCGCAACCGTTCTATGACAATTTTCAGAAGGATTTATGACAGTGTAAATTATTGATTTAATTGATGGTATTCCCTTATTTGTCAGAAGAGCCCTGCGCAGAGGGCAGCCAGATGTGAACCTCTGTCCCAACACCGACCTCGGAGCGGATCTTCATGAGACCCTGGTGCCGGTTGAGAATGTGCTTGACGATGGCGAGCCCGAGGCCGGTTCCCTTCTGCTCACGCGATCGGGCGGCATCAACGCGGTAGAAGCGCTCGGTCAGGCGCGGCAGATGTTCGGGCGCAATGCCGGGCCCGTCGTCGCTGACGCTCAGCGCCCAGCCAGGCTCGCCCGCGACGTCGGTTTCCCCTTCGACACGAACGCCGACCGTGCCACCTTCACGACCGTATTTGATGGCATTCTCGACGAGATTGGTCAGCACCTGCAACAGTTCGTCATGGTCGCCCACCACCAGCGCCGGCGCATCGGGCAGGTGCACGCTGATGGTCGCCTGCCGCTGGCCGGCCACCGGCGTCAGCATGTCGGCACCGCGTGCGACCATGTCCCGGAGGTCGATCCGCCCGGTCGGACGCTGATGCGCCCGCATTTCCACACGCGTCAGCGACAGGAGATCGTCGATGAGGCGGCCCATGCGCTGGGCCTGCTCCAGCATGATCTTGAGGAAGCGCTCGCGATTCTGCTCATCCTTGCGCGCCGGACCCAGCAAGGTCTCGATGAAGCCGGTGAGCGAGGCCAGCGGCGTGCGCAGTTCGTGGCTGGCATTGGCGATGAAGTCGCCGCGCATGCGATCGACGCGCACCATTTCCGTGTCGTCGTGAAAATGTACCAGAACGAAGTCGGGCCGCTGGCGCGTCGCGTGCTTGGGCCGGTGCAGCGCCTTGCAGGTGGCGGTCATGTGCCGCTCGGACGGACCGCGCAGGACAAAGCGCACCGGTTCCGCCACGCCGCCATTGCAGGCCTTCGACAGCGCCTCCAGCACTTCCGGCACGCGCAGGCGGAAGGACAGGGGATCGCCGGCGCGGGTGATGCCGAAACTGTCCTTCGCCGCCCGGTTCTGAAAGCGCACGATGCCCTCGGCATCGGTCAGGAAGGCGGCCTCATCCAGCGCGTCGAGCAGCATCTTCATGCCCGTTTCGGGCCAGACCGGAAAAGCCTGCCCGGTCACCTGGGGACGACCTTCGATCACCTTCGGCGCATAGCGGGTCATCGTCGCGGCCGCACCGATCATGCCCATCACCGCCAGGGCCGCTTCGACGATGGGAATGTCGAAGGCCGCCCAGGCCAGTCCCCAGATCAGGGCGCCAACCGCGAAGATGCCCCAAAGACGGCCATCCGGACGCGGTTCAGGCGATCCCTCCTGCGGAACGACATGTTCGCCACCGCGATTTTCGGTCTCTTGGCTCATTCATTCACCAGCCGTTCACGCTTCAGGGCGACTCTGTGCAATTCAGGAACAGGTTGTACCGTGGACTTTGGCAGTCAAGCGGAGGACCACGGATCTATCAGCTCTTTATGACAATCAGGTCATGGCGAGCGCAAGCCGGCTGTGGATTTTGGCGCGTCGGACGGGGACGGGCCGCAAACCGCCGCCAACCGTTCAGGGAACTGGGGGAACGCTGTGGGCAAGAAAGAAGTGAAAGCCGCAACGCCGGCTCGGCAGTGGGAATCCAAGGTGGAGTTGATCGCCGCGCGCGAAGGGGCCGCCGTCCTGGCCACACAGGCGCCGCAGGCCCCGCCGATCACCTACGGCAAGATGGTCTTCGACCTCGACAATCCCTATCTGCCCGAGGAAATCGAGCAGAACGCCCTGACATCGGGCGGCTATCCTTACAAGGAAAGCCTCAAGGAGAAGCCCTATCTCGAGGAGCTGCGCCTGCTGCAGATCGAACTGGTCAAGATGCAGAAATGGGTCAACGACCAGGGCAAGCGCATCGTCGTGCTGTTCGAGGGTCGCGACGCCGCCGGCAAGGGTGGCACAATCGGTACCTTCCTCGAATACATGAACCCCCGCTCCGCCCGCCATGTGGCGCTGACCAAGCCCTCGGACGTCGAGCGCGGCCAGTGGTATTTCCAGCGTTACGCCCTGGAACTGCCGACCCGCGGCGAGATCGTGCTGTTCGACCGCTCCTGGTACAACCGCGGCGTCGTCGAGCCGGTCATGGGCTTCTGCAAGCCCGAGGAAGCCGATCTCTTCCTGACGGAAGTGCCGAGTTTCGAGCGCATGCTGATCCACGAAGGCATCGTGCTGGTGAAGATCTGGCTCGACATCGGCCGCGAGATGCAGCTCAAGCGCTTCCACGATCGCCGCCACGATCCCCTGAGGATCTGGAAGCTGTCGCCGGTCGACCTCAAGGCCTTGGGCATGTGGGACGAATATACCCTGGCGCGCAATCGCATGCTGAAGGCGACGCATTCGGACCTGAGTCCGTGGATCGTCATCCGCTCCAACGACAAGAAGCGCGCCCGCCTCAACGCCATTCGCCATGTGCTGTCGCTGCTCGATTATGATCGCAAGAATCTCGCGGCCATCGGCGACATCGACGGCAAGATCCTCGGCAAGGGGCCGAAGTTCCTGAAGATCAAGGACTGACCCGGAACCCCACCGCTTGACGTGACGGGACGCCGGTAGCCCTCGGGCTCCGGCGTCTCTGTTTGTGCAGGCCTGTTCCGGGGTCAGGCGAGACGCAGATACCAGTGAATGTCGCGGTCGCAGATTTCGCCGAAGAAGCGGTCGCACTCGGCTTCCTTGATGGTCAGGAACACGTCCATGAAGCGTTCGCCCAGGCGGCGCTTGAGGAACTCCGACGCCCGCGCCCGGCGCAAGGCATCCGGCCAGTGGCGCGGCAGCGACGGCGGGATCTGCTCATAACCGTTGCCGACGATCGGCCTGGACGGTTCCAGCTTCTTCTCTATGCCCTCCAGCATACCCGCGATCACCGCGGCCATGGCGACATAGGGGTTGGCGTCGGCCCCCGACACACGCTGTTCGAGGTGACGCGTCTTCGGCGGTCCGGCCGTGACGCGGATCGGCACCGACCGGTTCTCGACCGCCCAGGCCGGCCCGAGCGGCGCATAGGAGTTGGCCTTGAAGCGGCGGTAGCTGTTGGCGTTGGGCGCAAACAGCGCCATGCTCTCGGCCATGGTGACTTCGAGCCCGGCGATGGCCTGGCGCAGCAGCTCGTTGCCCTCGGGCTCGGCACCGGCGAACAGGTTGTTGCCGGCCTCGTCGGCAAAGCTCACATGGAAATGCGTGCCAGAGCCGGCAAACTCCGCATAGGGCTTGGCCATGAAGGTGGCGACATAGCCGTGCTTTTCCGCGACACCCTTGACGAGGCGCTTCCACAGGATGGCGTCGTCGGCGGCCCGCAAGGGATCGTCGCGATGCTCGAGCACGATCTCCAGCTGGCCCGGTGAATATTCCGAAATCAGCGTGCGTGCCGGCAGGCCGGCGATCTCGGCAGCGGCATACACTTCGTCGAGAAAGCCGGAGAAATCCGAGAGGTCCTGCACCAGATAGGCCTGGAACTCGCTCTGGCGGAACCCGTTGGGCGCCGTCGGTGGCTGAATGCGCCCGTCCGCGGCCGCCTTGCCGTCGAGCAGGTAGAACTCGAGTTCCACCGCCGCGACGGGCCGATAGCCGAGCGCATGCGCCTGGTCGATGACACGCGCCAGTGCATGGCGCGGATCGGCGAGCGAGCCGGACCCGTCCCGCTCGTAGCTCGTCAGGATGAATTGCGCCGTCGGCGTCGTCTTCCAGGGCGTGCGCGTCAGCGTGCCGGCCACCGGTCGGCAGGGGCGATCGCTGTCGCCCTCGTCCCAGACAAGGCCCGTCTCCTCCACATCGGCGCCCTTGATGTCGAGCGACAGGATGGAGCAGGGCAGGGGACGGCCGTTCTTGTAGGCCCCGAGCACTTCGGAGCGACGCAGGATCTTGCCCCGCTGCACGCCGGAGCTGTCGGTCAGGAAGCATTCGAACTGCACGATGTCGGGGTTGGCGGCGAGGAAAGCCTCGATCTCGCCCGCATCGGCCAGCTTGACGGAAGACATGGAAATCACCTCAGAAGCGCATCAAGCGCGAGATCGAACACGCCGAGCAGGCGGTCCACATGGGCGTCGGTGGTGGCCGGCGACACCAGAGTCATGTTGTGGAAGGGGGTGACGATCACGTCCCGGTTCAGGAGGAACAGGTGGATCGCCCCTTCGAGATCGTGGTCGACGGTGCGGTGCGCGTGCGCGCCGTCGGAGAGCGGCACCGGCGAATGCACGATCTCGGCGCGCGCGCCCAGTCGCGTCACCGACCAGGGCAGGCCGTGCGCGTCGATGGCGGTGGCAAGACCGTCGGCCAGCTTGTCGGCCAGCCGGTGCATGTGCCGGTAGGCCGCGTCGGTCATCACCTGGTCAAGCGTCGCCCGCATGGCGGCGAGCTGCAGCATGTTGCCCGACAGCGTGGTGCCGATGCCCGAATAGCCGGCGGGACGGCGGCGGTTGAGCTCGCCCATGGCGGTTTCCACCTCAGCGGTGAAGCCGAAGACGGCGGCGGGCAGACCGCCGGCGATCGGTTTGCCCACCACGAGGAAGTCGGGCTTCAGCCCATGCGCCTTGGCATAGCCGCCGCGCGCGGTCGAAACGGTATGGGTCTCGTCGATGCAGAGCAGGCTGCCATACTTGCGGCAAAGCGCCGCAAGACCGTCGAGATAGCCCGGCGCCGGCAGCACCATGGCGGTATTGGTCAGCGCCGGTTCGGTCAGAACCAGCGCCACATCGCCCTTGGAGAGTTCGGCCTCGGCGGCAGCCAGATCGTTGAAGGGCACGGAAACGCTGGTGCGCGAGATGTCATAGACCTGGCCGATCAGGCCTGCGCGGACGATGGTATGTCCGGCCTGATCCCGGGTGACGAAGGCATCGTCCACCTGGCCGTGATAGCAGCCCTCGAACACCATCAGCCGCGGGCGGCCGGTGAGGCCGCGCGCCCAGCGGATCACGGCGCGGTTGGCATCGGAGGCGGTCTGCGTCACCTGCCAATAGGGCAGGGCAAAGGTCGACGACAGGAGCGCGCCCACCACCGCCGTATCGGTCGACGGCATCATGGCGGTCATGCCGGTCTTCACCGCGGTCTCGATGGCGGCGACCACCGGGTCGGGCGAATGGCCGAACATGGCGCCGGTGTCGCCCAGGCAGAAGTCCGCATAGACATGGCCGTCGGCGTCGATGACCTCGGCGCCCTTGGCGCTCGCCACCGTCAACGGAAAGGGCGTCCCCCAGTCATTCATCCAGTGCAGCGGCACGCCGCCCGGAAAATGCCGCCCGGCGCGCACCGAAAGCTCGGCCGAAGCGGGATTGCGGGAGACGTAAAGCGCCTTTTCCTCGGCAATCAGCCGGGCCAGGGAAGCGGAAGAAAGTGTTGCGGATGCCATTTTTACGAACCGGAGAAGCGGGGCGGCAAAGGTGGCATCAACGCGGGGGATTTGTCCATAGGCCGGAAGGGTGAGACCGCAGCGCTCAGCTGAGCGCTTCCCGCCTGAGTTCATAGAGCATCACGCCGGTCGCGACCGCCAGGTTGAGGCTGTCTGCCTGGCCGGCCATGGGGATCTTGACGCGGACGGTGCAGGCTTCGCTCATCTCGTCGGTCATACCCGCCTGCTCGTTGCCCATCACCAGAACTGTGGGGGCCTCGCTCTCGACCTTGCGATAGTCATGGGTCGCCTTGAGGTGCGTGCCGACGAGGCGAAGAGAGCCTGCCCTCGCCCAGTCGATGAAGGCCTCGCGGGACGTGCGGCTCAGCGGCACGTGGAACATGGAGCCCATGGTGGCGCGCACTGCCTCGAAGGAATAGGGGTCGCAGGTCTCGCCCACCAGGATCACGCCCTTGGCGCCGACCGAATCCACCGTGCGGATGATGGTGCCGAGATTGCCGGGATCGCGCACCTGTTCGAGCGCCACATAGAGCTCGCCCTTGCCGACCTTGACCTCCTTGAGCGGCTTGAGCCGCTGGCGGAACACGCCGACCACCATCTGCGGGTTTTCGCGTCGCGTGATCTTGGCGAGCACCGCTTCGCTCACTTCCATCACCGAACCGCCGCGCGCCCGCACCGTTGCCGCCGCCTTGGCCACATGCGGCTGCTCGCGCACCGCTGGCGTGAAGGCGATGGCGTCCACCGGCCAGTTCTCCGCCAGCGCGTCGGTGACGAGCTTCAGGCCCTCGCCGAGGAACTGTCCGGTTTCGTCGCGCGTCTTCTTCATGGACAGCGCGCGCACATCCTTGACCCAGGGGTTGGTGAGCGAGGAGATCTGCTTGACCTCGCCGGCCTGTGTGCGATCGGTCATGACGAAGAGCCTTCGAAGCGGGAGAACATGGAGGTGGAAAGCAGACGGCCGGGACGGCTGGGATCGCCCGTTTCGCGCACCACCAGCTCGCCCGAGGAGATGCGCCCAAGTCGGTGGCCGAAGAGGTCGGCGGTCAGTTCGTGGATCGACAGGAAGCTTGCGCGGATGGCATAGGCCGTCAGCACCATGAAGGAGGGGCCGGGCTTCAGGATCTGGCGCACCAGGTCGAGCATGTGCGGCAGGTCCTCACCCAGCGACCACACCTCGCCGTCCGGACCGCGGCCGAAGCGCGGCGGATCGAGCAGGATGCCGTCATAGAGCCGGCCGCGCCGCACCTCGCGCTCGCAGAACTTCACCGCATCGTCGACGATCCAGCGGATCGGCGCATTCTCAAGGCCGGCCAGCGCCTGATTGTCACGGCCCCAGGCCACCGACTTCTTGGAGGCGTCCACATGGGTCACCTCTGCGCCGGCCTTGGCGGCGATCAGCGAGGCGACGCCGGTATAGCCGAACAGATTGAGCAGCTGGGGTTTCTGGTTCCCTTCTTTCGGCGCATGCGCGCCGCCTCGCGCGTCCGCTCGGGTGCCATTCGGCACAAGGGGCATTTCCTGTCTCGGCGCATGCGCGCCGCCTCGCGGGTCTGCTCGGGTGCCATTCGGCACGAAGCTCGAAGGCGAAGCGAGCGCCTTCAGTTTCTCGGCCATCCACGACCAATGGGCATATTGCTCGGCGAAGATGCCCACATGGCGGAAGGAAGTGAGTTGGCAGACGATCGGGATGGCGTCGACGCCGATCTCCCAGGTCTGGCCAACGCCCGGCGCGATGCGCCAGCGGCCGGGGCCTTCCTCCTCGGTATCTCCGGTGAAGGCGGCGCCGGCCGCGTCCCAGACGGCGGGCGCGAGACGGCGCGGCCCCATGGCCTGCGGCTCGGGACGAACCACGGTCAGCGCCCCATAGCGTTCAAGCTTGGCGCCTTCGCCCATGTCGAGGAGGCGATAGTCGTCCCAGCCCTCGGTGACCAGCACTTCGCCGATCGCCTCTTGCGCAAGCCGCGGGCCGAGCAGCGCCGGCATGGGGCGCTTGAGCTCCGGTGCACCGGCGGGGCGGGCGGGACCGCGCTCGGGACGCGGGCTGTCCTTGAGGCGTTCAGGCGCGCGTTCACCGCCCTTGGCGGCGCGTTGGGACGGGGCGGAGCGATTGGCGGTCCGGGGCGGTTCTTTGCGAGCCACGGCGATCTTTCTTCAGCAAACGAGATTTTCGCCCCTTATACACCGTCGTGCGCCGCTTTGAAGGCCATGCATGGCGTGTTTGCGCCCTTTACCTCCCGGTCCCCCGGGTCTACAAGGGCCGCCAACCTGAATGCCAGAGCCGGAGTTGCCTGATGCGTCCCTCCCGTAGAGCGCCAAATGAATTGCGCCCCGTGTCCCTCGAACGCGGCGTGTCGCGCCATGCGGAAGGCTCCTGCCTCGTCAAGTTCGGCGAGACCCATGTGCTGGTGACCGCGTCGGTGGACGAAAAGGTG
>NZ_JAKJIC010000050.1 GCF_021864535.1 Oryzibacter oryziterrae
TGGTGGCGGACAATGTGAAGGCCGGCCGGCTGAGCTTCACCACCGATCTTGCCGGCCCCGTGGCCGAGGCGGACGTGGTCTTCATCGGCGTCGGCACGCCGTCCCGCCGTGGCGATGGCCATGCCGACCTCTCCTATGTCTACGCCGCCGCCCGCGAGATCGCCGAGGCGGTGAAGGGCTTCACGGTTGTCGTCACCAAGTCGACGGTGCCGGTCGGCACCGGTGACGAGGTGGAGCGCATCATCCGCGAGGTCAACCCGTCGGCCGACGTCGCCGTGGTCTCCAACCCCGAGTTCCTGCGTGAAGGCGCCGCCATCGACGACTTCAAGCGCCCCGATCGCATCGTCATCGGCCTTGAGGACGAGCGCGCCCGCGAGGTGATGACCGAGGTCTACCGCCCGCTGTACCTCAACCAGGCGCCGCTGCTGTTCACCCAGCGCCGCACCTCCGAGCTGATCAAGTATGCCGGCAACGCCTTCCTTGCCATGAAGATCACCTTCATCAACGAGATCGCCGATCTGTGCGAGAAGGTGGGCGCGGATGTGCAGCAGGTGGCGCGCGGCATCGGTCTTGACGGCCGCATCGGCTCCAAGTTCCTGCATGCCGGTCCCGGCTACGGCGGTTCGTGCTTCCCGAAGGATACTCTGGCCCTCGTGAAGACCGCCCAGGACTATGACAGCCCGATCCGTCTCATCGAGACGACCGTCGCCGTCAACGACAACCGCAAGCGCGCCATGGCCCGCAAGGTGATCGCCGCCTGTGGTGGCGACGTCCGCGGCAAGACCGTCGCCGTGCTCGGCCTGACCTTCAAGCCGATGACCGACGACATGCGCGACAGCCCGGCCATCTCCATCATCCAGGCGCTGCAGGACGCCGGCGCAACGGTGCGCGGTTACGACCCCGAAGGCATGGACAATGCCAGGAAGGTGATCGACGGCATCACCTATGCCGCCGACGCCTATGACGCGGCCAAGGGCGCCGACGCCGTCGCCATCGTCACCGAATGGAACCAGTTCCGCGCCCTCGATTTCGCCCGTCTCAAGGGCCTGGTGAAGGCACCGGTTCTCGTTGACCTGCGCAACATTTACCGCCGCGACGAAGTCGAGAAGCATGGCTTCAGCTATTCGAGCGTCGGACGATCCTAAGCGACCCCGTGTCGGCCACACTCCAAGAAAATATACGCTGCAAGAATTAGGATGATGGATAATGTCTCAGCTTAAGAAGGCTCTGATTACCGGTGTCACGGGGCAGGACGGTTCGTATCTTGCCGAGTTTCTGATTTCGAAGGGCTATGAAGTTCACGGGATCAAGCGTCGTGCGTCTCTTTTCAACACGCAGCGCGTCGACCACATCTACGAAGATCCCCATGTCAACAACGCTCAGTTCAAGCTGCACTATGGCGACCTGTCCGACACCTCGAACCTGACGCGCATCATCCAGGAAATCGAGCCGGACGAGGTCTACAACCTCGGTGCCCAGAGCCACGTGGCCGTGTCCTTCGAGGCCCCCGAGTATACCGCGGACGTGGACGCCATCGGCACGCTGCGCCTGCTCGAAGCCATCCGCTTCCTCGGCCTGACCAAGAAGACCCGCTTCTATCAGGCCTCGACCTCCGAGCTCTATGGTCTGGTGCAGGAGATCCCGCAGCGCGAGACCACCCCCTTCTATCCGCGCAGCCCCTATGCGGTGGCCAAGCTCTATGCCTACTGGA
>NZ_JAKJIC010000051.1 GCF_021864535.1 Oryzibacter oryziterrae
AAGACGCGCCCCCTCCTGGCTGTTCGGAAAAGTGTTCGTCCACGCTGACGGGCGGCGACGAGCGGACGACGGCGACCGATTACGTCTACAACACGGCCAAATGGATCGTGAACCTGCCCCGTCAGGTGTTGGTCTACGACGGTGTCGGGACCGGCGGCACATTGTTGCAAGGCACGGGCTATTACTACGACGGCGCCACCAGCATGGCCGCCATGCCGAGCGAAGGCGACCTGACCAGCACCTATGTGTTCACCGACGCGACGACCGGTTATCGCGCCTCGACGCTGGCCTATGACAGCTTCGGCAACCTCGTCTCCAAGGCCAACGCGACGGGCGACCTGACGACGATCGACTACGAGACCACCTACAGTCTCTACCCGATCAAGACCACGGTCTCGCCCTCCAACACCATGACCAGCACGGACCCGGCGGTCAGCCAGAAGACGCTCACCGCCTGGAACTATACCTGCGCCAAGCCGGCCAGCACCAGGGATCTAAACTGGATAACGACCACCTATGACTATGACGTCTTCTGCCGCGAGGTGAAGCGTACAACGGGTGACGTTGGCTCCAATTACGTGAAGACAGAATACTCGGCCCTGAACAATCCCGGTGGCCAGTCGATCACGACGTCCCGCAACTCCATGGCCAACAACAGCGCCGGCAACGCGGTCGGCGAGATCGTCTCGCGCAGCTATCTCGACGGCTTCGGCCGGACGGTGCGCAGCGTCAGCGAGGGTGTCGACGCCAGCCACGCTGTGATCGTGGAGACCAACTACCACAAGCGCGGCGGCGTGCGGCAGGTGAGCCTGCCCTATTTTGGCACCGACAACAGCGGCCCGACTCCGGCCGGCCTGAATTACTCGTACACCTTTACCGATGTGCTGGATCGGCCCGTGCGTAGCCAGACGCCGAACTGGATCCAGACCAACTATGCCTATACCGCCGTCACCACGGGCCTGGCACTCGACCAGGTGACCACCACGGAGACGATTGACGACAAGGGCACCGCCAACGATACCACCGACGATATCACGCGCAAGACGGTGGTGATCAGAGACGGCTATGGGCGAACGCTGAGCACCAGCGAATACGGTTCGAGCTCGGGTACGCTGACCACCAAGCTCACCTGGGACGATCTCGGCCATCTCATCAAGGTGACCGATCCGGCTGGCAATGTGTGGTCGGCCGGCTATGACATGGCCGGTCGCCGGACCAAAGTCGACGATCCCGACCTCGGGCTGTGGACCTTCACCTATGACAACGCCGGTCGCGTCCTAACCCAGG
>NZ_JAKJIC010000052.1 GCF_021864535.1 Oryzibacter oryziterrae
CCTGGGTTAGGACGCGACCGGCGTTGTCATAGGTGAAGGTCCACAGCCCGAGGTCGGGATCGTCGACTTTGGTCCGGCGACCGGCCATGTCATAGCCGGCCGACCACACATTGCCAGCCGGATCGGTGACCTTGATGAGATGGCCAAGATCGTCCCAGCCGAGTGTGGTGGTCAGGTTCCCCGAACTCGAGCCATACTCGCTGGTGGTCAATGTCCGCTCATAGCCGTCGCGGATCACCACCGTCTTGCGCGTGACATCGTCGGTGGTATCGGTGGTGTTCTTGTTGTCGAGCGTGTCGGTGGTGGTCACCTGGTCGAGAGCAAGGCCCGAGGTGGCGGCGGTATAGGCATAGGTCGTCGCCACTCCGTCCGGGGTCTGGCTGCGCACGGGGCGGTCCAGCACGTCCGTGTAGGTGTAAGAGAAAGAGATCCCGCTGGTTGGAATGGGGTCGTCGTTGTCGGTGGCGAAATAGGGCAGGCTCACCCGCCGCACGCCGCCACGCTTGTGGTAGTTGGTCTCCACGATCACAGCGTGGCTGGCGTCGACACCCTCGCTGACGCTGCGCACCGTACGGCCGAAGCCGTCGAGATAGCTGCGCGAGACGATCTCGCCGACCGCGTTGCCGGCGCTGTTGTTGGCCATGGAGTTGCGATAGCTGATGATCGACTGGGTACCGGGCGTGCCAAGCCAAGAATAGCTTGTCCGCACATAGTTGGCCGACGATTCTGTTGTGCGCTTCACCTCGCGGCAGAAAACGTCATAGTCATAGGTGGTCGTTATCCAGTTTAGATCCCTGGTGCTGGCCGGCTTGGCGCAGGTATAGTTCCAGGCGGTCAGAGTCTTCTGGCTGACCGCCGGGTCCGTGCTGGTCATGGTGTTGGAGGGCGAGACCGTGGTCTTGATCGGGTAGAGACTGTAGGTGGTCTCGTAGTCGATCGTCGTCAGGTCGCCCGTCGCGTTGGCCTTGGAGACGAGGTTGCCGAAGCTGTCATAGGCCAGCGTCGAGGTGCGATAACCGGTCGTCGCGTCGGTGAACACATAGGTGCCGGTCAGGTCGCCTTCGCTCGGCATGGCGGCCATGCTGGTGGCGCCGTCGTAGTAATAGCCCGTGCCTTGCAACAATGTGCCGCCGGTCCCGACACCGTCGTAGACCGATACCTGACGGGGCAGGTTCACGATCCATTTGGCCGTGTTGTAGACGTAATCGGTCGCCGTCGTCCGCTCGTCGCCGCCCGTCAGCGTGGACGAACACTTTTCCGAACAGCCAGGAGGGGGCGCGTCTT
>NZ_JAKJIC010000053.1 GCF_021864535.1 Oryzibacter oryziterrae
GCATGTGGATAATTTGCGGATGTGTTTTGTGGATTCGTGATTGTGTCCGGATAAAAACGGGTTGCAATGTTGATTGTCATCATGCGAAGAGAGATTGCGGCAAACTTTAGGTGGGCTTGATCGGACCGGGTCGACTTCGCTGATCCGGACGAGCGTGCCCCGGCTTTGGGGATTTGGTCTCATGTCCTTGTCTTTTCGCGCCTTTTCGCGCCACGCTTGTGCTATGCCTGATAGGCAGGGATATGCAGCTGGAGGCGATTTTCCTGAGGGCAATGCGATGAGGCCAGGGACTTTGGGAGGGCTGAACGCCTCACCCGGCGGAGCCTTGGGCAGATCCAAAGGCTTCAGGATAAACCTCTGGGTTGCATCCGCAGCCTCGACCGCGATCCTTGCGGCGGCTGGGACATGGTACTCTTCGGCACCGGCCATGGCCGCGTCGATTGCCCCCGCCTCATCGCTGGCGAGCAAGGCTGCAGTCAAGGCAGGTGGGTCGTCCATCGACCTGACCTTGCCGGACGTCGGGGCTGTTCCGGCCCTTGGCACCAAGACCGGAGGCAAGACGGCCACCGATGGTTCGGCTGCCGGCGGGGCTCTGCCAACGCTGGATGACGCGATCGATCCGGCCGCTGGCGACGCTTCCGGCGCCGAGGCGGGCAAGGACGCGACCGGCGGCGGTAAGGCGGTCAAGGACAAGGCCGGCGCGCCGGCGAAGGACAAGCCGGTCAAGACCGGCAAGCCGCAGAAGGGCGACAAGCCGGGCAAGGGAAGCAACCAGGCACGTGCGGCAGCTGCCGACGGCTCTGATGGCGCCGACGCGACGAGTTCGCCCTTGTCGGCCTATCAGCTGAAGCCGCAGGATCCGGCGAGCCTGTCGTCGGGCAACTTCACCTATGAAGTGGGCATTGACGTTCCGGCCTTCCACGGCATCGAACCGCATGTGAGCCTTGCCTATCAGTCGGGCATGACGTTGCGCCATTCGGGTTCGGGCAACGGCTGGCTTGGGGTTGGTTGGAGCCTCAAGGGGGTTCCGGAGATCAACCGCGTCTCCAAGGGTAAGGGTACGCCCTGGTTCGACGGGGACTTGTTCGCACCTGACAAGACGGTCAGCACTCTTGCC
>NZ_JAKJIC010000054.1 GCF_021864535.1 Oryzibacter oryziterrae
CAGGGGCGTGGATCGAAACCACATTGGCGCCGACACGGGCCTTGGAAAGATGGGTCGCCCCTCACGCAGGGGCGTGGATCGAAACCTCCTCGACCATCACGAAATGCGGATTGCCGTCGGGTCGCCCCTCACGCAGGGGCGTGGATCGAAACTCGTACAATGTCGATGGTGCTGGAGCAGTTACCGGTCGCCCCTCACGCAGGGGCGTGGATCGAAACTCCTGCGACGAAGCCGAGCTGGAGCGGCACGGCAAGTCGCCCCTCACGCAGGGGCGTGGATCGAAACATCGCCGCCGGCGCATGTTCGCCGGTCGAGCTGCGGTCGCCCCTCACGCAGGGGCGTGGATCGAAACACGTCGCCCCAGCCGGCGCCGAGACCGCGGGCGAGTCGCCCCTCACGCAGGGGCGTGGATCGAAACTTCTGTTGGACAAACCGGCTGATCAGCGCCGCGCCAGTCGCCCCTCACGCAGGGGCGTGGATCGAAACCTACCACCCAACCATCAAACGCCCGCCACGGACCGGTCGCCCCTCACGCAGGGGCGTGGATCGAAACGGGCAGGCTGTCGCCCTTGTGAAGACGTTCCCTGGTCGCCCCTCACGCAGGGGCGTGGATCGAAACCACGACGGCGTTGGGGTATGCGTCTCTAGGTACGGGTCGCCCCTCACGCAGGGGCGTGGATCGAAACCCTTCGCCAAGGTCGCGGATGGTCGCTTGATCGCGTCGCCCCTCACGCAGGGGCGTGGATCGAAACCATCTCAAGCCAGGATACGAAATGCCCTGCCGCTGTCGCCCCTCACGCAGGGGCGTGGATCGAAACACAATGGCCGCATCAGCCTTATGCCAGGCGACAGTCGCCCCTCACGCAGGGGCGTGGATCGAAACGGGTTCGCAGACGTGAGCACCACGCAAAGAGTCAGGGTCGCCCCTCACG
>NZ_JAKJIC010000055.1 GCF_021864535.1 Oryzibacter oryziterrae
CGATGGCCAAGGAAAAGTTTTCGCGGACGAAGCCGCACTGCAACATCGGCACGATCGGTCACGTTGACCATGGCAAGACGTCTCTGACGGCTGCGATCACCAAGGTTCTCGCCGAGACCGGTGGCGCCACGTTCAAGGCCTATGATCAGATCGACGCTGCGCCTGAAGAGAAGGCCCGTGGTATCACGATCAACACGGCTCACGTCGAGTACGAGACGACCAATCGTCACTATGCTCACGTGGACTGCCCAGGCCACGCCGACTATGTGAAGAACATGATCACCGGTGCCGCCCAGATGGACGGCGCGATCCTGGTTTGCTCGGCCGCTGACGGCCCGATGCCGCAGACCCGCGAGCACATCCTGCTCGCCCGTCAGGTCGGCGTTCCTGCGATCGTGGTGTTCCTGAACAAGTGCGACATGGTCGACGATCCGGAACTGCTCGAGCTGGTGGAGATGGAAGTTCGTGAGCTTCTGTCGTCCTACAACTTCCCCGGCGATGACATTCCGATCATCAAGGGTTCGGCTCTGTGCGCCCTGGAAGGCACCAATCCGGCCCT
>NZ_JAKJIC010000056.1 GCF_021864535.1 Oryzibacter oryziterrae
CCGGTGTCGGTGTCGTAGAGGATGGTCGGCAGCGCCTTGGTCACCGTCGGGTTGGTGCCCTTGACGAAGATCGCCTGTCCGTTCTGCGTCCAGGTGGTGCCCTTTGAGAACCCCTTGTAGTCGCCGGATACCGACAGCTGAATCTGATCGTAGCCGGTCGAGAAGCCGTAGATGGTATCGCGCGACGATGTTCTGGCGTGATCGATGATGATGTCGTCGGGACCGGAACCCGGATAGATCAGGTCCTTGCCAAACCCGCCCCGCAAGATGTCGGCGCCGCCAAAGCCCTTGAGGATGTCGTTGCCAGCATTGCCAGTCAGCTTGTTGTCGCCGGACGTGCCGAGCAGCGTGTCGGCATAGCTGGTGCCCGTTGCGCCCTCGACGTTGAGGATGGTGTCGCCAAACGCCTCGCCGGCGTTGGAAGAGCCATCAGTCACGGCAAGGTTGATCGTCACGCCCTTGGAGATACCCGCGTAGGACACGACGTCAACACCGTCACCACCATCGACAA
>NZ_JAKJIC010000006.1 GCF_021864535.1 Oryzibacter oryziterrae
TCGCCGCCAGGCCTGCAAAACGCAAGAACACAAACCACACGATAAAAGCTCATCACAAATACAATCACACACAAAAACACAAACGCCCCGTGCCAGAAATGACACGGGGCGTTTGTACGTTCTGGGGCATAGCGAGGCGGGAGAAATGCCCCCGCACCAAGGCCCAAGGACGAGCCGGGAAGAGGTCAAATCCCCGCTGAAAATGGGCAGCCGAGCGTTCGAAGGGCAAGGCCGACGGCAGCCCCAACGGCCTGGCGCGCGTCTTCCGATTCAATATCCGCGAATGATCGCTCTTGCCCTTGAATTGACGCGGGCTGGCTGGAGATCCTGTCCCTGCAGCAGGCAGAGCAGGATGCCATAGGCGCCAAGCGGGGTCAGCTGCGACTTGGGATGCGGCTGGAACCAGTGGGGCAGTTCGCTGTCGGAAAAGACTTCGGCGCGCACTGCCAGGCGGCAGGTCAAACGCGCTTGCTGTTCCAGCCAATCCGCCACTTCGCCGACGCCTTCTGCTTGCAGATCCATGCGCTTCTTCGGCGTTGTACCAAGCGCGGAATCGATGGCCTGCAGCGGCAGGATGGAGATCTCGAAAGGCGCCAGCAGCGCCAAGGTTTCACCAAGCTCCTTCAGACCCTTGGCCGCCGGATCGGGCTGATGCGGGCCGCGATTGGTGACCACCGTGACCTTTCGAATGCCCACTCGCAAGGCGTCTTCAAAACAGCTCATGGAGAGTTCGGGACGGAGCAGGATTTGCGCCCTTTCGAGCAGTTGCAAGTCGGCAGCGCTGAAATGCGCCGTGAACGGGGCCAAGGATCCGCCTTCGCCGATGATCATGATCGGCTCGCGCGCCGCTTCGGCGAGACAGGCCATGAGCCTGCCCTGACTTTCGCGTTCCGCGCGCTCGATCGCCTCTGCGAAGGGCATATCCAGGCCGAGCTTTTCCAGGAGCGAATAGCCGATTGCCGAAGGGTGCAGGTCGTTGTCGACGATCAGCTTGGCATATCGCTCAGGCCGCCGCTGCAGCACGGCGGAAAGATCGGGAACGATGGGATCGCCCGTGCGCGCGTAGCGATCGAGTGGCCACAGAGGGTGGGTGGAAACCCCTTGGGGGTTGAGGTGTTTGCCGGCCAGACCGTCGACGACCGAACGCATCGCCTGCGTCCAGTAGACCATGCGCAACCTCTCGCCATAGGTCTTGCGCCATAAAAGCAAGGCGTATTCGGCCCTTAGCCGCACTTCGAGATCGCTCCTGGCACCGATCAGTTCGCTGGTGATGTGAGAATAGCCCGAGAACAGGTCGCCATACCGCGGTTGCAGATTGTCGCGGACGATGCTGTTGCCGAAGCGGAAGTCGCCGATGATCAGGACGATACGGGAGTCCGTTCTTGCGGCTACATCGGCGGTTGCCTCGAACACCTCGCGGTCCCAGAGCGGCGCGCCGGTCGAATGGACGAAGCTGACCTCACAGCCCGGCGGCGGTAGGGAGCCGATGGCAAGCAGGTGTTCCCAGCGCACGACATGCGATGGCCCGACGATGCAGAGCCGCGGGCGATCCTCTTGTCGATCCGGAGAGCCCGGCGTGTTGCACTCGTTGGACATGGCTTGATCTTGGTTCAGGGCGGCCCCGAGCTAACGCCTCGTCACGGCCATTTCACCACGGGCGGCATGGAGGAGAGAATGCTGTCAATGTTGCCCCCGGTCTTCAGGCCGAAGATGGTCCCTCGATCGTAGAGCAGGTTGAACTCGACATAGCGACCGCGGCGGATCAGCTGTTCCTCGCGTTCGGCGTCGGACCAGGGTTTCTCCATGTTGGCGCGCACAAGGCGTGGATAGACGTCGAGGAAGGCGAGACCCACGTCGCGCGTGAAGGCCATGTCGGCGTCCCAGCCGGCATCCGAATGAAGATAATCGTAGAAAATGCCGCCGATCCCGCGCGGTTCGTTGCGGTGTTTCAGGAAGAAATACTCGTCGCACCACCGCTTGTAGTTGGCATAGTCCACCTGCGAATGGGCATCGCAGGCCGACTGCATCGCCGCGTGGAAGGCCAGGGTATCGGGATCGTCCTGGGTGCGGCGGCGGTCCAGCACGGGGGTGAGGTCGGCGCCGCCGCCGAACCACTGGCGGCTGGTGACGACCATGCGGGTGTTCATGTGCACGGCCGGCACATGCGGATTGTGCATGTGGGCGATCAGCGAAATGCCGCTGGCCCAAAAGCGCGGGTCCTCGGTGGCGCCGGGGATCTGGGCACGGAACTCGGGGGCGAACTCGCCGTGAACCGTGGAGATGTGCACGCCGACCTTCTCGAAGACGCGGCCGTGCATCAGGCTCATCTCTCCGCCGCCGCCCGGTGCGCCGCTGTGATCGGTGCGTTTCCAGGCCGTCCGCATGAAGCGCCCGGGCTGACGATCGGCGAGCGGACCGCTGAGGTCGTCCTCGATCGCCTCGAAGGCCGTGCAGATGCGCCCGCGCAGTTCGCGGAACCAGGTGGATGCAGCAGCCTTCTTGGCCTCGATGTCGTCAGGGAGTGTTGTCTGTTGCAAGGCAGCGGCCGGTGACGACATTGAGGACTCCAGTCCGAAACGGAAACATGGCCAAGGGTCTTACGCCATGCCTGCGGGGCTTGCCAAGACGCCTTGTGTCCGGCTCCGCCGTCTCCCTCAGCGGATAGACAGCAAACCAACGGATCCGGACGGCCCTGCCGGTCAGTCGGCGTATTCGTAGTCGGCAATGAACCAGGGCTCGGTCGCGCCGGCGGCGAGCCAGTCCTGATAGGCGGGGAGGTCACGGATCGTCCTGGCATAGGCGGCGGCGACGTCAGGCAGCGGCCAGGAATAGGTGGTGAAGCGGGCGACCACGGGCGCGTACATGGCGTCGGCCGCGGAGAACGCGCCGAAGAGGAACGGGCCGTCAGAACCGAAGCGGCTGCGCGCCTCCTGCCAGATGGCGATGATCCGCGCGCCATCGGCAAGGGCGGCCGCGCCGCCCCGCTCCTTCCAGGCATAGGTGCGGCGGAAGTTGCAGGTGTAGTGCTGGCGCAGGGCGCCGAAGCCGGCGTGCATTTCGGCACAGATGGAGCGGGCGAAGGCGCGTGCCTTGCGATCCACGGGCCAGATCGGCAGGTCGGCAAAGCGCTCGGCGAGGTATTCGGCAATGGCAAGCGAGTCCCACACCGTCACGTCGCCATCGATCAGGCAGGGAACCTTGCCCGACGGCGACAAGGGGGCCAGCCGTGCCGCCGTGTCGGCCTGGTAGAGCGGCACCAGGACCTCCTCGAAGTCGATGCCGAACTGCTTCAGCAGCAGCCAGGGACGCAGGGACCAGGACGAATAAGCCTTGTTGCCGATGACGAGTTGCATGGATGTCTCCTTCTTGCGGCAAGGCTCGCATCGCGGCTGGCGCCCGTCCAACGCAAATGTCTGATTGCTGCCATCAGGCCGGCTGATCGGTCACAGGCGGAAAGCCGTCGGTCTGGCGCAAGGCCTCGCTGAGGATCATCGAGGCGGAAACCGCAAGGTTGAGTGAGCGCGTGCCCGGCATCATGGGAATGCGGATCCTCAGGCCGGCGGCGGCGTGCACGCTGTCGGGAACCCCGGCCGATTCGCGGCCCATCAGCAGGATGTCGTCGCTGCGATAGGTTTCGGCGAGGAAGGAGGTCGAGGCCCGCGTTGTCGCCAAGACCAGCCGGCGGCCCTCCGACGCGCGCCAGTCGGAAAAGGCCGTCCAGCCCATGTGTCTGACCACGGTTGCCAGTTCCAGATAATCCATGCCGGCGCGGCGCAAGTTGCGGTCGGACATATCGAATCCCGTCGGCTCGATCACGTGCAGTCGCACTCCCATGCAGGCGGCAAGGCGGATCAGCGTGCCCGTGTTCTGGGCGATATCCGGTTGATAGAGAGCCAGCTCAATCATAAGCGCGTCCAGGGTGATTCATTATTGTTTAGAATGAGTTGTGACATTTATGCCATGGATGCTGCGACAATGTCGAGCCTTGCCGCAGGCGGGTTGCAAGCTTCAGGGCTTTTGCTAACCTCCCCTCGCTCCCGCCAGTTCGGGCCTTTTCAAGAAGGAGCGCAGCCGATGGAATCAATCCGCTTCTAAGCCTCGACCCTCGTGTCGTGTCCATCCCGTCCCGGTCGCAGTCGCGCGGCTGAGGAAACGCTTGCCCTTTCTTTCCCCTCAAGTCAGCCCGGCTGTCCGCGTCATGCCACGCGGCGGGTTGCATGGATGTCGTCATGTTTGCCTTCTTTGAACGTCTGATCGATCCCTATACGCCGGGGACCGGTGAACAACCGCCGGCCAAGGTGTCGGCCTTCTATTGGCATTATCTGCGGCAGGTCTGGCCGACCTTCGCCGCGCTGATGCTGGTCGGTCTGTTCGTGGCCCTGATCGAGGTTGCCATCTTCCGCTATATCGGCCGCATCGTCGACATTCTCGGCGTGGCCAAGCCGGGGCAGCTGCTGCAGGATTATGGCTGGGAGTTTGCCTGGATGGCGGCGGTGATCCTGGTCGGGCGGCCGGTGTTCAACAGCCTGCATGATCTGCTGATCCACCAGACCATTGCGCCCGGCGTCACCAACCTCATCCGCTGGCAGACGCATCGTTATGTGCTGCGCCAGTCGATCGGCTTCTTCAACAACGACTTTGCCGGTCGCGTCGCCAACAAGGTGATCCAGACCGGCCCGTCGCTGCGCGAGTCGCTGACGCAGGCGTCCGACGCGGTGTGGTTCGTGTTGCTCTACACGGTGTCGGCCCTGGTGCTGTTCGCCGAGGCCGATCTCAGGCTGGCCGCGCCGCTCGTCGTCTGGATCATCGCCTATCTCTTCGTTCTCCGGCACTTCATCCCGCGTGTCTCGCGCAAATCGGAGGAAATGTCGGAGGCGCGGTCGCTTCTGACCGGGCGCGTGGTGGACAGCTACACCAACATCCACACGGTCAAGCTGTTTGCCCATGCCGAACGCGAGGATGACTTCGCCCGCGAGGCGCTCGAAGACCATACGTCGGTGTTCTATGCCCAGCAGCGGCTGATCACCTCCATGACCATGACGCTCAATGCCATCAATGCGCTGTTGATGGTGGTCACGGGCCTGATGGCGGTGTGGCTTTGGTCGATCGGCGTCGTCAGCACCGGTGAAGTGGCGCTGGTCGGCGGTCTCGTGGTGCGCATCAACAACATGTCCGGCTGGATCATGTGGGAGGTGACCGGCATCTTCGAGAACATCGGTACGGTGCAGGACGGCATGAACACCATTGCCCGGCCGCATACGGTCGTCGATGCGGGCAATGCCCGCAAGCTGGCGATCTCCGGCGGTGCCGTCGAGTTCGACAATGTGCGCTTCCACTATGGCCGGCGCAGCGGCGCCCTCGAAGGGGTAACGCTGGCCATCCGGCCGGGCGAGAAGATCGGCGTGGTCGGTCCTTCGGGTGCCGGCAAGTCGACGCTGGTCAACGTCTTCCTGCGTCTTTACGACCTCGAGGGCGGCGTGATCCGCATCGACGGGCAGGATATCGCCAGCCTGTCGCAGGACAGCTTGCGTGCGGCGGTCGGCGTGGTGACGCAGGATACCTCCCTGCTGCACCGGTCGATCCGCGACAACATCAAATACGGTCGTCCGGATGCGAGCGACGAGGAGATGATCCGGGCGGCGGAGATGGCGCATGCCATGTCCTTCATCCCCGATCTCGTCGACAACCGGGGCCGGCGCGGCTTCGATGCCCATGTGGGTGAACGCGGCGTCAAGCTGTCCGGCGGCCAGCGGCAGCGCATCGCCATCGCACGCGTGCTGCTGAAGAACGCGCCGATCCTGGTACTGGACGAGGCGACATCGGCGCTCGACAGCGATGTGGAAGCGGCGATCCAGGAGAGCCTCGGCGCGCTGATGGAAGGCAAGACGGTGATCGCCATCGCCCACCGCCTGTCCACCATCGCCCGCATGGATCGTCTCCTGGTGATGGACAAGGGACGCGTGGTCGAAACCGGCAGCCATGCCGAACTGGTGGCAAGCGGCGGCCTCTATGCGCGCCTCTGGGCCCGCCAGACCGGCGGCTTCCTCGATGCCGACGAGGCGGCGGAACAAGCCGTCCACGCGTGAACTTTCAGCACAGCAATGCCAAAGGGGCGGAGAATTTCTCCGCCCCCTTGGCGTCACGAGGCTCAGTGCGGGCCTCCGCTCAGACGTGCTGGCCGCCGTTGATGTGGATTTCGGCGCCGTTGATGTAGGCGGAGTCCTCGCTGCAGAGGAAATGGATGGTCTCGGCCACTTCGCGCGGTTCGCCGAGGCGTTTGAGCGGCACCTGCTTGGCCACAAACTCGTCGGTGCCGGGCGAGAGGATGGACGTGCCGATCTCGCCGGGCGCGATGGCGTTGGCCCGCACGCCACGCGGGCCGAACTCATGGGCGAGCTCGCGTGTCAGCGTGGCGAGACCGGCCTTGGAAGCAGCATAGGCGACGCCGGCGAAGGGATGCACGCGCGAGCCGACGATCGAGGTGACGTTGACGATCGACCCCTTGGCTGCCTCCAGCTCCGGCAGGAGACCGCGGGCAATCAGCGCGGTGGACACCAGGTTGACGTTGAGCACATGGGTCCAGGTGCGGGCGTCGGTGGCTTCCACGCCCAGCTTGCCGCCGTCGGGCGCCTTGGGCGATATGCCGGCGTTGTTGACCAGCGCGTGCAGCTTGCCGTCGGGCAGGCGCGAGCGCACATCGGCAATCATGTCCTCGATGCTGTCGAGATCGGCGAGGTCGGCCTGGATGTGGCTTTCGCGGGCGCCCGGCCACTTGCACTCTTCCGAGAAGGGATGGCGGGAGACCGTCAGGATGCGCCAGCCGCGCTCCATGAAGAGCTTGACGGTGGCGTGACCGATGCCGCGGCTGGCGCCTGTCAGCAGCATGATCCGGTTGCCTGGGGTCATCATCGGAGCCGTCCTCGTGTTCTTTTTGTGACCGGTCAAGCTAGCATCTGAAGCTACGCGAGACACCCCCGCAAGAGCGCTCACGCCGGTCCAGCCCTAGTGGTTCGATTCTGACATTTGCATCCGCCTGAAACAAAGCGCCGAGCAAATGTAAAATTCGCTCCACTAGCCTGTTATGTGTGTTCGAGAATCACCTCGAGAAAGGCCTCGCCGTAGCGTTCGAGCTTGGATTGCCCGACGCCGGAGATGCCGAGCATCTCGTCGAGATCCGTCGGACGCTCGGTGGCCATGGCCACGAGCGTCGTGTCGGGGAAGACCACATAGGGCGGCACGCCCAGGTCCTTGGCGATGGTGGTGCGGGTGGCACGCAGCAGCTCGAAGAGTTCGAGATCGGCACCGTCCAGCGTGGCGCGCGCACTTGCGGCACGCGACGAGGTCTCGCGCGCGGCCTTGCCGGTGGTGGGGCGATCCTTGCGGAAACGCACCTCGCGCTCGCGTCGGAACACCGCCTTGGCGTCGGCTTCGAGCCTCAGGGCTCCATAGGCGGCATGGTCGACGCTGACGAGGCCTGCGGCCAGCAGCTGGCGGTAGACCGATTGCCAGGTCTTGGCCGGCAGATCCTTGCCGGCGCCGAAGACCGGCATGTCCGTGTGGCCGAAGCGTGTGGTCTTGTCGTTGGTTGCGCCCAGGAGCACATCGATGAGATGGCCGGTGCCGAAACGCTCGCCGGTGCGGTAGATGGCCGCCAGCGCCTTGATGGCGGCGTCGGTGCCGTCCCAGGTCTCGACGGGTTTCAGGCAGGTGTCGCAGTTGCCGCAGCCGCCCGCGTGGGACTCGCCGAAATGGGCGAGAATGGCCTGCCGCCGGCAGCCCGGCGTTTCGCAGATGGCCAGGAGCGCGTTGAGCTTGGAGCGTTCGACCCGCTTGATGTCCGGCTCCGAGCCGCTCTCGTCGATCATGCGGCCACGCTGGATCACGTCGGCCATGCCATAGGCCATCCAGGCTTCCGACGGCAGACCGTCGCGTCCGGCGCGGCCCGTCTCCTGGTAATAGGCCTCCACCGAGCCGGGCAGGTCGAGATGGGCGACATAGCGCACATTCGGCTTGTCGATACCCATGCCGAAGGCAACGGTGGCGACGAGGCAGAGGCTTTCCTCCTTCAGGAAGGCGTCCTGATTGGCGTCGCGCGCGGTCCGGTCCATCCCCGCGTGATAGGCGCGCGCGCGAATGCCGTGCTCGTTGAGCCAGCCGGCGGTGTCCTCCACCTTGGCGCGCGACAGGCAGTAGACGATGCCGCTTTCGCCCTTGTGCCGGCTCAGGAAGCGCAGCAACTGCTGGCGCGGCTGGTCGCGCTCGACGATCTCGTAGGTGATGTTGGGTCGGTCGAAGGAGGTGGTGAACACCCTGGCGTCGTGGAGCCCCAGCCGATCGATGATGTCGTCGCGCGTATAGGGATCGGCAGTCGCCGTCAGCGCCAGCCTTGGCACCCCGGGGTACAGCGTCGCCAGCTGGCCGAGCTCGCGGTATTCGGGCCGGAAGTCGTGCCCCCATTGGGAGACGCAATGGGCCTCGTCGATGGCAAACAGGGCGATGGTCGCTGTGCCGATCATGTCGCGGAAGGCCGGGGTGACGATGCGTTCGGGCGTCACATAGAGCAGATCGAGCGTGCCGGCGGCGATGGCGCGGCGCACCTCGACGAACTCCTCGCGCGTCAGCGTGGAATTGAGCGCGGCGGCGCGGATGCCGAGCTGTTTGAGCGCCTCCACCTGGTCGCGCATCAGCGCGATCAGCGGCGAGACGACGATGCCGATGCCGTCGCGGCAGAGGGCCGGGATCTGGAAGCACAGCGACTTGCCGGCACCGGTGGGAAACAGCACCACGGCGTCGCCGCCCGCCATCACCTGGTCGATGACCTCGCCCTGGCGGCCGCGAAAGGCCGAATAGCCGTAGACGCGCTTCAGCACCGCCAGCGGCGCGTGCTCTGAGCCCGTTTCAAAGAGGGCGTGAATGGGATGTTGACCCTGCGGCATGGAATCGCTCTGTGAACCAACCCTCCCTATGCCACAGCCCATCGTTCAAGTCCGCTCCGAATGCGCGGCTGTCACAGGACAATGCCCGTCCGCCCTTCGTCGTCTCGTTCCCTCGGGAACAGCGCCCGCCCGCTGGAAAGGGCATCCTGCCTGCAGATGAGCCCCCGATCGGCTCCACAGACAGGAGACACACCATGGCCTTCACCATCGTCAACGGCACCAACGGCGCGGACCAGATCACGGTGGGCGCCAGCCAGTCCGGCAACTTCGACATTCGCGCCAAGGGCGGCGACGACGTGATCAAGCTGTTGCGCAGCGACGATCTCGGCGGCGGTCACATCGTCGATGCCGGTTCTGGCAACGACCAGGTGCTCAACCGCTACGAGGGCAACAATGTCATCAAGCTCGGTAGCGGCAACGACACCTATGTCAGCGATGGCTTCACCGCCTTCAACGAAAGCGACGTGGTGTTCGGCCACGACGGCAACGACACCTTCATCTTCGCGACCTTCCAGAGCACCTTTTACGGCGGAAACCAGAACGACACCTTCATCTCGGTGGGCTGGCAGAATGTCATCAACGGCGGCTTCGGCACCGACACCATCTCCTATGCCCATCGCCATGAAGATTTCACCCTGGGCGGCACCGCCGTCACCATCGATCTGCAGAGCGGTCAGGTGGCGACGGGCACGACCCGCATCGAACATCTGTCCAGCATCGAGAATGCTGTCGGCTCAGAGCGGGACGACCTAATCTTCGGAACCACGGGCGCCAACAACCTCAAGGGTGTGGGCGGCAATGACGGCATCGATGCCGGCGCCGGCAATGACACCATCGAGGGCGGCAATGGCAATGACGAGCTGATCGGCGGCGCCGGCGCCGACAAGTTCGTCTTCAGCAAGGCCACCTTCGACTCGGGCGACCAGATCGACGACTTCAACCCGGCACAGGGCGACACCATCCAGCTCAAGCACGGCACCGCCTTCGGCTCCCTGCGCGTTGGAGACTTCCTGGACAGCGGCACCTTTGTCGCCGGCGCCAATCCGGTCGTTCGCAACACCAAGCCGACAATCCTCTATGACACCGACACCGGCGTCATCAGCTTCGATATCGACGGCACCGGGGCGCGGGCCAAGGTGGAGTTCATCCAGCTGATGGGCATTCCGGAGCTGCACGGCACCGACTTCCATGTGTTCTGAGCCGACAGCCTGTTGTTGCGGGGGCGCGTTGCGCACTCTTTCGCTTCAGGCGAAATTCTGAAACACTCCCGCGGTCGCCAACTGCAGGGGGAGCGCCAGATTGGACACGTCCGACGATCTCGACGAGTTGCTCCGGGGCACCGAACTGTTCGGCGAGCTCACGGATGATGACCGGAATGCCGTTGCCGCCTGCTTCCGCCTCACCCGCTTCGAGGCCGGGCGCACCTTGTTCCAGGCCGGAGACGCGGGCGATCGCGCCTATCTCCTCGCCGATGGCCAGGTGCGCATGACGCTGGCAACGGCCGGCGGGCGTGAGCTCAATGTGCGCGTCGCCCGGCGCGGAGATCTCGTCGGCGAGATCGCGGTGTTGGACGGGGGCGAGCGATCCGCCGATGCGGTGGTGCTGACCGACGCCCTGGCCTATGTGATCACCGCCGCCGACCTGTCCGGGTTGTTCGAGACGCGCAAGGGTCTTGCCCGCTCGGTGATCGCGCTGCTCTGTCGCCGCCTGCGCGCCACCACGGCGCAGTTGGAAGGCATTGCGCTCCATCGGATCGAGGTGCGGCTTGCACGCTATCTGCTCGATCGGCTGGACGGCCAGACGGCGCCGGCGGGCAAGCGCGTGCCGCTCGAGATAGGCCTGTCGCAGACCGACATGGCGCGCCTGATCGGCGCCAGCCGGCCCAAGCTCAACGTGGCGCTCGGCTTCCTCGAAAAGGAGGGGGCGATCAAGCGGACGTCCGACCGCCTGTTCTGCGACCCCGAGGCGCTTGCGCGCATAGCCGACGCCTTCGAGGAGTGAGACCTGCTGTTTCCTCGGGAACAGCGTCCGCCGGCCTCGAGGCGCTAAATCCGGTTCCAGGAGGTTGCGGGTCAGGCCCCGCGCCCGAGAGATGAGGATCGGATGGACAGTTCAGTTCACATCGCCTTCCACGGCGTCCGCGGGAGCCGGCCGGTGTCCGGCGCTGACTTCAGTGCCTATGGCGGCGCCACAAGCTGCGTCAGCCTGCGCCTCGGCGATGAGATGGTGGTGCTCGATCTCGGCACCGGCGCGCCCTCCCTGGGGCGCCAGATCGCGCTTGCGCCGCCCGAGCATCTGACGGTTCTGATTGGACACGCCCATTATGACCATGTGGCCGGTCTGCCTTTCTTCCAGCCGCTGCGCACGGGTGCGAAGGACGTCGTCCTCGCCAGCGCGGTTGCCGGCGGCACGCGGCGGATGGTCGCCGGGCTGATGGCGGCGCCCTTCTTTCCGGTCGGCCCCGAGGTGCTGGCGCCGACGCTCGATTGCGTCGATCTCCGCCCCGGTCGGCGCTTTCGGCCCAGCCCGTCCATCGAGGTGAATCTGGTCGACAGCAACCATCCGGGCGGCTGCACGGCCTTCCGCGTGGAGCTTGGCGGCCGGTCCGTTCTCTATGCCCTGGACCACCAGGCCGGCGATCCGCGCCTCGATGCGCAGCTGATCGACCTCGGGCGCGGCGTGGATCTGGCCATTCTCGATGCCGGCGAACCGATCGGCGCGCGTCAGAGCGGCATCGGCCACTCCACCTGGCAGGAGGCGGTGTCGCTTGGGATGCGCATGGGTGCCGCAAAGATTGCACTTGCCCATCATGCGCCCGCATCGGATGATCCGGCGCTGGATTGGCTCGGCGCAGAACTCGCCGATGTTGCGGACAATGCCTTCCTGGCGCGCGAGGGGCAGGACGTGCAGTTTGAGGCGGTTTGTGAGACCGCGTTGAGGTGGGGGACCTATCATGCAGGACTTTGATGCGGGGCGCCTCGATCGGCGCAGGTTTGCCCTGTTGCTGGCGGCGGCCGCGATGGCCACGCCCTCGATCGGCCTGGCCGAGGAGGGGCTGCGCTCGGTTGGCGACGTACGCAAGGCGTCCGGCGGCGTCTTCGCCGAAAGCGGCGCGCTGCGGCCGCTGCAGGCCGGTTCGGACATCCTGCTCGGGGATCTCGTCTGGACGGATGTGGCATCGCGTGCGGCGCTCGCCCTCGAAGGCGGCTCGGACATCTTCCTCGGCGCCAAGACGCGGCTCAAGATCGATCGTTTCGTCGCTGCGACCGGCGGGCGCCTGATCCTTGGCGACGGCGCCCTGGTGTTCGATCGCGACGACAGCCTGCCCAAGACCGACATCAAGCTGCTGTCTGCCTTCGGCCAGATCGGCGTACGCGGCACGCGCTTCTTTGCCGGTCCCAGCAAGGGCGTGTTCGCCGTCTTCTGCGAGCGTGGCGAGGTGCATGTGGCGGCGGCTGGAGCCCGGCGCGTCCTGAAGGCCGGCGACGGGGTGGATTTTCCCGTGAAGGGCGGCAAGCCCAGCGCCGTGCAGAAATGGGGTGCGGCCCGCGTCGAAAAGGCCTTTGCGAGCGTGCTCGGCTGAGGTCTGGCGTCGGTGAAGGCGCTCAAGGTGCGACGGTGAAGACCTGCACCGGGCCGAGCCCGCGCAGCTCCACGGGGCCGAGGGCGCGAAGCTCCGCGTCGGCAAGACGCGCGCCGGCATTCGGGCCGATGCAGATGTCCGTGCCGAAGTCCTTGTTGATGGCTTCGAGACGGGCTGCCATGTTCACCGCCGTGCCGTGGGCGGTGTAATCGAGCTTGGAGCCCATGCCGACGTCGCCGACCACCGCATCGCCGCATTCAAGGCCGATGCGCGTGCGCCCGAGGCCCGCCGCGGCCACGTCGGTGCGGGCGGCGAAGGTACGGCTGAAGGCAATGATCTCCTGTGCGGCTGTGAGCGCCTGCCGCGGATGGTCGGGCAGGTCCAGCGGCGCATTGAACAGGCAATGGGCCGCATCGCCGACGAATTTGTCGATCATGCCGCCGTGCCGCACCACGATGTCGGCGATCCCGGAGAAATAGGCATCCAGCAGGGCGACCAGCCGCTCGGCATCGAGCCGTTCGGTCAGGGCCGTGAAGCCTTCGATGTCGGTGAAGAGCGCCGTCACCTCGCGTCTTTCGCCGGAAAAGCGCACGAGATCTGGTCTTTCGACGATCCGCGCCACGAGTTCGGGTGCGAGATGCTGCTCGAAACGCCGGCGGATGCCCGCCGCCTGGCGGCGCTGGACGATCGCCGCATGGGCGGCCGCGGCGATCAGGCTGACGAGCGCCGCGAGCGGTGGCAGAACCGAGTCCACAAGCCAGTCCCACTGTCTGAAGACGGCGATGGTTGCCCCGGTCCAGGCCAGGGACGATCCGGCTGTCACGGCAAGGGCGCGCAGCGGCGTCAGGCTGGCGCCGCTCAGGGCGCCGGCCAGCGCCAGCAGCACGAAGGCGGCTCCTTCGATCCAACCTGCCCGGGACGGACGCAGCGGTACGCGTTCCGACAGTATGGTTTCCAGCGCGTCGGCCTCGATCTGCACCGAGGGGGCCACCGGGCTCGCGGCGGTGGCTCTGAGCGCACCGAGCGCCGGGGCGCTGCCGCCGAGGAGCACGATCTTGCCCGCAAGCCGTTGCGGCGGCACCTCGCCGTCCAGGATCGCCTCGGCCGACAGGCTGCGCTCGCCCCAGTGGCTCGACGGCGACGGGCGGAAGCGCAGCTGGCTGTCGGGCGTGAGCGGGATTGCGTGCCCGCCGATGGCAAGTGAGGGGCCTTCACCAATGAGGATGAAGCTGCCGGCCTGTTCGGCCACGCGCAGGGTTTCCGCCGCCAGCCCCGGAACGGGCACCGAGGCGGCGAGGGCAAAGAGCGGGACCTGTCGCACGACGCCGCGTTCGTCTCCCGAGAGCGAGCCGACGCCCATTCCCGCCGCCACGGAGGACAGCACCTCCAGTGGCTGAACGGCCCCGGCCGAGGTCCAGGGCACCAGTTTCGGCGGTTCGCCCTGCAACAGGATGGGCACCTGAGGCGGGGACGCCGTTGCCTGATCGGCGAGAAGCGCGGAGAGCACCGTCGGTGCAGCCCCGATCGCCTTGGTCAGGCGACCATCGCCATCGGGCAGGGCGCCATAGAGGGCGTGGGCCTCGTCACCCAGCTGTTGGCCGAGCGCTTCGCGGCCGTAGCGGTCCGGGCCTGCGAGCAGGATGTCGATGCCGACCGCCCGTGGCCTGGCGTCGGCGATGCGCGTCAGCAACGCTGCGAGCCGGGTGCGCGCCCAGGGCCAGGGGCCGAAATGCGCAAGGCTCGCGTCGTCGATCTCCACCACCACCACCTGACCCGAGACGGGCGGCGCCACTTGGACCAGTTCGTCGAAGGCAGCTTCGCGCCAGTTGTCGAAGAGCGGGGCGGCCAGGATACAGGCGCACAAGGCAAGAAGCAGCGAGCCGATGCCCGCTGAGGCGAGGGCGCCGAGAAACAGGCGTCGGGTCAAGGGCATCGCGGCATCGGCCTTTCGCGCGGGACTGGTCGGTATCGTAGATCAAACCGGCAGGGCTTGGAAAGCGCATCAGCTTTCGGTCATCGCCACCTGCATCATCTGCCGCCAGGGGTCGAGCAGATAGTCGACCAGCGAGCGCGCCCGGGTGATGACGATCACTTCGGCGGGCATGCCCGGCTGCAGGCGCCCGGCAAGGCGCGGCGGCAGGTCGGTCAGGCTGACGTCGATCTCGGCGCTGTAATAGGTGGTGCGCGCGACGTCGTCGGTCACCGCATCGGCCGATATGCGGGCGATGCGGCCGGGAATGCGCGGCATGGCGCGGTCATGGAAGGCGGGGAAGCGCAGTTCGGCGGTCTCGATGCCCTTGAGGTCATCCACGTCGGTCACGGGAATGCGGGCCTGCACGACCAGCCTGTCCGACACCGGCACGATGTCCAGCAGCGGCTCGCCGGCGCCGACCACGCCGCCCTTGGTCACGAAGCGGGAGGCCTGGACCACGCCGTCCACGGGGGCGCGCACCTGCGTGCGGGCGAGCGCGTCCTCGGCCACGCTGATGCGCTCGGCCAGATCCGATCTGCGGGGCACGGTGTCGGCCAGGGCATCGGAGGCGGCCTTGCGATAGGCTTCCGTCACCTGGGTGATCTGAAGCGCCACTTCGGCCTGGGCCGCGGCATTGGCTGCAACCTGCGCCTTGAGCCCGCCGGCAAGGCCTTCGAGGCGCGCGATTTCCCGGCCCTGCTCCTCGAGCTTGGCCCGTGCGACGAAGCCCTTGGCGGCGAGACCTTCAAGTCCGGCCCTCTCGCTTAGCCGGCTATCCAGTTGCGTCTGGGCGGCGCTGGCCTGGGCGGCAAGGCCGCTGGCCGCGGCGGTCAGTTGAGCCGTCTTGGCCTTGGCGAGCGCCATCTCGCTGTCGAAGGCGGCGAGCCGCGCCGCGAACAGGGAGCGCTGGCTGTCGATGAGGGCGGTGGCGGTCGGATCGGCCAGAAGTTCTGCCGGAAAGGTGACACCGCGATCGAGGTTCAGTTCGGCTTGCAGGCGGGCGGCGATGGCGGTCTGTTCGGCCATCTGGCCCTTGAGCGACGCCAGGGTTGCGGCAATGCGTGTGGTGTCGAGGCGCACCAGCAGATCCCCGGCCTTGACCCGGTCGCCGTCGCGCACGGCGATCTCCGCGATCAGCCCGCCTTCGAGATGCTGGACCTGCTTGCGCTGCCCCTGCGGCTCCACCGTGCCGCCGGCGACCACGGCTGAGGGCATCTCGACGCGGACGGCGAAGGCGGCAAAGCCGCCGAGGCCCAGGCCAACCAGCAAGCCACCCGAGAGAGCGAGTGACCGTATCGAGGCGTTGAAGGAGGTGTCGCGCATTTGGTCTGTTCCCCTGTTCCGGACATTCATGCGGCGATCATCGGGCAATGGCGAGGCAGGTGCAGTTCCGCCGGGAACAGGCCGTCAGGCGGCGCGCACGGCGCGGGGTGTCATGCGGGCGAGCACCTCCTGGCGCGGGCCGAACAGCTGCTGGGCACCATCGGCCAGCACCAGGAGCTTGTCGGCCATGTCCACCAGCGCCGGCTTGTGGCTCGAAACCACCACCGTCGAACCGGCCGCCCGCGCCGCCCGCAGGGCCTCGGCGAGCGCCGCCTCGCCGTTGAGGTCGAGGTTGGAGTTGGGCTCGTCGAGCACGATCAGCGCCGGCAGGTCATAGAGGGCGCGGGCGAGCGCGATGCGCTGGCGCTGGCCACCCGACAGGGTCGATCCGCCGGGGCCGATGTCGGTGTCATAGCCCGAGGGCAGGCGCAGGATCATCTCATGCACACCGGCCATGCGGGCGGCGGCGACCACCTTGTCGGCTTCCACCGTGCCGAAGCGGGCGATGTTGTCGGCAACCGAGCCGGCGAAGAGCTCGATGTCCTGCGGCAGATAGCCGACCGCCTTGCCGAGCGCCTCCGGGCGATAGTGATCAAGCGCGGCGCCGTCGAGCCGCACCGTGCCGGCCGTGAGGCTCTGGGCCTTGACCAGCGTGCGCAGCAGGGTCGACTTGCCGGCCCCGGAGGCACCGACCACGGTGAGCATCTCGCCGGGCTCGAGACGAAAGCCGATGCCCGCCAGGGTGGCCTTTGCCGTCGGGGCAAGCCGGACCACGAGGCCCTCGACGCTCAGCGTGCCCTGGGGAGCGGGCAGGTCCATGGGGGTCGTTGCTTCGGCCTGTGCCCCCAGGGCGGCGGCGATCCTGCGCACTGTTGCGCGGGCCGTGACGAGGCTCTTCCAGTGCTGCACGGCATGTTCCACCGGCGAAAGCGCGCGTGACATCAGCATGTTGGCGGCGAACATTGCGCCCACCGAAATCTGTTCGTGGATCGCCAGCCAGGCACCGAGGCCCAGCATGCCGCTTTGCAGCGCCACGCGATAGCTGCGCGACAGGGCCGAGATGTGGGCCGCGCGATCGCTGGCGCTCGCTTGGGCGGAGACTACGGCGTCATGGGCGGCGCTCCAGCGGCTGGCGAAGCGGCCCGTCATGCCCATGGCTGCCAGCACGTCGCGGCGTCCGAAGGCCTCGCTGCTGATCCGGGCCGCCGCCAGCGTGGCCTCCATGGCCGTACCGAGCGGCTTGCGGGTGGCGAGCTCGCTGGCCAGAGCCATCACGGCATAGCCGGCGATGCCTGCCAGGGCTGCCCAGCCGAGCCAGGCGTGCAGGGAGAAGGCGAGCAGCACGAAGAGGGGCGTCCACGGCGCGTCGCAGAAGACGATGGGTGCGGCGCCGGTGAGAAAGTCTCGCAGGTTGTCGAGGTCGCGCAAGGGCTGGCCGCTGCGATCGGTGCCGGGAGCAGCCAGCAGGCGCAAGGCCAGCGGTTCGGCCAGATGCCGATCGAACACCACGCCGGTGCGGATCAGGATGCGGGAGCGCACCAGCTCCAGCGCCCCATAGAGCACGAAGGCGGCGAGTGCGATCAGAGACAGCGCCAGCAGCGTGCCCTGGTGTCGCGAGGGGATCACGCGGTCATAGACCGACAGCATGTAGAGCGGGCCGGTGAAGGTCAGGAGGTTGATGGCTGCCGAGAAAACGGCGGTTGTCACCAGGGCCGGACGGCAGGCGCGGAAGGCGGAGGCGAGGGGGGATCGGGCGTGGCTCATGGGAAACTCCCTTCAAGGATGCTGCAGCCATCCTGCCTGCCCCACCGTCTCAACGCTGTTCCGCCTGGAACACACATGGCAGGCAGGGATTTTACGCAACGCATCAATCCTCCGGCCGGGGGCTCCGGTCGGAGGATTGCCGTCTGTCGGCCCCTGGTGTCAGAGGACGAAGTCCGTGGCGGTCAGACCGACGTTGCCGGTCAGCGAGATCGTCAGGTCGGCGATGCCATCGGCGTCGGTATAGACCTGCACGAAGGTGGTGTTGGTCGAGCTGTCGAAGCTCACCTTGATCTCGCCGGTCGGGTCGGCGTCCAGCACCGGAACCAGATGGAAGGCCTCGTTGGTGCCGGCCGTGGCAGTGTTGGCGTCGAGGGCGGACAGGTCGATCTTGTCGGTGTTGTGCACAAAGTCGGTGATCACGTCCAGCGTGTTGCTCGCCCCCGTCAGGCTGTCGGTCTCGGCGAGATAGCGGAAGATGTCGGCGCCATTGCCGCCCGTCATGATGTCCTTGCCGCTGCCGCCGATCAGGATGTCGATGCCGTCCCCACCGTCGATGGTGTCGCTGCCTGCTCCGCCGCTCAGCGTATCGTCGCCGATACCGCCATGGACGATGTCATTGCCCTTGCCGGCATTGATGGTGTCGTTGCCGGCACCGCCGTCGATCCTGTCGTTGACACGCACCAGCACGCTGTTCAAGTCGGTGCCCGTGTCGGTGATGATGTCATTGCCGCTGCCGCCGTTGATGACGTCGCTGCCGTCCCCACCGTCGACGGTGTCGTTGCCGAAGCCGGAGTTGATGGTGTCGTTGCCCGCTTCGCCGTTGATGGTGTCGGCTTCGCTGGCGCTGATGCCGCTGTCGGTGATCGTATCGTTGCCGTCGCCGCCGTTGAGCGTGTCGGCGCCACGGCCGCCGTCCAGCGTGTCGTCGCCGGTCCCGCCATTGAGCGTGTCGGCCCCGCTCTGGCCGTTCAGGGTATCGTTGCCCGCAGCTCCGGAGAGGACATTGCTGCCGGTATTGCCCGTGATCGTGTCGTTGCCGTTCTGGCCTTCCACATTCTCGACATTGGCATAGGTGTCACCAGCTGCCTGGCCGCCGAGGCCGGTGCCGGTGGCGAGATTGACCGTGAGGGCCGCGGACGTGACGTCGAAGGTGACGGTGTCGATGCCGTCGCCACCGTCGATCGCATCGCCGCCCTCACCGCCGTTCAGGCGGTCGTCGCCGGCATTGCCGAACAGCCGGTCAGAGCCAGTGCCGCCAGACACAAGATCGGCTCCGTCGCCGCCGAACACCCTGTCTGCGCCCGATCCACCATTGATGACGTCGTTTCCCGCGCCACCAAAGACGAAGTCGTTGCCCGCATCGCCATTGACGGTGTCCACGCCGGCGTCGCCGTTGAGAATGTCGCCACCGGCGCCACCGGAGATCGTGTCATTGCCGTCGCCGCCGGAGATCGTGTTGGCGATGGCCGAACCGGCCAGACGGTCGTCGAAGGCCGAGCCCACGATGTTCTCGATGGAGGTGTAGCGGTCACCGAAGGAGGCGCTGTTCGCCGAACCACCGCCGAAGCCGGTGGTCAGGTTCACCACAACGCCGGCAGCGGCCTGGCTGTAGTTGATGGTGTCGATGCCGTCGCCGCCCTCGAAGGTGTCGGCGGTGTCGGCGCTCTCGGTGGTCTGGCCGCGGTCGAAGATGGTGTCGTTGCCGAGGCCGGCGAGCACGGAGTCGGCGCCGGAGGTGATGGTGATGCTGTCATTGCCGGAAAAGGCGCGAATGAGATCGTCGCCGGTGGTGTCAACCAGGGTGTCCGCGTTGTTGGTGCCGTCGATAGCCATTTGGGTTTCTCCTCGTCCTGCAGGCGACGCGTCATGCGTTCGCTGTGAGGAGAAATCTGCCGGATCCGCCGACGGCGCGCAGTTCCCTGGGAAACAGGCGGGGGAGGGCTCCTGGCCGAGCTGTTGCCGCGTTCCCAAGGGGCAGCGTTGCGCGGCCGGTTGCGGTCACATCCCCTGTGCAGCCATCACGGCCTTGATCAGGGCAGAGCGGCGGGAGACGCCGAACTTGCCGAAGATCGAGGAGAGGTGCTTCTTCACGGTGTTGATCGACAGTCCGAGCTCGTCGGCGATTTCGGCGACCGTGTCGGTTTCGATCACGGCGTTGAGGACCTTGATTTCGCCCGGCGTCAGGCCATGGAGCTTGGCACAGGCTTCGACGCCCGAGGTGGCAACCACTTCGGCCCGGCGCACGAAGAAGGCGGAATGGGCGGATCGCTCGACCTTCTCGAAGGCTTGCTGGGTGTGGGTGTGCGGTTGCAGGCGCATCAGGCAGCCGAACCAGTCGCCACCTTCGCCGTCCGTCATCTTGATGACCGCCGGGCGCCTCAGCAACAGGTCGTCTTGCTCGCCTTGCGAGGTGGAAAGTGCCTCGCGCAGCTGCCTGTCAGCCTGCTGGCCCGCAAGCGACAGGCCCGACGCGCCGTTTCGGACCATGTCGCCCTTTTCGATGAGGTCCGCGGCTGCAGCGTTGAACCAGGCGACACGGCCGGTGTGATCGAGCAGGAAGACGCCGGCTTCAACCAGATCCAGCGCAGCCTCCAGTGAGCGCGCCTCAAGGCTCTGCCTGTTCATTTCCCGGCCGATCAACACCGCCCGTTGCAGGTGCGGCGCCAGGATTCCGAGACGGCTGCGGAGCTTGTCGTCGACCGGGCCATAGTCCTGTCCGGTGATGACCGTGAAGGCCGCTGCGCTTGCCTGATAGCGCTCGATGTTGAAGATCGCCGCGTCGAGAAAGCCCTGGGGGGCAACCCATTCCTTGAAGAAGCGGCTGGCCTGAAACTCAGGCGCCGGCACAAGATCATGGCTGGCGAACACCTCGCCCGGCTTCACGAAGATCGAGGCCGGGTAGATGGGGTTCATGGTGAGGTATTTCTCGGGGTAGACCTTGAGGAAATCGGGGTCAAACCCCCAGGAATAGAAGGTTTGCGTCTTTGAACTGCTGGCGTCGCGCCAGTAGATTCTGGATGCCTTGCCTTCCAGATACCGGCAGACCGTTTCGACGACCTCGGGCCAGCGGTCGGCGTCGACCACCGTCTCATAAATGGACCCAATGACATCGGAGATGTCGTGAACTTCTCTTTCCGAAAACCTCATAGGGACATCCGCGACATGGATTGCAGTGAGCCGAGGCAACACTGTAGCAAAATGAAATCGTGTTGCCTGCATATTTCCACATCATTACCCGTTCGGGTGATGTGACCAGGCGTTCCAGATGTTTTCCTCTTGAAGACGAGGCTTCTGCGGCACAGCGGCAGCAGGTTCTTGGCTGGCCAACGGGATGAACCTGAGCCGAATGTCACTGCAAGTGACCTCGAACAAACGACCTCTTGCTGCAAGACTTGCCGGAGCCGAATACTCCTCGGCCTGATTGACGATACAAAATTGCAATACTAGAGCGCCCTTCGACCTGACGGATTCGTCAGGTCGACAAGAAATCGCACCGGATTCGAGAGTTTGAGCACCCCTCGGCCTTTCGGTCGGCAGCGCCGCAGGAAAGTGCGGAATTTGGAAAGGGGCCGTTCACGATCGGACTGGCCGTCTCCGTCCAGAGGTCGATCTTCATTTTGGAGTCCCCCGAATGACCACCTTGCCAAGCCAGAATATGCAACCGGTATCAACACCATGGAGACCAGGGGGCTTCTGGATCCTCTGTCTGGCCGCGACGCTGGTCGGCCTGTTGTTGGCGCAGCCGTCGCACGCGGCCGGCGCCGGTGACTCAACGATCGCTGCCACCACCAGTGCCACGACGAAATATGTGGCCAACGCGGGCAAGGATCAGACCGGTTGCGGGGCAGTGAAAAGCCCCTGTGCCACGCTGCAATATGCCCATAATGCGTCCACCGACGGTGGACAGATCATCATCCGGGACGCCGGTTCCTATGGCGCCGTGTCGATCACCAAGGCCATCACCATTCGCAACGGGAGTGACGGTATCGCCCTCATCTCTGCGTCCAGCGGCAAGGTTGCGGTCACCGTCAACGCCGGTTCTGATGCCGTGGTGACCCTGGACGGGTTGACGCTGGATGGCTATGGCCGCGCCCTGCAGGGTATTGTGTGGGAAAGCGGCCGACGCATCACCATACGCAACTGCGACGCACGCGGCTTCACCGATTCCGGCATCGTCCTGCGGTCAATCACGCCGATGCCGACGGCGTTCGTGGAGGGCGGACTGCTCACCGAAAACGGGGCGCACGGTCTTGTCGTCGCGGCGAGCAAGGTCGCGATCTCGGCGTCGGCGACCGGCACCACCTCTGTCAACAATCGACTGGCCGGGTTCCTCGCCATTGGCGGCGCCGGAGGCAGCATCGCTTCGCTCGATCTGCTGCGGATCAAGGCCGGAGGAAATTCCCGAGGTGGCAATGCGAGCGTCGATGCCTATGCGCAAAATGCCTTCATCACCCTCGGCGACTCCTTCATCGCCAATGACAACAGCGCAACAGCAGAAGCCGGGGGCACTTTGTGCAGCTACAAGAACAACTATGGAAACGTGTCCACGAGCTGTTCGGTGAATTGGCATTGAGGCATGGGGCGGAAGCCCATCCCTTGCCGGCCGGTTGAACGCCGACACCACACGTCAGAGGGCTTGGCGATGCTCACATGTCATCGACCCGGCCTGAAGCGATGGGCCGCCGAGGCGGAACACGGACCGACATCTGCGCCGGCGGCGTTGCCCTGGCGGTGGCCTTCGCCTCCGTGTCCTCGCCTTACGGCGATGGCCCGGAAGTTCGCGTCGCGAGTTCCGTCGTGGTCGCTCCCGACGTGGCGATGTCGGAGAACTGGGGACGACCTTGTTCCCGCAACGGCAATCTCGCTGATTTGCGGCGCGATTGTATCCAGCCGCCGAGATAGAGCCAGGGCCTGCCACGCGTCCGCTTTCCTGCTCCGGTCCGCCACAGCGAACCGGACGCCTCTGCGTGACGGAGGGCGCAAACGCAAGACGACCCAAGGCCGCGCTGCCCAAAACAAAAAACCCCGCTGCCGCGAGGCAACGAGGTTTTTGTATTTGGTTGCGGGGGCAGGATTTGAACCTGCGGCCTTCAGGTTATGAGCCTGACGAGCTACCGGGCTGCTCCACCCCGCGTCAAGCGCCGTGTCTTGCGGCGTCGAGGCGGTGTATAGCGAAGTGCCCGGCAAAGGGGAACCCCTTTTCGATTATTTTTTTGGCTAAGCGTGCATGGCAGGTCCGCATGATCACGTGGGCTGCGGCAAATGCGCCGGATTTCCGCGGGAAAAGCCTGTTTGCTAAGGGAATGTGCCTAACGGCCATCTTGACGGATCGCGCATGCGATGGTCATGTCGGCGTCGGTCTGGCGCCTTTGCGGTCGCCGGCGAGCTCACGCGGGTGCCGCGGGGCGCGCGGGCTGGCCGGGAAGCGCCACATGAATGCGGGCTCAGCCCGCCCCGTGCCCAGATGTGAAAGGACACACCCTTGAACGCCGTTGCGCCTCTTTCGTCCTCGACCTTCACGCGCTCGCTGGCGCAGTCTTCGCTTGGCATCAAGGCTGCCGCCGTCGTCGTCGGTTCGCTGTTCATCGCCGCCGCCGCGCAGATCACCGTACCGATGATCCCCGTTCCCATGACCATGCAGACCTTCGCCGTCCTGCTGGTCGGCCTGCTCTACGGGCCGCGCCTGGCCGCTGCGACGCTCGGTGCCTATCTCCTGGAAGGGGCTGTTGGTCTGCCGGTGTTCCAGCAGTTCGGTAACATATTCACGCTGATCGCCAAGCCGGCCACCGTCGGCTATCTCGCCGGCTTCTTCGCTGCCGCCGTGCTGACGGCCCTGGTCGCGAGCCGCGGTGGTGTGGTGCGTGCCCTCGGCGCCGTCGTTGTCGGTGAAGTCGCCATCTACGCGCTCGGCCTGCCCTGGCTCGCCGCCCTGATCGGCTGGGACAAGGCCGTCGAGTTCGGCTTCCTGCCCTTCCTGCTGGGCGACGCGCTGAAGGCCGTGCTGGCCGTGGCCGTGGCACAGGGTGTCGGCACGCTCTCGGTCAAGCGCCGCGCTGCCTGATCCTTCAGGAAAGTTTGTACATTAGAAAATACCGAAATGCGGCTGTCTACGGATTGACAGCCGCATTTTTATTGGGCTTATCGGCCCCGCCCGCGAAATTGCGTAGGCATTGATCCGATAGAGCGTCGACCGAAGCACGGGACCGGTTTTCCTGCTTTGGAAAATCATACCCCATGCGGCGCATTTTTCGGAAATTCCTCTCTGGCCTTGCCGAGCAATCTGCTGGAGATCGTGTGTGATTTTTTGACGAGCCGGAGACGAATATGGCCGCCTTTGATGTCGAGAAGGTCCTTGAGGTCACCCACTGGACCGATCGCCTGTTTTCGTTCAGGACCACGCGCGAGAAGAGCTTCCGCTTCGAGAACGGCCAGTTCGTGATGATCGGCCTCAAGGTGGACGGCAAGCTCCTGGTGCGCGCCTACTCGATCGCCTCGGCCAACTACGAGGACTACCTCGAGTTCTACTCGATCAAGGTGCAGAGCGGCCCGCTCACCTCGCGCCTGCAGCATATCCAGATCGGCGATGACATCTGGGTCGGCCACAAGCCGACGGGCACGCTGGTGCAGGACAGCCTGCTGCCCGGCGAGAACCTGTTTCTGGTGTCCACCGGTACCGGCCTTGCGCCCTTCGCCTCGGTGATCCGCGATCCGGCCGTCTACGAGCGCTTCAACAAGGTGGTGCTGATCCACGGGTGCCGCCAGATCAATGAACTGGCTTACGGCAAGCAGGTCTACGAGCAGGTTCTGGCCGACGAGATCCTCGGCGAGATCGTCGCCGGCAAGCTCGTCTACTATCCCACCGTCACGCGCGAGCCCTTCGTGCACAATGGCCGCGTCACCACCATGCTGGCGGACGGTACCATTGCCCGCGACCTCGGCCTGCCGCCGCTGTCGCCGGCCACCGATCGCGTCATGATCTGCGGCTCGGAAGTCATGCTGGCCGACATGGTCAAGCTGATGGAAGCTTCCGGCTTCAACGAGGGCTCCGGCAGCCGGCCGGGCGAATATGTGATCGAAAAGGCCTTTGCCGAGAAGTGATCGGCGGCCAAAGGGCAGTCCTTTTCCATTGATTGTCATGCAGAAGCTTGCGCCCCGGTTGGCCATGTCCAACCGGGGCGTTTGTCTACTGGTTGCTAACCTTGATGGGGGGATCTGCGCATATGCACGACCAATTTGAAACCAAGACCGCAATCTCAACCTGATTTTTACGTCTTATGGTACTCCTTGCATACAAGAGGTACCGGTATGCCGTTGACGGAAGCGCAAGAAGAGCTTCGCCTGCGCGAACTCTACAGATATCAGATCCTGGACACGCCGCGGGAGCCGGAGTTCGACGGCTTCTGCGAGTTGGCCCGATCTTTCGTCGGCGGCGAGATCGCTTGCATCAGTTTCGTTGATCGCGACCGTGTCTGGTTCAAGTCCATGTGCGGCTACGACCTTGCAGAGGTGCCGCGGACAAGCGCCTTCAGCGCCGTCGTCGTCGAGACCGGTGTGCCGCTGATCATCCCCGATACCAAGGCTGAACCGACCTACGACAACCACCCGATTGCCATGTGCGCCAATCCGGTTCGCTCTGTCGTTTGCCTGCCGATCCAGGTGCGCAAGGGCGTGATCATCGGCGCCCTCTCGGCCATGAGCTTGCAGCCGCGCGATTATGACGAGGAAACGCTCCGTCGGCTGCGCCTGCTGCACTCGGCCATCGTTGATCGCCTGCAGCTGCGGCTTGCGCGCATCGAGCGCGTGCAGGACAAGGCCCGCAAGGCCAAGAAGAATGCCGAGATCGCCGCACAGAAATGGGAACTCGGCAAGCAGCGCGTCCTGCTCGAGCAGACCTCCCGCCTCGCCCGCATCGGCGGCTGGGAATATGATCTGCGCCTCAATGCCATGACCTGGTCAGGCGAAGTCTACCGCATTCTCGAACTCGACCCCGGACAGCCCGGGCCGCAGTTTCATGAGGTGCCAGCCTTCTATCGCCAGGATGTGCGCGAAGAAGTGCGCGACATGTATCGCAAGGTCTGTACCGAAGGTGGTGGCTTCGAGATGGAGATTCCGATCTCCACCGCCAAGGGGCATGCGCGCTGGATCCGCTGCATCTGCGAGGCGGAGAGCCGGCGCGGCCAGGTGGTGCGTCTGGTCGGGACGATCCAGGACATAACGCTGCAGCGGGAGACCGAGGAAGAGGTCAGCTTCATTGCCACCCATGATCTGGTTACCGGCCTGATCAATCGCGGTGTCTTCCAGGAGCGGCTTGAAAAATCCCTTCTCGCCGATGGACGCAACGTCGGCCGCAAGGTTGCGCTGTTCATGGTCGACGTCGATCACTTCAAGGCGGTGAACGATACGCTCGGCCATCACGCCGGTGACGTGTTGCTGGCCGAGGTGGGACGGCGCCTGTCGCAGGCGGTGGGGCGCAGGGGCGTCGTCGGCCGGCTTGGCGGTGACGAGTTCGCTCTCCTGGTGCCGGAAGCGGTCGACGAAGCCGAGATGCAGGCGATGGCCGAGGCGATGATGCGGGAGCTGATCGCGCCGATCGCCTATGAAGCCGAATCCATTCCCGTGACGATTTCCGTCGGTGTCGTGGTCGGCGAGGTCGGCAACAGCGCCGATCAGCTCCTCAAGGACGCCGATATCGCCCTCTACGAGGCCAAGGGCGCCGGGCGCAATCGCTATGTGTTGTTCGACCGCTCGATGCGTGACGAACTGGAGCTGCGCCACTCGATCCTCAGGGCGATCCGCATCGCCATCGAGAAGAATGAGCTCATTCTCTACTATCAGCCCAAGCTGTCGCTGCGCACCGGTGTGCTCACCGGCTTCGAGGCGCTGCTGCGCTGGCGGCGGCCGGATGGTTACGTGGCCTCACCCGGCTTCTTCGGTGCGGCGCTTGAGGATCCGCAGCTTGGCCAGGCCATCGGCGATCTGGTGATTGCCCAGGCGGTCGAGCAGGCGGCGCGCTGGGAAGCGCTCGGCTTTGCCTATGATCACATCGCCATCAATGTTTCCACCAGCCAGTTCCGCCGGGGCGACCTGTCTGAACTGATTCTCGGCACGCTGCAGCGGCACGGCTTGCGCAGCTCGGCGCTGATGGTGGAAGTCACCGAGAACGTGCTGCTGTCCAAGGCGGCCGACAATGTGCAGTCAACGCTGGTCAGTCTTGCCAACAGCGGCATCAAGATCGCGCTGGATGATTTCGGCACCGGCTTTGCCTCACTCACCCATCTCAAGGAGTTCCCGGTGGATCTGCTGAAGATCGACCGCTCCTTCGTCTCCAACCTGACCGATCAGCGCGAAAGCCGGGCCATCGTGCGCGGCATCACCGCGCTGGCCCATGATCTCGGCGTTGCCGTGATCGCCGAGGGCATCGAGACGCCGGCGCAGCGCGACATGCTCAGGCATTTCGGCGCCGATTTCGGACAGGGCTACCTGTTCGCGCGGCCAATGCCGCCCGAACAGGTGGAAACCGTCTATTTCGCCGAGCAGGAAGAGCAGGCCCTCAAGGCTTGAGGGCCGCGGCCTCGCGGGCAAGGGTTTCGATCCGTGCCCAGTCTCCCGACTTGACCGCATCACCCGGAGCGACCCAGGAGCCGCCGACGCAGATCACGTTGGGCAGCTTGAGATAGTCGCGGGCGTTTTCGAGGCTGACGCCACCGGTCGGGCAGAACAGCATTTCCGCGAGCGGCGAGGCGAGCGCCTTCAGATAGTTGGGGCCACCGGCCGGGCCGGCGGGGAAGAACTTCACCACGCGATAGCCCTTCTCACGGGCGACCATGACGTCGGAAGCATTGGCGCAACCGGGCAGCAGCGGCACGCCAAGTTCCAGCGCCGCATCCAGCAGGGCCGGCGTCGCGCCGGGGCTGACGAGGAACTTGGCGCCGGCGGCAACAGCATCGCGGGCCTGGGCCGCGTCGAGCACCGTGCCGGCACCGACCACGCCCCCTTCGATGTCGGACATGGCGCGGATGGCATCGAGCGCCACCGGGGTGCGCATGGTCACTTCCAGCGCGGGCAGTCCGCCGCGCACTAGGGCTGCGCCGAGCGGGCGGGCGTCCTCGAGGCGGTCAATGATCAGGACGGGAACGACAGGCGCGCGACGGAGAACAGCGAGAAGGGCTTCGGAGTCGATCATGGGAGCTTCCGGCGTGGGGAGGATGATGCAGCGACGATCGGGATTGCGGCCGGTCAGCCGCTCGAATCCCGGACCTCGATCTGCGGCGGGATGAGCTTGTAGTCGAAGGGGATATCGTCACCGACGATTTGCGCCAGGATGGCGCGGGCGGCTTCCTTGCCGATGGCTTCGGACCCGTTCTTGACGGTGGTGAGCGACGGTGCCCAGCTTTCGGAGCCGTCGACATCGTCATAGCCCGTCACGGCAATGTCGATGCCGGGGCGGATGTTGAACTTGGAGAAGCCCGACATCAGGCCGAAGGCCAGGATGTCGTTGAAGCAGACGACGGCGGTCGGCCTGGGGTCGAGTGCGGCCAGTTGCTCGGCCGCGCGGCGGCCGTCGCCCTGCGTCATCAGTTCTGGAATGTCCGCCACCGGCGTCAGGCCGGTCTCGTTCATGGCCTTCATGAAGCCGGCGTGGCGATCGCGGCCCGACGAGGTGTGGCGGATGCCGCCGACGAAGGCGATGGCCTTGTGGCCCTTGTCGATGAGCAGGCGGGTGATCTCGTACATGCCCGTCACGTCGTCGCCGCGCACGCTCGGCACGCTGGCGCCGTCGACGTCGCGGCAGATGATGGTGACCGGTGTGCCGGTGCGGACGATGGCGTCGATATCGGCGGCGGTGGTGCCGACCGAGGGACAGATCACCAGGCCGTCGGCATTCTGCTGCTGCAGAACCTGCACGAAGTTCTTCTGGCGGGCCAGTTCGTCGCGGTGGTTGCAGATCAGGATCGTGAAGCCCTGGTTTTCCAGTTCCTGCTCCACGGCGCGGAACACTTCGGCGAAATAGGGGTTCAGCACGTCATGCACCACCACGCCGATGATGTCGGTGCGGGCGGTACGGAGGGAGGCAGCCTGACGATTGTAGATGTAGCCCATCTCGGCGGCGAGCGCCTGAACCTTCTTGCGCGTTTCCGCCGACACTGCGGGATTGTCACGCAAGGCGAGCGAGACGGTCGCCGTCGACACTTCGAGCTGCGCCGCCAGCTGGCTGAGCGTCACGCGCCGGCGTCGAAATCGACGAAGGTCGTCCTTGCTGTTGGTACTCATCTGTCGTCCAGTGTGTGTTTGATCGTTTTGACTGAGATGCGGCAATTCACGCCCTGAGGTCAACAAGGAAAGCCGCGTGTCCGTAATAATCTGTGCTCGCGGCGACGCTTTTTCCAGGACCGCCAGCCGCAGGTTGCACGATCAGGCTGGCGTTGCCGTCGCCTTGACGCGCTGCCGGGTTTCCCGAAGCAGAAGGTAAAGCCCCGAGAGGCTGACCACGGCGCCGCCGGCCAGGGTCCACAGGTCCGGAGTGTCGCCGAAGGCGAGATAGCCGAGCCCGATCATCCAGACGATTTGCGAGTAGCTGTAAGGGGCGAGCGTGGCGGCGCTCGCGTGCCGATGGGCCAGGATCACCAGGAAATGGCCGAGGCCCCCCATGGCACCGACCACGATCAGCAGGCCCCAGAGCGTCGCGCTGTCTGGCGTCTGCCAGACGAAGGGCAGGGCGGGGGTGAGCGCGAGCGTCGGGATACCCGCCAGAATCAGGATCATCGATCCCGGCGTTTCGCGCAGGGCCAGATGCCGGGTCATCATGTTGTAGATGGCGCTGAAGCCGGTCGAACCCAGGGCAAAGAACATGGCCGGCTGAAAGCCGCCAAGACCTGGTCGGGTCACCAGCAACACGCCGCCGAAACCGGTGAGGATGGCCAGGAGCCGCTTGAGCTCGATGGCCTCGCCCAGCAGCAGCGCCGACAGGCCGGAGATGATCAGCGGGTTGAGGAAATAGATGGAGACAGTCTGCGCCAGCTGCAGGTCCCTGAGGGCCAGGAAGTTGCAGCAGGTCATTGCCGCGAGCGACAGGGCACGCAGGATCTGCAGCACCGGATGGCGCATGCGCCAGGACAGCGGCGAGGCGATCGGGTTGAGGATCAGCGCCGCCAGCAGGAAATGCAGGGCGTAGCGGAACCAGACCACTTCGAGCACCGGCAGGTGGCGGCCGGCATATTTGGCCGAAGCGTCAAGGACGGCGAAGAGGCCAAAGGCCAGGACGAACAGGAAGATGGCGCGGAGCTGGGCTGTCATTCGGCAGGGGCCGGCCCGATCCGGCGAAGCGGCGGGACGGCGTCTTGTGTTGGAGCGGGGCGAGTTCTGACCGCCTCGTCCTGGGACGAGGGCAAGGTCTTGTGTCGGCTGCCGGACCCTATTCCACTCGAGGCGTCCGTTGGAAGCCCTTCGGGGGCCTCCAACTGCCTCAATAGACGGCAATCACTCGCCGGCGGCCACTTCCTCGGTGACGGCTTCAACCTTGGTCGCCGTCTGGGCCGGGGCTTCCGGCGTCACCAGAGCCACATCTTCCTCGTCGTCGTCGGCCTGCTGCACGGCAGCCGAAGCCGGGGCGAGGTTCTTCTCGATCTGGCGCAGGAGCTTCTTGAGGCGCTTGCGGTCCTTGTCCTCAAGTCCGGCCAGCGCTTCCTTTTCCACCTTCTTCCAGATGGCATCCACCTGAGTGGCGCGCTCACGTCCGGCTTCGGTGAGGTAGACGCGGGCAAGGCGTCCGTCGGCGGCCGAGGTCTGGCGCACCAGCAGGCCCTGGATTCCAAGGCGTGATATCATCTTGGTCACGGTGGGCGGCTGCACGGCCAGTTCGGCGGCGAGCTCCGACATGGACTGCCCGTCCTTGTCGGCGAGTGCCTTGAGCACCGCTTCCTGTCCCGGGTGCAATCCGATGCGGCTCAGATGCACCGCAGCCCGCGTGCGCTGGACACGGGCCGCCTGGACCAGGCGGTAGGTGACGCTCTTGCGGTGATTGAATGTCATGGCCTTCTCCGGTGGAGCGAGTTCTGCAGCCCAAGCGCCGTACTAGTCTACCGCCCGGCGCTCAGATCACAACTTTATGCGGCCCCTTTTCACATGGAATTATGACACTTATTTAGGGGGGCAACGTTTTTACGGTTCCGGCTCGATTTTCTCCTCGCGTGCAACTTTCTCTGCGACGTGTTAGGAGAGCCGCCGCGCGCCCTTTCTGGAGAGATCCTCATGTCCGCACCCACGTCCGCCGCCCCCATTCCGGTCACTGTCCTCACCGGATATCTCGGCGCCGGCAAGACGACGTTGCTCAACCGGATCCTCACCGAGGACCACGGCAAGCGCTATGCCGTGATCGTCAACGAGTTCGGTGAAATCGGCATCGACAACGACCTCATCGTCGACACCGACGAGGAAGTCTTCGAGATGAACAACGGCTGCATCTGCTGCACCGTGCGTGGCGACCTCATCCGCGTGGTCGAAAATCTCGCCAAGCGCCGCGGCTCCTTTGACGCCATCCTTGTCGAGACCACCGGCATCGCCGACCCGGTTCCGGTGGCGCAGACCTTCTTCATGGATGAGGAAGTGCGCAAGATGAGCCGCCTCGACGCCGTGGTGACGCTGGTGGACGCCAAGCATTTCCTCGATCGCCTCGGTGATGCGCCGGAAGCCGAGGACCAGGTGGCCTTCGCCGACGTGGTCGTGCTCAACAAGACCGATCTGGTGACGCCCGAGGAACTGCGCGAGGTGGAGCTGACCATCCGCCAGCTCAATCCCTATTGCACCATCCACAAGACCACCCGCTCGCAGGTGGCGCTCGACGCCATTCTCGATCGCGGTTCCTTCGACCTGCAGCGCGTGCTGGAACTCGACCCGCATTTCCTCGAGCCGGAAGACGAGCATGTCTGCGGTCCCGATTGCGATCATGATCACCATCACCATCACCACGACCATGATCACCACCATCACCATGGCCATGTGACGACGCATGCCACCGACGTCACCTCGGTGTCGCTCAAGGGCGGCACGCTCGATCCCAACAAGATCCTCGCCTGGATCACCGAGACCACGCAGGCGCAGGGGCCGAACATCCTGCGCCTCAAGGGCATCCTGTCCTTCAAGGACGAGCCGCTGCGCTATGTGGTGCAGGGCGTGCACATGATCGTCGAGGGCGATCTGCAGCGCGCCTGGAAGGACGGCGAGCCGCGCGAGAGCCGCCTCGTCTTCATCGGCCGCCATCTCGACAAGGCCGCGCTCGAAGCCGGCTTCCAGGCCTGCATGGCCTGACAGGCCCTTTCAACTTAGCCCCAAGGACTTCGCCGCTCGTGCCTTCCACCACTCCGCTTTCGCTCACCGGTTATGTCGTCTGGACCGGCTATCTCGGCAATGTGCCCGTCTTCGCCTGCGGAGACGGTGCCATCGCGCTCGGCACGGCGGGCAAGGTGGTGCGGCCGCATGCGGGCGGCATTCTCGCGGCGGTGGCGTCCGATGACGGCAAGGCCGTGTTCACCGGTGGCGACGACGGCAAGGTTGTCCGGACGGACGCGGAGGGTACCAGCACCGTGCTGGCCGAGAAGGGCCGCAAGTGGATCGACCAGATCGCTGCCGGCCCCAATGGTGCGGTCGCCTTCGCCTCGGGCCGGACGGTCTGGGTGATCGAGGGCAACGGCCGCAGCCACGAGCTGACGCGCCCGCGCGCTGTCGGCGGTCTCGCCTTCTTCCCCAAGGGCTTGCGGGTGGCCATCGCCGGCTACAACGGCGTCGGGCTGTGGTTCCCCGGCACGGCTGCCGAGCCGCAGGAACTCGAATGGAAGGGCTCGCATGTGGGCGTCACCCTGTCGCCGGACGGTGCCAACGTGATCACCACCATGCAGGAAATGGCGCTGCACGGCTGGCGCCTTCGCGACGGTCAGCACATGCGCATGACCGGCTATCCGGCCAAGGTCAAGTCTGTGTCCTGGTCGGTGAAGGGTCGCTTCCTTGCCACCTCGGGCGCCGGCGTCTCGGTGCTCTGGCCGTTCCATTACAAGGACGGCCCGATGGGCAAGGCGCCGCTTGAACTCGGCGGCCGCCAGGAAATGGTCACCGCGGTTGCCTGTCATCCCGGCGAGGAGATCGTCGCGCTCGGCCACGAGGACGGCATGATCCTGCTGTCGCGCTTCTCCGATCGCGAGGAGGTGCTGCTGCACCGCCCCAATGGCGCGCAGGTCACTGCGCTCGCCTGGAGCCGCGACGGCCTGGAACTCGCCTTCGGTTGCGACACTGGCGCGGCCGGCCTCGTTGATCTCGCGGGGTGAGTCCATGAGCGCCGTTGCCACCGGTCAGCCTTCCGGCCGCACGACGCCGGCCGAGCAGGCGTTGCTCGACGCCCGCTATGGCGAGCTTGCCGCGCGTGATCGGCTGCTGCCGATCAAGGTGCCGGCCTTCTACCAGCTGAAGCTCGATCAGGAACTTGCCGCCCTCGGGCATACCGAAGGGCCGCTCCATCGCATGGTGCGCCCGACGCGCGATCGCTTCACCGCCCGCGCGGGTCACGAAGTGGCCGACTGGGTCGACGACCGCTCCAACATGCCGGTGCCGGGCTCGCAGACCATCATCCACAAATATGCCGACCGGGTGCTGTTCATGCCCACCTCGGTCTGTGCCGGCCATTGCCAATATTGCTTCCGCCAGGACGTGCTGACCGACGCCCATGCCGACGAGCGGGCCGTCGTCGTCCGCGAGCTCGATCATCTCGTTGCCTATCTCGGCAGCAAGCCCGAGGTCAGCGAAGTGATCCTGTCGGGCGGTGATCCGCTGACCCTGCCGCTGCGCGACCTGGAACTGATCTTCCGCCGCCTCAGGGCACTGCCGCAGATCCGCTCGATCCGCATCCACAGCCGCACGCTGGCCTTTGCGCCGAAGATCTTCGGCGATCCGGCCAAGATCGACCTTCTGGCGGAAGCCGACGTGCGTCTCGTCTTCCACTTCGCCCATCCTTACGAGGTCTGCGATGACGTGCGAGAGGTACTCAGTCGCCTCGCCGCCCGTCGCATCCGCCTCTACAATCATTTCCCGCTGCTGCGCGGCGTCAACGACCACGTGGACGTGCTCCGCCGCCTCGTCGAAGATCTCGACGACGCCCGCGTCCGCACGCTGTCGGTCTACCTGCCCGAGCCGATCCACCATTCGGCGCCCTATCGCCTGACGCTCGACCGCATCCTTGCCCTGCAGGACGCCCTGACGGCCTCGACCCCAAGCTGGATCAACGCCATCCGCTTCACGCTCGACAGTCCCGTCGGCAAGGCGCGGCGCGAACACATCACCGCCTGGGACCGTGCCACCGGCCGCGTCACCTTCGAAAAGGACGGGAAGAGCTTCGTCTACCCGGACTTCCCGAGCGAGCTGGACGTGCCGGGTGAGCGCGACGTGCTGCTCTGGCGGGGGTAAGGCGGACGCTGAGCTGCCGCTTGCCCAAGGTTATGTTCAACAGTCCGCAATTTTGTTGAACATGGCCAGTTGGCTCACGGCTTCACCTGCATGCTGCCGTCGCTGACCTTCAGCGAGGAGGTGTCCACCGCTTCGAAGGCCGATGCGGGGATGGACTTCAGTTCGTCGAGCAGGGCCTCCGGCCAGCGGGTGTCGGCAGTGCCCTGGAAGAACCAGGACGAGCCGTTGTCGGCCAGCACCAGACCGTAGGTTTTGAAGGCCTTCAGGATGGCCCTGGTGTCGGGCCGCAGCTTCGGGTCGATCGTGAAGGAGGCTTTCAGGCGGAAGCGCGCGCCCATGGGCGGATAGTTGCTGTCCGAGACGCCGCCGGCCTGATGCCGGGCCGGCCAGAGGAAACTGCGGTCGCTCACGTCGGTGGTGAAGCGGATCGCATGGTCGATCTTCAGCGCCTTCACTTCGTCATAGCGCAGCAGACCCGGCAGGATGGGCAGGCCGGCGGCGTCGGCCGAGGTCCAGCCCTTGCGGCGCAGGGTGTTGGAGGTCAGCAACCAGCTGGCGCCGCTGCCGGCCGACCATTTGCTGCCCGATTTGTTGGTGGCCCAGGTCTCGTAGAGGCGGCAGGTGTCCTTGTCGACGACGATGGTATGCCGGTCGCCCGATGTCCATTGGCCGCCCTCCACCTTGGTGTCCGCTCCCAGGGGGTAGGGGATGGCGTCGCTCTGGTCGGCATAGCCGAAGGTCACCTTCACCTTGGCGTGGCTGGCACTCACCACGGTGATGGGAATGCCATAGGGCACGGTCAGTTCGCCGTAGCTCGGGCCGAAGTCGGGATGCAGCTTGCGGCCTGAAGACATGTGCGCCATCCAGGCGTTGGACTTGGCGTGGCGGGGCAGGGCGCTGATGTCGGCATGCCACCAGCTGTTGGCCGGGAAGTTCGGGCACTTCGTACCCGGGATGACCGATGAACTGGCGGCCATGGCGCTGGCGCCACCGGTGGCGCCGAGCAGGAGGGCGGCGAGCGCGGTGGTTTGGCTCACGCGGACAAGCTTGGCAATCATGGCATCCTCCGTTGGCGGCAAGCGGCGGCAGCATAACATGGTCGGGGCTCGGCTTCACCGGCCCGAGGGCGTCGATCATCGAACAAGCTTCATGCTGCATTGACAGGGTTGACGGCAGCTGTTCCGATCCTGCATCATGTCTATACATGATGCTTTTTTGCGCAGGCTGGGCGGTTCGCTTGCGTGGCCGATGGCGGAGGTCGCCGCAGGTCCGGCGACCCGGGAGGTGAGGCATGGGCGTGAATTTCTCTCTGGCGGGGCGGCGGGCGCTTGTAACCGGCGCCAGTCGCGGCATCGGCCGCGCCCTTGCGCTTGCTCTGGCGGAAGCCGGGGCCGATGTGGCCATTGCCGCGCGCAGTCTCGCCGATCTCGACGCCGTGGCCGGCGACATTCGCGCAGCCGGCGGTCGGGCGGTCGCCGTCGGCCTCGACGTCCAGGATACGGGTCGCGTCGGTGCGGCAGTGGCGGAGGCGGCCACCGCGCTCGGCGGCCTCGACATCCTCATCAACAATGCCGGCTATGAAGAGGTCAGCCCTTCGCTCGACGTGACCGAGGCGCTGTGGGATCGCATCGTCGACACCAATCTCAAGGGCGCCTTCTTCGTGGCGCAGGCGGCGGCCAAGGTGATGATCGCAGGCGGCCGCGGCTCCATCGTCAATTTGTGCTCGCTGACGAGCTATGTGGGCATTCCCACCGCCGTGCCCTACGGCGCCTCCAAGACCGGCCTTCTGGGCATGACGCGGGCGCTGTCCACCGAGTGGAGCCCGCGCGGCATTCGCGTCAACGCCATCGCGCCGGGCTATTTCCACACCGACATGACCGACGTCTTCTATCGCTCCGACGACTGGCGGGCGGCCATGCTCGCCAAGATCCCGCAGGGCCGCTTCGGCGCGCTCGAGGATCTCGCCGGCATCGCCGTCTTCCTGGTGGGCGATGCCTCTGCCTATATCACCGGCCAGTGCCTTGCCGTCGACGGCGGCTATCTGGCGTCCATCTGACCTTCACGTTGATCCCGGCACTCCGCGGTGCCGAACAAGGGAAAATCCCATGACGAAAGTGTCCTTTCACGAACTCGCCACGCTCGATGTCGCCGCCCGCGAGGCGCTGTTCAAGCGCTCCGAGGCCGATCTCACCTCCTTCATCGACAGGGTGAAGCCGATCATCGAGGCGGTGAAGAGCGAGGGCGACGCCGCGCTGGTGCGCTTTGCCCGCGATCTCGACAAGGCCGATCTCGATGCCTCCAGGCTCAAAGCCTCCGAAGCCGAGTTCGGCGCCGCCTTCAAGGCGGTGGCGCCGGAGGTGATCGAGGCGATCCGCTTCGGCATCGACAATATCCGCGTCTTCCATGAAGAGCAGAAGCCCGAACCCATGTGGCTCAAGGAGACGCGCCCCGGCGGCTTTGCCGGCGACCGCTTCACGCCGATCAAGTCGGTGGCGCTCTACATTCCGCGCGGCAAGGGTGCCTTCCCCTCTGTGACCATGATGACCGCCGTGCCGGCGGTGGTGGCCGGCGTGCCCAACCTCTCCATCGTTACCCCGCCGACGCCCGATGGCGGCGTCGATGCCGCAACGCTGGTGGCTGCGCGCCTTGCCGGTGTGGAGACCGTCTACAAGGTCGGCGGTGCCCAGGCGGTGGCGGCCGTGACCTTCGGGACGGAGACGGTCAAGCCGGCGCTCAAGATCGTCGGCCCCGGCAGCCCCTGGGTGGTGGCCGCCAAGCGGCTCCTGTCCGGAATCATCGACGCCGGCTTGCCGGCGGGCCCGTCGGAATCGCTCATCTTCGCCGACGACACGGTGCATGGCGGCCTCGCCGCGCTCGATCTGCTGATCGAGGCCGAGCATGGCCCGGATTCCTCGGCCTATCTCGTCACCCATTCGCGCCGCGTGGCGGAAGAAGCGCTCGCCGCTCTGCCGCAGCATTGGGCCAAGATGACCGAGCAACGCGTCGCCTTCTCGCAGACCGTGCTCGGCGGACCCTATGGCGGCATCGTGCTGACCCCGTCCGTCGAAGAAAGCATCCGCTTCGTCAACGACTATGCGCCGGAGCATCTCGAGATCCTCTCCACCGATCCCTTCAGCCACCTCGGCCAGATCACCGACGCCTCGGAGATCCTGATGGGCCCCTATACGCCCTGCTCGATCGCCAACTTCGGCCTCGGTCCCAATGCCGTGCTGCCCACCAGCCGCTGGGCGCGCACCTGGGGGCCGCTGTCGGTCAACGACTTCATGAAGCGCTCGTCGGTCGGCTATGTCACGGCCGGCGCCTATCCCGACTATGCCCGCCACGCCCGCACGCTGGCACAATACGAGGGCTTCTCCTCGCATTACAACGCCGTGTCGGACATGCGCGATCCCTACCTCAAGGGATGACATCGACACTTGAGGCAAGGTCCTTTCCATGAGCCAAACCGATAGCCGCACGGCGGAAATCCGTCGCCTTGCCCGCACTGACGAGCCTGCGGCCTGCCGGTTGCTGGCCGCTCTCCTGCACGACCTCTTCGGCCTGATGGCCGAAGAGGTGGCGCTCAACGCCGACCAGTACAGTCTCAATTCGCTGAATGGCTTCTTTCGCGCCGGCGGCGAGGCCTTCTTCTTCAAGTTCCACCAGGAGGAGGGCGAGGAGGCCATGTCGGGCGAATATTATCGTGCCGACATCCTCGCCCGCGCCGGCCTGCCGGTCGATCAGCCGGTGCACATGTCGGCGCTGCCCGGCGAGCAGATCCTCGTCTATCGCCGGCGCAGCGATCCGCGCCTGTCGGACGTGCTGCGCGCGCTCGATCTTCAGCCCGATGCTGCGGCCGAGGCGGAGGCGATCGCGGCGCAGGCAGATCTCGATCGCATCATCGCGCGGGTCTATCTCGACACGCTGCATCCGGTGACGGCGCGCCAGGTGGCCGCCGAACCGATCCACCGATTGTTCCACGATCGCCTTGTCGATCCGGTCACCGGAGTCCGTCCCGGCGGGCGCTATCGCAGCTTCTATCTCGGCCAGACCGTCGAACTTCCCGGCGTGCAGCTGGCGTGGGACCGCTTTGCCGCCGCCCGCATCGTCGTCAACGGCGTCGCCTATGCGCGGTCCATCGGCGAGCTTTTCGCCGAGGCGCTCGATCGTCTCGATCCCGCCCGTCTTGCCAATTGCGGCGGTCTCACCGCCCATGGCGACGCGCACAACGCCAATGTGTGGTTCGGCCGGCGCGACGGGCGGGCGGTGTTGTCCTTCTTCGATCCGGCCTTTGCCGGCGAACATGTGCCGGCGCTGCTCGCCGAAGTGAAGGCCACCTTCCACAATTGCCTCGCCCATCCGCTCTGGCTCTACGATCCCGCTGAGCTGGGCCGTCATCACACGGCGTGTGCTGCATATGCCGACGGCGTGCTCGCCCTCGATACCAGCTGGCGCCTTTCGCCCTTGCGGCGGGCTCTCTTGCGGACCAAGGGCGAGCTGGTGTGGAAGCCGCTTCTCGCCGCCTTGAGGGATCGCGGCCTGTTGCCCGCCGAATGGCAGCGGGTCATCCGGCTCGCGCTCTTTCTCTGTCCCACGCTGGTGATGAACCTGCGCGCCGGTGCCGCCACCCATGACGCCACCTCCTCGGCGATCGCCTTCTCGGTGGCCGTGATGGCCGGCTCCGAACCGGCTGATGGAGCCGAGGACGACCTGACGGCCTTCCTTGCAGCCATTGATCCGGGCGCGTGACGACATGCAAGGGATGCGAGTGGACATCGCTTCTGCCGCTGCCGCCGGCATACCTTGCGGCAGTTGACTTGATCCGGCCCATGGCCTTCAAAATATGGCCCTCACCTTCGGGTGAGGGTTTCTCCTCCAGCTTGAGTGCGGATGCCGAAGTGCCGAAATTTCCATCATGCCGCAGAAAAATGCATTGCGATGGCTTTGCCCTCAAGTCTATACATAAATCCTGATGCCACGTGGTCTTCCCTCCTCCCTTCGTGGGGCCGCATCTTCAGCGGTTGAGGGTCAGATCTTACGCCGTCTGCCGATGAAAGGGACGAAGATGATTGCCAGCCTGATGTCTCGCCGTGCCTCCCTGCTTGCCGCCGGTGCGGCGGTGGCCCTCGCCCTCGGTCTCGCTCCGGCGCTGGCCGGCGACATTCCGGCGACGCCGGAGCCGGGCACCTTCAAGATCGGCATCGAGCCCTGGCTCGGCTATGGTCAGTGGCATGTGGCCGCCAAGAAGGGCCTGTTCGCCAAGGCCGGTCTTGCCGATGCTCAGATCGTCAACTTCACGCAGGACAAGGACATCAACGCCGCGCTGGCCTCGGGCGAGCTTGACGGCGCCAACATCGCCACCCACACCGCCATCGGCATGGTCGCGGCCGGCCTGCCGGTGAAGATCGTGTCGTTGCTGGATTTCTCGCTCACTGCCGACGCCGTGCTCGCCGGCAAGGACGTCGCCACCGTTGCCGATCTCAAGGGCAAGAAGGTGGCCTTCGAGGAAGGCACCACCTCCGACATCCTCATCAACTATGCGCTCGCCAGCGCCGGCCTGACCATCGACGACATCGAGAAGGTGCCGATGCCCGCCTCCGACGCCGGCAGCGCGCTGATCGCCGGTCAGGTGCCGGTCGCCGTCACCTATGAGCCCTATATCTCGGTGGCCAAGGCGCAGAATGCCGACATCAAGCTGCTCTACACCGCCGGTGCCAACCCGGGCCTGATCTCCGACGTCTTCGTCGTGCGCGAAGAGGTGCTGAAGGAGCGTCCGGGCCAGGTGCTCGCCATGCTGAAGGCCTGGGATGCGGCGTTGGCCGACTACAAGGCCAACACCAAGGAAGACCGGGCCATCATCTCGGAAGCCGTCGGTGCCACGCCCGAGGATCTCGCCACCGCTTTCGACGGCGTGCAGTATTACTCGGCGGCCGAGGCGGCCAAGGCTTTCGCCGGCGACTTCAAGACCAAGACCTACGCTGACGTGCTGAAGGCTGCCAAGCAGGCCAAGCTGATCGATGCCGATCTCGCGCCGGAAGCGATCATCGACCCGTCCTTCGTCGACGCAGCGTCCAAGTAAGCCGGGCTAAGGGGCAAGACAGATGGCGGACGTCAAGGTCAACGGCAAGCCGGCGGTGAAGCGCCGCCGGAGTGCCTTCCGGATCGGTGAGGGCCTCAGCCGCCGCGCCTATGTCGGCATTGCCGGCACTGTCTTTGCCGCCTTCGTGCTCCTCTGGTGGGCCTCGACCGCGTCGGGGCTCATCAAGCCGATCTTCCTGCCCGGTCCGGACGCCGTCTGGGTCAAGATGGTGGCGCTTGCCGCCGACGGCACGCTGTGGGTCGATGCGGGCGCCAGCCTCTATCGCATGATGGTGGGCTTCCTGCTCGCCTCCGCCATGGCGATCCCGGTGGGCGTGCTGATCGGCTGCTTCCGCCCCTGGGAAGCGGCGATCGAACCCTTTGTCGATTTCGTCCGCTATATGCCGGTGGTCGCCTTCGTGCCGCTCACCATCCTGTGGGCCGGCACGTCCGACATCCAGAAATTCGTCATCATCTGGATCGGTACCTTCTTCCAGCAGGTGCTGATGGTGATGGACAATGTGAAGCGCGTGCCGCCCGACTTCGTCGGTCTCGGCCGCACGCTGGGCCTCAGCGAGTTCAAGATCCTCACCCGCATCGTGCTGCCGTCGTCGCTGCCGGGCATCTGGGACACGCTGCGCATCTCGCTCGGCTGGGCCTGGACCTGGCTGGTGCTGGCAGAACTGGTGGCGGCCACCTCGGGCCTTGGCTATCGCATCACCGTTTCGCAACGCTATTTCCAGACCCAGACCATCATTGGCTACATCCTGTTCCTCGGCATTCTCGGGCTGATCACCGATCAGTCGATGAAGGCGCTGGAGCGGGTGCTGTTCCGCTACGCGGCGAGGCGCTGACATGGCCGCTCCCAAGCTCTCCATCACCGGTCTCGAAAAGTGGTTTCCGTCCAAGTCCGGACCGGTGCAGGTTCTGGCCGACATCAACGTCGAGCTCGCCGACAATGAATTCGTCTCGCTGGTGGGCGCGTCCGGCTGCGGCAAGAGCACGCTTCTCTCCATCGTCGCGGGACTGCAGGACTTCGACGACGGCGTGGTGCTGATCGACGGCGCGCCGATCACCGGCCCCGGTCTCGACCGCGGCGTGGTGTTCCAGTCCTATACGCTCCTGCCCTGGCTGACGGCGATCGAGAATGTGGAGTTCGCCCTGAAGGCGGCCGGCAAGTCGGCGGGCGAATGCCGCGACATCGCCCGCGAACATATCGAGCTGGTCAAACTCACCCGCTTTGCCGACGCCTATCCGGCGCAGCTGTCCGGCGGCATGAAGCAGCGCGTCGCCATTGCCCGCGCACTGTCCTATCGCCCGAAGATGCTGCTGATGGACGAGCCCTTCGGTGCGCTCGACGCGCTGACTCGCCACCAGATGCAGGAACTGCTCACCCGCATCTGGGAAGAGCACCGGCTCACCGTGCTCTTTGTCACCCATGACGTGGAAGAGGCCGTCTATCTCTCCGATCGCATTCTGGCCATGAGCCTGCATCCGGGCCGCATTTCGGCGTCCTTCCATGTGGGCCTCGCGCGTCCGCGCACCCAGGATGTGATCTCCACGGCCGATTTCATCGCCCTGCAGAAGGATGTGCTGAAGGCGATCCGCGCCGGATCGCAGCAGGCGGAGGAACTTGAAGCTTAGTCGGCTATTTTCAGCTCGATGACGAGCGCGTCGGCCGCCTTGCTGCCCGCCTCGAGGCGATAGGTGCCGGCGCCTCCGATCAGGCTGTCGAAGCGGTCGAGCCTCAATTGCTGGCCTTCGGCGATCACCTCCAGACCGTCCGAGCGGCTCAGCAGGATCACCACCTCGTCTTGGCTGGTCACCAGCGCCTCCTGCCCTGACAGCACGCTCACGCGCGCCGTGCAGCGGCCCCGCCGTGTCATCACGTTGATGTCGGTGACCACACTGCCGATCAGGCGGGCGGCGGCGGGGGCGTCGCCGGCGAAGGCGAAGGGTGGGTCGTTGGGCGTCAGTGTCCGGCTGATGCCATCAACCATCAGATCGATGCCGTCGCCGTCCACCACCGTCAGCACGCGGTCGATGCCGGGGAACGCTGAGAAGGGGCCGTCCGAGGCCACCGTCGCCATGCTGATCCGCCACACGAAGTCCTCAAGCCCCGCGCCCGGCGGAAAGGCGGCGATCTCGCGCGTCTCGCCGCCGCCGTTCTTCCAGGGCGTGGGTTTCAGGTCGCGATGGCGGATCAGCCTGATGGCGCTCATCCCAGGATGCCCGGCAGGTCGAGGCCCTTCTCGCGCGCCCAGTCGCGGGCGATGTCATAGCCGGCGTCGGCGTGGCGCATGACGCCGGTGGCCGGGTCGTTCCACAGCACGCGGGCGAGGCGCTGGTCGGCGGCGTCTGAGCCGTCGCAGACGATCACCATGCCCGAATGCTGCGAGAAGCCCATGCCAACGCCGCCGCCATGATGCAGGCTGACCCAGGTCGCGCCCGAGGCGCAGTTGAGCAGCGCGTTGAGCAGCGGCCAGTCGGACACCGCGTCCGAGCCGTCGGCCATGGCTTCCGTCTCGCGGTTGGGCGAGGCGACGGAGCCCGAATCGAGGTGATCGCGGCCGATGACCACGGGGGCAGACAGTTCGCCTGTGCGCACCATCTCGTTGAAGGCAAGGCCGAGTCGGTGGCGGTCGCCGAGGCCGACCCAGCAGATGCGCGCCGGCAGGCCCTGGAAATGGATGCGCTTGGCCGCCATGTCGAGCCAGTTGTGCAGATGCGCATCGTCGGGGATCAGCTCCTTCACCTTGGCGTCGGTGCGGGCGATGTCTTCCGGATCGCCCGACAGCGCCGCCCAGCGGAACGGGCCGATGCCGCGGCAGAACAGCGGGCGGATATAGGCCGGCACGAAGCCGGGGAAAGCGAAGGCGTCGGTCACGCCTTCCTCGAAGGCCATCTGGCGGATGTTGTTGCCGTAGTCGACGGTGGGGATGCCGGCGTTCCAGAAGTCCAGCATGGCGCGCACATGCACGGCCATGGAGGCGCGGGCGGCCTTTTCCACCGCCTTGGGATCGGAGGCGCGCTTGTCTTCCCACTCGCCCAGCGTCCAGCCGATCGGCAGGTAGCCGTTGATCGGGTCATGGGCCGAGGTCTGGTCGGTGACGCAGTCGGGGCGGACGCCGCGACGGACCAGTTCGGGCAGGATTTCCGCGGCATTGCCGAGCAGGGCGACGGAGATGGCTTGTCTGTCGGCGGTGGCGCGGGCGATGATGGCGAGCGCGTCGTCGAGATCCTTGGCCTGCACGTCGACGTAGCCGGTGCGCAGGCGCATGTCGATGCGGCTCGGCTGGCATTCAATGGCAAGGCAGGCGGCGCCGGCCATGGTGGCGGCGAGCGGCTGGGCGCCGCCCATGCCGCCGAGCCCGGCGGTCAGGATCCACTTGCCGGCGAGGCTGCCGCCGAAGTGGCGACGGCCCATTTCCACGAAGGTCTCGTAGGTGCCCTGCACGATGCCCTGGCTGCCGATGTAGATCCAGGAGCCGGCCGTCATCTGGCCGTACATCATCAGGCCCTTGCGGTCGAGTTCGTGGAACTTGTCCCAGGTGGCCCAGTGCGGCACCAGGTTGGAGTTGGCGATCAGCACGCGCGGCGCGTCGGCATGGGTGCGGAACACGCCTACCGGCTTGCCCGACTGCACCAGCAGTGTCTGATCGGCCTCGAGCCGCTTCAGCGTCGCGACGATGCGGTCATAGCTCTCCCAGTCGCGGGCGGCGCGGCCGATGCCGCCGTAGACCACCAGCTCGCCGGGGCGCTCGGCCACGTCGGGGTCGAGATTGTTCATCAGCATGCGCAACGGCGCTTCGGTCAGCCAGCTCTTGGCCGAGAGCGTGGTGCCCCGGTCGGCGCGGATGACGCGGTCATTGTCGATACGGGTCATGGCTTGTTCCTCCCGGACAGGTCAGCGCCGCGCGGCGGCGAACAGGATGCAGGTGTTGAGGATCTGGCGCAGCGTGGCGCGGATCGGTTCGGCGTAGGCGGGATCGTAGGGTAGCGGCCAGTTGGCCTCGCTCACCGGGCCGACGGGCTCGTTCACGTAGGTGCGGCAGGCAAGTTCCATCTGCACCGCGTGCACGCCGCTCTCCGGGGTGCCGAAGGCACGGGTGATGATGCCGCCCTTGAAGCGGCCGTTGGTGACGGCTGTCCAGTTCGGTCCCGTGGCCAGCGCTGCGATCGCGGCCGTCAGCGCGGCATCGGCGGCCTTGCCGCTGTTGGTGCCGATGTTGAAGTTGGGCAGCGGCCCCTCGAAGAGGCGCGGGATCTCCGAGCGGATCGAATGGCAGTCGTAGAGCACCACGGTGGGATGGATGGCCCTGAGACGCTCGATCTCCGCCCGCAGCGCGGCGTGATAGGGCGCGTGATAGGCGAGCCGGCGGGCCTCGATCTCCTCGGCGTCCGGGGCCTGCCCGTCGCGGTAGAGCGGTTCGCCGTCGAAGGTGGTGGTCGGGCAGAGCTCGGTGGTCGCCTGCCCCGGATAGAGCGAGACGCCGCTGGGATCGCGGTTGACGTCGATCACCGTGCGCGAGATCGCCGTGTGCACGATGGTGGCGTCGAGCTCGGCGGCAAAATCATAGAGGCGGTCGATCCACCAGTCGGCGTCCTTGCGCGCCAGCCAGGGCGAGACGAGGCGCGGTTCCAGGTCGCGGAGATCGGTGCCCGTATGCGGCAGGCTGACGACCAGCGGTGCATTGCCACGGCGGACGGTGAGCCAGGCGCCGGTCATGCCACCTCTCCCGCAATGGCCGGCAGGGTGCAGCCCGCCACCAGCCTGGGCAGCTCGCCCGATGCCACCAGCGCGATGGCCGCTTCCATGTCCGGATGGAAATGCCGGTCGTCTTCCAGACGCGGCACGTCCTGGCGGAGCCGTGCGATCACCGCGCCGAGCGGCGCCGAGGTTGCCAACGGCGCGTGGAAGCCGCAGCCCTGCGCGGCGGCGAGCAGCTCGATGCCGATGACGGCGCGCACATTGGCGGCCATGGCGGCGAGGCGGCGGGCGCCGTGGGCGGCCATGGACACATGGTCTTCCTGATTGGCCGAGGTGGGGATGGAATCCACCGAGGCCGGATAGGCGCGCTGCTTGTTCTCCGACACCAGCGCCGCCGCCGTCACCTGCGGGATCATGAAGCCGGAGTTGAGGCCCGGCTTGGGCGTCAGGAAGGCCGGCAGGCCCGACAGCGCCGGGTCGACCAGCATGGCGATGCGCCGCTCGGCGATCGAGCCGATCTCGCACAGCGCCAGCGCGATCATGTCGGCGGCAAAGGCGACGGGTTCGGCGTGGAAGTTGCCGCCCGACAGCGCGGTGTCGTCCTCGGCAAAGATCAAGGGATTGTCGGAGACGCCGTTTGCCTCGATCTCCAGCGTCGCCGCCGCCTGGCGCAGCACGTCGAGCGCGGCGCCCATCACCTGCGGCTGGCAGCGCAGGCAATAGGGATCCTGCACCCGGTCGTCGCCTTCGACGTGGGAGGCGCGGATGGCGCTGCCCGTCATCAGGCCACGCAGCGCCGCGGCGGTTTCGATCTGGCCGCGATGGCGGCGCAGGGCGTGGATGCGCGGATCGAAGGGCGCGTCGGAACCGCGCGCCGCGTCGGTCGACAGCGCGCCGGTGACCAGCGCCGACTGGAAGACGATCTCCGCCTCGAACAGGCCGGCCAGCGCGTTGGCGGTGGAGAATTGCGTGCCGTTGAGCAGCGCCAGACCTTCCTTGGCACCGAGCGTGATCGGGGCGAGCCCGGCCGCGGTGAGGGCGTCCACGGCGCTCAGCCGCTTGCCCTGATGCAGCGCCTCGCCGACGCCGATCATCACGGCGGTCATATGCGACAGCGGCGCCAGATCGCCCGAGGCGCCCACCGATCCCTGCTCGGGCACCAGCGGGATCACGTCGCGGGCGAGCATGGCTTCCAGCAGGTCCAGCGTCGCCGGGCGGATGCCCGAGGCCCCCTGGGCGAGGCTCGCAAGCTTCAGCGCCATCATCAGCCGGGTGATAGCGGCGGACAGCGGCGCGCCGGTGCCGGCGGCATGCGACAGCACGATATTGCGCTGGAGCGTTTCGAGGTCTTCGGCGGCGATGCGCACGCTCGCCAGCTTGCCGAAGCCGGTGTTGATGCCATAGACCGGCTCGCCCTTGGCGAGGATGCGGTCGACGGCCGCCGCACTCGCCGCCACGGCCGCACGGCAGGACGGATCGAGCGTGGGCACGGCGCCCTGATAGATGGCGCGCCAGTCGGCGAGCGTTGCCTGGCCGGGGATGAGACGGATCGCGGTCATTGACCTCTCCAGAAGCGACGGTGAAGCGGGTTGAAGCCCATGCGGTAGACGAGTTCCGCCGGGCGGTTGACGGACCAGACGGCGAGATCGGCCCATTTGCCGGCCTCGATGGTTCCGGTCTCCGTGTGGAGGCCGAGGGCGTGGGCGGCGTTGGTGGTGACGGCGCGCAAGCACTCCTCCACCGTCAGGCCGAACAGCGTTGCGCCCATGTTCATGGTCAGCAGCAGCGAGGTGAGCGGCGAGGTGCCGGGGTTCATGTCGGTGGCCAGCGCCAGCTTGACGCCGGCGCGGCGGAACAGGTCCACCGGCGGCTTCCTGGTCTCGTGGATGAAATAGAAGGCGCCCGGCAGCAGCACGGCGACGGTGCCGGCGGCGGCCATGGCGGCGGCGCCTGCCTCATCGGTATATTCGAGATGGTCGGCCGATAGCGCCCCGTGACGGGCGGCAAGACCGGCACCGCCGAGGTTGGACAGCTGGTCGGCGTGCAGCTTCACCTTGAGCCCGCGTTGTTCTGCGGCGGCGAAGACGCGCTCCATGTCCTCGGGCGAAAAGGCGATCGTTTCGCAGAAGCCGTCGACGGCGTCGACAAGGCCTTCGTCGGCCAGTGCCGGCAGCATGTCCTTGATGACGCTCTCCACATAGCCGGCCTTGTTGCCGGCAAATTCCGGCGGCAGCGCGTGTGCGCCGAGAAACGTGGTGCGGATGCCCACTGGGCGAATTTCGCCGAGTTCGCGCGCTACGCGCAGCGTCTTGGCTTCGTTCTCGAGGTCGAGGCCGTAGCCCGACTTGATCTCGACGGTGGTGACGCCCTCGGCGATCAGTGCGTCGAGCCGCGGAAGGCTCTCGGCCATCAGCTCGGCCTCCGAGGCTGCCCGAAGCGCCTTCACCGAGGAGACGATGCCGCCGCCAGCGCGGGCGATCTCCTCATAGGTGGCGCCGGCGAGGCGAAGTTCGAACTCATGGGCGCGGTCGCCGGCGTGGACCAGATGGGTGTGGCAGTCGATGAGGCCCGGCGTCACCCAGCGCCCGCCGACGTCGATCACCTCGGCTGAGCCGCGCAAACTTCCCGGCAGATCGGCCTCGGGGCCGGCATAGACGATGCGGCCGTCGGCCATGGCGATGGCGCCGTCTTCGACGATGCCAAGGCCATCCGGCCCCGCCAGGGTGGCGAGGCGTGCGTTCACGATCAGCCTGTCCGGTGTCTTCGTCGCCATGGTGCGGTCCTCGTCCTGTCCGGCGCCATTTTATGTCTAGACATACACAAATGTATAGACATAATATCGACAAATGCAAGAGGACGCCCGAGCGCATCCGCTCCGGGCATCCGGCCTGTCGGCAGGGGAAGGCTTGGGGCATGACGACGATCCACGCAAAGGCGGCGCTGACACCGGACGGCTGGCGCGAAAACCTGCGCATCCGCGTCGAGAACGGCCTGATCTCGGCCCTTGAGACCGGCGAAGCGCTGGCTGGCGACATCTGCCACGCCGTTGTCGTCCCCGGCATGCCCAACCTGCACAGCCACGCTTTCCAGCGCGGCATGGCCGGTCTTGCCGAGACGCGCGGTGCCTCGCGCGATTCCTTCTGGAGCTGGCGCGAGGTGATGTATCGCTTCGCCCTGACGCTCTCGCCCGAGCAGGTCGAGGCGGTGGCGGCCGAACTCTACATCGAGATGCTCGAAGCCGGCTTCACGCGGGTCGGCGAGTTCCACTATCTGCATCACGATCTCGACGGCCGCGCCTATGCCGATCCGGCCGAAATGGCCGCCCGCATTGCCGCTGCCGCCGGCGCGGCAGGCATCGGCCTCACCCTGTTGCCGGTCTTCTATGCCCATTCGAACTTCGGCGGGGCCGCACCGGCGTCCGGTCAACGGCGGTTCCTCAACGATCTCGATGGCTTTGCCGCCCTGCTCGATGGTGCCCGACGACATGTGGCCGCGCTTCCCGGCGGCGCGGTGGGCCTTGCCCCGCACAGCCTGCGCGCCGTGACGGCCGAGGAACTGGCAGCGCTGACGGACCTGGCCGGTTCGGGCCCTGTCCATATCCACATTGCCGAACAGACGGGCGAGGTCGAGGCCTGTCTGACCGCCACGGGCGCCCGCCCGGTCGAGTGGCTCCTCGATCATGCGGCGGTCGATCCCCGCTGGTGCCTGGTGCACGCCACCCACATGACCGCGGACGAGACGGCGCGCCTTGCCAGAAGCGGCGCGGTGGCCGGCCTTTGCCCGATCACCGAGGCCAATCTCGGTGACGGCATCTTCTCCGGCGCTGCCTTTGCCGGTGCCGGCGGTGCCTGGGGCATCGGCTCGGATTCCAATGTTGAGCTATCTGTCGCCGGTGAACTGCGGATGTTCGAATATTCGCAGCGTCTCGCCGCCCGGGCACGCAACGTCATGTCGCTTCGCGAAGGCTCCACCGGACGCCAGCTGTTCGATGCGGCGCTCGCCGGCGGCGCCCGTGCGCTCGGCGTCGAGGCGGGTCTTGCGATCGGGGCACCGGCTGACTTCGTCACGCTGCGCGCCGATCATCCCGCCGTGGTGGGGCGCGGCGGCGATGCGCTTGTCGATGGCTGGATCTTCTCGGCCGGCAACGGCCTTGTGGATTGCGTCTATGCCCGCGGTCGCAAATGCGTCGAGGGCGGGCGGCATGTGGCCCGGCCGGCGATCGAAGCCCGTTTTAGGCAAACCCTGCAGGCTGTTCTTAGCGCCTGACGGCCGGGGTGCGGAAAATCCCTGCACCGGCGGTTGACAGTCAGCGCCTTCACGGGATCAAATTCGATCCACCCTGTTTCGATCGTCCGGCAGAGCCCGGATGCAATCTGGCGAGTGTCCATGTCGCTGCATCAGCAAATTCGGGCCGAGATCGAACAGCATATCTTTTCCGGTGATTGGCCGCCCGGCCACCGCATTCCCTTCGAGCACGAGCTGACCGCGCTCTATGGCTGCTCGCGCATGACCGTCAACAAGGTGCTCACGGAGCTTGCCAAATCCGGCCTGATCGAGCGTCGGCGCAAGGCCGGCAGTTTTGTCACCCGGCCGCATTCGCAGGCGGTGGTGATCGACATCCACGACATCAAGGCGGAAGTGTCGAGCCGTGGGCTGCCCTATCATTTCGAGCTGACCAAGCGCAGCCGCCGCCGGGCGCTGAGCGCCGACCGCAAGCGTCTCGATGTCGGGATCAGCGATCAGGTGCTGGACATCGAATGCCGGCATTTTGCCGGTGGCCGGCCCTTCTGTCTCGAAAGCCGGCTGATCAACCTCTCTGTCGTTCCCGAGGCGGCGGACGAGACCTTCGACGATGCGCCCCCCGGCACCTGGCTGATGCGGCAGGTGCCCTGGACGGAGGCCGAACATCGCATCCGCGCCGTCGGCGCCGACGCCAGGGCCGCCGCCGCGCTGGACCTGCCCGAGGGCACCGCCTGTCTGGTGATCGATCGCCATACCTGGCGGGCCGAGCAGCCGGTCACCGCCGTCTCGCTCATCTATCCCGGCGACGCGCACGAACTGGTCGCCCGTTTCACCCCGTCGCAGACATGATGCTCAGCGCCAAGATGCTGACGCATCGGCTCGTTGCATCCGGTTCGAATTTCTGATCTGCATCAGGGGCATGAGACGTTCGAGATGGGAGAGCTGCGGCGCGCGCCGCAGCTCTCGATCCTTCGCAACTCAGCGCACCAGGATGTTGCGGAAGCTCCAGGGCGAGGCCTCGTCGATGTCCTCGGGGAAGAAGCCCGGGCGCCCTTCGAGCGGGGTCCAGTCGGTGTAATAGCCCTTCACCGGCCCGAGATAGGGCATCTGCACCTCGAGGCAGCGCTCGTGGTCCATCTCGTCGGTCTCGACGATGCCGGCGTCGGGGTTTTCCAGCGCCCAGACGATGCCCGCCAGCACGGCCGAGGTGACCTGCAGGCCGGTGGCATTCTGATAGGGGGCGAGCTTGCGCGCCTCGTCGATGGAGAGCTGCGAGCCGTACCAGTAGGCGTTCTTCTCGTGGCCGAACAGCAGCACGCCCAGTTCATCCGAACCGTCGACAATGTCCTTTTCGGAGAGAACATGGGTGTCGGCCTGCATCTGGCCGCCCTGGCCGAACATTTCATGCAGCGACAGCACCGCCACATTGGCCGGGTGATAGGCATAGTGGCAGGTGGGACGGTAGGCCGGCTTGGCGCCCTCGCCGACGGTGTAATAGTCGGAGATGGAGATGGCCTCATTGTGGGTCACCAGGAAGCCGAACTGCGGACCGGGCGTCGGGCACCAGGTGCGCACGCGCGTGTTGGCGCCGGCCTGCAGCAGGTAGATGGCGGCCTGACAACCGGCGTCGTGATGGCGGGCGGTGTCCGGCTCCCAGGTCTCGAACGTGCCCCAGCCAAGCTCGGCCGGCTGCAATCCTTCGGAGACGAAGCCGTCCACCGACCAGGTGTTGCGGAACACGTGCATGGAATGGGGAATGCGCGTGCGCTGAGTGTCGCGCTCGGCAATGTGGATGCCCTTGACGCCGACGCGCTGCATCAGCGCGGCCCAGTCGGCGCGGTTCTTCGGCTTGTCATAGGCAAGCCCCATGTCGTCGGCGAGGTTGGTGAGCGCCACCTTGACGAACCAGCTGACCATGCCCGGATTGGCGCCGCAGCAGGACACCGCCGTCGAACCGCCGGGATTACTGCGCTTCTCGGCGCGCACGGCTTCACGCAGGGCGTAGTTGGTGCGGTCGCTCGGGTGGGCGTCCTTGTCGAAATAGAAACCTTCCCAGGGCTCGACCACGGTATCGATGTAGAGCGAGCCGATCTCCCGGCAGAGCTTCATGATGTCGAGCGAGGAGGTGTCGACCGAGAGGTTGATGCAGAAGCCCTGGCCACCGCCTTCGGTGAGCAGCGGGGTCAGCAGTTCGCGGTAGTTCTCTTCGGTCACAGCGGCCTGGATGAACTTGATACCGTGATAGGCCAGAATGTCCTTGCCCTTGTCGCTTGGGTCAATCACCACAAAGCGTGATCGGTCGAAGTCGAGATGCCGTTCGATGAGCGGCAGCGTGCCGCGCCCAATGGATCCAAAACCGATCATTACGATGGGACCGGAAATCGTGCCATGCACGGTCCATGCGTTCATTCAAACCTCTCCTTAATCGGCACCCCGGGTGCCGGTTCATCTCCACGTCTTTCAGGTCAACGGGAATTGCGGGAAAAAAGGTCAACGGCGGCGCCTGGTGCCATTTCATGCCGGACCATAGAGTTGTCATTACATAGAGTGCGACGGTCATAGTCAAGATTGCCGCGAAAATTCCGTATCTTGCCGGATCAATCGGCGCGTTTGACTGAGACTTTTCCTTGGCCGGGAAGCAAAAAGGCCGGGCGTGCGGCCCGGCCTTGACGGAAAAAGCTGGCGAACGCCTCGGTCCGCCGGCTTAGAACATTCGAAAGGTTTGGTCAGACCCAGCCCTTGAGCTCGCGGCGCACCACGGCCTCGATCACGTCGACGCCCGGCGCACTGTCGTTGAGGCAGGGGATGTGGCTGAACTTCTCGCCGCCGGCGTGACGGAAGATCTCGGCATTCTCGCCGGCGATCTCTTCAAGCGTTTCCAGGCAGTCCGACACGAAGCCGGGGGTCGCCACGGCGATGCGCTTGACGCCGGACCTGGCCAGCGCCTCGACGGTCTTGTCGGTATAGGGCTGCAGCCATTCCTCCGGCCCGAAGCGCGACTGGAAGGTGATCTTGAGCTTGTCCTTGTCCCAGCCGAGCCGTTCGCGCAGCAGCCGTGCCGTCTTCTGGCAATGGCAATAGTATGGGTCGCCCTTGGCAAAATAGCTCTGGGGGATGCCGTGGAACGAGGTCAGCACCACCTCCGGCTCCCAGTCGAGCGTGGCAAGATGGCTCTCGATCGACCCGGCGACGGCGTCGATATAGGCGGGGTCGTCGTGATAGGGCGGCACGGTGCGCAGGGCCGGCTGCCAGCGCTGCTTAAGGAGATATTCGAAGACCTTGTCGTTGACGGTCGCCGTGGTTGCTGCCGCATATTGCGGATAGAGCGGATAGACGAGGATGCGTTCGCAGCCCTTGGCCTTCAGCGCGTCCATGCGTTCGGCGATGGAGGGATTGCCGTAGCGCATGGCCCAGTCCACCTCGACGCCCGCGAGGTCGGCGAGTCGGCCCTGCAACTGTTCGGCCTGCGAGCGGGTGAAGGTCCTGAGCGGGCTCTCGTTGCGCTCGCGGTTCCAGATGGTGTCGTAGTCCTTGCCCTTCCTGGCCGGGCGGACATTGAGAATGATCCCGTAGAGCACCGGATACCACTTCCAGCGCGGCACCTCGATGACGCGGCGGTCCGTCAGGAACTCCTCGAGATAGCGGCGCATGGATTTCTTGTCGGTGCCGTCGGGCGTTCCGAGGTTGACCAGCAACACGCCGATGCGTCCAAAGGCTACGGGCGGGTGTCCCGCCGGCAGGGCGTGGGTCTTGGCAGGGGCCGTCATGTCCATCGCGCGCGTCATCCCAGGGTCAGGCAAAAGCCGGAAACGACTTTCATCCTGCCGAGATAGGCGGAGTTAGGCGCGCTCGCAAGAGTGCTTCGGAGGGGATCGGGCTCAGTCCAGGAGATAGCGGTCGGCGACCTTGAACCAGAAGTCGACGATGGTGCGAACGATTTCGCCCATGCCTTCCTGCGTTTCCGGCTTGGAGATCACGGCATTGGCCCCGAAGTCATAGGCGCGCCGGATGGCGCCTGGATCGGTGCCACGGGTCAGAACCACCACGGGCAGGGCCTTGTGACGGGGATCGCGCCGCATCTGGGTGAGCAGGCGAGGGGCGTCGGACCCGGGCAGGTCGAAGTCGAGAATCACAAGGTCGGGGCTGGACGACTTGTCGGTCTGGCCACGATCGATCTGCTCCATGGCCTCTGCCGCGTTGGACGCTGTTGATATGGCCAGGGATATCGGGGATTGTGATAGCAACCGATAAATCACGCGCAAGTCGTTTTGGCTGCCCTCGACGATCAGAATGCGCGCGTCACTATCGTTAGGTCGTAAAAATTTCTGATCCGAGTCCAGGGTCGTCAAGGTTGTACGTCAGCTCATTTCCGGCCTATCGATTGCAAAATTGCACTCAATAGTTGATTTATACACGCCATGTATCTATATGCTACATGAAATTTACCTCAATTGAAATAGCTTGGCTGTTGAAAGTTGTTTCGTTGCGTGGAATTCGCAGGTCTGGCGACAGTATGTGCCATTCATCTATAAAATCTCACAATGCGATTGCCAAACTACACATGCCTTTTGCGATATATTTGCCATGTATAGCATCATTCAACCCAATATTTCCCCGCAGGATTGCATCCTGCCGCGGTTGCAGGGGCGGACCCGACGCCTCGTGGCGCATCGGCTTGCCGCACTTCGGCCCCAGCAGCGCACACTTGCGTCAACCTGCCGCGGTGTCTGGATGTGCGATCAAAGGACCGACTTTGCCGGCTCTACTACGGGAGACTACGTGATTTTGATTGCATTGTGCCGTAAGATCCAGACAAAGGCCGGCGCCGTGAGGAGGTTCCGGTCAGAAAAAGCGGGGGGAGGCAGGGATGAGGGGGCTGTTGCAGCTGTGCAGGGGCATTGATCTCCTGAACACACAAGTGAACCGTCTTGCGAAGTGGCTCTTGCTGGTCGCCATCTTCGTCAGCGTCGGCAATGCGCTGATGCGGAAGCTTTTCTCGATCAGCTCCAACGCCTATCTCGAACTGCAGTGGTATCTGTTCTCCGCTGTCTTCCTGCTCTGCGCCGGCTATGCGCTGCTGCGCGGAGAGCATGTGCGCATCGACCTCATCTACGGTCGTCTTTCGCGCCGGACGCAGATCCTGATCGAGATCTTCGGCACGCTGGTCTTTCTCCTGCCCTTCTGCGTCATCACGGTCGATCTCGTGTGGCCGGTCGTGGTCGACAAGTTCCACTCCGGCGAAACCTCGCCCAACGAGGGGGGGCTGTTGTTCTGGCCGGCCTGGGCGCTGATCCCGGCTGGCTTCACCCTGCTCGGATTGCAAGGGGTCTCTGAACTGATCAAGCGGATCGCCTTCCTGACCGGCGATGGGCCGGATCCCCTGCGCGACCAGATCAAGTCCCACTAAGCGGCCGTCGACCTGACCTTTCAGGCCCCGCTTCCATTGTCGCTCGGAAATCATCTTCCAGCCAACCGCCGGTGAGACCATCCCGATGCTTGCATTCCTGGCTGAAAATCTCGCGCCGATCATGTTTGCGGCGCTCGTCCTGTTCATGTTGCTGGGCTATCCCGTTGCCTTCGCCCTGGCCGCCTGCGGCTTCTTCTTCGGCGTCGTCGGCATCGAGCTCGACCTGTTGTCGCCCAATCTGTTCCAGGCCATGCCCGATCGCATCTGGGCGACCATGGGCAATGAAACGCTGCTGGCGATCCCCTTCTTCACCTTCATGGGGTTGATCCTCGAGCGATCCGGCATGGCGGAGGATCTGCTCGACACCATCGGCCAGCTGTTCGGGCCGGTGCGCGGTGGTCTCGCCTATGCGGTGATCTTCGTCGGCGCGCTGCTTGCGGCCACCACCGGCGTGGTCGCCGCGTCGGTCATTTCCATGGGGCTGATCTCCCTGCCAATCATGCTGCGTTATGGCTATGACCGCCGCATCGCCGCCGGTACCATCGCCGCCTCGGGCACGCTGGCGCAGATCATCCCGCCGAGCCTGGTGCTCATCGTTCTGGCCGACCAGCTTGGCCGTTCGGTCGGCGACATGTACAAGGGCGCCTTCATTCCCGGTCTGGTGCTCACCGGCTTCTACGCCGGCTTCATTCTCCTCGTCTCGATCTTCCGTCCCCACTATGTGCCGGCGCTGCCGCCGGAGGCGCGGACGCTCAGGGGCATGAAGCTGCTCTTCAAGGTGGTCACCACGCTGGTGCCGCCGCTGGTCCTGATCTTTCTTGTGCTCGGCACCATCTTCATCGGTCTTGCCACGCCCACCGAAGGCGGGGCCATGGGCGGCGCCGGCGCGTTGCTGCTGGCGCTCGTCAATCGGCGCCTCAACATGACGATGATCCGGCAGGCGCTCGACACCACGGCGCGGCTGTCGGCTTTCGTGGTGTTCATCCTGCTGGGGGCGCGCGTCTTTTCGCTCACCTTCTACGGCATCAACGGCCACGTCTGGGTCGAGCATCTGTTGACCGCCATTCCCGGCGGGCAGCTGGGCTTCCTGATCGTCGTCAACGTCATCGTCTTCTTTCTGGCCTTCTTCCTCGATTTCTTCGAACTGGCCTTCATCATCGTTCCCTTGCTGGCGCCGGTTGCCGACAAGCTCGGGATCGATCTCATCTGGTTCGGCGTGCTCCTGGGCGTCAACATGCAGACGTCGTTCATGCATCCGCCTTTCGGCTTTGCCCTGTTCTATCTGCGTTCGGTGGCGCCGGAGCGGGCCTATCCGGACAAGGTGACGGGCAAGATGATCAACCCGGTCACCACGATGCAGATCTATTACGGGGCCATTCCCTTCGTGCTGATCCAGATCCTGATGGTGGCGCTGGTGATCGCCTTCCCGGGCATCGTCGACTACAAGTCCAACGCGCCGCTGGTCGACCCGGCGACGGTTCGCATCGATCTTCCGACGCCGGCCGGCGGCGCCGGGTCCAATCCCTTTGGTGGCGGAGCCGGGGCCAATCCCTTTGCGCCGCCGGGCGGAGCGGCAGCGCCGAGCTTCGGAACGCCCGCGCCGGATTTCGGAGCGCCTGCGCCCGCGGCTCCGGCGGCGCCGCCGTCCGGCCTGCCGGCACCTGATTTTGGCGCACCCGCTCCGTCCGCCCCGACAACGCCTCCATCCGGCTTGCCCGCCCCGGATTTCGGCGCCCCACCCAAGCCCTGAACGGCAAACCGGCCCGGATTGCTCCGGGCCGGCTCGTTTCGTGGCCTGTCTTCAGATCCGTGGACGCGTCCGGCTTACTTGCCGGCGGCCTGCTGGGCGTAGACATAGGAGTCGTAGTTGTATTCCGCCACGCGGAACCACTGGTAGGTTTCCGTGCGGAACTGCTTCCAGGGTTCATAGATCTTCTTGAAGTTGGCATTGGTGCTGGACAGGTCGTCATAGATCTTGAACGACGCGTCGTAGGCGGCATCCAGGATCTCGCGGCTGAAGGGGCGCAGCTGCACGCCCTTGGCCACCAGCGAGCGGATGGCCGTGTTGTTCTTCACGTCATACTTGGCCTGCATGACAGCGTTGGCCAGCGCGGCCGCAGCATTGAGGATGGCCTTGTAGCTTTCCGGCAGGGCGTCGAACTTGGCCTTGTTGAACATGAAGTGCAGCGAGGCCGAACCTTCCCAGAAGCCCGGGTAATAGTAGAACTTGGCGACCTGATAGAAGCCGAGCTTCTCGTCGTCATAGGGGCCGACCCATTCGGTGGCGTCGATGGTGCCCTTTTCCAGCGCCGGATAGATGTCGCCGCCGGGGATCTGCTGCGGCACGGCGCCGAGCGCGGCCAGGATCTTGCCGCCCATGCCGCCGATGCGCATCTTCAGGCCGTTGAGGTCGGCCACGGTGCTGATCTCCTTGCGGAACCAGCCGCCCATCTGCGTGCCGGTGTTGCCGCCGAGCATGGAGACCACGCCGTAATTGCCATAGAACTCGTCGAGCAGCTGCTGGCCGCCGCCCTCGTAGATCCAGGCATTCTGCTGGCGGGCGTTGAGGCCGAAGGGCAGCGCGGTGCCGAAGGCGAAGGTCGGGTCCTTGCCCACATAATAGTAGGAGGCGGTGTGGCAGCACTCCACGGTGTCATTCTGCACGGCGTCGAGCGCCTGCGGGCCGGGCACCAGTTCGCCGGCCGGGAACACCTGGATCTGGAACTTGCCGCCGGTGGCATCCGACACGGCCTTGGCCATCACTTCGGCGGCGCCGAAGATGGTGTCCAGCGTCTTCGGAAAGCTGGAGGTCAGGCGCCACTTGATGGTGGGCATGTCCTCGGCCAGCGCGGGCGCTGCGAGCGGCGCGGTGCCGACGGCGGCGCCGGTGGTTACCATACCGGCCTTCTTGATGAATGAACGACGATCCATGTGCTGTTCCCCCTCCTTTGAACGTCTGGCCAGAGCGCCCCGGCCCGTTGAAGCCGGAGTCTTTGCATCGCAATCATTTCGCGTTTTGCTGGTCACTCTCCCGCCGCAATAAAAGCCGAAGTCGCAACGGGACTCAAGACGACATCTTGTGCCGCACACTTCACCCTTCGGGCTGGCTTGACGAAGCGCTGCCGGCCTGCTGAAACTGGCGCCCCGCTTGAAGGAATTGAGTATGTCTGCCCCTGTTGTGCTCGTTACCCCCGATGTCCGCCATTTCCAGGGCTATGCCTGGCATGCTGCCCCGTCCACCTATCTGCAGGCGACGCTGACACAGGCCGGGGTGATGCCGCTGATCGTGCCGGCCTTCGGCGATCGGCTCGACTTCGATGCGATTCTCGATCGTGCCGACGGGCTTGTCTGCACGGGCTCGCGCTCCAACGTGCATCCGCGCAACTTCGGCGTCGAGCCGCATCCGTCCATGGAGCCCTTCGACGAGGAGCGCGATGCGACCACCTTGCCGCTCATCCGCCGGGCCATCGAGCGCGGTGTGCCGCTGCTGTGCATCTGCCGTGGCCTGCAGGAGCTCAACGTTGCGCTGGGAGGCAGCCTGATTTCAGAGGTGCAGGATCTCGATGGCCGCATGGATCACCGTGCGCCCGAGTCCGAGGTGATGGCCGAACGCTTCGTCATCCGCCATCCGGTGCAGGTGGTGGCCGGCGGCTGCCTCGGTCGCGTACTCAATGCCGACAAGGTCGACGTCAATTCGCTGCACCGGCAGGCCATCGGCCATCTGTCGGATCGCCTTGCCATCGAGGCGCTGGCCCCCGACGGCACCATCGAGGCTGTCTCGGTCAAGGATGCGCCGGGCTTCACGCTCGGCGTCCAGTGGCATCCGGAGTTCTGGGCCGCCACCGATGGCCCCTCGCAAGCCATCTTCGGCGCCTTCGGCGACGCCGCACGGGCCTATGCCGGGCGTCGCTGAGCGCGCTGTCGGTTTTAGCCGTCACACCGCATAGAGCGAGGCGCCGAGCATCAGGGCGCCGAACAGCAGGATCACAACCGCTGCCGCGGCTTCGAAGGCCGTGTGCAGGTGCGCCGTCCAGGCAGCTTCCGGTCGGCTCGCCGCCGCGCGGAGCGCAACGGCCCTGACCGAGACCGCCAGCAGCGTCAGCGTCGCGACGGTCAGGCCGGTGCCCATGCCCATGGCGAAAGTGGCGAGGATGCCGGCGGCATAGATGCCCTGGCTCAGGGCGAAAACCAGCACGATCAGCGCGCCGGTGCAGGGGCGGAAGCCCACGGCTGCAATGGCCGAGGACGCCTTCTTCCAGTCGAGCTTGCCGGCCACCGCGTCAGGCGTCGGCGCATGCACATGGCCGCAGTCGCAGGCGAGCCCCCCGTGGTCGTGATGGTGATGGCTGTGATCGTGGTGATGATGGTGGTGCCCATGGTCATGAGCGTGGCCATGATCGTGATGGTGGTCATTGTCCGACGCAAAGGCGACCGCTTGGCCTCCCGTCGTCACGGCGATCGGTGCATAACGCTCGCCGAAATTCCGCGCGATCGGCTGGACGATCTTGCGCCAGACCAGCCAGACGCCGAGGCCGGTGATCAGGGCGAAGGAGCCGATCTCCATCACCTGCGCCGCCTGCGTCATTGCGATGGACGTGGCGCCGAGCGCAATGGCGGCGATCGATACCAGCACCACGGCGGCCACAGCCTGCGCCAGCGCAGAGACGAAGGCCAGCACGGCGCCGTTGCGCGCGGTCTCACGGTTGGCCAGCACATAGGCCGAGATCACCGCCTTGCCATGACCGGGGCCGGCGGCGTGCAACACGCCATAGAGGAAGGAGAGGGCAATCAGCCACAGTCCGGCGCGGCCGTCGGTCTTCATGGCGCGCAGCGTTGCCGTCAGTTCCTGATAGAACTGCGACTGCCAGCGGGCGATCGCGGCGAAGAGGCCGGGCAGGAAGCCGCCGCCGGTCGGAGCGGGTTCGGGCAGTCCCACGCCGAAGGGGCCTGCGGCGAGCGCTGCGTGGCTTGAAAGCGCCATCAGTCCGGCGCCCAGCGCCAGCGACAGGGCAAGACTTGCAGCAACACGGCCGCGATGCGTCATGGGCATGAGATGTCGGCCCCGTTGGTCAGGTCGTTGGTGATCATCTGCAGATCCGCCGGGATGTTGCGCTGGTCGGCGGGAATCTGCGCCAGCGCCGCCATGGCGGCGGGATCCATGGAGTTGGAGTCCGGCCGGAACACCTTGAAGCTGCAGCCGGACGGTGCCTTGTCCAGCATCAGTGGCGTATCCTTGTCCTCGACGAAGTCGAAGGCGACGAAATAGGTGGGGTCATAGACCTCGAGCCGCGTCTTGTGTCCGGCGACGGTCACCGCGCCCTTGGTGGGCAGGGTGAAGTAGAGCGTCAGCAGGCCCTGGTCATCGGCTTGCAGCCAATATTCCTTGGGCGGATCGAAGTCCGCATCCTTGCCGTCGATGGTCAGGAAGGTGAAGAAGCCATAGTCAGGCATGGACTTGATGTTGAGATCGGCGAGAGGCTTCAACTCCTCCACCGACAGCTTGCCGTCGCCGTTGGTGTCGAGGCCCTGGCTGGCAAAGGCCGAATAGGCGTCGTCGAAGCGCCAGATGTTGCGGATGGCTGTGATCCGCCCCTCAGCGTCGAACACCACTTCCGCCTTGGCATCGACGAAGACATGGGGGTGGGCCACTGCGGCCGTTGTGGCGCAGGCAATGGCCAGCGACGTCGCGGCGGCCAGACGGGGCAGGTTCATCCAGGCGGACATCCGGGACCAGAGCATGTTCATTCCTTGGGTGTGCAGATGCGCACCGCGTCGAAACCGGCGCGATGGTGTCGTCCCAATTGGGGCATTACGATGACGACGGTCAAGCGCACAAAAGCGATCATTCCACCGCAGGTTCGGCGTCCTCGCGCGGCGTGCCGCCGAGGCCGGCGCGGCAGCGATCGCCTTCTGTTTCGAACCACTTGACCAGATGATCGACGAAGGCGCGGATCTTGGCCGACAGGTGGCGCCGGTGCGGATAGACGATGTAGATGGCGGCAAGGCCGATCTCGTAGTCGTCAAGCACGACCTCCAGCTTTCCGTCGGCGATGTCCTGCTCCACCATCAGATAGGGCACGCAGCCGAAGCCGAGGCCGGCGAGCGCTGCCATGCGCACCGCCATGGGCGAGTTCACCTCGATGCGGCCCGAGATCTGCACCGTCTGCTTCTGGCCGTCCACCAGGAAGCGCCAGTTGAAGCGGTTGCGCAGGTTGCTGTCGATGACGCAGGGCACGCGGGCGAGGTCGTCCGGGTGGGTGGGCCGGCCGAAGGTCTCGAACAGGTCGGGCCGGGCGACGGTGACGAAGCGATAGTCCGAGAGCTTGCGGGCGATCAGGCTGGAGTCCTGCAGTTCCGACACGCGGATGGCGCAGTCGAAGCCCTCGTCCACCAGGTCGATGAAGCGGTCGTCCAGCTTCAGCTCCAGCTTGATGGAGGGATGCAGGCGGGCAAAATCCATGATGGCGACGCCGAGCGCGTCATCGCCAAAGCTGCGCGGCGCGGTGACGCGCAACAGACCCGTCGGCTCGCCATGGCGGTCGCGCACCATGTCCTGCAGATCATCGACGCGCTGCAGGATTTCGCCGGCATCGCGATAATAGGCGTGACCGAGTTCGGTGAGCGACAGGCGGCGCGTCGTCCGGTTCATCAGGCGGGCGCCCAGTTCGTCCTCGAGCTCCTTCACATATTTGGAAATCAGCGCCTTGGAGCGGCCCAGCTTGCGGGCGGCGGCGGAGAAGCCGCCGGCGTCGACGACCTCGACGAATGTGCGCATGCGCGTGAGCGTGTCCATGAATGACGCTTTCCAGTTGGCTGCTCGATCGGCGGTCCTGGCCTGTGGCTGCCGCGAGAGAGATCCTGCCTGCTCACCTTGTCCGATTCGTGCCCGTTTGTAGACTGGGTTTCCGCGGCAGATTGTTAAGGATTTGTCAGGAAATTCAACTGGAAAGCCCGGATTTCCGGGCCTTTTTGGCGGCTGGAATAGGTTATTCCGTTTTTTTCTAGCATTTTCTCTTGCACGAGGGGGCGATGGGGATTACATCCGCTCTTGCCCAATTTCGCACGTGCCTGTGGTTGCGTGCCGGCTTCGCTAGGGCCGCTAACGGCGGTTCCGGCGAGGGCAAGCCGGTGACCGGAGATAAACCGGGTCTAAGCTGCTTCTCAAGCGGCGGACGCGACTTAAAGCAACGACGTAGAGGGCTTTTTTGGTCTCTGCCGGCGCTCCAAACGCCGGGGTTACTGAAGAGGCAACTACTTCCTTGCCGGACGTGCGGATCGGAGAAATCCCTTCCAATCAAAGGCTGGCCGACTGAAGCGTTCATTCGTCACGGTGATCTGACCGGGGATGGCTGTCGCTCAAGTCAACACTTCACCCTCCGGGTCCCCATGGGGTCCGGATGAGGGTTCATGTCGCTTGCGCCTCGGGTCCACACCGATGCGCGGGATGGGATGATTCACCCTCGTGTGCCGCACCTTGGACGCTCGGAGCTCCGACTGACATGACCGCTCGCATCCTCGACTTCCTCGCCTCCCGACGACCCGAAGGCCCCTGCCTCGTTGTCGATCTCGACGTTGTTCGCGACAATTTCACCGCGTTCCGTCATGCGCTGCCGGACACCCGCATCTTCTACGCCGTGAAGGCCAATCCGGCGCCGGAAGTTCTGTCGCTGCTCGCCGATCTCGGCTCCTGCTTCGATTGCGCTTCGATCCCCGAGATCGAGATGGCGCTCGCCGCCGGTGCCACGGCCGACCGCATTTCCTTCGGCAATACCATCAAGAAGGAGCGCGACATCGCCCGCGCCTTCGAGCTGGGCATCCGCCTGTTCGCCGTGGATTGCGAAGCCGAAGTCGACAAGATCGCCCGTCAGGCCAAGGGGGCCAAGGTGTTCTGCCGCATCCTGTGCGACGGTGCCGGGGCCGAATGGCCGCTCAGCCGCAAGTTCGGCTGCGAGCCGTCCATGGCTGCCGAAGTTCTTGAATATGCCCATCATTCCGGTCTCGATGCCTATGGCGTGTCCTTCCATGTGGGCTCGCAGCAGGCCAATCTCGAGGCTTGGGACGGGGCGCTGGCGTCGGCTGCCGCCATCTTCAACCAGTTGGGCGAGCGCGGCATCACGCTGCGCATGGTCAACATGGGCGGCGGCTTCCCGACCCGTTACCTCAAGGACGTGCCGGCCACCGAGGCCTATGGCCGCTCGATCGACGAGGCTGTGCGTCGCCATTTCGGCAACCACATTCCCGAGACGATCATCGAGCCCGGCCGCGGCATGGTCGGCGGCGCCGGCATGATCAAGGCCGAGGTGGTGCTGATCTCCAAGAAGCACCGCGACGACGAGCAGCGCTGGGTCTATCTCGACATCGGCAAGTTCGGCGGTCTGGCCGAGACGATGGAAGAGGCGATCCGCTATCCGATCCGCACCCGTCACGACGGCACGGAAACCGCGCCCTGCATCCTCGCCGGCCCGACCTGCGACAGCGCCGACGTCCTCTATGAGAAGACGCCCTATCCGCTGCCGCTGTCGCTGGAAATCGGCGACGAGGTGCTGATCGAGGGCACCGGTGCCTACACGACCACCTATTCGGCGGTCGCCTTCAACGGCTTCGCGCCGCTCAAGGCCTATGTGATCTGATCCTGTGACCAAAGGTCACCCGAGCCGACCGGCGAGGCGGCCCGTATGGGCCGTTCACCCGGAAGCCCAAGTGACCGAAGGTCACCCGAGCCGACCGGCGAGGCGGCCCGCAAGGGCCGTACCCCCAGAGGCCCAAGTGACCGCAGGTCACCCGAGCCGACCGGCGAGGCGGCCCGCGAGGGCCGAAAGGAAAACAGGAAAAGACCCCGACTGACATCGCTCCGGACGGCTGTTCGCCCGGTACCCGTTGACCTGCTTGCCTCCGAGACTGCCGGAGGCTCGGGTTGCTGCCATGATTGCCTATAGCGATGAACTCTGCGGCGACGTTGCCGCGCGTGACACCCTTCTCGATCGTGTCTTCGGACCGGCGCGCTTTCGCAAGTCGTCGGAGCGCATTCGCTCCGGTCGCCTGCCGGCCGACGGCCTGGCGCTGGTCGCCCGCGACGGCGACAAGCTCATCGGCACCGTGCGCCTCTGGCACGCCGCCTGCGGTCGCTCGGGCACGCCGGTGCTGCTGCTCGGCCCGCTGGCGGTGGATGGCGACTATCGCAGTGAAGGCATCGGCGCGGCGCTGATGCGTCTTGCCATCGCCCGGGCGCGCGAGGCCGGTCACGGCGCCATCCTGCTGGTTGGCGATGAACCCTATTACCGCCGTTTCGGCTTCTCGACCCGCAACATGGGCGGCCTCGCCATGCCCGGCCCCTATGAGCGCAGCCGCTTCCTCGGCCTCGAACTGATCCCCGGCAGCCTCGCCGGCGCCGAAGGCGTCCTGCGCCCGACCGGCCTGCCTGCTGTCGAGACCGCTGTTCCCGCCGCCGCGTAAGGGACTGTGCTTCGAGAAGGAAGTCCGACCTGCGGTCCCTGTCCTACATGGGAGGCCGCAGGTTGGCGGAGGCCTTGCGCTGCTTGACAGGACGGCTGGCTCGACGGCTCTTCGCCGATAATCAACCTATTGCTCGGGCTTCGTCGATTGCCCGTTTGAATTTCCCGACTGCAGCACCTAGATTCAGCGCGCTCTGACTGCGGAAGCCGTCGGCGTCTGGGACACCAGTGCCGCGACCGGCTCACCGGTCAGATCATCGGCCGAGGGATGAGACCGCAAGGCTCAAGGCACCCAGTGGCTCCGGGGAGATTTGCCATGGATATCATTTTGACTGGCGGTGACGTCGCGCTCATCGCGCTTGTTCTTTTTGTGATTGTTGTGCTGTTCGCCGGCGTCAAGCAGGTGCCGCAGGGCTATAACTGGACCGTCGAGCGTTTCGGTCGCTATACGCGCACGCTGCAGCCCGGTCTCAATCTGATCGTCCCCTTCTTCGATCGCGTCGGCGCCAAGATGAACCGCATGGAGCAGGTGCTCGACATCCCCAGCCAGGAGATCATCACGCGCGACAACGCCACCTGCAAGGTGGACGGTGTGGCCTTCTTCCAGGTGCTGGATGCAGCGCGGGCCGCCTATGAGGTGGCCAATCTGCACAATGCCATCCTCAACATCACCATGACCAACATCCGCACGGTCATGGGCTCCATGGAGCTCGACAACCTCCTGTCCAACCGCGACGAGATCAATGCGCGCCTGCTGCGCACCGTCGACGCGGCCACCGAGGCCTGGGGCGTCAAGATCACCCGTGTCGAGATCAAGGACATCAATCCGCCGGCCGATCTGGTGGACAGCATGGCGCGGCAGATGAAGGCCGAGCGCGAGAAGCGCGCGTCCATTCTCGAGGCCGAGGGCATGCGTCAGGCCGCCATCCTGCGCGCCGAGGGCGAAAAGCAGAATCTCGTGCTGCAGGCCGAGGGCCGCAAGGAAGCTGCCTTCCGCGATGCCGAAGCGCGCGAACGCTCGGCGGAAGCGGAAGCCAAGGCGACGGCGCTGGTGTCCGAGGCGGTGTCCAAGGGCGACGTGCAGGCGCTCAACTATTTCATCGCCGACAAGTACACCCAGGCGCTGGCCCAGTTCGCCCATTCGCCGAACCAGAAGATCCTGATGCTGCCGGTCGAAGCCTCGGCGCTGATCGGGTCGCTGGGCGGCATCGCCGAGCTGGCCCGCTCCGCCTTCAGCCCGGAAACCGACGCGACCAACCGCGCCAAGCGTACGGGCTCGGTGCCGACCGTCACCCGGGAAGGATAACGCCATGGGGCTGACCCAACAGATTGTCGCCTACCTCGGGCCGTGGTCCTGGTGGGTGCTCGCACTGGTGCTGGCGGGGATCGAGGTGCTGGCGCCGGGCACCTTCTTCATCTGGTTCGCCATTGCCGCCGGCTTGACGGGCGCCCTTGCGCTGCTGGTGACGCTCGGCTGGCAGGCGCAGGTGGTGATCTTCGTCGTGCTGGCGGTGGTGGCTGCGCTGGTCGGTCGCCGCTATTATGGCCGCGCCGGTACCGAGGCGGACGGGCTCGCCAATGATCGGGCCGGTCGGCAGATCGGTCGCTCCGCCGTGCTCGACACGGCGATTTCCCACGGCACCGGCCATATCCGCCTTGACGATACGGTCTGGCGTGTCGAGGGGCCCGACCTGCCGGCAGGTGCGCGCGTGCGCATCACCGGCTACCGCGACGGCCGGTTTCAGGTCGTCGCGGAAGGCTGAGAGGCTGTCAGAACAGGCTCGCGATCCAGTAGGTCGCGGCGGAGATCGCCGCCGCGGCGGGCAGGGTGATCACCCAGGCCACCACGATGTTGCCGGCAAGGCCCCAGCGCACCGCCGAGGTGCGGCGGGCCGAGCCGACGCCGACGATGGCGCCGGTGATCGTGTGGGTCGTCGACACGGGCACGCCGAGCCAGGTGGCGCCGAACAGTGTCAGGGCACCGCCGGTTTCGGCGCAGAAGCCCTGCATCGGGTTCAGTCGGGTGATCTTCGAGCCCATGGTGTGGACGATGCGCCAGCCGCCAAACAGCGTGCCGGCGGCCATGGCCGCCTGGCAGGACAGCACCACCCACAGCGGCACGTGGAAATCGCTGCCGAGATAGCCCTGCGAATAGAGCAGCACGGCGATGATGCCCATGGTCTTCTGCGCGTCGTTGCCGCCGTGGCCGAGCGAATAGAGCGAGGCCGAGACGAACTGCAGCGAGCGGAAGGCCTTGTCGACGCCATGCGGCGTCTGGCGCACGCAGATCCAGGTGACGATCAGCACCAGCACCATCGCCAGCACGAAGCCGACCAGCGGCGACAGCACGATGGCGCTCGCCGTCTTGGCAAGGCCCTCCACCACGATCGAACTGGTGCCTGCCTTCATCAGCCCCGCGCCGACCAGGCCGCCGACAAGGGCGTGCGAGGAGGAGGAGGGAATGCCGAAGATCCAGGTGATCACGTTCCAGGCGATGGCGCCGACCAGGGCGGCAAAGATCACTGCCGGGGTGATCACGGCCGGATCGACGATGCCCTTGCCGACCGTGTTGGCCACATGCAGGCCGAAGAACAGGAAGGCGATGAAGTTGAAGAAGGCGGCCCAGAACACCGCATATTGCGGCCTGAGCACACGGGTCGAGACGATGGTGGCGATGGAGTTTGCCGCATCGTGCAGGCCGTTCAGAAAGTCGAAGGCCAGCGCCACGAAGATCAGGCCCGCCAGCAGCGGAAAGGCGAGGGTGTCCATCAGACGTTCTCGATCACGATGCCGCTGATTTCGTTGGCGACGTCCTCGAAGCGGTCGAGCACCTTTTCAAGTTCGCCATAGATCTGGCTGCCGACGAAATAGGCCATGGCGTCGGTCTTGCCATAGCTGCGATAGAGCTCCTTGAGGCCCTTCTCGTGCAGTTCGTCCGAATGACCTTCCACGCGCGTCACCTGCTCGGCGATGGCGCTCAGGCGGGCGGCATTGGTGCCGGAGGCACGCAGCAGCGGGATGGCCTCGGCGATCAGCTGTGCGGCGCGCAGGATGTCCTGCCCCATTTCCTGCATGCCCGGCTCGAACTCGGTGCGTTCGAACAGGCGGACGGTCTTCACCACGCGGTGCATGGTGTCGATGGTGTCGTCGAGCGACTGGATCAGGTCCTTGATGTCGCTGCGGTCGAAGGGGGTGATGAAGCTGCGGCGCACCGCCAGCAGCACGTCGCGGGTGATGCCGTCGGCCTTGTCCTCCAGCGCCACAACGACGTCACCCTGCCGCACGATGTTCTGGCCGGTCAGCAGGCCGTTGAGCGCCGTGGCTGCGCCGACGACGGTCGCCACATGCTGTTCGAACATGTCGAAGAACTTGTCTTCGCGGGGCAAGAGTTTCCTGAACCAGCCGAGCATGGCGTGTACGTCCCAGTAAAATGACAGTTTTATGACAGAGCCGATAGCCGACTTTCCCAGTCTTGACCAGTCCGTAACGGGCTGATTTCCCGTGACTTTTGCTAATGGGTCGAGGCCATTCCGCCCGAAAGATTAGCCGGCTTTCAGCTTCTGCCTTGGATTCACGTTCAAATCACCCGGAGCGCGCGACGGAAAACCCCACCGAAATCCACTCGCTGCCCACCATGCGCAAAAACACCGAGGGGGTTCGCCCAAACTCGTAAATTAGCAATCGCGTATATAATTATAGTCCGAAATTAAACGAAAGACGCACCGCGATGGACGCCCGGTGGCGGGCAGATCCGGCGGTGAAGGAGCAAGACGATGAAGGTCATCATCATTGGCGGCGTGGCCGGTGGCGCCACGGCAGCGGCGCGCATTCGCCGCAACGACGAGACAGCCGAGATCCTTCTGGTCGAGCGCGGCCCCTTCATCAGCTTCGCCAACTGCGGCTTGCCCTATCATATTTCCGGCGCCATTGCCGACCGCGAACAGCTGCTGGTGACCTCCGAGCCGCTGTTCGAGGCGCGCTACAAGGTGGATGTCCGCTCCTCCACCGAAGCCATCGCCATCGACCGGTCCGCCAGGACCGTGCTGCTGCGCGATCTCAAGACCGGCGAGGAGACCGAAGAGTCCTATGACCGCCTGCTCCTGTCGCCGGGCGCCGAAGCGGTGCGGCCGCGCCTGCCGGGCATCGACTCGAAGCGCATCTTCACCCTGCGCAACATCCCCGATCTCGACCGCATCATGGATCACCTCACGGGTGCCAGCCCACGCCGGGCCGTGGTGATCGGCGGCGGCTTCATCGGCATCGAGATGGCCGAGAACCTGCACGAGCGCGGTCTCTTCACCACGCTGGTCGAGGGCGCGGCGCATATCCTCGCCCCGCTCGACGACGAGATGGCCTCCATCGTGCACTCGCACATGAAGGACAAGAACATCGAGCTCTATCTCGGCGACAAGATCGAGCATTTCGAGGACAAGGCCGACCACACCCTCGTCTTCCTCGCCTCAGGCAAGCGTCTGCAGGCCGACATCGTGGTACTCGCTATTGGCGTCCGGCCGGAGACGACCCTGGCACGCGGCGCCGGGCTGGACCTCGGGCCCACCGGCGGCATCAAGGTCAACGCCTTCCTTGCGACCTCCGATCCCGACATCTACGCCGTCGGCGATGCCATCGAGATCGTCCAGACCATTTCCGGCCGCCCGGCGCTGATCCCGCTTGCCGGGCCTGCCAACCGCCAGGGCCGTACCGCCGCCGACAACATGCTCGCCGCCTCGGACGACCAGCGGAAGCGCTATGACGGCACGCTCGGCACCGCCATCCTCAAGGTGTTCGATCTTGCTGCCGCCAGCACCGGCCTCAACGAGACCCAGCTGGATGCCGCCGGCATTGCGCATCTGGCCACCATCACCCACTCTGGTTCGCATGCCTCCTATTATCCCGGCAGCAAGCAACTCAGCCTCAAGCTGATCTATGCGCCCGACGGCCGCATTCTCGGTGCCCAGGCGGTGGGCGCCGACGGCGCCGACAAGCGCATCGACGTCATCGCCACGGCCATTCAGGCCGGCCTCAAGGTGCAGGACTTGTCGAACCTCGAACTTGCCTATGCGCCGCCCTTCGGCTCGGCCAAGGATCCGGTCAACATCGCCGGCTATGTGGCCGCCAATGTGCTGAACGGCAGCCACGAGGTGATCGACTGGCGCTCCTTGCGCAAATACATCGACAAGACGCCGGGCGTCCTTCAGCTCATCGACGTGCGCACGCCCGAGGAATATGCCATCCAGACGCTGCCCGGCGCCCGCAACCTCGAGCTAGACCATCTGCGCGAGCGCCTCGGCGAACTCGATCCTTCCAGGCCCACCGTCGTCTTCTGCCAGATCGGCATGCGCGGCTATCTTGCCTATCGCATCCTCAAGCAGGCCGGCTTCGCCGACGTGCGCAATCTCTCCGGCGGCATCAAGACCTATACCTGGGCCACCGAGAAGCAGGCCAATCCCGACATCTTCGATTACGAGGACATCAAGCGCCGCAGCCCGGCCGAGATCGAGGCCGAAACCGGGGCCTGCGCCATCGTCACGCCGGTCGCCGACCGTCACCGCCTCAACGCCGTCGGGCTGCAATGCCCCGGCCCGATCATGAAGACCTACCGGGCCATGGAGGCCATGCAGCCCGGCGAGCGGATCGAGGTTGTGGCCTCCGACCCGGCTTTCGGCAAGGACATCCGCGCCTGGGCGCGCAAGACCGGCAACGAGCTCCTGGGCATCGAAGCGTCCAAGGGCCTGATCACCGCGCTGTTGCGCAAGGGCCAGAAGCCGCTGGTGGAGCCCGCCGCTTCGGCTGTGCCCGCCCGCGAGAAGACGACGCTGGTGGTCTTTTCGGGCGATCTCGACAAGGTCATGGCCTCGCTGATCATCGCCAATGGCGCGCTGGCCATGGGCAAGCCGGTCAGCCTGTTCTTCACCTTCTGGGGCCTCAACGTGCTGCGCCGCGCCGACGCGCCCAAGGTGAAGAAGTCGCTGATCGAATGGGGCTTCGGCGCCATGCTGCCAAAGGGCGTCAGCAAGCTCGACAGCCTGTCCAAGATGAACTTCGCCGGCATCGGCGCCCGCCTGATGCGCAAGGTGATGGCCGACAAGCATGTGGAGACACCGGCGAGCCTGCTCAAGACACTCATCGACGGCGGCGCCCAGGTGATTGCCTGCCAGATGTCCATGGACGTCATGGGCATCCGCGCCGAGGAACTCATCGACGGTGTCGACCTCGGCGGCGTCGCCGCCTTCCTCGCCGAGGCGCAGGAATCGGGCACGACGCTGTTCATCTGAGGGAAGTGCAAAGGCGCAAAGGCAATCGCAACGGAGACCGGTGACTGTTTACCCAAGGGGCTAACTGTCACCTCCTGTATCCGGCTGCTCCGAGCCAGTCTTGGACGGAACTCAGAAGAGCGTCATCCATCCCCGCCCCCGATCACCAGACCGAAAGCCAAGCCCGTTGCATTTCCATGAGAAATTCAGGTGACGTTGCTGGCAGGCCGGACGCATCGCCGATGACGGCGTCAACGCTACAGTGCGGACAGAGTGCGGTCCGATCTCCGTCGATCCACGTTGTGACCTCCAAGGAGGCAAAGGTGGCGCCACAGGAAAAGCAGCCGCATTGCCCACTCGCTTCGATCTCGTGGCGGTGATCAGCGCAATGAGTATGGGCGATCTCGAGAGAAGGGGGCATGCGCTGCACCGAGAAGGAGTCTAGCATATCTCGCTCTTTTAGGTGCAATTCTGGGCTCAAGCAATCGTTCCGCATCGGTTCGACTCTACGCCGCCAACACCTTCTATCTGTGAAATAGAGACGCAGTCACCGCAGTTTTATGTGGCAAAGGCGCCGCAGAATTGCGGTGACTATTCGCCCAATTCACGTGTGTCGCCCGCTGTTCGTCCTCTGCCCTTTCAGTGAATTGGGCCAACTGTCACCAGGCAATTCGTCCTCGCCTGGACTGCAGGCCCGATTTTGCCGGCCTCATCCGGTCGCTGCCCTTTTGCAATCAAAAATATTTTATATTATCAAATACACTTTATATGATATTAAAATGTACGGCATTATACAAAAAATAACTAGGGAAGGATAATATTGGTTGCAGTGCGATACATAGTAAATTCGGAAATATAAATGCCCATTCCATACATCCTATCGTGCCTTCTTACGGCGATAGTCACATATCCGGCTGGTAGCTTATTCTATCCGCAAGTCGTTTCTATTGCGGTTTTTGTGCATGTTTATTTCGAATCGAGATCAGCAGGGCGCGCAGAGAATGAAGTCGTGACGGAATTCGATGCTGGTATATTCATGATATACGGAGCTTTGGCTTTTTTCTCATCGTGCTTGCCAATCATGATGCCTGACAGTCTCGTGGCCACGGTCGCGCATTCGACAAATTTTTCCAGAATCTCTGAATATATTGTAAATTACACGGCTTATGTGAACCCTGTTCTTCGAGTTGATGGAGCGGAAAAACTATACCTCTGGACCGTGTTCATGTATGTCATTCCGACGACCATCGCATGCTCGCACAGCCGGATGATCAGATATATTGGATATTATATGTCTCGAGGATCTAGGAAATCTCTTTTCTCTGTTTCAGATAAAATAAAGGCATATATCGGTATATCTATTATGTTTATAGGTCTTGATGGTTATTTTAAATTCACAAATGTCTATATGAATTTGTATGCAAATCACTGGTATTCTGGAATTATCTATAATTTTTCTAAGGGGAGATTTCTTCTATTGGCGAAGGGCTCCGTATTCACTTTGATGTTGTTGCTTCTGTCGCTGTCTTGCTTGATGGCTATCCCTCACCAGTTACGCACGAAGGCCTAACCGTCACCTTTGTTCCCGACCATTCCGAGCGAGACCCTCGCTTCCCGCGCAGAGGGTGACAGGAAACGCCGGCTCTCGCATCTGTCCTTCTCCCCTTGTGGGAGAAGGTGCCCGGTAGGGCGGATGAGGGGTGTGGGTGCCTGCATTTGGCGCGAGCTGCCGATCCTTTCACGCCGCAGAATTGCGGTGACTGTTCGCCCAATTCAGGTGTGCCGCCCGCTGTTCGTCCTTTGCCCTTTCAGTGAATTGGGCCAACTGTCACCAGGCAATTCATCCGCGCCTGGACTCCCGGCCCGAATTGCCTGGTGACAGCTATCCGAACTCACTCTCCCCCTTGCGTCTGCCTCCAACCGGCAGTCCATGAGTTCGAAAAGCAGTCACCGCAATTCTCCGCGCTCTGCAAAGGCGTTCGCAACTGCAACCGGTGACCGTTTCCCCGAAGGGGTAACTGTCACCCTCTGTACCCGGCGATTCCAAGTGCTGGCCTTTCCGACTTCATTCAGCCACGAGCCTCTGTCGCTTCTGCTCGCGCGTTGTTTTTGACGCTTTTCCCGCCTATCATTCAGCCGCAGCCCGACGGGGACAGACGCCATGAAGCCCTCAAATGCCCTTGAGTCGAACCGTGACATCATCCGGCGCGTAGTGGAGGCCCATCGCGCCGAGAATGCGCGCGTGTTCGGGTCGGTCCTGCGAGGCGAGGATACCGATGGCAGCGACCTCGATATTCTCATCGATCCGACTGCCGAGACGACACTGATGGACGTTGCCGCCATTCAGTTGGAGTTGCAGCGCCTTCTTGGGGTGTCCGTCGATGTGCTGACTCCGCGTGCCTTGCCCGACGCCCATCGCAGCAGGATTCTGTCGGAGGCTGTGCCTGTATGAGCAAGGCGCCATAACTCCCCCATCCTAACCCCTTCTTAACCACGATCGTTTACCAATTGTCAGGAGTTGCGCCCCCGGTGGCGCGTGGCAGTGAGTGGTCGGGGTGATGATCGGGCGGATCAGGGCGGTGGTGCTGGCACTGGTGGCGATGAGCCTGCCGGGGGGGGGCCATGCGCAATCGGTTCCCGATGGCACCGACGACACGCTGGCGACGCCTGTGAGTGCCGATGCGCCGGTCGATCCGGCGACGCAGGATCCCTATCCGGTCGACGACCTCAAGGGCCCGAACGACACGGTGACGGCACCGCAGCAGCCACCGGTCGGACTGGCCCTGCGTCCGGCCATCGATCCCACGCCGCTGCGCACCGTCGTCCGGCCCGTCGATCCCCAGCAGAGCGCCAAGCTGCCGGTTACCGGTCCGATCCCGCAGGCGGTCGATCGCGAAGGGGATGCGCGGGCCGAATATGATCCGATCGGCCTCAAGGTCGGCAGCTTCACCGTCAATGTCACGTCGACAAGCGGTGTCGGCTATACCCATCATTCCACGTCGGGCAACGAGGTCTATCTGCGCAGCAGCGGCGAGGTCACCGGCAAGTCCGACTGGGACAGCAACAGCGTCGACTTCACCTTGCGCGGCGCCATCAAGCGCTCGGTCAGCGGCACCGACGAGCTGAAGCCGGAGGGCGACGCGATCCTCAACGGCAGCTTCGCCATCACCGACGTGGACCGGCTGCTCGCCGGCGTCGCCTGGACCTTGCGCGACGACGACGACACCACTGGCAACATCCACACCTTCTCGGGCACTGTCGGCTATGAGCGGTCGGCGGGGCTGATCGGCCTGCGCTCCAGCTTCGGCGTCGACCGCAGCCTCTATGACAAGGGCGCCGATCGCGACAACACCACGCTGTCCGGCTCGCTGCGCCTGTCGCTTGATAGCGGCGCCGTGGTGGAGCCCTTTGTCGAGGGCGGTGTCTTCACCCGCCTGTTCGACGCGCACACCGACAGCAACGGTTATCGCCGCTCGGGCATCGGCGGCGAGCTCAAGGGTGGCTTCACCATCGACGATGGTCCCGTTACCGGCGAGATCTCGGCCGGTTATGCCCTCGAGGATGTGGACGATCCGGCACTGCAGGATATCCGCGGCTTCATTGTCGACGGCAAGATCAACTGGGCGGCGACCGAGCTGACCACCGTGTCGGCGACGCTCGCCACCAGCCTCGACCCCACCACCTCGGCCGGGGTGTCCGGCACGGTGACGCGCGAGGGCACTGTCTCCGTGCAATATGCGCTGGCACCCAATGCCTATGTCTTCGGCGGCGGCGGTCTGAGCTTCAAGGACTATGTGGGAAGTTCGCAATCCGAACTCACCAGCACGCTGACCGCCGGTGCGGGCTACCGTCTCAACAGGACGGTCGAGCTCGGCCTGACGGCGACGCACAAGATGGTGGACGCGTCCACGTCAGGCGGGGACTATACCGAAAGTTCGGTCGAGGCGACGCTGACCTTGCGTCATTGAGCGGCGGCGCGCGGCGTTTGCGGCCAGAGTTCCCTAAGCGTGACATTCCGGCCTGCCCTGACGGGGGCGCGGGCGACATATCCGCGACAAACCCGCCGCCTTGTCACGCAAAAGGGCGACCCAAGCGGATCGCCCTTTCAAGTCCTTGCAATATCAGCTGTTTCAGCCCTTGGCGATGATGGCTGAAAGCTCGCCGGCGATATCGGCGTGAATGTCCTTGCGGTCGAGGGCATAGGCCACATTGGCCTGCAGGAAGCCCAGCTTGGTGCCGGTGTCATAGGTCGTGCCGCGGAAGCGGACGCCATAGAACGGGTCTTCCTTGGCAAGACGAAGCATGGAGTCGGTCAGCTGAATCTCGCCGCCGGCGCCCTTTTCCTGGTTGGCCAGAAGTTCAAAGATCTTCGGCTGCAGAATATAGCGGCCGGAGATGAAGAGGTTCGACGGTGCTTCCGACGGCTTCGGCTTTTCGACCATGCCGGTGACTTCGAACACATCTTCGGAAATCGTCTTGCCGGTGGCGACGACACCATATTGATGCGTCATCGACGGATCGCATTCTTCGAGGCTGAGGATATTGCCGCCGGTGGTGGCATAGGCTTCCACCATGGACTTGAGGCAGGGGGTGTGATGCTTCATCAGCATGTCCGGCAGCAGCACCGCAAAGGGTTCATCCCCCACGATATCCCGGGCGCACCACACCGCATGCCCCAGCCCCAGCGGCTCCTGCTGGCGGGTGAAGGAGGTGGTGCCGGCACCCGGGCGCTCGGCCTTCAGAAGCTCCAGCGCTTCCTTCTTGTTGCGGGCGGCGAGCGTTGATTCAAGCTCGAAGGCCATATCGAAATGGTTTTCGATGACTTCCTTGCCGCGACCAGTGACGAAAATGAAGTGTTCGATGCCGGCAGCCTTGGCTTCATCGACGACATATTGCAGGGCTGGACGGTCCACGACCGTCATCATTTCCTTGGGGACGGCCTTGGTTGCCGGAAGAAAACGTGTGCCGAGACCGGCGACGGGGAAAACAGCTTTACGAATACGCTTGGACATCAACAAACTCCCGCGGGACTTGCGCGCTCCTCCGAGTAGGCGAGGGCGGACAAGTCTATGACTTCTACTTTAGCCGAAATTGGTTCAGAATTATGAAATACTGCTGTCATTCCAATGGATTTTGACGGCAGTGCCCATCCGTAAAGTTCCGGAGTTCAGGCTGGAAAGGTGCATCTCGTTTACCTCGCGTTTACCATGGGGCGCCTCAAGTGATCTCAAGCATGTTTTGTGCCTTTCCTTGACAACCGATCGGATTTTCCCATGCCCGGAACGCCATTTCCTCGCCTTGTCCTGTCGGGTCTGATGTCCGTCCTGCTGGTCGCCTGCGGCTCGCTGGGCGGTGAGGTCGGCCTTGATACGCCAACCGCTTCGGCGGTGCCGGCGCTGTCCGATGGTGCGATTCCCCAGGAATTCCAGACGTTTGTCGAAGGTTTGTGGCCGGCGGCGTCCGCAGCCGGCGTCAGCCGAGCCACCTTCGATCGTGCCTTTGCCGGCGTTGGCCCCGACCCGGAAGTGTTGCAGAAGGCCGGGTTCCAGCCGGAGTTCAACCGCAAGATCTGGGACTATCTCGACGACATGACCGCTGACAGCCGCATCGCGACCGGTCAGCAAATGCTCGCCCGCTACAGCGGCCTGCTCGATCAGATCGAGGCCCGCTATGGCGTCCAGCGTCAGGTGGTGCTGGCGGTCTGGGGCATGGAGAGCACCTATGGCAAGATCCTTGAAGACCGAACCAAGGTGAAGAATGTGGTGCGCGCCTTGGCAACGCTTGCCTGGAAAGGCGGCAGCCGCGCCGGCTATGGTCGCCAGCAACTCATTGCAGCGCTTCGCATTCTCGAACGCGGCGACATCGACGCGCCGCACATGACCGGCAGCTGGGCCGGTGCCATGGGGCAGACGCAGTTCATCCCAACCACCTATCTTGGCTCTGCCGTCGATTTCGATGGCGACGGTCACCGCAACATCTGGACCTCGGTGCCCGATGCGCTTGCCTCCACCGCCAATTACTTGCGCAAGGCCGGCTGGCAGTCCGGCGCCACCTGGGGCTATGAGGTCAGCCTGCCGGTGGCACCTGCGTTCTCCGATGGCAGCACCGCCTCCGTCGGCGATTGGGTGAAGCGGGGCGTCGTCAGGGCCACCGGGGCGCAGTTCCCCCGCCTCACCGATCGGGCCACGCTCTATCGGCCGGCCGGTCCCGAGGGGCCGGTGTTCCTGCTGCTGCATAACTTCACGGTCATCAAGCGCTACAACGCTGCCAACGCTTATGCGCTTGGCGTCGGCCATCTTGCCGACCGCATTGCCGGCGGTGGCCCCTTTGTCGCCAAGTGGCCGCGCGGTTATGAGCCCCTCGACGAGGCCGGACGCACGGAGTTGCAGGGGCTTCTCAAGGCCAGGGGCTACGCAATCACCAAGGTTGATGGCAAGATCGGCGCCGAGAGCCTGACGGCCATTCGGACCTATCAGGCATCGGTTGGCTTGCCGGTTGACGGCAACGCGTCACTGGAGTTGCTGCAATATCTGCGCTCGGGGCGATAGTCTGCGGCGTGGAGGGGAAGGATGACGGCGGTGCGCCACGGGCTGGCTCTGATCATGCTGCTGGCTGTTTGCCTGACGTCCGGGGTTGCCTCGGCACAGGAGGTGGACCGGCGCCCCTTCATCATGCGCCTGTTCGGTATCGGTGAGGAGCCACCAGCCGGGCCGCCGCAAGGCGCCAAGATCATCAACGTGCCGCAAGCGCTGAAGGCGCGCCCTGCCGTGCCGCAGGTGATCATCGCGCCGAAGGATGAGGATGCGCGCGTGGTGCTGGTCATCGGCGATCGGCTGGCCAGCGATCTTGCGCGGGGGCTCGACGTCGCCTTTGCCGACGCGCCCGACGTGCGGCTCGAGACCGATGTCGTCGACCCCTCCGGTTTGCGCGACCAGAGCGCCACGAACTGGCGGGAGCGGCTCGAAGCGCGCCTGGCCAAGGAACCGCGCCCGGCGGCGGTGGTCGTGATGTTCGGCCTCGACGATGCCGGACCGATCACCACTGAAGACCGGGAGGTCGCCTTTCCGTCTGCCGACTGGGAGATCGTCTACAAGGCTCGGGCCGACGGGATCATCAATCTTGCGCGCAATCGCAATCTGCCGCTCCTTTGGGTCGGTCTCGTCCCGGTCGCGGACGCTGCGCAGACCAACAGCCTGATCTATCTCGATTCGATCATTCGGGCGGAAGCGACCGGCGGCGATGTGTCCTACGTGGACGTCTGGGATTCCTTTTCCCTTGCGGGGGCCTTCACGGTGTCGGGGCCGGATATCTCCGGTCAGGTGCGCCAGTTGCGGCTGAAGGACGGGACGGGCTTCACCCGCAGTGGAGCGCGCAAGCTTGCCTTCTACGTGGAGCAGTCATTGCGCCCGTTGCTGGATCGACCGAACCGCACGAAGGACCTGCTCGGCAGCGCGACGGGGGAGGGGCTGGTGATGCTTCTCAACGACCCGCAAGCGGCGACCGACGATCATCTGGTCACCGCGACCGACCTCAGCCTGCCGAAACCGGGCTCGCCGATCCACAGTCTCGTGGTCGAGGGGCATCCGGTTGCGCCGGTGCCTGGGCGCGTCGACGACCTTGCCTCGGACTGACGACACGGAGCAAATGCACAACGGGCCGGTGCTGCTGGCACCGGCCCGTCAGGATTTGTCTTGAAACCGCTTGAGCTTAGCGCGGCAGGACGCTGGAGCCCATCAGGAACTCGTCGATGGCGCGGGCGGCCTGACGGCCCTCGCGGATGGCCCAGACCACCAGCGACTGGCCACGGCGCATGTCGCCGGCCGCGAAGACCTTGGGAACCGACGTCTTGTAGTCGAGCTCGTTGGCCTTGACGTTGCCGCGCGCGTCCTTGTCGACGCCAAGGGCGTTGATCATGCCCTCGTGCACCGGCGAGACGAAGCCCATGGCCAGCAGGACGAGGTCAGCCTTGAGCGAGAATTCCTTGCCGGCGACCGGCTGGAACTTGGCGTCCACCTCGGTGCATTTCACCTCGGTCACGCGGCCGTCCTTGCCTTCGAAGGCGATGGCGGTCACAGCGAACAGACGCTCGGCGCCTTCCTCATGCGAGGACGAGGTGCGCAGCTTCATCGGCCAGTTCGGCCAGGTGGTCAGCTTGTCTTCCTTGACCGGCGGACGCGGCATGATCTCGAGCTGGGTGACCTTGAGGGCGCCCTGGCGCACGGAGGTGCCGATGCAGTCCGAACCGGTGTCGCCGCCGCCGATGACGACGACATGCTTGCCGCCGGCGAGGATCGGCTCGACATTGTCGAGCGGCTCGTCGGAAACGCGGCGGTTCTGCTGCGGCAGGAACTCCATGGCGAAATGCACGCCGGAGAGGTTGCGGCCGGGGATCGGCAGGTCGCGCGGCTTTTCCGAACCGCCCGACAGCAGCACGGCGTCATGCTCGGCCTGCAGCGTCTCGATGGCGACGTCGGTGCCGACCTTGACGTTGAAGTGGAAGATCACGCCTTCGGCGACCAGCTGGTCGACGCGACGCTGCACCACCTTCTTGTCCAGCTTGAAGTCGGGGATGCCGTAGCGCAGGAGACCGCCGGCGCGGGCGTTCTTCTCGTAGACATGCACTTCATGGCCGACGCGGGCGAGCTGCTGGGCAGCGGCAAGGCCTGCCGGGCCGGCGCCGATGACGGCGACCTTCTTGCCGGTCTTGACCTTGGCGATCTGCGGCTCCAGCCAGCCTTCCTTCCACGCCTTCTCCACGATGGTCGCTTCGATCTGCTTGATCGAAACGGGGGTGTCCTCGAGGTTCAGCGTGCAGGAGGCTTCGCAAGGCGCCGGGCAGATGCGGCCGGTGAAGTCGGGGAAGTTGTTGGTGCTGTGCAGATTGCGCGACGCGGTCTCGTAATCGGCGTTGTAGACCAGATCGTTCCAGTCGGGGATCTGGTTGTTGACCGGGCAGCCGCGATGGCAGAAGGGCACGCCGCATTCCATGCAGCGGGCCGCCTGCCGTTCGATCTCCGGTTCGGAGAGCGGCAGCGTGAACTCGTTATAGTGACGAATGCGGTCGGCGGCAGGCTGATACTTCAGCTCCTGGCGATCAAATTCGAGAAAGCCGGTGACCTTGCCCATCTTTCACTCCAATCCAAGTCTCTTCGGTCCGGGAGGGGCGGCGTGCGGCTTTGCGAAGCGCGCGCCTGCCTGTCGTCTCTGGACCCTTCTTCATTCAAGCGAGGGTTAGGGGGAGGCCGAGGATCACTCGGCCGCCTGACGTTGGGCTGCCATGGCTTCGAGCGCCTTGCGGTACTCGACCGGCATCACCTTGACGAACTTCGGACGATAGGCTTCCCAGTTGTCCAGGATCTCCTTGGCCCGGGTCGAACCGGTCCAGTGCACATGGCTGGAGATGAGCTGCCACAGGCGTTCGCTGTCATGGCGCGTCATGTCGCCGGAGACGTCCACCTTGCCCTTGAAGGCGAGGTCGCCGCCCTGATGGTGCAGACGCTCGAGCAGGGCGTCCTCTTCGGGCACCGGCTCCAGGTCGACCATGGCGAGGTTGACGCGCTTGCCGAACGAGCCGTCTTCGTCGAGCACATAGGCGATACCGCCGGACATGCCTGCGCCGAAGTTGCGGCCGGTCTGGCCAAGCACGACGACGATGCCGCCGGTCATGTATTCGCAGCCGTGATCGCCCACGCCCTCGACCACTGCGACGGCGCCCGAGTTGCGGACGGCGAAGCGTTCGCCGGCAACGCCGCGGAAGTAGCACTCACCCTCGACGGCGCCGTAGAGCACGGTGTTGCCGACGATGATGGACTTGGACGGCTCGATCTTCGAGACGGGGTTCGGACGCACGACGATGCGGCCGCCCGACAGGCCCTTGCCGACATAGTCGTTGCCGTCGCCGACGAGGTCGAGCGTCAGGCCGCGAGCGCCCCAGGCGCCGAAGGCCTGGCCGGCGGTGCCGGTCAGCGTCACGCGGATGGTGTCGTCGGGCAGGCCGGCGTGACCATAGCGCTTGGCGATCTCGCCGGAGAGCATGGCGCCGACCGAGCGGTTGACGTTGATGATCTTGGCGTCGATCTTCACCGGGGTCCTGGATTCAAGCGCCGGCAGGGCTTCCGCGATCAGCTTGCGATCGAGGATGTCGTAGATCGGGTGCGCCTGGCTCTGGGTATGGCGCCGTTCGTCTGCCGAAACGTCCGGCATGTAGAACAGGCGGCTGAAGTCCAGACCCTTGGCCTTCCAGTGTTCGATCGACTTGTTCTTGTCGAGGATGTCGGTGCGGCCGACGATGTCTTCCAGCTTGCGGAAGCCGAGGTCGGCCAGGATGCGGCGCACTTCCTCGGCGACGAAGAAGAAGTAGTTGATCACGTGTTCCGGCTGGCCGTGGAAACGCTTGCGCAGCACCGGATCCTGGGTGGCAATGCCGACCGGGCAGGTGTTGAGATGGCACTTGCGCATCATCAGGCAGCCCGAGGCGATCAGCGGCGCGGTGGCGAAGCCGAAGCCGTCGGCACCGAGCAGTGCACCCACGATCACGTCGCGGCCGGTACGCACGCCACCGTCCACCTGCAGTTCGACACGCGAGCGCAGGCCGTTCAGCACCAGGGTTTGCTGGGTCTCGGCAAGGCCGATTTCCCAGGGGCTGCCCGCGTGCTTGATGGAGGTGAGCGGGGAGGCACCGGTGCCGCCCTCGAAACCGGAGATGGTGATGTGGTCGGCGCGCGCTTTGGCGACGCCGGCGGCAACCGTGCCGACACCCACTTCCGACACCAGCTTCACCGAGACCTCGCCCGTCGGGTTGACGTTCTTGAGGTCGAAGATCAGCTGCGCCAGGTCTTCGATCGAGTAGATGTCATGGTGCGGCGGCGGCGAGATCAGCTGCACGCCCGGGGTGGAGTGGCGCACGCGGCCGATGACCGCGTCCACCTTGTGGCCGGGCAGCTGGCCGCCTTCGCCGGGCTTGGCACCCTGCGCCATCTTGATCTGCATCTGGTCGGAGTTGACCAGATATTCGGTGGTGACGCCGAAGCGACCGGAGGCCACCTGCTTGATGGCCGAGCGCATGGAGTCGCCGTTGGCCATCGGCACGAAGCGGTCGGATTCCTCGCCGCCTTCACCGGTGTTGGACCGGCCGCCGATGCGGTTCATGGCGATGGCGAGGTTGGTGTGCGCCTCGCGGCTGATGGAGCCGTAGCTCATGGCACCAGTGGCAAAGCGCTTGACGATCTCCTGGGCCGGCTGGACCTCGTCGAGCGGGACGGGCTTGTTGCCGATCTCCTCCGCGCTCTTGATGCGGAAGAGGCCGCGGATGGTGGTCAGCGCCTCGCTCTGGGCGTTGATCACCGACGAGAATTCCGCCTGGAACTTCTCAAACGAGTTGGTGCGCACGGAATGCTGCAGGCCGGCGATGGTGCCGGAGGTCCACACATGTGCCTCGCCGCGCATGCGCTGGGCATATTCGCCGCCGACTTCCAGCGAATGGGCCAGAACCGGGTCGACGCCGAAGGCGCGGCCGTGCCGCTCGACGGTTTCGCGGGCGATCTGCTCGAGACCGACGCCTTCGATCCGGGTAGCGGTGCCGAAGAAGTATTCCTTGACGAAGTCGGACTTCAGGCCGACCGCGTCGAAGATCTGCGCGCCGCAATAGGACTGATAGGTCGAGATGCCCATCTTCGACATGATCTTGAGCAGACCCTTGCCGATGGACTTGATGTAGCGATAGACGATCTCGTACTCGCTGACGTCGCTCGGGAAGTTCTCCTTCATGGCGATCAGCGTGTCGAAGGCGAGATAGGGGTTGATCGCTTCGGCGCCGTAACCGGCCAGGAGCGCGAAGTGATGCACTTCGCGCGGCTCACCCGATTCCACCACCAGACCGGCGCGGGTGCGCAGACCCTTGCGGATCAGATGATGATGCACGGCGGCGGTGGCGAGCAGCGCCGGGATACCGATGCGCTCACGACCGACCATGCGGTCGGAGAGCACGATGATGTTGTAGACCTGACCGGTCGCCGAGACGCGCACGGCCGCTTCCGCCTGGATGCAGATGGCTTCCAGGGCAGGTCGCATGCCGGCAGGGCCGTTGGCGGCGGGATAGGTGATGTCGATGGTGATGGTCTTGAAGCCCGAACCCTCGACGTCCTCGATGGTGCGGATCTTCTCCAGGTCCTCGTTGGTGAGGATCGGCTGACGCACTTCAAGGCGCTTCTGGGCCTTGTCACCTTCCTGGTCGAACAGGTTGGGGCGCGGCCCGATGAAGGAAACCAGGCTCATCACCAGCTCCTCGCGGATCGGATCGATCGGCGGGTTGGTGACCTGGGCGAAGTTCTGCTTGAAATAGGTATAGAGCAGCTTGGACTTGTTCGACAGCACCGAGATCGGGGTGTCGGTACCCATGGAGCCGATGGCTTCCTGGCCGGTCATGGCCATGGGCGGCAGCAGCACCTTCAGGTCTTCCTGGCTGTAGCCGAAGGACTGCTGCAGGTCGAGGATGCTCTCCATGGTCTTGGGCGCGCGCGGCGGCACTTCCGGCAGATCTTCAAGCACCAGCTGGGTGTCGTCGATCCACTGGGCATAGGGCTGCGCGGTGGAGATGGACTTCTTGATCTCGTCGTCGGAGACGATGCGACCGGCCTGCAGGTCGATCAGCAGCATCTTGCCCGGCTGCAGGCGCCACTTCTGCACGATCTTCTCTTCCGGGATCGGCAGGGTGCCGGCCTCGGAGGCGAGGATCACGCGGTCGTCGTCGGTGATGACATAGCGGGCCGGACGCAGGCCGTTGCGGTCGAGCGTGGCGCCGATCTGCAGGCCGTCGGTGAAGCAGACGGCGGCCGGGCCGTCCCACGGCTCCATGATGGCGGCGTGATACTCGTAGAAGGCCTTGCGCTCGGCGTCCATCAGGTCGTTGCCGGCCCAGGCTTCGGGGATGAGCGTCATCACCGCGTGCGGCAGCGAGTAACCGCCGCGCAGCAGGAACTCCAGCGCGTTGTCGAAGCAGGCGGTGTCGGACTGGCCTTCATAGGAGATCGGCCAGATCTTGCTGATGTCGTCGGCGAAGGCCTTGGACGTGGTGGTCGCCTGGCGGGCATACATCCAGTTGACGTTGCCGCGCAGCGTGTTGATCTCGCCGTTGTGGGCGACCATGCGATAGGGATGCGCCAGCTTCCAGGACGGGAAGGTGTTGGTCGAGAAGCGCTGATGGACGAGCGCCAGCGCCGACACGAAGCGCGGGTCGGCGAGGTCCGGATAATAGGCGGCGACCTGATAGCTCAGGAACATGCCCTTGTAGACCACGGTGCGCGAAGAGAAGGACACGGTGTAGAACCAGTCCTGGTTCCGCTTGGTGGCGCCGTTCCAGTCGGCTTCATAGACGTCGCCCGACAGCACCTTGCGGGAGATATAGAGCTTGCGCTCGAGGAGCTCGCCCTCAAGGCCGGCGTCGGAGGCGACGAAGATCTGGCGGTGCAGCGGCTCGGTGGCGCGCACGCCGTCGGAGAGCTTGGAGTTGTCGGTGGGCACATCGCGCCAGCCGAGGATCGAGAAGCCCTCGGCCTTGACCGAACGCTCGATGATCTCGATGGCACGGGCGCGCTCGGCCTCGTCGCGCGGCAGGAAGAACTGGCCAAGGCCATACTTGCCCGCTTCCGGCAGGGTGAAGCCCAGCTTGGCGCATTCCTCGGCAAAGAACTGGTGCGGGATCTGCACGAGAATGCCCGCGCCGTCACCCATCAGCGGGTCGGCGCCGACGGCGCCGCGATGCTCGAGGTTCTCGAGCACGTAAAGCGCGTCCTTGACGATCTCGTGGCTCTTGCGGCCCTTGATATCGGCGACGAAACCGACGCCGCAGGCATCATGCTCCTTCTCGGAGGCATAGAGCCCGGCGTCCGCGGCTTTCGCGCGAGCGTCCGCCGTCATATGGGTCGTGCGGTTGGCAGTCTCCGTGGCCAAGGCAGAACCAGGTTGCGGCATCTTCCCGTCGCTCATCATCATCGCGGTTTCCTCGTCTACAAGGGCTGGGCATGCGCCCGGCTCGATTTGTTTCCATCCCTGATCCGGCGCGTCGCGCGGATCCCATGTCCTGACCGGTTTGCAAGATGCGTTCCGGTCGTGTCTGCGGCATCGGCCTGTGGGCCAATTCCGGTGGCTCGGAGGTCAAGTGACAGCGAAAGCCATCGTCCTTATCCCGTGGAACCGGGGTAAAGAGACAGCTTGCGAAACCATCTTGTCCTTGCGATCGCTCGGCAGGCCGTCCCCATCCGCCGCAGAGTTGAGCAGATCGACGTGACATGCCGATCAAATACGCGCGCAACCCGTTAGCACGACAAGGCCGGTCTTGCTCGCTCCAATCCACGCCTCGGCGGCGGAAACTGGGGATAGCGGATCGGCTCAAGCGCCAATCTATCGATCAGCCGCATGTGCGATGCGTAATTCGCATAACCTTGTGGTCACGTCAACCATCCTGCCCCAATTTTTTACCAATTCTCCAGAGGCAGGCGCCATGTCCCCGCTGCATGGGTGATCAGCGAACAATCGGGCTGAAATTCCGGCCTTTGGGGCGTACCCTTTCCCAAGAGTAGTTCCAGTGTTTCGGCCTTCTCCGGACGCGAGCGGTGCCTCGATCGAGAATTGAAGATCATCCCATCATGTTTTTCGCTTCAGACAACTGGGCCGGCGCATCGTCGGCCGTGGCCAACAAGCTCACAGAAGCCGCCGTTGGCTTCGTTCCTGCCTATGGCGTCGACGATCACTCGCGCGTTGTGACGGACTGGTTCTCGGAAGTCTTCGAGCACGAGGTGGCTGTCTTCTTCGTGCCGACGGGGACGGCGGCCAACTCGCTGTCGCTGAGTTCGGTGATGAAGCCGGGCGGTATCGTGCTCTGCCATGGGACCAGCCATATCGCGGTCGACGAGGCTGGTGCACCTGAGTTCCTGAGCGGTGGACGCCTCGTCACCATTTCAGGCGAACGCGGCAAGATCACCCCTGATGCGCTCGAGGCGGCGATCCGCCGCTATCTGCCGGCTGCCGTCCACCATGGGCGCCCGGTGGCCGTCAGCCTGACACAGGCGACGGAGTGGGGGACGGTCTATACGGTGGCCGAAATTCAGGCCCTCACGCAGATTGCTCATGCCCATGGGCTCAAGGTGCACATGGATGGCGCCCGCTTTGCCAATGCGCTGGCCTATCTCAATGTGCAGGCCGCGGACATCACCTGGAAGGCCGGTGTCGACGTACTTTCCTTTGGTGCCACCAAGAATGGCTGCTGGTGTGCCGAGGCGGTCGTGTTCTTCAATCACAAGAAAGCCGAGGATTTCGGCTATCTGCGCAAGCGTTCCGGCCATCTTCTGTCCAAGAGCCGTTTCGTTGCCGCGCAGTTCGAAGCCTATTTCGATCACGGCCACTGGCTCGACAATGCCTTCCACGCCAATGCCATGGCGCAGCGGCTGCATGCGGGCATCAACATGAACCAGCATGCGCGCAGCCTGTGGGATCCGGAGGCCAACGAGGTCTTCGCCGTTTGGTCCAAGGGCACGACAGCGCGCCTCAAGGCAGCTGGCGCCGAGTTCTACGAATGGCCGGCGGATGGGCTCGATCCGGCTCTGGCACCAAAGGAAGGTGAGGATCTCGTCCGCCTCGTCACCAGTTTTGCGACCGCCGTGCACGAGGTCGATCATTTCCTGCGCGCCTTGCGCAAATGACAAGAGCGCCGCAGGGTCTCTGCGGCGCTCCATATCTACTTGCGTTGTGAGACGAGGATCAGTTGATCGTCGTCTCGATCTGCGGCGTCACCTCGCCGGTGCCGATGGGAATGGACCGGCTGCGCTTGTTCTCGGGGATCTCGCGCACGAGGTCGAGGTGCAACAGGCCGTGCTTCAGCGAAGCGCCCCGAACCTCCACATGGTCGGCCAGATGGAAGCGGCGCTCGAAGGCGCGGGCGGCGATGCCGCGATAGAGATATTGCGGTTGAGCCTCTTCGGCCACCGGCTTCTTCTCGCCCTTCACGGTCAACGTGTTCTCGCGGGCCTCGATCGAAAGATCTTCTTCCGAGAAGCCGGCCACGGCGACGGTGATGCGATAGGTGTCCTCGCCGGTCCGCTCGATGTTGTAGGGCGGATAGGACTGTGCAGTCGCGTCGCCCGACGGCAACTGGTCGAGCAGCGAGAACAGACGGTCAAAGCCGACGGTGGAGCGATAGAAGGGGCTGAAATCGAAGTTACGCATTGTGTCCTCCATGGAGCGACAGGATTGGCGCCGTCGCACGGCCCCCGCATTCGGCGAGCCTGTTGATCGGCGGCGAACCTCATGATGAGCGTTCGCAGACATTGATTTAGGTGGGCTTTCCCGCTTTTCAAGTCCCGCCTTGCATCGTGGTCGCGGCTCTCGTAACATCATGAAATCTATCGGCAAACGGCGGTGTCATCGTTAGCCTTCCGCTGTGTTGCGCCATTTTCTTGCCGCCTCTTCACGCCATCCTGATCGGAGCGCCATGGATCTTCTCGATCTTCCCGACAATCCCATTCCCGAAGGGGCGGTGGTTACCGAGCTCAAGACGATCGATGACGTCCGGCTCAGGGCTGCGCGCTGGCGCCATCGGTCCGGCGATGCACTGGGAACGGTCTGCATCTTCCCCGGAAGGGCCGAGCAGATCGAGAAATATTTCCACGTGGTCGAAAAGCTGCTGGCCCGCGGCTTTGCCGTTGCCGTGCTCGATTGGCGCGGGCAGGGGGGATCGCAGCGACTGACCCGCGATCCCCGCAAGGGGCACGCCACCTCGTTCAACGACTTTCGGCGCGATATCGAGGTGTTTCGCAAGAGCTTCGTCCTGCCCGATTGTCCGGCGCCCTATTTCGGTCTCGCCCATTCCATGGGCGGGTTGATCGTGCTTGGTGCGGCGCCCGGGCTGTCGTCCTGGCTGTCGCGTCTCGTACTCACCTCGCCGCTTCTGGGCTTTCCGAGCTGGAGCCCGCCGCACGGAAGGGTCCGACTTTTTGCACGCAGCCTCTGCGCTCTCGGACTCGGGCGGATGGATGCCCCCGGACAAGTGGCGCGCATGCGCCGTATGGCGGAGTTCGAGGGTAATCCCCTGACCTCCGATACGGTGCGCCATGCCGTGATGAAGGCGATCACTAAGGCCCGGCCGGACCTGTCCATTGGTCCGCCCACCGTGCAGTGGGTGAAGCAGGCGGCTCTCGCCATCGATCGGGTCAATGCGGAGAGCTTTCCGGGCGCTGTCCGGGTGCCGGTGATGCTGGTCAATGCGGGGGCGGATGGCGTCGTTTCACCGGTGGCGGTCGAGACCATGGCGCGACGCCTGCGCAATCCGGCCTATGTGCTCATTCCCGGCGCACGCCATGAGATCCTGATGGAGCGGGACGTTTACCAGACGCAGTTCTGGGCTGCCTTCGATGCTTTCGTTCCGGGCACGGCCGTCTGAGGCCCGTGCCGGTCAGTTGTCCCGGGAGAGATGGGCTCGCAGCCGCTCGGCAATGGGGACGGCCAGATAGCGCCCGACCCGCTCTCTGTCCGGGCGCTTGAGGTAGACAGCCATCAGTTCGGGCATCGCGATGCGTTCGCCCTGGTGCGGGTGGTATGTCACCTCTGATTCAAGGATCAGCTTGCCCGGTTGCAGTACCCGGAAATAGACGCCCGGGCGGGCGGCGGCGGTGTAGTGCTTGACGAAGGTCGGATCGCCCATAAGGGCGGCGAATGTGGAGCAGGGAATGCGCGGCGCAGTCGCTTCCAGGACCACGTCACCGATCACCAGGCGGTCGCCGGCCGCGATGTCGCGGTTGCCGATGCCGGAGATGCGCAGGTTTTCCCCGAAGGCACCTGCGGGCAGCGGCAAGTCCAGCTCGTCCTGCCACCAGGCGATGTCATCCTCGCATTCGAGATAGACGGCCTGATCGGGGCCGCCGTGATAGCGGCGGTTGACGATGCGGTCGCCTTCCAGGCCGAGCGGTCCCAGGATGGCCGTTGTGCCCACCGGCGCCTTGCAGATGCCGGTCGAGCCGTCGGCGCGGCCTGCGGGAACCCGACCGTCGGCAATGCAGAGCGCGGTGAGCCTCATGGTGATCCTCAGCTGTTCAGGATCTTCAGGACCTGCTCATGCAGGCGCGGATCGCCGGAGGCGACGACACGACCACCGTCACCGGCATCGCCGCCGGTCCAGCTGGTCATCACGCCACCGGCGCCCTCGATCACGGGAATGAGGGCGGTGACGTCGAAGGCCTTGAGCCCGGCTTCGATCACCAGGTCCACCTGGCCGGCGGCCACCATGCAATAGGCATAGCAATCGCAGCCATAGCGAGCCAGACGCACCTGGCGCTCCACCGCGTCATAGCGCGGGCGCTCCTCGGCGGTGAAGATGGTCGGTGTGGTGGTGAAGAGCGTTGCGGCCGAAAGGCTTTCACAGCGCCGCGTCTTCAGCGGACGGTTGCCGCCGGGGCCGAAGTAATGCGCCTCATTGCCGTCGCCGAAGAAGCGCTCGGTGGTGAAGGGCTGGGCCATCATGCCCATGGCGGCCTTGCCATTGTGGCGCAGGCCGATCAGCGTGCCCCAGACCGGCAGGCCGGAGATGAAGGCGCGGGTGCCGTCGATCGGATCGAGCACCCAGACGTGCTCGGCGTCCAGCGCCTCATCGCCAAGTTCCTCGCCGAGAATGCCGTGGGTCGGATAGGTGCTGTTGATCAGGGCGCGCATGGCCACTTCGGCGCCCCGGTCAGCGACCGTCACCGGATCGAAGGCGGCGGCGTCCTTGTTCTCGACCGCCAGGGAGCTCCGGAAGTGCGGCAGGATCACCTCGGATGCCGCGTCGGCCAGCTGGTCAAAAAACGACTTGGATATAGGTAGAAATTGCATGGCAGCCATGCCTTTGTGATGTTAGGTCGAGGGAGTGCGCGAGATGCCCTCATACGGGCGCGAGGGGCAGGTTATTGATTATACTTAATTATTCGGAAACTCGCTTACGTTGTTCTACGCGGGGTAGTCGCAAATTCAATAGCCGCTTTTCCATCCAAACCTCAAGCCTGCGCAAAACTAGCTATGCCGGGGATTGACGATGAAGCGGTGCGTCGCCATCCTATCGCAGTGCAACACAGCTTCTGTGTTGCCCGCCCTCCTTGGGCGTTTCCTCCCTAAGACTTGGGCCGCCGCACCGCGACGGCCCCTTTTCTTTTTAGGGCCCCCGCTTTCAGGGCAACCTTCTATTGAGGTTGGTGACGGTTTGCCAGAGCCGGCGTGTATTATTCGGCGGCAAAGCGATCGATGCCCGTCGCCAGGACCTGTCGCGGGATCGCAAAGAGGCGATTGGCGAAGAGGGACAGATCCTTGCGCAGATGGTCGAAGCCTTCGGACAGTTCCAGCGTCTTCTCGTTCATGTAGAGACTGCGGTTCACCTCGATCTGCAGGGCGTGCAGCCCCTTTGCAGGGCGGCCGTAATGCTCGGTGATGAAGCCGCCGGCATAGGGCTTGTTGACCGACACACGATAGCCGAGGCCAGCGAGGAGGTTGGCGGCGTGATCGACCAGCGCGCTTGCGGCCGAGGTGCCGTGGCGGTCGCCCAGAACGAAGTCCGAACGATAGCGCAGCTCCTGCCCGCGGAAGGTCGAGGGCATGGAATGGCAGTCGACCAGCACCGCGCAGCCGAATTTCACATGGGTCTGGGCGACAAGGCGGCGCAGCGTTGCGTGATAGGGCTTGTAGAGAGTCTCGATGCGGTCGAGCGCTTCTTCGACCGGCCAGGGCGCGCTGTAGATCTCCTCGGCATCGGTGACGACGCGCGGGATGGTTCCGAGGCCTCCGGCCACGCGGGCCGAGCGGATGTTGGCATGGGGCGGCAGGCGGCCGACGAACATCTTGGGGTCGAGTTCGTAGGGCTCGCGGTTGACGTCCACATAGACGCGCGGGAAGTGCGCCTTGAGCAGCGGTGCGCCGGCGTCGGTGACGTGATCGAACAACTTGTCCACATGGGCGTCTTCCGACAGGCGCACCCGGTTGCGATCGAGGCGGATGGCGTCGAGGAAGGCTTGCGGATAGCTGCAGCCCGAGTGCGGCGAGTTGAAGACGAAGGGAAGGGTCTGCTCGTCCGGCGTCAGGATTTCGAACGTTGATTCCGAAAGAAAATCCGAAATGACCCGCATGAGAAACCGCTTTCAGGAGGTCGCCCGCGTTCGATGCAGGGTGACCCCGGTTTCCGGCATCCTTGCCTGTCGGCTTGCCGTCTTATGATTCTCTGATGGTGCCCTTTTTGTAACGTTCTGTCCATGGCCATCAACCGTGCCCGGAAAGCCGGTTTGAACGGCCGCTGGAAACGATATAAGGTGGCCTTGATTGTCCGCCGCACGGCTTGCTTACGTGAAATTTACCCAAACGGGTCTCAATGGCGGACAGATGAGTTTTGTGGCGACCTCCGCCCACACCAGACCGACCGGAAGAACAAATGAACCGTATCCTGCTCGCCGAAGACGATAACGACATGCGCCGTTTCCTCGCCAAGGCGCTCGCCAACGCCGGTTATGACGTCGTGTCCTTCGACAACGGCAAGAGCGCCTACGATCGTCTGCGCGAGGAGCCCTTCACGCTGCTGCTCACCGATATCGTCATGCCCGAGATGGACGGCATCGAACTGGCGCGCCGGGCCACCGAACTCGATCCGGATCTCAAGATCATGTTCATCACCGGCTTTGCCGCCGTGGCGCTCAATCCCGACAGCCAGGCGCCGAAGGATGCCAAGGTGCTTTCCAAGCCCTTCCATCTCAAGGATCTGGTCCGGGAAGTGGAAAAAATGCTGGCTGCGGCCTGATTTTTCGCGCGGGGGTCGGCTTTTCCAGTGAATTCCGCCAAGAAAACAACATCTTGGCCTTGAATGGAGAAAAGACGGCTTGCCCCCTTGCGTGCTTGGGCAAAGGGCGCTATATCCCCCGCCACGCCGCCGAAAGACGGCCCCGCAAATGGAAACGGGCGTGTAGCTCAGCGGGAGAGCACTACGTTGACATCGTAGGGGTCACAGGTTCGATCCCTGTCACGCCCACCATTTTCCAAACGGCCCTGCGCAAGCGGGGCCTTTTGCTTTTTGGGGTCGCGCGTGTCGCTTTTCTTCGCCGCAAGGCGACTTGCCCTCGGCGGGGCTTGCTGTAGGGTGCCGCCAGATTTCCCGCTCCGGATGCACCTTGATGAAGATTTTCTCTGCCGAAGACACCGCTGCCGCGCTTCCCTATGACCGTCTGATCGAAGGCATCCGCGTGGCCTTTGCCGAAGGCTTTCAGGCGCCGCTGCGCCATCATCACACCATGCCGCGGACGGAGGAAGCCGATGCGGTGCTGCTGCTGATGCCCTCCTGGGCCGGCAACGGCACCTATGGCGGGGTCAAGATCGTCAACGTCACGCCCGGCAATGCGGCGCGCGGCCTCGACGCGGTGACGTCGAGCTACATCCTGTTCGACGAGGTCACGGGCCGGCACCTGGCACTGCTCGACGGCGGCACGCTCACCTCGCGACGGACGGCGGCGGCCTCGGCACTGGCGGCTTCCTATCTCGCGCGCGAGGATGCCCGCAGCCTGTTGGTGGTCGGTGCCGGTCGCGTCGGCGCCGAGATCCCGGCAGCCTATAAGGCCATCCGCCCGATCGAGCGGGTGACCGTCTGGAACCCCACCGAGCGGCGCGGTGCCGCCCTGGTCGCAAGCCTTCAGGCCGAGGGCTGGGATGCCCGCTTCGAGCCGGATCTGCCCAAGGCGATCGCGCAGGCCGACATCATTTCCTGCGCCACCCTGTCGAAGGCTCCTCTGGTGACGGGTGACCTCCTGCGCCCCGGCCAGCATCTCGATCTCATCGGTTCCTTCACGCCGGAGATGCGCGAGGCCGATGACGCAGCCATGCAGAAGGGCCGCGTGTTCATCGACACCGAGGCGGCCGCGGTCGAGTCGGGCGACATCCGTCTGCCGCTTGCCTCCGGTGCGCTGGATCGCGCCAGCCTTGCCACGCTGTATGATCTCTGCGGCAACAAGACCCAAGGACGCCGCTCGGCAGAGGAGATAACCATATTCAAGGGCGTCGGTGTCGCCATCGAGGATCTCGCCGCCGCCATCGTCGCCGTGCGCTCAGCCGGCTGACGGCGCGAACTCTTGCCGGACAGGCGCGATGCTCGAAAAGCTTGAACTGCTTCTCTATCTGGCCAAGGAACGACATTTCGGGCGCGCGGCGGAAGCGGCCGGGATCACGCAGCCGACCCTCTCGTCGGCGGTCAAGAGCCTCGAGGACCAGCTCGGCGTGCTGATCGTGGTGCGTGGCGCCCGCTTCCAGGGGTTCACGCCAGAGGGCGAACGCATTCTCGATTGGGCGCGTCGGCTGGTGTCGGACGCACGCACCATGCGCCAGGAGGTGCAGGCGCTCCGCCAGGGACTGACGGGCGTCGCCCGTATCGCCGTGGTGCCGACCGCCTTGCCCTTCGTCGTAGAGCTGACCGGCCCGATATCGCAGGCCCATGCCGAGGTGCGTTTTCAAGTCATGTCCATGACCTCGGACCAGATCGCCAAGGGGCTCGACAATCTGGAAGTGGAAGTCGGCATCACCTATTTGAACGAGGTGTCGCAGGCCCGCTATGCCACGGTGCCGCTCTATCAGGAGCGCTATGCGCTGTTGGTGGCACCCGAATCGCCGCTCGCCGGCCGCAGTTCGATTTCCTGGGCCGAGGCCGCACGGCAGCCGCTCTGCCTGCTCACGCCCGACATGCAGCACCGGCGTCTTGTCGAACGACATCTGCGCGAGGCCGGCGCCGACGTGGCGCCCCGCATTGAAAGCAACTCGCTGATCGTGCTGCACACTCATGTGCGCAGCGGCCAGTTCGCCTCGATCATCCCCGCCCGCTTTGCCCAGAGCATGGACGAGCGTGGCTTGATGAAGGCCATCCCGATCACCGAACCGGCGGTGTCCTATTCCATCGGTCTCGTCGCCAGTCCGCGCGAGCCGCATCCCCCTATCGTGACCGCGCTGATCGAGCAGGCCCGCAAACTGTCGCAGCGCGACGGCTGGTTCGACCTGCCAAATGACCCGCGCTGAAGGTTTTGCAGAGAGGACGCGGGCTGCGACTCTTCGCGCAGGGCAGTGTGAACGGCAGCTTTCCGGCCTTTGCGCCATTCTGATAGAAACTTTCTATCGATAGACGAAACCCCCGTATTGATTGATTTGCTGGATTTCCGCACTTTCCGAGGAAATACGCAGTCCGCCCGATGGGTGGATTTCGTAAATCTGGCCGGAATGGCGTGAATGACGCGTCATTTCCAGTGAACCGCCGCGCGGTGGGGGATCGGGTGCGAGGTCTCAGGATCGATCGCTGCACGACCCGCGCGGAAGCGGGAGGGTAGAAGGTGTCGCGTCACGAGCCGTTCTCGGTTGCTCGCACAGAGGAACTGGTCGCCCAGCATCTCCATCTGGAAGGACCGCTCCTTCCAATCCTGCATGCCGTGCAGGAAGTGTTCGGCTTTGTGCCGGAAGCCGCCGTTCCGGTGGTCGCTTCGGGCCTCAATGTCAGCCGGGCCGACGTGCATGGCGTCGTCACCTTCTATGAAGACTTCCACCAGAAGCCGGATGGCGAGCATGTGGTGAAGATCTGCCGGGCTGAGGCCTGCCAGTCCATGGGGGGTGAGGAGCTTGCCGCCCATGCGGAGCGCTGCCTCGGCGTCTCCTTCGGGCAGACGTCTGCCGATGGCCAGGTGACGCTTGAGAAAGTCTTCTGCCTCGGCCTCTGCGCCACCGCGCCGGCGGCTATGGTCAATGGCGATTTGCGCGGTCGGCTCAGCCGCGCCGGCGTTGAGGCCATTGCCCGGGAGGTCGGCCGATGAGCGTGCGTCTCTATCTTCCGCGCGATGCCGCCGCCTTGGCCTGCGGTGCCGACAAGGTCGCCAAGGCCCTGGCCGCGGCGGCACCCGGCGTGCCGCTCATCCGCAACGGCTCGCGTGGCATGCTGTGGCTGGAGCCTCTGCTCGAAGTGGAATACCACGGCGTGCGCTATGGCTTCGGGCCGGTGAGCGCCGCCGATGTCGCCGGGCTGGTGAGCGCCGGCATTCTTGAAGATCCCGCCGAGGTCAGCCATCCGCTCGCCATCGGTATCGTGGCGCAGCATCCCTTCATGGCCGCCCAGCAGCGACTGACCTTTGCCCGATGCGGTGTCATCGATCCCCTGTCGCTCGACGACTATATCGAGCATGGCGGCTACAAGGGCCTTGAGCGCGCCATGAAGCTGGCGCCGGCCGATATCGTTGCCGAGGTCACCAAGTCGGGTCTGCGCGGTCGTGGTGGTGCGGGTTTCCCCACCGGCATCAAGTGGAAGACGGTGCTCGACGCCGAGGCGTCGCAGAAATACATCGTCTGCAACGCCGATGAGGGCGACAGCGGCACCTTCGCCGATCGCATGATCATCGAGGGCGATCCCTTCCAGCTGATCGAGGGCATGACCATCGCCGGCATCGCCGTGGGCGCGACGCGCGGCTATGTCTACATCCGCTCGGAATATCCCCATGCCATCGCGACCCTGACCGAGGCGATCCACAAGGCGCGTCGTCTGGGCTTCCTTGGCCCCAAGGTTTACGGCAGTGCCCATGCCTTCGAGCTGGAAGTGCGGGCCGGGGCCGGTGCCTATGTCTGCGGCGAGGAAACCGCGCTTCTCGAATCCATCGAGGGCAAGCGTGGCGTGGTGCGCGCCAAGCCGCCACTGCCGGCGCACAAGGGCCTGTTCGGCAAGCCGACCATCATCAACAACGTACTGTCTTTGACCGCCGTGCCGCATATCATGGCCGCCGGTGCGGAGTATTACGCCAACTATGGCATGGGCCGGTCGCGCGGCACCATGCCGATCCAGATCGCCGGCAACGTCAAGCATGGTGGCCTGTTCGAGGTGGCCTTCGGCATCACGCTGGGCGAACTTGTCGAGAAGATCGGCGGCGGCACGGCCTCGGGTCGACCGGTCCGGGCGGTGCAGATCGGCGGGCCGCTCGGCGCCTATTTCCCGCCCGCCCTGTTCGACACGCCCTTCGACTATGAGGCCTTCACCGCCAAGGGCGGGCTGATCGGCCATGGTGGCATTGTCGTGTTCGACGATACGGTGGATATGGCCAAGATGGCCCGCTTTGCCTTCGATTTCTGCTCCATCGAGAGCTGCGGCAAGTGCACGCCCTGCCGCATCGGCTCGACACGCGGCAAGGAAACCATCGACCGAATCGTCGCCGGCATCGACGTCGAAGCCAATATCGCGCTGGTCGAGGATCTGTCCCAGACCATGAAGCTCGGTTCGCTCTGTGCGCTCGGCGGTTTCACGCCCTATCCCGTCCTGAGCGCGCTCACCCATTTTCCCGAGGACTTTCGCCGCACGGCTCCTGCCGTGGCGGCTGAATGAGAGGTCCGGCCATGTCACTCGTTCCCGAAACCGATTTCGGCACCAAGGCGGTCCACTCGGACAAGACCGTCACCGTCACCATCGACGGCCAGCGCATTGCTGTGCCCGAGGGCACGTCGATCATGCGGGCCGCCATGGAACTCGGCACCAAGATCCCCAAGCTCTGCGCCACCGACACGCTGGATGCCTTCGGCTCCTGCCGTCTCTGCCTCGTGGAGATCGAGGGACGCGCCGGCACGCCGGCGTCCTGCACCACGCCTTGCGCACCCAACATGGTGGTGCACACCCAGACGCCACGCCTCAAGCAGCTGCGCAATGGCGTCATGGAACTCTACATCTCCGACCATCCGCTCGACTGCCTGACTTGCGCGGCCAATGGCGATTGCGAGCTGCAGGAGATGGCGGGTGCCGTGGGCTTGCGCGAGGTGCGCTATGGCCAAGACGGTGCCAACCATGTGTCGGCCCGCACTGGCGGCTGCGACAATCACCACTACAAGGCCAAGGACACTTCCAACCCCTATTTCACCTATGACCCGGCCAAGTGCATCGTCTGCAATCGCTGCGTCCGCGCCTGCCAGGAAGTGCAGGGCACTTTCGCGCTGACGATCTCCGGTCGCGGCTTTGAAAGCCGCGTCAGCCCCGGCATGGACGAGCCCTTCATGGAGAGCGAGTGCGTGTCCTGCGGTGCCTGCGTGCAGGCCTGCCCGACCGCGACGCTCACCGAAAAGAAGGTGATCGAGATCGGCCAACCCGAGCATTCGGTGGTCACCACCTGTGCCTATTGCGGTGTTGGCTGTACCTTCAAGGCGGAGATGCGCGGCCAGGAGCTGGTGCGCATGGTGCCCTGGAAGGACGGCAAGGCCAATCGCGGGCATTCCTGCGTCAAGGGGCGCTTTGCCTGGGGCTATTCCACGCATCGCGACCGTATTCTCAAGCCAATGATCCGTGAGAAGATCACCGATCCCTGGCGGGAAGTGTCCTGGGACGAGGCGCTGCTGCGCGTTGCCAACGAGTTCCGCCGCATCCAGGGCCAATATGGCAAGAAGGCTGTCGGCGGCATCACCTCTTCACGCTGCACCAATGAGGAAGTCTGGCTGGTTCAGAAGCTGATCCGCGCCGGCTTCGGCACCAACAACGTCGACACCTGCGCCCGCGTCTGCCATTCGCCGACCGGCTATGGCCTTGCGACCGCCTATGGCACCTCCGCCGGCACACAGGATTTCGATTCGATCGATCAGGCGGATGTCATCGTCATCATCGGCGCCAATCCCACTGACGGTCATCCGGTGGTCGGCAGCAAGCTCAAGCGTCGCATCCGCGAGGGCGCGCGGCTGATCGTCATCGATCCGCGCCGCATCGACATCGTCGAGACGCCGCATGTGAAGGCCGACTATCATCTGGCCCTGCAGCCGGGGACCAACGTGGCCATTCTCACCTCGATGGCGCATGTGATCGTCACCGAGGGGCTGGCCAACGAGGCTTTCATCGCCGAGCGCTGCGACATCGAAGAGTATCGCGAATGGGCCGCCTTCGTGAGTGACATGCGTTACTCACCTGAGACAATCTCGCCGCTCACAGGGGTGCCAGCGCGACTTATCCGTGACGCTGCGCGCCTGTATGCAACAGGGGGAAATGCCGCGATCTACTACGGCCTCGGCGTCACCGAGCATAGCCAGGGCTCGACCACGGTTATGGCGATTGCCAATCTCGCCATGGCCACCGGCAACATCGGCCGGCCGGGTGTCGGCGTTAACCCCTTGCGCGGACAGAACAATGTGCAGGGCTCCTGCGACATGGGCTCCTTCCCGCACGAGCTGCCGGGCTATCGCCACATCTCCAATGACGCCGTGCGCAAGAGTTTCGAGGATGCCTGGGCCACCACGCTCGATTCCGAGCCGGGCTTGCGTATTCCCAACATGCTGGACGCTGCCGTCGAAGGTTCCTTCAAGGCGATCTACATTCAGGGCGAAGACATTCTGCAGTCCGATCCCGATCAGACGCATGTAGCCGCCGGTCTTGCGGCCATGGAATGTGTCGTCGTCCAGGATCTGTTCTTGAATGAGACGGCCAATTACGCGCATGTCTTCCTGCCGGGCTCCACCTTCCTCGAGAAGGACGGCACCTTCACCAATGCCGAACGCCGCATCCAGCGGGTTCGCAAGGTGATGGAGCCCAAGAACGGCAAGGCCGACTGGGAGGTGACCCAGGCGCTCGCCAGGACTTTCGGTCTCGATTGGAATTACGCGCATCCCTCTGAAATCATGGAGGAAGTCGCCGCACTGACCCCATCGTTCGCCGGCGTGACCTACGAGAAGCTGGACGCCGTCGGTTCGGTCCAGTGGCCCTGCAACGAGGAGCATCCGGAGGGGTCTCCCATCATGCACGTGGACCGCTTCGTCCGCGGCAAGGGCCACTTTGTACTTACCGAATACATTCCGACCGAAGAAAGAACCGGTCCGCGCTTCCCGCTGCTCCTCACCACGGGCCGGATTCTGAGCCAGTACAACGTCGGCGCCCAGACGCGAAGGACGGAAAATGTCCTTTGGCATCAAGAGGATATGCTGGAGATCCATCCCCATGATGCCGAGCAGCGCGGGGTCAAGGATGGCGATTGGGTGAAGATCCAGAGCCGCGCCGGCGAGATCGCGCTGCGCGCCGAGATCACCGACCGCGTCGCCCCCGGCGTCGTCTACACCACCTTCCACCACCCGCTGACCCGGGCCAATGTGGTGACGACCGACTTCTCCGACTGGGCGACCAACTGTCCGGAATACAAGGTCACCGCCGTGCAGGTGTCTCCCTCCAATGGTCCGCTGCAGAACCAGCTGGAATATGAAGCCTTTTCAAGGGAGTCGCGCCGCATCGCCCCGGCGGCGGAGTGAGATCATGCCAAGCCCGTTGCACCATCCGCTGCTGATCAAACCGGGGACGGCGCCGTCGTCAAAGGCACGCCGCCTCCCCGAAGAGATGGCCGTCGCGATGGTGCACAACGGTTCGACGACAGCTGTTCTCATGGCAAGTCCTTGCGATCTTGAGGATCTTGCCATCGGCTTTGCCATCACCGAAGGCCTCATTGAGGCGGTTTCGGAAGTGCGCGACGTCGAGATTGTCGAGGGCTTCCATGGCATTGAGGCGCGGCTCTGGCTGCCGGACGAGCGTGCCGCCGCCTTGTCGGCACGCCGTCGCGCCATGGTCGGCCCCACCGGCTGCGGTCTTTGCGGTGTCGAGAGCCTTGAAGCGGCTGTCCGGCTTCCCCGTGCCATCACCCGCGATCTGTCCGTTGGCGCCGACGCCATCCGCACGGCACTTCAGGCCGTGCGGCCGCTCCAGAGGCTCGGTTCGGAGACCCAGGCGACCCACGCAGCCGCTTTTGCCTCCGTCTCCGGTGAAGTACTGTTGGTACGCGAAGACGTTGGCCGGCATAACGCACTCGACAAGCTTGTTGGTGCTGTTCTCCGGCAAGGCCTTGATCCGAAGAATGGATTTGTTCTGGTGACCAGCCGTGTCTCGGTCGAGATGGTGCAGAAGGCCGCCGCTCTCGGCTCCGCGGTGCTGGTTGCCGTTTCGGCCCCCACCGATCTTGCCATCCGCGTTGCACACACGGCCGGGCTCACGGTCATCGCCGTGGCACGCCAGGATTCCTTTGAGATTTTCACCCACGCCGACCGCATTGTATATGCCGAGGAGCCCGTCTGATCATGTCCTCTTCCAAGCTCGTGACCATGGCCAACCAGATAGCCCTGGCTTTTCAGGCGCAGGGCGAAGAGCGCGCCTTGCCGCAGATCCGCGCGCATGTGGAGAAGTTCTGGGATCCGCGCATGCGTGAGGGGCTTCGCGTCCATCTCAGCCAGGGTGGCGATGGACTGGATCCGCTGGCGCTGAGAGCGCTTGCGGACTAACTGCTTGACGACGCAGCGAGATCAATCACCGCCTTGACCGGCAGGTGGTCCGACGCGAGCCGGGCCAAGGGGCTCTCATGCACCTCGAAATGCTGGATCAACCCGTTCGGTGAGCCGAAGATGCGGTCGAGCGGGAAAATCGGGCGGCGTGACGGGAAGCTCGGATGGTGCCGGTCGGCCGGACCGAAGAAGGGTTGAAGGCGATCAAGCGGCGAGTCATTTCGCCGTGGGCGCCATTCGTTGAAGTCCCCCACCAGCAAGGTCGGCATGGCGGGGCCGCTGCTGGCGGCGACCCGAAGGGCTTGCAGCTGCTGGCGTCTCCAATGGGACAACAGGCCGAGATGGGCGGCGATGATCCGCAGCGACTGCCCATTGATGTCGAACTCGGCGAGAACGGCGCCCCTTGGCTCAGCATGGGGCAGGGCAATGCGTTCGACGCGTCGCAAGAGGCCGCGCCGGGCAAAGAGGGCGTTGCCGTGCCAGCCATGGCTGGTCGGTCGAACGGCCAGCGGCACCAGTTGCAGTCCCGTTTCCCGTTCGAGCTGGCCGAGGTTCAGGCGTCCGTCGCGGGAGCCGAAGCGGCGGTCGGCTTCCTGCAGGGCGACGAAATCGGCGTCCAGCTCGGCAATGACCGCCGCCGTGCGGGCGGGATCATAGACGCCGTCGGTGCCGATGCACTTGTGAATGTTGTAGCTGGCGACGCGAAAGTGGCGCTGTCCGTCGCAGACGAGCGTCTGCTCCTGTGCGGCAACCTTGGTGCTGCGCAGCCCAATCTTCTGCACACGACTGATGAGCGTCTGGATGCGAGCGGTCTTGCTGGACATTTGTTGCTGGTGGCGTGATCCTGTCGCCGATGGTTCTAGCGCATGGCGCGGCAAAGCGGAATCGATCGTTTCGCGCACTTGTCATGCGTGAACCTGGGCACGCGGCATTTTGTCGTTGACTTGATGTCGGCGATGCTCCTTTCCGATGCCGGCAGTCCGGTGCTGGGCCGGTCCACGCCGGAGATGGAGCGTCCTCGGCGATCATGAATGTTGGCCAGCAAAGAAGAAAATCCCGGCTTCTTTCTGCGATTCTGGGTAACAGCACAATTGACATCCGCTGGCTCGATACGTATGGTCCCGCCGACTTCGGCAGGCTCCTTTCGGGGAACCGCTGATCGGGATTGTGACGTCTGGCGACCGAGACATGCCGGCGGCGCGCATGAGATGCGCGGCTACCGCCGGTTTTGTTTTCCAGGCCGGCAAGGATGGACCAAATGAAGATCAAGAATTCGCTTCGGGCTCTCATGGGCCGTGACCGCAACAATCGCATGGTCCGTCGCAAGGGCCGCATCTACATCATCAACAAGAAGAACCCGCGCTACAAGGCCCGTCAGGGCTGAGGCCGGTTGGGGCATTGTCCCCGCACGTTCCTATCTGGATATTTGATGCCCGGGAGTTTATCTTCCGGGCATGCGTGTTTTATTGACCTCATTCGGGCTCCTGTTTCTGATCTCGGCTGGCGCGAGTTTCGCGGCTGAAAACCAGGTGAATGCCCAATCTCCTTCCGTTCTGCCGCCGCCAAAGAGTGATGGTCGGCTTGGGTTGACCTCGTTGGTCCCGAGCGATCCGCGGGCCGAGATCGCGCGTTTGTTTGATGCACTGGCCAAGGCCTCCGACAGCAACGAAAGCGCCTCCATCGAGCGGCAGATCAGAACGCTCTGGCAATCGCAGGGCGGCGCCACGGAAGCTCTTTACCTATCCTGGTCGACGGCTGCGGCAGAGCAGCAGGACTATCCGCGTGCCCTGGATTTTCTCGATCAGGCCATCGTCCTCAATCCTGCCTCCGCAGAAGCCTATTTCCGTCGGTCGACAGTCCATTACCTGATGGGCGACAGTTCGCTCGCGTTCGGCGACATTGAAACGGCTCTCAAGCTTGAACCGCGCGACTTTGCGGCCATGTGGGCGCTGGCCGCCATGCTCATTGACCTCGAACAGCATGAGAGAGCGCTTGAGGTCCTGCGGCGACTGCAGGGCATTGATCCGCATTTCACCGGTCTGGATGCGGCCATCGAAAGTGTCGTCAACGGTGCGCATGGGCGGGATATCTGAACGGGTCACGTTCGGTCTGGATGGGCTTGTCGACGATCATGCTGGTGCCGATTCTCGAAGTTGTTGCTGGACTTGGGCTTCTTCTGTTGGCGATCCAGCATTTGGGCTCGTCCTACCTCAATCGTCGATTCCCCCCGGTCGGCGCCTTCGTGGACGTGGGTGGGCGACGGCTGCACGTACTTGAAGAGGGTGGCGAAGGCCTGCCGATTGTGTTCGTTCACGGGGCCAGCAGCAACCTGCTGGAAGCCCATCACCGGTTCTCCGGTCGGTTTGGCCGCCGTCGCGTCATCTATTTCGATCGTCCTGGCCATGGCCATAGCGACCGGGGCGATGAGCCCATGTCGGCGCCGAGCGCTCAGGCCGGTGTCCTGGCCGGACTTCTCGACAGGCTGGAAGTGCCGCAGGCCATTCTGGTTGGTCACAGCTGGGGAGGGGCGGTGATCGCCGCCTTTGCGCTCGCCTATCCGGAGCGGACCGCCGGCTTGCTGTTCGTTGCGCCGGCAACGCATCCCTGGCCGGGAGGCGTGGACCTTTACTATCGCCTTTCGGGCCATCGGATCTGGGGGCGGCTATTCGTCAGTCTTTTTGCCATGCCACTGGGATGGCTGGTGTTCCGCTCCGGCGTGCGGAGCGTGTTCGCGCCTGATGCCCTGCCGGTCGACTATCTGGACAAGAGCGCCGCCCGCCTGTTGCTGCGGGCGAACAACTTCCTCGCCAATGCGCGCGACGTCCTGCATCTCAACGAAAACCTTCGACGCCAGTCGCCGGGCTACGCGCGGATCGACGCGCCGACAATCGTTTTGACAGGCGATCGTGACAGCGTCGTCTGGCCGTCCATTCATTCCGAAGGGCTGAGGGCCAGCATAGCGGGCGCTGAACTCATCACCCTGCCGGGCTGCGGGCACATGCCGCATCAGGTCTACCCGGAGATGATCGTCGAACTGGTCGCGCGGATCGATCGCGCCGCGGGGGCGATGAGAGACGCGAGTGCCAGTCTCGATGCCGCCAAATGAGACAGGGCCCGAATCGTGAGATTCGGGCCCTCTTGTCGAACGGGTCGCGTTGATCAGATGCCGGAAATGCCGTCCGGGCCGATCGTGGCGATGCGGATCAGATTGGTGCCGCCGGGGGTGCCGAAGGGCACGCCGGCGGTGATCAGGATGCGGTCGCCGGCCTTGGCAAAGCCTTCTTCGGCGGAAATGCGGGCCGAACGCTGCACGAGATCCGCGAGGTTGCGGGCGTCGTCGCTGACCACCGAATGGATGCCCCAGGCCAGAGCCAGACGGCGCGCCATGGACCGGTTCGGCGACAGGGCGATGATCGGCGTGGTCGGACGTTCGCGCGAAGCGCGCAGGCCGGTGGCGCCGGATGCGGTGAAGCAGACGATGGCCGACAGGTTCAGCGTCTGGGCAATCTGACGGGCGCTGGCCGAAATGGCGTCGGCGGTCGTCGGATTGGGCTCGGCGCGCTGGCCGGTGATGATCGCCTGATAGTGCTCGGAGTTTTCCACTTCCTCGGCGACGCGGTTCATGGTGATGACCGCTTCGACCGGATAGGCGCCCGAAGCCGATTCGGCCGAGAGCATGACGGCATCGGCGCCTTCGAACACGGCCGTGGCAACGTCGGAGACTTCGGCGCGGGTCGGCACCGGCGACTGGATCATGGATTCCAGCATCTGGGTGGCGACAACGACCGGCTTGCCGTGGCGGCGCGCCATGCGGGTGATGTGCTTCTGGATGCCGGGAACCTGCTCGAGCGGCATTTCGACGCCGAGGTCGCCACGGGCCACCATGATGGCGTCCGACAGGGCAATGATCTCGTCGAAGCGGGCAACGGCCTGCGGCTTTTCGATCTTCGACATGACGGCGCACTTGCCGTCAACGATCTCGTGGACTTCCTGCAGATCTTCGGGACGCTGCACGAAGGACAGGGCGATCCAGTCGACGTCGGCGTCGAGGGCGGCCTGAAGGTCGGCGCGGTCCTTGTCGGTCAGCGCGCCGGTCGACAGGATGGTGTCGGGCAGGCTGACGCCCTTGCGGTCGGAGATCTTGCCGCCGACTTCAACTTCAGTCACGGCGACGTTGCGATCGTTGGAGATGACGCGCAGGCGAAGCTTGCCGTCGTCGATCAGCAGGCGGTGGCCGGGCTCAAGCGCATCCATGATCTCCGGATGCGGCAGAGTGACACCGTTGATGTCACCGTCGATCTTGGCGCGATGCAGGCTGAACTTGGCGCCGATTTCCAGGAAGGGAGCGCCGCCAGGAAAGGTGCTGACGCGAAGCTTGGGGCCCTGAAGGTCGGCAAGGATGCCGATCGGGCGGCCACATTCATGCTCGACGGCGCGAATGGTGGTAACCAACTGGCGCAGCTTGTCGTGGTTGGTGTGGCTCATGTTGATGCGGAACACGTCCGCGCCAGCGCGGTGCAGGCGCTTGATCGTGTCCTGATCCGAGGACGACGGACCCAACGTGGCGAGAATCTTGACCTTGCGATTGCGTCTCATTTGACCCCGGTTCCTTTTTGCGTCGGCTGATAGAGGTGAACTGTCCAGCTTCTCTGCTCAGCCGTATCTATCTCGAAAAAGCCTGTTCGTTCGTACCCGCGCGCCACGCAGTTCTCGACCCCGCTGATCGTGAACATCTTGCGCCGCGTGCACATGAATGCCTTGCCGCCCCATTCGCCGCCGTGCTGCGAGTCAACGGCATAGATGTAATAATACCGTGAACCCAGAGCGCCAGACAGCAACGTGCCGCACTTTGCTCCACCGATATTCCACCAGCCCTCGGATCGCCAGCCGTCCTTGGCCTTGTAGCCGATGGCGACCGAGATGGTTGCGTCCGTCTTGTTGCAGAGCCGCAGGTCGGCAAGGGCCGGACCGGCGAGCAACGCGAGTGCGACCGTGGCAAGAGCACCCGCCAGCGCAACGCGCTTGACGCGGCCCTGGCGCTGTCCCGCGCTCCCGGCACTTTCTGCGAATGATCCCAAGTTGATACTCATCGGAGAACGTCCGCCTTATCGCGTGAGCTACGGTAATCTGTCAATGTCATATTACGCATAGCGCGAGTCCTGCCTAAGCCTTGGTATGCTTATTTCTCATATCTGCCTGCGGCTAAGCCGGTTTGTTGTTTCTGCGTGTTTCTCATTGAGCCACCTTATCCACGTGGCCGCGCAGAATAGATTCCGTAGAGAATGAGCAGTCCGCCCACTGCCTGGCCGGCGCCAATGCGCTCGTCAAAGACAAGCCAAGCGATGAACGCGGCTGCGAGGGCTTCCATGAAGATCACAAGAGACGAAAATGCGGCGGAAAGGTGCCCGAGGGCGAATGCGAGCAACCCTTGCCCACCGGAATGGCTGATCCAGGCCAGTGCGATCAGGGTCTCGAGGCCGATGAGCGTTGCCGGCATGACCCGTGGCTCAAGCGCGAGGGCGACCAGAAGCAGGAAGCCTGCCGTGATCACCGTGCTGCCAAAGGTCACCGCGCCGGAAGAGAGGTCGCGCCGCGCAACGCGCACGGCGAGGAAATAGCAGCCAAAGCCGAAGCTGGTGCCGATGCCGTAGAGGTCGCCGAGGAAGCGATCGGGTTCCAGAGTGTAGGACTGTCCCACCAGCAGCGCGCCGCCGGCAATGCAGGTAATGATGCCGAGCACAACCGTGCGCGGAATCTTCTCGCCGATGAAGGCGCGCGAGCCCAAGAGAACCCAGATCGGCGCCATGCAGGCGAGGAAGGTTGCGTTGGCGATGGTGGTGTTCTTGATGGCCAGGTGCCAGAAGAACAGGTCAATGGTGAAGAACACGCCGGCAAGCCAGACCGCTTTTGACCGGAAGGCCGCTCGCATCTGCACGATGCCGCCGTCAAACAGAGCCCACACCGCCAGCAAGGGAATGGCCAGGCCGACGCGCCAGAAGGCGCTGGCGAAGGGGCCGACGTCGGCGAGCCGGACGAAGACAGGCGAAACGCCCATGGCCAATGCCCCGGCAACGAGCGCAGCGAGCGCGGCTATTGTCTGCGGGGAACGGGCGTCGGGCATCGAATTGGAAAGGCTCATGCTCCAGGTGGCTCTGTTCTTTCGTCAACCGGCCGTGCCGGCGTCCTGCATTTCGTGTGAGGCTGGAAATCTGCCTTGAACAAGGCGGCTTTCTGCAACTGGATTGTTTCGATATCAGGAATTATGCTTTTTCGCCATGAGTTGTGATTTGTCTCTCCACGATCCATTTGAAGTCATTGTCGGAAGTGCGCAGGCGCGCCTGCTTCTGCTCGGCGATCATGCCTCCAACCGGGTTCCGGCACCCTACGGCGACCTCGGGCTGGCGCCGGGGCAGATCGAGCGGCATATCGGCTATGACATAGGTGTCGCCTGGCTGCTTCATCGTTTGGCGGAGCTCGCGTCGGCTCCAGCCTTGATGACCACTTTCACGCGCCTGCTGATCGATCCAAATCGGGGCGAGGACGATCCGACGCTGGTGATGCGGCTATCCGATGGCGCGATTGTGCCCGGCAATGCCGCGGTCGACGCAGAAGAGCGTCGCCGGCGGATCGAGGGGTTTCATCGGCCCTATCATCAGGCGATCGACCACAAGCTCGAGGAGATGCTGGGCAACAGGATCGTTCCCGCGATCGTCTCGCTCCATTCCTTCACGCCGTCCTGGAAGGGTGTCGCGCGCCCATGGGAGGTGGCGGTGCTGTGGGACAGTGATCCGCGCCTGCCACTGCCGTTCATGGCGGCGCTGCGGGCAGAGGGCTGGACCGTCGGCGACAATCAGCCCTATGACGGTGCCCTGCGCAACGATACCATGTTTCATCACGCAACCCGGCGTGGGCTCGCGCATATTCTGATCGAAGTGCGGCAGGATCTCATTGCGACCAGGGAGGGGGCGGAAGCTTGGGCAGGGCGCCTTTGGGCGACGCTCGCCCCGTTGCTCGAGCGACCGGAGATGGGCGAGATCCGCCACTTTCCGTCACGTTGCGGCGCTTATGAACCGCTGTGAAGTTCGAATCGGGTTGACGGACGGGGCCTGTTGGGGATTGATGCCCGCCCAATGTCGGTCCTTGGCCGACTTCAAGAGGCATTCAAAGAGACGGGTGACATAGATGAGCATGGATACGGCCGAATCCCAGGGTGGCGTCGCGGCGGGCGAACTGCGGCAGTTCATTGAGCGGATCGAGCGTCTTGAGGAAGAAAAGGCAGCCATCTCCGACGACATCAAGGACGTCATGGCTGAACTCAAGGGCCGTGGCTACGACGTGAAGGCTGTTCGCGCCATTCTTCGGCTGCGCAAGCAGGACCCGAACGAGCGTCAGGAGGCCGAGGCCATTCTCGAACTCTACATGACCGCGCTGGGCATGATGTGATCCTACGCTTTGCAGGCGCCGGCCGCGGGGACCTTGACTGGTGCCGCGGTCGGCCTTGCGTGTCTTGCAGTCGTTGATTTGGACTGCCCGCGGCGACCGGTGGTTCCGCAGGATCCGGGGACAAGAGGAAGCGATCATGCCGGCACCTCAGGCGCCTGGATCCATGGGCAGAGCCGGGCGCGGGTTGCTTGGGCTCGGGATCGTCTTGATCTCCTTCAATCTCCGCCCCATTTTCTCCTCGCTTTCGGCGGTTCTCCCCGACGCCATTCACGAGTTCGACCTGTCGCCAGCCTTTGCCAGTCTGGTGACGACGTTGCCGGTGGCGGCGCTGGGGCTGTTCGCGCCGCTGGCGCCGATCTTGGCGCGGCGTTTTGGCATCGAGCGGGTGTTGCTTGGCCTTCTCGTTGTTCTTGGTGTCGGTACCTCGCTCCGCGGTGCGGGGGCGCCCTGGACGCTTTTGATCGGATCGATTCTGGCAGGCGGAGCCATATCCATCGGCAACGTATTGATGCCGAGCCTGATCAAGCGCGATTTCCCCGACCGCGTAGCGCTGATGACAGGGCTGTTCACCATGGCTCTCTGCGGTGGTGCGGCGTTGGCTGCAGGAGTGACCGCACCCATGGCCGTCCGGTTCGGCTCCTGGCACTCCGCGCTTGCAATCTGGGCTGCACCGGCCGTGGTGGCCGCTCTGGTCTGGCTACCGCAGGTGCTGCAGAGTGGGAGGGCAGAGTTCCGTCCGCGCAGCAAGCTGGGGGGTATCTGGCGCGATCCGCTGGCGTGGCAGGTGACGCTGTTCATGGGGCTGCAGTCTGCCTTCGCTTACTCCGTCTTCGGCTGGTTGGCGCCGATCCTGCGCTGGCGCGGGCTATCGGGGATCGAAGCCGGATTTGTCGTGTCCATGTCAGTTCTGGTGCAGACGGCCTCGTGCCTGCTGGCGCCCGCGGTGGCACTGCGCGGGCGCGATCAACGCATTGTGAACGCGACGCTGGTTGCATTTGCGCTGGTCGGTCTGCTTGGCTGCCTCTATGCCCCGCTCTGGAGTGTCTGGGGTTGGGCTGTGTTGCAGGGCATCGGGCAGGGTAGTCTGATCGCCGTGGCGATGACGGTGATCGTGCTCCGTTCGCGCACGCCGGACATTGCGGCGCAACTGTCTTCGATGGCGCAGACCGTCGGCTATCTGCTGGCGGCGACCGGGCCGTTGATCGTTGGGCTCCTCGCCGGCATCAGCGGCAGCTTCACCGTTACGGGGGCGTATTTCGTCCTTCTCGGGATCGCAGCCGCAGCGGCCGGCATCGGGGCAGGACGGGCGCGTTATGTGCTGCCGCATCTGGTTGCGGACAAGGAGACTGCGGCATGACCGACGCGCTTGTGAACCCGCTCTTCTATCTGGCGGCCATTCCAGCGGTGTTGCTGACCGGCTTGTCGAAAGGCGGGTTCGGTGGCGCCTTTGGCTTTGCGTCCGTGCCGATCCTGGCACTGGTGATTTCGCCGGTGCAGGCGGCGGGGGTGATGTTACCCATTCTTGTGCTGTCGGACATGGTCGCGGTGCTCTCCTATTGGCGCACCTTCGACAAGTCGCTTGTGCTGCATATCCTGCCGAGCGCCATCCTCGGCACAGGGGCGGGCTGGGCGACGGCAAGTCTTGTCTCGGACGACGTGGTGCGGCTGGTTGTCGGCCTGATCGCCTTTGCCTTCCTTGGCCGCATCTGGATTCTGGATTGGCGCCATCGCCGCCGAGTGAAGCGAGAATCAGGCCCCGCGCAGCCGCCTGCGCAGGGGCGCTCGACGATCGGTGCGCTGGTCTGGGGGACTCTCACCGGCTACACGAGCTTCATCGCCCATGCGGGCGGACCGCCCTATCAGGCCTATGTGATGCCGATGCGGCTGGCGCCGCTCCGCTATGCCAGCACCTCGGCCATCTTCTTTGCCGTGCTCAATCTGGTGAAGGTGGTGCCCTATGCGGCTCTCGGGCAGTTCGATCGCGAAAATCTGCTGATCGCGGCCGTGCTTGCGCCAGTGACGATCGGCTCCACCTATCTTGGCGTGCGCGTGGCCAAGCTGCTGGACGAGCGTCTGTTTTACCGTGTTCTGACGGTGTCGGTTCTGGTGGTGAGCAGCAAGCTGGTTTATGACGGTTTGGTGGACTTGCTGGCTAACTAACGTTCGTTGTGCATCAGCCGGCAGACCGTAAGTGGGACACTTCTCGGAGCACTTCGGTGCGCCGAAGTGAGTGTGGTTCTCGCGGGCCACCTTGTTGCCGTAGTTTGTGGATAGTGTTCATGCTGCATGTGAGCATTACCTGGGAAAGAATGAAGTATGTCTGTTCAATCTCTTGGAGCTCGAGACCATAGAATTGACATTTTGCGGTCGCTTGCCCTTATCTCCATCTTCATCAACCACATTCCAGGCAATGTCCTAGAGCCCTATACTCACAAGAACTTCGGGATGTCCGATTCGGCGGAGGCCTTTGTGCTTCTGGCCGGCGTTGCGGCGGCCTTTGCCTACTTCCCAAGGTTCTCCGCCGGAGAGTATCTTCTCACCGTCGGCAAGGTGCTCAAGCGCGTGGTGACGCTATACATTGCGCATCTTGCGTCGATCAGCGTCGGCCTGGGCTTGTTTTGCTACGCGGCGATGACCTGGCAGATGCCGATCGACGATGCGGGGTTGAATATCTGGCCGATCTTCAAGGATCCGATGGCGGCGCTTGTCGGCATCCCGCTGATGACGCAGCAGATCGGCTATCACAACATCCTGCCGCTCTATGTCTGCCTCTTGCTGTTCCTCCCTGTCCTGATGGTTGCCGCACGCATTCACCTTGGTGCCATGCTCGCCCTGTCGCTGACCGTCTATGCGCTGGCGCAGGTCTATGTCGTGAACATGTCCGCCTATCCCCGCGAAGACGGTGGCTGGTTCTTCAATCCCTTCACCTGGCAGCTGATTTTCGCGATCGGCTTTTTCGTCGGCACGCGCGTGCTCAAGCGCGAGGTGCCCGTGCCCTATTCGCTGCCGCTCTGGCTGGCGGCCTTTGGCTATCTGATCCTGACGGGCGTCATTCACCGCTACAATCTCTACGCCTACATGCCGGAAGTGAGCTGGCTGCCGCATAACTTCCAGGTCAACGAAAAGCCCTGGGTGGCATGGCCGCGCCTCCTGCACATTCTCTCGCTGGCTTATGTGATCTGCTACAGCCCGGTGATGCGCTGGCTTGGCCTGATCAATCCCCGCAATCCCCTGGCGCGCGTCGGGCGGCATTCGCTGCCGGTGTTCTGGCTGGGGACCATGCTGGCGGTGGTCGGTCAGATCTTCTTCTTCGTGGCGGATCCGGGTGTCGTTGCGCAGCTTGCCTATCTGGCGGTAGGTGTGGGCGCGCAGATCGCGCTTGCCTATGTGCTGGACGGGCTTGCCAAGACGTCACGCAGCCGCGTTGTGCATGTGGCGGAACAACCGGTTGCGGTTCCGGCAGAATGATCCGCTGAAAATCAAAGGCGCCACGACATCAACTTCGTGGCGCCTCGCAATGCATCTAACGATCGATGGCACCAAGATCAGTGCAGCACCGGTTCACCTGTGTGCAGTTTCGCGATCTCATCCTTCAGCAAGAGTTTCCGTCGCTTCAATTCCTTCAGTTCAAGGCCGTCTACGCTCGGATGTTGTCCCGCTTCTTCGATTTCCCTTTCCAGGGCTGCGTGACGGCGTTCGAGCTCTGCAATATGCGACTGGATTGACATCAAGGCCTCCTTGTTGTGGATCGCACCTCAACACCAGCATGGTGTCACATAACTGATATGAAGTCGATTCCTGAAAGCTTCAAGGTGTAACAAACGATAAATTTTTGCCTCTGAAAAGAAACGAAATTGCGTGTTTTGCGGAGATTCGCATCCGGTCAATCCCCATCCGTTTCGAGGCTTAGGACGCTGTGTTCCGAGGTGTCTGCCGCCACCTGAACTTGGCCTGCCGTGCCTGTGGAAATTATCTCTTTGCAAATGTCGCGGCCCAATGAAAAAGCGGGAGCAATCTGATATGGTTGGATGTGAACGAGGTTGGGTCTCCCGCTGGTCGTGCGACCGCGACATCTGAAGCGCAGATGATCGCGACTGGTCGGCCTGCAAGCTTTCGAGTTGGTGGGCGAAGTTGGCATGACATTCGGTGGCTGAATGTCGTGTTATGTCCGTCGGGTTATTCGACTGGCGGTCGACGGGCTGGGGCGAGGCTGATCTCCTGAGCTTGGAGGTGTCCATCTGCAGGCCTCGTGCCTGTGTTTGGCTTCTCCTGCTGTCGTGCCGGGTAGCATGTTGTTGAAGGACGTTGCGTATGGGCGATCAGGATGATGAAGCTGTGCGGCTGGAACTGGCCAGGCTGCGGCAGGAACACCGGGATCTTGATGCGGCCATTGAGGCCATGATCGCGCTGGGCTCGGGGGACAGCATTCAGATCCAGCGCCTCAAGAAGCGCAAGCTGGTCCTGAAGGACCGGATCAAGATACTCGAAAACCAGACAGTACCCGACATCATCGCTTGATCTGCTTGCCATTGGCCGGCAATTCCCTTACCGGGTGTGCGAAAGTGACTGCCGTAAACCGGGGACGTTTCGGTCATGCCCGATAAACAGACGCCATCCGTTGCCATCATCATGGGAAGCCAGTCGGACTGGGCGACCATGAAGCACGCCGCTGACACGCTGACCGCACTGGACGTGCCCTTTGCCGCCAGGATCGTCTCCGCGCATCGAACGCCTGACCGTCTGGTTGCCTTTGCCAAGGGCGCCAAGGCAGAGGGCTTCAAGGTGGTGATCGCCGGGGCTGGTGGTGCGGCACATCTGCCGGGCATGACGGCGGCCTTCACCGCATTGCCGGTGTTCGGCGTTCCCGTCGAAAGCCATGCGCTGAAAGGGCAGGACAGCCTGTTGTCCATCGTGCAGATGCCGGGTGGCATTCCCGTGGGGACGCTGGCCATTGGCAAGGCTGGTGCCATCAACGCGGCGCTTCTCGCGTCCGCCGTGCTGGCGCTCAGCGATGACGCGTTGGCGGAGCGTCTTGAGGCCTATCGCGCCCGCCAGACGGAATCGGTTGCCTGGGAGCCTGTTGATGTCGCCTGATCCCCTGAAGCCCGGCGCCATCATCGGCATTCTCGGCGGTGGTCAGTTGGGGCGGATGATTGCACTCGCTGCCGCCCGACTTGGGCTGCGCAGCCACATCTACTGCCCGGATGCGCAAAGCCCGGCCTTCGATGTCGCCTACGCGCACACCATCGCCGCCTATGACGACGAGGCGGCCTTGGCGGCCTTTGCCGAGGCGGTGGACGTCGTCACCTATGAGTTTGAGAATGTGCCGGCGCGCACGGCGGAGATCATCGCCGCCCGCGCACCCCTCTTTCCGGATGCGCGCGCGCTTGCGACGTCACAGGACCGGATTGTCGAGAAGAGCTTCCTGCGTGACGCGGGCGTGGCGGTGGCGCCCTTTGCGGCGGTGGACATCCCGGATGATCTTGCAGCCGCGATGGCCATCACCGGCCTGCCGGCGATCCTGAAGACCCGCCGTTTCGGTTATGACGGCAAGGGACAGCGCAAGGTGGATACGCCGTCCGAACTTGCGGCGGCGCTTGCCGAACTCGGTGGTCGGGATTGCATCCTCGAAGGCCTGGTGCCCTTCGTCATGGAGGTGTCGGCGATCGTCGTGCGGGCGCAGAGTGGCGATTGCCATGTCTATGACATCGGCGAGAATGTGCACGTCCATCACATCCTCAAGGAGACACGCGTCCCGGCTGCGATCTCCGAGGCCACCAATGCGGCGGCCAAGGTGTTGGCGCGACGGATTGCCGACGAGCTGGGCTATGTCGGGGTGCTCGGTGTCGAGATGTTCGTTGTGCGCGATGCTACTGGTGAGCGGCTTCTGGTCAACGAACTTGCGCCGCGCGTTCACAACTCCGGTCACTGGACGGAAGACGGGGCGGTGACCTCGCAGTTCGAAAATCACGCGCGCGCCATTGCCGGCTGGCCGATCGGCAGCGTTCGGACAATCGCACCGACCAGAATGGACAATCTGATCGGCTTCGAGGCGGATGCCTGGGAGAAGATCCTGTCTGATCCGACGGCGCGGTTGCATCTCTACGGCAAGTCCGAGGCGCGGGCCGGCCGCAAGATGGGGCACGTCAACTACGTGTCGCTGCCCGACCATAAGTGACTTCAGCTCGCTGCTTCTCAGGCGAGGGCGACCATGTCCGTGAGGGCGGCTTCGACGTCGAAGGGTTGCTGTCGGCAGCGTCCCGACGGTTCGACCACCAGCACAGTGTTGGGCGCAACCGCTGACCACATCTCGCGATTGGCGTCGATGGGTTCGGAGACGACGATGATGCCGTCATCGCCGGCACGCCAGTAGAGCGTCGGCGGCGTGGCGTCCGATGAGTAGCGGAAGGCGTAGAGGTTCGTGCCGTCGGTCAGGGCGGCGGTCAGCCGCAGAGGTTCGCGAACCCCGGCTTCGATCATCACCTTGCGTGTTTCGGTCAGCACATCGAACATGGCGCGCACGGGGTCGAGTGCCAGCGTCACCTCGTCGAGCATCAGGAACATCAGCTCGGAATCGGTGGTGCCGCGCCTCAGCGCATAGCGCGCGTCGCAAAGCCGGGCTTCCAGCTTGCGGCGCACGCGTTCCCATTCGCCGATCTGGCCGTTGTGCATGAACATCCAGCGGCCGTTGACGAAGGGATGGCAGTTGACGCGGTTGGACGGCGTGCCGGTCGATGCCCTCACATGGGCGAAGAAGAGCGACGAGCTGATCTGGTGGGTGAGGCTGCGCAGATTGTCGTCGTTCCAGGCCGGCATGGCGTCGCGGAACAGGCCCGGCTCGTCCCAGGCGCCATACCAGCCGAGGCCGAAGCCGTCGCCGTTGGTGGCGGCCAGGCACTCATTGGCGGAGTGACTTTGCCGGATCAGCGAATGGCAGGGCTTGGAGACGAGAGCCTCCAGGAAGATCGGGCGTCCGGAATAGGCGAGCCAACGGCACATGGTTGCGAAGATCCGTGCGAGCAACGGTGAATTCGACATCTGCGGGGCCGGCGGTGCGCCGAATGGTGCTGCGCCAGCTTCTCAAGATTGGCAAAGTTTTTCAGTTGGATCTTGTCGAAACTGAGATTGAGGGCAGGTTAACCTCGATATATTTTTCGAGCTGTTGCCCAATCGTCGCACATGCCTTCAAGTTGGGCGATGGGGGTCGGAAGGGCGGTTTGCGCAGGATTTTCGGCGGGAAGCCGCGATCGGTGGTGGACAGCCGGCGTCCGATTTGCTAGATACCCGTCACTCTTGCGGGGCGAAGGTTCCGCGGCGGGGGCTGCATGTCCCCCGTGCTTCGTATTTATCTTGTCGCTTGTCGTGCCTGACGCATGAGCGAAGGCTGGTGTGGGCGACCATCTACGGGAAGAAAAGGCGTGCAGGTACTCGTTCGCGACAATAACGTCGATCAAGCGCTGAAGGCCCTCAAGAAGAAGATGCAGCGCGAAGGCATCTTCCGGGAAATGAAGCTCCGTGGCCATTACGAGAAGCCGTCTGAGAAGAAGGCTCGCGAGAAGGCTGAAGCCGTTCGCCGCTCGCGCAAGCTGGCTCGCAAGCGCGCTCAGCGTGAAGGCCTGGTTGCGGTCAAGGGTCGTACGCACTGATCGGCTGGTCGCCAGGATCTGCCTGTATCGATGAAGCTTGAAAGGGACGGCCGCGTCTGTTGGCCGTCTTTTTTGTCATGACTGAAGCGTCCGGAATGACCGTCGCTGTGGCTAATGTCACTTTGTCGTTCTCTCCAAGGGCCGCTTGAAACTCGGGGAAGTCGCATGCGGTTCCAGTTTGGCGCTCCGATTGTTCGCAATGTTATTGTGGCGATCGGTCTTGGTGCAGGTGTTGCTGCGTGTACGGGTGGATCTTCCGACACGCCGAGCTTCGGCTCGATGGCCATCGATCCGGCAGCCGGCTCGACGGCGAACATCTCCTCGCTCACCGCTGCCATCCAGCGCGATCCCCAGAACGCTGCAAACTACAATGTCCGCGGAACTGCGCTCGGTCAGGCCGGTCGCTATGACGAAGCCCTGCAGGACTTCTCCATGGCGATCCAGCTCAACCCGGGCTTCTATCAGGCCTTCAGCAATCGCGCCCTGATCTACCGCCAGAAGGAAAACCCGCAGGCTGCTCTTGCGGACTACAATCAGGCGATCTCACTCAATGCGAGCTATGCGCCGGCTTATCTCGGACGCGGGGTGCTCTATCGCCAGTCGGGCCAGCTTGACTACGCCATGGCCGATTTCAACCAGGCGATCACCTTCAACACGTCGGACGCCAAGCCCTATTACAACCGCGCCCTGATCTATCAGAAGCAGAACAATCACGTGCGCGCCGTTGCCGATCTGGATACGGCGATCGCGCTCGATTCCAACTCTTCCGAGCCCTATAACGCGCGCGGTCTCAGCCTGATGCAGCTCGGCAAGCTCAAGGACGCGCTCACCGACTTCTCGGCGGCGGTCAACCGCAACAAGCAGTCGGCGGAGTTCTGGACCAACCTCGGCATCGTCGAAATCCGCACGGGCGACGTGTCGCGTGGTCGCGATGCGCTCAATCGCGCGCTGATCCTCAAGCCCGGCTATGGGCCGGCACTTGAGGCTCTGCACAACGAGAAGCCGATGTCCTGATCGGAAAGCGCTCCAGATTCAACAGTTTGAGCAGCCACTTTTCGATCATGCCGGTTCAGCATGATCGGCGGGGCTCCAGCATTCAAGGGTCGTCCGCAGGGACGGCCCTTTTCTGTTGTGGCACCCACTGGAGTTTCCGCGGTTGGTCGGCCGTTGCTCACGGCAAAGAAAATGGCCCCAAACACAGGGTTCGGGGCCATTTGGGGTGTGCTTCAATTGTCAGCGGGCCGGCCTGTACTTGTCAGGCCAGCGGGCTAGCCTCAGGCAGCAGCCGGGACGCAGGAGCCCGACGGGCAGACTTCGGCGCACTGCGGGGCATCGAAGGAGCCCTTGCACTCAACGCACTTCTTGGCATTGATGGTGTAAACCTTGCCCTTGTGGCTGATCGCCTTGTTGGGGCATTCGTCTTCGCAAGAGCCGCAAGCGGTGCAGGTGCTGGTGTCGATCATATAGGCCATAGTCTTCACTCCTCTTCATGGTTTTGGCGCCTGCTACCTTGCAGGCGCCGGTAATCATCTCAGCGCTCCGTGCACGACAGGCAGGGATCAATGCTGTTGACGATGATGGCAATGTCGGCGACCTTGGCGTCCTGCAGCATGAAGCGCAGGGCATCCCAGTTCATATACGTAGGAACACGCCACTTGACGCGTTCGGGCTGCGCGCTCTCGTTGGTGCGCAGGTAGTAGAACACTTCGCCGCGCGGGGCTTCCGTGCGGGCGATGGCCTGACCCGGCGGGATGTCGGGGCGGTCGTGGATGTGGGCGTCGCCGCCGGGCAGATCGCGCAGGCAGACACGCACGAGATCGATCGAGGTGATGGTCTCCTCAAGGCGGACCATGGCGCGCGACCAGACGTCGCCGTCGGTCTGGGTGTGGACCATCAGCGGCAGCCTGTCATAGGCGGCGTAGGTGGCCTCCCGGCGCACGTCGTAGTCGATCCCCGAACCGCGGGCGACCGGTCCGACAACGCCGCAGGTGATGGCGTTGGCGTGGGTCAGGACGCCGACGTCCTTGGTGCGGCGCAGGATGGTGCCGTTCGACTTGAAGGTCTTGATGAAGTCGCGCACTTCCGGCTCGATGCGGGCAAGCTGCGCCAGGATGTAGGCGATGCTCTTCTCGTCGACGTCGTAGCGGACGCCGCCGATGCACATGGCGCCGATGTCCTGACGGTTGCCGAACACCGATTCGAGCGTGTCCTGGCAGATCTCACGCACCTGCATCATGTGCATGAAGTAGGTTTCGTAGCCGGTGAGATGGACCAGCAGTGCCACGTTGAAGATGTGCGAGGCGATGCGCTTCAGCTCGTCGGCGACGACGCGCAGGTAGATGCCGCGCTCGGGCACTTCGATGCCGGCGATCTTCTCGGCCGCCATGGCGAAGGTCTGCGGGTGGCTGTTGGAGCACAGCGAGCAGATGCGCTCGGTCAGAACGACGTTCTGGTAGATCGTCCGCTTGGTGGTCAGATATTCGATGCCGCGGTGGGCATGGCCGGCGTTGATGCCGACATGCTTGACCGTTTCACCTTCCACGTCGATCTTGAAGTACATGGGCTCTTCAAGGGCGACATGGAGCGGGCCGACCGGAATCGAATAGGTGGGCGCGACGGTAGGGGTGTGATCGTGGCTCATGCTGCACCCTTCTTGTTGGCTGCGATGCGGTCCCACAGGTCCTTGGTGCTGGCGGCATTGACCAGCGTCGAGAAGGGGATGAGCCGCTCGAGGACGGCGTTGTCGATCGAGGCGTCGAGGAAGAGGCGCGACGGATCGGGATGATCGGTGACGTTGATGGCATAGAGCTCCATCATCTCGCGCTCGTGCCAGTCCGCATTGCGGAACAGCGGCGTCAGCGAGGCGATGGCACCGCCATGCGGCACAAAGGCGACGACGGTGACGGCATCGCCGGCAATGTCGAAGTGATAGTCGATCTCGTAGGACGTGCCGTCGAGCGGCGTGCCGCCGAAGCTCTTGGCGACTTCCTTCGGCTCGGGCTCCTTGGCCTCGCCGTCCTCATTGTCCTCGTCTTCGTCCTCTTCCTCCTCTTCGGGGGCGGAGGGCTGGGTGCAGGTGATCATCGCGAGGCGACCACCCAGTTCCAGGATGAGATCGGCGACGGGCCGCAGCTCGGCGTGATTGCCAAGACCAAGCCAGACCGTGGTGACGCCGAGGGCATCGGTCTCGGTCGAGAAGTCGACGCCGGACGGGGCCACCGCGGCGATGCGGGCTTCCAGATCCTTGGGGAGACGGCTCATGACGGCACCTTCCGGTTCTTGAGATACTTGGCGCGGCACTTGGGGCAGCGCGAACGGACTTCGCCGAGCTCGGCTTCGCTGAGCGGCGGCTTGACGTTCTTGACCATGGGCGCCGTGTTGAGAGCGGTGGCGCCGCAGTCAGAGCACTTCATGTTGGGGATCAGCCCGTGTTCGACCATGGCGAACTTGTCGGCCTGAACGTGGGCCAGGTTCCAGTCGTTGGTCTGGTGGATGGCGTCGGTCGGGCAATAGAATTCGCAGTTGCCGCAGAACACGCAGGTGTTGTGCCAGCAATCGAAGGTCATGCCATCAGGCGACTTGGCGAACTTGATCGCGCCGGCGGGGCAGACGCGTTCGCAGATGCGGCAGCCTTCGCAGTTCTCGGCGTTGAAGACAATGCGTCCGCGCAGCTTTTCGGGGGTGAAAGCCGGCCCGAGCGGGAAGGCTTCCGTTTGTGGCCCGGTTCTCAGGTTCCGGGCGAAGAGCGTCAGGAAGTTCATGGTGCTGTCTTTCCTCAGAGGCGTTCGCGCCAGATTTCGATGGCCTTGGCGACGCCGGCGATGATCGCCTGCGGCCGCGGCGGGCAGCCGGGCACGTTGACATCGATCGGGATGTACTGATCGATCGGGGCCAGAACGGCGTAGCTCTCGCGGAAAATGCCGCCCGAGATCGGACAGACACCGACGGCCACCGTCACCTTGGGGTCGGGGATTTCTTCATAGAGGCGCAGCACGGCGTCCTTGACGCGCACCGTCAGCGGCCCGGAGATCAGGACGATGTCGGCATGCTTGGGGCTGCCGCAGTACTGGCAGCCGAGGCGTTCGACGTCATAGCGCGGGATCAGCGCCGTGACGGCCATCTCCACGTCGCAGCCATTGCACGAGCCGGCGTTGATCCGGTAGAGCCAGGGCGAACGGGTGGCGAGCGTTTTGAAATTGGGTATCAGACCCATCTTGCCCTCCTCAGACCACAACCACGACCGCCAGGCTCGCGACAGCGAGCAGCAGCGGCCACTTCAGGAAAAAGATGAAAGCCTGGTCGATGCGCATGCGGCCGATGGCGACACGCAGGGCGGTGACGCCGACAAGCATCAGGACCAGCATCTTGACGAGCCACACCACCAGCGCCAGCAGCCAGTTTTCCGGTGCAAAGGGCAGGAAGAGGGCGATGCCAAGGTTCAGCACGACGACCTTCTTGAGTGCCGACATGATCTTGAACAGCGCCAGCGTCGGGCCGGAGTACTCAAGCAGCGGGCCTTCGAGCACTTCGGTTTCCGCTTCCGGAATGTCGAAGGGCACGATGCCGATGTTGGCCGGATAGAAGAAGCAGAAGGCGGCGAGGGCCGGCCACATCACCGGGTCGAGCAGGAAGGAGCCGTGGGTCTGCTGGTAGGCGATGATGTCGGAGAGCGAGAAGCTCACCGTGCCGCCCATGCCGACACCGGTGCGGATGGCAACGGCGGCAGCGATCAGCACCAGCGGGCCTTCATAGGCGATCATCATGGCCATCTCGCGGGAGAAGCCGATGGCGCCATAGGGCGAGCCGGAAGCCGAGCCGGCGATCATCAGGACGACGCCGGGGATCATCAGCAGGTACAGGAGCACCAGGAGATTGCCGATGGCCGGAGCCGGCGTGTAGACGGCGGTGATGGGCACCAGGGCGGCGGCCAGCACCATCGAGATCACGCCGATCAGCGGGGCGTAGAGGAACACCGTCTCGCTGGCGACTTCGGGCACAAGCGTGCGCTTGAAGCCGAGCTTGATGATGTCGAAGAAAGGCTGCAGCAGCGGAGGGCCGACGCGGCTCTGGAGCCGGGCGGCGACCCGCCGGTCGGCGCCTTTCAGCGCCAGACCGAGGACGAGGGCGAAGACTCCACCCGGGAAGAGGAGGACCGCCAGCAATATCATGAGTTGGTTTGACATTTTGAAGAGATCTCCTCGCCCTTAGTGCTGCTTGGCCTTGCCGATTTTCGGCGTGAGCAGGCCGCGGATGACAGCCGTGGGGGACTCGAACAGGTTGTGGGCACCGACCCGGCCGCTGACTTCGGGAGCGAAGTCGGCGGGTGTGGCACCGGAGAGGTGCAGGCCGCCGCGCTTGATGCCGGCCCCGCGATGGATGAGACGCATCCAGGGCATGAAGGCAGCGCCGACCAGCAGGACCAGGATCCACAGGAGAGCCGGGTTCCAGCCACCGGTACCGGGCAGCGGGCCGGTCAGGCTGGCTGCGATCGGGGTGAGGCCAAGCTCGGCTTCGATCTGAGCGATCGGCACCAGCAGGAGGCCGGGCATCACGCCGATGATCACGGAGGCGCCGACCAGGATACCCATGGGGATGAGCATGGAGAGCGGGGCTTCCTCGGCCTGCAGGGCCTTGGCTGTCGGGGCACCCATGAAGGCCGCGTGGGCGAACTTCAGGACGGCGGCGAGGGTGAACAGGCTCGAGATCATCGCGCCGGCACCGAGAGCCCAGTGACCGGACTCGAAGGCGGCGGAGAAGATCATCCACTTGGAGGCGAAACCGTTGAGCGGCGGGATGCCGGCCAGCGACAGGCCTGCGAAGAGGAAGAAGCCGAAGGTGATCGGCATGCGGCGACCGAGACCGCCCAGCTCGTCGAGCATGCTGGCATGGCTCTTGACCATGACGGCACCGGCGACGAGGAAGAGCGTGTCCTTCAGCAGCATGTGGTTGACGAAGTGCATCAGGCCGCCGGCGACGCCGAGCGAGGTACCGAGGCTCAGCGCCATCAGCACATAGCCGAGCTGGCTGACTGTCGAGTAGATCAGCAGCAGCTTGATGCCATTCTGCAGCACCGCCATGGCACCGGCGTAGACGACGGTGATGCCGGCGATGACAGCGATGATGTCCATCAGTGCGGGCTGACCGCCGATGTCGCCGCCGATGCGGGCGAACACAGCTGCGCCACCGAACAGGGTGAACAGCTTGAGCACGCCCCACGGGCCGGACTTCAGCAGGACCGCCGAGATGTAGCCGGACACCGGGGTGGGGGCGAGGGCCGGGTGCATCTGCACGTCGATGCGGACGGGCAGCATGGCGGCCTTCATGACCAGACCGAGGAAGGTGAGCACCAGGCCGATCGACAGGGCGCCGATGGGCATGGTGAGAGCCTTCTGGCCCACTTCGACGAGGTCGAAGGTGCCGGCGCTGGCGGCCAGCGTGGCGACGCCCAGGAACATGAAGCTGGCGCCGACGGTGTTGAAGAAGAAGTATTTGAAGCCTTCGCGACGGGCTTCCTCATTCTCCTCGTGGACGATGGCGGTCCACAGCGCCCAGCTCGACATCAGCTCCCAGAAACCGAAGAAGGAGAAGATGTCCTTGGCCGCGGTCATGCCGAGCAGGCCCGCGATCATGATGCCGAAGGCGGCAAAGAAGCGGGGCTGGGCATGATTGTGGGCGAGATAGGCGGTAGCATGCAGCATGTTGAGTGCGCCGACACCGGCGATCAGCACTGCAAACCAGAAGGACAGCGTGTCGTAGCGCGGGGCATCCCCGATCACGGCCAGCGTGGCCAGGACCAGCGAGGCGACAGCGATACGGCCAGCCCAGGCGACCGACTTGCGGCCGACGAGCCAGCTGGCGACCGCACCGGCGAAGGCAATGGCAGCGCTTGCGGGCCAAGCCATCACGAGTGACGGCAGGGACACGGCGGCCAGACCGTTGCGGGCGGCAATCACGTCACCGACGCGACCGACCAGATCCAGCTGCCAGGCGGGGAAGAAGCCGCCGGCGACGATGGCCAGACCAAGGACGCCAACCGCCACCAGCATGCTGAGCGGGGCTTCCTTGACGCCGGCTTCGCCCTTCCAGGGACGGAAGAACAGCATGCCGACGACGCGCAGATAATAGATCACCGCGATGATGCCGCCGAGCAGCAGCGCTGCGGCGATCTCATAGTGGCCGGCGTCTGCGGCCGCGTAGATCATCAGGAACTTCGAGGTGAAGCCCGAGAAGGGCGGCAGCCCCATGATCGACACAGTGGCCAGAGCGTAGCAGCCGGCGGTGAAGGGCATGACCCGACCGACACCGGCGAGATCGGCGATGTTGCGACGGCCGGTCTGCATGATGAAGGCGCCAGCGGCGAAGAAGAGCAGGGTCTTCATCACGGCGTGGTTGGTCACATGCAGCAGGCTGGCGTCGGTGGCAAGCGCCGTGCCGATGCCGAGGATGGCGACAATTTCGCCGACCTGGGCGAGGGTCGAGAAGGCAAGCATGCGCTTGATCTCGGTCTCGTAGAGGGCGCGGATCTCGCCATAGAGCAGCGTCACCACACCGAGTGCCATCAGCACGACGTTGAGGCCGATGCCGAAGCCGGTGAAGCGCGACAGAGCGTCGGCACCGATGATGACCATCAGCACCTTGATCAGGCCGAACACGCCGGCCTTGGTCAGGATGCCCGACAGCGGACCGGAGATGGACGACGGCGCGGCCGGGTGAGCGATGGGCAGCCAGGAGTGCAGCGGGAAGATACCGGCCTTCACGGCGAAGCCGATGAAGAAGCAGACGGCAATCACCAGACCTGCGAGCGGGCTGACGGTACCGATCTTGTTAGCCAGCACGGCGAACTCGAAGGAGCCGACCTGAACGTGGGTGAGCAGGATGCCGAAGTGCATCACATAGGCGCCACCCGCGCACATCAGGAAATAGATGAGGCCGGCGCGCAGCGACTTCTGGGTCTGCTCGTGGATGACGAGGAAGTAGCTCGTCCAGGTCATCAGTTCCCAGTAGACATAGAAGTTGCCGAACTCGTGCGCGGTGGTGAGGCCGAGCAGCGAGCCGATCATCAGGAAAGCGAAGAAGTAGTAGCGGTTGCTCCATTCGGCGCGGGCCATGTAGCCGACCGAGTAGAGGATCATCACGGCGGTGATGCCGGTGAACACCAGGGCGAAGACTCGCGACAGCGGGTCGAGCGAGCTGTCGGTGACCACCAGAGCCAGCGTCGCGATCGCCAGGAGAACGGCAGCAACGTCTCGCCCCTTGGGAGAGACGCGGCCGATCAGGTAGAGGGCGAAGGCGCCGATATAGGGGACCAGGACCAGCGTTGCCCAGGGCGACTCGAATTCTGGCACCGTTCCAGCGGCGACAACGCCAGCGAAACGTTCCGCCATATGCTGGAAGGGCAGCGGCCAGACGCTGATCAACGCCGTGACCAGCGCCAGCGCGGCGGCGATCATCAGGGCGACGTTGGAGGCGGGCTGCAGCTCGATACGGCGCGGCGCGTGCTCGAGACAGACGCGCTGGATCACCAGCATGTAATAGACAGCGGAAACGATGGTCGCGAGCGTGCCGACGGCCGCAATCGCCCAGTGCCCCTGTTCGATGGCGGCGTAGAGAATCAGGAACTTCGAGAAGGAGCCCTTGAACGGCGACAGGCCCATCACCGAGAACATGCCGAAGCCGAAGAGAGTTGCGGCAACGGGCATGCGCTGGCCGGAGCCAGCGAGGTCATTCAGCTTGGACGAACCGGTGCGGGAGATCAGGTACCAGCCGGCGGCGACGACAAGGCCGCGCATCACAAGTTGGTAGCCGAGATGCATGTAGGCCCCGGCGAGACCGGCGTCACCACCGATACCGAGGCCAATGAGAACGTAGCCAACTTCCGCGATGGTGGACACCACGACGACGCGGGCGAGATTTGGCAGGCTCAGGAGAGCGGCTATTTCGCCGAAGAGGAGGAAGATCGCACCCATCCAGGCCATGGCCATGGGGTCGATCGTTGAAGGGGAAAGCATGGGTTCTAATCCTTCCGCTGACACGCTTCTTCGCTGTCATCCTGAACGTTAGCCGAGCGGCTTGAGAGGGGATGTCGGCTATCTGACAGATACGCATTCGCACGTCGATCACTCGTTGTCTTTGATCTAAATACTGGTGCGGGAGCTCATAATTTGCTTGGATGCGTAGGTCATTGAGGAAATCCGTAAGTAACTCTCCGAAAATACGGGTGAGTACGTGTTATCATTTACGGAGTAAGTCTCAGTTTCGGCCCGCCGCCGGCGAATTTCATGTTCGCGATGGTGCAAAACGGGGTGGAAGCTGCAGCCGCGGCCCATATGCAAGAGATGGAGACCTGCAATGCATGAAACGGCGGTCGTCGAAGGGTTGATGCGAATCCTGACGAAACAGGCGCGCGACAACAACATCGGCCGAATCCTGTCCGTGCGCGTCAAGGTCGGGCGTCTCAGGGGGCTCGACAACAGGCAGCTCAGGCTCTGTTTCGAGATGTTTGCCGAAGGAACGCTTGCCGATGGTGCGCGGCTGGACCTTGAGGACGTGCCGGTGACCGCAAAATGCCGAACCTGCGGCACCGGGTTCGAGGTGATCGGCTACCGCTTCGTCTGCTCCAACTGCGAAGGCAATGATGCCGAGGTGCTGAGCGGGCGAGAACTCTTCATCGAGTCCTTTGAAGGCCAGGCGGTCGAGAAGGCCGCTGGCTGACCCAGTCTCCTGGATGGCGAAGGGGCGGGAGATGTGCCAACCGCCCCAGCCGTTGCTGTCACTCGGCAGCTTGCAGGCGCTTGCGGTTCTGGTCGAGGCAGGCCATCAGCCATCCGACCCAGGCGTCGACGCCCTGGCCGGTCTTGGCGGAGACCTCTTCGATCGGTCCCGGGCCACGGACGCGGGCGACGGACGCGCGGGCGCGCTCCGTGCTGAACTCCTCGATGGCCGGCAGCAGGTCGGCCTTGGTCAGCATCACGAGATCGGCGCCGCGGAAGATCACCGGATATTTGTCCGGCTTGTCGTCGCCTTCGGTCACCGACAGCAGCACCACGTCCCGGTGCTGGCCGACGTCGAAGTCGGCGGGGCACACCAGATTGCCCACATTCTCGATGATCAGGATGTCCACCGCGTCGAGGTCGATCAGCGACAGCGCGTCATGCACCATCACGGCGTCGAGGTGGCAGGTGACGCCGGTGGTGATCTGAACGGCGGGGATGCCGTGGCGACGGATGCGCTCGGCGTCATTTTCGGTTTCAAGATCGCCTTCGATCACGGCCAGGCGGATCGACGGCGGCAGAGCCGCTATGGTCGCTTCCAGGAGCCGGGTCTTGCCCGAGCCGGGCGAACTCATAAGGTTGATGCAGAGGACCCCGTGAGCATCGAGATGTTCGCGCACACGAGCGGCGAGCCGGTCGTTCTCGTCGAGCAGGTTCTGCACCACGGGCACCGTCTTCGAATGTCCGTGATCGCCGCAGCCACAGGCCGTGCACATGATCTTGATCTCCTGGAAAGCTGCGAAGCGGTCGATTGCCTTGGCAGTGTATCAGCTTCGGCGATGGGGCGGATAAGCTTGTATTTTCCGCTCAAGAATATCGCTGGCGGCGGGTGTGGTTCAAGCCAAACGGTCTACGTCAGGCTACGGATGCCCTTGGGACGGCGGAGGAGAAAGGCGGCGTATGCCGTGAAGGCGAGGAGCCAGATCCAGCGGGTGATATCGAGCAGCGATTCCATCGCCTCAGGCTGAAGGGCGGCGTCGATGCGGGTGAAGGGCACCAGCGCCATGGCGAGAAAGCCCAGGTCAGCCAACCGATTGGCCTTGAAGGCCTCGCCATTCTTCTTGCGGACGATGGAGGAGGCGATGGCCATGGCGAGGCTTGCCAACCCGCCGATTGTGAAGGCGTGGATCGGAACGGACGGGGGCAGGTCCGGCAGGAGTGAGGTTTGCAGGCCCAGGAGCAAAAAGCCCAACCTCTTCCAGAACATGCCCAGGATCATGAGCAGCACGCCACCGAAGGGGGGCGTCTCCCAGGCGCGCAAACGCCAGAGCCAGATGAAACCGGAGGCGGCAGCAAGGAAACACAGGATCGCAGAGGGACGGTCAACGGCCCAGAGGGCGAGCGCGGCAAGGCTCGAAAGCCGCTGTATCTGACCGAGCCAGCGCGGGGGTGGTGGGTTGGCAGGACGGCCGGATCGGGTTCGGGCGACTTCGATGACGGCGACGCCGATGCGGTTGCTGATCTCGAGGCAGATGGCGAGAATGGCGGCGAGGCCCACCATGGTGGCGGGCGGCCAGTCGCACCAGGCAGCGGTGACGCCGGCGCTCGCGTGGAGGCCCGCAAGCATGAGGACGGGCAGGCTCTTCCAGGATCGGGCTCGAAAGGCGCTGACGGAGAAGATCAGGATTGCGCAGAGGACGATGGCCGAGCGGGCCATGGCGGCCGCGGGCAAGGACAGGAAACCCAGGCCGAAAGCGAGGGCGTGCAGCAGCAGAAGGCTTTGAATGATCAGAGGTTTGGCGAGAGGGCGACCGATCCAGCGCGGCAGAGCCACCAGCATGAAGCCGAAGAGCTGGATGCCGAGGAAGCCGAAGATGAGTTCCTGCGCGTGGGTGGTGATGTCCCCGAACCCGGGGCCGATGGCGCGCAGAGCCGTCAAAGCTGCCAGCACAAAGGCCAGGCGATAGCTTTCGGTCGGCGCGAACATCAGCTCGCGGCCTTGGCCGCTCCCGCGATACCTCGGGTGAAGCCATCCACCAATGCGCCGGGCAGCGGCAGTTCTCTCAGCTTGGCGCGTGTCTCCTGCGGGCTCGCCTCGCCACGGCAAAGGCGGCGGTAGAGGGCGGAAACAGCAACCATGTCAAGGGTATGGGGTGACAGACGCAGCGAGCGGACGCCGAGGTTTGCCGCTTCTTCCGGCGATGGGGACCAGACCTGCAGGCTGTGCGACAGGGTCTGGATGCCGTTGATGGCGAGGAAGTCCTGACCGTCAAGAGTATCGACGGGGAGGCCGTCGGGGTCGCGGTCGCAGATGAACTGACAGGAATCCTTGTGCAGGCCGTGCAGGCGGGCATGATAGCAGCGACCGGAGACGGCGAGCGGCAGCCGACCGAAGGCAAAGACCTCGAAAGTCACGTCCGGGCAAGCCCTGGCGATGGTGCCAACCGACGACAGCGGCAGTTCCACCGGCAGGCAGATCAGGTTGGCGCCGCGATTTGCGAGGAAGCTGGCAGCGCCTTCATTGTAGACATTGACGAAGGGACCGACGGCGAAGGGCGCCGCGCCCATGGCAGGCATGGCCGTCAAGTCGTTGATTTCGATGGAGGCACCGCCTTCGCACAGCGCCTTGACGGCCTTGCGGTCGCGAATGTTGGAGGGCAGCGCCAGGGTCGAGAGGATGACGGTCTTGCCGGCTTGGGTGAGGCGTTCGACGACATCGGGCCAGACCGGATCGTTGAAGGGCATGCGCTTGCCGCAGACCACTTCGCCGACGAAGACACGGTCGACATCGGCCTCGTCGGCGATGCGGGCGTAGAAGTCCCGGAGCCGGTCGGGCGACCAGTTGAAGAAGACGGGGCCAAGCGAAAGAGCGATATCTGTCATGGGCTTGGCCTTTACCGCCAGGTCTTCTTGTAGGCGCCGGAGGTTTGACGTCCGCCTTCGACGAGGCCGGCGAGCATGCGCTCGACCTCCACCTCGTCGCGGCCGGCTTCGATGGCTTCGACGGCGGCGCGGAAGGTGCGAACGACTTCAGCCACATAGCCCTTGCCGCGCTGGCGTCCCTCGATCTTGAGGGCGGTGACGCCGGCGCGGGCGAGAGCGGCAATGAGGGTGGAGGCGTTCAGGCTGACCGGATCTTCGAAGAGGTGGCTGGTCTTGCCTTCGGCGACGAAACTGCCTTTGCACAAAGTGGGATAGCCGGCAGGCGCACCCTTGGCGACACGGTCGATGGTGTAGCCGGCGAGCTTGGTGGCGGTGCCGCCGGGACCTTCTTCATAGGCCACATGCTCGGGCGGCGAACAGACGCCGGAGAGATTGGGCGAGCGGCCGGTGACATAGGAGGAAAGCGAACAGCGGCCTTCGGTCATCGGGCAGAGGCCGCCGAAGACGAAGGCTTCGGTCTCGACGCTGACGGCGGCATTCAGGGTGGCAATCTCCTCGACGGAGAGGACACGCGGCAGGACGATGCGCTTGACGCCGAAGGTTTGCTGATAGAATTCAATGGCTTCCGGCGTCGCAGCCGCGGCCTGGACCGACAGATGCAGGCGCAGGGCCGGGTGGTTCCGGGCGGCGTGGTCGAGTACGGCCAGATCGGCGAGAATCACGGCGTCAGCGCCGGATTTCTCCGCGTTTTCAAGGGCTTTCTTCCAAGGGTCGAAGGCGCCGGCCTTGGCGAAGGTGTTGATGGCGACCAGCACCTTGGCGCCGCGGGCGTGGGCGTAGCGGACACCCTCGGTCAACTCCTCCGGGGAGAAGTTGAGGCCCGGGAAGTTGCGGGCATTGGTCTCGTCGCGGAAACCGCAATAGACCGAATGGGCGCCGGCGTCGACGGCGGCGCGCAGGGCGGACGGCGTGCCGGCGGGGCAGACAAGCTCGATGCTCATGCCGCCTCTCCCTGCCCCTGGGAGCCGCTCAGGCGACGGGCGCCGGCGATGGCGCCGAAGACGGCCTTGTCGAGCAGGCGCGCCGCTTCGCCGGTGAGGCCGGCGAGGTCGGACGGCTTGAGTTCGGCGTCCTCGATGGTGTTGCGCAAGGCGAGGAGCGCGTCGGTCTTGCCGCTGACCGTGATGGCGCGATTGAAGAACAACGCGTCGCCATCGAATGTACCATCGATGAGACCGAGGAGGACAAGAATGGGGCCCTTGACGTGAACGTCGGCCTCGCGGCGGGAGCGACTGGACAAGACCTTGATTTCAGCGCGCATTCCGTCGGGGATGATCAGGAAGGACTGGCCGAGATCGGTGGCTTCCACCAGGAAGGAGGCGCGGGCGTGTTCGCCGAGGCGCTCGAAGACGGCGGGGCGGCGGCGCGCGAAACGGCGCACGGCCAGCGTCAGTGCCGGACCAAGCGGGAGAAAGCGGCTTGGAAAAGCCAGCAATCGCAAGGGTTTGGGCAACTCGCCCGGAATGGGGTCAACCATGGCGCAACTCTTCCATCATGGGCGGGACCATAGGCTTTGATGGACGCCAAGGGTTTGTCCTAGCTCAAAGATTTCAGGCTTTTTGCGGCGCAGGGTCCGACGGTGGAGACTTCAGATGTATCGCCGTGCCCTGCCGCGTTTTGCCGACCTCAAGGCCTTTCTCACCTATCTCGATGATCAGGGCGAAGTGGCGGAAATCCGCCAATCCGTCGACATGAATCTGGAGCTGACGGAGATTCACCGACGCGTCATTGCCGAGGGTGGGCCGGTGCTGCGGCTCGCAAGACCGACCGTCGGAGGCGAATTTGGCGGCGTCCAGGTTGTCGCAAATCTCTATGGTACACGTCGCAGAGTTGTCGCAGCACTTGGGCTTGAATGTCGCGACAATGGAACGGATGTCGCTGGCCTCGGCGAGATGCTGGCCTTCCTGCGCTCTCCCCGTCCACCGAAGGGCGTGGCCGAACTGAAATCGCTATGGCCGGTGGCGCGCGCGGCGCTCAACAGCCGGCCGAAGGTGGTGCGCGACACGACAGGCTGGGTACATCTTGGAGCCGACCTGACGCGGCTGCCGATCCAGACCTGCTGGCCCGAGGACGCCGGCCCCCTGATCACCTGGCCGATGGTGATCACGCGGCCACCGGGCGAAGATATATTCGACGGCTACAATCTCGGCGTCTACCGGATGCAGGTGCTCGGTCCCGATGCGGCGATCATGCGCTGGCTGCCGATGCGGGGCGGCGCTGCCCATCACCGCCAGTGGATGCGGGCGGGGGCGGAGATGCCGGTCGCGGTGGTGATCGGTGCCGATCCCGCCACCATGATGGGCGCGGTGATGCCGTCGCCGGAGGGGGTGACCGAGCTGTCGCTCGCCGGCATTCTGGCGGGAGAGCGGATCGGCATGGTGCCCTGCCGCGATCTGCCACTGCATGTGCCGGCAAGTTCGGAGATCGTGATCGAGGGGACGATCAGCCCCGGCGATCTCGCGCCTGAAGGGCCGTTCGGCGACCATACCGGCTACTACAATCCGCCGGAGATGCATGCGGTGTTCCGGATCAAGTCGATCCGCATGCGCGAGGGCGGGGTGTATCTGACCACCTTCACCGGTCGGGCGCCGGACGAGCCGTCGGTGATCGGCGATGTGATGGCAGATCTGTTCAAGCCGCTGCTCAGGCAGATGCTGCCCGAAGTGGTGGATCTGTGGCTACCGCCAGAGACCTGCTCCTATCGCGTGGCGGTGCTTGCCATCGACAAGCGCTATGCCGGGCAGGCGCGGCGGGTGATGATGGGTTTCTGGTCGCTGCTGCCGCAATTCTCCATGACCAAGATGGTGATCGTGGTGGATGACGACATCGACATCCGCTCGTGGAGCGATGTGATGTGGGCGGTGGCGACGCGCTCCGACCCAAGTCGCGACGTGATGATTGCCGATCGCACACCGATCGATCATCTGGACTTTGCCTCGCCGCTCGAAGGGCTGGGTGGCAAGATCGGCATCGACGCCACCAACAAGATCGGCGCCGAGACCAGCCGGGGCTGGGGCCGGGTGATGAAGATGGACGCTGGTGTTCAGGTGGCGGTGGACCGGCGCTGGGACAGCCTGTTCGGAAAGGACTGAGCCATGCGGATCGTTGTCGGCGTATCCGGCGCCTCCGGATCGGTGCTGGCGCTGGAGGTGCTCGCACAGTTGCGCGAGGCCAGCGTGGAGACGCACCTGGTGATCTCGCGCGGCGGCGAGATCACGGCACGGCATGAGTTGGGCGACGACGGCCCGGAGCGGCTGAGGGCCACGGCGACACATGTGCACGGCATCGAGGATCTGGCCGCGCCGATCGCCTCGGGCTCGTTTCGCGCCGATGCCATGGTGGTGGTGCCGGCGTCCATGCGGACCTGCGCGGCGCTGTCGCTGGGCCTTGGCGACAATCTGTTGACGCGGGCTGCAGACGTGATGCTGAAGGAACGGCGGCGCCTCGTGGTGCTGCCGCGCGAGGCGCCTCTGACAGAGGCGCATCTTGAGGCGATGCTGCGGCTGACGCGCATGGGCGCGATCGTCGCGCCGCCGGTGCCGCCCTTCTACGCCGGGCTCAGGACGATGGAGGATGTCGTCCGCGAAATCGCCGCGCGCACGCTGATGTGGCTCGGGGTGGACCCGGGGGAGAAGATGACACGCTGGGGGGAGTGAGCACTCAGCGCACCAACAGATCCTGGATCAGGCGATAGACTTCACCGGCGTTGTCGATCGCTATGAACATTGGTGCGTAGCTGAGGGACGGGATCATGGACTCAGGCGCGCGTTTGTTTCGAAACGGGTTTGTTAGGGACTTCAAGTCGGCAACAAACCTGATCGAGCCGAACTCCGCAGCGTGCAGCGTCAGTGTGGTTTCACAAATCTGTGACAGAAGAACCGTTCTGAGTTTGGTCAATGGCCGTGTCCTCAGAATCAGGATGCGCTGGTCCGAGACCGCATAGTGGGTTGCCTGTCTCAGCCAAGCGTCCGCGAAGAAACGTCCAAACACCATAAAGAGGCCGAGGAGCACGAAAGCACACCCCAAGGCGAACATGGGTTGTAGTCCCCAGTGAAGGACACCCGTGATAGTCCAAAAAATGGCAAAGCCGCACCAGAGCAGGCTGAAGGGGATGAAATAGGCGTCATTCGGAAATGTCATGAGTCCCGATCGTGGACGCCCGGACCATTTGATGCTTTCTCCGGCGAGCAGGTAGGGCGAGAAGGCGGCATTTGTCTCGATATCGAAGCTTGCCACGGGGATCGTCTCGGAAGTGGTGAAGATGACGCGAGGGTACAAACTCAGGCGGTGTCTGCATAGGAGGACCCAGACAACTCGATACGATCAGGGTGAATCTGCCGTTGAGTGACAGTTGCAGTCCGGCCAGCAGGGCAAACGCGGCTGTTGCTCCGCTTTCCGGCATTGGGCTCGCGACGTTGGCGTTTCGTCAGCGAGGTCGCCGCGCGCCAGCTGACGTGGTTTGAGGAGACCCTCGTGGTCCGTCCGCGACATTTGGGATTCAAATGTCATGTTTCCACTCGCGGGTCAGCGCGGGTCCTGGCGTGTGGCTTGTTGCAGCAAGCCGAAGACCTCGGGGCCGTTTTCGATGAAGGTCAATGCCTTGCGACGGTCGACGCGATGGGTGACGGTATTGCCCTGCGAGGCATTGGTCGTCTGATAGCTGTAGGGGCCGTCTCCCGCGGCGCCGGCAAGGATGGTGGCCCGACCGTCGGCGTGCTCGGTCATGGACAGGTTGATGAGGCTGGAGAGCGGCGCGGCCGAGATGCTCTTTCGCGGCCAGGTGATGAGCAGGCGACCGTCGGTGACAGCGTAGTAAGTGCCGGCGCGACCCCATGCATCCACCGGGAAGCGCCCGATGACGATATAGAGACCGATCAGGACGAAGAGCCCGCCGAAGAGCTGGGCAAAAAGCGGGGCATGGCTCTCAACCACCTTCGTGGTCCAGAAGACGGCGAAGCCGCACCAGAGCAGGCTGAAGGGAATGAGCACGGCGTCCTTGCGGGTCAGCAGCAAGCCTTGCTTGGGGCGCCCCGACCATTTGATGCTTTCTCCGGGCAGCAGATAGGGAGTGATAGCGGCGTTGGTTTCCACGTCGAAGCTTGCCACGGATGCAGATCCTGAACTGATGAGCTTGGCGCAAAGCTATGGTCTCGGGCGATGTCTGCAAAGGGCCATGACGGCAAAATCGTCCAACGACGCTCGTCTTCCTGTTGCGAAAAATGCGGGATGGCAATTGCGCGCTCGGGCGGCGGGCAGATGCTGGGAGTCGATCCGGCATTGGCGCACAGATTTCCGGTCGTACTGAGTGCGAGCAGACCCCACATATCCCTGGGATCATGCTGCAGGAGGAGACCGCCATGGCCAAACCGCCGGCCCACCAGATCAAGCAAGACGAAGCGCGGCTGCTTGAAGAGTTGCGCGTCCTTCGAAGCCAGCAACGCTTGCAACCGCCACCAGCCTTGCGACGCCCGCTGACGGCGGGCCAGCGGGTCGCCGATCAGGTGGCGGCCATCATGGGATCGTGGCGCTTCATCATCATTCAGTCCACGGTCCTGCTGATCTGGGTCGTCCTCAACGTGACGGCCTATATGGCGCACTGGGACCCCTATCCATTTATCTTGCTCAATCTCGCGCTGTCGTTTCAGGCGGCCTACGCGGCCCCGTTCATCATGATGAGCCAGAACCGCCAGCAGGACGTCGACCGGCGGGAGGCGGAACACGATCACCGCATCAACATCAAGGCGGAACTCGAAATCGAGGTGTTGCAGGAAAAGATCGAGCTTCTGCATGAGAAGATCGATGAACTGCGATCCAAGGAGGTTCTCGCCCTGACCGAGGCGGTGCAGGGACTGACCGAACTGCTCCGCGCGCAAGGCACGGGCCAGCGGTGATCCCTCTGGGGCGGCTTCAGGCCGGCCCCGAGATCGGAGGGATCGTGCTGTTGATGCCGGAAAACAAAAGCGGCGGGATTGCTCCCGCCGCTCAGGCGCTTCCTCCAGTTTCTTGCTTTTGTCAGCCTGCGCGCCAGGGTCAGTAGACCATGGTGCTCATGGTGATTTCGTCCCAGATTTCCTTGACGGTCAGGGCCATTTCCTTGCTGCGGTCGGTGTAGAAGGTGTGCAGCAGGTGATGGGCCTTTTCCGAATAGGGGGCTTCGAGGTAATCGCGGTAGAGCGCCTGGACCTGCGGGTTGTTGTGCGACTGGCGCACGCGGGTCTTGCGGTCGATGTTGAACAGCGTCTCCCGGCGCTTCATGGCGTGCGGCAGGTAGTGCTTCTTGGAGCGGAGCGTGCCGCCACCATCGACGCAGCCGCCGGGGCAGGCCATGATCTCGATGAAGTCGAAATCGGCAGTGCCGGCGCGGATCTGTTCGACCAGCGAACGGGCTTCGCCAAGGCCGTGGGCCATGGCGATCTTCACTTCGCCGATGTCCGGGCCGAGGTCGACGGTGGCCGAGCGGACGCCTTCGAAGCCGCGCAGCTGGGTGAGCTCGATCTGCTCGAGTTCCTTGCCGTTGACGACCTTGTAGACGGTACGCAGAGCCGCTTCCATCACGCCGCCGGTGGTGCCGAAGATGGCACCGGCGCCGGAATATTCGCTGATATAGGGATTGTCGAAGGCCGAGGGCTCGATGGTCTTGAGATCGATGCCTTCGTTCTTCAGCAGGCGGGCGAACTCGCGCACCGTCAGGACGACGTCGGTGTCCGGATCGCCGTCATGGGCGAGTTGCGGACGGACCGCTTCGTCCTTCTTGGCCGTGCAGGGCATGATGGAGATCACGCGGATCTTCTTGGGATCGATGCCCATCTTCTCGGGCAGATAGGTCTTCGAGATCTTCGACAGGACCTGCTGCGGCGAGCGGGTGGAGGACAGGAGCGGCAGGATGTCCGGATAGTGGATCTCGGCGAAGTTGATCCAGGCCGGGCAGCAGGAAGTGAAGGTGGGCCGTTCCTTGGCCTTCAGGCGGCGCAGAAGCTCGGTGCCTTCCTCCATGATCACCACGTCGGCGGCGAAGTTGGTATCGAGCACGATGTCGATGCCAAGCCGGCGGGCGGCGGCGATGATCTGGCCCTCGACGTTGGTGCCGGGGGGCAGGCCGAATTCCTCGCCGAAGCCGACGCGGATGGCAGGGGCGAACTGCATGACGGTGACGACTTCGGGATCGTAGATGAAGTCGAGCACCTTGTCGGTCTCGTCGCGCTCACCCAGAGCGCCGGTCGGGCAGACCAGGACGCACTGGCCGCAGGTGACGCAGGTGCTGTCCTTCTGGCTCTTGCCGTAACGCTGGCCGACGGCGGTGTCGACGCCGGTGCCGGTGATGACCAGCGCATCGACCTGCTGCTGGTTGCGGCAGATGGCGACGCAGCGCTGGCAGCGGATGCACTTGGTCATGTCGCGGATCATGGCCGGCGACGACAGGTCGATCTCGCGGGCGGCGACGCGGGCGGGATCGTAGAAGCGGTTCTCGCGCAGGCCGACGAACTGGGCGACGTCCTGCAGTTCGCAATTGCCGTGGCGATTGCAGGTGACGCAGTCCTGATTGTGGTCGGCCATCAGGAGTTCGACCTGCAGCTTCTGCATGTCGCGCACCTTCTTGGACCGGGTCTGGATGACCATGCCGTCCTTCACGGGCGTGTTGCAGGACGTGACCATGTGGGTCCGGTCAATGCCGTCGACCTGGATCTCGACCAGGCACACGCGGCAGGTGCCGGGGGTGTGGTCGATGTCCTCAAGCTCGCAGAGCGTGGGGATGTAGTAGCCGTTGCGGCGGGCGCAGGCGAGGATGGTCTCGCCGGGATAGGCGGCGACCGTCTTGCCGTTGAAGGAGACCGACAAGGTGGCCTCGGCCCCCACGGGAGGAAGGGTTTCGATGTCGCACATGTCAGGCGGCTCCTTCGGGAATGGCGTGTTCGGTGATCACTGAATAGATGCGGTAGCAGCGCATGCAGCGCATGGATTCCCTGTAGGCATCCTCGGACGAGATGACCTGCTCGACCTCGCCGAACATGGTCTTGCGCACTTCCGGCGACAGTTCGGGATGGTGCACGCGGTACTCGTTCTTGACGGGCACCTCGATGCAGTCGGACGCCAGCATCTTGTTGGCCTGGACGATTTCGCGCATGCGCGAGCGGGGGAAGAAACGCGTCGAGCCGAGGCGGACGAAGTCGTCGATGCTGCGGGCAGCCTTGAGACCGTTGGCCATGGCCTGGATCAGGGTCGACGGGCCGGAGTAGCAGTCGCCACCGGCGAAGACGCCGGGGCGGGAGGTGGCGAGCGTGTTCTTGTCGGCCACGACCCAGTTCCACTTGCTCATCTCGACGCCGTCCTTGGCGTGGATGGAGGTGGTGTTGACCTGCTGGCCGATGGCGGCGATCACGATCGAGCAGGGCAGGACGAACTCGCTGCCCTCGACGGCGCGCACGTTGCGGCGGCCCTTGGCGTCCTTCTCGGTCTGCTCCATGCGGGTGAGCTTGACGCCGACCACCTTGCCCTTCTCGGACAGGATCTCGATCGGGTTGGTCAGCACGTGGAACTCGATGCCCTCGTCATGGGCGGCGACGATTTCCTCGTGGTCGGCCGGCATGTCGGCCTCGGTGCGGCGGTAGACCAGATGCACCTTCTTGGCGCCCATGCGGATGGCCGAGCGGACGCAGTCCATGGCGACGTTGCCGCCGCCGACCACGACGACTTCACCGTCGAGCTTGGTTTCCTTGATGCCGGCGACGTGGTCGTGGACCTTGAGCAGGAAGCCGATGCCGCTCTCGTAGCCGACCAGTTCGCGGTTTTCGCCGGCGCAGCCGAGAAGCGTGCCTTCCTGGCAGCCGAGTCCGAGGAAGACGGCCTTGTAGCCGCGGGCGAACAGGTCATCGACGGAGAAGTCCTTGCCGAGGGCCTGGTTGAAGTGGAAGGTGCCACCAAGATTGGTGATGGCGTTCATCTCCTGCAGCAGCACGTCCTTGGGCAGGCGGTAGGAGGGGATGCCGATGGCGGCCATGCCGCCGGCCTCGCTCATCGCCTCGAAGACGTCCACATGGTAGCCGTGCAGCAAGAGGTGATAGGCGCAGGACACGCCGGCCGGGCCGGCACCGACGACGGCGACCTTCATGTCGGCCGGCAGCTCGTGGGCGATCATGTCCTTGCTGAAGGCGAGGGCATGCGGGCCGGTCTGATGCTCGGCGACATAGCGCTTGAGGATCTTGATGCCGACGGCTTCGTCCACCAGGTTGCGGCGGCAGGCCTGCTCGCAGAAGCGGACGCAGACGCGGCTGCAGGTGGCAGCCATGGGGTATTTCTGGAGGATGACGCCGAGCGAATGCTCGGGCTTGCCGTCGCGGATATAGTCGATGTAGCGCGGCACGTTGACCTTGGAGGGGCAGGCCTCGATGCAGGGCGCGGTCATGTAGGCCATGCCGTGCTGCGCCTTCATGGGCTTGGCCGGCTTCAGCTCTTCCTCAAAGCGGTCGCGGAAATGGGCGAGCGCCTGTTCGAGCGCCGAGGCGCAGGTCTGGCCGACGCCGCAGAGCGAGGTGGCGCGGATCTGTTCGGCGAGGGCTGCGAGCTGGTCCAGATCGAGATTGGACTGCAGGCCGCGGCGCATGGCGCCAAGGGCGTCGCGCACCAGAACCGTGCCCATGCGGCAGGGCGTGCACTTGCCGCAAGACTGCTCGGCGGCCTTGTCCATATAGTGCCAGAAGGTGTCGATCAGGCTGACGCTCTCGTCGAAGACGAAGAAGCCGCGATCGCCGACGAAAGCGCGGATGCCGTTGCCCTCGTCGAACTGTTCGAAGTCACGCAGCTCCGGGGGCGGCACGCCGCGATCATCCTTGCCTGGGCGATTGTCGTGCACCGCACCGTTCCAAACGCCGAATAAGACCTGTGCCATACTCTATCCCCCAGATGATCGGACGCTCGTTCAGTTGCCTGCCCGGGCCGAAGGGCCGTGCCGGGCCTGACAGTCCGCGCGCGTCCGCGCCTGTCACTTCATCTGTGGCGGATACCAAGGTGCAAGATGAGCAACCATGACCAAGGTCAAACCTAGGTAATAGTGCGGGATCAAAGTCTTTCCCGTGTCTTTGCGAGAAAGTGCCTGTAAAAATGGCTAGGGATTTGTGCTTATTGGTGCCGGCTAAATCGAAATTGCAGCGTTGCCAAGTGCGTATTCTTTGCAGGTCTGGCGAATGGCCGCGCTTTGCACTGAGTGACCTATGCAAAAAAGGAAGCCCCGCTGGAGCGGGGCTTCGTTGACGGCATGGTTCAGTGGGCTTGCGGGTCGGGCGCCTTAGCCGGCGGGGCCGCTGGCGTATAGGCCGGAGTTTCCTCGCGGATGCGGAAGACGGCCACGTAGAGCGCCGGCAGGAACAGCAGCGTCAGAACCGTTCCGACGATGATGCCGCCCATCATGGCGTAAGCCATCGGGCCCCAGAAGACCTCGCGGGCAATGGGGATCAGGCCAAGGCTGGCGGCTGCCGCAGTGAGTGCGATCGGCCGGAAGCGGTGTTCCGTTGCCTCGACCACGGCGTTCCAGGGCGTCTGGCCGGCATTGCGCAAGGTCTCGATCTGCACCACCAGAATCACCGAGTTGCGGATCAGGATGCCGACAAGGGCGAGCACGCCGAGGATCGCGACGAAGCCGAGGGGAGCCCCCGACGGCAGCAGCGCGGCGACGACGCCGATCAGGGCGAGCGGGGCGACGGCGAAGACCATGGCGAGACGGCTGAAGCTCTGCATCTGCAGCATCAGCAGCGTCGTCATGATGAACAGCATCAGCGGTACAACCGCGGCGATCGGGTCCTGGGACTGCTTGGCTTCTTCCACAGAGCCGGCGGTGTTGATGGTATAGCCGGCCGGCAGCTTGGCCGACAGGGCATCGATGGACGGCTGAAGCTGGTTGACCACCGTGTCGGCCTGCGTCTGGTCGGCCAGCGAGGCCATGACGGTGATGGTGGGCAGACGGTTGCGGCTCCACACCACCGGCTGTTCGACGTCGTAGCGGAAGTTGGCGATGGCCGCCAAGGGCACCGAACGACCGCTCTGGCTCGACAGCTGCAGGTTCTTCAGCGTCTCGATGGAGTTGCGTTCGCTGGAGACGGCGCGCCCGACAACCGGGATCTGATAGATGCCGTCGCGGACCGTGGTGACGGTGGTGCCGCCGATGACGCCGTATAGCGACTGGGAGATGTCCTGCGAGGAGACGCCGAGCAGACGTGCCTTGTCCTGCATGACGTCGACCCTGATCACGCGGGCGGGCTCGCCCCAGTTCTGGGCGATCGAGCGCAGATGCGGATTGGCGGCCAGGACGGCGGAGAGCTTTTGTGCCTCGCTGCGGACCACCTGCACGTCGGGGCCGCTCAGGCGATATTGCACGGGGCGTCCGACCGGCGGCCCGATCTCCAGCAGCTTGACCAGGGTGTCGGTGCCGGGGAAGGTCTTGTCCAGATAATCGGTGAACTGCGCCCTCAGACGATCGCGATCCTCGATGGTCTTGGTGACAATGATCATCTGGCCGAAATAGGGGGCATCCGGGTTGACGTCGAAGGTCAACAGGAAGCGCATGGCGCCGCGGCCGATGTAGGTCGACCAGTGATCGACACCGCTGTTGCCTTCGAGCTGTTCCATCTCGAAGCGGGTCATCTGCGCGGTCGTCTCGGCAATGGAACTGCTCTGGGGCAGCTCCCAGTCGATCACCAGTTCGTGGCGATCGGACGCCGGGAAGAACTGCTGCTGCACGAAGGTGAGGCCATAGACGGAGAGGGCGAAGATGAGCGCCGTCACGGCGACCGTGACCCAGCGGAAATGCAGGCAGGTGTGCAATACGGCCGAGAAGATGCGTCCGGTGCGCCCCTTCTGGTCGCCATGGTGGCGCGGCAGCTTGGCGGGGAGCGCCCAGAAACCGATCAACGGCGTGAAGACGACGGCCACGATCCAGGAGACGATCAGCGACACGGCGATGACCGCGAACATGGTGAAGGTGAACTCGCCCGCCTGCGACGAGTTCAGCCCGATGGGAACGAAGCCGGTGACTGTCACCAGCGTGCCGGTGAGCATCGGGAAGGCCGTGGAAGTGTAGACGTGGGTCGCGGCCTTGCGCAGGCTGTCGCCCTTTTCAAGGCGCGCGACCATCATTTCCACGGCGATCATGGCGTCGTCGACGAGAAGGCCGAGGGCGATGATCAGTGCGCCGAGCGACACGCGCTGCAGCGAGATGGAGGTATATTCCATCACCATGAAGGTGATCGCCAGCACCAGGGGAATCGACAGGGCAACCACGACGCCGGCACGCAGGCCGAGGCTGACGAAGCTGACCACGAGGACGATGGCAACGGCTTCAAACAAGGCTTGCGTGAAGCCGGAGACGGCCTCTTCCACCAGCTTGGGCTGGTCGGACACGCGGGTGAGCTCGACACCCACCGGCAAATCGGCCGAGAGCTTGTTGATCTTGGCGGTCAGCGCGTCGCCGAACTCGAGGAGATTGGCGCCGGCAACCATACCGACGGCGATGCCGATGGCCGGCTGGCCGTTGGAGCGGAACTGGTTGGCGGGGGGATCCTGATAGCCGCGAGTGATCTGGGCTACATCGCTCAGGCGGAAGAAGCGGCCGTTGACCCGGAGGTTGACGTCGCGAAGGCTCTCTTCGGAGGAGAACTCGCCGCTGACGCGCACGGAGACCCGTTCGCCGCCCACCTCGAAGATACCCGAGGGACTGACGGCATTCTGTTCGGCGAGTGAGGTCAGTACCGCGGCCTTGTCGACGCCATAGGCGGCGAGCTGGCGCGGGGAGAACTCGAGATAGATCACCTCATCCTCGGCGCCGACGATCTCCACCTTGCCGACATTGGGCACGGAGAGGATGTCGGTGCGGATGTCCTCGGCATAATCGCGCAGCTGGCGCTTGGTCACGCCGTCGCCGGTGAGGGCGTAGATGTTGCCGAAGACGTCGCCGAAGTCATCATTGAAGAAGGGACCGATGACGCCCTCGGGCAGCTCCATCCTGATGTCGGAGACGAGGTTGCGCACGCGCACCCAGATGCCGGGCACGTCACGGGCTTTGGTCGTGTCCTTGAGGTTGACGAAGACGGTGGTAACGCCGGGGCGGGTGAGGTTGCGCGTGTAATCGAGGGCGGGCAGCTCCTGCAGCTTCTTCTCGATGCGATCGGTGACCTGCTTGGTCATCTCGTCGATGGAAGCGCCGGGCCATTGGGCCTGGATCACCATCGTCTTGATCGTGAAGGACGGGTCTTCCTCACGGCCGAGCTTGAAGTAGCTCATGATGCCGACCACGGTGAAGGCCAGCATGAAATAGGTCACCAGGGAGCGGTGATTGAGTGCCCAGTCGGACAGGTTGAACTTCTTCATGACCGATCTCCGGGCTTCTGAACTTTCTGGCCTTCGGTGAGGACACGCACGCCGGCGGTGGCGACACGGGCGCCGATATCAAGTCCGGAGAGGATGGTTACGGAGCCGTCGGGATTGGGGCTGATCTTGACCTCACGGGCGGAGACCGTGGCGGTGTCCCCCGTGGTGTCGTCGGTGATCAGCCAGACATAGGTCTTGCCGCCGCGTTCCAGGATGGCGCTCTGAGGCAGCTGCATCACCGTGGCATCGTTGACGTCCGGAACGGCGGCGATGATGGTGCCAAGGCGGAAGGCGGGGTTGGGGGCGTCCAGGGCGATCTTGATGCGGCGCGTACGCGTCAGCGAATCGGCCTGCGGGGCGATTTCCCGCAAATGGCCGGTGGCCTTCACATCGGGATCGATGCGCAACGAAATCTGGAAAGGCTGACCGATCCTGTAGCTTTCGACGTGCCAGTCGGGGACATCGATGACAGCGTCCCGCTCGCTGGGGTCCGCGATGGTCAGCACGGGCGCTCCGGCGGCGACCGTCTGGCCGACTTCCGCGGCAGTGGCGGTCACTACGCCGTCGAAGGCGGCGGTGAGGGTTGCAAAGGTGAGGGCATCGCGGGCCTTGGTCAGCGTCGACTGAGCCTGGCGGAAGCCGGCCTCGGCCGCGTCGCGCTGGGTGCGCGCGTTTTCCCAGACGGCGTTGGAGGCGGTCCCCGAAGCCTTCAGCTTGTCGATGCGATCGAAGCTGGCAAGCGCATTGTCGAGTTCCGCCTGGCTGCTGGCAAGGTTGGCTGTCGCGGTGCGGACCGTGAGTTCAAGCGAGGTCGGATCAATCGCCGCGAGGACGTCGCCCTTGTGCACGATATCTCCGGCCTTGACGTTGCGGGCGACCAGTTGGCCGAGCACCTGGAAGGCAAGGTTGGTTTCGACGCGGGCTTCGACGGTGCCGACGAAGGTCTGCGTCACCACAGGATGCACCGACAGAACCGTTGACAGAACAGGCCGGGGCGCCGGGGCCGGGGCCTTTGCCTCCTGATTGCAGGCACCAAGCGCGAGTGCGGCGAGCAGGATCCAGTACGGGGATGATTTCACGACGCCGTTCCTTGCGCAGTGGCGACCTTGCGGCCGGGGAAGAGCATCTTGCCGCCTTCGACGACCACTTGTTCGCCGGCGGTGAGGCCGCCGCGGATCAGGATGCTGTCATTCTGGAAGACGCCGATATCGACGCGGCGAAGACTGACGGTTTGCTCCTTGGGGTCCAGGACCCAGACGGCGGGGTGACCGTCATCGGAGGACAGGGCGGAGGCGGGCAGGACGATGGCATCGCTCGACTTCGCTTCGCCGTGACCACTGACGGCGGCACCGAGGGCCATGGCCGGTGGCGGATCGCCAATGTCGATCTTGATGCGGACCGTGCCGGTGGCGGCGTCGACCGCTGGCGAGACCTCGCGCACATGGCCTTCGGCGAACACGTTCGGATCCGACACCAACGACACCCTGACGTTCGAGGTGTCCGGCGTGGCGAGGAAGACCTGTTCGAAGACGTCGACAACCACGTCACGGGGGCCGTCGTTGGCGACCGTGAACACGGGGAGGGCCGCGGCAACGACTTCACCGACATCGGCATTGCGGGCGGTGACGATGCCGGACGCATCGGCCTTGAGTTCGGTGTAGCCCAGTTCGGTGCGGGCGATGTCGAGCTGGGCGGTGGCGGCTTCCACCATGGCGGTGGCCGAGCGCAAGGCCTTGTCGGCATTGTCGAAATCGGAACGGGTGACGAAGCCCTGGGCGACCAGCGCCTTCTGCCGGTCGTAGTTGGTTTCGGCAAGGCGCTTCTGGGCGTCGGCGGAGGCAAGAACCGCTTCGGCGTTGGCGACAGAGGCCTCCTGCTGCGTGGCATCGAGCCGGGCCAGCACTTGGCCGGCTGCGACGCGCGCGCCGACATCGACAAGGCGTTCGCAGATCTTGCCGCCGGTGCGGAAGGACAGTTTGCTTTCCGTGCGAGCGCGCACTTCACCGGTCAACGTGAGGTCCGGCGCATAGGGTTCGACCTTGGCAGTCTCGGTCCGGACGATGATCGTGGATTGCGCTGGGGCTGCGGACTTCTGCTCGCAGGCGGCAAGCCCGATGGCCGCGCCGGCGATCAGGATGAGGGACAGCGGACCGCGTCTCGTCATGGCAAGCAACTCCAAACAATGCGGCTGATATATAATTGACTGACTGGTTGGTCAACGAATATCATTACGGATAGGATGTGGCGGTGGACCTGCGAGGGAAGCGTGTCTTGGGGCGCTTCAGACGAGTTGCGGAAGGCGCCGTCAGGTTGCCAAGTCTGCGCTCGCGATGTTCAAGAACCGTTAAGTCCGACGGCGGGGGCGTTCAGTTGCCTTGGATCTGCAGTTGCCAGTGCGGGCGCAAGGCGTGGCAAGACGGATCTTGGCGAACGACTGCGTCAGCAGGATGGCTGCGTGCGCGGGTATTTTGGGGGGATCATGGTCAAGGGAAGCGTACGCAAGGCGCGCAAGGAGGCACGTCCGGCTGAAATTGTCGAGGCGGCATTCCAGGAGTTTGCTGCCAAGGGTTTTCTTGGTGCGCGCGTCGAGGACATCGCGGCCCGCCTCGGCGTGACCAAGGGGACGGTCTATCTCTACTTTCCGAGCAAGGAGGTGCTGTTTGCAGCGGTGCTCGACACGTTCGGCGCGCAGATGCGGCGCGAGACCGATGACCATGTCGCCGAGCTGCATGGCGATGTGGCGGAGCGGCTCGAACAGCTGATCGTGCATCTCAACGTGTCCTCGGCGTCGGACCAGCGCTTGCGGTCGCTGCTGGTGCTGAGCATCGCCGAAAGGGAGCGCTTTCCGGAGGTGATCGAACGGCAGTTCCGCGCCACCGTGGACCATGCGGCGGAGCTCTGTCTGTCGCTGTTGCAGGAGGGAGCGGCGGCCGGGGTCTTTCACGCCCATGTTGCCAGCCGCAATACGGCGCTGACCCTGGTGTCGCCCTGCCTCTGGCTGGTGCTTTCGGGCGTCATGCATCCCAATGAGCCGAGCGATGTGGACGGGTTTGTGGCGCAGCAGTTGCGGCTGCTGCGGGATGGCTTGTTCCGTGAACCCAGCGCACCTTCGCTCTGAAGAGGCTCCCGAGGGCATCTCGCGCAAGGCGGACGCAAAAAAGCCCGGCAGGTCGGAGATCTGCCGGGCTTGAACGCGATCGATACCGACGCTGTCAGGCGTCGGGCGACGTGTAATAGTAGCTGTTGTACTTGTTGCGATAGGAGCCGACGCCGAGCTCGGCCTTGGACAACACGCCGGCGATCAGCAGATCGTCGCCCACGGTGGTCTTCAGGTCGTTGAGAGCCGAGCGAACCTCGCGCTGCGAGGTGCTTGCCCAATGCACGACCAGGGTCACGACGTCGGCGCGGGTTGCCAGATACTGGGCATCGACCACCGGGAGAATCGGCGGGGTGTCGAGGATGATGATCTCGAAACGCTCGCGAGCGAGTTCCATCAGCAAGTTGAACTGGGCGGTCTCGATCAGGCTGTCGGTGGGGGTGCGGTGCTTCTTGGTGCCCAGGATCATCTCCAGGCCCTGCACGCTGTCCTTGGTGACGAACTGACGGATCGACTGGGTGTCGAGCGCGAGGGCGAGATAGTCGCCCAGGCCATTCTCGGCTTCAATCTTCAGGGCACCGGCGACGGCCGGGCGGCGAAGGTCGCAGTCAATGAGCAGCACGTGCTTGCCGGAGAGGGCGAAGGCGCGCGCCAGAGCAACGGCCGTGGTGGTCTTGCCTTCGCCAGGTACGGCCGAGCCGACCATGATGACCTGACCACCCTTGACCTCCTGCCCCTGGAACTTGCGACGCAGCATGTTCTCAAGGCCAAGGCGGATACGGCGGATGGATTCGCTATAAGCTGTCAACGGATGATCGACCAGTTCGTCGACCACATGCTGTCGGTCGCTCACCGTCTTGCCGGCGTGAGACAGGACCGGCACCGAAGAGATGACCGGCACGCCCGTCACAGCCTCGAACTGCTGGTCGGAAGTGAAGCCGCCGACGAAGTTCTCATTGAGGAAGGCAAGACCGACGCCCAGTCCAAGGCCGCCGACAAGGGCGAGCATGAGGATGAGGTTCGTCTTCGGCGAGCTGGGAGAGTTGGGCGGCAAAGCCTCGGACACGACGCGGCTGTCAGCGAGCTGCAGATCGGCCTGGGCCTCAACACCGCGCAAACGCTGCAACAGGTCCTGATAGAGGGTCTTGGAGACCTGCGATTCCTGCTGCAACTCGTAGATCTTGACCATGACGTCGTTGGACAGGTTGCTGCTCAACACGGTCTGGCGCAGGGATGAGCGTAGCTTGTCCTGCTGTTCCTGATTGGTCTGGATCTTCTGCTGCAGGGTGCCGATCTCCTGCGACACCTGGCCCGACAGCTGGCCTTCGAGCGAGTCCAGCTGCTTGCGCAGGTCTGCGGCCTTGGTCGATCCGGCATCGATACCGTTCATGGCAGCTTCGATGCGGGCGGCTTGCGACTGGAGAGACTTGATGGCGTCGGAGTTCAGCTGATCGGCGATGGACGCCCAGTCCTTGCGGGCGGCCAGTGAGGTCAGCTCCGAGGAAACGTTGGCTGCACCGAGGCTGTCAGCCTTCAACTGGTCCAGTTGGCTTCGCATCTGCGAGATGTCCGAGCGCGTGCTGTCGCTGGCAACCTTGTCGAGGTTTTCGTTGACGAAGGCGTCGATCTTGTTCTCGGTGGCGTTGATGTCGCTGGACGCCTGGGCCAGGCGACGGCTCAAAGCGTCGCGCACGGTCAAGGCGTTGCTGATCTTGGCGTCGACCTGATTCTGGATGTAGCTGGCGGCCAGAGCGTTGGCGATGTCGGCCGCCTTCTTGGGATCAGCGGAATCGACACTGATTCCGATGAGATAAGTCAGGCCCTTGCGGGAAATCGACACGCGGTTGGTGAAATTGTTGAGGACCTGCTGCACCTGCCGTTCAGGATTGGCGATGATGTCCTTTTCAGATTTCAACTTGAAGAAGGTCAGCAGCTTGTCCGTGGTACTCAGCTTGACACCGAACTCCGGATCCGTGACCAGATCCATCTTCTTGACGACATCAAGCAACGTCGAGGGAGCCTTGAGAATCTCTGCTTCACTTTCGACGCGCGCGTTGTCGGTCGGGAGCAGCGAAACCTGACTTTGCGGATCGAGTGCGTTCTTCTGGCGCGGATCGACCAGCACCATCGTCGATGCGGTGAAGATCGGAGTCTGCATGAAGAGATAAAGTGCAGCCAATCCTGCAACGATGACGATCGTGGAAACGATCAGGCCAATCTGCCGACGTATCAAGCCGATGATGCCGCGAATATCGAATTCCGCTTGATCCATATTACAGTCTTTCCCTCGGGCCGGACGGCTTATAGGCAATGTTGCAGAGCAACATAGCCCAAGCTGCCTGTCTTTGGCAGATGGCTACCCAAGACAGTTTGCAAAATGTTCAAAATTTTAGAGATTTTACCATCTATGGTAAATTTGCCGCCATCTGGGGTGACTGCGTGGTGCGCCTACCAAGGTCGGTCACGGTCAAGCAGAACGCCTTGCGGCATATGGAACCCAATATACCGAAAAAGCCGCATCCGACTGAACGGACGCGGCCTTTTAATCCATATCCGGAAACGAGGATCAGTTGGCGCTGGTCACTTCGTCCGGGGTGATCGAACCGGTAGCCGTCTGGAAATCATCGGCCAGGTTCTGGTTCGACGCCAGCAGATCGTTGAACGCCGTCTGAGCAGCAGCGGTGTTCTGCAGACCGCTGACGGCCTTCAGAGCCTCGGCAGCAACGGCAATCTGCGCAGTGGTGAGGTTGGCAGCAGCCAAGGCAGACTTGAGGGCAGCCAGAGCCGCGGCGCACTTGGCAGCGGAACCCTTCGCGCCGCAGCCGGCGGACACACCACCAAAGGCGTTACGAACGCTCGACGGAAGATCGCTGTAGGCGGCCTGGCTGTAGGACGTGGACGCAAAAGCCATGGCAGCAGCCATGGACGCGGTCAAAATCAGCTTCTTCATATTACTCTCCTACTCAATAATGATGCCGAGAGAGCCCATGCTCCCGGCGGACTCGATGCACGCCGCTCTTCACAATCCATTTACAATAAAACGCGTATGTGTTCAAGGCGCCTTTCGCGCTTGCACAAAAAATCCGCCCCTGATGATTAATTTCGCAAATCTCTTTTGTTTTTGTTGCTCTTACTGTCGGTCTTGTCTTATCTAGTCCAGTCGAGGTCAGAATCCGGCTATTGTGAAATTGTTGCGCAATGACGGTCCTGTATCTTCTGAATTTCGGTTTTGCTTGGGCGGATCAAGAGATAAACCAGCTTGTCCGCGCAGGCGCAGTTTAGCTGGTATGCAATGGCGAGTCATTTTTCTGAGAGAAGCCTCGGTCGAATTTCTTCAATGGGTGGCCGTGAGCATGATTATTTTGGCTGGGCTCTGATCGCCTTTGTTGCTTTTGCGCCTATACCCTTGGGAAGCAATCGGCCGTTTTTCTGGATGTTCAATGCGCTTGTCGTGGCATTGATTGGTGCTGCCTATTCGGTCTCTCTATTTCGGAAATCTGTTCGCCCCCGTATTGCACTCTCCGACCTTGGCTTGCCTGTTGTCCTTTTCACCTTGGCTGTGGTTTGGCTCGCCTTGCAGATCCTGCCACTCGGTCTTTTGCCTCATCCATCGTGGATCAATCTGGACGGCGGTAGTGGCGGTGCAATATCCGCCGCGCCGGGCGAGACCTTCGCCATGTTGGTTCGCTATGTAACCTACGCGTTGTTCTTCGTATTGGCGGTCCAGGTCTTTGTGAATCGCAGCAGGGCGCACCGACTGTTGAATGTACTGTTCTGGGTGGCGGTGGCAGAGAGCCTGCTGGCGTTGGCATCGCTTTATCAGTTTGGCGACGTTCTGCTCTTCTTCAAGAAGACGGCCTACGAGGGAAATGCGACCGGCACTTTCGTCAACCGCAATACATTTGCGACCTTTTCCGGGCTCGGCATCGTGATCGGCATCGCTCTGCTTTTTGGAGATGGGCTGCGCGGGAACCAAGGGCGCGTGAGGTGGATCGATCTCGTGTTCGGGCGGTCCGGTGTCTTGACCATAGGCATGCTGGTGATCGCTTTCGGCCTGGCCGTCAGTCAGTCGCGCATGGGCATTTTCGTTGCTGGCGCGGGTGCTGTCACGGTTTTGGTCTTGTCACTGTTCCGGGCGTCGGGGGCCAGGCGCTCTGTGGCTTTTGTCACGATTGCCGGCATTGTTCTGGCTGGTGTCGGTTTGACGGCGACCGGGGGGATTCTGTTCGAGCGCCTGTGGGATGTCGATCAGTCGGCCGACATCCGCATGTCAGCCTATCAGCAGACCGGCCAGTTGATTGCACAGCATCCCTGGTTGGGCAGTGGTGGTGGTAGCTTCAAGGATACCTTCAATGCCGTTCGCCATTTGCCTGTGAGTTCCGACGTGGTGTGGGACAAGGCGCATGATCTTTACCTGGAACTGTCGGTGGACCTGGGCATCCCCTTGGCGATCTGTGTTGTGCTTGCCGTGCTTCTGTTCGCCTGGCGTTGTCTGAGCACCACGATCCGGCGCCAGGAGTCGTGGGAAATTCCCGCAGCATCCGTTGGCGCAACGGTGCTTGTGGGCCTTCATTCCCTTGTCGATTTCAGCATGCAGATAGAAGCCGTCGTGCTGTTTTACCTTACAATTCTCGCTGCCGGTGTCGCTCAATCGACCCAGGTACGGAAGAGTTCCATTTAAAATCAATTGGTTGAATGCATTTGTGTAAAAATTGAAGCAATTTCATCTAAAACTGAGGTTTGTAGTTAAGATGCGATTCTCCATTTAGTCTAACCGTATCTAAATGTCCGTGTGTTTAATTGCCTCCCATAAGAACGCTTCAGGGAAAGGCGGATTAAACATGATGAAGACTCTCAAAGTCATGGCTGCAGCTGCAGTCTGCCTGCTGATAGCGGGTGAGGCTCAGGCCGGTTTCATCAATATACCGAAGCCTGCCATCGAACTGCCTCTGGCCGGCAAGATTTCCTTCGGCCGCGCAGTGGTCGAGCCCTTCGGTGAGTTCATGCTCTGCAAGCGCAGTCCGTCGGTCTGCCGTGCTCGGGCTCCTCGCGGCGTTGTCACGACGTCGGGCACCGTCCGGTTGACGCCGGAGATGTTGCAGAAGATCAATGGCGTGAACCTTCAGGTGAACGCGGCGATCATTCCGCAGGCGGAGACGCAGGGCGACGTGTGGAAGGTGGGCGGTCGATATGGCGACTGCGAAGATTATGCACTGGCCAAGCGCGCGCGTCTGTTGCAGATGGGCTTTCCCTCTTCGTCCGTGCTGATGGCCACCGCCTATCAGCGTTCAGGGGCCTATCATGCAATTCTGGTGGTCCGGACCGACCGTGGCGACTTCGTACTCGACAATCTGTCAAAGGCGATCAAGCCGTGGGATCGGACCGGCTATCGCTTTGAAATGATCCAGTCGCCCGAGAGCCCGCGGATCTGGCGCAAGGTGTAAGCCTGACCGACGATCTTGTGTTGGTATCGACAATGAAAAAGGCGCTTCGGATCACGTCCGGAGCGCCTTTTGTGCTTTTCAACAGCTGGGCTCTTTCAGAAGCCCTTGCCGCCCTTGAGTTCGCTGATCACCGTGCGAACGAGGATCTTGGCGTCCAGCCACAGCGAGAACTCGCGGCAATATTCAAGGTCGAGCACTGCGCGCATCATGGCCGGCTCCGGCTCGGTGGTCGGGCCACGGAAGCCGTTGGCCTGGGCAAGGCCCGTGATGCCCGGACGCATCATGTGGCGATCGGCATAGTCGTCGACCAGCTCTTCATAGGTCATGCCGGCGGCCAACATGCCCGGAACATGCGGGCGCGGGCCGATGAGCGACATGTCGCCCAGCAGCACGTTGATCAGCTGCGGCAGCTCGTCGATGTTGGTCTTGCGAAGGATGCGACCGATCGGCGTGATGCGCGGATCATTGCTGGTGGTCTGCGCGACGCCGCTCATGTCGCAGCGATCGGTATACATCGACCGGAACTTCAGGATCTCGAACAGCTCGTTGTTGTAGCCCGTCCGCTTCTGGCGGAAGAACACGGGGCCACGGCTGGTCGCCTTGATGATCAAGGCCACGGTAATCAGCATTGGACCCAGGACGATCAAACCGCCCAGTGACGCAAGAATATCGAACAGGCGCTTTACGGCCAGCTGGACATTGCGAGACAGATTTCGGTCGGCAACGGCGGACGCCGCCGGCTGATATCCAGCATAGGCCGGGACAAGATTGACTGTGTCTGCCGGCCGGGCGGACTGGCGCTCATACTGCTGCCTGGCGGCAAGCGCACGAGCACGCATGTCGTTGCGGTGACTATCCACGGCCGAACTGTGCTTGTCGGAGAGTCTGTCCAGGTCAGTTCCCGAAACCGCTCCAGCACCCATCAAATCAGTGTGCATTTCGCTCAAACGCATAACGCCCCCAATACAAACAAGAGCTTCGTGGATGTTGCCGCATCTCGCTTCGCTCATTGGCCGCGCAAAAGCCGCAGCCTATCGAATAATTCATTTACCAAGCAGTAACCCTATACGGTATGAACCGTAGCATCTTCAAGACGGCGTACCGCCCTAAAATGCATGGCAGGTTTGCACTGCACCATACTGACTGATCCAATTTTGCACTGCATTAAAGGATCAGATGCCTCTTAGCAATTTGTTTGCCAAGTTTGGCGGGGCCTGCAAACGTTCTGACCGGTTATCATAAACCGTAATGAGTGTGTTTACCATTTAGTAATAAAGGTTAACTTTTCATCAGGCCGTCCTCCATAACGCGCCTAAAAAGTCAGCGGCCCTGTGTGGAATGAGACAATGGCAGGATAGTGGCGGTTAACGTTCGAGTCACTCTTAACTGCTGACATTGCAGTCAAATTTTATCCATATCGGCCTGGTTCTGGCGGAAAGCCGCACATGCGGGCTGCTGCGATCATCATTTCAGTTTCAGCGGCAACCCGGCGGCAACGAAGTAGACCTCGCCCGACACGGCGGCAACGCGCTGGTTGAGAAGGCCGGCTTCGTCGCGGAAACGGCGGGCAAGGGCATTGTCCGGCACGATGGACAGGCCGACTTCGTTGGCGACGAGGACGATGGGCGCCCTTGCGGCGGCAAGTGCCGATTCCAGGCGCGCAAAGGCGTCGGGCAGCGAATGGTCGGCCAGGAGGATGTTCGTTAGCCAAAGGGTGAGGCAATCGACCAGAATTGCGGCAGAGCCCTGGCCGGCTTCGGCGATCGCTGCCGGCAGGTCGAGGGGCTCCTCCAATGTGATCCAATTTGGGCCACGATCTGACTTGTGTCTCGATATGCGCTCTTCCATCTCGGCGTCGAAGGCCTGTGCCGTCGCGATATAGATCGGCGTGCCCGCGCTCCGCTCGCGCACCAGACGCTCGGCAAGGCGGCTCTTGCCCGATCTGGCGCCGCCGAGAACTAGGGTGGTGCCGCTCATGGAAGTCTCCTGAAGCTGTCGATCATGGCAATGCGGCGGCTGGCTTCCTCCCAGCGGCCTTCGGTGACGGCGGCGAGCAGGGCTTCCGCAATGCCGAGCAGCGACGTCATGGAATCCCAGCGCGAGGGGACCTCGATTCGTGCCGAGAAGATATGACGCGCGTGGCGCGAGACAGGCGAGAGCCACTGATCGGTAAGCAGGATGATCGTCGCGCCTCTGCCGGCTGCTATCTCGGCAAGCGCGGTCAGGTCCTCCTGATAGCGGCGGATGTCGAAGACCACGACGATGTCGCGTGGTCCGTAGTCCACCATCAGGTCGCGCCAGTTGGAGGGCTGGCCATCGAGATGCATCACGCCGGGACGGACCACGGCGAGATGCGCGGCAAACAGCCGCGCAAGCGCATCCGACATGCGGCCGCCGATGACGCCGACGCGGCGGTGGCGATCGCCGAGCAGATTGGCGACGGTGTGGAACTCCGGCTCGGAGATGTGGCTGAAGGTGGTCTGCAGGTTGTCAATCAGCGCCCCGCAGAAGGCGGCATTCGGGCCGCTGCCATCGGGCTCGGCGCCCCCATAGCTGCTCTTTGCCAGCGGTGACTGGCCCTGCTTGTCGAGTTCGTCACGCAAGGCGCGCTGGAACTCCGGGTAGTTGGAGTAGCCAAGGCGCCCGACAAAGCGGAGGATCGTCGGCGCACTGACGGTGGCGCGGCGCGCGAACTCGGCGACCGTCTCGAGACCGGCGACCGGATAGTTGGCGAGGAGACTGTGGGCAGCCCGGCGCTCGGTCGGTGTGAAGCGATGCAACTGGGCGCGAATTCGTTCGGCAATGGTGATGTCGTCAGCGCCCACCCGTCGGTCCTCCCGGCCATATGGTTTCGGCTCTGTAATTTGTATTACAGGAATTGACTCATTCAGCATAGATGATCAGATTGTTACAGCGCGCCGGATCGTGATCACATTTGCCTCCCAGGGCAGGGTAGCATTGCAGCTTGGCGGCGCAACCATCGAGTTTGGGTCGGCACAGTCGGTCAGATCGGTGGTACGGGCCGCACAAGAGTTCAGACAGAACCGGCGGCGATGCAGGGACGAGGTAGCCGATGACGCCGACGCCGTATGAAGTCATCAACGCAGGAGGACGTGCGCCCTTCGTGCTGGTCGTTGACCACGCGTCGAACCATGTGCCCCAACACTGGGCAGACCTGGGGCTGGATGGCGAGGTGTTGTTGCGCCACGTCGCCTGGGATCCGGGTGCAAAGGATGTCGGACTGTTCCTCGCCGAGCAACTTGATGCGCCCATGGTGGCCGCGACGATTTCGCGCCTGGTTGTCGATCTCAACCGACCGCTAGGGTCGGCGACGATGATGCCGGAGATCGGTGAAGACACGCCCATTCCGGGCAACATGGGTATCACCGCCGAAGACCTCGCGCTCCGGATCGAGACGATCTACGAACCCTATCATCAAGCGCTGGCGGCGGTGGTGCAGCAGCAGGCCGAGCGATGCGGCGGCAAGATCGCGGTGATCGCCATTCATTCCTTCACGCCCGTCTTCAAAGGGCAGGCGCGACATTTGCATGTGGGGGTGCTGTTCGACCGGGATGACGCCTTCGGCCGGCGCGTTCTCAAGGCCCTGGAGGCGGAGGGCGGGCTGATTGCAAAGGCCAATGAGCCTTACAGCCCGTCGGACGAAGTCTACTTCACGCTGGACAAGCACGCGCAATCGCGCGGCCTCGACAGCGTGATGATCGAGATCCGTAATGACCTGATCGGCACGAAAGAGGCCTGCAGGCAATGGGCGGAACGACTGTCTGCGGCAATAACAAACGACAAGCCGTGATCAGTCGATGTTCAGGGGGCGGTGCCGGATGTCCGGCAACGCAAGCATAAGCCGGTGACAAACGTGTCGCCGGTTCAACCAGAGGGGCACTGAAGCCATGTCGGGCTATAGTGATAGCGACAAGAAGGACGATATCCACGTCCTGCATTCCATGGGCTATGCCCAGGAACTCGAACGGCGCATGAGTTCGTTCTCGAACTTCGCCATTTCCTTTTCGATCATCTGCATCCTGTCGGGTGGCATCAACTCGCTGGCACAGGCAACGTCCGGTCTGGGCGGTGGTGCCATCGGCATCGGCTGGCCGGTTGGCTGCATCGTGTCTGGCCTGTTCGCGCTTGGCATGGCACAGATCGCCTCGGCCTATCCGACCGCCGGCGGTCTCTACCACTGGGGTTCGATCCTTGGCAGCCGCTTCATCGGCTGGTTCACGGCCTGGCTGAATCTGCTCGGCCTCGTGACCGTGCTTGGCGCCATCAACATCGGCACGGCGCTGTTCCTCGGCGGCACGTTCGGTGCCCAACTCGGGTTGCTCGGTCCCGATGGGCTCGTCTCGCCCGGCACCCAGGTTCTTCTGGTGGCCGGCTTTACGGTTGTTCAGGCGCTGATCAACCACTTCGGCATCGGTCTGACTGCCAAGCTCACCGACTTCTCGGGTACGCTTATCCTGATCACGGCCGCCGTGCTCACCGTGGCCTGCTTGGCGTTTGCGCCGAGCTGGGACATCTCGCGCCTGTGGACCTTCACCAACTACTCCGGCGAGATCGGCGGGTCGGTCTGGCCGCAGTCGGACAGCATGCTCTACATCTTCGCGCTGACCCTGCTGCTGCCGATCTACACCATCACCGGCTATGACGCGTCTGCCCATACGTCGGAAGAGACCATGAAGGCGGCCCATTCGGTGCCCCGCTCCATGATCTCGGCCGTGGTCTGGTCGTCGCTTGCCGGCTGGGTGATGCTGTCGGCCTTCGTGATCGCCATCCCTGACATGGCCGAAGGCGCCAAGCAGGGCTGGAACGTGTTCTTCTGGACCGTGAACACCATCATGCCGGCCTGGCTGGTGACAGTGCTCTACGTGGCCATCTTCATCGCCCAGTTCCTGTGCGGTCTGGCCACCGTGACCTCGGCGTCGCGCATGATCTTCGCCTTCTCGCGCGACAAGGGCATGCCAATCGGTTCGACCGCGCTCTCGTCGGTGAGCCCGAGGTTCCGCACGCCGGTGACGGCCATCTGGACGGCTGCGGTTCTGGAAATCCTGTTCGTCTGGGGCGCCCTGTTCATCTCGGTGAGCGGTGCCAGCCTCTATTCGATCGTGGTCAACGCCACCCTGATCTTCCTGTTCCTGTCCTTCGTGATCCCGATCGCCTGCGGTGCCGTCGTGTTCGGCAGCTCCAAGTGGCCGAGCGCGGGGCCGTGGAATCTGGGGGCAGGGCTGTTCAAGCTGGTCGCCCTCGGTGCCGTGCTTGGCATGGCCCTGATCATCTATATTGCCGTCCAGCCGCCGAACGACAAGGTGCTCTACGTGACGCTCGGCTTCATTGTGCTGTCCGTCGTGGTGTGGTTTGCCTATGAAAACCGCCGCTTCGAAGGGCCGCCGATCGGCGACATGATCGCCAAGCGCAAGAAGGCCATCCATGAGGCCGAGGCTGCCGTCGGTGAAACCGTGATCGTCGACTGATCCATCGAGACCTGGGGAGGCCAGCCCACGGGAGTAACGGCTGGCCTCCCCATCAATAACGAAAGACAAGCAAAAAGCCCCAAAGCGGGGAGGAGTTCTCAAAATGTCCGGCAATCTGACCCTGGAAGCCTTGCGGCAGGAAGTGGCCGCTGGCTCGATCGATACCGTCAATGTCGTGTTCATCGACATGCAGGGCCGATTGATGGGCAAGCGATTTCACGCCGAGTATTTTCTCGAAGCCTATGAAGAGACGCACGCCTGCAACTACCTGCTGACCGTCGACATCGACATGGAGCCCGTGCCCGGCTACGCGGCCGCCAGCTGGGAGCAGGGCTATGGCGATTTCGTGCTGAAGCCCGATCTGGCGACACTGCGCCGCGTGGCCTGGCTGCCGGGTACGGCCATGGTGGTCTGCGACGTGCAGAATCACCATCACCACGACATCCCCCACAGCCCGCGCGCCATTTTGAAGAAGCAGCTTGCCCGGCTCGAAGCCAAGGGCTGGAAAGCCTTCATGGCCTCGGAACTCGAGTTCTATCTCTTCAACGAGAGCTATCAGAGCGCCGGCGAAAAGCGGTGGCGCCAGCTCAAGACCTTCACCAGCTACATCGAGGACTACGGCATCCTGCCGACCACCTATGAAGAGCCTTTCATGCGGGAGATCCGCACCAAGCTGGCGGCCTCGGGTGTTCGCATCGAGAATTCCAAGGGCGAGTGGGGCCCGGGGCAGGAAGAGATCAACGTCCGCTATTCCGATCCGCTGACCATGGCGGACGAGCATGCGATCATGAAGACCGGCATCAAGGAGATGGCGCATCTGCAGGGCAAGGCCGTCACCTTCATGTCGAAGTATGCCTATGACCTCGCCGGTTCTTCCTGCCACGTTCATCAGTCACTGTGGGACGCCAACGGTCCCCTGTTCCTGGACAAAGGCGAGACGCGCACCATGTCCAAGCTGATGCGGCATTATCTGGCAGGCCTTCTGCACCATTCGCAGGAGATCACCTATTTCCTGGCGCCTTACATCAACAGCTACAAGCGCTTCCAGGTGGGTACCTTCGCCCCCACCAAGGCGATCTGGAGCGCCGACAATCGCACCGCCGGCTTCCGTGTGGTGGGTGAGGAAAGCAAGGGCATCCGTGTTGAATGCCGCATGGGTGGCGCCGACATCAACCCGCACCTTGCCTTCGCGGCCATGCTGGCTGCAGGGCTGTCGGGCATCGAGAACGAGATGGAACTGGAGCCGGAGTTCTCGGGCGACGCCTACAATACCGACGGGATCCGGCATATCCCGAAGACCCTGCGCGAGGCGATCGAAACGCTGAAGGGCTCGGAGATGCTCAAGAAGGCCTTCGGTGCCGACGTGATCGAGCACTATGTGCACACGGCCGAGTGGGAGCAGTTCGAGTACGACCGCCGTATCACCGATTGGGAGCTGCAGCGCGGTTTCGAGCGCTACTGACCTTTGGTCGGGGCGGTGCTGTCCCGGCTTCAAAAGCGAGCAGGTCGGCCCTATGATCGGGGCCGATTTCTCGTTCGGTGGCCGGACATGCAGGCCGCCGACACCACATTCAAGGCCGGCGGTTGCCCTTCGCTCTGCTGCCGGATTTCCGAGGACTTTCAGCCTCGGCCCATCAGTCGAAGACCTGAAAACCGCAAGAGTTGTCCAAAATGTCCGAAGTCATGAAGCTGATTTCCCCCGTCGACGGTTCGGTTTATGCCGAACGCAAGGTGGCAAGCGAGGCCGAGGTGGCCCGCGTGTTCCGTCTTGCCGCCGACGCCCAGAAGAGCTGGATGAAGCGCCCGCTCGACGAGCGCATCGCCTTCTGCCTGAAGGCGATGGAAGCCATGCTGGCCATGCGGGCGGAAATCGCTGAGGAGCTGACCTGGCAGATGGGGCGACCGATCCGCTACACGCCCTATGAGCTCAACGGCGTGGAAGTGCGCACGCGCCACATGGCCAAGATCGCCGAGAAGAGCCTTGCGCCGCTGGACAGCGGTCTCGAGTTCGGCGATCACGGCGGTCACCGCAAGATCACCCGCGAGCCGCTTGGCGTCGTCTTCGTGCTGGCGCCGTGGAACTATCCGTATCTCACCACCGTCAATTCGGTGATGCCGGCGCTGATGGCGGGCAATGCGGTGGTGCTCAAGCATTCGGACCAGACACTGCTGGTGGCCGAGCGCTTCCAGAAGGCCTTTGACGCCGCCGGTCTGCCGGAGGGCGTGTTCCAGCACATCGTGCTCAACCATGACCAGTCGGCGGCGGTGATTGCCTCGCGCAAGGTCAACATGGTGGCCTTCACCGGTTCGGTGGCGGGTGGCGCGGCCATGGAACGGGCCGCGGCAGGCACGTTCATCCCGCTGAACCTCGAACTCGGCGGCAAGGATCCGGCCTATGTGCGGCCCGACGCCAAGATGCAGTTCACCATCGAGAATATTGCCGACGGCGCTTTCTTCAATTCGGGGCAGTGCTGCTGCGGCATCGAGCGCGTCTATGTGCACGAGAAGGTCTATGACGAGTTCGTCGAAGGGCTGGTGAGCTTCACCAAGTCCTATGTGCTCGGCAATCCGACCGATCCCTCCGTGACGCTCGGCCCGCTGGCCCGTGCGCGTGGCGCCAAGACGGTGCGCGACCAGATCGCGTCGGCCCTTCGCGGTGGCGCGGTGGCCCATCTCGATCCCAAGGCCTTCCCGGCCGACGCGGACGGCACGCCTTACCTGGCGCCGCAGATCCTCACTTCGGTGAACCACCAGATGGAGTTCATGACCGAGGAGACCTTCGGGCCGGCGGTCGGCATCATGAAGGTGAAGGACGATGCGGAAGCCGTTCAGCTGATGAACGATTCCAAGTATGGCCTGACTTGCGCGCTGTGGACCGAGGATCTCGATGCGGCCGGCGCCATCGGTGCCCAGCTCGAGACCGGCACGGTGTTCACCAACCGCTGCGACTATCTCGATCCGGCCCTGACCTGGACCGGCGTCAAGGACACCGGCCGCGGCGCTGCCCTGTCCGAACTCGGCTTCCACGGCCTGACCCGGCCCAAGAGCTGGTACACCCGCAAGGCGCCGGTGTGATGTGAGGCTCTGGCGGGGAGTTGGGTGCGGGCCACCCCTCTCCCTGTCCCTCCCCCGCAAGGGGGGAGGGGACGATGACATAGTTGAAAAAAGACGTTTCCAAGTGGGCGCTTCGTTCCAACCGCGTTCCCTCCCCCCTTGCGGGGGAGGGACAGGGAGAGGGGTTCCCCGAGGGCAAAATCAACAAAGACGGAAAGCTGCCATGACCATCCGTGCCAACTGGAATTATCCCAATGCCGTCCGCTTCGGCGCCGGCCGTATCAAGGAACTGCCCGAGGCCTGCAAGGTGGCGGGGATCTCGCGTCCGTTGTTCGTGACCGACCCCGGCCTCGTCAACCTGCCGATGACCCAGGCGGCGATCGAGCTCTTGCGCGACGCCGGCCTCACCACGGCGGTGTTTGCCGATGTGAAGGGCAATCCGGTGGAGAGCAATGTCTATGCCGGCATCGACGCGCTGAAGGCTGGCAAGTGCGACGGCGTGATCTGCTTTGGCGGCGGTTCGGCGCTGGACGTGGGCAAGGTGATCGCCTTCATGGCCGGCCAGACCCGGCCGATGTGGGACTTCGAGGACATCGGCGACTGGTATACCCGCGCCGACCCCAAGGGCATCTTCCCCAATATCTGCGTGTCCACCACCTCGGGCACGGGCTCGGAAGTGGGGCGCGCCGGCGTCATCACCCATGAGGCGACCCATACCAAGAAGGTGATCTTCCATCCGCTGATGATGCCGAAGGTGACCATTCTCGATCCGGAGCTGACGGTGGGCCTGTCGGCCAAGATCACCGCCTGGACCGGCATGGACGCGCTGGCGCACTGCCTTGAAGCCTATTGCGCGCCGGGCTTCCACCCGATGGCCGACGGCATCGCCATCGAGGGCATCCGCCTCGTCAAGGAAAACCTGCCGACGGCGGTGAAGACCGGCACCGACATCGCCGCGCGCGGCGCGATGATCACGGCCGCCGCCATGGGCGCGACCGCCTTCCAGAAGGGCCTCGGCGGCATGCATGCGCTGTCGCATCCGGTGGGCGCCATCTATGACACCCACCACGGCCTGACCAATGCCGTGTTCATGCCCTATGTGCTGGACTTCAACCGTCCGGCCATCGAAGAGCGTATCGGTCGTCTGGCCGCCTATCTTGGACTGACGCCGAGCTTCGACGCCTTCAAGGCGTGGGTGCTGCGCCTGCGCGAGGAAATCGGCATCCCGCACACGCTGTCCGGCCTCAAGGTGGACGACGAACGCCTCGACGAAATCGCCGCCATGGCGGTGGTCGATCCGACGGCAGGCGGCAATCCGGTGGAGCTGACGGTGGACGCCGCCAAGGCGATCTTCCGCGCGGCGCTGAAGGGCTGAGGCTGGGTTTCTGCCGGCCATGGACTTGTAATTTGATAGGCTGCGAGGTGGTCCCGCAAAGGCTGCCTCGCAGTTTCCTTTTGATGCGGAAGGGGGCTCGATGCGATGCATCGGCGCTCGCCCTGCCGCCCACCTTCTCCCGCAAGGGGAGACGGGAAAGGGTGCCAGTCATGGCAAATGCCGCAGCCTCGCACGACTCCCCCTTCCCCCCCAATCCAATCGCGGCTATGTAGCGGGCACGCTCTTTCCCGAGGATCCCGCCATGGCCGTGACACCTTTTGCCGATCGCTTCGAGACCATCGCCAGTGCCCGGTCGCCGCTCTGCGTCGGCATCGATCCGGCGCCGGAAACGCTTGCCGCGTGGAACCTGCCCTATTCGGCCGAGGGCGTGCGCGAATTCGGGCTGCGTATGGTCGATGCGCTGGGTGATCGGGCCGGCGTGTTCAAGCCGCAGATCGCCTTCTTCGAGCGCTTCGGCTGGCAGGGCATGAAGGCGGTGGCCGAAGTGATCGCGCATATCCGCTCGGCCGGCGCGCTGGCGCTCGCTGACGTCAAGCGCATGGATATCGGCCATACGCTGGAAGCCTATGCCGGTGCCTGGATCGGCGCGGATGCGGGCATTCCCGCCGATGCGATCACGCTGGGCGCCTATATGGGCTCTGGCTCGTTGACGCCGGTGATCAAGCGCGCCGTTGAGCATGGCGCGGGGCTGTTCGTGGTGGTGCGCTCTTCCAACCCGGACGGCATCGCGCTGCAGAATGCCCGTCACGAGGACGAGCGGACGGTGGCCGACGCGCTGGCCGACGATCTCACCGCTTTCAATGCGCCGCACCTCGGCAAGTATGGCATCGGTCCCTGCGGCGCGGTGATCGGCGCGACGCTGGATGACGCCGAGCATGTGCTCGAACGGCTGCCGACGTCGCTCATTCTGGCGCCGGGCATCGGCGCGCAGGGCGCGACCATGGCCGATCTCAAGGCGCGCTTCGGCAAGGCCGCAGCCCGCCGGACGCTGCCGGCGGTGTCGCGGCAGATCGCGCATGCCGGCAACAGCGCCAACGCACTGGCCGACATCACCGCGCGCCTGATCGATGAAGCGCACGGACTACGCGGCTGATTCCACATAAAGATATCAAGGACAAGATGGCTTCCCCTCCGGTTCTCTTTCTCAAGAACATCGCGCTGACCTTTGGCGCCACGCCGCTGCTCACGGGCGCGGACATCACCGTGTGCGAGGGGGACCGCATCACGCTGGTCGGGCGCAACGGCTCGGGCAAGTCGACGCTGCTGAAGATCGCGGCGGGGATCGTCGAGGCCGACAGCGGCGAACGCTTCTTTCAGCCGGGCAAGACGGTGCGCTACCTGCCGCAGGAGCCGGATCTCACCTCCTTCAAGACGACGCTTGAGTATGTGGAATCCGGTCTCGGGCCGGGGGATGACCACTATCGTGCGCTCTATCTGCTCAACGAACTGGGGATGACCGGCGAGGAGCCGACGGGCTCGCTGTCGGGCGGCGAAACGCGCCGCGCTGCGCTCGCCCATGTGCTGGCGCCCGAGCCGGATATCCTGCTGCTGGACGAGCCAACCAACCATCTGGACTTGCCCGCCATCGAATGGCTGGAAAGCGAACTCAAGTCGATGAAGTCGGCCCTCGTGCTGATCTCCCATGACCGGCGCTTCCTCGAGAACCTGTCGCGGACGACTGTCTGGCTGGAGCGCGGGATAACGCGCACGCTCGACCGCGGCTTCTCCCATTTCGAGAACTGGCGCGACGAGGTGTTCGAGGCCGAGCAGAAGGAACTGCAACGCGTCGACAAGCGGATCGAGGCCGAAGAACACTGGATGAAATATGGCGTCACGGCCCGGCGCAAGCGCAACATGCGGCGCGTCGAACTCCTGGCGGACCTGCGCAAGCAGAAGCGCGAGCATCGCGGCCCCACCGGTTCGGTGACCATGAAAGCGGCGGAGGCGGATGCCTCATCCAAGCTGGTGATCGAGGCCAAGGGGATCTCCAAGTCCTTCGGTGAGCGGGCGATCGTCAAGGATTTCTCGATCCGCGTCGGGCGCGGTGACCGTATCGGCATCGTCGGGCCGAACGGCGCGGGCAAGACAACACTGCTGAAGCTGCTCACGGGCGAGATGGAGCCGGACGCCGGCACGGTGAAGCTCGGCGTGACGCTGGACATGCAGACGCTGGAGCAGAAGCGCGACAGCCTGCATCCGGATACGACGCTGGCCGACGCGCTGACCGAGGGCAAGGGCGACTTCGTGGTGATCGGCGAGGAAAAGCGTCATGTCATCGGCTACATGAAGGACTTCCTGTTCCAGCCCGAGCAGGCGCGGACGCCACTCAGTGCGCTGTCCGGCGGGGAGCGCGGCCGCGTGATGCTGGCCCGCGCACTGGCCAAGCCCTCGAACATGCTGGTGCTGGACGAACCGACCAACGACCTCGACCTCGAGACGCTCGATCTTCTCGAGGACATGCTGAGCGACTACACCGGCACGGTGATCGTGATCAGCCATGATCGCGATTTCCTCGACCGCGTCGCCGCCTCGGTGATCATGAGCGAGGGCGACGGCCGCTGGGTGGAATATGCCGGCGGCTACACCGACATGCTGGCCCAGCGCGGCAAGGGCGTCGAGGCCCGCAAGGCCGAGAAGGCGGCAGCTCCCAAGAAGGAAGCTGCGACCGCCAACCCTGCGCAGCCCAAGGGCAAGGCAAAGATGTCCTTCAAGGACAAGCACGCGCTTGAGACCCTGCCGGCCACCATGGACAAGCTTTCCGCTGAAGCGGCGAAGTTGCATGCGGTGCTCGACGATTCCGGTCTCTATGCCCGCGATCCGAAGCTGTTTGCCAGTGCGACGGAGAAGCTTGGCAAGGTCGAAGCCGATCTCGCCGCGGCGGAAGAAGAGTGGCTTCGCCTCGAAATGTTGCGCGAAGAACTCGAAGGCTGAGGCGCGTCAGGCATCAGCCGAAAATATTTCTCGGTGCGTGTGCGGCCAATCGGCACACGCACCGGGCATTGGGCTGCTCAATCACACGACGCCCCGCCGCGATGAATGGTGTGGACCTTCGAACGTCGCCAAGCGTTCAATTGTCGCCCATTTCATGGCGCTGCCAGTGACTTCCCTTCATCCTGATAGGCTCGGCGGTGAAACCTTCGGTCGGAAGGGTTTCGATGCTTGGTCGAGATATCGCATATCGCAATTGGAATTCAATTTTTGATAGATGAAAGCTATTTGCACGAGATTTGTGCATGGCAGCAATGGTGCCATTTGTTCAATTTTATGCTGCTCTCGAAATGTGCAGGTCGAGCCGCAGGCAATAGTATTTTAACGGATGAAGCGGAAAATTTCCTGAAATTGGTTGGATTTTGGGGAGAGAAGGCATGCTTCGGCTCAAGAGGGCGGAACGGGAGGCAACATCAGGTGGGCAGCCATCCGACATGGCTGTGCAGGCTGAGGTTGTGGCTCTGCGTCGCATGGCCGACGAGAGCCTCGGCGCGGCGACACGCAAGATCGAGCAGCTTGAGCGCACGATTGCCGGCGAGTTTGACCAGTCTGTCGAGCTGTCGGTGGTGATGAGCGAACTGCTGTGCATGATGGCCTGGGCAAACGGCAATGTGCACAAGCTCTCCGGTGAGACGGTATCCATCTCCGGCGCGGTCGAGGAAATGACCCGCACGATCCAGAATATCGCCGACCTCAGCAAGGGCGTCGGCGGCTCGTCGGCGGAAGCGGCGCGCCTGGCCGATGCAGGAGCCGGGCGGGCGGCGGTGGCCGGGCAGGCGATGACGGAAATATCCGCGTCCTTTGCCGGCCTCGACAAGCGCATGGCTTCGCTCGGTGGGGCGATCGATTCGATCGGTGGCTTTGCCAAGCAGATCGAGGGCATTTCCAGCCAGACCAAACTGCTGGCGCTCAATGCGACGATCGAAGCTGCGCGCGCGGGGGAGGCTGGACGCGGCTTTGCCGTTGTGGCGGCGGAAGTGAAGGCCCTGTCCGAGGAGACGTCGAAGACGACGGAGTTGATCCGCGGCCAGTTGTCGACGCTCGGCGATGTGATGCAGTCCATGCTCCTGGCCATGAACGAGGGCGGCACTCGGGTTCGCGAGGGACAGGAGATCTTCTCCGAGGTGCTGTCGGACATGAACGGCATTCGCAGCTGCGTCGGGGGCGTCAACGGCTCGATCGGTTCGATCAACCAGATGCTCAGCGATCAGCACTCCGCTTCCGAATCCATCGCCAAGAGCCTCAACGAGATTGCGCGGCTGGCAGCGCAGAATGAGGCGGATTCGAAGACCACCGGCGAGATGATTCGCAAGGCCGACACCGCAATCTCCCATCTGGTCGACGACTTCAGCCATGCCAATGTGCGCCACGCCGATGTCCGTCGCTTCCGCGCTGAACACATGATCTGGAAGCGCAGCCTGGCGGAATGCCTGGTGGGCCTGCGCAAGGCGGATCCGGAGGGGTTTGCCAAGGAAAATCATCCGCTTGGCAAGGCGTTCAGGACGGTGAGCCGGGACGATCTGCGCTCCGCGCCCTGGGGCTCTCTCGAAGCGGACGCCGGCGCCTTGGCTGCCGACGCGATCAAGCTGGTGCAGGCGAGCGCCAAGGGCGACATCGGCAAGGCGATCGAGTTCTACATGACCATCGACAAGCTGTCGGGCGACCTGATGGTGAAGCTGGCGGCGCTCAATCGCGGTGGGTTGAACTGACGGGGGACTTTTTCTCGCCAGAGGCAGCGGAAAGTGACGGCAAGATCGCATACCGCGATATGCTTGCTTGATCCGGGCGCGCGTTTGCGCAATGCAATGGGAATCATTCAGCTTCCCGAAGACGTTCTCCGATGCATTTTCTGCGCCTGTTTCTGCTTTTGACCGGTTTGACACTGACAACGGGTGTCGCCCTTGCTCAGGATCCACCGCAAGGTCAACCTGTTGCAGGCGGCACCGAGCAGAAGACGCCTGCCGATACAGCCAAGCTGCTGCTGGATGTTCTGAAGGACGATGCCGCGCGCGCGGCTCTCGTGCACAGCCTCGAATCGGTGGCAAGCCAGCCTCAGGGCAATGGCGCAGTGGCCCCTGCCGCGGCTCAGCCGGATCCGGCGTCGCCGGCTGCGGCCCCGGCAGCCCCGGCTCAACCAGCGCAAGCCGCGCCCGCAGTGCCTTCGCCGCCGGTGCCGTTGGCTCGGGAGCTGACCAGCGTCACGCAGGACCTGACGCGCAGCTTCGCCGAGGTCCTGTCGAAGATCTGGTACGGGCTCGGGAACCTCAAGCGATTGGTCGACGGATCGGCGGCCTTGAACTGGGACGGCATCCGTGATGAGGGGATGGCGCTTGCGGTTCTGGTGATCTTCGCTTTTGCCGTTCTCAACATTGCCCGCTATCTCTCCCGAGTGGCAGTGCGGGCGGTCACGCCGGCGCTGGAAGGGGTATCGCGGCTCCGCAAGGTGCCCTGGATCGTGCTCGCGGTGGCGATCGATGCGCTGACGGTGGGTGTCACCTGGTTTGCAAGTTCTGCCTATGCGCTGGCCTCGTCGATCGACGGGCATGTGGATCTGCTGCAAAGCCTGTTCATCGACGCTTTCGTGTTGATCGAGCTCACCAAGGTGGTGCTGTTTGCGCTGTTTCAGGGGCGCATTCCAAGCCTGCGCCTGCTGCCGGTCAGTGATCAGACGGGGCGGTTCTGGTATTTCTGGATGTCGCGCATCCTGGGCTTCACCGGTTACGGCGTGATGGTGGTGCACCCGATCGTCAATCAGGCAATCGGCTTCTCGGTCGGCATCGGCTTCCGCCTGGCGGTGGTGCTGGCGGCACTCTTGGCGTCGATTGCGTTGGTCGGCTTCAAGCGCGAGCATGTGCGGCTGGGACTGGCCGGGCTGATCGAACAGGTGAAGAGCGATACGCTGCGGGCGACGCTGGCGCTGCTGGCGCATGGCTGGCACCTTCTCGTGATCGTCTACCTGTCGGTGGCCTTCGTCCTCTGGGTGAGCCGCCCGTTTGACGCCGTCGACTTCATGGCCAAGGCGACCATCGAGACCGTGCTGGCGCTGCTGCTCGGCGGCGTGGCCGTGACGGGGCTGTCGCAATCGATCGCCCATGGCATTCGCCTGCCGGCGGATGTGAAACGGCCGTTGCCACTCCTGGAATCCCGGCTCAATCTGCTGGTGCCGATGTTCCTGCGCATTGTCCGCTTCGTCATCCTGCTGCTTGTGGCCGCGGCAATCTTGCAGTCCTGGTCGCTGATCGACCTGATGAGCTGGGTCGAGTCGGCCTCGGGCGCGGATCTGCTGGGGCGCCTCTTCTCGGCCATGCTGCTCTTGATGATGGCCATGGCGATCTGGCTGGCGGCGTCGAGCTGGGTCGAGTATCGGCTCAACCCGGGGCTCGGGCGCATCTCGAACGCCCGGACGCGAACGCTGCTGTCCCTGTTCCGCAATGCCTTCTCGATCCTCCTGGTGGTGATCACGACCATGCTGGTGCTGTCGCAGCTCGGCATCGACATCGCCCCCCTGATCGCCGGTGCCGGTGTCGTCGGTCTGGCCGTCGGTTTCGGTTCGCAGAAGCTGGTGCAGGACATCATCACCGGTGCCTTCATCCAGTTCGAGAATGCGATGAACGAGGGGGACGTGGTGACGGTAGCCGGCATCACCGGCGTGGTCGATCGTCTGACCATCCGCTCGGTGGGCATTCGCGACGGCGAGGGCGTCTATCACATCATTCCCTTCTCCTCGGTGGGCAGCGTTTCCAACGCCATGCGAGGCTTCGCCTTCCATGTGGCCAACATCGATGTCGCCTACAAGGAGAACATCGACGAGGTGAAGCGCTGCATGGGCATCGCCTTCGATCGGCTGATGGCGACGGATCGCGGCAGCTATATCCTCGAGCCCCTGGAGATGCAGGGCGTCGTGCAATTCGGGCAAAGCGCCGTGACGGTGCGGGCCCGCATCAAGACGCTGCCCGGCGAGCAATGGGCGACGGGGCGGGCCTATAACGAGTTCATCAAACAGGTGTTTGATGAAAACGACATTGAAATTCCCTATGCGCAGACCAAGGTATGGTTCGCCCAGGCGCCGGAAGAGCATGGCGTGCTGCCGGCGGCGGCCTACAAGGCGCCGAAGAATCCGCACTATGGCCCCGGGAAGCCACGCAAGCCCGAGGAAACGCTGGATTTCGACGACAAGGATGATGACGGCGACGGTGACGAGGTGCGCTGAGAAGTCTTCGAATTGTCAAACGGCGCAGATAGACAAGGCCTTCAGTGTCGGTGTGGATTGCGTCTGTGGCATAACCGGCTGCGGAAAATCGAGAAATGCATTGGCGTTGGCGGCGTGAAAGACTAAACAAGGCGCCAAAACAAGCTGACCCTCGGGCGATGGCCTTGGCAACATGATGTTGTCGGGCCGCGAACCCGCAGCGGCAAACAAAGGATGGGATGCCTGGGAGTTGCAAGACGAACCGTCTGACGACGATATCGTGGGGGACGAACCCGCGCCGGGAAAGCTCAAGCGGCTCCTGAAATGGGTTGGGCCGGTAATCGCCATTGTCCTGATCGCTGGTGCGGCCTATGTCCTGTGGGACATGGCTACAAAGGTTTCGTTTGCCGAGATCCGGGATACCGTGGTCAACATGCCCACCTGGCGGATCGTCGGGGCCTTCCTGTTGACGGGCGTCGGGCTGGTGGCGCTGGCGACCTATGATCTGCTCGCGCTGCATGCGCTCAACTACCACAATGGCGTCAGCATGAAGCGGGCGCTGATGGGCAGCCTGATCGCGAATGTCTTCGCCAACACCCTTGGATTTCCGCTGTTGTCGGGGGGCAGTGCGCGCTATCGCATCTATTCCATGGTCGGCGTCAGCTTCTCGGTGGTGGCGCGGCTGATCATGATGAGCTGGGTGACCATGTGGTCCGGCATCATGTTCGTGCTGGGCGTCACGCTCTGCATCGAACCGGTGACGCAGAGCCCGGTCTTCGAGCATCATCTGATCGACCGGGCGGTGGGTGTGTCAATCCTGGTGCTGCTGCTCGCCTTCTTCGTCTGGATCGCCCGCAAGCGCCGCTTCCTGCGGGTGGGCGGCATGATCCTGCGGATGCCGCGCGCCAAGCCCGCCTTCGGCATGATCGTAGCCGGGGCCTTCGACCTGATCGCGGCGGCCGGCACGCTGCACCTGCTGCTGCCGCCGGATTCGGTGCCCGACCTTGCCCGCTATCTCGTCACCTATTCGGTTGGGTTCATTGCCGGCATGGCGGCCAACACGCCGGGTGGTGTCGGGGTGTTCGAGGCGACCGTGGTGACCGGGCTCGGCATCTCGCATCGGTCGGATGTGGCGGCGGCGCTGATCCTGTTCCGTCTCATCTACTTTGTGGTACCTCTGATCCTCGCCCTGATTCTCCTAGCCTTTCTCGAGTGGCGCCATCGCAGGACCGGTTCGGGCCTTTCCAAGCCGGAATAGCCGAAGTCCGCCGGCGCCCGTTGCCGAAGATACAAGATGACCCATCCTGATGCGGCTGTGTCGCCGAATGCCTTTCATCACCGCGCTTTCCTGCTCTACTGGATCGCGCGGCTGTTCGCGTCCTTCGCGGTACAGATCGTGGTCGTGGCGATCGGCTGGAAGGTCTATGCGCTGACGTCCGATCCCTTTGCGCTGGGTCTCGTCGGGCTGATGGAGTTCATGCCGTCGGTGGTGCTGGTGCTGTTCACCGGCGCGGTGGCCGATCGGTTCGAGCGCCGGTTGATCGTGTCGGCCTGTCTTGCGCTTGAACTCCTCTGTGTGATCGGCTTCTTTGCCCATGGATGGGTTGGTGCGCGCGAGGTGCTGCCGATCTACGGACTGCTGCTGGTGCTGGGCGTGGCGCGCGCCTTCCTGGGGCCGTCGCTGCAGGCGATGGTGCCCAACATGGTGCCGCGTGTGGCGCTGTCGAGCGCAGTGAGCTGGACCTCGGCTTCGTGGCAGGTGGCGACCATCGGCGGACCGGTTGTGGGCGGCCTGTTGTTCGGCCTGTCGGAGTTCGTCGCCTATGGCACCGCGATTGCCATGTTCGTGCTGGGCATTGCGCTTATGCTGGCGCTCCCCATGGTGCCGCAGACGGCGCGGCAGGGCGAATCCACATGGGACTCGGTGTCGGCCGGATTCCGCTATGTGTTCACCAACAGGATCGTGCTGGGGGCCATCTCGCTCGACCTGTTCGCCGTGCTGCTTGGCGGTGCGGTGGCGCTGATGCCCGTCTACGCCAAGGACATTCTCGTGCTGGGTCCGTTGGGACTGGGGCTGTTGCGCTCGGCGCCGGGGATTGGCGCGATTGCCGTAACGCTCTGGCTGGCCACCTTCCCGATCAAGTCGGCGGCGGGACTCAAGATGTTTGCCGGTGTGGGCCTGTTCGGGCTGGGAACGCTGGTCTTCGGCATTTCCACCTCGCCGGCCCTCTCGATCGCCATGCTGGCGCTGATGGGCGCTGGGGACATGGTGTCGGTCTATGTGCGCGAAACCCTGATTCAGCTCGCTACGCCCGACGACGTGCGCGGGCGGGTGAGCGCCGTGAACATGGTGTTCGTTGGCGCATCCAACGAACTGGGCGAGTTCCGCGCCGGCACGATGGCGGCGTTGATCGGCGTGATCCCGGCGGTGGTGGTCGGCGGTGTCGGGACCATGCTCGTGGCCTTCGCCTGGGCCGCGATGTTCCCGGAACTGAGGAAGGCCGAGCGGCTCGACGGGTCTTGAGCGGCGTTCAGGCCTCGTCACCGAGGCGCCTGATCCAGTCGAGGCCGTCCAGCGTTCCTGCACGGGGGCGGTATTCGCAGCCGACGTAGCCCGTGTAGCCAAGACCGTCGAGCGCACGGAGAACATGCAGATCGTCCAGCTCGCCGGTACCTGGCTCATGGCGATGCGGCACGGCGGCGATCTGCACGTGACCGATCAGCGGTAGCCACTGTTCGAGGCCTTTCAGCACGTCGCCGCGGATGATCTGCCGATGGTAGATGTCGAACTGCAGGCGGATGTTGGGATGGTTCGCGGCGGCGATCAGGTCGGCGGCCATGTCGAAATCGTTCAGGAAGTAGCCGGGCATGTCGCGGCGGTTGATCGGCTCGATCAGCAGGGCCATGCCGGCTTCGGCGGTGCCATCGGCAGCGCGGCGCAAGTTGTCGAGATAAGCGGTGCGGGCGGCAAGGTCTGCGGGGTCGGCGAGGCCTGCCATCATGTGCAGGTTGGGCGTGCCGATGGTTCGGCCGTAGGCGATGGCGAGATCTAGGCTGGCGCGGAAGTCAGCCTCGCGGTCGGGCAGGGCGGCGAGACCGCGTTCGCCCTTTGCCCAATCACCGGGCGGAAGATTGAACAGGGCCTGATCTACACCGGCGGCCTTTCGGGCCTCCGCAACGGAGCCCGCCGGGTGATCATAGGGAAAGAGATACTCGACGGCGGTGAAGCCCGCGTCGGCCGCGGCCTTGAAACGATCGAGGAACGGCCACTCGGTGAACATCAGGCTGAGATTGGCGGCAAGGCGCGGCATGCTTGGCTCCGGTGCGGGCGGCTGCAGCGCCACCATGCGATGAACTCGTGATTTCTTCGAGGGCTGAAATAGGATAAATGCGTCAGTCGGCGAAGGCGATGCTACGGAAGGTCGCCGCAGAACACATCAGGACGCGCGAACATGTATATCGGGATCGACTGGGGCGGAACCAAGATGGAAGTGATCGGCCTTGAGGCCGACGGAACGGAACTGGTTCGCCATCGCATTCCGACACCGCGCGACGATTATGGTGCTTCGATCCGCGCCGTGCAGGAACTCGTGGGCATTGCCGAGCAGCGAACCGGCAAGACCGGAACGGTGGGGCTCGGAATTCCCGGCAGCCCCAATCCGCTGACCCAACTGATCCGCAACTCCAACACCAAGTGGCTGAACGGCCGTCCGCTCGGCGCCGACCTTGCCGAAGCGTTGGGCCGGCCGGTGCGCATCGCCAATGACGGCAATTGCCTCGCGGTGTCGGAGGCGGTGGATGGCGCTGGCGCTGGCGCGCATGTGGTGATGGGTATCATCATCGGCACGGGCCACGGCGGTGGCATTGCCATCGACGGCAAGAGCCACGGCGGTTACCAGGGGCTCGGCGGCGAGATCGGCCACTACAGCCTGCCCTGGCCCAAGGAAGGCGAGTTCCCCGGCCCCAAGTGCTGGTGCGGACGGCACGGCTGCCTGGAGATGTATTGCACGGGCGGCGGCTTCGAGCTCGACTATCGCACGGCGAGCGGCGAGAGCCTCAAGGCGGTGGAGATCGTCGAGAAGATGCGGGCCGGCCATCCGATCGCGCGTCAAGCCTACGAGCGCTTCGCCGATCGCGTCGCTCGCTCGCTTGCCATGCTGATCGACATTCTCGATCCTGACGTCTTCGTGCTGGGCGGCGGCATGAGCAATGTGGACGAACTCTACGACGACCTGCCGCGCATCCTGCAGGAGCGCACCAACCTCTATGCCGGTGACGACAAGCTGGTGTTCACCGACAGCGTCGCCACGCCGATCCGCAAGGCCAAGCATGGCGACAGCTCGGGCGTGCGCGGGGCGGCCTTCCTCTGGCGCGATTGACCAAGGCCGGTCCGCCGAGGCCAGGGAGCCTTCGGCGGACCGATCAGGATCTCGTCAGAGCGACACCCAGCCGCCACGCTGTTCGGAGGCGGCGATGGCGTCGAGGATGGTCATCATCTTCAGGGCGTCTTCGCGGCCCCAGGGAAGGGCTTCAACCCCGCGAATGGCCTTGGCGAAGGCTTCGCCCTCAAGGCCATATTGATCGCAGGCTTGCAGAGTGACCGTTTCGATGGCGGCGTCGCCGAGTGCCTTGCCGCTGTCGATGCGAATCTGCGTCTCGCCCATGGCCGGCGCATTGAAGGGGATCATCACCTCGATCCGGCCCTCGGTGCCAACCACGTTGACGCGCTGATGCGGCACCGCCTGGGTGCTGACGGTGAAGGTGAGGTGGCGCCCCTGGCCATAGTCCACGAGCACGCTGGTGAGCGTGTCGGTGCCGAAGGCCTTGTCGCGCTCCACAAGCGAGACGACACGCTGCGGTTCGGCATCGAGCACGAAACGCGAGGTGACGATCGGATAACCGCCGATGTCCATCAACCCGCCTCCGCCATTTTCCGGCTTGTTGCGGATGTTGGTGGGGTCGGTGAGGTTATAGGAAAACCAGGTCTGCACGCCGACGGGGCGACCGATGCGGCCCGAACGGACGAGATCGCGCACGGCCAGCCACTGCGGGTGGAAGCGGACCATATAGGCTTCGTAGTAGACGATGCCCGGCGGCAGCGCGAAAAGACGGGCGGTGTCGGCGGCATTCATGCCGGCGGGCTTCTCGCAGAGCACGTGCTTGCCCGAACGTGCCGCGGCAAGCGTCAGGTCGATATGGCTGTCGTTGGGCGTGGCAATGTAGACCGCTTCGATCGACGGATCGGCGAGCAGTTCGGCATAGGAGCCATAGGCCTTGGGTATGCCGAGCTTGGCTGCGGTCGCCTGGGCCTGCGCCAGATCGCGCGAAGCGATGGCGGCCACCTCAAGCCAAGGGGTGGTGCGGAAGCCAGGGATCACCTTTTCACGGGCGATCTTGGCGGTGGAAATGATCCCGATCCGGACGGGGCGAATATCGGACACGCGGCGTCTCCTCCCTAATCTTTCAAAGGTATAGGAGTGCTTTGCCGATGATGGAAGTCACTATTTCGGCAGGTCGTGCCGGTTCGCTCGCCCGCAAAATGAAGAATGCGCGAGTCCGCGTGGGATTCGCGCATCCGGATTGAAAGAGCGTCCGAGTATCAGGCCGAGCGCAGACTCTGGACGAAGCCGCCCACCTCGCTCTGCAGGCGCGAGGACTGTTCCTCGAGCTTTGCCGACAGCTGCATCAGGTGGCTCGACGCCTTGCCGGTGGCTTCGGCGGCTTCACTGACACCGGCGATATTGCCCGTCACGATCTGCGTGCCCTCGGCGGCGCGCTGGGTGTTCTGGGCGATCTCGTTGGTGGCGGCACCCTGCTGCTCCACCGCCCCGGCAATCGAGGAGGTGACGTCCTGGATCATGGAGATGGTGTTGGTGATGCGGCCGATGGCAGCAACGGTCTCATTGGTTGCCGTCTGAATCTCGCCGATCTTGGCGCCGATCTCGTCGGTCGCCTTGGCGGTCTGGGAGGCGAGTTGCTTGACCTCGCTGGCGACTACGGCAAAGCCGCGGCCGGCCTCGCCGGCACGAGCAGCTTCAATCGTGGCGTTGAGCGCGAGAAGGTTGGTCTGCTCGGCGATGGCGCGGATCAGGTTGACCACATCGCCAATGCTGGCGGCGGAGGCGGTGAGGGCGCGCACGTTGGCTTCCGTCTGGGCCGCTTCGCTGGCGGCTTCGCCGGCGATGGCAGCCGATTTGGACACCTGGGAATTGATCTCGCGGATGGAGGCAGAGAGTTCTTCCGCACCGGCGGCGACCGTCTGCACGTTGTCGGAGGCCGTCTCGGCGGCACCGGTCACGGACACGGACTTTTCCGTGGTGGCTTCAGCGGTTTCGAGCAGTTCGCGGGCGGCGTCGGCCAGTTCGGTCGACGAGGTGGCGAAGCGGTCCGCCAGCGTGCCCATGACAGACTGGAACTCGTCGGCAAGGCGCTCACGTTCCTGGACCTGGCGTTCGCGCACCTGCTGATCGGTCAGGCTCTGCTCGGCACGCAGGCGGTCGGTTTCGGCAAGGCCTTGCGCGAAGACTTCAAGCGCGCGTGCCATTTCGCCGATTTCGTTGGTATTGCGTGCGAAGGGGATTTGGAGGTCGTGGTCACCGGCTGCAACCGCCTTCATGGCCGCCGTGATGCGGGAGATTGGGCGGGAAATGCCGCGTCCGATGGTCCAGGCCAGCACCACGGTGATCAGCACGATCGCCGCGAAGGAGGCCATGAACTGGATGCGGGCCTTCGAGCGGATGTTGAGTTCTGCCGTGGCCGCGGCGCTGTCGCCCGAGCGGATGGCCGAGACGAAGGAGTCCACCTTGGGATCGAGGTCGGTCACTTCGCTGGCGAGCTTGAGGCTGGCGGTGCGCAGGGTCTTGTCGAGGTCCACCCAGGAAGCGACGGTGGCCGAATAATCGGTGAAGGCCGCGGTCAGCGCGGTCTTCGCGTCGGCCGGCAGGGCGGACTTGGCGAGCGCGTCGGCGAAGGTCGGTGCCTTCTGGCCGAATTCGGTGAAGGCCTTCGGATTATGCTTCAGCATGTAGTCTTTTTCGAGCCCGCGCAGCGTTTGGTAGGCGAGGCTCAAGGCGGCATCCGGGGTGGCTGCAAGCTGCTTCTCGATGATGTCAGTCGAGGAGAGAAGCTTGCCGTTCAGGCCGGACTTCGGATAGAGGCCAATCGACTTCTTGCTGTTCACCACATCGTTGAAGGTGGTGGAGAAATCGTTGAGGCCGGCCATAAGGCCGTCAAGTTCCTGGGTACCACCGGGCGCCGACTTCAGTCGCGCCGTGAGCTGCTCGCCCGTGGTTGTCACGACACGCATGGCGTCACCGAAGCGCCCCACATAGCGTTCGTCGCTGGTGGCAAGAAAATCGCTCTGGGCACGCATCATCTGCAATGCAGAGGTCTGCAATGTGCCGGCGAACTCAGCGTTGATGCGCGCTTCAGCAGCTGTCTTGCGATAGGATTCCAGTTGGAATTCCTGAAAGCCATAGATGCCGCCTACGATTGACAATCCCAAGAGAGAGAACAAGCCGAAATTGAGCACTCTTTTGGCAATGCTCATGTTCGTGAGACGACTCGCCTTGGCCATGAATCCTTCACCCCGGAAATTTGTATTTTCGTAGACAACGCAAAGAGATCTGCGTGGCAGGGAGCAAGATGAATCTCCGACGTTAATATCCGGTGAAAAAGAACGATGATCTGCAATTTTTACTTAGTTTGCTGTGTTTGGTGGTGCCAACTACGGTCATGAAATGATTTTTCATTTTGTGATAGGCGTTTAAGGTTTCTCGAGGGGTCGCTGAGGCAGACCTGTCACTTCCGGAGAACCTGAATCAGGTCAGTCCTTGATAGAAAAAGGGCCTGGATTGCTCCGGGCCCCCTGTATTCAGATCTGTCTTTCCAATCGATCAGCGAGCGGAAGTCCAGCCCTTGTAGTCGTTGACGTTGTCACGCGTCACGAGCTTGGATTCCAGCAGCGTCACCTTCTGCGCGGGCTGCTTGCCGTTCAGGATGTCGACGCCGATCGACGTGGCGAGCTGGGCCATGGCATAGGGGTCCTGGCTGGCAGAGGCCTGGATCATCGGCGAGTTGGCATCCTTGAGCGAGGCTTCGATGTCCGGAGCGCCGTCGACCGAGGTGATGACGATGTTGTCACGGCCGGACTGCTTGGCAGCAAGGTCGGTACCAATGGCCTGCGGGTCGTTGATGGCGAACACGGCATCGATCTGCTCGAAGCGGGTCAGGTGACCCTGCATGACGTTCATGCCGCCGTCGCGCGAGCCCTTGCCGTCCTGGTCGTCGGAGAGGACTTCAATGCCGGCGTTCTTGCCGAGGACGTTCTTGCAGCCGGTGACGCGGTCGATAACGGCCGAAACCTGCGGGCCGTTCTGGATGATGACCTTGCCCTTGCCGGCGAGCTTGTCGACGATGTACTGGCAGGCGATTTCGCCGGCCTGGACGTTGTTGGTGGTGACGGTGGCATCGGCGCCTTCGGCGGCGGTGTCAACGGCGACCACGGGGATGCCGGCCGCCTGAGCGCGGGCGATGGCGGGGGCCACGGCCTTCGGATCGGCGGGGTTCAGCAGGATCAGGTCAACGCCGGCGGCGATGAAGTTGTCGATCTGCGTGAACTGCTTGTTGAGGTCGTAGTCATAGCCCAGAGCGGTGACTTCGACGTTCGGATTGATTTCCTTGGCCTTGTCGGTCGCACCCTTGGCCAGGGCGACGAAGAAGGGGTTGCCCATCGAGCCGAGCGAAATGCCGATCTTGTTGAGATCCTTGGCGCCGGCGGTGCCGGTCAGAGCGAGAGCGGCAACAGCGGCGAGAAGAATACCAGATTTCATGCTATTTACTCCTCCATCAGGGAAACCACCGCGCATATTTCATCTCCTGGCGGTGGCATTGTGATCCGGAATGCGATGTAACCTGCATTCCGGAATTCCTTGGGGGCGTCATCCGGGGCGTTTTGACCGGTGTCCCGGATGGCTACCCAAGCTCGAAGGCGGCGAACCGTCTCCAATTTCGTCTTTTTGTCCCGGCAACTGCGTCCTGTGCCGAAGCCGGTTGACTGGTCGAGACTTTCCCTCCGGTCGTCTCGACCGAAACCGTCAGGTGCGAGCCGATCCGCTGGAGCGGAAGCGGTCGAGTGCCACGGCGACGATGATCACCAGGCCCTTGATGATGTACTGCCAGATGTCGCTGACACCGACGAGCACCAGGCCGTTGGACAGCACGGCGATGATCAGCGCGCCGATCAGCGTGCCCCAGACCGAGCCGACACCACCGACGAAGCTGGTGCCGCCGAGGATGACCGCCGCGATGGCGTCGAGTTCATAGGACTGGCCCAACTGGGTGCCGTTGGCGGCGAAGAGGCGCGCCGCGCTCATGGCGCCGCCGAGGCCGGCCATCAGGCCGGAGAAGCCGTAGACGAACAGGTAGACGGCCCAGACCTTGATGCCGGCAAGGCGCGCGGCGTTCTCATTGCCGCCGGTGGCGTAGATATGCACGCCGAGGACGGTCCGGCGGAGGATCAGCCAGGTGGCGATCACCGACAGGAAGGCGATGATCACCAGCCAGGGAATGTGGAAGATGCTGCCGTTGCCGATGAAGGCGAAGGGAAGCGAAGAGTTGAACACGGTGGTGTCGCCGCCGAGCAGGCGGGCGACGCCGCGCACGGCGGTGAGCGAGCCCAGCGTCGAGATGAACGGCGGCAGGCGGACAAAGGCCACCAGAGCGCCGTTGATCAGGCCGAACAGCAGGCCGATGCCGAGAGCGAAGGGAATGCCCAGCATGCCGGCGTCGGGGATCAGCGAGCCAAGCACGGCAACCATGGCCGAGGCCGCGAGGATCGAACCGACCGAAAGGTCGATGCCGCCCGTGAGGATCACGGCCGTCATGCCGCAAGCAAGCACGGTGTTGATGGCCGCCTGCTGGGTGACGATCGAGATGTTGTTCGGCGAGAAGAATCGACCGGACATCAGCTGGAAGCCGATACCGAGCAGGATCAGGATGGGCAACATGCCCAGCGTGCGAATGATCTGCTGGATGAGCATCTTGCGGTTGGCGGCGGCCTTGTCGCTTTCAGCGATGGCGCCGGTCTGGGCTTCATTCACCATGGCGTTTCCCTTGGCGCTGTTATGTTGGGTTGGTTCAGGCTGCCGGTGCGATCGTGTGTGCGACGCCCGTGGCATAAGCGATGATGTTTTCCTGCGTGATGGCGACGCCGGAGGTGCCGCCGACTTCGCCGACGATCTCACCTTCGCGCATCACCAGAACACGATCGGCGATGCCGACGACTTCAGGCAGTTCCGAGGAAATGACGATGATGCCGACGCCAGACTTCACCAAATCATTGATGATGCGATAGATTTCGGACTTCGCACCGATATCGACACCGCGTGTGGGTTCGTCGAGAATAAGCACGCGGGGCTTGGTCTCGAGAAGGCGCGAGATCAGCACCTTCTGCTGGTTGCCGCCCGAGAGCGAGCCGACCTGGACATTGGGGCCGGCAACGCGGATCGACAAGGCCTTGATGGCGGCAAGGGCCCGTTCGCGCGCCTTGCCGAGATCGAGGAACCCGGCCTTTGCATCGCGGCCGACAACGCCGAGATTGATGTTCTCCTGGACCGTCATGTCAAGGAACAGGCCCTGGCCCTTGCGATCCTCGGTCAGATAGACGAGGCCGGAGTTCACGGCGTCGATCGGCTTGGTCGGGTCGATGCGCTTGCCTTCGAGTTCGATGGTGCCGGATGTGCGCTGATCGCCGCCGTAAATCAGGCGGGCAAGTTCCGTGCGGCCCGAGCCGACGAGACCGGCCAGACCCAGGACTTCACCCTCATGCAGATCGAATGAGCAGCCCTTGACGCGGCGACCGTCAGCCACGTTCTTGACGGACAGCAACACCTTGCCGCGGCTCCCGTGGGCGTCATGCTCCTTCTTGTAGAAGTTGGAGATGTCGCGACCGACCATCATGCGCACGAGCGCTTCGGCCGAGAGATCCTGGCGCAGGAGCGTACCCACATAGCTGCCGTCGCGCAGCACAGAGCAGCGGTCCGACAGTTCGTAGACCTCGGCCATGCGGTGCGAGATGTAGATGATGGCGAGCCCGTCGGCGCGCAACGAGCGGATCAGCCCGAAGAGTTTGTCGGTTTCGCGCGAGGACAGCGTGGTGGTGGGCTCGTCCATCACGAGGATGCGGGCATTGGCGTGCACGGCGCGGGCGATCTCGACCATCTGCCGCTCGGCGATGGAGAGGTCCTGCACCAGCGTCGTCGGTCCGAAATGCGCCCCAAGACGTTCGAGCACATCGCGGCAGCCGGCCTTCATGGAGGCGCGGTCGACCTGACCTCCAACGGAAGGCTCCCGACCGAGATAGATGTTCTCGGCGACGGTCAGGTTGGGAGACAGCGACAGTTCCTGGTAGATGACGGCGATGCCGAGAGTCTTGGCCGACAGCGGGCCATCGATATGGACCGGCTTGCCATTGATGCGGATCTCGCCGCCGGAGTCTGCCCGATAGGCACCGGAAAGGATCTTCATCAGCGTCGACTTGCCGGCGCCGTTCTCGCCCATCAGCGCGTGGATCTCGCCGGCGTAGACAGTGAGATCGACGTGGCTGAGCGCCTTGACGCCGGGGAATGTCTTGGAAATGCCGCGCATTTCCAGGATGGGGGCCGTATCATTCTGCGGCTGCATACTGGGTCTCCTTGATCGCGCCCGCTGTTCCCGTGAGGATGGAGGAGCGCGGCGAGAAGTTGACGAAGAGGGGCAGCGTGGCTGCACCGAGTGCGCCGGCGTCGTGGCCAAAGGAGCCCTTGTAGAACATCGGCACGCGCACGCTTTCAGGGGCTGCCTGCTCGAGGGCTTTCTCCAGCCGCTCGATGATCGTCTGGATCAGGCCGTCGTCGATGTTGCAATCGAGCACGACATTGGGCACGTCGAGCACGGCGGTTGCCGAGAGAATGGCGGGAACGAAGGCGGCGACAGCATCGTCGATCCATTCGTCGAGCGCCCGGTGGCGATCGGAATGGCTGAGAGCATCGGCCATGTCGGCGAGGCTCTCGACCTTCAGGCCATGCCAGCGCATGTGACGGCGCAGGGCGGTCAGCGAGGCGCGGGTCAGCAGGACGTCGAAAGCCTTCTGGGGGGCTGGCGCGGAGGCGAGCGTGGAGGCCGGCACGGTGAGCATGGCGATGTCGCCGGCGTTGCCGTTGACGCCATGCAGGCAGTCGCCGCTGACGACAACGCCACCACCGACGGCGCCGCCGATGAAGATGTAGACGAAATCGTCGATCTGACGGCCGCGACCGTAGAAGAGCTCGGCGATGGCGGCGGCGTTACCGTCATTTTCGGTGAACACGGACATGCCGGTCTCACGCGCCAGCGCCATGGCGAAATCGTAGCCGTCCCAGAGCTTGAAGGACTCGGCCGGCAGCTCCAGTTCCCTCAGCCAGCTGCCGAGGTTGAAGGGCAGGGCGAGGCCGATACCGGCGAGGCGGGCCTTCTGGTTGGGGGTAATGTCGTCGAGGATAGCGTTGATGTCGCTGACGATCATCGCCAGCATGTCGTCAGGCGGCGGCAGGATGACGTCGCGGCTGCGGCGGGATACGATATTGCCGCCGAAATCGACGCAGAGCACTTCGCTCGACACGCGATCGAGGCGGACGCCGATGGAATAGGCCCCGCTCGATTCCAGCGCGAGCATGGTGGCGGGTTGACCGCGCTGCCCTTCGCGCTTCTTGCCGAGCACGGAAACGAGGCCGACGGACTCCAGATCGCGAATGATGTCGCCAATGGCGTTGTTTGTGAGGGCGGCGGCACGCGCCAGATCGGCCTTCGACGCCTCGCCCATGCGGCGGAGGCATTGCAGCACGATGCGTTCGTTGAATTGCCGGACCTGGACCGAATTCGATCCCTGTCCCGTGCGTGCGGGTCGAGTGGACACGTCATCCTCCCAGGGACGCCTTTGCAGCCCAAGGACATATCCGTCACCGCATCACTGCGGAGCCTCCAGGATAGGGTGTCCATGATTTTGGCTGCGTAAAAATTAGGCGCCTTGTTTTTATTAATTCACAATGAAGAAATTAAAATGAAATATGTAACCGGTCAAGGGGGGATGATGGAGTGTACGCGTTTTTTTTCATTCGTCCATCGCCTTGGGAGAATCGCGGGCGGTGGAGAGGTGCCTTCGCCTCCAAGGTTAATATAGTCTAAAAGGCCATCATCGTGTAAGCTCGCTTTTAGACTTACGTGTCGTCCGGCTTGAAGCGTTTCACCCGTTTTCGGGCGGAAATGCGGGGTTCCGGCGCGCGATGACGGAGGCATTTGGATATGGCGAGCGATTCGTCGAGCGAAGGCAATGGCAAGGTGCGCAGGCTGAGCGACGCCGTGCGTCGCGTGCGCATTGCCGAAGCGGAGCGCTCCGATGCCTTCGCGGATCTGCACGAAGCCGACAGGGCCAGGCTGGCGCTGCTGGTCGAGGAGTTGCAGGGCGTCTTCGCCGAGCTGCCGTCAAATGACGACTATTTCATCTGCGAGATCGCAGGTAGTACGCCGCCGCGCCTATGGGTGGATCCGACTGCGCATGTGATGATCGGGCGCGACCGGCGCACCTATCGTTTTCTCAAGGATACCCGCTTTGGCCGCGTGGTGCTGATTGAGAGCGCCGACGTGCATGTGGTAGCGGACGCCGTTACCGACTATGTGGCTGAGCGTGTGGTGGAGCGCGATCGGGCGCAGGAATCCGACTATCTCCTCGCGCGCCTTCGTTCCGCGGCCTTGCCGGGGCGGACGGCAGGCAAGGCCTCGGCGCGGGCCGCTGCGGCCGAGGAGCCAGCGTTGCACGCCAAGGCGGGGCAGGCGGACAAGGGCTCTGCCTTGATCTGGGCATTGGTGCTGTTTCTGGCGGGATTTGCCGCCGGGGCGATTGGGCTCGTGGCCTACGCCTGGTTCATGGTGCCCGGCGCCAGCTGAGTGCGGACCCCGCCGGTGAAGCTGTCGCGCTCGATCTCGCTGTAGTCGCCGGATGCTGCGTCGAGTTCATAGCGCTGCCGGTCGATGCGCCATCCGGCCTCGGTTTTCTCAAAGGTGAAATGGTTGAAGCCGGAGGGCGGCTTGCGTCCGCCGTGCGTTTGTGTGGCCGCAGAAATGCCCAAGACCGGGACCTTTGCGCCGGAAGGTCCGTCGATATAGGCCACCGAGGGCAGGTGGGTGTGGCCGTGCAGGATGAGTTCGGCACCGCCTGCGGCGATCGCCTTGCGAAAGCGGCGCGCATCCACAAGGCGCTTGTGCCAATGGGCGCCGTCGGTCTGTGGCGGATGATGGATCAGGACGACGCGGCACAGGCCTTCCTGACCGAGAGCCGCAAGTTCGATGGCGAGTTGTTCGGCCTGGCGCCGGCCGACGGTTCCCGTGGCCATGAAGGGGCCGGTGGAGCGAGCGCTCGAGACGCCGATGATGGCGATGTCGCCGCGGCGGCGGACGTAAGGCCAGCTGCTGTCGCCGCTGTCGCCCTGCATCCAGGGCGTCCAGCTGGCGCTGGCGCGATCAAGGGACCCACGGACATAGGCGTCATGATTGCCGGGGATGACCGACACATCCGAACCATCGCCCAGCGCGTCCAGAAAGGCGCGGGCAGTGGCGAACTCGGCCGGCAAGGCAATGTTGACAAGGTCGCCAGTCACGGCGATGTGGTCCGGCTCAAGGGCGCGGACGGCGGAAACCAGCCGGGACGGCAGGTCAACCTGCATCAGGCGGCTACGATTGCGCCGCCAGTTGATGAAGCCCAGGATCCGCTTGGACGCGAGTTCCCTGAGACGGGCCGGTGGAAGGGGCCCGAGATGCGGATCGGATATGTGAACAAGGCTGACCATCACCCGCTTGGTAGCCAATCGCCACCCAGGCGTAAAGAGGGCGCACGCATTCGTTTGCGCCACGCCGCAAGGCGGTGGCGCAGTGCCGGATCCAATGGCTAACGCTGAATCACACTGGATTCAGATGCCATCGTTCATGAAACGGAGCGAGGCGTGCGGATCCCTTCCGCGCAGCGTCGTCAGCGGCCCGAGAAAGTGAACAGGGCTGCGAACACGTGCGGGTTGTTGGCATCGACAGCCGGCACCCAGTGGAACTTCCGGGAGCGATTCTGACGACGACGGAACAGGGAGAACATGATAGCCTTCTTTGCGTGTTTGTCCGAGACAGTCACTACGACCGCTCAGGAACACAAGATATGTACCATCTGCCTACGATTTGCGCTATTCGCCCAAACACTGAGCAGGCATGCGAAGCCTGCATGCGGGAATCAGGTTTTCTGACAAGGGATGGAGGCCGTCTTGGTGAATGAGCGGGTGCTGAAATTTCTCCAGCCGGCCGTGCATCAGGCCCAGTCTCTGGCGCTGCGTCTGCTCAAGGGAACGACCCTTGGCGTGCGGGTCGCGGTGACGGACGGAAGCCGGATTCTCCTGGTTCGTCATAGCTATGTGCCGGGTTGGTATCTGCCGGGCGGGGCGGTGGATCCTGGGGAAACGGCTGCTGAAGCGGCGGTTCGGGAGCTTGACGAAGAGGCCGGGATTGCTCCCGCTGGCACGCTGCGCCTGCACGGCGTGTTCTTCAATCGCCGCCTTGCCAAGCGCGACCACGTGCTCGTCTATCACGTGGAAGCTTGGCGGGAACTCAGGAGCTTTGTGCCGGGGCGTGAAATCGTTGAGGCCGGCTTCTTTCCGGTCGACGCGCTGCCCGAGGCCTCCACCAACGCCACGCGACTTCGCGTGGCGGAAATCTGCGGTGGGGCTCCGGTCTCTGCGGAATGGGGCTGAGCTTGCCCAAAAGCAAAAAGCCCGACCGCAGGGGCCGGGCTTTCCGATTTCGTTCCAGGTGGTTCGATCAGGCCGGAACGGCTTCCAGCGCAATGGCTGCCGACTGGATGATCGAGGCATAGCGCACGGCGTTCTGCACGGCGCTGGCCGGAAGCCCGCCCTCGCGCACGACCTTCTCGTGGCTATCCATGCACATGCCGCAGCCGTTGATGGCCGAGACGGCAAGGCACCAGAGCTCGAAGTCCACCTTGTCCACACCCGGCTTGCCGATCAAGGTCATGCGCAGGCGCGCCGGCATGGTCTTGTACTCGGGGTTCGAGGTGAGGTGCAGGAAGCGATAATAGACATTGTTCATGCCCATCATCACGGCTGCGCCCTTGGCGGCTTCCATGGCTTCCGGCGAGAGGCGGCTGGCCGCCTCTGCCACGAGAGCCTCGGCCACGACGGCATTGCGCGTGGCATAGCCGCAGGCGACAAGGGTGCCGTATTTCTGCTGCGGGGTCAGGCTGTCGTCTTCCGCCATGGCGGAGAGGTTCAGCCGGACGTCCTTGGCAAAGCCGGGCAGCTTGTCCTGGAGGCTCGCAATCGACATCAGGCAGCCTTCAGCGTGTCGCCGCCAACCTCACGGTTGCACGGGCAGAGCTCGTCGGTCTGCAGGGCGTCGAGGACGCGCAGCGTGTCCTTGGGATTGCGGCCGACGTTGAGGTTGGTCGCGTAGACATGCTGGATGGTGTTGTCGGGATCGACGATGAAGGTGACGCGGTAGGCGACGCCGGCCGGCGAACGGACGCCGAGGCCATCGGTCAGCGAGCCGTTGGTGTCGGCGAAGTTCCAGATCGGCAGCTTGTCGAGATCCTTGTGGTCGCGGCGCCAGGCGAGCTTGACGAACTCGTTGTCGGTGGAGCCACCGAGCACGACAGCGTCACGATCCTCGAAATCCTTGGCGATGCGCGCGAACTCGGCGATCTCGGTCGGGCAGACGAAGGTGAAGTCCTTCGGGTAGAAGAAGATGACCTTCCACTTGCCGGGGAAGGAGGATTCGGTGACTTCCTCGAAGGCCGAAACGCCAGCTTCGACGTGGTTGTTGAAGCCGGGCTTCACGCCGGTGACCGAGAAGGAGGGGAGCTTGTCGCCAATACCGAGCATTTGACTACCTTTTGGGTTGGTGGTGAAACGATGCCGGAGCCATATCTAGCGCATCGCAGCAATTTTGCAAGCGCTCTTTAGACGCATTCTAATCTATTGAGCCAGCATATTCCATCCTCAAGCCTTTTCCTGAGTTTACGGATCAGGCTTGTCGGGGCTGCTGGCCTCCGGAGGCTTCGGCCGGATGGGAATAGTGGCCGAACTCTGCGGCGGTGCAATACGTAAATGTCCAGACATGGAGCCAGGCGGCACTGCAACCATGGCGGAGCCGCGCCTGAGGCAAGTCGCGATGGCTGGCCGTTGAACGCGGCATCCGCTGGCGAGTTCAGCCGAACTTGAACAGCACGCCGAAGCCGCCGCGCGGATAGTTCCATTCGATTTCGCCGGACGGCTCGCAGAGCACGCGGCAAGTGCCGCATTCCATGCAGCCGTCGGCGGTGATCTCCACCTGGCCGCGTTCGTTCTGCTCGTAGCATTTGGCCGGGCAGACGCGAGTGAGTGCGAGCAGATTGGGGCTCGGCTTGTCGTGTGGCTTGACCGTGATATGCGGCCGGCCGGTATCGACCATGTAGCGGTTCTGGAACAGCTTGTCTTCGACGCGGACGCCGGTTTCGATGCGGGGCATGGCGGTCATGGTGAGGCTCCGTTCAGTGGGGATCAACGCCAGGCGAAGGCGAATTTCAGGGCGTCGGACACGAGGCCGAGGCGGCTGCGGGCCTTGATGAAGGCGGCCGAAGTGGCCTTTTCCTTCTCGAGCTTCGGCGTGCCGTCCACATGCAGGAAGTTCTGGGCGGCCTTGGAGACGAGCTCGGGATAGGTCAAGAAGAAGTTCTGCGACTGGGTGTGCAGCAGCGCCGGCATGTCCTTGTATTTCTTCAGGTCCTTGATGACGAAGCTGTCGTCCAGCATCTTCTTGTAGAGGCTGAGGTTTTCCGCCGTCATGGCGTCGCGCCGGCTTTTCACCTGGAAGATGGCATCGGCGGCGATGCGGCCGGAGGTCATGGCGAGGTTGGAACCTTCCCGATGGATGGCGTTGTTGAGCTGGGCGGCATCGCCGACCACGACCCAGCCGTCGCCATAGAGCTTGGGGATGGCCTTGTAGCCGCCCTCGGGAATGAGATGGGCGGCATATTCCTTGACCTCGGAACCGGCGAGCAGGCCGCGCACCGACGGATGTTGCTTGAAGGCTTCGAGGAGTTCGTAAGGGCTCTCCATGGTCTTGGAATAGTCCGACACCAGGCAGCCGAGGCCGACCGAGACGCATTCCTTGTTGGTGTAGATGAAGGCAAGGCCGGTCATGCCGCGCGTGAAGGTGCCGGCCGCCTCGATGACGCAGCCTTCGGCGCCGCGCAGGTTGAAGCGTTGCTCGATCACTTCCTCGGGCAGGAAGTGCATTTCCTTGACGGCGAGCGCCACGGTTTCGGGCTTGGGCGTCTCGCGCAGGCCGGCGCGGGTGCCGAGCAGGCCGTTGACGCCTTCGGCGAGCACGACCACGTCGGCGCGGATTTCGCCGTCGCGCCGGTCAGTGCGGACGCCGATGACCTTGCCGCCGGTGTCATAGACGAGTTCGGTGGCGGTGGTCTCGGTCAGTACCGTGACGCCGGCGTCGCGGACCTTGCGCGAGAACCACTTGTCGAACTGGGCGCGGATGATGGTGTAGCGGTTGGGATTGTCGGAGTTGAACTCGTCGGACCGGTAATGCATGCCGGAATGGGAATGGCCGTCCATCATCCAGAAGCGCTGCTCGACGATGTGGCGTTCGAGCGGGGCGTCCTCGCGGAAGTCGGGGATGATCTGCTCGAGCATGGACGCATACATGATGGCGCCCTGCACGTTCTTGGAGCCGGCATACTCGCCGCGCTCAAGCTGCAGCACCTTGAGGCCGCGCTTGGCGAGCGTATAGGCGGCGGCGTTGCCGGACATGCCCGCACCGACGACGATGGCGTCAAACTTTTCCTCGATCATCTCTGGAGCTCCTCAGATATCAGCCGGCGAGGCGGTCGCGGTTGTGGGGGGACAGGCGGCGGATGAAGGCGTCGGTCAGGGCCGGCAGGAAGCGCACGGCATCGGTGACGAGGCCCACATGGGCGAAGTCGAAGATGGGCGCGTTCTTGTCGGTGTTGATGGCGACGATGAGGTCGGCACCCTCGACGCCGACGCGATGCTGGATGGCGCCTGAGATGCCGGCGGCGATGTAGAGCTTGGGCCGGATGGTCTTGCCGGTCTGGCCGATCTGCCGCTCATAAGGCTGCCAGCCCTTCTGCACCACGGGGCGCGAGCAGCCGTATTCGGCGCCAAGCACGCGGGCGAGACCCTTGACCAGCTGGAAGTTCTCCGCTCCGCCGAGGCCGAGCCCGCCGGCCACCACGATGTCGGCATAGGCGAGGTTGGCCTTGCCAGCGTCGCGGTCGGGAATGAAGGACAGGATCTTGGTGACGATGTCGTCCTCGACCATGTCGAGCTTGTGGGTGATGACACGGCCGACCGGCTTCTCCACCCGCTCGGGCATGGCCATGACGCGCGGGCGCACCGTGGCCATCTGTGGGCGGAAGTTGAGCGTGTAGATGGTGCACAGAAGCGAGCCGCCGAAGGTAGGGCGGGTGGCGGCGAGAGACGCGTCGGCGTCAACGTCGAGCTCGGTGCAGTCGGCAGTGAGGCCGGTCAGCAGCGTGGTGGCGACGGAGCCGGCGAGGTCACGGCCGAGCGTTGTGGCGCCCAGCAGCAGGATCTCCGGCTTGTAGGTGTTGACGACGTCGGTGAGCGCGCGGGTGTAGGGCTCGTTGCGATAGTGGGTGAGCAGGGGATCCTCGACCAGATAGGCGAGATCTGCGCCATAGCAGAAGGTCTCCGCCACAGCGGTGCGGGTGCCCTCATCGGGCGGGCCGATCACCACGGCGGCGAGGTCGACACCAAGCTTGTTGGCGAGCTTGCGGCCTTCGCCGAGCAACTCGAAGGAGACGGGATGCACCTGGCCGCGCTCCACTTCCACATAGACCCACACATGCTTGTAGGCCTTGAAGTGTTCGGGCAGCTCTTTCTTCATCGACGCGCGGGAGCCGGCGGCGGCCGGTGCGGCGGGCTTGGGGGCCTCGGTCATGGGGCACTCCTGAGTAGAGGTCAGAGGGCCGCCTGGGCGGCAGCGATATCGGCTTCCAGCTTGGGCTGGCGGGAGAAGATGGCGTCGAGCAGGCTGTCGGCAGTGTCGCGCGCTGCCGGTGTGATCTCGATCATCTCTGCCTTCTCGGCGCGCGGGCCGGGGGCAAAGACGCGCTTGACCACGGTGGGCGAACCGCGCAGGCCGCACTTGGTGAGATCCTCGATGCCGGCGTCCTTGGCCGACCAGATGACCACCTCGGCGCGGGCGGCGCGCAGGGCGTCCTTCATGGTGCCGCGGCGCATGTCGTTGGTGCCTTCCAGCATGGTGATGAGCGCGGGCAGGGTGGTCCTGAGCTGCTGCACGCCACCTTCCGAGCGACGCTCGACGGAGATGGTGCGGCCGGCGAGATCGAGGTCGGCGATCCTGGAAACATAGGTGAGCTGCAGGAGCTTCAGCCGCTTGGCAATGCCGGGGCCGACCTGGGCGGTGTCGCCGTCGATGGTCTGCTTGCCGGTGAAGACGATGTCGGGAGCGCCGTAGACTTGCGCGACCTTGGCGATGGCCGAGGACAGCGCGAAGGAGGTGGCGAGCGTATCCGAGCCGGCAAAGAAACGGTCGGTGAGCAGGACGGCCCGGTCGGCGCCGAAGGTGAGCGCCTTGCGCAGGGTATCCTCGGCGTTGGGCGGCCCCATGGTCAGTACGGTGACTTCGCCGCCATGCTGGTCGCGCAGACGCAGCGCTTCCTCAAGGGCGTAGAGGTCGTAGGGGTTGATGATGGTGGGCACGCCTTGCCGCATGATGGTGTTGGTCACCGGGTGGACGCGGATCTGGGCACTGTCGGGCACTTGCTTGATGCAGACGACGATATGCATGGCTGAAACCTCATGCGGATGGGGTGCTGCCCAAATCGCACGAGCTGTGCCAAGTTACGTACGGACTTGTAAGTATATGATTTCAAAAGATTAGTTTCAGTGGTTGAAAATCGGGGCAAGGCTTGCGTTGGGTTTTGTCGGAAAGACAACAGGTTGGTAGGGCGCAACACTGACAGCCGTGTTGCAGGGGCGGGCCAGTGGCGGCGCAGCCGTCGACATCTGAGCTGGCCAAGTTTTCGTGCTCATCTTTGGCGCAGACCCAACCTCAGTAAAAACTGAAGCGAATCTTTTTGCATCAATGTGTTAGTTGGCCCTGCTGCTCTGTCCCGCTCACGAAACCTGCACTTTCTATTCTACGTGAACTTACTTATTTGCGTAGTGGGTGAGCAAAACTCAGGGGCTACTGTCAGAAATTGAGGCGTGACTATTTCGATACCCGATAGGATGCTGCAGCCTGACAAGAGACGGGTTGGTCCCGTGCTTGCATATCGTGATTTGTGCCGTGCGGTCAGACACATTGACCTAGAGCACCACTGATCCGCTGTGCCCATCGGTTCGGTGCATGTTCCATACGGGTTCTGGTCTGGCCTAACGTCTTCCCCACCGGATGGAGGCGAAGCGATGGTTCAGGCCCTCTATGATTTCAGCCGGATCGACCGACCGATGACATCCACTTCCGCCCAGCCGATCAAGGAGGCCCGCGCCACAGCCGAGATGGCGCTGTTTGGCATCTACGAGATCTCCAAGATCCTCAACACGCCGGCGCGGCTCGAAGTGACGCTGGCCAATGTGGTGAACATCCTGACCTCGTTCCTGCTGATGCGACGGGGCATGATCGTGGTGATCGACGAGGCGGGCGATCCCGAAATCGTGGCGACGGCCGGCTGGGCGGGCGAGGTGAAGGGGCAGCCACTCGACAGCCTGCCGCAGTTGGTGATCGACCGCATCGTTGCGACGACGACGCCGCTGGTGATCCAGGACATTGCCAGGGATCCGCTGTTTTCGGAAACCGCCCAGGCGGCTGGCAACCGCGTGTCCTTCATCGGGGTGCCGATCAAGGACAGCGCCAAGGTGATCGGTACGCTGTCGATCGATCGCGTCTGGGACGGTTCGAGCGAGATCCGCATCGACGAAGACCTGCGCTTTCTCTCCATGGTGGCCAATCTGGTGGGGCAGGCCGTGCGGCTGCATCGGATCGTCGCGGCGGATCGGCGACGACTGATCGACGAGCGCAGCCGCCTTGAGAAGGCGCTGGACGAGACGCCGCTCAAGACCGCCCGGCATGCCGGCGGGATTGTCGGCGAGAGCCGTCCCGTCCGGCGGGTGCTGGAGACCATCGGGGTGGTCGCTCCGACCAACTCCACCGTGCTGTTGCGTGGGGAAAGCGGCACCGGCAAGGAGATGTTCGCCCGCGCGATCCACGAATTGTCCACGCGCAAGGCCAAGCCCTTCATCAAGCTCAACTGCGCGGCCATGTCCGAGAGCGTGCTCGAGAGCGAACTGTTCGGCCATGAGAAGGGGGCGTTCACAGGGGCTGTCGCTACCAAGCCGGGACGCTTCGAGCTGGCGCACGGCGGCACGCTGCTGCTCGACGAGATCGGCGAGATTTCGCCGGCCTTCCAGTCCAAGCTCTTGCGCGTGCTGCAGGAGGGCGAGTTCGAGCGGGTGGGGGGGACGCGGACGCTGAAAGTGGACGTGCGCCTCATCTGCGCCACCAACCGCAATCTGGAAGAGGCGGTGGCCAAGGGCGAGTTCCGGGCTGATCTCTATTATCGCATCAACGTGGTGCCGATCGCCTTGCCGCCGCTGCGCGAACGGCCGGGCGACATTCCGCTCCTGGCCCGCTCGTTCCTCGATCGGTTCAACAAGGAGAACGGCCGCAAGCTGCAGATGACGCAGGGCGGCGTTGATCTGCTGTGCAAGTGCTACTTCCCCGGCAATGTGCGCGAGCTTGAGAACTGCATCCGTCGCACTGCGACGCTCAGCCGGCATGACGCGATCCAGCGGGACGATTTTGCCTGCGCGCATGGCGAATGTCTGTCGGCGACCTTGTGGACCGGCGGAAAGAAGAGCGCGGAGGACCAGGTGACGGCGCTGGCGCGCGGCGGTGGGGTGTCGCCCGTGGTGGCGCGGTCGGTACCGCCGCCGGTGGCGCCGGTTCCTGTCGTGTCCGTCGTCGAGGCGCCGCAGGTGGCGGATGCCGCAGGCGATCGGCTCTGCGAGCACGCGGGGCCGGATTGTCCAGCCTTCAACGGGCGACTGACGGAAAAGGATCGCCTGCTCGATGCCATGGAGAAGACCGGATGGGTGCAGGCCAAGGCCGCCCGTCTCCTCGGCATCACGCCGCGACAGATCGGTTACGCGCTCAAGAAATATCATATCGAGATGAAGCGCTTCTGAGTGGTTCTTGGCATCGACGCAGGAAGGCCGGGGCGTGTCCCGGCCTTTTGCCTTTGTGGCTGTGGTAGGGCTGTCGACATCGCGACAAGGCTTTGTCGCATTGCAATGTGATGGGTCTGACAATCTGGTCAATGCATTGAAAGTAAATAATAAAAAATCTGGCACGCCCTTTGCGAAACCTCTCTGCAGGGAACCCACGAGAGGGAGTGTTCCGGATGAACAAGCCGCTTATTTCGCTCGACAGCCTGGCTCAGCCCATCGATTTCGACGCCCTGAAGGCCACTGCCAAGTCGGGCGGTTGTTCGACGTCGTCCTGCGGTTCGTCGGCCAAGCCCGAGGACATGGACGCCGCCGTCTGGGACAAGATCAAGGATCATCCCTGCTACTCGGAAGAGGCGCATCACTATTTCGCCCGCATGCATGTGGCGGTGGCGCCGGCCTGCAACATCCAGTGCAACTACTGCAATCGCAAATATGACTGCGCCAACGAGAGCCGCCCCGGTGTCGTCTCGGAAAAGCTGACGCCCGATCAGGCGGTGCGCAAGGTCATCTCGGTCGCCAATGAAGTACCGCAGCTGTCGGTGCTCGGTATCGCCGGTCCCGGCGACAGCTGCTACGACTGGAAGAAGACCAAGGCGACCTTCGAGGCGGTGGTCAAGGACATCCCCGACATCAAGCTCTGCATCTCCACCAATGGCCTGGCGCTGCCAGACCATGTGGACGAGCTGATGGAGATGAATGTCGATCACGTCACCATCACCATCAACATGGTGGATCCGGAGATCGGCGCGAAGATCTATCCGTGGATCTTCTACAAGAACCGGCGCTGGACCGGCGTCGAGGCTTCGCAGATTCTGCACGAACGGCAGATGCAGGGTCTCGAGATGCTGACCGAGCGCGGCATTCTCACCAAGATCAACTCGGTGATGATCCCCGGCATCAACGACGAACACCTCATCGAGGTCAACAAGTGGGTGAAGGCGCGCGGGGCCTTCCTGCACAATGTGATGCCGCTGATCTCCGCGCCGGAGCATGGCACGCATTTCGGCCTGACGGGCCAGCGCGGCCCCAAGCCCATGGAACTCAAGGCTCTGCAGGACAAGCTCGAAGGCGGTGCCAAGCTGATGCGCCATTGCCGCCAGTGCCGCGCCGATGCGGTTGGTCTGCTCGGTGAGGATCGCGGCCAGGAGTTCACGCTCGACCTGTTGCCGGAGACCGTCGCCTATGACCCGGCCAAGCGCGAGGCCTATCGCGAGTTCGTCGCCTCCGAGCGCGGCGATCACATGGCGGCCAAGGAGCAGGCGGTTGCCGCCGTCAAGGAAGCGGCGGTCGATGCCAGCCTGCTGGTGGCGGTGGCCACCAAGGGCGGCGGGCGCATCAACGAGCATTTCGGCCACGCCCGCGAGTTCATGGTCTACGAGGCGCGCCCCTCCGGCATCGTCTTCGTCGGTCACCGCAAGGTGGAGAACTATTGCATGGGCGGCTTCGGCGAGGACGCTTCGCTCGACGGCATCATCGAGATGCTGGAGGGCGTCAACGTGGTGCTCTGCTCCAAGATCGGCGACTGTCCGCAGGACATGCTGCAAGCGGCCGGCATCGAGGCCACCGATCGCTTTGCCTTCGACTATATCGAGACCGCCATCGGCACCGTTTATGCCGAGCGCTTCGGCGCGGAGCTGGCCGCCGCGGTCGCCTGACTTTCAACTTAACGGGCTAATCTATCTTTCCACGGAGAGTATCATGGCGTTCAAGATCATCACGTCCCAATGCACGGCCTGCGGCGCTTGCGAGTTCGAGTGCCCGTCGGCCGCCATCAGGTTCAAGGGCGAGAGCTACTGGATCGACCCGGCCAAGTGCACCGAATGCGAGGGTTCCTTCGACACGCAGCAGTGCAATGCCGTCTGTCCGGTGCCCAAGACCTGCGTGAAGGCGGCGGCCTGAGGGATCGGAGGCGGCGGTGGCCAAGGCTGAGCCCGACGATGATCCCCCCTTCGACTGGCTGGGCAATCCGGTGTCCTGCACCGATTGCCCGCACGAGGACATCCGTCGGCAAGGCCGGTGCGATCTCGGCAAAACCTGCGTGATGGACCGGCGCGGACGGCGGATCGACCGCTTCTTCGCCGCCAACCGGCAGGAAGCCGAGCGCTATTTCGGCCACCCCTATTTCGAGGTGCGTACCCTGGCTGCCCGCTATGCTTCGCCCTTCCAGCTCCCGCGCCTGATCGGCGATCCCGAACCGGATGTGCGGGCGGTGGTGGCAACGCGCCTGCCGCTCACTCGCGTGCGGGCCATGCTCGCCGATCCGGAGCCGCGCGTGCGGGCCGCCCTTGCCGGCCGGCTCGACGGCGAGGCACTGGCGATCCTGTTCGACGACCCGGACTATATGGTGCGGCTGGTCGCCGCCCGCCGATCGCCGCCCGCACTTCTGGTGCGGATGATGCGCGACCAGGACCCTGCGGTGCGCCGGATCGTTGCCCGACGCATCGAGGACTATCAGCTCGTCCACATGATCGGCGATCCCGAGCCGCTGGTGCGTATCGAGGTGGCGGCGCGGTTGCCGGTCGGGCGTCTCAGGCTGATGGCCGACGACGATGATTTCCGCGTTCGCCACACGCTGGCCGAACGCATGCGGGCGGAGGATCTCTCCGTACTCGCCGATGATCCCGACGACCTGGTGCGGGAGACCGTGCGCAAGCGTCTCGGGCTTGATGAAGAGGAGTGACGTCGATGGGCCTTGGTCGTGAAGAGGAAGTCGAGATCCGCAAAGCCCCCGTCTTCCTGCCGGGCGAGAAGGTGCAGGCAACGCGCCATGTGAAGAATGACGGCACCTATTTCGGCAAGGAAATCGGCGAAAATCTCGTGCGCAAGGGCGACGTTGGCTATGTGCGCGACATCGGCACCTTCCTGCAGCAGTTCTACATCTATTCGGTCGAGTGGATCGATCGCGGCACGCTGGTGGGCATGCGGGCGCGCGAACTGATGAGCCTCGACAAGCAGCCCGCCGCCGCCCCGTCTTCGGCCGCAGAGTGACCAGGTCTTCGGGTTTCCGACAAGGAGTTGCAGATGAAGGTGATGATCCGCAGGAGCGACAAGGGGCTCTCGGCCTATGTTCCGAAGAAGGACCTCGAGGAGCCGATCGTCGAGGTGGAGAAGGAGACGCTCTGGGGCGGATCGGTGAAGCTCAAGAACGGCTGGACGCTGATCCTGCCGGAGATGCCCGAGGACACGCGCCTGCCGATCACCGTCAATGCCAAGAAGCTCGGCGAGGAGGACTGACGATGACGGCTCTTCTGAGCGGTGGTGAGTTGATCCGCGTGACCGGTGCCGACGCGCTGGCGCTGCTAGCCGACGTGCGCGCATCGCTCGCGGCCGATCGCCTTGTGCCATATCTCGGCCCCGATCTGCTGGCGCTGGACGCGCCGGCGGCGGTGCCCATTCTGCCCGAGGAGGTGGCGAAGCTGCTGCACAAGCGCACGCCAGCGCCTTCGCGCATCCGCACGAACATGTGGAGCGTGGCGCAATATATCGACAGCCGCAAGCATCGGAAGACGCTCACGGCCTATATGGTCGACATCTTCGGGGCACCGCCGCAGCCCACGGCCTTTCACCGCTGGCTGGCCGGACAACCGCTCTCCATGCTGGTGGACAGCTGGTATGACAGCACGCTCCGGGCCGCGCTGGTCGGTTCGGGGCGCAGCGATGTGGTCGATGTGCAGGGCACCACGCGGGCCGGGATCAATCTCGACCAATGGTATCTGAGCTACGACCTGTCCGGCGCCGTGGTGCCGGGCGAAAAGGCAGGCGCGGCTGCAACCATACTCTACACACCGCATGGCGGTGTGGCGCCGGCCGGCAACTTCCTTGTCGCCGACAGCGACTATGTGGAGGTGCTGACAGAGATCGACATCCAGACGCCGATCCCGCTGGTGGTGCAGGAGCGGCGCACAACGCGTGGCTTCCTGTTCCTCGGCTGTCGCTTCCACGACCAGATGCTGCGCACCTATGCCCGGCAGATCATGAAGCGATCGTCGGGGCCGCATTACGCGGTGGCCGATTGCGACAAGCTGCAGAAGAACGAAGCCAAGTTCTTCGCAGCCCAGGGCATCGTGGTGCTCGACATCGGTCTCAAGGTGGCGACCGATCTCCTGATGCAATGAGTGCGTCTTGCGCATGACCCCGGGGGCCGAGACAACGCGGTCTGAGTTCAGACCGTAAGCCTTGGTCATGGACGCTTCGGCGTCGTGACCAAGGAGACAGAACGATGAAGTCCCGATTCATGAGCCGCGCCGGTCTGCAGACGTCTGCTCCCACCACGCCTGTTCTTGTCGGCGCCGTTGTGCTCGCCGGCCTGTCGATTGCGGCCCATTTCGGCGTCCTTCATGTTGCCGAAATCGTGCGCTATCAGTTTGAACTGTTGCTGGCCGGCTTCCTGCTGCTTCTGTGCGGGGCGCTGTTCCGCAACCTCTGACAAAAGAAACTGACCTCCAAAGTCCTCCAAACACCTTGGCCGCGTCCGGTTCCACCCCGCCGGACGCGGTCTTTCATTTCAGACAGCCAGATCAGCCCATTTGACCTCGTAGTCCCTGTGCTTGGGCGGGGTCTTGCCGAGCTTGCGGAAGCTCTCGATGACGTCGTCGATGGAGAGTTCCCCGGGAACGCCCTGCACCTCGTAGATGCTGGCGCCGCCGTTGGTCAGCCCTGGTTCGGCCAGGCGTGAGGCCTGGGTGACAAGGCCTTCGTAGGCCACCTTGATCATGTGTGTCGCCATCAATCGTGCTCCTGTGAAAAGCTGTGTTGCGAAGCCGACACGACTTGTCGTGCCGAAGCTCCGTGCACGATCAGTTGTGCAGGCGACGTGCCATTCGGCTGAGGGAGGCGCGCAGGCTGGCGCTCACCATTTCCAGACGTCCGATGGGGCCAGGCCCGACATGATTTTGTCGGGCTTTGTCGTCCCCCCGACAGAGGGCTGTTTCGTGCCTTGCCAGGGTGAGGTATCCGACAAAATATTGATTTTACATGTAAATTGGCGACTTTTCGGATGCGCGGGCAACTTGGCACGCTGCTTGAAATTCACCTGTTGCGAGGCGGCCCAGACGCTGCCGACCGAGATTGAACACCGACTTCCTTTCGTCACGTCTCACAGCAACAAGGGAATACGAACATGGCAGCACTCCGGCAGATTGCCTTCTACGGCAAGGGCGGTATCGGCAAGTCCACCACCTCACAGAACACCCTGGCGGCCCTCGTCGACCTCGGCCAGAAGATCCTGATCGTCGGCTGCGACCCCAAGGCCGACTCCACCCGCCTCATCCTCAATGCCAAGGCGCAGGACACCGTGCTGCACCTGGCTGCCGAGCATGGCTCGGTCGAAGATCTTGAGCTCGAGGACGTGCTCAAGATCGGTTACAAGGGCATCAAGTGCGTGGAGTCCGGTGGTCCGGAGCCGGGCGTCGGCTGCGCCGGTCGCGGCGTCATCACCTCGATCAACTTCCTCGAGGAAAACGGCGCCTATGACGATGTCGACTATGTCTCCTACGACGTGCTCGGCGACGTGGTGTGCGGCGGCTTCGCCATGCCCATCCGCGAGAACAAGGCGCAGGAAATCTATATCGTCATGTCCGGCGAGATGATGGCGCTCTATGCGGCCAACAACATCGCCAAGGGCATTCTGAAGTATGCCAACTCGGGCGGCGTGCGCCTCGGCGGGCTGATCTGCAACGAGCGCCAGACCGACCGCGAGCTGGATCTTGCCGAAGCCCTGGCCAAGCGCCTCAACTCCAAGCTCATCCACTTCGTGCCGCGCGACAACATCGTGCAGCATGCCGAACTGCGCAAGCAGACGGTGATCCAGTATGCGCCCGACAGCCAGCAGGCCCAGGAATATCGCCAGCTCGCCCAGAAGATCCACAACAACTCCGGTCAAGGCACGATCCCGACGCCGATCACCATGGAAGAGCTTGAGGACATGCTCCTCGACTTCGGCATCATGAAGTCCGACGAGCAGGCGCTTGCCGAACTTCAGGCCAAGGAAGCCGCCAAGGCCCTGGCTGCCGGCCACTGATCCCTGAGGAGGAGGCGTTCCGCGCACCGGGCCTTGACCCCGGCGGGTTGCCGCCTCCTTCACCCCGCAACGCGACAGTCACGAGGCTTGCCCCATGACCACCGATTATGAAAACGACGGCGAGGCCAATGAAAAGTTCATTGAGGAAGTCCTCGCCCAATATCCCGACAAGTTCGCCAAGCGTCGCCGCAAGCATCTGACGGTCGCCAAGTCGGCGGCGGAAGAGCATCCCGGCGTCGCCCAGGAGAGCGAGGAAGGACCGCTGTTCACCGAATGCGACGTCAAGTCGAACATCAAGTCGATCCCCGGCGTCATGACCATTCGCGGCTGCGCCTATGCCGGCTCGAAGGGCGTGGTGTGGGGCCCGATCAAGGACATGGTCCACATTTCCCATGGCCCGGTCGGCTGCGGCCAGTATTCCTGGTCGCAACGTCGCAATTACTATATCGGCACCACCGGCATCGATACTTTCGTGACGATGCAGTTCACCTCCGACTTCCAGGAGAAGGACATCGTCTTCGGCGGCGACAAGAAGCTCGAGAAGGTCATCGACGAGATCGAGACGCTGTTCCCGCTCAACCACGGCATCTCCATCCAGTCGGAATGCCCGATCGGCCTGATCGGCGACGACATCGAGGCCGTGTCCAAGAAGAAGGCCAAGGAACACGAAACCACTGTCGTTCCAGTGCGTTGCGAAGGCTTCCGCGGCGTGTCGCAGTCACTCGGTCACCATATCGCCAATGACGCGATCCGTGACTGGGTGTTCGACAAGAAGGAAGTCGAATGGGAAGCCGGTCCCTATGACGTCAACGTCATCGGCGACTATAACATCGGCGGCGATGCCTGGGCTTCGCGCATTCTGCTTGAAGAAATCGGCCTGCGCGTCTGCGGCAACTGGTCGGGTGACGCTACGCTGGCCGAAATCGAGCGCGCGCCCAAGGCCAAGCTCAACCTCATCCATTGCTATCGGTCGATGAACTACATCTGCCGCCATATGGAAGAGAAGTATGGCGTGGCCTGGATGGAATACAACTTCTTCGGCCCGAGCCAGATCGAAGCCAGCTTGCGCAAGATCGGCAAGCATTTCGGTCCGGAGATCGAGGCCAATGTGGAGAAGGTCATCGCCAAGTATCGGCCGATGGTCGACGCGGTGATTGCCAGGTTCGAGCCCCGCCTCAAGGGCAAGAAGGTGATGCTTTACGTGGGCGGCCTGCGTCCGCGCCATGTCATCACGGCCTATGAAGATCTCGGCATGGAGATCGCCGGTACGGGCTATGAATTCGCCCATAACGACGACTATCAGCGCACGGGCCATTACGTGAAGAAGGGCACGCTGATCTATGACGACGTGACCGGCTACGAGCTCGAGAAGTTCATCGAGAAGGTGCGGCCAGATCTCGTCGGCTCCGGCATCAAGGAAAAGTATCCGGTGCAGAAGATGGGCATTCCCTTCCGTCAGATGCATTCGTGGGACTATTCCGGCCCCTATCACGGCTATGACGGCTTTGCCATCTTCGCCCGCGACATGGATCTGGCCATCAACAACCCGGTCTGGGACCTGTTCGATGCGCCCTGGACCAAGGGCGACGAGATGGCCGTAGCGGCCGAATAACAAAGGACTTTTCCCTCTCCCCGGGTGGGAGGGGGAGCCCCTTCTGCAGCCTCAACCCCTGTTCACCACGCGCGACCGAGACCGTCTGCGCGATCCCTTCTCCCTTGCCCGATTGTGCCGCCGTCTGGCGCGGCCCGGAGCCAAAGAGGTGATCAAATGCCCCAGTCCGCCGAAAAGATCCTGGACCATGCCCCGCTGTTCCGCGAGCCGGAATACAAGGAAATGCTGGCCAACAAGAAGATGTTCGAGTGTGGCGCGTCCTCTGGTGAAGTCGACGATATGGTCGAATACACCAAGACCAAGGAATATCAGGACAAGAACTTCGCTCGCGAAGCTCTGGTGGTCAACCCGGCCAAGGCTTGTCAGCCGCTCGGGGCGGTTTTTGCTGCCAACGGCTTTGAGAAGACCATGAGCTTCGTGCATGGCTCGCAAGGTTGCGTGGCCTATTACCGTTCGCACCTCAGCCGGCATTTCAAGGAGCCCTGCTCGGCGGTGTCCTCGTCGATGACGGAAGACGCGGCGGTGTTCGGCGGCCTCAACAACATGATCGATGGTCTTGCGAATACTTACTCGCTCTATCAACCGTCGATGATTACTGTGTCTACCACATGCATGGCGGAAGTCATCGGCGACGATCTGCACGGTTTCATCGAGAATGCCAAGACGAAGGGCTCGGTTCCCGCAGATTTCGACGTCCCCTTCGCCCATACACCGGCCTTCGTCGGCAGCCATGTGGACGGCTATGACAATGCCATCAAGGGCATTCTCGAGCATTTCTGGAAGCCGCTGACGCGGGCCGACGTGCCGGCCAACTCGGTCAACATCATTCCGGGCTTTGACGGCTATTGCGTTGGAAACAATCGCGAATTGAAGCGTATCCTCGGCATGATGGGCGTGTCCTACACCCTGATTTCCGACGCTTCCGACCAGTTCGACACCCCGTCCGACGGCGACTACCGGATGTATTCGGGCGGCACCAAGCTCGAAGACGTGAAGGCCGGCCTCAATGCCAAGGCGACCATTTCGCTGCAGCATTGGAATACTCGAAAGACCCTGGACTATTGCGCCGAGAAGGGCCAGGAGACCGCGTCCTTCAATTATCCGATGGGTGTTCGCGCCACCGACGCCCTGTTGATGAAGATCTCCGAGATCACCGGAAAGTCGATCCCGGAAGAGCTGCGTATGGAACGCGGTCGTCTTGTCGATGCCATGGCCGACAGCCAGGCTTATCTGCACGGCAAGAAATATGCGATCTATGGCGATCCGGACTTTGTCTATGCCATGGCCAAGTTCATCCTGGAGACAGGCGGCGAGCCGATCCATTGTCTTGCCACCAACGGCTCGAAGGATTGGGCCGAGGACATGGCCAAGCTGTTTGCCACCTCGCCTTTCGGCAAGGATTGCAAGGCGTATCCCGGCAAGGATCTGTGGCACATGCGCTCGTTGCTGTTCACGGAGAAAGTCGATCTCCTGATCGGCAACTCCTACGGCAAGTATCTGGAGCGTGACACCAAGACTCCGCTACTGCGCATGACTTTCCCGGTCTTCGATCGCCACCACCACCACCGCTTCCCGCTGTGGGGTTACCAGGGCGGCTTGCGGGTGCTGACGGCGCTGCTCGACAAGTTCTTCGATCTCTATGACGATGATACCAACGTTGCCGCCGAGACGGACTATTCGTTCGATCTGACGCGCTGAGTGCGAAAGTTACACGGCGCAAATGCAATGGGTAGGTCTCGCGACCTACCCATTTTTGTCGGCTGCATGTCGCGGGTATGTCACTCCTCGTCGCCGAACTGGGCGCCGGGGAAAATCCCCTCGATCCAGTCTTGCATGAAGGTGACGCGGCCGAAGGTGGAGGTGTCACCATATTGTGCTTCGCCGGTGCCGTTCGAGTTGACGCCGACGATTTCCCAGACGCCACCGACCTTCATCCAGGCCGAGCCGCCGCTGTCGCCGGAGCCGAGCAGACCGGCCAGACGATCGGGCGGCTCTGTGGCGCCGCCGGTGGGAACTTCGACCGAGCCATCCTCCTTGGGCAGGGCGATGGTCATGGTGCCGCCGGCGTCCTCGTCTTCCGGAGGAACCGGATCGATCGGATCGTCGGCGATGTCGACGATGCCGTCGGCGGCGGCCTTGTCCGACCCCTCGTCATATTTTTCGTCCTCACCGACAGAGCCGATGCCGCGTGTGCCGTAGCCGACGAAGGTGATGAGATGGCCGAGTTCGGACGTGCCGGTGTAGATGGTCGGCTGCGGGCCGGTGTCTTCCAGCGGCTCTTCGAGGCGCAGGATGGTGAAGTCGTAGCCGGCGCGATTGTTGACGTCGCCGTTCCACAGCGGGTGGACCCAAAGCTTGTCGATCTTGACCACGTGACCGTCGGGTGCGCGGGCGACGTAGTCGTCGACCTTGGCGGGCAGGTCGAAGATATGACCGGCGGAGAGCAGGTAGGCGTGTTCGTCGTCGTTGCCGATCCACGTGGCGGAGGCTTCGCCCCAGCTTTCGCCATCGGTGGACAGGGCAATCACCGACTGGAACTGCGGCTCGGCGGCAAGGTCGAGAGCGGCGGTGAAGCCGGCGGCGGGGTCGTCTTCGGTGCCGCCTTCCTCTTCCCAGGTGCTGTCGAGAATGACGACGGCGTGGGCGGCTTCGCTGAGCACGAGACTCGGGATCAGAAACAGGACAGCACAGGCGAGGTTGCGCAAGGGAGCAATCGACATGAAGGCAATACTCGTGAAGGGACGGTCAAAAGAGGACGGTTCTGCCCCGAAGGGGGATGAGCGGCGGATCGTGCCGCAACTGGCGTTACGGGATGGTATGTAGCTTGCCGTAAGGTGCTGATTTTTCGGCTATAGTTAATTCCTGGCTGACGTGGCCGCCTACTCGCAGCCGGGCGTGTGCCGGAAGTTGTGCGGTCGGGTTTTCCACAGAGGATTGGGTGGCCTTTGCAGAGGCCGCTTGTAGATGACAGACGCATGGGAAATGCCGGGAAGATCCTGATTGCTTCCCTCCGGTCAAAGGTTCGGCAGGCCGTGACGTTTCCGCATAACTTTCCCTTCGATCCGGCCTATGGGCTGACACTTGACGATCTGCAGGCGGTGGCACCGCCGGAGGAACCGGAGGATTTCGATGCCTTCTGGCGCGCACGCTATGCGGCTGCGCTGGCGGTGGATCCCGCGCCAAAGCTCAAGGTGGGGAAGATCCAGCATCCGAACTGGCATGTGGTCAGTCTGACCTATCGCTCCACGGGCAAGTTCAAGATCAAGGGCTGGCTGCTGCTGCCGAAGTCCGGACCCGTGCGGCGTGGTCTGGTGGTGGGGCATGGCTATGGCGGACGCGATCAGCCCGATCTCGACCTGCCGGTGGAGGAGACGGCGATCCTGTTTCCCTGCTTCCGGGGCTTGTCGCGCAGCGCCCGGGCGCCGATCTCCACCCAGTCCAACTGGCATGTGCTGCATGATATCGACAAGCCGGCCGAGTATATCATCGGCGGCTGTGTCGCCGATCTGTGGTTGGCGGTGTCGACGCTGATCGCGCTCTATCCCTGGCTCGACGGCAACATCGGCTATGCCGGCATCAGCTTTGGCGGCGGCATCGGCGCGCTGGCCATTCCCTATGACCGGCGCATCGACCGGGGGCATCTGGCCTTGCCGACCTTCGGGGCGCAGGAACTCCGGCTGAAGCTGCCGTCGGTGGGCAGCGCGGCCTCGGTGCAGGCCTATGAGCGAGAGCATGGCAATGCCATGCAGACCCTTCGGCTCTATGACGCGGCGGTGGCCGCGCGGCGCATTGCCGTGCCCATGCTGATGGCGGTGGCCCTGTTTGATCCGGCGGTAGCGCCGCCCTGCCAGTTCGCGGTGGCCAATGCGGTGACAAGAAATCTTTGCAAAACCGTCATCCTGGATGCAGGGCATTTCGATTATCCCGGCAAACAAGAACAGGACGCGATGTTGCGTTGCGAATTCGCCCGGTTTTTTGCTCCTCATGAAGCGCGAATATCATCGTTGGCATAGTCACAATCTCCAGCGGGACATGGAGCTTCTGGTCTTCGGCCATGCCGGCGCCAAGGTGATCATGTTTCCCACCCGCGACGGTCGGTTCTTCGAATATGAGGATATCGGCATTGTCGGGAGCCTCAGGGCCAAGGTGGAGGCCGGGCAGCTGCAGCTCTACTGCATCGAGGGACTGGCGCGCGAGACCTTCTACAACAGGCACCTGACGCCGCCCGAAAGGCTGGCCCGGCACGAGCGCTTCGAGGCCTATGTGCTCGACGAGGTGCTGCCCTTTGCGCAGGCGCGCAACGCCCATGATTGCGTGATCGCACAGGGCTGCAGCCTTGGGGCCTTCCAGGCGTCGAGCCTCGTGTTCCGCCACCCCGACCGCTTCCGCAAGCTCGTTTCCTTCTCGGCCCGGCATGACCTGACGCTGACGATCGAGCATTTCGGCGACCTTCTCGACGGCCACCGGGGCGACGACGTCTATTTCCACATGCCCACCCATTTCCTGCCGGGCCTTGCCTGCGAAGCGCGGCTCGAAAGCCTCAAGGCGCTCGACATCGTGCTGGTGGTGGGCAAGGACGATCCGTTTCTCGAGAGCAATCAGGCGCTGAGCCAAATTCTGACGGACAAGGAGATTCCGCATCGGCTGCATTACTGGGACGGCCGGGCGCATCGCGGCGGTGCCTGGCGGCGCATGGCGCCCCTGTTCATCTGAGGGGCGCGCGTCGCGAATCCGACAAAGCCGTGTAGGACGGGCTGTCCGGGGCGAGACAAAGGCGGCTGACAGGAAAGGTTATCAAATAAAATCAATGCCATGACCGTGTGGCACGCGGCTTGCGATTTCACCTTGGCAAGAGCCGAATGGACGGCTGTGTCGGGTGAGTGAGGGCGGTGCCGATGTCGCTGCAAGCCAAGATCGCCGATGTGTTCAATGAGCCCGGTTGCGACAAGAACCAGGGCAAGGACGCCAAGGCGCGCAAGAAGGGCTGCTCCAAGCCGCTGACGCCGGGCGCGGCGGCGGGCGGTTGCGCCTTCGACGGCGCCAAGATCGTGCTGCAGCCGATCACCGACGTGGCCCATCTCATCCATGCGCCGCTCGCCTGCGAGGGCAACAGCTGGGACAATCGCGGGGCGGGCTCCTCGGGGTCGGATCTGTGGCGGCGGTCGTTCACCACCGATCTCACCGAGCTCGACATCGTCATGGGGCAGGGCGAGAAGAAGCTGTTCAAGGCGATCAAGACGATCAAGGAACGCTTCGATCCGCCGTCGGTCTTCGTCTATTCCACCTGCGTCACGGCGCTGATCGGCGACGACATCGACAGCGTTTGCCGCCGTGCGGGCGAACGCTTCGGCTTGCCGGTGATTCCGGTGAATGCGCCGGGCTTCGTCGGTTCGAAGAATCTCGGCAACAAGCTGGCCGGTGAGGCGCTGCTCGACCATGTGATCGGCACGCATGAGCCCGACGATGTCGGCCCTTACGACATCAACATTCTCGGCGAGTTCAATCTGGCCGGCGAGTTCTGGATGGTGAAGCCGTTGCTGGACAAGCTCGGCATCCGCATCCGCGCCTGCATTCCCGGCGACGCGCGCTATCTCGACGTGGCCTCGGCGCATCGGGCCAAGGCGACGATGATGGTCTGCTCGACGGCGCTGATCAATCTTGCCCGCAAGATGGAAGAGCGCTGGGGCATCCCCTATTTCGAGGGCTCGTTCTATGGCATTTCCGACACGTCGGATGCGCTCAGGCAGATCGCGGCGCTGCTGGTGCGGCAGGGGGCGGATGCCGAACTGATCGACCGCACCGAGGCGCTGATTTCAGAGGAAGAGGCGATCGCCTGGGAGCGGATCGCCGCCTATCGCCCGCGCCTCGATGGCAAGCGGGTGCTGCTCAACACCGGCGGCGTCAAGTCCTGGTCGGTGGTGGCGGCACTGCAGGAAGTGGGCATCGAGATCGTCGGCACCTCGACCAAGAAATCGACGGACGAGGACAAGGAGCGGATCAAGCAACTGCTCAAGGACGAAAAACACGCCTTCGACGCCATGGCGCCGCGCGATCTCTACAAGCTCTTGGCCGAGAATCGCGCCGACATCATGCTGTCCGGCGGGCGGACGCAGTTCATCGCGCTCAAGGCCAAGATGCCCTGGCTCGACATCAACCAGGAACGCAACCACCCCTATGCCGGTTATGACGGCATGGTGGAGCTGATCCGGCAGATCGATATCGCCGTGCACAATCCGGTGTTCGCGGCGGTGCGGGAGGTGGCGCCCTGGGATGAGGAGGGGTGGGTTCAGGATGCGCGCGTTCACACCCCCCTCCCCAACCCTCCCCCTCAAGGGGGGAGGGAGAGTGTTGTGATGGCCGCTGCGTTCTCTCCCCCCTTGAGGGGGAGAGACAGAGAGGGGGGTAGCGAGGTCTTGACCTCGCCCGTCTTCCAGAAATTCGCCGCCTCTGGGGCGGGCGACAATGATGATTGCTGAGGGCGCCATGGCTGACATCATCCGCGACCTCAAGGCTTTTTCGTCCAATCCGCTGAAATCGAGCCAGCCGCTGGGGGCGGCCTTCGCCTTCATGGGGGTGGCCAATGCCATGCCGCTGTTCCACGGCAGCCAGGGATGCACCTCCTTTGCGCTGGTGCTGTTCGTGCGGCATTTCAAGGAGACCATCCCGCTGCAGACGACGGCGATGGACGAGGTGTCGACGGTGCTGGGCGGCGCCGATCATCTGGAAGAAGCCATCGTCAATCTCAAGAACCGCACCAATCCCTCGCTGATCGGCGTGTGCACCACGGCGCTGGTGGAGACGCGCGGCGAGGATTTTGCCGGCGATCTCGCGCTGATCCGCGAGCGGCAGAAGGAGTTGCTTGGCGAGACGCGAATCGTGCTCGCCTCGACGCCGGATTTCTCAGGGTCGATCGAGGAGGGCTGGGGCAAGGCGGTGAAGGGGATGATCGAGACGATCACCGGTCCTCAGCCGTTGCGTCGCAATCCCAGGCGAATCGCCATCCTGCCGGGCTGGCACCTGACGGTGGCCGACATCGAGTTGATCGCCGAACACGCGGAGATGTTCGGGCTTGAGGCGACCATATTGCCCGATATCTCCGGCGCGCTTGACGGCACGGTGCCGGGCAAATGGATCCCGACCACCTATGGCGGGTGTCAGGTCTCCGACATCGAGACGCTGGGCGAATGTGTCCATACGATCGCCATCGGCGAGCATATGCGGGGGGCGGCGGAGGCTCTGAAGGCCAAGGCGGGCGTGGACTATACGCTGCTGCCGACGCTGACGGGGCTCAAGGCCTCAGATCGCTTCGTGACGCTGCTGGCCCGGATCTCGGGGGCGGTGGTGCCGGCCAAGCTGCGCCGGCGGCGGTCGCAGCTGTGCGACGCCATGCTCGATGGACACTTCCATTTCGGCGGCAAGCAGGTCGCCATCGCTGCCGAGCCCGATCACCTCTACATGCTCGCCTCTTTCTTCAGTGAAATGGGGGCGACGACGTCGCTTGCCATCGCCTCGACGGGCGACAATCCCATTCTCGCAAGCGTACCGGCGGAGACGGTGCGGGTCGGCGATCTCGGCGATTTCGAGGATATGGCGGGCGGCGCTGATCTTCTCGTGACGCATGCCCATGGGCGGCAGGCGTCGGAGCGACTGGGCATCCCGCTGATGCGTGTGGGCTTTCCGATCTTTGATCGGCTCGGCACGCAGCACAGGAAGTCGGTCGGCTACGAGGGGACGCGCGACCTGATCTTCGAGGTGGCCAACATTTTCCAGGGCGCGCGCGTGGAGCCGACGCCCGACAGCCTCAATCCGTTCCGGAACCGGGAGACCCATCATGACAGCCGTTCGTCGCCTGAGCCTCGTCGACACTGAGGCCGGGGAAGCCAAGCCGGAGCGCCCGCAGGGGGCGGTGCGCATCGCCATCGCCTCGCGCGACATGAAGAGCCTGAATGCGCACTTCGGCTCGGCGCCGAAGTTTGCGGTCTATGACGTGACCAAGGATGGCTGGAGCTTCGTCGAGGCCATCACCTTCGACGATACGTCCGACGAGAGCGGCGCGCACAAGACCGAGGGCGATGATCGCATCACGCCGAAGGTGGAGGCTTTGACCGGCTGCCACCTGCTCTTCTGCCTCGCCATCGGCGGACCGTCGGCGGCCAAGGTGGTGGGGGCGAAGATCCATCCGATCAAGGTGCCCAATGCCTCGCCGATCGAGGAGGTGCTGGAGCGCACGCGCACCATGCTGAACGGTGCACCGCCGCCGTGGCTGCGCAAGGTGCTGGCCGAGGCCGGCGTCGGCGCGGCAAAGGCCGACTTTGAAGACGATTGAGAGCCTGACCCGATACTCTACTGGGCCGGGCATCTGGCTTCGCTTTCTGCGCTTCCGGTGCTCACGAACGTCACGTTCGCTCCGCTCCGGTTCTCGAAACCATCGCCACCTGCCGCAGCCCAGCGAATTTCAGATCAGGCTCTAGGTCTAGAGATTGAACCCGTGGAGACATCGACATGACCGACACCCTTGCCGAGGCCCCGGTTGCCGGGCTCGACCATCCCTTCGTGAAGGCGCTGACGCGCATCGTCCGGGCCGAGGACAGCTATGGCAGCTGGGAGAAGCTTTCCGACGACGCGGTGCTGAAGGACTTCATCGTCACCAAGGAGCAGCGCCGCGAGATCCCGATCATCGACGATCCCGATCCGGACGTGCTGTGGCGGGTGGAGAAATTCTACGCCGCAGTCGGCCTCGCCATCGAGATGGCGACGGGCAAGATGGCCTCGCCGATGATGAAGATGAGCCATGAAGGCTTCGGCCGCGTGCAGCTGACAACGGGGCGGCTGGTGGTGATTTCCAAGACGCTGCGTGATGTGCATCGCTTCGGCTTCGAGACCTTCGAGAAGCTGGGCGAGGCGGGCCAGAAGCTGGTCGACGAGGCCAGGCTGCTGATCGAGAAATTTCCGGAAGTCGCCGATTACTGAGCGCATAGCGCCCGAGCCGACCGGCGAGGCGGCCCGCATGGGCCGAAGGAGACCCAAGCGCATAGCGCCCGAGCCGACCGGCGAGGCGGCCCGCATGGGCCGAGAACCAAAAGGATCCCAAATGTCAGACATCGAGACCCTGAAGGTCGAAATCCGCAAGCTGTCGGCCAAGGCCACCAATGCCAAGATGAACCTGCACGACCTCTCGGAGGAGCTGCCGGTCAACTGGACGTCGATCCTGTCCGTCGCGCAGGCGACGCATGATGCCTTCGCGGCGCTGGACGCCGCGCGCAAGCAACTCACCGCACTGGAGAACGCCTGATGGCCGAGTTCAAGACCCTCGATGGGCGGCCGTGGATGCCGCAATATCTCACCTCGATCGACGGCAGCACCTGCATCGGCTGCGGCCGCTGCTACAAGGTGTGCTCGCGCGACGTGATGCATCTGCATGGCGTCAACGATGACGGCGAGATCCTGGGCAAGGTGACCGAGGATGATGACGACGACTTCGACGGCGAACTCAACCGCAAGATCATGGTGGTGGACGCCGGTGGTGCCTGCATCGGCTGCGGCGCCTGCGCGCGCGTCTGCCCGAAGAACTGCCAGACGCATGTGGCCGCCGACAAGGTAGCCGCCTGACGCCGGCCCGGAAAATTCACCGGCGCGGGCAGCTGGCTTCGAGGCCGGCACCTCGGCTTTTTCTGAATGGCTCCCCCAAAGCCAACTCCCCGACGCGCAAGCGCCGGGGCTTTTTCATTGGAAGTTGGGCAGGAAGGGGATGACGGTGGCGCCGGCGAGATCGGCGGCTTCCTGCTGACGGCGGGCCTCGACGGCCTGGCGGCGGGTGGCGGTTTCATTCCACCAGTCGCGCAGCACGCGCAGGCGACAGGCGAGCAGCGTGCCGATGCCGCCGGTGAACTTCAGCCAGTCCTCCACATGGCGCCGATGCACGGCGGTGAGGAGCGGAATCCCATAGGCGGCGACGGGGCCGTAGCACTCGGCCAGCCCGCCGCCGGCAATCTCGGCATCGCCGAAGCGCGGAACGAAGGTCAGATCCGTGGCAGCGCCGACCGAACGGCGGATGCGGGTGCGGGCGTCATCAAGGATCCTGTCATCAAGGCTCCAAAGGCGCGACTTCAGCTGGTGGTCCTTGCGGAACAGGAAATGCTCGCGAGTCATCAGGTCGACCAGCGTGGCATAGGCCGCATCCGGGTCTTCACAGGGTTGCTGCACCAGGCCGCCGACACAATGATTGGTGCTCATCAGTTCGTCGGCAAAGAAGCACATGAGGTGGTCGATGGAGACGCCGTCATCGTAGACGATGGCTGCCAACTCGAAGGCGTTCAGCCGCGACGCGGCGTCGTGGGCGGGGAAGCGGTCGAGAATGCGACGCGTCATGGCGATCTCCGGCGTGTCCCTGTCAGGAGCCCGACATTTGCTTGGCGGGACAGGTGGCATCTGGCGACGTTGCAAGCCGCACACCATGAGCCCTGCCGAAATCGCATGAGTCGAGCGCGGTCTTGTGCGCTATGGTTTTAGCTATATAACGTAAATCAAGCGCATGAAATCAAGAGGTTTCCGACCATGAAATTGTCGGCACGCAACGTGCTCAAGGGAAAGATCGTTGCCATCACCAAGGGCGCGACCACGACCCATGTGAAGATCGAGATCGTCGACGGCATGCTGGTGACCTCGTCGATCACCAATGAGGCCTGCGAGGATCTGCGGCTGGAGATTGGCCAGGAAGCCGCGGCGATCATCAAGGCCTCCGACGTCATCATTGGTGTGGAATGATCACGCTGGCCGACATCGAGCGCCTTCTCGAAGAGGACGCGGGCGGCGGTGACGTCACCACCGAGGCGCTGGGGATCGGGGCACTGCCGGGGCGCATGGAGTTCCGCGCCCGCGGAGCCATGGTTCTCGCCGGCATCGAGGTGGCGGCGCGGATGATGGCCGGACTCGACGTCCAGATTCTGGTGCGTGACGGGACCCTTTGCGCGGCGGGGCAGCCGCTGCTGACGGCGCGCGGCACGGCGGGCGAGTTGCACCGGGTGTGGAAGGCGGCGCAGACGCTTCTGGAGATCCTCTCCGGAATAGCCACGGCGACGCGGGAGCTGGTGGATGCCAGCGCTGCCGTCAATCCCGATGTACGCATTGCAACGACACGCAAGACGGTGCCGGGCGTGCGGCGATTGTCGCAGCTGGCGGTGAAGGCGGGCGGCGGCATCCTGCATCGGCAGGGTCTGGGCGAGACGGTGCTGGTGTTCGATCAACACCGGGTCTTTCTCGACGGCTGGGACTTCAGGGCGATTCACGCGCAGCTGCGGGCACAGCAGCCGGAGAAGGCGCTGGGCATCGAGGTGGCAAGTGTCGAAGACGCGCTTGAGGCGGCGGCTGCCGGTTTTGACGTGATCCAGCTGGAGAAGTTCAGCCCTGCGGATGTGGCGGCTTTGGCGGGCAAGATCGGGGTGACCAAGCGGCCCCTGCTGGCGGCGGCCGGCGGCCTGTCGCCCGAGACTGTCGGTGCCTATATCGCTGCGGGTGCCGGGCTGATCGTTACCTCCTGGCCCTATACGGCGCGGCCGCGCGACGTGGCGGTGACCTTGCATAGGGGCTAACACTTATGACGTGCTCGTGGTGCGCAACGGGCACGGTGATTGCGCTGATGGCCTCATGTTCCCGGCCTTTCCGGACGAACGCCGCTTGCGGCGTCGGGAAGCCGACAGGAGATGAAGGAGGCCTGACATGCCCACGACATTTGCCAGCCACTATGCCTCGCTGCGCGCCGCGCAATGGCCGACGCGCACGGAGGCCGACGCCTTCGACAATCACGTTCTCGCCTCGGCGCTGGCGGCGGCGCTGACCGAGGTGGATCGCGGCGAGGGCTCGCTTGCCGATGGGCTCGGCTTGAAGCCCGGCGAGATAGGGCGGTTGCTGGACCGGCGCTTTCCAATCCTGCGGCGGGCCGCGCTGGAGCTCGAGTGGATGGCGGAGAGCCCGGCGGATGATGAAGAACTGATGCTGCGCGAGCTGCTCATGGCCCATCGTTCGGGCCGCGAACCGCTGTCGAGCTGGCTGGCAGTGATCATCGCGCGGCGGGCGATGCGGGCCGATCATCTGTGGCAGGACCTCGGCCTTGGGAGCCGCGACGAACTCAACCGGCTGCTGAAGACGCATTTTTCCGTGCTGCATGCCGGCAACACGAGGAACATGCGCTGGAAGAAGTATTTCTATCGCGTGCTCTGCGAGGAGGAGGGCTTCTCGCTCTGCACCGCGCCGTCCTGCAGCGTCTGCACGGATTTCCAATCCTGCTTCGGCGAGGAAGACGGCATGAGCCGCATGGCGGAGCTGCGCCGGCAGTTGACCGTGGCGGCGTGAAGCCCGCCCGCCGGGGGGAATCGCGACATGTCGGATTCCCCACCTTTGTCGGCTTCCGGACAAGGGCTGATTTCAAGAATATAGTAGCAATATCAAATAATTACATGTTGGCACGGCCTATGCAAAACCCCTCATCAGACACTCGCATCAGAGGGGTTCAGACCATGATCCAGTTGACCGACACTGCCGTGACCGCCGTCAAGACCGCCATGTCCCGCGCCGCCAATCCGGCGGAAGGCCTGCGCATCATGGTGCAGGCGGGGGGATGCGCCGGCCTCAAATACATGATGGGCCTCGAATCGGCGGTGCGCGACGGCGACATCGTCATCGATCAGGACGGCGTGAAGCTGTTCGTCGATTCCGACAGCCAGGCGCATGTGGCCGGCATGACGGTGGATTTCATCACCGGGCTCGAAAGCTCCGGCTTCATCTTCAACAACCCCAACGCCCAGTCGAAGTGTTCCTGCGGCAAATCCTTCAGCTAAGCGACTGACCAGAAATTCTACTGGCGTGGACATCTGGCTTCGGCTTCTGCCTCACGCCAGCGAATTTCAGCTCAGTCGCGGCGTCGTGCTGCAAGCGCATTTCAATCTTTACGGACGGAGACCGAGGCGATGTGGGATTATACCGACAAGGTGAAAGAGTATTTCTTCGATCCCAAGAATGCCGGCGTGCTGGAAGAAGCCAATGCCGTTGGCGAAGTGGGGGCGATTTCCTGCGGCGATGCGCTGAAGCTGATGCTGGCCGTCGATCCCGAGACCGAGGTGATCACGGCGGCCAAGTTCCAGACCTTCGGCTGCGGTTCGGCCATTGCCTCGTCGTCGGCGCTGACCGAGATCATCATCGGCAAGACGCTGGAAGACGCGCTCAAGATCAGCAACCAGGATATCGCCGATTTCCTTGGTGGGTTGCCGCCGGAGAAGATGCATTGCTCCGTCATGGGCTATGAGGCGCTGCAGGCGGCTGTCGCCAACTATCGCGGCGAGGAATGGCAGGACGATCACGAGGAAGGCGAGCTGGTCTGCAAGTGCTTCGGCGTCGACGCCGGCATGATCGAGCGGGCGGTGCGCGCCAACAAGCTGACGACGCCCGAGCAGGTGACCTTCTACACCAAGGCCGGTGGCGGCTGTCTCACCTGTTTCGACAAGCTGGAAGAGGTGCTCGCCAGCACCAATGCGGCGATGGTGACCGAGGGGCTGATCATGGCCGAAGAGGCCTATCGCCTCGGTTCGGTGGATCCGCGCCAGCTCAAGACCAAGGCCAAGCCGGGAGCGGCCAAGCCCAAGACGGATATCGACCAGGTGATGGCCAAGCGGCCGCCGACCGCCTCGGCCATGCCGCCGGCTTCGGCCGTTGCCGCTGCGCCGTCGCTCGCCTCCACCGGGCGGCTGACCACGGTGCAGAAGATCCGCCTGATCGAGGAGGGGCTGGAAGAGGTGCGGCCCTTTCTCAAGAAGGATGGCGGCGACTGCGAGCTGATCGATGTGGACGGCTCCAACGTCTACGTGAAGCTCTCCGGCGCCTGTACCGGCTGCCAGATGGCCTCCGTCACCATCAACGGCGTGCAGGAACGCCTGATCGCCAAGCTCGGCATGCCCCTGCGCATCGTCCCCGTGTCGTGAGGAGGCCCCCCATGAGAACCGTCTATCTCGACAACAATGCCACCACCGCCGTCGACCCGGCCGTGCTTGAGGCCATGCTGCCCTATTTCACCGAGCAGTTCGGCAATGCCTCGTCGATGCATGCCTTCGGATCGGCGGTGGGCGCGGCGATCAAGGCGGCGCGCCAGCAGGTGCAGAAGCTGCTTGGCGCGGAGTTCGATCACGAGATCGTCTTCACATCAGGCGGCACGGAGAGCGACAACATGGCGATCCTCTCGGCGCTGGAGGCGAGCCCGGAGCGGGACGAGGTAATCACCTCGGCCGTCGAGCATCCGGCGATCCTGTCGACGCTGGCGCATCTGGAAAAGACGCGCGGCATCAAGGTGCACGTGATCCCGGTCGACAAGAAGGGCATGCTGGACATTGCCGCCTATCGCGCGGCGCTGTCGGAGCGGGTGGCGCTGGTCACCTTCATGTGGGCCAACAACGAGACGGGCACGCTGTTCCCGGTTGTGGAACTGGCGGAACTGGCCAAGGAGGTCGGCGCGCTGTTCCATACGGACGCGGTGCAGGCGGTGGGCAAGATCGCCATCGATCTCAAGTCGACGCCGATCGACATGCTGTCGCTGTCCGGCCACAAGCTGCATGGCCCCAAGGGCATTGGCGCGCTCTATGTCAAGCGCGGCGTGCGCTTCCGCTCGCAGCAGAAGGGCGGGCAGCAGGAGCGCGGCCGGCGGGCGGGCACGGAGAATACGCCGGGCATCGTCGGTCTGGGCAAGGCGGCGGAGCTCGCCATGCTGCACATGGACGACGAGGCGACGCGCGTTGCCGCCCTGCGCGACCGGCTGGAAAAGGGCATCCTGCAGCGCGTGCCCTCCTGTTTTGTTACCGGCAATCCGCATGAGCGTCTGCCGAACACGGCCAACATCGCCTTCGAATATATCGAGGGTGAGGCGATCCTGCTGATGCTGAACCGGGCCGGCATCGCGGCGTCGTCGGGCTCGGCCTGCACGTCGGGGTCGCTGGAGCCGAGCCATGTGCTCAGGGCCATGGACATCCCCTACACGGCCGCGCATGGGGCGACGCGCTTCTCCTTCTCGCGCTTCAACACCGACGCGGACGTGGATCACGTCATCGAGGTGGTGCCGGCGATCATCGACAAGCTCAGGGCCATGTCGCCCTTCTGGGCCGGGGCAAACGAAAAGGCGAAGGATTTCAAGCCGGTTTATGCGTGAAGACCGGCCTTGCTCCTCTCCCCTTCGTGAGGGAGAGCGTGGGACTCAGGGGATCTCAGCCCCGACGAGACGGTAGCGATGGAAGGGTAGTTCCGTGACAGCATCGGTCTTTCTCAACGACACGACCTTGCGCGATGGCGAGCAGTCGCCGGGCGTGGCGTTCACGGTTGCCGAAAAGCTGGCGATCGCCGAGGCGCTGGCGGCGGCGGGGGTGCCGGAGATCGAGGCGGGAACGCCGGCCATGGGGGCGGCGGAGCGGGATGCCATCAACGCCATCGTCGGCCTGGCGCTGCCCTTGCGGGTGATGGCCTGGTGCCGGATGACCGAGGGCGACCTGATCGCCGCGCTGGACACGGGCGTCAGCGTCGTCAACCTGTCGATCCCCATGTCCGACCTGCAACTGGCGGCCAAGCTTGGCATCGGGCGGGAGGAGGCCTTGCGGCGCATCCGACGCTTCGTGCCAATGGCGCGGGACTTCGGCTTTGAGGTGGCGATCGGTGGCGAGGATGCCTCGCGCGCCGATCCCGACCATCTCGCACGCGTGGCCGAGGCGGCGGAGGAGACGGGAGCGTTCCGGCTGCGGCTCGCCGATACGGTGGGCGTGCTCGATCCCTTCTCGACTTATGACATGGTCGCGGCGCTGAGCCGGCGCAGCTCGATCGCTCTCGAGTTCCACGGCCATGACGATCTCGGCATGGCGACGGCCAATACGATCGCGGCGATTCGCGCCGGGGCGCGGCATGCGTCGGTGACGGTGCTCGGCCTTGGCGAGCGGGCCGGCAATGCGGCGCTGGAAGAGGTGGCGGTGGCGCTGGTGCGGCTCGACGGTCATTCCACGGGCATCGACATGCGGGCGCTGCGACCGCTGGCCGAGACGGTGGCGGCTGCGGCGGCGCGGGCGATTCCGCCGGCCAAAGCGGTGGTGGGCGGCGACGTGTTTTCGCACGAATCGGGCATTCACGTGGCCGCGCTGCTGACGCAGGCCGAGACCTATCAGGGGCTCGATCCGGCGCTGTTCGGGCGCAGCCACAGCATTGTCGTCGGCAAGCATTCGGGCACCAAGGCGATCGCGCATGTGCTGGCGCAGCGGGGGATTGCATTGAGGCCGGAGATCGCCGGCGCGCTGACGGAGGCCGTGCGCCTTCAGGCAACGCGCGCCAAGCGGGCGCTTACAGCAGGCGAACTTGCCCACCTGCATGCGCGCGTTGCTGCCGACAGCTGCGGCGATCCCACGCGGAGGACGGAGCCATGAGCGACGTTGCGGCCTCGGTCACCCCGGTGGTGGTGGCGCGCAAACCCTCGCTCTGGCGGATGATCGCCGAGGATCTTCGCTGCGTGACGTCGCGCGATCCGGCGGCGCGCGGCGGCATCGAGACCTGGCTTGTTTATCCCGGCGTGCACGCCATCATCTGGCATCGGTTCGCCCATGCGCTCTGGGGTGCGGGCTGGCCTTTTGCCGCGCGGTTCCTGTCCTGGCTGGCGCGGTTCCTGACTCAAGTGGACATTCATCCGGCGGCGACCATCGGGCGGCGCTTCTTCATCGACCATGGCGCCGGCGTGGTGATCGGCGAGACGGCCGTGGTGGGCGATGATGTGACGCTCTATCACGGCGTGACGCTCGGCGGCGTGTCCTGGCGGCCCGGCAAGCGGCATCCGACGCTCGGCAATGGCGTGCTGGTGGGGGCCGGGGCGAAGATCCTCGGACCGATTCACATTGGGGAGGGCGCCCGCGTAGGCGCCAACGCTGTGGTGATCGAGGACGTGCCGCCCGCGATGACTGTCGTGGGCATTCCCGGTCGCATCGTCCGTCCGAGTGAAACCCGGCGGCGGCTGGGTGACGGACGGATCGATCTCGACCATCACCTGATGCCCGACCCTGTCGGCGAAGCGGTGGCGGCGCTGGTCGACCGCATCGATTTCCTGGAGGTGCGCCTCGCCCATCTGCAGGCGCGCCTCAATGATCATAGCGACACCCAAACCGAGGAGACTGCCCCATGAGCTGTTCCACCGACGATCGCCCGATCGACGTCACCGACATTCTGGCCCGGCTGAAGGCATTGTCCTCGGCCGAAGACTTCTTTGCGGCGCTGAACGTCAAGTATGACCGCAAGGTGCTCGATGTCTGCCGCCTGCATGTGCTCAAGCGCATGGGCGAGTATCTGAAGACCGAGGACTTCGACGATCTGCCCGATCGGGTGATCGCGGCGCGGGCACGGGCGACGCTGCAGCGGGCCTATGACGACTTCGAGACCTCGTCGCCGCTCAAGCAGCGGGTGTTCAAGGTGCTGAAGGATCACGATCCCGACCGTCCGGTGTCGCCGGGTGCGGCCTTCGTCTCCTTCGACGACATCCTGCAGCCGATCAAGCTCGACTGATCGCGATGTGTCAGCAATTCAGGCTTGTTAAGGAAAGCGGGTCTATGATAGGAGGGCGTGAAATCAACGGGGCGATGCACATGTTCGACCGGGCTGATCTGCGACGACGAACCACCGGACGCGGTACTCCGCGCTTCCGCCTGATGTCGTGCGCCTGATCGGACCCTGCGGCCAGTGAGTGCCGGACCCGAGCCGAGGGCGCCCAAACCCTGCTGCCCCGGTGTCCTTTCATGACCGTCGTTGACCTTACCCTTGCCAAGCTTGCCCAGGACTTTGCCCTCGAGGATGTGATCTTCCGCGCGGAAGTCGCCTCCGATCACGCGGCGATCGAACATATCCACGATGTCACCTTTGGACCGGGGCGCTATGCGCGGACGGCGTTCCGGCTGCGGGAAGGCTTTCCGACCGATGCGGCCACCAGTCTGGTGGCGGAGTTCCGGGGACAGGTGGTCGGCTCGGTGCGGCAGACGAAGATCGTGATCGGCAACAGCCCGGCCCTGCTGCTGGGGCCGCTGGCTGTGCTGCCGGAGATCAAGAGCCTCGGCCTCGGCAAGTCTCTGATGCGGCTGACCATGGACGTGGCCCGGCGCAACAATCACAGCCTGATCCTCCTGGTGGGCGATCTGCCCTATTACTGGCCGTTCGGTTTCCGGGTGGTACAGCAGGGCAAGGTGGTCATGCCCGGTCCGGTCGATCCGGCGCGGCTGCTCTGGGCGGAACTGGTTCCGGGGATCACGGCCGATGTGGCCGGCGCGGTGCGGGCCGTGGCCTGACCTCGGCCCCAGGTGGTTCATGTGACCAGTCTCAACCGCGCCTTCCGGCGGCGTCAGTGATCGTACCAGGGCGAGGTGGCCACCTTGCCGTAGGTGGCGAGCACGTCTCCCTGGGTCAGTTCCCGGCGTTTCAGCTCCATTTCGCTGCGGGCGATATAGTCGCGTGTGATGGGCACCACGTCGTTCCGGCGCGTGAGCTGGAACTGGTAGACCACCACGTCCAGGAAGCGAAAGGCGGCCTCGGACATGGCGAGATAGGCTTCCCACATGAGGCAGAAGCGCTCGTCATAAAGCGCCAGGGCCTTGTCGCGATTGGCGAGGAACCGCGCCCGCCAGGCGCTCAGCGTCTCGGCATAATGATGCCGCAGCACTTCCACATCGGCCACCATCAATCCCGCCCTCTCGATGGCGGGCAGCACCTCCGACAAGGAGGGCAGGTGGCCGCCGGGGAAGATGTAGCGGGTGATCCACGGGTTGGTGATGGTGGGCGACGAGGTGTGACCGATGGTGTGCAGGAGCATGACGCCGTCCTCCGCCAGGAGATCGGAGGCCTTGGAGAAGAAGGCGTCATAGTGCTTCGGACCCACGTGTTCGAACATGCCGACGGAGACGATCCGGTCGAAGGAGCCGCGAAGCTTGCGATAGTCTTCGAGTTCAAAGTGGACCTGGCCGAGCGCCTTGGCCTCGGCGCGCTTGCGGGCGACGATCAGCTGTTCGGAGGAGAGCGTGATGCCCTTGACGGCACCGGCTTCGCCGATCTCGGCAAGGTACAGCCCCATGCCGCCCCAGCCGCTGCCGATGTCGAGAACGGAAACACCCGGGCGCATCAGGAGCTTGGCGGCGATGTGCCGGCATTTGGCGCGCTGGGCTTCTTCCAGCGTGGCGTCCGGGTGATCGAAATAGGCGCAGGAATATTGGCGGTCAACGTCGAGGAACAGTTCGTAGAAGGCCGCGTTCAGGTCGTAGTGATGGGCGACGTTGCGGCGTGACCGGACGAGGCCGTTGTGGCCAACCAGCCGGTGGCGCAGGGTTCGCAGGGCGGACAGGACGCGCCGCGTGGTGGTCTGCCGGGAATCGAGACGGTGCTGCAGAACGAGTTCGAGGAGGCCGTAGAAGTCGCCCTGATCGACGGTCAGGCGGCCATCCATGAAGAGCTCACCCAGCTTCACTTCCGGGTCGCGGATCAGTTCATCGATGGCTTTTCCGTCGGTGAAGGCGACGTCCACCTGGGGCGACTGGCCATCGCCGACAGACCAGGATCGGCCTGAGGCCGCGTGCACGACCAGCGTGCCACGGGTGACGAGACGTTCGAGAAAGGACTTTAGGGCGCGTTCCGTCCAGTTCATGTTGGACTCCCATGAATGGTTACATGGAATGGAACGCAAGTGTCCGACTGAATTTCCCCGAGGGCGAATCAAAAACAGTTGATTGCCTTTGATGAAGATATTTGCGTGCCTGCTGCGGAGACTTGGCGGTTACTTGCCCTCGCGCCACCACAAGCCGCCAATGGCAAGGAGCAGCACGGCGAGACTGGCGAGGCCGACGAAAAGGTCGGTCTTGCGGACGCCCGCGACTTCATAGGCGTCGGTGGTCTTGAGACCGATCCAGTCGCTGCCGGCATGGGTGGTGGCGGTGCCGGATTCGACAATGACCGAAGGCACTTGCAGCGGATCGTCGGCGTGTTCGCGCAGGCGGTGAACGCTGCCGCCGGTCTCGGTTGCGAGCGGGGTCAGCGGCTCGGGGGTGGAGATGAGCGACTGGAACTCGCGCGGGTCGACCGGACCGATATGGGCAAGGGCGGAGAGGGTGCCGTCGGTGGCCTTGTAGAGGCCGAGATCGGGGGCGGGCAGGGTGGCGCGATAGAGGCCGGGGGCGGCCTCGTGCAGGTTGGCGGCAACCGCCTTGGCCGCGTTGGGATAGGTGACGGTGACGGGCGAGACCTTGTCCTTCAGCGTCTGGCGCTCGATGACGAGATTGCCGTCCTCGCCGTGGATGCGCAGGGATTCCTCTTCAAGATCAGGCTCCTTCATCAGCCAGTGGGCGAGGTTGCGCAGGAGTTCCACATGCGGCCCGCCGCCTTCGAAGCCGCGCGCCCACAGCCAGACCTGGTCGCTGAGCAGCATGGCGACGCGGCCTTCGCCCTCGTGGGAGAGGACCAGCAGGGGCTTGCCGTCGAGGCCGGTCATGATGCGATCGCCTCTATCCCCGTCCGCCTCGATCTGGCGGAACCAGCGGGACCAGGCGGGGGGATTGGCGGTGCCGCCCGGCAGGTCACGGGTGACGGGGTGGCGTAGACCAAGCGGGCTGACGGTGGGGACGAAGGGCTGTTCGAGGACGTTGCCGTCCGGAATGACCGGCAGGATCGGCGCCAGCGGGCTGTCGTAGACCGTGTCCGGGTTGAGCGGATCGGGGCCGGCGGCCATCAGAAAGGCGCCGCCTTCGGCGACATAGCGGGCAATATTGTCGAAATAGATGAGCGGCAGCACGCCGCGCTTCTGGTAGCGATCGAAGATGATCAGGTCGAACTGCTTGATCTTCTCGTCGAACAATTCGCGCGTCGGGAAGGCGATCAGCGACAGTTCGTTGATGGGTGTGCCGTCCTGCTTTTCCGGTGGGCGCAGGATGGTGAAATGCACGAGATCGACCGAGGCGTCGGACTTCAAAAGATTGCGCCAGGTGCGTTCGCCCGCGTGGGGTTCGCCGGAGACGAGGAGAACGCGCAGGTTCTCGCGGATGCCCTCGACGATGGCGACTTCGCTGTTGTTGACCGGGGAAAGCTCGCCGGGGAGCACCGGGGCGGAGATTTCGAAGATGTTGTGGCCGGCGTGGGTGATGTCGACATCCACGGATCCGACCTGTCCCGGAGCGAGCTGCAATGTCGCGATGACGTCGCCATCGCGCCGGACCGTGACGTCCACCATGTCGCCGTCAGGTAACCCTTGTCGCACGGGGCCCTGCTGGTCGACGCGGAAGCTCAGGGTCTGCCGGGATTTGACCAGTCCGAACTTCGGAACCGAGACCAGGACCACGCGCCGATCGAACTCGTCGGCGTTGCCGGTGATGAGGGCGTGGATGGGCGCGTCGAAGCCGAGGGCGGCCTTGTCGCGGGGGATGTCGTGCACCTCGCCATCGGTGACGGCGATGACGCCGGCGATGCGCTCGGGCGGCACGTCGGAGAAGGTGCGGGCGATGTCGGAGAAGAGGAGCGTGCCCTTGCCGGTGTCGGTGCCGCCGGCGTCGACCTGACGTACCTCGATGCCGGGCTGGCGCTTCAGGCGATCGACGAGGGCCTTGACGGTGGCGTCGGTGTCGTCGGTCCGGCTGCCGATGGACTGCGAGGCGCTGCGGTCGGCGACGATGGCGACCACGCTTTTCAGCGGGGTGCGGTCCTCGGCGACGATGGAAGGCTTGCCGAGGGCGGCGAGCAGGAGCGCGAGCGCGAGGGCGCGCAGAAGCGCGCCGGGCTGGCGGCGCCAGAGGGCGAAGAGCACCAGCGCCAGTGCCAGCGCACCGGCGGCGGCCAGTTGCCAGAGCGGGAACAGCGGATCGAAGGCCAGGGACCAGCTCACCGGACAACCTCGCGGAACGTGGACAGGTCGAGGGCGGCGTTGCGGATCATTGGCCGAGCCTTTCCAGGAGGGCCGGGATGTGGACCTGATCGGACTTGTAGTTGCCGGTCAGCACGTACATGACGATGTTGACGCCGGCGCGGAAGGCATAGTCGCGCTGCATGGCGGTGCCGGGGACCAGGGGATAGAGGAAGCTGCCGTTCTCGTCGGCGGCCCAGCCACCGGCGAAATCATTGCCGGTGATGATGAGCGGCGACACGCCGTCACCGGAGCGGACGGGACGCGCAGAGCCGTCGGCCATGGGATCATCCTCGGCGGTGCTGGCTTCGACCCAGAGGGGGGAGCCGTCATAGCGACCGGGGAAGTTGTTGAGCAGGTAGAAGGATTTGGTGAGCACGTGGTCGGCCGGCACCGGCTCGAGCGGCGGAATGTCCATGGACGAGAGCATGTCGCGCAGGCGCAGCTGTTCGGGCGAGGCGGCGCCGGCACCGCCGGGCAGGGCGGTCATCTGGTCTCGGGTGTCGAAGAGGACGGTACCGCCCGACTTCATGAAGGCCTCGACGCGGGCCATGGTGTCGGTGGACGGTGCGGCGCTGGTGGCGTCGATCGGCCAATAGAGCAGCGGATAGAGCGAGAGATCGTCACGAGCCGGGTCGACGGCGGCAGGTTCGCCCGGTTCCAGCGAGGAGCGGGAGGCGAGATATTGCGACAGCGCCCAGAGGCCGGCCCGGGTGGTCTCGTCGATGGTGGTGTCGCCGGTCTTCACATAGGCGAGGCGCGTCTTGGCGAGCGCTTCGATGATGGCCTGGTCGGCCGGGGCCATCTCGGCCTGCGCCGGCGGGGCGAAGGGGCTGGCAAGACCGAAGAACAGCAGCGCGAGCGCGGTGACGACCGGCGCGGCGCGGCGGCGGCTGAGGCGACCGGTCAGCCAGAGAATCAGGAGGCCGTCGACAAGGAGCGCGAAGAAGGCGGCGGCAAGCAAACCCGGCGTCAGCGCGGCACCGCTGTCGGTCCACAGCTGGCCGGTGCGGACATTCGCACCGATGGGGCCGAGATCGAGCGGCACATAGGGCGTCTCCGGCGTGAAGAGGTTGACGGCCCGGAAGCTGTCGTCGCTGCCATAGAGACCGGGCGGGGTCTGGCGGCTGGCGCGGGTCTTGTCGACGCTGCCGCTGGCAAGACCATGCACGGCCGACGGGGCGGGACCGAGGCGGCCGTAGCCGTCGAGCACGGTGAGCGGCGGCAGCAGCGTTTCGCCCTGCGGCTTGGTGGCGGTGTTGGTCGGGGCGGCCTTGCCGTGACCGAGGGCGACGGCGCGGCGCAGCATGTCGACGAAGGCGCCGGAGATGGGCAGGTTGGACCAGCGGGTGTCGGCGGTGACATGGAACAGCACCAGCCAGCCGGCGCCGACCCGGCGGGCGGTGACCAGCGGCGTGCCATCGGCGAGACTGGCCCAGGTGTGTTCGTTGAGATCGAGGGACGGTTCGGCCAGCACCTGGCGATCGACGGTGACGTCGTCGGGCACGGGCACGTCGAAGAAGGGGCCGCTCTCGGCGAAGGGGCCGAGATGCTGCGGCTTTTCCCAGGAGAGCGAGCCGCCGAGGATGCGGTCGCCGCGGCGCAAGGGCACCGGCACCAGCGGATCGTCGGCGGCAGCAAGGCGGGGACCTGAGAAACGGATCAGCACGCCGCCATCGGTCATGAAGCTGTTGGCCACCGCGACTTCGGCGTCGGTGAGCTTGCCGACATCGGCGAGCACCAGGGCGGCGACGCCTTCGTCCACATAGGCCTTGATGGCGTCTGCCACCGACTGGGTGGCGGCGGGGCGAACGTCGGCGAAGGGCTGGAGCGCCTTGGACAGGAAATAGTCCGGGGCGATCAGCGGCTGGATACGGTCGAAGTTGGCGCCGGTGAGAATGCCGACGGTGCGGCGGCGCCAGCTCTCGTCGAGCAGCTGCACGCCGGAGGCGGAGGATTGGCCGGCGATCTCGGCGCGGGCGACGTCGTTCTTGAGTTCGAGTGGAATGTCGAACCGGGTGGTGGCGTCGAGCGCACCGGGCGCGAAGGAAAAGCCCTTCTCGTCGAGCACGCGGCCCTTGCGATCGAGCAGGCGGAGCGCGCCGGTCGACAGGCTCGACACGGAAACGCGGCGCAAGGAAGCGGCGACGCCGGTGCCGTCCTGCACGACGCGGATGAGCGCCAGCGGGGCAGGCCGGGTGCCGTCGATCACCAGCAGCGGGATCTGCCCGGCGAGATGGCTGAGGCCGCTGAACCAGGCCTGCGCCGAACCATTGCCGGCGGGCTCGGCGACATAGGCGATCTCACCCGGCGCGCGCACTGCCGCTGCTTCGCCGAGAGCGGGCAGAAGTTCGCTGCGATCGGGGAACCAGGCGCGCGGCGCCACGGCTTCCAGCTTGCGCAGGGCAGTGGCGGCGGTGGCCGCGGTGAAGTCCTTCTGCGGGCCGTCGGCGGTGGCGATCAGCACGACGGGGCGATCGGCGGCGTCGGCGGCCTCCAGGATGGTCTCGGCGGTGGTCTTGCGCGCGTCCCAATCGGGGGCGGCGGCAAAGCCGTTGTCAATCACCAGCCAGAGCGGGCCGGTGCCGGTGAGGGCGATCGGGTTGGGGCGCCAGATGGGACCGGCCATGGCGAGGATGATCAGGGCCGCGATCAGCAGGCGCAGCAGCACCAGCCACCAGGGCATGCGCGAGGGCGTCTCGTCGATGCGGCGGATGTCGAGCAGCAGGCGCAGCGGCGGAAAGACGACCGTGGACGGACGTGGCGGGGTGACGCGCAGCAGCCACCAGATGGCCGGCAGGGCGGCAAGGCCGAGCAATGCCCAGGGGGCGGAAAAGGCGAGCGGCAGCCAGGCGATCACGGGCGGTCTCCCTCCCGGTCGGGTTGATCGCCACCGGCCAGGGCGGCGGGGGCGGCGGACAGGCGGCCGTGCAGCGACAGCAGGAGCTCGGCGGCGCTTCGGTCGGTGCGGTGCACGATGAAGCTCCAGCCGGGCGCGCGGGCCACTTCGCGCAGCTCGGTACGGTGGGCGGCGAGGCGATCGAGATAGTCCTGCCGCCAGGCTTCCGCCCGACCGGCGGTCAAGCGCTCGCGGAACTCCGGCGCGCGAAACTCGGTGCGGCCCTCGAAGGGAAAGGTTTCCTCGACGGGGTCGAACACCTGGATCAGATGCACTCGGGCGCCGATGGCGCGCAGGCGGTCGAGATCGGCTTCCAGCTCGGCGATGGGGGCAAGGAAATCGCTGAAGATCACCACGTCATGCCAGCGGCGGATGCTGTCGCCGGCGGGACGAGCCGCATCCTGCGGCAGCGTGACGAGGCGCTGGGCCAGACGCTCCACCGCATGGCGGCTGGCGACCGGCAGGCGCTCGCCGATCAGGCCGACGCGCTCGCCGGCGCGGGCCAGCAACTCGCAGAGGGCGAACATCAGGAGCAGGCCGCGATCGCGCTTGGTCTCGCCGGAATAGGCCGAGCGGAACTGCATGGAGGGCGACAGGTCGGTCCAGAGCCAGACCGTATGGGCATTCTCCAGCTCGCGCTCGCGCACGTAGAGCGTGGTGTCGTCGCGGGCCGATCGGCGCCAGTCGACCATGCGCATGGCTTCGCCGGACAGGAAGGGACGGAACTGCCAGAAATCCTCGCCGACGCCGGGACGGCGGCGACCATGCCAGCCGGCCGTGACGGTGCTCGCCACCTGACGGGCGTCGACCATCAGATCGGGCAGGGCCGCAGCCAGCGTGCGGGCGCCGGCCAGGTCCTGTGGTCCGAAGGAGCCAATGAGGGCAGGCGCCGTCTCGTCCATGTCAGGCCATCTCGGAGACGAGATCGGCGATGACATCCTCGACGCCGATGCGGCGGGCGCGGGCCTCGAAGCTCATGGCCATGCGGTGCTTGAGCACCGGTGCGGCGAGGGCGGCAACGTCGTCGATGGAGGGCGCATAGCGGCCGTCCATCAGGGCGCGGGCGCGCACGGCCAGCATCAGCGACTGGGCGGCGCGGGGGCCGGGCCCCCAGGCGATGTCCTTCACATGCTTGCCGACGCCGGAGCCGGGACGGGCAGCGCGCACCAGATCGAGAATGGCCTCGACGACGCTGTCGCCGACGGGGAAGCGGCGCACCAGCGTCTGCAGGCGGGCGAGTTCGCCCTCGGTGAAGACGGCTTCGGCGCGGGCTTCCTGGTCGCCCGTGGTTTCGATGAGGATGCGCTTTTCCGTGTCGCGGTCGGGATAGGCGACGTCGATCTGCAGCAGGAAGCGGTCGAGCTGCGCCTCGGGCAGGGGATAGGTACCTTCCTGCTCCAGCGGGTTTTGCGTCGCGAGCACGTGGAAGGGGGCGGGCAGATCATAGCGCTGGCCGGCGATGGTGACGAAGCGCTCCTGCATGGCCTGCAACAGGGCCGACTGGGTGCGCGGGCTGGCACGGTTGATCTCGTCGGCCATGACCAGCTGGGCAAAGACGGGGCCCTTGAGGAAGCGGAAGGCGCGGCTGCCGTCGGCGGCCTGTTCGAGCACTTCCGAGCCGAGGATGTCGGAGGGCATCAGGTCGGGCGTGAACTGGATGCGGCGCTCGGAGAGACCGAGTACGGTGGCCAGCGTCTCGACCAGCTTGGTCTTGGCAAGGCCCGGCACGCCGACCAGAAGGCCGTGACCACCCGACAGCAAGGTGACCAGCGCCTGCTCGACCACCTGTTCCTGGCCGAAGATCACGCGGCCCACAGCGGCGCGGGCCGCCTTCACCCGATCGAAAGCCGCATCCGCCTCGGCAACGATCGCCGCCTCTCCGTCCCTCATGTCATTGGTCACGCTGTCCATCCCCGTCTTCGCGAAAGGTTTGATGTCAGTCGCAGTTTGACATCACCGACCCTGCGGCGCATCTCATTTCGTCGAGAGTTCCTGTCTCAGCTCTGGTTTCATCGCATGAGGCAGGCAAAATCAAGGCTCGATCCATGCAAGGCGACAAAGGGCGCGTCATGAGCGCAGAGGATGAGGCGGGTGCGGCGGACCGGGCCGGCGGATTGGCGGCGCTGATCGCACGATCGTCCCAAGGCGGCGCCAAGCCACCGGTGGAGCGCTGGCAGCCGCCGTTTTGCGGCGACATCGACATGCGCATCGACCGCAACGGCCAGTGGTTCTACATGGGCTCGCCGATCGGGCGCGAGGCCATGGTGCGGCTGTTTGCCAGCGTGCTCCGGCGCGAAGCGGATCGTTATTTCCTGGTGACGCCGGTGGAGAAGGTGGGAATCACCGTCGAGGACGTGCCGTTCCTGGCGGTGGAGATGCATTGCGAGGGCGCGGACGCGCTGCAGCGGCTGACCTTTCGCACCAATGTGGGGGACGTGGTGACCGACCCCGGTACGGACGCGGTGCGCTTCGAACTCGCCGCTGATGGCGGGCTGATGCCCTATGTCCACGTGCGTGCGGGCCTGTGGGCGCGCGCGAGCCGGGCGGTGGCCCATGAGCTGGCCGGTCTCTTCGACGAGGTCGACGGTCGAATCGGGCTGTGGTCGGGCGGGCAGTTCCACCCCGTACCCGATGCGGCGCTGGAGTGAGCGATGGCCGGGATTTCGCTGTCCGATCTGGTCGCGCGCCGTCATCGGCTGGGGCCCTTCGATCCTGAAGGTCGTGCCTTGCGCCTGCATGCGGGCGACCATGTGACCGATCCGAGCCTGGTCGATCTCGTCGACATGACCGCGCTCAAGGATGCGGCGGTGCTGCTCGGCCTCTTCGAGAGCGAGGAGGGGCTCCGGCTGATCCTGACGCGGCGGACCGACCACCTGCGCTCGCACGCAGGACAGGTGGCGCTGCCGGGCGGGCGGATCGACGCGGGCGACGCCTCGCCGCTTGCCGCCGCCTTGCGCGAGGCGGACGAGGAGATCGGGCTCGACCCTGCTGCGGTGGAACCGCTCGGCATGCTCTCGCCTTACGTGACCAACTCCGGCTATCGGGTGTTTCCGGTGGTGGCGCAGGTCGCGGGCGCCCCAGTGCTGGTGCCCAATCCCGACGAAGTGGCGGAAGTGTTCGACGTGCCGCTCGGCTTTCTGATGGACCCCGCCAATCACCAGATCGAACGGCGCCCGTGGAAGGGCATGGAGCGGTCCTATTATGCCATGCCCTATGACCGGCATCGCATCTGGGGGGTGACGGCGGGCATCCTGCGGCTCTTCTATGACGAGGTGTTCCGGTGAGTGACGCGCTGAGGCTTTCCTGCGACTTTCTGGCCGATCCCGACTTTCTCAAGGTGGTCGACGCCATCGAACGCGAGGGCGATGTAGCGCGTGTGGTCGGGGGCGCGGTGCGCAACGTGCTGATGGGCGAGCCGGTGGCCGATATCGACATTGCCACAACGGCGCGGCCCGAGGTGGTGGCCGAGCGGGCGCGGGCGCAGGGGCTCAAGGTGGTGCCGACGGGCATCGATCATGGCACGGTGACAGTGGTCGCCGGGGGGCATCCCTTCGAGGTGACGACGCTGAGGGCCGACGTGGAAACCGACGGCCGGCGCGCGGTGGTGGCTTTCACGGGCGACTGGGCCGAGGACGCGCGCCGGCGCGACTTCACCATGAACGCCATCTACATGGACCGGACGGGCCTGCTGCACGATCCGGTGCAGGGCATCGACGACGCGCGGGCGCGGCGGGTGCGATTCATCGGCGACGCCGGCGCGCGCATTGCCGAGGACTATCTGCGCATCCTGCGGTTTTTCCGCTTTCACGCCCGCTATGGAGCGGGCGCACCCGATTCGGTCGGGCTTGCGGCTTGCGTGGCCCTGCGGGCGGGGCTCGGCCAGCTGTCGCGCGAGCGAATCGGCGCGGAGACGCGCAAGATCCTGGTGGCGCCCGGCGCGGTGGACGCGGTGCGGCTGATGGAGGAAGGCGACATTCTAACCGCCGTGCTGGAGGGGCAGAGCCATGCGGCGCGCTTTTCGGCGCTGGCCGGTCTCTGGCGTGCGGCCGGGATCACACCGAGCGTCGAGGCGGGGCTGGCGGTGCTGGCCGAGGCGCCGGACAAGCTCGCCGCGGCCCTGCGCCTCTCCAATGCCGAGAAGGCCAGGCTCGAGGCGATTCTGACCTGGCGCGCGCGGCTGGCGGGGGATGGCTCCGAGGCGGCGGTGCGTCTGGCGGTCCATCGCGCCGGCAATGACGTCGCGACGGCAGCGCTTCTGGCCTGTGCGGCCGATCGCGGCGAGACCAATCTGCCGTCCTCACTCGATCTCGCGCGCCATTGGCGCGCACCGGCCTTCCCGCTCAGGGCGGCGGATCTCATCGCGCGCGGCTTCGAGCCCGGTCCGGCGGTGGGGGCGGAGCTGAGGCGTCAGGAAGCGGCCTGGATTGCGGCGGGCTACCCGGTCGCTTGGCCGTGGGCCGGCGGAGCCTAGGCGCGGGTGCGCCGAGTGTGCAGGCCTAGGCTCCGCCGGAGGGGTGCGGAGACCTCCGATCGGGGGTGGGCGGAAACGGGCGGGCGGCGAGATCGAGGCCCCATCAAGGCTTTTCGCCTTGTGCCTGGGCTTCTCTCCAAAGGGCGATATCCGCAAAGTGGCGGAGTTCTGCGGCTTTCAAGGATTTTACCAAACAGTCAACACACTGACGTTGGCTTAACTTACTGATTTTATTGGATAAACAAGATTTTTTGATTTTTTTGCAAAACCTCGTTGACAGTTCTGAGTGTGCCTTCTATAAGCACGTTCATCGACGGCGGCGCTGCGGCGACGGAGCGCTGACGGAGAGCTGTTGACCGGTGATTGACGATGAGTTGATCGGTTGGTTTG
>NZ_JAKJIC010000007.1 GCF_021864535.1 Oryzibacter oryziterrae
GCAAACCAACCGATCAACTCATCGTCAATCACCGGTCAACAGCTCTCCGTCAGCGCTCCGTCGCCGCAGCGCCGCCGTCGATGAACGTGCTTATAGAAGGCACACTCAGAACTGTCAACGAGGTTTTGTAAAAAAAAGCGCGTTCCGTGCATTTCTTTTGAAAAGCCCGGAAATCCGCCTGTTTTTCTGAGGGAAAATGCGAATGTCAGATAAGGCAGCTTAGGAAAAGGCGGTTTTCCCGGCCCGAGCCGCAGGCGATGCCGGCAAAAAATCCGCAAGCAAATGCCGCGGCAGCCGGTTATGGTGAACAAACCGTAAATATGAGTGGATTCGCAGCTTGCTTGAGACCCTGAACGCCGCCTTCGCCACCAGCGAACCCCGCCTTCTCCTATCTTATGCCGTCATCTTCGGCCTGATCATGCTCCTAGTGGGCGCCACGATCTGGCTGAGGGGGCATAATGCAACGCGCGAGGCTCTGGATGCCGCCGCAAGGGAAGAGCTGGCCCGCCTGCAGGAGCAAGTCGGACGCCTTGAGAAGACCGAACGCGATCTCTCCGAACGCACCGAGCGGCTCTATGCCCTGCAATCGGAACAGGCCGCACTCAGGGCGACCTTGTCAGAGCGGGACAATGAAGCGCGGCGGCTGGAGCAGGATCTGGGAGAGGCGCGGGTCGGGCTCACCGATTTTCGCAGCCGCATGGAGCAGGAGGTCAATGACCTCAAGGCCAGCCAGGCGGAACTGAGGGAAAGGCTAGCCTCGTCGACGGCCGACCATAGAGCCAAGGCGGACGAGGCCGAGCAACTGCGGGCCGATCTCAAGCAGGTCCGCGACCAGCGCGATGACCTGCAGCGCGTGCTGGGCGAGGCGCGGGTGGCAATGACCGATCTCAAGTCCCGCGCCGAGGAGGAGCGCCGCAGCCACGCCGAGAAGCTGGCCATGCTGCAGGAAGCCAAGGTGCAGCTGTCCGACCAGTTCAAGGCGCTGGCCAACGACATACTCGAGGAGAAGTCCAAGAGCTTTGCCGAGACCAATCGGGCGGCGCTGGGCGGCTTGCTGGAACCGCTGAAGACCCAGCTCGCCGATTTCAAGGGCAAGGTCGAGGAGGTCTATGTCAATGAAACCAAGGAGAGATCGGCGCTGGGCGAGCAGGTGCGCAATCTCATCAACCTCAATCAGCAGCTTTCCAAGGACGCCCATAACCTGACCTCAGCCCTGCGCGGACAGGCAAAGACGCAGGGAAACTGGGGCGAACTCATCCTGGAGCGGGTACTGGAAGCGGCCGGCCTGACCAAGGGGCTGCATTACGAAACCCAGGAAAGCCACGCCCGCGAGGACGGCAGCCGCATCCAGCCCGACGTCGTCGTCAAGTTGCCGGGCGAGCGATTCCTGGTGATCGACTCCAAGGTGTCGCTGAACGCCTATGAGGATTTTGCCAACGAAGACAGCACGGAAGCCGAGAAGGAGGCCGCGCTTCGGCGGCATGTGGAGAGCCTCAAAGGCCATATCCGCGATCTCTCGGCCAAGAATTATCACGACATCCACGGCGTCTCCTCGCTGGACTTCGTGATCCTCTTCGTGCCGATCGAACCGGCCTTTCTCGTTGCAATCACACGGGAAACCGAGCTCTGGTACCAGGCCTGGACCAAGAACATCCTGCTGGTCAGCCCCTCCTCGCTCCTCTTCGTCGTGCGGACGGTCGCCCATCTGTGGCAGAAGGAACAGCAGACCCGCAATGCGCAGGATATCGCCCGGCGCGGGGCGGAACTCTATGACAAGCTGGTGGGATTCGTCGAAGATCTCGACAAGCTCGGGCGCGGCCTGCAGCTGGCCCAGGACAGCTACGAGAAGGCCTACTCCAAGTTCACCTCCGGCCGAGGCAATCTGATTCGCCAGGCGGAAATGCTGAAATCACTGGGACTTAAGCCCTCCAAGCAGCTGGACCAGAGCCTTGTGGCCGAGGCCATGGAGGACGGCGAGATCGCCCTGCCCCCACCCGAGGACAGTCAATCCACCTCGTCGTAAGGGGGATCGGCGGGATAGCGGGGCAGGTCGTCGGAAAGGCAAAGCCAGCGCGGCCGCGAGCCATCCCAGCCATGGGCTGACAGGGTGACGGCGTCGGCATCGTCGAGACTGCCAACCGTGACACCGATGCTGTGACCGGCCGGATCGCTCATGAACAGCTGACCGCCGCAGCGGCCGCAAAAATGCCGCCAACCCTTTGACGACGATTGATATTTTGCCGGAACCCCACGCGTGAGGGCAAAGGCGGACGGCTTGACCTGCGCCCAGGCGACCGTGGCGCCGCCGGTGGATTTGCGACATGTGGCGCAATGACAGAGATCGACAACGGCTTCGCTCGCGTCAAACTCATAGCGGATGCTACCACACAGACAGCCGCCGGTGAGAACATGGCCCGTCATCAGTCGTCCATTCCCGGCGAGCGCCGGTCCTTCTTGACCGCGCCACGGCGCGACTTGGCGTCGACCCGGCGCACCTGGCTCGCCCGGGTGGGGCGGGTGGCGATGCGCGGACGCGGTGGCTCGACGGCGGCCTTGAGGATGCCGATCAACCGCTCAAGCGCGTCGGCGCGATTGCGCTCCTGCGTTCTATGTCGTTGGGCCTGAATGACAATTTCGCCAGCCTGCGTCAGGCGCGAACCGGCGATCCGGCTGGCGCGGACCTTGACCTCCCAGGGAATCCCCGAGGCATTGAGCAGGTCGTAGCGCAAGAGCACGGCACTGGCGACCTTGTTGACATTCTGCCCGCCGGGGCCGGAAGCCTGGATGAAGCTCTCGGAAATCTCCCGTTCGTCGAGATGGATATGCGGCGCGATTTCAATCATGACCAGAGGATAATGCGCCAAATCGCCCAAGGAAAGGCCCGGCGCCAATGTCACGGATATGGAACTTCAGCGCCGATCAGCCTGGCGCCAATGTCGCCCCTTCGTCGCAGCCCGCTTGAAAGCCCCGTAACCTTGCCCAAAACGGCAGCTCGCACTTTTGAATCCGGAGTGACTTCTTTCCAATCAGGTGATTCCACCTGATTGGAAAGCGCTCTAGAAGAGGGGCCGACGACCATACCGATGCATCAGACGGAAACGAGAATGCCTGATACGACTCCCGCCCTCGCCGCTCCAGATCGTGAAGGCCTCTGGCTGAAGGGCGACTGGCACATGCACTCGCGCCACTCCACCGATTCGTCCAACAACCCGATCGGCAAGATCATCGGCTTCGCCGAACGGGTGGGCTTCGACTATCTGGTGGTCACCGACCATGACATTCACGTCTGGGGCGACGTGGCGCACCACACCTGGGCCGACCCCGACTATCGTTCGGACAAGCTGCTGCTGTTCTATGGTGCCGAACTCACGGCGGCGCGCGGCCATATCAACATCATGGCGACCGCGCCCTATGACCATCAGGCCGTCTTCGATGCGCGCGACGCCCGCGACTGGGACCTGCTGGCGCTGAAGCGGCGGCTCGGGGTGCATTTCTCGGCCAACCACCCGAGCACCAAGAACCATTATGGCTATTCCTTCGATCTCGCCGATTCGGTGGAGATCTGGAACAGCTGCGTGTGGAGCAAGAATGTCCCTGGCCTCAGGATCTGGGACGACATGCTGCTGTCGGGCCGCATGCTCGGAGCCCGGGGCGGTTCTGATTCCCACCATGGCCTGCCGGACCGGCCGGAGCTGACAACACCGCAGTCGGTGGAAGCGAGCGCCAACTATGTGGGCACCCCGACCACCTGGGTGTTTGCCCGCGAGCGGACCGCCGCCGCCGCGCTCGAGGCTCTGGAGCGGGGCCGCGCCTCGGTGAGCGCCAATCCCTACAATCCGCGCGTCGAGCTTTGGGCGGACGCCGATGGCGACGGGGTGATGGAACTGATGATGGGCGACAACGCCCTTGCCACCGGCAAGCCGGTCACCTTCGAGGTGCGCCTTGTGGGCGGCTATCGGGGCATGCGCTACAAGGTGAAGGTGGTGAAGAACCGGGACGCCTTCGCGAGCTTCGAAATCGAAGGCGACAGCCTCCGCTTCTCGGACACGCCCGAGGCCGGCGGGCGAAGCTATTACCGCGTCGAGATCGAAGGACCGCAGACGCCCTATCCCGAGGTGCCCTACTCCATGGCCCAGAGCGGCAACATGGTGGCCCTCAGCAACCCGATCTATTTCGGCTACGACGAGAGCTTCTGAGGCGATAGGCAGACAGCAAGAAGGCCAACCGTGGCATTTGCGGCCCAAATATACGCGATTGGTCGGTCCGAAGGCTCTTGTCCGGCAGGGCGCGCGCGGCCGGTGGCTGCCCTGACGGCGAGGCCGGAGAAGCTGCCATCCCGTCCGGAGGCAAGCTGACGTGCGATGGCCGCCGGCGAGGACGTGACAGGACCGCCCATGCGGAACCGGTCACAGTCCCTCGACGGGGCTGCCGTGTCGTGCTGATGGGTGTGCTGGCGATGCCGAGAAGGGCGTCAGGTCACACCGGCGAGCGGCGAATGGTCTTGATCTCGCCCATGGGGCGGCCAGACTGTTCGGCGATCTGCCGGTCCTGAGCTTCCAGCGCTGCGCGAGCCGGTTCGTCGCCATCGAGTCCATCAAGGATCTCGCGGGGGACGCGGCGGTTCGACCGCTGGCTGCCGTCGTCATAGACGACATCGAAGAGCACAAATTCGCTTTTCGCCGAGGGTTTGCGGGCCACGATGTAGCTCTCCAAAAAGGCTGCGGCGCGCGGAGATCACCGCGCGCCTGCAGAAGATCACGCTTCGCTTTCGACCGCCACGGCGGCAGGACGCTGGCGAACCGGACCCTGCTTACGCTTGGGCATCGGCAGCAGGCCTTCGCGCTGCGCCTTCTTGCGCGCCATCTTGCGGGCGCGGCTGACAGCCTCGGCCTTCTCGCGAACGCGCTTTTCCGACGGCTTCTCATAAGCGCGACGCTGCTTCATTTCGCGGAAGACGCCTTCACGCTGCAATTTCTTCTTGAGGGCGCGAAGCGCCTGTTCGACGTTGTTGTCGCGAACCAATACCTGCACGGGATGTCCGATCAGCTGCCGATAAAGTGGGCGCACCGCGCCGGCAAGCGCGGTAACGAAGGGTGACGGCCCTGTTCCTGCAACGTCGGCACTACGCTGCGGGAACGAAAACCAATTGGGGCGGCAAACCCAAGCCTGCCGCCTCGCGGCGCCTCCTATAGGGCAAAATGACCGCGATGACCAGTATCACCATGCAAAATGCCGACGATTTTATCGGGACCAGCGGATTTTGGCGCAAAGGCGGCCGGTTTGGCCTCGACGGCCCGCGCAGGAACCTAGCAATAGCTCCGAGTGCAGGAACCTCTCAAGAGTTGCACATCTCAGGATGAGTATTAAAAACACCCGGCAAATCAATCGATTGAAGTTCCCGCCTCCGCATTGCGGCCCCCGACGGCCAAAACAGCATCCACAAATGCCGCGGAGAGGAAATGATGTAATCAAGTCAAAATGATAGCATGGTGCGCTGCAAAACGAAATTTGTTCAAATTCTACCCGTAGAATTCGCAATATCCATCATTTGTTAAGCATGCAATCGCACCTTCCTCCCAGACCTTGCGGCTTGCGGCATCATTTTGCCGCGGGGCCGGATGGCAACACGCTCCTCTCGACGAGGCTGCACCGGGATCATTGCCCCGAACGACCATCGGGGACGAACAGCACAAAGAATAGGGTTGGGAATGAAGCTCAAGGCCTTTGCCCCCAAGGGATCGATCTCCTTCAAGATCAGTGCCGGCCTGTTCTCGCTGGCAATGCTTGCAGCTGTTGTCGGAGGTGTCGGCTATTACGGCCTGAACCGACTGGGCGTCGCCGTGAGCCTGACAGGTCAGTCCGCCGGCATTCTCTCGGAGGTCAATGACGCCGTCGACGCGGTCAACGAGTTCATCCAATGGCGCGAGGACGCATCCATCGAGCGGGCGGAGAAGAGCCTCAATGTGGTCGAGGACGATCTCAAGCGCCTGGGACAATCCGACGGCACCTCGCTTGAGCAAGCCCAGCGGGCCATCGCCTCCTTCCATCAGGCAATCTCGGCGTTGAAGGCAGGTTCCGACAAGATCACCCAGGCCGCCGCCGACATGGACAAGACCGGCGCGGCGCTGCTGGACACGGCGGGAAAGCTGCAGACGGATGCCAAGTCGAAGGCCTCTGACCAGAGTTCGGTAGCCGAGACGCAGCAGACCAACGCGCTGGAAGCCGCGCAATTCCAGTCACTGGCCTTCCAGGCGCAGGGGCTGGCCGCGCAGGCGTCATCGCAGCTGGCCGCCTATGCCAACAGCAAGGCCCCCGCGACGCTGGCCGCCGCCCGCGCCAATGCCACAAAGGCCGGCACCACCGTGGCGCAGATCAGCGGCTTTGGCAGTTCCTATGTGCTGACGACGCAGTTGCAGGACGTCTCGACCAAGGTCAGCAAGCTGACCAATATCCTGGCGCAGCTCGACAAGGCCTCGGACCAGGCGGAGATCGACCGCCTGCGCACGGACGCCCTCGGCGCCATCGACACCTTTGTTGCGGCCACCGACACCATCGTCAAGGCCTCCGCCGAGCTGGTAACCACCGCCGGCAAGCAGGCCGAGGACGCCAGCAACGCCGCACGCAGTGCCAACAAGCTGTTCGCGGCGGGCATCACGCTCGGCGACAATGTCGACGCCCTGACCATCAAGGCCGATCGCTACCGCATGGACCCCAGTGACGAGACCGCCAAGGTCGTGCAGGATCTGGTCGCCGCCGCCGAGAAGACCGCCCAGAAGATCGTCAAGCTGGGAGCCCCCGACCCGACTGCCGACATCGAGAGCTTCAAGACCGCCTTCAGCACCCTGATGTCCGGCACCCGCGCCTTCCTGATGGCGCGCGACTCGGCCGTGGCCCAGGCCAAGGCCGTGGTTGCCGCTGTGAGTTCCATCAGCAAGCTGCAGTCCGATCTGGCGTCGAAGAGCCACGATTCGGCGTCGCTGGCCATGGTGGCCGCCATCGTTCTGGCGCTGGCCTTTGCCTTCGTCGTCGGCTTCGGCCTCACCCATCTGATCACCCGGCCGATCGTGTCGCTGACCGACGCCATGCGCCGCCTCGCCAATGGCGACACGGAAGTGCACCTGGGCGGCCATGGCCGCAGCGACGAGATCGGCGACATGCTGGGCGCCGTGCGCGTCTTCCGCGACAATGCCATCGAGCGGCGGCGCCTTACCAGCGAGAGCGAAGCCGAACAGCAGAAGCGCATCGCCCGCCAGCAGGCGATCGAGGGCCTGATCGAACGGTTCCGCAGCGACATCGCCGGCACGATCACCGCCGTCGCCGGCAATGCCGGGCAGATGGAGAAGACCGCCCAATCGCTGGCCACCATTGCCGAGGAAGCCAATCGCCGCTCGGTGGTGGCAGCCGACGCCTCCGGCCAGGCGAGCAGCAGCGTTCAGACGGTGGCCGTTGCCGCCGAGGAGCTGACGGCCTCCATCTCGGAGATCACCCGCCAGACAGAGAACGCCACCAAGGTGGCGCGGCAGGCGACCGTGGAAGCGCACAAGACCGACACCACCATTTCCAGCCTCTCCACGTCGGCCGAGCGCATCGGCGACGTGATCTCGCTGATCCGCGCCATTGCCGAGCAGACCAACCTGCTCGCGCTCAACGCCACCATCGAGGCGGCGCGTGCCGGCGAGGCGGGCAAGGGTTTTGCGGTGGTCGCCGGCGAGGTGAAGAGTCTGGCCAGCCAGACGGCCAGGGCGACGGAAGAGATCGCCTCGCAGATCGCCGAGATCCAGCGCGCCACCGATCTTGCCGTCGGCGCCATCCGCTCGATCGCCTCGACCATGGAACAGGTGGATCACACCACCAACGTCATCTCGACAGCCGTCAGCCATCAGGGCGCGGCCACGGCCGACATTTCCGCCAACGCGCACAGAGCCGCCAACGGCACGCGCTCGGCCGCCGAGGAATCCGACGCGCTGACCCGCGTCGTCGGCGACACCCGGCAATCGGCCATCCACGTGCTCTCGGTCTCCAACGACCTCAACGATCAGGCCGCCCGCCTGCGCGAGACGGTGGAACGCTTCATCGGCTCCGTCATGGCGGCGTGAGGGAGAGGACAGACACGACAAGGGGCTCGCCGGCGAACAGGCCGACGAGCCCCTGCCCTTTTTATGAGCCGGATGAAGCAAAGGCGGAGGGTACTCAGCCGCTGCGTTCAGTGATCGGTCCACCAGACCGAGCCGCCCTCGCAGGCCACCGTCATGAAATGCCAGCGCCCGGGCTGGTCGACGCAGCCGCGCGCATTGAGGCCATTGAACACTGCGGCAAGGACAATGCCGGCAATGACGACGCCAGCGACCACAAGGCCGTCTCGTACGCGCATGCCGTCACCCCCTCACCACGTTTGCGCCGGAGGCACCTTGCCAGGCGCCTCCTTGCGCATGCCACTCCAAAGGACGATCACGCCGCGCTCGGCACGTCCCGGATTTCAGAGAACAGCAGCCGGTCGCTGCCGCCGGTCACCGCCACCGTATCGCCGTCGAGCACATGGCCGGCGAGGATGCGTTCGGCCAGCGGATCCTGCACATGGCGCTGGATCACCCGCTTGAGCGGGCGGGCGCCATAGACGGGGTCATAGCCCTTTTCGGCCAGCCAATGGCGGGCGCTGTCGTCGAGCGACAGGGTGATCTTGCGATCCTCCAGCAAGGCTTCGAGCCGCTTGAGCTGGATGGTCACGATGGCCCCCATCTCCGAGCGCTTCAGGCGATGGAACAGCACGATCTCGTCGAGACGGTTGAGGAACTCCGGCCGGAAGTGGCCGCGCACCACGCCCATCACCAGATCGCGCACCGCGCTCACGTCCTCGCCTTCCTTCTGGTTCGACAGGAACTCCGAACCGAGGTTGGAGGTGAGGATGATCAGCGTGTTCTTGAAGTCCACCGTGCGGCCCTGGCCGTCGGTGAGACGGCCGTCGTCGAGCACCTGCAGCAGCACGTTGAACACGTCCGGATGCGCCTTCTCGATCTCGTCGAACAGCACCACCTGATAGGGCCGGCGGCGGACGGCTTCCGTGAGCGCGCCGCCCTCGTCATAACCGACATAGCCCGGAGGTGCGCCGATCAGCCTAGAGACCGAGTGCTTCTCCATGTATTCGGACATGTCGATGCGCACCATGGCGTGCTCGTCGTCGAACAGATAGGACGCCAGCGCCTTGGTGAGCTCGGTCTTGCCGACGCCGGTGGGGCCGAGGAACATGAACGAGCCGATGGGACGGTTGGGATCCTGCAGACCCGCGCGGGCTCGACGCACGGCGGTCGACACCGCGTGCACCGCCTCCGCCTGGCCGACGACGCGCTTGGCCAGCTCGTCTTCCATGCGCAGGAGCTTCTCGCGCTCGCCCTCCAGCATGCGGTCGACGGGAACGCCGGTCCAGCGCGACACCACATGCGCCACGTGATCGGGCGTCACCGCCTCTTCGAGCATGGACTCGACCGCACCGGCAGCCTCGACGGCCTTCAACTCGGCTTCGAGACCGGGGATCACCGCATAGGTGAGCTCGCCGGCCCGCTGATACTCGCCCTTGCGCTGGGCGACGGCCAGATCGTTGCGCGCCTCGTCGAGCTTGCGCTTGAGATCGGCGGCCTGGCCGAGCTTGTTCTTCTCGGCCTGCCAGCGGGTGGTGAGCTCGGTGGACCGCTGTTCGAATTCGGCCAGATCGCGCTCGAGCTTGACGAGGCGATCCTTGGAGGCCGTGTCGGTTTCCTTCTTGAGCGCTTCCTGCTCGATCCTGAGCTGGATCACCCGGCGATCGATCTCGTCGAGTTCTTCGGGCTTGGAATCCACCTGCATGCGCAGGCGCGACGCCGCCTCGTCGACAAGGTCGATGGCCTTGTCGGGCAGGAATCGGTCGGTGATATATCGGTTGGACAGCGTCGCCGCCGCCACCAGCGCCGCATCGGTGATGCGCACCTTGTGATGCTGCTCGTATTTCTCCTTGATGCCGCGCAGGATGGAGATGGTGTCTTCCACCGTCGGCTCGCTGACGAACACCGGCTGGAACCGGCGCGCCAGAGCGGCGTCCTTCTCCACATACTTGCGATATTCGTTGAGCGTGGTGGCGCCGACGCAGTGCAGTTCACCGCGCGCCAGCGCCGGCTTCAGCAGGTTGGACGCGTCCATGGCGCCGTCGGACTTGCCGGCGCCAACCAGCGTGTGCATCTCGTCGATGAACAGGATGACGCCGCCTTCGGCCGCCGTCACTTCCGACAGCACGGCCTTCAGGCGCTCCTCGAACTCGCCGCGATATTTGGCACCGGCGATCAGCGAGCCCATGTCGAGGGCGAGCAGTTCCTTGTCCCTCAGCGATTCGGGTACGTCGCCGTTGACGATGCGAAGCGCCAGGCCTTCGGCGATGGCGGTCTTGCCGACGCCGGGTTCGCCGATCAGCACGGGATTGTTCTTGGTACGCCGCGACAGCACCTGGATGGTGCGGCGGATCTCCTCGTCGCGGCCGATCACCGGGTCGAGCTTGCCCTCGCGCGCCGCGCGGGTCAGGTCGCGGGCATATTTCTTGAGCGCGTCATAGCCGCTCTCGGCCGAGGCCGAATCGGCCGTGCGCCCCTTGCGGATCTCGTTGATGGCCGTGTTGAGCGCGTTGGGCGTCGCGCCGGCATCCTTGAGGATCTTCGACGTGGCGGCATCGGGCTCGATGGCCAGCGCCACCAGCAGCCGCTCGACGGTGACGAAGCTGTCGCCGGCCTTTTCGGCCAGCTTCTCGGCCTGGGTAAACACCTTGGCAGTGGGCGCGGCGAGATAGAGCTGGCCCGAGCCGCCCGAGACTTTCGGCAGACCGTTCAACGCCTTGTCGACGGCGGCAAGCGCCGCCTCGGGACGGCCGCCGGCGGCCGTGATCAGGCCGGACGCCATGCCCTCGGCATCGTCGAGCAGGACTTTCAGCAGATGCTCGGGCAGAAACTGCTGATGGCCGGCGCCAAGCGCGCCGGTCTGGGCCGACTGGATGAAACCGCGAGCCCGTTCGGTGTATTTCTCGATATTCATGGGTCTGACATCCTTTTCCGCAGCCCGTCTCCCGCCGTCCGAAGCCCGGAGGAAAACGTCCTGGACATCAGGGGATAATCCCCGTCGGCCCCAATATGGGGGCGACGGGCCCGAAGGAAAAGAGGCGCCTTCCGACGAATTCCACCACACGGTCCAATGTGCAGGGACGAGGACCGCATGACGTTGAGATTGCGCCTATTTCAGGCGCGTCCAGTGCTGGGTGCCGCAGAAGATCGTGTAGGCACAACCGCGCAGGGTCAACCGATCGGCGCCGTCGAGCGACGCCAGTCCGCGATAGACACGGCCGCTGACCGGGTCCTTGAGCGACCCCGCATAACCACCGCTGCCAGGTGAAAGATCGTCGGCAATCACCGTGCCGGCAAAGGGACTGTCGATCAGGCGAATGCAGAACACGCGGCCGCAGGCATAGAGCGCCGCCGAAGCCCCCGATTCGGTCTTCCACACACCCTCGATCGGCGCCGCCCGAACAGGGCCACTCCACCATAGCGCCGTCAACAGAAGGACAGGCGCGAAAAACCTTGAGACCACTTCCCCCAAAGCCTCCAGCTCCTGCATGCCCTCCAACATGCAAAAGCCCCCGCCGGTCTCCCGGCGGGGGCTGAAACAACGATCGAATTATTCGTCCGACGGGGCCTTCTCGGCGCTCACGCGTGGCCGACGGGCGGCACGCGGACGCGGCGGCACCACATCGGCGTCAGGCGAGACGCCAACCGTGGTCGCGCGGCGACGCGGGGTGCGCTTGCGCTCACCGGCGCCTTCGCCCTCGGCCGACGCAGCTTCTGGAGCCGCTTCACGCACGGGCGCGGGAGCCGGAGCGGCCTCAGCGACGGGGGCCGGGGCAGGAGCCGGAGCAACCGCCGGCGCCGGCACATGCGGCGTGGTCGACGCCACATGAACCACCGGACGGTCCTTCACCAGCACCGGCTGCGGCACATCGGGGAAGCTCACGTCGGGCTGCGGCGCGTCGGCAAAGCTCGGCTGGATCATCGGCGCGGCACGCTCCGGACGATCCTGGCGCTCGGGACGCTGGTCCGGCTGGCCATTGCGATCGCCACGGTCGCGGTCGCGACCGAAGCGGTCGAAGCGCTGACGGCGGCCGTCGCGGCGATAGTCGCGATTGTCCTGCCGTTCGCCATTGTTGCGATCGCCGTTGTTACGGTCGCCGTTGCTACGGTCGCCGTTGGTGTTGTTCCGCTCGCCACGGTCGCCGTTGTTGCGATCCTGCTGGTAGCGTTCGTTGCGCTCGCCGCGCTCGGGACGATCGCCCTGCTCGCGCGGTTCACGCGGCTGGTAGCCGCCTTCGCGCTCGGGACGGACTTCAGACGGCTGGCGATTGCCTTCGAACTGACCGGGAGTCTTGATCTCGATCTGGCGCGGCTCGAAGCGATCCGACCCCATCGGCTCGAAATCGTCATCGGTCTCCTCGTCCTCGCGACCGAGCGCGGCTGCCGTCTGGGCAGCCTGGGCGGAGGCGATGATCCGGTAGTAGTGCTCAGCGTGCTGCAGATAGTTCTCCGCCATCACGCGATCACCGGAGGAAGACGCGTCGCGCGCCAACTGCGTGTATTTCTCGGCGATGTGCAGCGCCGTCCCACGGATCTTGATGTCGGGACCGTTGCTGTCGAAGGACCGGGTCAACGGGTTGGGAACCTTGCGGTTCTGGCGACCGCGCATCCGCTGCTTGTTCTGCTGATTCTGTCTCATATATCCGCTATCTCTTGTATCCGCGGGTTAACCGAACAGCCGCACCCTTTCGACGCCCCAGGCGGACCCAGCTTCGGGTCAGGGGCTGATACCATCGGAACTGTTCGCTTGATCTCATCTGTTCGCGTCTGCCCGCCGTTCGCGTTTCTTGCGACCACGGCCGGCGCGCCAAGCTTCACCCTCAACGATCTGTCAGTACGAGAACGGGTTCAGGCCTGATCGGAACCTCAACTGCCGTGGGCATCTGCCGCACCGCAGCGAATTTCGTGTCAGACTATCAGAGGATACGACGGGCATGAACGACCAAGCCTTTCCGGCAACGGTCTCAACTGTCCATCAGCGACAATCTGCCGTGTCGCAGATCGTTCCTCTTGAAAACGGCTTCGCAACGCTAGAGGCGTAACACGCAAAAATGAAGACACTTTTGCGGAAATGCTGGCCTGAGCCCTTTTTTAATGGGGCCTGAGACCTGTGCGCAAAATCGCGTCCCTTTTTGCGCACGACGCTTCTTGCGTCCGAACTATCCAATTTTCGAGCTGAAACTACCGGTTCCCTCGCCATTTTCCAAGGACATTTTTTACATCCGCGTAGAAATGCTGCAAAAAATGCACTGTTATCCGCAAGCACGCACTCCCAAAACCACACGATCAAGCCCACCAAGGTCGGAAAGGACTTCGATTTCACGCAAATCTGCCGCTTCGAAGAGGGCTTTCACCGTCTCACCCTGGTCAAAACCGATTTCGACCACAAGCATCCCCCGCGGCACAAGCAGAGCCGTAGCGCCGTCCGTCAGCGCCCGATAGGCCGTGAGGCCGTCGGCGCCGCCGTCGAGCGCCAGACGCGGGTCATGGTCGCGCACCTCCGGCGACAGGGTGTCGACCACGGCGCTCGCAATATAGGGCGGATTGGACAGGATCATCCCGAAGCGACCATCGAGCGGTTCGAGATAGGAGCCAGGACGAAAATCCAGCCGCTCGGCAACACCATGGCGGGCCGCATTGCGCTGGGCCACCTCGATGGCGCCGGGTGCGAGATCGGTGGCAACCGCCTGAGCCCCCGGCAGTTCCGTGAGCAGCGTGACCGCGATGGCCCCGGTGCCCGTGCCGATGTCGGCAAAGCGCAGGCCGGTGCCGTCGGCGGCAACGCCCGGAACAGCCCCGCTTCGCACGCGCCTGACAACGACGTCCACAAGCGTCTCGGTATCCGGACGCGGCTCGAGCGTATCCGGGCCAAGTTCGAAGTCGAGGCCGTAGAACTCGCGCGAACCGATGATGCGCCCGACCGGCTCTCCGGCAAGGCGGCGCGCAAGATACCCTTGCGCGCGAGCAACCACATCGGCTGTGGCCGGCGAGCCGCCCTCGACAACCAGACGCACGCGATCAAGCCCGGCCGCCGCCTCCAGCAACATGCGCGCTTCAAGTGCGGCCATTGCCAGACCGGCATCCTGCAGCGACAGGCGCAGGCGCAGAAGCAGCTGGTCGAGCGTGATCGGCGTCTCGCTCATGCTTCGGCTTCGGCCAGAAGGCGCGACTGATGATCGGTGATGAGACCGTCGATGACTTCGTCGAGATCGCCCTCCATCACCGCCGGCAGCTTGTAGAGCGTGAGGTTGATGCGATGGTCGGTGACGCGGCCCTGTCCGTAATTATAGGTGCGGATGCGCTCCGAACGATCGCCCGAGCCCACCTGACCGCGCCGCTCCGCCGCCCGCTCGCTGTCGGCCCGCTCGCGCTCCTGCTCGTAGACGCGAGCGCGCAGCAGCTTCATGGCCTTGGCGCGGTTCTTGTGCTGCGAGCGCTCGTCCTGACAGGCGACCACGATGCCGGTGGGCACATGGGTGATGCGAATGGCGCTGTCGGTGGTGTTGACATGCTGGCCGCCGGCGCCCGACGCACGGAAGGTGTCGACCCTGAGATCGCCTTCGTCGATGGCGATATCCACCTCTTCGGCCTCGGGCAGCACCGCCACGGTGGCGGCCGAAGTGTGGATGCGGCCCGAAGATTCGGTGGCCGGCACGCGCTGCACCCGGTGCACGCCGGATTCGAATTTCATGCGCGCAAACACGCCCTGCCCCGTCAGCGAGGCAATGATTTCCTTGTAGCCGCCGAGTTCGGCTTCCGACGCCGAGAGGACTTCCACGCGCCAGCCGCGTGCTTCCGCATAGCGCTGGTACATGCGGAAGAGATCGCCGGCGAACAGCGCCGCCTCGTCGCCGCCGGTGCCGGCGCGCACTTCCATGATGGCGCCGAGGTCGTCGGCGCGATCCTTCGGCAGGAGGGCGAGACGGATGGCGTGCCGCATCTCCCCGAGCCGCGCCTCGACCTCGGGCCGCTCCTCGCTGGCCATGGCGCGCATTTCGGCGTCGGTCTCGGCGTCGTCAAGGAGGTGGTCGAGGTCATTGAGTTCGCTCTCGACCGCGCGCAAGGCCCGGATGCGCGCCACCAGCGGCTCAAGCTCGGCATAATCGCGCGACAGCCGGACAAAGGTCTCCGAATCGGGGCCGCCGGACAGGCGCGCTTCGATGATCGCGAAGCGGTCGAGGAGCGCTTCCAGCCGGGAATCAAAACTGTTCATCACGTGAATCTAGTTGAGCGGGATGTCGTTGGCTTCGGCGAAATCCTGCAGCAGCTTGCGCAGCGGCAGTCCCTCGCGCCCGGCGAGCGCCGGCTCGATCACAGCCCTCAGTTCGCCAAGGTTGACCGAACGGATCATGTCCTTGACCGGGCCGATCGAGGTCGCGGCCATGGATATGGAGCGGAACCCGATCGCCATCAAGGCCATGGCTGACAGGGGGGTGCCCGCCAGTTCGCCGCAGAGCGTCGCCGGCTTGCCATATTCCGCCGACTTGGAGGCAATGACGCGCAGGGCGCGCATGAAGGGCGCCGACAGCGGATCGAAGCGCGAGGAGACCTTGGCGTTGCCCCGGTCCACCGCCAGCATGAACTGGAACAGATCGTTGGAGCCGACCGACACGAAGTCCACCTCGCCCATCAGTTCGTCGATCTCGAACAACAGCGAGGGCACTTCGATCATCGCGCCGAGCTTCAGCTGCGAGGGCGGCGTGTAATTGTGTTTGGCGAGGAAAGCGAGCTCGCGATGCACCATTTCGCGCGCACGGCGATATTCGTCGACGGTGCTGACCATCGGGAACATGATCTTGGCCTCGCGCCCGGCAGCGGCCTTGAGGATGGCGCGCACCTGCGTGCGGAGGATCACCGGCCGGTCGAGCCCGAGGCGCAGGGCACGCCAGCCCATGGCCGGGTTCTCTTCCTGCACCGAGCGGGTAAGATAGGGCAGCACCTTGTCGCCGCCGATGTCCAGCGTGCGGAAGGTGACGGGCCGGCCACCGGCGCCATCGAGAATGCGCGAATAGAGTTCCGTCTGCTGGCCGAGCTTGGGGAAGGCCGAGGCGATCATGAACTGCAGCTCGGTGCGGAACAGACCGATGCCATCGGCTCCGGACTCGTCGAAATGCGGCAGGTCGAACAGCAGGCCGGCGTTGATGTTGAGCGCGATGCGCGTGCCATCAAGCGTCACCGGCTCCTTGAAGCGCAGCTGGCGATAGCGTTCCTGCCGGCGGGCGCGGAAGCGCACCTTGGTGACATAGGCCTGCTCCACGTCGCCCGGCGGGCGCAGGTGCACGAAGCCGGACTCGCCGTCGACGATGATGGAATCGCCGTTTTCGGCCAGCGACACCACATTGGGCACCTGACCGACGGTGGCGATCGACAGGGCGCGCGCGACGATGGCCACATGGCTGGTGGCCGCGCCTTCTTCCAGCACCAGGCCGCGCAGGCGCGTGCGGTCGTAATCGAGCAGCTCGGCCGCGCCCATGGTGCGGGCGACGATGATGGCGTTGTCCGGCAGGGCCTTGTCCTTGCCGGTCTTGCCCATCAGCTCGCGCAGCAGGCGATAGGTGAGATCGTCGAAGTCGTGCAGGCGCTCGAGGAGGTAAGGGTCGGTCTGCCGTTGCATGCGGGCGCGCGTGTCGGACTGCACGCGCTCGACCGCCGCCTCGGCGCTGAGGCCGGAGCGCAGGATCGCCTCTTCCATGCGCCGGGCCCAGCCGCGGTCATAGGCGAACATGCGATAGGCTTCCAGCACATCGCGATGCTCGCCGTGATGGGCCACCTCGCCGCGCTCGATCATGTCGTCGATCGACAGGCGCAGGTTGGCGATGGCCGAGTTGAGGCGCTGGACTTCCTTGTCGGGATCCTCGGCGATGAAATTGGTCACCACCACGCGCGGCTCGTGCAGCACCACATGGCCGAGGCCGACGCCGTCCGACAGCGCCGAGCCCTCAAGATGCATGGGCCGCGCCAGATCGAGCACCGTCTGCTGCGCCGAGGCGAGGCCCGACACCTGACCGGAGGCGATGATCTCGGCGATGATCATGCCCGTGGTCTGGAGCGCCTCTTCCTCTTCATCGGAATAGCTCTTGCGGGCCCGGTTCTGCACGACGAGCACGCCGAGCGTGCGGCCGGCGCGCAGGATCGGCACGCCGAGGAAGGAGTGGTAGGCCTCTTCGTCGGTGCCGGGAATGTAGGAGAAGGCGGGATGTTCCTGCGCATCCGGCAGGTTGAGCACGCTGGCTTCGGCGGCGATCATGCCGACGAGGCCCTGGCCGAGCTTCAGGCTGGCCTTGTGCACGGCCTCGCGGTTGAGGCCTTCGGTGGCGAAGAGTTCGAGGACGCCATCGGCGCGCAGGACGTAAAGGGAGCACACCTCCGCGACCATGTTGGCCGCGATGGTCTGAACGATCTTGTCGAGCCGACCTTGCGCACTGATCGGCTCCGCCATCACTTCGCGGAGGCGGCGCAACAGCACGCGCGGTCCAGACAGTGCCCCCCGCATCATCCGCATCCTGAGTGGTCGCCGCCCGGCGGCCTCATGCCGCCGGATCAGCATCTTCGAGAATCAGGCCATCGAGCTGACCTGCCCGACGACCTTAGTGAATTGGCTTCACTCTACAAAATCAAGCCTTGTCGAGGCCATACTCCGAATGGAGGGTGCGAACCGCCAGTTCGGTATAGGCTTCGTCGATCAGCACGGAGATCTTGATCTCCGAGGTGGTGATCGCACGGATGTTGATGCCCTTGCTCGACAGCGAGCGGAAGGCCCGCGCGGCGACACCTGCGTGGCTGCGCATGCCGACGCCGATCACCGACACCTTGCACATGCCGGTGGTGCCTTCAAAGCTCTCGTAGCCGATCTCGGCCTTCTTGGCCGTCAGCACCGCCACGGCGCGCTCGTAGTCGATCGCCGGCAGCGTGAAGGTGATGTCGGTCTCGGTCCCGTTGGGCGAGATGTTCTGGACGATCATGTCCACGTTGATGTTGGCTTCGGCCAGCGGCACGAAGACCGCAGCCGCCACGCCCGGCTTGTCGGGAACGCGGCGAATGGAAATCTGCGCCTCGTCCTTGGAATAAGCGATACCCGTGACGACTTCCTGTTCCACGATCTCGTCCTCGTCGCAAATGAGCGTTCCGAACGGGTCGCCGTTCGGTTGGGTCTTGGGATTGTTGGGGTCTTCGAAGGAAGACCGAACGAAGGTGCGCACCTTGTGCACCATGGCGAGCTCGACCGAGCGTACCTGCAGCACCTTGGAGCCGAGGGACGCCATCTCGAGCATCTCCTCAAACGACACCTTGGCAAGCCGGCGGGCCTTGGGCACCACGCGCGGATCGGTGGTGTAGACACCGTCGACGTCGGTGTAGATGTCGCAACGGTCGGCCTGGATGGCCGCGGCAATCGCCACTGCCGACGTGTCCGAACCGCCACGGCCCAGCGTCGAGATGCGGCCATCCGGCGCCATGCCCTGGAAGCCGGCGATCACGGCGACGCGCCCCTCTTCCATCTGCGCGATGACGCGGCTGCCGTCGATCGACTGGATGCGGGCGGCGCCATGGGCCTGATCGGTGAGGATCGGCAGCTGCCAGCCCTGCCAGGATCGGGCATCGATGCCCATGGCCTGCAGCGTGATCGCGAGCAAGCCCGACGTCACCTGTTCGCCGGAAGCCACCACAGCGTCATATTCGCGGGCGTCATGCAGCGAAGAGGCGCCACGGCACAGCGCCACCAGTTCATTCGTCTTGCCAGCCATGGCGGAAACCACCACGGCCACCTGATGGCCGGCGTCCACCTCGCGCTTGACATGGGCCGCCACGTTGCGGATGCGGTCCAGGTCGGCGACCGAAGTCCCGCCGAATTTCATCACCAACCGAGCCATTTTCAGACGTCGTGCCTTGCGGGGCCAGGCCCCTTCTGGAGAAACGAAAATGCGGATGCCGGAAAGCCTCCGCAAGCGCGCCCTCCATACAGGAAGCCTCGCCCCGTCGCAACGTCGGAACTTCACGCGCCAGGAAATTAAGTCGGCGAGGCAGGAGACGCAAAAATGCGGCTCAAAGCGCGGCCACCGCCCGAAGCCAGCTCACGATCGCATCCTGCATCGGCGCCACGCAACGCACCTGACCATTCAGCCCGAGGCAACCATGGTGGAGACCGTTGAACCGCTGGAAATGCACCGGCACGCCGGCGTCGCTGAGCCGGGCAGCATAGGCCTCGCCCTCATCGCGCAGCACGTCGCATTCCGACGTCAGCACGCAGGCCGGCGGCAGACCGGAAAGGTCGTCGGCGCGCAAGGGCGAAACCCAAGGATTGCCCGCCTGTGCGGCGTCGGGAAGAAAGTGATCCCAGAACCAGACCATGTCGCTTCTGGTCAGGCCATAGCCCTCGGCAAACTCAGAATAGGACGCGTGCCCCGACGAGTAATGATCGGTTACCGGATAGACCAGGAGCTGGCCCGATACCAGATCATCGCCGCACTCATGGAGACGCAGCGCAGCCACCGCCGCAAGATGGGCTCCGGCACTGTCGCCGGCAACGATCACCCGACCGCCATTGCCGCCAAAGCTCGGTGACTTGCGCACCGCCCAGCGGACGGCCGACACCATGTCGTCGGAGGCGGCCGGAAAGGGATGTTCGGGGGCCAGGCGATAATCGACGGAGACAACCACCACGCCGGCGTCGGCCGCAATGTTGCGGCAGATGTTGTCATGGGTGTCGAGGTCGCAAATGACGAAGCCGCCACCGTGCGCATAGACCACCACTTGCGAGGCCCCGGAACCGAAGGGGCGGTAGATCCGTCCGCCGATCGACCCGCGATCGCCGGGAATGGACACGGCCTCGATCGAGGCAACCGGCTTGCCCTGCGGCCGGGCCCTGAGCCGTGCTCCCGCCCGCGCTTCGGCAACGCTGAGGCTGTCGAGAGACGGCAAGTTCAGGGCGTCAGCCTGTTCGATGAGGCGGGCGATCTCGGGATTCAGCGGCATTGAGCATTCCGAAGCAGGCGAGGAGGCATCACAATCGAGGGGTGTTCACCTTCGCAGGATGTCGTTCAGATGTAAATCTGAACATATCATTGGTAGACATATGCAAGGCGAACTATATACGAAAGCAGTAGTTTACCCCTGAAGCCAAGGCCTGCCCGAGGCAGCGCAGGCGCGGCAAACGGGGCGAACCCGGCAAGGCTGGAGCCGGCGGGCACGCAGGCGCTGAAGTCTTTCCATCTCCAGCCTTGCCATCGCGCCGCGCACGTGCGATCCGGAGTTGGAAGCAGAACCGCCATCATCGGGAGCCCTCGCATGTCGCCGACCGCCAGAACCGTAGACCAATCGGAAGTCGACCGTTTCTCGCGCATCGCAGCGGAATGGTGGGACCCCAAGGGCAAGTTCAAGCCGCTGCACAAGTTCAATCCGGCGCGCCTGGGCTATCTCAAGCGCGAAATCTCCGCCCATTTCGGCCGCAACGCTGACGCCGCCAACAGCTTCGAGGGGCTGACGCTGGTTGACATCGGCTGCGGCGGCGGCCTGATCTCCGAACCGATGGCACGCCTCGGCGCCACGGTGACCGGGATCGATCCTTCGGAAACCAACATCGAAGTGGCGCGCCTGCATGCAGGGCAGTCGGGGCTCACCATCGACTACCGGGCCGAGACCGCCGAGGCGCTCGACGCCGCCGGCGACCGCTTCGATGTGGTCCTGGCGCTTGAAGTGATCGAACACGTGGCCGACGTGCAGGCCTTTCTGGAGACGGTGTCGAACCTCGTCCGCCCGGGTGGCCTTCTCGTGGTGGCGACGCTGAACCGCACCATCAAGGCCCTCGGCCTTGCCATCATCGGGGCCGAATATGTGCTGCGCTGGCTGCCGCGCGGCACCCACAGCTGGGACAAGTTCGTCAAGCCCGAGGAAGTGGAAGCACCGCTGCAGGACTTCGGCCTGACCCTGCTCGACCGGTCCGGCATCGTCTTCGACCCCTTCCGCGATATCTGGAAGGAAAGCCGCGACACCGACGTCAACTACATGGTGCTGGCGACCAAGCCGAAGGCCTGAGACCGGCCGCAAGGTCCGTCAGACCCGTTCGATCGGGCGGGCCGTCAGTTCTGTTCGCCGGGCAGGGCCGGCAGGGGCAGGATGTCGATGCCATCCTCGATCAGGGCCTTGGCCTCATCGGCTGACGCCTCGCCGTGGATCGGCCGCGCCGGCGCTTCGCCAAAATGCACCTTGCGCGCTTCCTCGGCAAAGCCCTTGCCGACATTCTCCGAATTGGCGAGCAGCGCCGCCTTGATTTCCTTGAGCTTGGCCAGCGCTTCCTGCGCCTGCGGCGGAATGGCCGCAAGCGGCACCGGCGGCGCGGCCGGGGTCTCGGCAGGTTCCAGTGCAGCCATCGCGGCCTTCTGTTCGCCGGTCACCACGCGCGGCGCCATCAAGGCCTTGGTGATGGCACCATCGCCGCAATGCGGGCACGCCAGCAGGCCGCGCTGCGCCTGAGAATCGAAATCTTCCGAAGAGCGGAACCAGCCTTCGAAGTCATGGGCATTCGAACAGATGAGCGAGTAACGGATCATGGTGTCAAAATGGGGCCGCAGGGGCCGGCTGACAAGCCGGAAAACCTGAGCAAACCGGAAAGTTGCTTGGAAAGCGGATCAAACTTCGCCCGCGCTGGACGACAGGTCGAACGGGCGCTCGTTGAGGAGCGAGGGAATGCGCCCCCGCGCCACGGCGACTTCGTCGAGATCGATGTCGGCGAGGACCACCCCGGGGGCATCAGCCTCCGCTTCGGCGATCACCTGCCCCCAGGGGCTGACAATCAGCGAATGGCCGAAGGTCTCCCGGCCATCCTCGTGCGTGCCGCCCTGCGCCGCAGTCACCAGGAAGCAGCCATTCTCGATCGCCCGCGCCCGCTGCAGCACATGCCAATGCGCCTGCCCGGTCTGCCGCGTGAAGGCCGCCGGCGCGGTGATGACATGCACGCCCGCCTTGCCATAGGCGCGGAAGAGATGGGGGAAGCGGATGTCGTAACAGATGGCAAGGCCGAGGCGAACGCCGCCGATATCGGTGAGGACGGCAGACGTGCCCGGCGTATAGGTGGCGCTCTCGCGCCAGCTTTCGCCATTGGCCAGATCGACGTCGAACATGTGGATCTTGTCGTAGCGGGCGACGAGAGTGCCGTCCGGACCGAGCACGATGGCGCGATTGGCGATCTTGCCATCCGGCCGCAGGATCGCCAGCGACCCGAAATGCAGGGTGATGCCGAGTTCACGCGCGAGCTGCCGCCCCCGCGCGATGAAGGGATCGTCCGCCTCGGGCGAAATCTTCTGCAGCGCCACAGTGCGATCGCGTTCGAGGATGTTGGTCATCTCCGGCGTCTGCACATAGGTGGCGCCGGAAGCGGCCGCATCGCGGATCAACGCTTCGGCATCGGCCAGATTGGCAAGCGGCTCACGACCGCTGCGCATCTGAATGGCGGCAACACAGATCCTGGCCATGGGTCCCTCCAGAGCGTTTGCGACGGTGTCTCAGCCGGCGAGCAGCGCGTCCAGCTTGCCGGCGTCTTCGAGCGCATGCAGATCATCGCAGCCACCGACATGGGTGCTGCCGATGAAGATCTGCGGGAAGGTGTTGCGACCGGAGCGCTCCATCATCTCGGCCCGCTTGTCCGGCGTCGCCGTGGCGTTGAACTCGGTGTAGGTGACGCCCTTGGCGTCGAGCAGCGCCTTGGCGCGGGCGCAATAACCGCAGAAATCGCGCGTATAGATCACAACCGAAGCCATGAAAGCCGTCCTCTCGATGAATGTCCTGATGGCCATATAGACGAAGGCGCCGGCCGCCGCAAATCATGAGGGTGTCAGCCCGGATCGATGACACGCGCCAGCGTCAGCACGTTGACCGTGCGCGCCCCGGCGCGCAGCAGGACGCCGACGGCGGCATCCAGTGTGGCGCCGGTGGTCAGCACATCGTCGATGAGCAGGACGGCCTTGCCCGCGATCGCCCCTCTCTTGCGCTGCGGCACCAGGAAGGCACCGCGCAGATTGTCCGATCGATCGGTGCGGCCAAGGCCGACCTGCTGGCGCGTGCGCTTGACGCGCAGCAGAATGTCATGGCGTACCGACCGTCCGGCGCGACGTCCCACAAGACCGGCGAGAACGCCCGCCTGGTTGAACCGCCGCCGGGCAAGGCGGGTCCAGTGCAAGGGCACGGGGAGGATCAGGTCGGTTTCATCCAGAAGCTCGCCGGCGACGCGCAGCATCCAGGCCGCAAACATGGGGGCGAGATCGAGCCGGTCGGAATATTTGAACGCCTGCACCAGATCCGGCACCAGCCCGTCATAGACCACCGCCGAGCGGGCCCTGGCATAGCGCGGCGGGTTGGCGATCGCCTCCGCCGAGAGAACGCCGGGGCCGAGATCGAGCGACAGCGGCGTGCCGAGCCGCTCGCACCACGGCCTTTCGAGGAAACGCACCTTCTGCCAGCAGGTGAAGCAGAGGCCGGCGGGACTGCCCAGCAGCGTGCGGCACCCCGGACAGACGGGCGGCATCACCAGATCGACGGCCGAGCGCAGGAGGCGCTTGCCATGGCGCAGGGGCGCGCCGAACGCGGCGGCGATCGCCGGCATCGCATCGGTCCGCGAGGGGCGGCAATGGGCGGCAGTCCAGAGCGAGGGCGAGACCATGGCGCGGCGACAGGGACGACGAGTTGCAGAACGAGCTGGAGTGCACGCAGTATCCACGCACCGCATCTTCGACACAATCCCTCTGCAGGTCTGCGTCACAGAAAATGGCCCGAGCGGACCACCAGCAAATGTCTGGAGCACTCGCACCAGATTGATTTGACGGCACCGCCTCCGGCTTCTATTGAGCCGCCGACAGGAGCCCGTAGCCATGACGCCCGTGATCTTCGACCGCCACCAGCTTGCCCGCCGCAGAGCCCGCGCCCTCGCCCGTCCGACCGATGGCGCCGACTTCCTGCTGGCGCTTGCCGCCGAAGACCTCGCGGACCGGGTCATGGCCGTGGCGCGGCATTTCGAGCGGGTGCTGGTGATCGGCGATCCGACCACGCGCGTGGCCGACGCGCTGCGGGCGACCGGTCGCGTCGACACCATCACCTCGGCCGATCTCCTGGCGCCGGGCCTGCGCCCCACCGAGGAAACGCTGGTGGTCGACGACGAGGCCCTGCCCTTCCAGGCGGAGAGCTTCGATCTGGTGATCTCCGTGCTGACGCTGCACTGGACCAATGACCTGCCGGGCGCGCTGATCCAGATCCGCCGCATCCTGCGTCCGGACGGCCTGTTCCTTGGATTGATGGCCGGCGGCGAGACGCTGACCGAGTTGCGCCAGGCCCTGCTCGCCGCCGAGAGCGAACGCAAGGGCGGTGTCAGCCCGCGTGTCGCGCCCATGGGCGAAGTGCGCGATCTCGGCGGCCTGTTGCAGCGCGCCGGCCTCGCCCTGCCCGTTGCCGACCAGGACCGCCTGACGCTGCGCTACGCGACCCCGTTCCATCTGATGCGCGAACTGGCCGCCATGGGCGCCACCAACTGCCTGGCGGGCCGCGCGCGGGCGCTCACCCCACCGTCGCTGCTGATGCGCGCGGCCGAGATCTATGCCCGCGATCACGCCGACGCCGACGGCCGCATCCGCGCCACGCTGGCGCTGATCTCGCTGTCGGGCTGGGCGCCGCACGAGAGCCAGCAGAAGCCGCTGCGCCCCGGCAGCGCACGCATGCGCCTTGCCGACGCGCTGGGCGTACAGGAAAACAAGCTGGAACAGTGAAAGGGGCGGCAGACGCCGCTCAACGCATGGCGTTGGTCAGCAGGCCGTAGACGCGGTTCTGCGCGTCGGCGATTTCCGACAGTGTCGAGATGCCGGCGAGCGCGACCACGATCATCGATGCGAGAATGCCGTATTCAAGCGCCGTCGCACCGCGTTCGTCACGGGCGAACGCCGACACAAGGCGCAGGACACTGAACTTCTCGGCTTCACCCGGCATTGGCCATTCCTTGGCGTGCATCGAACGGCATGTGACGGCAGCGCCGCACGCGTTGATGACGCCAGCAAGCCAGAAAAAAGTGAAGATTCCCGTAAGCACCCCGGTTAACCCGCGGGAAATATGTGGCGGCAAATGCCCGATTGTTGCGGATGGTCAGGACATCAGTGGCCGTTGCCGATGAGCTGATGGCCGGCCACCTTCTCGACCTCTGTCCCCGATATGGCGGCCTTGAGCCGCTGAAGACCGTCGGACAGCCCATGGCCGCTATAGCTCGACGCAGTGCTGACCAGCAGCGCCAGCACGCCGCCGACAACGGCATATTCAAGCGACGTTGCCCCGGACACCGCCCGGACGAAGCCCATGCGCCGGCCGATGATCCGGCTTCGTCTTTCGAAGTGACCGTTGTCGCCCATGCCGCCCCGTAGAAACCCCTATGAGAAATCTTGCATAGGGCTAGCGGGGAAAGCTTAAATATTCATTCAAATTTGAAGGAAAGAGCGCCGCTAGTGGTTCCAATGATTGCGACATTTGCACGGCGGTTCGTATCAGACGGATGCAAAGGCCACAATCGAACCGCTAGGACCCAAGCAGATCCTGAAGATGCGGGATCAGCGGTTCGTCGGCCGCCGGCATGGGATAGTCCCGCAGCTTGCCCGGCCGCACCCAGGCAAGCACCTGTCCCTCGCGCGACTGGGCAATGCCCTCCCAGCGCCGACACACATAGAGCGGCATCAGCAAGTGGAAGGTTTCATAAGTGTGGCTGGCAAAAGTGAGCGGGGCGAGGCACGGCTTCCTGACCGTCAGCCCCAGCTCCTCGTCGAGCTCGCGGATCAGTGCGTCCTCGGGGCTTTCACCCGCTTCGACCTTGCCGCCGGGGAACTCCCACAGACCGGCCAGCGACTTGCCCTCGGGCCGCCGGGCAAGCAGGATGCGCCCGTCGGTGTCGACGAGCGCGCAGGCAACCACGAGAACCATTTTCATGGGCGAGGCCTCAGCTGCGATAGTCGCCGTTGATGGCGACATATTCCTTGGTGAGATCGCAGGTCCACACCCGGGCCTTGCCCGTGCCGAGACCGATGTCGGCGCGCACGATGATCTCGTCGCGCTTCATCACGTCGGACGCGGCCGCTTCCGAATAGTCGGGATCGCGGGCGCCTTCGACAGCCACGCGCACATCGCCGAACCAGATGGACAGGCGATCGCGATCGGCCGGCTCGCCGGCCTTGCCGACGGCCATCACCACGCGCCCCCAGTTGGCGTCCTCGCCGGCAACGGCCGTCTTGACCAGCGGCGAGTTGGCGATGGACAGAGCGATGCGCTTGGCCGAGGCGTCGTCGACGGCGCCCGTGACCTGCACTTCGATGAACTTGCGCGCGCCCTCGCCGTCGCGGGCGACCATCTGCGCGAGATCCTGCAGCAGGCTGTCGAGCGCGGCGCGGAAGGCCGGCAGGCGCGGATCGTCAAGGGCCGTCAGACGCGGCGCCGCGGCCTTCTGCGTGGCGAACAGGATCAGCGTGTCCGAGGTGGACGTGTCGCTGTCGACGGTGACCGAGTTGAACGAACCGTTGGCGCCCTTGGAAATCAGGTCCTGCAGGACAGGCGCGGCAATCGGCGCGTCGGTGAAGATGAAGGACAGCATGGTGGCCATGTCAGGCGCGATCATGCCGGCGCCCTTGGCCATGCCGTTGATCACCACGGGCACGCCGCCGAAATCGACGGTGCGGGTGGCGACCTTGGGGAAGGTGTCGGTGGTCATGATGGCGCGCGCGGCATCGATCCACGGACCGGCCGCCAGACGCGTGGCGGTCTCGCCCAGCACGGCGTCGAACTTGCCAGGATCGAGCGGCTCGCCGATCACACCGGTGGAGGCAAGGAACACGGTCTCGGCCGGCACGCCGAGCGCCTTCGACACGTAATCCGCCGAGAGCTGCACCGTCTCGCGGCCCTTGAGACCGGTGAAGGCATTGGCATTGCCCGAATTGACCAGAAGCGCCCGCGCCTTGCCCTGGGCGAGATTGGCGCGGCACCAGTCGACCGGCGCCGACGGGCACTTCGAGCGGGTGAACACACCAGCCACTTCCGAGCCCTCGTCGAGGGTCAGCAGCAGCACGTCGGTGCGGTTCTTGTACTTGATGCCGGCCTCGGCCGTCGCAAATCGCACACCGGCAACCGCCGGCATTTCGGGATAGGTCTTGGGTGCAAGCGGCGAAACGGCGTGGGACATCGGCTTTCTTCTTGGCTTTCTGGAAAGGAACGAACCCGGACGAAGGAATCGTCCGGGTCCGCTTTTACAGCATTTCAGCGACAATCACGCAAAATTGCAGTGACGCCGCACTCATCGTCACTGGGCCGGGGCAGGAGCGGGCTCAGCACCCGGGGCCGGCGTGGCGGCGGGAGCCGGCGGCGGCAGCAGGTTCTCGATCTTGGCCTCGCCCTTGAGCTTGGTGAGGATCTCCTGCGCCTTCTCGCGCTGCAGCACCTGCACGACCTGCTCGCGCACGTCCTCGAGCTTGGGAACCGGCTGGGTGCGCTTCTCTTCGACCTTCAGCACATGATAGCCGAACTGGGTCTTCACCGGCTTGGCCGACGTCTGGCCCGGCTGCAGCGAGAAGGCTTCCGTTTCGAACTCGGGAACCATCTGACCCTTGGCGAAGAAGCCGAGGTCGCCACCATTGTCCTTGGAACCCGGATCGAGCGACTTTTCCTTGGCAAGCGCCGCGAAGTCCTTGCCGGCGGCCAGATCCTTGATGATCTGGTTGGCTTCTTCCTCGGTCTTCACCAGGATGTGGCGGGCGTGGACTTCTTCCGGCGGGGTGTAGCCGGCAATGTCCTTCTCATAGCGGGCCTTGATCTCGTCATCGGTGATCTTGGCCTGCACCTGATCTTCAAGATAGGTGTTGCGCAGGGCCTGGGCATCGAGGAAGGAAATGCGCGCCTTGTACTTGGGATCGTCCTTGACGCCCGAAGCGGCGGCGGCATCGGCCAGCACATGCATGTCGATCAGCGCGTCAAGCACCATGGACTGCTTGGCGCCATCGGGCACCTGGGCGAGCTGCTGACCGAAAACGTCCATGGCCATGTCCACTTCGGCCTTGGTGATATCCTTGCCATTGACGCGGGCAAGCACGTCGCCGTCGGCAAGAGCCGGACCAGCCAGGGCGACGCCAGCCAGGAGCAGCGCCGGGATCAAGCGCAGGCCTTTGCGCGCGGTCGAAAGCATCGGAAAATTCATCAGGCAATTCCTGTTCTGCACGGCCGCCCGGACATCGGGCCGGCGAAATTGACGCCTGCGGTATAGCGCGGCTGTGCGCCAACTGAAAGACGCCACGTTGACATCCACCACACCCCAACATAGATGGAGCGTGGCTGAATAGGCCAATCGCTGAATTGCGGCATATTTGCGCCACATACGGCGGGTCGAATTCGGAAAACGGACTTTTATGAAGGGATGGGCTGCCATGGTCGGCCTCGGCGGTTTGGCACGGATGATTTTCGGTACGGCGAACGACCGCCGCATCAAGGGCTACCGCCCGCGCGTTCAGGCGATCAGCGCCTTGGAGGCCGAGGTCCAGAAGCTCTCCGACGAGGCTCTGAAGGCCAAGACCATCGAATTCCGCGAGAAACTGGCGTCCGGCACCAAGCTCGACGACCTTCTGGTTCCCGCTTTCGCCGTTGTGCGCGAGGCCGCCCGCCGCGTGCTCGGCCAGCGACACTATGACGTCCAGCTGATCGGCGGCATGGTGCTGAACGACGGCGACATCGCCGAGATGAAGACCGGTGAAGGCAAGACGCAGGTGGCAACCCTCGCAGTCTACCTCAACGCGCTCTCCGGCCAGGGCGTCCATGTCGTCACGGTCAACGACTACCTCGCCAAGCGCGACTCCGAGTGGATGGGCCGCATCTACGGCTTCCTCGGGCTGACCACCGGCGTGATCGTGCACGGACTGACCGACGACCAGCGTCGCGACGCCTATAACTGCGACATCACCTACGCCACCAACAACGAGCTCGGCTTCGACTATCTGCGCGACAACATGAAATATGAGAAGTCGCAGATGGTGCAGCGCGGACACCATTACGCCATCGTCGACGAAGTGGACTCGATCCTCGTCGATGAAGCGCGCACGCCGCTGATCATCTCCGGCCCGCTGGAAGACCGCTCCGAGTTCTACAACACCATGGACACCTTCATCCCCGGCATCGTGACCGAGGACTATGAGGTGGACGAAAAGCAGCGCACCGCCATCTTCTCCGAGATCGGCACCGAGCGCATGGAGCAGAAGCTGAAGGCCGCCGGCCTGCTGAAGGGCGGTTCGCTCTACGACGTGGAAAACGTCTCGGTGGTGCACCACCTCAATCAGGCGCTGCGCGCCCACAAGCTGTTCCAGAGGGATCGCGACTATATCGTCAAGGACGACGAAGTGGTGATCATCGACGAGTTCACAGGCCGCATGATGCCGGGCCGCCGCTATTCGGACGGCCTGCACCAGGCACTGGAAGCCAAGGAACACGTGCGCATCCAGCCGGAAAACCAGACGCTGGCCTCGATCACCTTCCAGAACTATTTCCGCATGTACGACAAGCTGGCCGGCATGACCGGTACGGCCTCGACGGAAGCGGACGAATTCGCCGACATCTACAATCTCGAAGTCGTGGAGATCCCGACCCATCGCCCGGTGTCGCGCATCGACGACCACGACGAGGTCTACCGGACGGTTGACGAGAAGTACAAGGCGATCATCGACACCATCCGCGAGTGCAAGGCCAAGGGTCAGCCGATCCTCGTCGGCACCACCTCGATCGAGAAGTCCGAAACCCTTGCCCGCATGCTCAGCGAGCAGGGCTTCGCCCAGCGCGAGTTCGACGTGCTGTTCGACGGCGACGACGGCAAGCTGGTGTTCCAGGTGCTCAACGCCCGCTATCACGAGCAGGAAGCCTATATCATCAGCCAGGCCGGCGTGCCCGGCGCGGTGACCATCGCCACCAACATGGCCGGCCGCGGCACCGACATCCAGCTCGGCGGCAACGTCGACATGCGCATCGCCCATGAGCTTGGCGACGTGCCGCCCGGTCCCGAGCGCGACGCGCGCGAGCAGAAGATCCGCGCCGACGTGGCGCGCCTCAAGGACAAGGCGCTGGCCGCCGGTGGCCTGTTCGTGCTCGGCACCGAACGCCACGAGAGCCGCCGCATCGACAACCAGCTGCGTGGTCGTTCCGGCCGCCAGGGCGACCCTGGTCATTCGCGCTTCTATCTGTCGCTGCAGGACGACCTGATGCGCATCTTCGGCTCCGACCGCATGGACGGCATGCTGCAGAAGCTGGGCCTGAAGGACGGCGAAGCCATCATCCATCCGTGGATCAACAAGGCCCTCGAGAAGGCGCAGCAGAAGGTCGAAGCCCGCAACTTCGACATCCGCAAGAACCTGCTCAAGTTCGACAACGTGATGAACGATCAGCGCAAGGTGATCTTCGAGCAGCGCATCGAACTGATGACCGAGGAGAGCGTCGCCGAGACGGTCGCCGACATGCGCCACGAGGTGATCGGCGATCTGGTGACCAAGCACATTCCCGAAAACGTCTACGCCGAACAGTGGGACGTGACCGGCCTCAAGGCGGAGATCGTCCAGTATCTGGCGATGGACCTGCCGGTCGAGGCCTGGGCCAAGGAAGAGGGCATCGCCGACCAGGAGATCGAGGAGCGCATCAAGAAGCTCTCCGACGAGAACTTCGCCGCGCGCGAAGCCCGCTTCGGCAGCGACACCATGCGCTACATCGAGAAGGCCGTGCTGCTGCAGACGCTGGACAATCTCTGGCGCGAGCATCTGGCCCATCTCGACCATCTGCGTTCGGTGATCGGCTTCCGCGGCTATGCCCAGCGCGATCCGCTCAACGAATACAAGACCGAGGCCTTCGCCCTGTTCGAAGCCCTGCTGTCGGACCTGCGTCGCCAGGTGACCGGCAATCTGATGCGCGTCGAAGTGCGTCAGCAGCAGCCCGAACCGGAAATGCCGCCGATGCAGGCCCATCACGTCAACCCGCTCACGGGCCAGGACGAGATGGCGGACGGCGCTGCCGCCGCCGCGCTGCTGCAGGCCGCCTTTGCGAACGAGGGCCAGGCCCGCGATCCCAACGATCCTTCCACCTGGGGCACGGTCTCGCGCAACGAGCCCTGCCCCTGCGGCTCGGGCAAGAAGTACAAGCACTGCCACGGCCAGTTCGCCTGACGGACGGATCGTGCCGGAGATTTCTCCGGTGATCGGGCTGGATCAACGTGAAAATGCAAACCGCCGCCCACGTGAAGTTGGCGGCGGTTTTGCCGGAAAGGCGTGTGCCGGCAACAGCTTCACTGCCGATTGTCTATCGGTGTTATAAATAGATCCATTTTCGAGTTAAGTACTGAACCGACTGTTGCGGAACGACAACTCGCCTTACCTTAAATTACCGAAATAAACTTGACCTTTTGGGTCAACTGGCCATATCTGGGTGTCATGCGCCTCACTCAAGCCACCAATTATTCGATCCGCGTGCTGCTCTATTGTGCAGCCAATCCCGACCGTCCGAGTCGGGTTGCGGATATCGCCTCGGTTTTCGACATGTCGGAAACGCACCTGTTCAAGATCCTGAAGGTGCTCGTGGACAACAAGTTCATCGAGACCATTCGCGGTCGTCACGGCGGGCTGAAGCTCGGTCGCCCGGCGGAGGAGATCCGCCTTGGCGACGTCATCTCGGCCACCGAGGAAAGCTTCATGATGGCCGAGTGCTTCTCCGAAGAGGGGCACAAGGACTGTCCGCTGATCCTGAGCTGCGAATACAACCGCGTGCTGCGCGAGGCGCTCGGCGCCTTCTTTGCGGTGCTGGACAAGTATACCATCGCCGACATCGCCAAGGACCGCGTCGACCTGCGCCACATGCTGGGTCTCGACCAGCCGCTGGCCAAGCTCGCGGTCGGCGCCTGATCGGCTCGGGCGGACGGCTTATCCGAGGTGCCCCATCCTTTGCATGCGGCGGACGGTGTCCGCCGCATTTGCTTTTGTGCCCGACAGCTGCCGCAGGTCAGGCCGCGGCGAACTGCTCGACAAAATTCTCGACCGTGCGCCGCAAGTCGCCGGCCTGCGCCGCCAGACCATCCGACAGCGTCATCAGCTGGGATGAGGCCGCCCCGGTCTTCTCGGCCGCGCCGCCGACGCTGGAGATGTTCTGCGTCACCTGCTGCGTGCCGCTGGCTGCCAGCTGACAGTTGCGCGCGATCTCGCCGGTGGCGGCGCCCTGCTGCTCGACGGCCGTGGCAATCGAGGCGGCGATCGCCTTGATGTCGCCGATCACCTTGACGATTTCGGTGATGGACCGGACCGATCCCTCCGTCGCCTGCTGGATCTCGCCGACGCGGGCGCTGATCTCACCGGTCGCCTTGCCGGTCTGATCGGCGAGCTGCTTGACCTCGGCGGCCACCACGGCAAAGCCCTTGCCCGCCTCACCGGCCCGCGCCGCCTCGATCGTCGCGTTGAGCGCGAGGAGATTGGTCTGGTCGGCAATGCCCTTGATGATGTTGACCACGTCGCCGATGGCCGTTGCCGCGCTGTTGAGCGCCCCGATGCGCTCGTTGGACACGGCCGCTTCGTTGAAGGCTGTGTCGGCCACGCGCGTCGAATGACTGGCCTGTGCGTTGATTTCCCGCACCGAGACGGCCATTTCCTCGGTCGCCGTCGCAACCGTTCCCACATTGGTGGAGGCTTCCTCGGCCGCCGATTCGACCACCCGCGACTGCTGCTGCGTCTCGCGCGCCGTCTGCGCCATTTCCCGCGCCGCGGTGGCAACGTCCCCCGCCGAGCGGGCAAAGCCCGAAGCGATCGTCTGCATGTCCGCCACGAAGGACGACGCCAGCTTTTCGCGGCGGGACAGCACGAGACTCTCCTCCCGCTGCCGCCTGGCACTGTCGGCGTGCAGATCTTCGGCCGCGCGCAGGCTTTGCCGCACGCTGTCGAGCATGCGCGCCATGGCGCCGAACTCGTCCTTGCGCGCCGCTCCTTGCGCCGGGGACGACAGCGAGCCGGCCTCGATGTCCTTCATCGACGTCATCAACCCGGCGACGCCCCCCGATACCGCCCGATCAACCTTGACGCTGACCCCGATCGTGACCAGGAGCGACAAGGCCATGACGATCATGGCCCCGAGCAGCACGCTGCCGGTCCGGCCGTCGAAATCGGCATCGGCCCGGCTGGCACGCGCCGTCGCCAGGTCCCTGAGCTTCTGGAACGGGTCGGTGACCGCCTGCACGAGATCGTCAATCTGTCCGTCGAGATCACGGGTGTGGGCGTCGATGACGTCGGAAGCCTCGATGACCGGCACCATGGCCGTCTCGTAGAGCCCCGCCAGGCGCCCGAGAGCGGCACTCGCCTCCTCGAGCAGCTGGCGCTCCTCGTCGACGACGACCCAGGTGCGGACCTGTTCGATCAGCGCCCGTTCGGTGTTGATCCCCGCCGCCCAATCCTTGCGAGACTGGACAAGATCATGGTTGATCTCCGAATCCGCAATGACCCGGTAGAGGCGCGCGCCCATCTGGCTGGCATAAGCGGCCTGCTCAGCTTCGCGGCTCGCCGCCGCCCCCTGATCCTGCAAGGCCCTGACGTCTGTCAGGACAACCCAGGCGCCAGCCCCGAGACTGGCCATCAGAACCGCAAAGAACACCACCAGAATTCGTAGCTGCAACTTGATCGTCAGCGCCATGTGCATACCCCCACCGTTCCCCTGTATTGAGGCTAGATGGGTTTGGTTAATCATGTGTTGTAGATGGATTGCACATGAAAATATCCGAAAGATTTCTACCAGCTGATAGAGAATATTACCAATCAGCTTGCATTGTTTTACTGCCCTAACAGAGTCTCCGACCGTTCAAGCGATATTCAACTGAATTCTATTTCAGATCGATCCATCTGCAGCGCGCACACGGCCCGCCGCGAGAGGCCGCAAAGCCGATAGGGGCGACGGCACCGCCGGGGACGCCCCCGGCGAGCAGGACAATGGCCGGAGCGATCAGTCCCGTTGCAGGTCCAACTCAGTCAGCGACGCCACATCCGGTCCGGCAGTTCAGTTGCGCCAAGCCGCCTGGACCGAGCCCTGGGCCGCCGCCGCTCAACGCGCCAACGAAACCCGCGGATGGAAGGCGTGCATGTCAGCGAAATGGCAGAAATCGGGCGCAGGGAGTTCAAGGCGCGGCAGGAGACGCAGCAACAGCTGCTCGATCCCCTGCTTTTCCACCAGCCACAGCTCGTCCTCAGGCCGGTCGAGCCAATAGCCGAGCGTCATGTGAAAGGCGTAGGTGGCGTGATCGGGCTTGCGAAGGCCGGTCGCCGTCGACAGACGATCGCGCAATGCCCTGAGATGGCCGTCTTCATCCTGGTCTTCGGCTTCGAGGCCGATCACCAGGCCGTTCGCCCAGGAGGTGAGACCGTTCACCTTCATCCGCAAGGGCGCGGCGATGCCGGCGACATCGGCGATCCGGTCCTCGAAATAGGCATGCGCCTCAGCGAGCGGCGCGTCGAGCGGCAGATCTGCCGGCCAGCGCTCGGCAACGCGATAGGCATCGCAGACGCCCTCGAACACCGTCATATGGTAGCTCGATCGCGGCAGCAGCGTCAGCCGGTGGCCAATGGTGCTGGTGCGCAGACGCTCGGCAATGTCGGCCACCACGGCCGATTCAGGCCGCTCGGACGCCAGCGCGGCCACGAAGGTGTTGCCGGCATAGGGCCGCGGCCGACCGTCGGCGAAGAATTTCACCGCAGTTCCCTGCGGCAGGCTGGCTTCAAAAGACATGTCCCGTCTCCCTCTCGGGAAACGGGACATAAATCATTCGCTTGACGAGTGCGTGACGGTGGCGCTTCAAGCCAACTCGCCCGGATGCTGACGCACGGGCTCGATGAACTCCTTTCAAACTTCTCATTTGCGTCGAGAGCCATGAGAAATTCAAAAGCGGAACATCGACTGCCCTTTGCAACGGCAGCAGATATCAGGCAGCGGCGCCGGCGCGCTCGTACTTCTTGCGCTCGTTCGGATCGAGATGCATCTTGCGCAGACGGATCGACTTGGGCGTCACTTCCACCAGCTCGTCGTCCTGAATCCAGGCCAGCGCGCGCTCGAGCGTCATGCGGATCGGCGGCGTCAGGCGGACGGCTTCGTCCTTGCCGGCCGAGCGGATGTTGGTGAGCTTCTTGCCCTTGAGCACGTTGACCTCGAGGTCGTTCTCGCGGGTGTGCTCGCCGACGATCATGCCCTGATAGACCTTCCAGCCCGGCTCGATCATCATCGGGCCGCGATCTTCAAGGTTCCACAGCGCATAGGCCACGGCCTCGCCGATGTCGTTGGAGATCAGCACGCCATTGCGACGGCCCGGCAGATCGCCCTTGTGCGGCGCATAGGCGTGGAACAGGCGGTTCATGATGGCGGTGCCGCGCGTGTCTGTCAGCAGCTCCGACTGGTAGCCGATCAGGCCGCGGGTCGGTGCGTAGAACACGAGACGCTGGCGATTGCCGCCGGAGGGACGCATCTCCACCATGTCGGCGCGACGTTCGCTCATCTTCTGCACGACGACGGAGGAATATTCCTCGTCGACGTCGATGACGACCTCTTCGATCGGCTCCAGGATCTCGCCGGTGGCGTCGTCCTTGCGGAACACCACGCGCGGACGCGACACGGCCAGCTCGAAGCCTTCGCGACGCATGGTCTCGATCAGCACGGCCAGCTGCAGTTCGCCACGGCCCGACACGAAGAAGGAGTCCTTCTCGGCGCTTTCCTCGATCTTGAGGGCGACGTTGCCTTCGGCTTCCTTGAGGAGACGGTCGCGGATCATGCGGCTCGTCACCTTGTCACCCTCGGTGCCGGCCAGCGGCGAGTCGTTGACGAGGAAGCTCATGGTCACGGTCGGCGGATCGATCGGCTGGGCGTGGATCGCCTCGGTGACCTCAAGCGCGCAGAAGGTATCGGCCACGGTGCCCTTGACGAGACCGGCGATGGCGACGATGTCGCCGGCTTCGCCGAGCTCGATCGCGGTACGCTCAAGGCCACGGAAGGCGAGGATCTTGGACACGCGGCCCTGCTCGACCACCGAACCATCGCCAGCCAGCACCTTGATGGTCTGGTTCGGCTTGACGGTGCCGGAGGTGATGCGACCGGTGATCATGCGGCCGAGGAAGGGATTGGCTTCCAGCAGCGTACCGATCATCTTGAAGGGGGCGCCTTCCTCGACGGTCGGAGCCGGCACATGCTTCATGACCAGATCGAACAGCGGCGACATGCCCTCTTCGGGGCCGGCATCCGGCGACAGGGCCATCCAGCCATTGCGGCCCGAACCATAGAGGATCGGGAAATCGAGCTGCTCGTCGGTGGCGTCGAGATTGGCGAAGAGATCGAACACTTCGTCGACCACTTCGTGAATGCGAGCGTCCGGACGGTCGACCTTGTTGATGGCGACGATCGGCTTCAGGCCGACCTTGAGCGCCTTGCCGACCACGAACTTGGTCTGCGGCATCGGGCCTTCGGCAGCGTCGACCAGAACGATGGCGCCGTCCACCATGTTGAGGATGCGTTCCACCTCGCCGCCGAAGTCGGCATGGCCTGGGGTGTCGACGATATTGATGCGCGTGTCCTTCCAGACCACCGAGGTGGCCTTGGCGAGGATGGTGATGCCGCGCTCCTTTTCGAGATCGTTGGAGTCCATCACGCGCTCGACGACGCGCTGGTTCTCGCGGTACGAACCCGACTGCTTCAGAAGTTCGTCGACGAGCGTGGTCTTGCCGTGGTCGACGTGCGCGATGATAGCGATATTGCGGAGCTGCATGAAAACTCTCGGATAGAAAAAGACGGACGGCCCGGAGCATACGTCCGGACCGTCCCATTGGGGCGCACTATACGAATCATTGTGACAGGAGCAAGAAAAACCCGACTGCAAAGTCGCCGGCCAGCCATGCAATTTGTAAAATTGCTTAAATGTGATGGTGAAACCAGGCCAAAGGTACCAATTGAGGCGGCTCCCGACCTGGGAAATGCCTGGAGACCAAGATGCATCCCCCGCGCCTCAGCGAACGCCATGTGGTGATTCTCGGATCGATCCTGATCGCCCTCGGCCCCATATCCATGTCGCTTTACACCCCGGCCATGCCGGCCATCGCCACGGCCTTCGGCGCCAGCACGTCGGCGGTGAAGGCGACGCTGACCTTCTATTTCGCCGGCTTCGCCTTCGCCCAGCTCGTCTGCGGCCCGCTGTCGGACGCCTTCGGCCGCCGCCCGGTGGCAATCGGCTTCCTGGCGATCTACGTGCTGGGCTCGCTCGGCGCCGTGCTGGCCCCGAGCGTCGAGATCCTGACGCTGGCGCGTCTCGTGCAGGGCATCGGAGCGGCCGCCGGCACCTCCATCTCGCGCGCCATCGTGCGCGACAACTTCACCGGTGAAGCGTCGGCGCGGGTGATGAACACCGTCGGCATCTTCCTCGCCATCGGTCCGGCCCTGTCGCCGACGCTCGGCAGCCTGATGATGCTGGTGGCCGACTGGCACGCCATCTTCTGGCTGATGGTGGTCTATGGCGTGGCGCTGGTGGCGACCGTGCTCGTCTTCTTCCCCGAGACCAACGCCAATCCCGACCCCGCACGCGCCAAGCCCCTGGAACTGGCCCGGGCCTATGGCCAGCTGATCACCGACCGCCGCTTTGCCACGCCGGCGCTCGCCATGGGCATCGGCGTCGGCGGCCTCTATGCGCTCGGCACCATGCTGCCTTTCCTGGTGATCGAACTGGCGCATCTGACACCGCAGCAATTCGGCTTCGGCATGCTGGCCCAGTCGCTCTCCTATATCGGCGGCGGCATCGCCACCAAGCTGATGATGCGCCACATGCGCGCGCAGAAGCTGGTGCTGCCGGGCCTCATCCTGTGCGCCACCGGCGGCCTCGCCATGACCGCATCGGCTCTCTGGCTGACGCCGAGCTACTTGTCGGTGATGGGACCGGTGGCGATATTTGCCTTCGCGCTCGCCCTGTTCATGCCGGACCTGTCGACCCGCGCCCTCGCCGCCTTCCCGGACAAGGCCGGGGCGGCGGCGGCACTGATGGGCTTCATCCAGATGGGCAGCGGCTTCGCCGGCTCCGGCGCGGCGGCACTGATCGGCACGCCGCTGACAGCCTTCGCCATCGTGGTGCCGGCCATGACGATTGCCGCGCTGGGTATTCAGCTGGCGGGACGTCCAAGGGACTGATCAGACCCGACGGTTGCCGATCAGCCCCGGCGCGGCGTGCCAGATAGCTTCGGCGGCAAAGCCCATGAACAGGAGGCCGGAGGCGCGGACGATGCCCAGTTCGTGCGCCCGATAGAAGCGGCGCACCAGCGGCGCACCGATCACCGCGATGATGATGACGTAGCCGGCGAGAAAGCCGACCAGCGCCGCGCCGAGCAGTTCGGGCAGGCTGCCGAAGGAGAGCAGGCGCGACGACCCGCCGATCAGCGCGGTATAGGTGGCGAGCGCCACCGGATAGCCCTTGGGATTGGTGAGGCCGAAGATCAGGCCGCGCCGGAAGGGCCGCTCGACGGTGATCACCGGCGCACCGGCCTCGCGCGGCCGGGCCCGAAAGGCATTCCAGCCGATGAAGGCGAGATAGCCGCCGCAAAACAGGCCGAGCACGTCGAACACCGTCTCGCCCACCACGCGCGCACCGACGATGGCGACCAGCGCCAGCGTGGTCCACAGAATGTCGCCTGCCAGATGCCCCGCCATGAACTTGCCGCCGGCCATGCGCCCCTGGCCGGCCCCGATGCCGAGCAGCGCCAGGAAGGCCGGGCCGGGAATGACGATATAGAGAAAGGCGGCGATGGCAGCGGAGAGAAGGAGCGAGAGCGGCACGGCGGACATCCCAAGCGGCGAGCCGGTCCATTCCGGTTTCGCCTGACGCCCGATGATGGACGAAGCATGCTTCGTCCGTCCAGCGGATTTGCACACCGGCGCGAGGTCACCGGTAAAAACGCGCCAACCATCGCGCATTCGTGATTTTGACAGTCAGGTTTTCAAACCTAAGGTTCGGGGCGACCATTCCATTTCCGATGAAAGGCAATCCTAGATGCGTTTGACGCTGACCGCTCTGGCCCTGACCGCCGGCCTGATGGCCACCCCTGCAGCACCGGCCCTGGCCGACGACACCGCGGCCATCCTGGCCAAGCAACAGGCCAACAAGGAACTGGTGGTGAAGGCCTATCAGGAACTCTTCGGCGACAAGGATATGTCGAGCCTCGACCGCTATTTCCGCGAAGACTATTTCCAGCACAACCCGACGGTGCCCTCGGGCCGCGAGGCCCTGAGGAAGGCCCTGCTCGACTGGGGCTTCGACAAGGCCCCCAAGACCAGGCTGAACTTCCTCCGCACCGCCGCCGACGGCGATCTCGTCTGGCTCTATTCCATCTATAACGACGGCAAGAGCGACAGCGCCGTGGTCGACATCTTCCGAGTTCAGGACGGCAAGATCGCCGAACACTGGGACGTCGCCCAGCCGATCCCGGCAACGACGGTCAGCGGCAACTCGATGACCGGCGACATGAAGTGAACGGACGTCGCTGAACGACCACAAAGACAAAGGCCCGCCGCTCCGGATGAAGCGGCGGGCCTGATTCTGAGCCGACTGATCAGATCAGCCCCGGTCGCGCTTGGCCAGCGTGCGCAGGCGCAGGGCGTTGAGCTTGATGAAGCCGGCGGCGTCCTTCTGGTCGTAGGCGCCCTGGTCGTCCTCGAAGGTGACCAGCGTCGACGAATAGAGCGTCTTCGGCGACGAACGGCCGGTGACGATGACATTGCCCTTGTAGAGCTTCAGCGTCACTTCGCCTTCCACATGCTCCTGGCTCTTGTCGATGAGGGCCTGCAGCATGTAGCGCTCGGGCGCAAACCAGAAGCCGTAGTAGATCAGCTCGGCATAGCGCGGCATCAGCTCGTCCTTCAGGTGAGCGGCGCCGCGGTCGAGCGTGATGGACTCGATCGCCCGATGGGCTGACAGCAGGATAGTGCCGCCGGGGGTCTCGTAGACGCCGCGCGACTTCATGCCGACGAAACGGTTCTCGACGAGATCGAGGCGGCCGATGCCGTTGTCGCGGCCGAGCTCGTTGAGCTTGGCGAGCAGGTCGGCCGGGCTGAGACGCACGCCGTTGATCGAGACGGCGTCGCCCTTCTCGAAGCCGACGGTGATGATCGTCGCCTTGTCAGGAGCTTCTTCCGGCGAAATGGTGCGCATGTGCACATATTCGGGCGCCGGCTGCGAGGGATCCTCCAGCACCTTGCCCTCGGACGAGGAGTGCAGCAGGTTGGCGTCGACCGAGAAGGGCGCCTCGCCCTGCTTGTCCTTGGCGATGGGAATCTGGTGCTTTTCAGCGAACTCGATCAGATCGGTGCGGCTCTTGAAAGTCCAGTCGCGCCAGGGGGCGATGATCTTGATGTCGGGGTTCAGCGCATAGGCCGAAAGCTCGAAACGGACCTGATCGTTGCCCTTGCCGGTGGCACCATGGGCGATGGCGTCGGCGCCGGTCTTCTTGGCGATGTCGATGAGGTGCTTGGAGATCAGCGGACGGGCGATCGAGGTGCCGAGCAGGTAGACGCCTTCATAGACCGCGTTGGCGCGGAACATCGGGAAGACGAAATCGCGCACGAATTCCTCGCGCACGTCCTCGATGAAGATCTCCTTGATGCCGAGCATCTCGGCCTTCTTGCGCGCCGGCTCGAGATCGCCGTCGCCCTGGCCGAGGTCGGCGGTGAAGGTGACCACTTCCGCGCCAAGCTCGGTCTGCAGCCACTTCAGAATGATCGAGGTGTCGAGGCCGCCCGAATAGGCCAGCACGACTTTCTTGACTTCGCCCTTTTTCATGGGAACTCCGCGAACGAAAAAACGCCGTCCCGAGCGGATCGGGCGACGCCGATGAAGATGGCGCGCAATTTAACCGGATATCGCGCCGACGCAAGGCGGGAAACCGCAAAGACAGGACGGCATTTCCCTTTTTGAGCGTTCGCGCTAGTTACAGGCGACGACAGCGCGCCGGAAGGACCTCATGCAGACACGTCACGCCCCTGAGCACAGCGATCGCACATGGCTGACCGCGACAATCGCCGTCCTCCTGGCCACCCTCGCCTTCCGCCTTGCCGCGCTCGCCTATGACGGGCTCGAACTCTATGTGGACGAGGCGCAATACTGGGCCTGGTCGCGCCATCTCGATTTCGGCTATTTCTCCAAGCCCGGCATGATCGCCTGGGTGATCGGCGCCAGCACCGCCGTCTGCGGCGACGGCACGGCCTGCGTGCGCCTGCCAGCACCGCTGCTGCATACCGCCACCGCCCTCGTCCTGTTCGTGCTCGGCCGCCGGCTCTATGACGCGCGCGTGGGCTTCTGGTCGGCGATCGGTTACGCGCTGATGCCGGCCGTCGCCTTCTCCTCGCTGCTGATCTCCACCGACGTGCCGCTCCTGCTGTTCTGGTCCCTCGGCCTCGTGGGCATGTGGAGCCTCTATCGTCACCCGACGCTCCGAGCCGCCATCCTCACCGGCCTTGCCATCGCCCTCGGCATCAACGCCAAATACGCGATGATCTATCTGCCGCTCGCAAGCCTTGCCCATGGCCTTGCGAGCCGCCAGGGCCGCGAACGGCTCAAGGGCCGGCATTTCTGGATCGCCGTGGGGATCGGCCTCGCCGGCTTCCTGCCCAATCTCTACTGGAACATGACGCATGACTTCGTCACCTTCCACCACACCGAGGGCAATACCGGCCTCGCCCATGCCGGCCTGAAGCCCGGCCAGACGCTGGAGTTCCTCGTCTCGCAACTGGGTATAGCCGGTCCGATCCTGCTCATGGCGGCGCTGGCGCTGTTCGTCCCCCGCTTCAAGCTGCGGCGCGAACGGCAGGCAAATGCCGACCGCTTCCTTGTCTGGCACAGCCTGCCGATCATCGCCGTCGTCGCCGCCAACTCCCTCTTTGGCGGCATGAACGCCAACTGGGCCGCCACCGCCTTTCCTGCCGTGGTGGTCCTGGGCACGGCGGTGCTGCTGCGGGCGCAGAGGAAATGGCTCTATCTCTCGGTAGCGACGGGAGTGGTCGCGACGCTGGTGATCGGCCTCGGCGCCATCGCCTTCCGCTGGGTCGAGCCGCCGAAGCTGGTCGCCCAGGCCAAGCGCATGATCCACTGGAATGACCTTGGCCGCGAACTCGTCGCCGCCGCTCCCGCCGACCGGCGCGTCATCGTCATGGACGGTCGCATGCTCGCCGCCGAAGGTCTCTACATCCTGCGCGACACCGATTTCACGGTAAAGGCCTTCATGCGCGCCGGCACGCGCCCGGAAGACCATTTCCAGATGACCATTCCCTGGACCTCGGCCGACACGACCCCGGTGCTGCTGCTGAGCGACAGCACGCCGGAAGCACTCGGCATCGATCCCAGGCGCGCCAGGCCGATCCGCACGATCGAAAGCGGCGTCTATCCCGCCCGCGGCGGACACCTGATCCTCTATGAGATTTCGCCGCCGACAGCTCCAGCCGGGTGAAGCCCGTTCTGGCCCGATCTGCCGGCAACCGCCTTCACGACCTGCGGCCCAGCCATCCGGCGCATCTGGCGCCGAAGCGACCGAGCCAGGCGGCCATGCCGTCGTCGGAGAGGTTGGAAGCAGGGTGACTGATGGCGAGGAAGGCGATGCTGAAGCAGAGGATGCTGAGGCACCAGCTGACCAGCACGTCCGACAGGAAATGGCCGCCGAAGGCAATGCGGTTGAGCGAGAGCAGCAGTGCGAGAGCGCCGGTGACCGCCGCCGTGGCGGGACGCCAGGCACGCGGCACCGCCAGTACCAGCGTGAGGAACAGGATCGACGACGACCCTTCGCCGGACGCAAAGGAGCAGTTGGAGGCGCAGTTGCCGGCGATGACCCAGACCTTGGAGAAAGGCGCAGTTCCGCCGAACTCCAGCAACTGGACCGGACGGGCGCGCCCCCAGTGATCCTTGAACAGCGCATTGACCAGCAAGCCCGGCCCGGTGACGGCGGCGATCAGCACGGCGGCACTCCAGCGCGGGGGCGCGAGAAACTGCCGACCGCCAGTGACCAGCGGCACGATCAGCCCCAGCGCAGCGGCGGCGAGCAGCAGCGTGAAGTCGTTGACGCCCATCTGGCGAATGCGCCGGAACAGCTCCCAGTCGGCCAGCACGAAGCCGTCGCCCGCGCGGTAGAACCAGCGGGACACCGCAAGATCGACCTCCGGGCAGGCGTAGAAGAACAGGCTGACGGCGCAAAGCGCGAGCAACGCATAGAAGCCGCAGAGACCGGCGATCTCATGCGGCTGGCTGCGCACGAGCCAGCCCTGCCGCACGGCGTCTTCTTCAGGCTGGGGCCCTGACATGCGCTCTCCTTGGATTTTCCGCCTGCCTTGTCTTGCGAAGGCCGGAACCCATCGCCATCTGGCGTGATATATCGGGTTGGGCTCGGCGTTGCCAGACAAGCTCGACCGAAAAGCTGTTTGCCTTCACCCGTCCCATTGGAAGGAGTCGCCATGTCTGACCGCCATTACGCCGACCCCGAGATCATCGGCCCGGAAAAGGGGCGCGAGGAGCGCGTGCGCAAGGGCTTCTGGCGGACCGTGGCCAAGGCCGCCGGGCGCATTCCCTTCATGGACGAAGTGGTGGCCGCCTATTTCTGCGCCCTCGATCCGGCAACGCCGCTGCGCGTGCGGGCCATATTGCTGGCCGCGCTGGCCTATTTCGTCATGCCCTTCGACGTTGTGCCGGACATGCTGCTGGGCATCGGCTTCACCGACGATCTCACCGTGCTGGCCGCTGCCATTGCCTCGGTTCGAAGCTCCATGACCGACAGCCACAGGGCTGCGGCACGCACGGCTCTCGGCATCGACGGGGATAGACAGCGGGAAAGTCAATGAAGTCAGCGGTTTGGTCGCAATATTGCCCCAATTTGACTTGAGCGTTGGTGGAATGTTTCATGGCCGCTGTGCCGATGGCTGCACGCATTCCCGAACGGATGCGATGCCCCCAACGGAAGTGCGGCAAGGAAACCCTTTGGTAACCCTAACGCCCTAACCTGTTGGCAGTCTTGATGCAGGGTGGCCATTTGCGCCGTCCAAGCACGCCCACACGACCCAAGGTGATTTAATGACGAACGCGCGCATCCTAGGCTTGGCCTTTTCCATGGTCCTCGGCGCAGTGTCGGTCGCCAGCGCCCAGCAGCAGACGCCGACCCCGCTTCAGCAATATGAAAAGTGGTCGACCTACACCTACACCGCCGCCGGCGCCAAGGTGTGCTATGCCGTGACCCAGCCGTCCGACATGCAGCCGCAGGGTGTCAACCGCGACCCGGTTTTCCTGTTCATCACCAACCGCCCCAAGGAAGGCGTGAAGCACGAAGTGTCCGTGATCGCCGGCTATCCCTACAAGGACGGTTCCAAGACGTCGGTTAAGATCGGCAACGACAGCTTCGTGCTTTACACCAAGGATCAGGGCGCCTGGGTGGAGAATGCCGCCGACGAAAGCCGTCTGATCGCCTCCATGAAGGGCGGCTCGGACATGCAGGTCACCGGCACCTCGCGCCGAGGCACCGTCACCACCGACACCTATTCGCTGAAGGGCGTCTCCGCCGCCTTGAAGCGCATCGACGGCGAGTGCAAGTAATCGCCTTCAAAGCCGGTTGGGTTTGCCGCGCTTTTCTGCTATAGCAGCGTCTGCCGGGAACGGTCGGGGCCTCAAGGCTCGCGGCCGTTCTTGCCATTTTGGGACCCCAGCTTGCTTGCCGCAAGCGCCAACGACCGAATGCCCGACGCCCCCATGTCCATCACGCTCGACATCAGCCATAGCTCTCCCGCCGCCGAAAAGGCCCGCACGGACACCGAAAAGCCGTCGCTGATCGGCATGAACCGCGAAGACATGGCCGCAGCCCTGATCGCCGTCGGCGTTGCCGAGCGGCAGGTGAAGATGCGCATCCAGCAGCTCTGGCACTGGATCTACGTGCGCGGCGTCACCGAATTCTCCGCCATGACCAACGTGGCCAAGGAGCTGCGCGCCACGCTGGAGCGGCACTTCACCATCGCCCGTCCGGAAATCATCGCCGAACAGGTGTCGCGCGACGGCACCCGCAAGTGGCTGATGCGCTTTCCCCCACGCGGCGCCGGCAAGCCGGTCGAGATCGAGACTGTCTACATCCCCGAAGAAGGTCGCGGCACGCTCTGCGTTTCGAGCCAGGTGGGCTGTTCGCTCAACTGCTCCTTCTGCCACACCGGCACGCAGATGCTGGTGCGCAACCTGACGGCCGAAGAGATCGTGGCGCAGGTGCTGGTGGCGCGCGACCGCCTCGGCGACTATCCCGACGCCACGCCCAACCAGGACGCCGCCATTCCGAGCGAAGGCCGCCTCGTCTCCAACATCGTGATGATGGGCATGGGCGAGCCGCTCTACAATGTCGACAACGTCAAGAAGGCGCTGCTGATCTTCACCGACGGTGACGGCCTGTCGCTGTCCAAGCGCCGCGTCACGCTGTCCACCTCCGGCGTTGTGCCGAAGATTGCCGAGATCGGCGAGGAGACCGGCTGCATGCTGGCCATCTCACTGCATGCCACGCGCGACGATCTGCGCGACGTGCTGGTGCCGATCAACAAGAAATATCCGCTGAAGGAACTGCTGGAGGCCTGCCGCGCCTATCCGGGCCTGTCCAACGCCCGCCGCATCACCTTCGAATATGTGATGCTGAAGGGCGTCAACGACAGCCTGACCGACGCGCGCGACCTCGTGAAGCTTCTGAAGGGCATTCCCGCCAAGATCAACCTGATCCCCTTCAATCCCTGGCCGGGCAGCGAATACGATTGCTCCGAATGGGACCAGATCGAGACCTTCGCCCAGTTCGTCAATGACGCCGGCTATGCCTCGCCGATCCGCACGCCGCGCGGCCGCGACATTCTCGCCGCCTGCGGCCAGCTGAAGAGCGAGACCGAGCGCCTGCGCAAGAAGGAGCGCGAGGCACTGGAATCCGTTGGGCTCAATGAAGCCGATCTCGCCATGCGCGCCATGGTCGCCGGGCACGGGGAAGACTGATGCGCGCGATCGGTCGGGTCTTCGCCTGTTTGATCGGCTTCATGCTGGCAATCGTCGCCGCCGGCCTGTTCCTGTTGATCGCTCGCTCCGAGGGCGCCCCGACCGATCCGGCCGACGCTTTCGTCTACTGGGGCCACTTTGTGCTGAGCGCGGGGCTGACGATCAGCATGCTCGGCTTCACGGCCCTGATCCCGTCGGCCATTGCCATGGTCGTCAGCGAAACCTTCGGCCTGCGCTCGCTTCTGTTCTATCTTGCCGTCGCCGGTGCCATGGGGGCGGCTGCCGTCTTCGGCATGTCGAGCCTGATGCGCGAAGCCACACACGATCCGCAACGTGCAACCATGATGCTTGCCGCAAGCTTTGTCGGCGGCTTCGTCTACTGGCTGATCGCCGGCCGCATGGCCGGCCTGACGCCGCGCGCGGCACCCGCAGCCGGCCCGCAGGCGCCGGACCAAAATCCGCCATCCGCCGGATAAGTATTCCCGGCCAATTGACCTTTGGCGGCGGCAGGCCGATCGTCCGGTTCTCACAAGGCGCGCCCCCTTGGCCGCGCCTTGCCGGACCCAATCGTCTCCCATGCGCTTCTGGCTGCGAACCCTGTTGATTGTGATCGGCCTGACGCTGCCCACCTTGGCGGCGGCGCATGAGCACTGTGCGCAAGCGACGGCAATGACGCAGGCGGCTGGCACGATGGCCGACATGCGATTGGCGCGCGCGGACAGAGCCGTTGCCGTCTGGACGGCGCCAAGCGGATCGACGCAAACCGGCTGCATCCCCTGCACATCAAGCGGCCATGGCGCCGCCGGCTGCGACTGCATGGCCACCTGTTGCGCCGTTCCCTCGTCTGCCGACAACGGTGCCCGGGCCGCTTACCAGACCGTCGTGATTGATTCGCCCCCGGGCTGCCTGACGGCCCGCCCGCACCAGCCGCCGACACCGCCACCGCGCGCCTGAAGAGCTCCGAACCGGCGGACGCCCATCGAGCGGCGCCGCTCCTTTCCCGACATCAATCGCAATCCGAAAGCCGCGTGAACGCTGGTCCTGCGGGACGCCGCGCGGCGGGAGACATCCCATGCCCATGACCCATTACATGCAGCTTCTGGCCAGCAACCAGCCCTGGAATCTCATCCTCTTCATGGCGGTTCCCGTCATTGCCGCCGAGACCATCGCCATCAGCGAGCTCTACCTGCTCTACACACGGGCGGAGACCGGCACGATCAAGACCCTGAGTCGCGCCGCCGGCATCCTCGCCGGCGTCTATTTCACCGGCGTCTTCCTCTATCTCCTCGTCACCGCGGTGATTCCGCTGACGAGCGGGGGAGAATGGCGCGGACCGGCCGACATGATCGCCGTCGGCGCCTATCTTGCCGGCGTCATCCCGCTCGGCGGCATCGCGCTTCTCGATCTCGGCTGGCTCTATGGACGGCGCGACGCAGAGGCCAGGCTGAAGCTGCACGCCACCTTCGTCGGCCTGTTCCTGATCGTCGCCCATGTGGCGATGATCTTCGGCATGCTCGACCCGACCCTGCTGCAGGGCAACGTGCCTGACATGGGCGGCATGCAGATGATGCAGCCGTGACGATAGGCGAAAGGACCGGGCGGCAACGCCCCGTCCTCTTCGCCCGGTCTCACTTCGCCCGGGCGAGGAGCAGCTTGAGCGCGAAGGCGGCCATGACGCCGGCAAAGCAATAGTCGATCAGCCTGATCACACCGGGCTTGCGCTTGAGAAAACCCGCCAGCCCCTCGGCGCCGAGGATCAGCGGCAGGGTTGCCGGCACCGACACCACCAGGAACCACAGGCCGAGGAACAGGAACTTGCCCTGGGCATGCGGATCGGCTGCTTCGACGAACTGCGGCAGGAAGGTCAGGAAGAACAGGGCGACCTTGGGGTTCAGCACATTGACGCCGAGCGCCTTGAGATAGAGCCGTCGCAGCGGTTCGGCACCGGCCTCACCCCCGTCGACCGAAAACTGACCGCCATGGCGGAGCGCGCCATAGGCAAGATAGAGCAGATAGAACACGCCGATGATCTTCAGCGCCGTGAAGGCCATCACCGACGCCGCCAGCAGCGCCGACAGGCCGAAGGCCACCAGCAGCGTATGCACGAGGATGCCGCAATTGGTGCCGGCAAAGGCGGCGAGACCGGCCTTGCGCCCGCGGGCAATGGTGCTGCCGACGAACATCGCCATGTCAGGACCGGGCGTGTAGTTGAGAAGGACAACGGCCAGCGAATATTTGGCCAGCGTCGCAAGGTCGGGGAGGAAATCCATCAGGCGACGTCCTGTTCGATGGCGGCCATCAGGCGCTCGATGCGCCGGTCGGGAATGAGCCACATCAGTGCCACAGCGGCATAGAGGATGTTGGCCCCGGTGGTCCAGACGAAGCACAGGCCGATGGCCGCGAGATAGGCGACCACCGAGATGATGCCCTTGACGTCGACGCCGATGGCGCGCGCCAAGGTCGACTGACGCCCGTGGGTCCGGACAATGGACTGCGACAGCAGGAAATAGAACACGCCGCACATCAGGAGAACGAAGCCATAGGCAATCATGGGCTCGGCCGCGAAGTTGGATTCGCCGACCCAGGCCGTGGTGAAGGGCACCAGCGACAGCCAGAACAGCAGCAGGTTGTTGTGCCACAGGATCGGCGCGCTCACCTTCTCCACCGTGTGCAGGAGGTGATGATGGTTGACCCAGTAGATCGCCACATAAAGGAAGCTCAGCGCGTAGCTGTAGAACTTGGGCGCCAGCGGCAGCAGGCTTGTCAGTTCATGCCCCTCCGGCACTTTCAGTTCCAGCACCATGATGGTGATGATGATGGCGATGACGCCATCGCTGAAGGCTTCCATCCGTCCCCGGCGCATCCATACCCCTCCCCTTGAATTGCCTCAATCTTTGGGGCATGCCGGCAGAAATGCAATCAGTTTTCCATGAAGCGAGGGGTCCGTGCCGGCTGTCCTGTTCGTCTGCCTCGGCAACATCTGTCGTTCGCCCCTCGCCGAGGGCGTGTTCCGCAACCGCGTGCGCGCGGCCGGCCTTGCCGACACCTTCATCATCGACAGCGCCGGCACCGGCGGCTGGCATGCGGGAGATCCGCCGGATCCGCGCTCGATCGCGGCAGCCGCGCGCCGGGGCGTCGACATTTCCGACCTTCGGGCGCGCCAGGTCCGCAAAGCGGATTTTGGCACCTTCGACCTGATCCTCGGCATGGACCGGCAGAATGTGCGGGATCTCCTGCGCATCGCGCCGCCCGCGCATCAGGACCGAGTGAGCCTCTTCATGCAGACCGCGCTGCAGCTCGGCCAGGAGGTGCCCGATCCCTATTATGACGACGACCGGGCCTTCGACCGTGTGTTCGACATGTGCGACAAGGCGGCCGCCGCCCTGCTCGCGCAGTTGGTGCCCTGACAGACCTCAGGCCGCAAAGGGATAGGCTTCCTCGACGATATAGGGCCCGCCCCCCACCGAGGCGCGCGAGGAATAGAGCACGAAGCGATCGACCGCAAAGCTCGGACCATCGAAGGCGCCGTGCTCGGCCAGCCAGCGGGCGACATCGGTGGCCGTGGTGCCGCGCAGGCGCGCAAGCGTGACATGGGGAATGTAGCGGCGCCCTTCCGGCGGCAGACCGAGGCGCTGCATGATCCGCTCGTGCTCGGCCTGCAACTCGATGAGCTGCGGTGTCGGCTCGATGCGTACCACCAGCGAATGCGGCACGCGGCCGGAGGCAAAGCAGTCGAAGCCCTTGAGCTTCAGTTCGAACGGTGGCCGATAGACCCGGTCGAGCGCATTGGCCACTTCGTCGGCCGTGCGGCCGTCGGTGTCGCCGATGAAGCGCAGGGTGACATGATAATTTTCCGGATCGATCCACCGGGCACCGGGCAATCCGCCGCGCAGGAGGGAGAGATGGAAAGCGGCCGGCTGTGGGATCTCCAGGGCCGTGAACAGTCTGGTCATGGGTGACCTCGCTCGAGATCTCTCATCCTTGGACAACCGCTTGCTGGGCAGGGTCGCCGACGTCTTGAGACAATGCTGAATCATGCAACAATGCCTTGGCAAGCCCTTTCGCCACCTTGGACGGCGTCCGGCTTCAGTTATATACAGTTCATCCAACCCGCGGAGCAGGCCATGCCCTTTCGAGATCCGGCCAATGACAATGACGACCCCACGGTGATCCTGGCGCGCAAGATTGCCCGGGTCATCGGATTCGTTGTCGTGGTCGGCCTCGCCATCTATCTGTTCCGCACCTACGTGACGCCATCGTGACGGCCGTGCGGACACAAGATGGCGAGAGCTTTTTCGTCCGCTACCGGCTTGAGGCATGACAATCCGGCCAATTTGGTATAAGAGCCAGCGCCTGTTCCCATGAACGGGACCGGCCCGACTTGCGGCGACAACTTCAGTGGTGATGCCATGACACGCGCAAAGATCTTCATCGACGGTGAAGCCGGAACGACCGGCCTGCAGATCCGCGAGCGCCTGGCCACCCGTACCGACATCGAGCTGCTGTCGATTTCCGCCGACAAGCGCAAGGACAATGACGAGCGCAAGCGTCTGCTGAACGCCGCCGACGTTGCCATCCTCTGCCTGCCCGACGACGCGGCCAAGGAGTCGGTGTCGCTGATCGACAACGACACCACTGCCGTGATCGACGCCTCCACCGCCCATCGCGTGGCGGACGGCTGGGCCTATGGTTTTGCCGAGATGACGGCCGATCAGGCCGGTATCATCGCCGCCTCCAAGCGCATCGCCAACCCCGGCTGCTGGCCGCATGGCCTGATCGGCACGGTGCGTCCGCTGGTCGAGGCGGGCCTGGTCGATGCGGCAACGCCGCTGACCTACAACGGCGTCTCCGGCTATACCGGCGGCGGCCGCAAGATGGTCGAGGACTATGAGGCGGACGCCGACGCCGCACCGCTGATGCCCTATGCGCTCACCTTCAAGCACAAGCACCTGCCGGAAATGCAGCGCTATGGCCTGCTGACCAAGGCGCCGCTCTTCGTGCCGACGGTTGGCAACTTCGCCCAGGGCATGCTGACTTTCGTGCCGCTGCAGCCCGAGATGCTGGCCACCGGTACGACGGCCAGGCAGGTGCATGCCGCCATCGCCGACCGTTATGCCGGCTCGACCTTCGTCACCGTGGCGCCCTATGCCGCCGTCGACAAGCTGCCGGTGCTCGACCCGCGGTCGCAGAACGGCACCAACAACATGCAGATCTTCGTCTTCGCCAATGAAGCGAGCGGCCAGATCGTCCTGGTCTCGGTCTATGACAATCTCGGCAAGGGCGCTTCGGGCGCGGCCGTCCAGAACCTCAATCTCGTGCTCGGACGGGCGGTCGACCTCGGCCTCCGTGCCGCAGCCTGATCTCTTCCGGAAAGGAACCGCCATGCAGAAGTTCGACGTTCTCACCGGTGTCGCGGCCCCGCTGCCGATCATCAACATCGACACCGACATGATCATCCCCAAGCAGTATCTGAAGACCATCAAGCGCACCGGCCTCGGCAAGGGCTTGTTCTCGGAGATGCGCTACAAGCAGGATGGCTCGGAGAACCCTGATTTCGTGCTCAACAAGGACGCCTATCGCAAGGCTGAGATCCTGGTGGCCGGCGACAACTTCGGCTGCGGTTCCTCGCGCGAGCATGCCCCCTGGGCGCTGCTCGACTTCGGCATCCGCTGCGTGATCTCCACGAGCTTTGCCGACATCTTCTACAACAACTGCTTCAAGAACGGCGTCCTGCCGATCGTCGTCTCGCCCGAAGACCTCAAGAAGCTGATGGACGACGCCGAGCGCGGCGCCAACGCCACGCTGACCGTCGATCTCGTCAGCCAGACCATCAAGGGCCCGGACGGCGGCTCGATCTCCTTCGAGATGGACGCCTTCAAGAAGCACTGCATGCTGAACGGCCTCGACGACATCGGCCTGACGCTCGAAAAGGCGTCGTCGATCACCAGCTTCGAGCAGAAGACTGCCACGAGCCGCCCCTGGGCTTGATCGCCACGGAACGGCCTTGTCACATGGCCCTTTCCCGGCGCGATCGGGGAAGGGCTTTTTCATGCAAGAGCGATTTCCTTTCGATCAGGTTGGTTCAACATGATCGGCGGGTCCTCCAGGAGAACAGCCATGCCGCGCAAGCTCATTTCCTCCGGCTCTCCCTTCGAGAAGGTGGCCGGCTATTCACGGGCCGTTTCCGACGGCGACTGGTGCTGGGTGGCCGGGACCACCGGCTATGACTATGCCGCCATGGTGATGCCCGACGATGTGGGCGCCCAGACTCGCAATGCCATGGAGACCATTGCGAAAGCGCTGGGCGAAGCCGGCTTTGCGCTGACGGATGTGGTGCGCGTCACCTATTACGTGACCGAAGCGGCCTTCGCCGATGTGGTCTTCCCCATCGTGGGCAGTTACTTCGCCGACATCCGCCCGGCTGCGACCATGCTGGTCGCCGACCTGATCAAGCCCGAGATGAAGATCGAGATCGAAGTCACCGCCCGCAAGCGGCCGGCGTGATATCTCTTCACAACCGCAATCATCAAGCACACGTGAGTGGCTTGTTATTGTTCCTGAGGCTATAGGATCAAAATACAGAGCGGGTGTGCGCCTGATGCGATTGCACTTGCGTGAAAGACGCAGTGTCAAAAGCATAGGGTGGCTGGCCCCGCGAGAGACCTTTTACTTGGATTGGAGCTGGTGAGCGGCATGTACGTGTGGATGCAAGACTGGCGGGACAAGACGAGGATGACTTCGGTCGTACTTGCCACCTGTTGCGTCGGACTGACCTCCGTCGCCACTCCGGCTCTGGCCGACCCCAGCGTCGTCGAACTCTTCACTTCGCAAGGGTGCTCCTCCTGCCCGCCGGCCGACGAGATCCTCGGCAAGCTCGCCAACGACCCCAACCTGATCGCGGTTTCCTTCGCCGTGGACTATTGGGACTATCTCGGCTGGAAGGACGGCTTTGCCCACCCCGAATTCACCAAGCGCCAGCGTGCCTATGCCAAGGCGCGCGGCGATCGGGCCGTTTTCACGCCGCAAGTGGTGATCAACGGCCGCGAAGCGGTGGTTGGCAGCCGTGAGGACGAGATCCGCGCCAGCATCGACCGCATGAAGGCGGACGCATTGGCCCCCTCCGTACCCGTCCTGGTGAAGCGGAACGGCGACCATATCGTCGTGTCGGTGCAGGGACTGAGTGCCGACGGGCGCGAGTCCTCGCCCCAACACGCCGCGCTCTGGATCGCCAACTATGTCAAGCCGCAGACCGTGACCATCGGCAGTGGCGAGAATGTCGGCAAGAAGGTCACCTATTACAACATCATCAACCGCTGGCAGGTTCTCGGCATGTGGGACGGCGGGCCGATGACGGTGGAACTGGCCCTGTCGGACATCGCGACCGACGATTCCGCTGGTCTGGCGGTGATCCTGCAGTCCAAGGACGATGGCATGCCCGGGCCGATCCTCGGCGCCGCCAAGCTGGATCTGCAAAGCGGGACCTGATCCTCAGCCTGTTTTCCCGAGAAGACCGCGGCGCTCCGTTCGAAGCGCCGCGGTCTTTTTGCGTCAGCCGATCGCCTTCAGCACGGCCAGCGACTCCACGCAAGCCGCCGCCGCCTCGCGCCCCTTGTTGTGGGCGTCGTCGCGGCTGCGCAGGATCGCCTGCTCGTCCGTATAGGTGGTGAGGATCCCGAAGGTGAGCGGGACGCCCGTGGCAAGCGAGGCGTTCATCAGGCCCGAGCTCGCTGCCTCGGAGATATACTCGAAATGCGCCGTGTCGCCCTTGATGACGCAGCCGAGGCAGACGACGCCGTCGAAACGGCCGGTCTTGGCCAGGCTCTGCGCGATCAGCGGGATCTCGAAGGCACCCGGCGCCGTGTAGACATGTGCGAGGTCGACGGTGACGCCACGCTCGCCGAGTTCGAGAAGGGCGCCTTTGAGCAGCCCGTCGGTCACCTCAGCGTTGAAGCGGCTGACGACGACGGCAATCCGGAGCGAGGCGTTAAGTTCCTGAGTCATGTGGCTGAAATCCTTCAATGCCGGTGGCCGAGGTGATGGCCGAACTTCTCGCTCTTGGTCGCGAGATAGCGATGGTTGTGCGGGTTGGGCGCGATTTCCAGCGGGACGATCTCGCTCACCGTGAGGCCAAAGCCTTCGAGGCTGGCAACCTTGTCGGGATTGTTGGTGAGAAGCCGCAACGTCTCCACCCCGAGTGCCTTGAGGATATGCGCGCCGACGCCATAGTCCCGGGCGTCCGCATGAAAGCCGAGCGCCTCGTTGGCCTCGACCGTGTCGGCACCGCGATCCTGCAGCGCATAGGCCCGGATCTTGTTGGCAAGCCCGATGCCGCGCCCCTCGTGGCCGCGCAGATAGACGACGATCCCGCCGTCGCTTTCCGACACCTGCCGGAGCGCCTCCTGCAGCTGCGGCCCGCAATCGCAGCGCAGCGACCCGAGCGCGTCGCCGGTGAGGCATTCCGAATGGAGCCGCACCAGGGGCCGCGCCGGCAGCGGATGCTTGACGATGGCCAGATGCTCGATCCCGTCGATATCGCTGCGGAAGGCATGCACGGTGAACGGCACGTCGGAATAGGCCGACGGCAGCTCCGAACGGGCGATTTCCTGCACGTGCAGCTCGGTGCGCATGCGATGCGCCACGATGTCCCGGACCGTCAGGAGCACGATGCCATGCCGCTTGGCGAAGGCTTCGAGCTCGGGACGGCGGGCCATGTGGCCGCTGTCGGCCATCACCTCGCAGATGACGCCGGCCGGCCGGAGACCGGCGAGTTTCATCAGATCGACGGCGCCTTCGGTGTGACCGTTGCGCTGGAGCACGCCGCCTTCGGCCGCCCGCAGCGGGAACACGTGCCCCGGCGAGACGATGGCGCCGGGCTGAACGGCCGGATCGGACGCCACCGCGATCGTGTGCGCCCGGTCATAGGCGGAAATGCCGGTGGTGATGCCCTCGCGTGCCTCGATCGACACGGTGAAGGCCGTCGACCGGCGCGCCTTGTTGGCCGCCACCATCGGCGGCAGACCGAGGCGATCCACCTGCGCCGCATCGAGCGCCAGACAGATCAACCCCTTGCCCTCGCGGGCCATGAAGTTGATCGCGTCCGGCGTCACATGCTCGGCGGCGAGGATCAGATCGCCCTCGTTCTCGCGGTCCTCGTCATCGACCAGCAGGACCATGCGTCCCTCGCGAAGGGCATTCAGCGCTTGAGATAGGGCAGACATAGGCTCTCCACATATTTGGCAATGACGTCCACCTCGACATTGACGCGGTCGCCGACAGCGAGCCGTCCGAGGTTGGTATGCGTCCAGGTGTGCGGGATGATGGTGACGGCGACCGGAAACTCTCCGTCGGCGACGGGGCCGATACCGTTGAGCGTCAGGCTGATGCCGTTGAGGGCGATGGAGCCTTTTTCAACGCAATAGGCGGCAAGCGCCGCCGGCAGCGCGAAGGTGAGACGACGGGCTTCACCGTCTTCCTCCACCGCCACAAGGCGACCGACGCCGTCCACGTGCCCCTGCACCAGATGGCCCGAGAGACGCGTGTCGAGCCGCACGGCCCGTTCGAGATTGACCGCCCGACCGGCGGCCTGCTGGCCGAGATTGGTGCGGGCAAGGCTCTCCGGACTGACGAAGAAATCCGCCTGCCCGCCATCCCCCAGCGCGGCCACGGTGAGGCACACGCCGTTGACCGCCACGCTCTCACCAAGCGCGAGATCGTCATAGCCACTGCCGATGGTCAGGCGCAGCGAGCCGTCCAGCGGCTGAACGGCCTTAACCGCCGCCAGCCTTTCGATGATGCCGGAAAACATCAGGGCGCCCTCCCCGCAGTGGAGAGGACGTCGATCGAAGCCCCGGCCGGACCTGAGGTCCCGTCCGCCAGCTTCACGTCAAGAGTTGCAGATGATCTGCCCATGTTTCGCTCCTTCTTTGACAAGGAGACGCGGCAGGGCGCACGACAGCACGACACCCGCCGTCACAAGGACCGCGCGCGCCATGGACCGTCGTGAGTTCTCTTCCATCCGGACTATACCGTCGGCCCCGGAATCACACCGGATCTGCTGACCTTCTCCGGCAGAGCCGGAAAAGCGCTCGCGGGCTGACGCGCTGTCGCGCGATCACCGCCGGTGGGGAATTGCACCCCGCCCTGAGAACGTCATCCGACCGAAGCCGGACCTGTGACACATAGGCACCAAATGCAAGACCTGCAAGCCGCTGCCGTTCTCTTTTTGGTGTTCGGGTTGGAAAGACTTGCCTTACGGTGCACAAAGTGCATGTACAGACAACCGGCAATCGCCAGGCGCACCTGGCGCAATCATCTGAAATATATGGGAAATGGCGTCCCGGAAGGGATTCGAACCCCTGACCTACGGTTTAGGAAACCGTTGCTCTATCCTGCTGAGCTACCGGGACATCCGTGAGCCACCGGGAGCCCCCGGCGCCTTGTTTGCGTCAAATAGCAAATCATCCCGCGAAAAGACAGCCCAAATCCGCCGAGCCCCGTGTACAATGTGGCCAAGGCCAGTTCGGCGCGCAGGGCGGACAATGCCGGCGATGCCGGGCTGCTATGGTCGATCTGCAAGGTGGAACCGATCGCGTGGAGAGCCAGGACGGCATGTGCCGGCAGAGGATGTGTGTGCCGTGGCGGTCCTTGATCCGCGCAGCGCAGCGGACGATGTCGGCCCGCGGCAACTGGATGCATTTCAGGCTGCGACAGGCCGCTGTCCGATCCATTCTTGTGCTGCTCCTGACAACGCCGACGACGCCTGGCAGTGCCGCCGAAGCGCCCCCCGCTTGCGGTGCCGGCGTGTCGCTGACGGGGCGGATTGCCGGCATCGAGGTCGGCGTCGGCAGCGCCGTACCGGTGCTGCGTCTCTCCCCCAAGATGGGACCCCTGCCCGCAGGATTGCGTCTCTCCGGCCTCATTTTTCCCTCGGTTGCGGGAGATGCTGACCGCGCCCTGTTACAGCGTGAAGGCACCCGTCTGACGGGGCTTGAGGTGACGGTCGAGATTCCGCCGGGCAGCCGCTTCGATCGCCACGGTCGCCTGCCCGGTATGGTCAGATTGCCGACCGGCGAGACCCTGCAGCACCACCTGCTCGCCGCCGGTGCCGCTCTCGCCAGTGGCGAGAATGCGACATGCTGGAACGATTTTGTCGAAGCGGAGACCGATGCCAGGCGTGAAAGACATGGTATTTGGAACCATTCCGCACTAATTACTGCAGTGCGGGAGACGGAGCGGTTGCAGCTGCCCGATTTCGTGTTGTTGCGGGGACGCGTGGCGTCCGTGGGCAAGGCCGGCCGCTCGGTTTACCTGAACCTCGGCACCGATCGCCTGTCCGCACCGACCGTGCGCCTGACCGGCAAGGCCGTTGACGCCCTGGCCGCGCGCGGCGTGGACGCGGACAGCTTCGTCGGGCACCAGATCGAGGCGCGCGGCTGGGCGACAGCCCGGCGCGGCCTGCTGTTGACGCTGGATGGCGACGCCTTGGGCCTCGTCGAGGTCGACGGGAAATAGACGAACCGGGCAAATTGCGCCGGGTTCGTGATACAGTTGGATGGGCCGGCACGCAAAGACCGAGCGGACCGCCGGCAAATGGAATGGACGAGATGAACGGACGACTGTCGACGCGCCGCACCACGCGGCACTGGCTGGGCTTGACGGGGGCGCTGCTTGTGGCGGCGCTCGGCCTGTCCGCCTGCGTCGACACCATCGGCGGCGATGCCGGAACCATCACCGCCGTGCCATCCGCCGACACCTCGCAGCAGATCGACCCCAAGGAAGTGGCGATCGCCGAACGCGAGCACCCCAAGATCGTCGCAGCCTTCGGCGGCACCTATGAGGATCATCAGGTCGAAATCGCCGTAGCGCGCGTCGTCGGCCGCCTGGTGGCGGCGAGCCCCGAACCCTGGCGCGGCTATCGGGTGACCATTCTCAATTCCCCCGCCGTCAATGCCTTCGCCCTGCCGGGCGGCTATGTCTACGTGACGCGCGGCCTGCTGGCCCTCGCCAACGACACCTCGGAAGTTGCCGCGGTGATCGCCCACGAGATGGCGCACGTCACCGCCCGCCATGCCTTCCTGCGCGCCCAGCGCGCCGAAGCGGCGGAAGTGGCAACGCAAGCCGTTCAGGGCGTGGTTCAGGATCCGGCCGTGCAGCGCGTGGCGCTGGCCTCCACCCAGGTGTCGCTGGCGCGCTTCTCGCAGATCCAGGAGCTGGAAGCCGACCGCGTGGGCATCACCACGCTGTCCAAGGCAGGCTATGATCCCTTTGCCGCCGTGCGCTTCCTCACCTCCATGGCCCGCCTTGCCGCCTGGAAGAACGGGCTGCCCGAGGATGACACAGGCCAGACCGACTTCCTGTCCTCGCATCCCTCCACGCCCGAGCGCCTGACGCAGGCCGAGGCCGTGGCCGAGGCAACCGGCATCACCGACGGCGAACGCGACCGGGACGGCTACCTGTCGCGCATCGACGGTGTCATGTTCGGCGACGATCCGGTGGAAGGCTATGTGCGCGGCCGCGAGTTCCTGCATGCCAAGCTGGGCTTCGGCTTCACCGTGCCTGACGGCTTCATGATCGACAACACGTCCAAGGCGGTGCTGGCCACCAATGCCGAGGGCGTGGCCCTGCGCTTCGACGGCGCCGACGTGGCCGCCGGCGGCGACCTGGTCAGCTATCTGCAGTCGGGCTGGGTCAATGGTCTCGACAGTGCCTCGGTCCGCACCGTGTCGATCAACGGCCTGCCGGCTGCTGTCGCCTCTGCAAATGCCCGCGGCTTTGCCTATCGCATCGCCGTGATCCGCTTCGGCGACAAGACCTTCCGCTTCCTGTTCGCCATCCGCGGCGATGCCGGCAAGCTGGACGAGATCTTCACCAGCACCATTTCCACCTTCCGCGCCCTGAGCGATCAGGAAAAGAGCGAACTGGCACCGCTGAAGGTCCGCGTCGTCACGGTGGCTCCGGGCGACACTGCCGAAGGCCTCGCCCGTCGCATGGTGGCCATGGACCGGGCCCTTGTGCTGTTCCGGGCGCTGAACGGCCTTGCCGCCAACCAGCAGCCGCAGGTGGGCACGAAGGTGAAGCTGGTCGTCGACCGCTGAGAGACCCGGCGTCAAGGAACACTCAGGCTCCGTCGCACCCCCGAACGGGTGAGCGCGCGCGTCACCTGGCGATTGTTCACCGGGCATGAATAGTCTGATCTCATTCCCGCGTCTGGCAATTGGGAACGGAAACAGCCATTTCTGCTGCATCAGAGCGGACCGAGAGCCATTGGGGCTCTCCCGTGCCGCAGCAAGGATTGAGACATCATGATCACCCTTCGCAAGGCCGATGCGCGTGGGCGCGCCAACTTCGGCTGGCTCGACAGCCGCCACAGCTTCTCCTTCGGCCACTACTACGACCCCGATCACATGGGCTTCGGCCCGCTGCGCGTCATCAACGACGATCGCGTGTCCGGTGGCGGCGGCTTTCCCACCCATCCCCATTCCAACATGGAGATCGTTTCCTACGTGCTGGACGGCGCGCTGGAGCACAAGGACAGCCTGGGGACAGGCTCGGTGATCCGCCCCGGCGAGATCCAGCGCATGAGCGCAGGCACCGGCATCCGCCACAGCGAGTTCAACGCCTCGCCGAGCGATCTCGTGCATTTCCTGCAGATCTGGATCATTCCGGAGCGGGACGGCCTCACCCCGTCCTACGAGCAGAAGGCGATTGCCGTGGGCACGCAGCCCAACCAGCTGCACCTGATCGGTTCGCCGGACGGCCGCGATGGTTCGGTGACGATCCACCAGAAGGTCAATCTCCACGCGGTGCGCTTCACCGCCGGCAATGCCGTGACGCACGCGCTGGAAAAGGGACATTACGCCTGGGTGCAGGTGGCGCGCGGCTCGGCAACGCTCAACGGCATTGAACTCTCCGAGGGCGATGGCGCAGCGCTGGACGAGGCGGCGATCACCTTGACCGGCACGTCCGACGACGCCGAGGTGCTGCTGTTCGACATGTGGGCTCGGTAAGCCAAGCAAGTTAGCTACCACTCACCCGATCGAACAACTCCCCGACGTCGACTCCGTTGAGTCATTCTACGAGTCTAAAATTTGGATCTAGTGCCAGCAATCGGCCAAGCCGATCTGCTGGCATTTCCGCCAAAAGCCAGACAAACCCAATAATCAAATTGCGAGTTCAGTAGAACTGTACAAGATCCAAGCTATTAATTCCACCACTCCTCATATCCATCAAAGTACTCAGCATCGACGCGCACTTTCAATTTTGCAGGATCGTTTGAAACAGCTGATACTCTTCCTGCGCCAGCCGCATTCATAATTTTTAACGGCTGATAGCCATCAACAGAAAGCTCCGTTGCTAGTTCACTTACATAAGAAAGCATACGAGGAAAATGTCGATTTTTCCCAACCCGGATATTCAGATTTTGCAAAAATCTAGTTCTTACATCGGCAACCGCTAGACGAAAAACTTCCCCCAAAGGAACATCGACATACCGTTGATTGGCTTGACTGGAAATATCGCAAAATACCCGCAACAAACAATCATAAAATTGATTCGGCGTTACGTCGTCAAACTCCAACCTGCGTCTTATCGAATTCAAAATATCTTCGGAATCACCTGCAAAATTAGACCCAAACTCATCCCCTATTTCAGCTGAAAAGCGAGTTCCCTTCTCAAATTCAGATCTTATGATTTCCAAGATACTATGAAACCTTTCAGTCGGAGTGTTACCCCGAACCTCCAAGTCGTCAGAATAAACATCCCGGTAAACACCACATATTTGTTTAACAATTTTATTGATCGACTTAGAATGAGCTTCAACTCTTACTTTATATAAGGGATCTCTCATTTCAATACTCCGCCGAATACGTCACTAGAAACACACACCGCCAAGCACACAACAGAAAGCCGGAAGCTTTCGCTTCCGGCTTTCTCTCCTATTGGCATCAACGTGAAGCCGCCGATCAGGCCGCTTCGGCCTCGTCGTCCTCAGCTTCGTCAGCCACATCGGCTTCCGCAGCGTCGCCGCGCGCGGCAACACGGCGCGGGCTCTTGTTCAGGCTGTCCTCGATCCGACGAATGGCCTCGGTCTCGGTGATCTTGGAAACAGCCGAGATCTCACGGGCCATGCGGTCAAGCGCAGCTTCATAAAGCTGACGCTCGGAATAGGACTGTTCCGGCTGGCTGGAAGCACGGTGCAGGTCGCGCACCACTTCCGAAATCGCCACGAGATCGCCGGAGTTGATCTTGGCTTCATATTCCTGGGCACGGCGGCTCCACATGGTGCGCTTGACGCGCGCCCGGCCCTTGATGATTTCAAGCGCCTTTTCCACCGTGTCATCTTCGGCCAGCTTGCGCATGCCGACCTGCTCCGCCTTGGCCATGGGTACGCGCAACGTCATCTTGTCCTTCTCGAACACGATCACGTAGAGCTCGAGCTTCATGCCCGCGATTTCCTGCTCCTCGATGGCAACGATTTGGCCGACCCCGTGGGCCGGATAGACGATGTGCTCGTTGGTCTTGAACCCATTACGGACAGCGGGTTTCTTCGCAGTGGCCATTCAGTCCATCCACTCCTGGTGCCGGCGGCACGAAAAGACGATACCCCATCCGCCTTATGCAGGCAGTTACAAGCAAAGGGTACATCGTGATCTGCGAACCGCTACGTTCGCTCCGCCGACACGCTTTCGCGTTGTTTCCAGTCGATCCGGGTGACACCTGGTCAGGGAACGGAGACAGGCTGCGAGCAGGGCCGCGCCTGCCTGCCCGTCCATAAAAAAGCCCCCTCAAAGGGGCCCTCACGAGACCAGGAAATTTTGTCGACTGCCGAGCTTTGATATAGCACAAAATCCACAAAAATCAAAGCAATAAGAGACCCCACCACGACAATTCAGCGTGGAGGTCATGGCTGTCCTGCAGCAGATGCAACCCTCAGTCCGGGAATTGAGGCTTTTTCCTCACTCCACTTGGGCGAGACTGAGTTCGGTCGGTTCAGTCGCCCGAACCGGGCTTGTCGGAGAAATGATTGGCGAGCTTGTCGGCCACGCCGTCAAATTCCTTGGCTTCCGGCAGCGGATCGCGCTTGACCGTCAGATTGGGCCACTTGGCCGCAAACTCGGCATTGAGCGTCAGCCACTTCTCAAGGCCCGGCTCGGTATCGGGCTTGATGGCTTCCGCCGGGCACTCGGGCTCGCAGACGCCACAGTCGATGCATTCGTCGGGATGAATGACGAGCATGTTCTCGCCTTCGTAGAAGCAGTCCACGGGGCAGACTTCCACGCAGTCGGTATACTTGCAGCGAATGCAGTTGTCGGTAACGACGTAGGTCATGTGACTATTCCCGAACGAAGGCTGGCCGGCCACAAGCCGGGGAGGCCAAATCGCACCAGATCAGACGCAACAAGGCCGAACTCTGGCCGCTGGGTAGCGAACTTCGCCCCCCCTTGCAAGAGGGCAAAAGGCGCAAACCATGCATTTCCATCAACCTTTGGGGCCAACAAGCCCCGCAGGGGCGCTCTATCCGCATTACCACGTAAGCGCACAGAGGCTAGCGGCCAGCCTGCCGGGCTCTCTCATGCCGGTCACGGCCGGGCGCGTTCAATCAGGATCGGACATCCGGTCGAAGCGACGGCGGTCGCGCTTGGTGGGGCGCCCCTCGCCGCGCACCGTGTCGGTGCGCGCCACGTCGGGGATATCGGGGGCTGCCGGCGTCAGATCCTCATAGAGCTGGGAAGCCACCGCATAGGCGCCGCGACGCTCGGCGAACTCGAGCACCTTCAGCACCAGCACCCGCCCGCGCAGCCCGATGGTCAGGACGTCGCCCGCCTTGACCGGCTGCGACGGGCTGTCGATCTTGACACCGTTGATGCGCACGTGACCGGACGCGGCAAGCTCCTGGCTGAGCGTCCGCGTCTTGACGATGCGAGCGTAGACAAGCCACTTGTCGATGCGCTGCCGGTCCTCGGACACCAACGCGCCTCCCGAAGATCACTTCTTCTTGTTGTTCTCGAGGTTGGCCTTGAGGGCCAGAAGGGCGGCGAAGGGCGAGTCCATGTCCACCGGCTTCTCGCGCTTCTGCGGCCGTTCGGCCTGCGGTGCCGGGCGACGATCGTCGCGCCGTTCGAAGCCGCGACCACCCTTGCCCTCGTGATGGCCGCCGCGCGGCTGATGCTCGCGCTTGCCGGCGGGCGCACCCTGCCCTTCGGCCGGCGCCTGCGGACGCTGACCGCCGGCGCGATGCTGCGGCTGGCGGCCATGGGCGCCTTCACGGTGATCGGCGTGACGCGGACGCTCGACCCGGCCGGGACGCCAGATCTCGACTTCCTTGTCCTCGTAGGTGACTTCGGGCGCCGCGGCAGCAACCTCGTCGGCGGCAACAGCTTCGGCAGGTGCTTCCGTGACTTCGGGGACCGCAACTTCTTCGGCGGGCGCGCTGGCCTCGACGGCCTCGACAGCCACATCCGCAGCCTCAGCCTCTTCGGCCGGCGCCGTCTCCACGGCGACAACGGCCTCGGCGGCAGGCTTGGCTTCAGCGACCGGCTTCACCGGCACCTTCACCACGCGCTTTTCCACGCGATAGCCGAGACCCTTGAGGATCGAGGCAAAATCATCTCCCGAGCAGCCGAGCAGCGAGGTCATCGCCACGGTGACCGTGAAGGCACCGCCCTGGGCCAATGCCCCTTCGGGCGGCAGTGCGCCGTCGACCGACTTCCAGGCGATCAGCGGACGGATGATGTCGGCGAGACGCTCGAGAATGTCGAGGCGCACGGCCCGCTCGCCGGCGACACGGAAGCCGACCAGGCGATAGAGCGTACGGTCGAAGGCCGGGTCGACCTTGATCGAAGTGCGGCCCGAGGCGGAGAGCTGCGGCAGCTCGGCAAGGCCCGCCATCTCCAGCGAGCCGTGCTTGAGCGCCCACAGCTGGGCCACCAGCGCCGCCGGGGCCGGCTTCAGGAGGGCCGGAACGTAAATGTGATAGGCGCCGAAGCGGACGCCATACTTGCGCATGGCGGCGCGCGCCGTCTGGTCGAGCGCCTTGACGTCGTTGGCCACCTCGGTGCGATCGAGCGTGCCGAGCGCTTCCACCATGCGGAAGGCGACACCACGGGCGATGCCCTCAAGGTCGGCGGCCGTCTTGAGATCGAGGAGCGGCTTGAGCAGCGTGGCGATATGCGCGCCGACCCAGAGGTCGAGCCGGTCCTGCACCTTCTGCAGCGAGGCGCCGGTCAGCTGTTCGTCGGCGAGGAGCGCAACGCGCGGGGCCAGCGCATCTTCGCCGGCGACCAGGCGGCCCACCGGTTGACCGAGCCAGCGCAGCATGCCGTCGGACGACAGGACAACTTCGTCATTGGGGGCCTTGGACAGCTTTTCGGCGCGCTTGTCGAATTCGCCCGCGAGCGCCTGCGAGGCAGCGGCGCGGATCGCCTTGCCGTCTGCCGATTCAACCGACACGGTCTGATCGGCGGCGAAGCGAAACCCGAGCAACTCGCCGACATGCTGCCCCTCGACGAGCACAGTGCCGGTTGCGGTGATCTCAGCTTCGAGCATGGCGTTCTCTCTCAGTCTCTTCATAAGTACGGATGTACGGCGGTCCACAAAGCGTTGGGTCAGCCGTTCATGCAAGGCGTCCGACAGGCGATCCTCTATCGCGCGCGTCCGCTCTTGCCAATGGACAGGAGCAAACAGCCAATTTGGCCGGTTGGCGACAAAGGTCCAGGTCCTGATATCGGCCAGCCGACGCGACAGCGTATCGATATCGCCATCCACGCGATCAGACAACCCGACCTGACGCGCAAACCAATCGTCCGGAATCACGCCTTTTGCAATGAGGAATCTGAAAAGCGCGACGATCAGATCACCATGATGAGCCGGAGAAATCTTGCGGAAGTCGGGAACCTGGCAAACATCCCACAGAAGTTCCACCCGGTCAGGCCGGGTTGCAGCATCCGCTACATCACTGTCACGCAAGGCATATTCGAGCGCGCGCTGGTCGTCCGAGGGCAGAGCGCGCGTCAAGCCGTCAAGCGGCGGCAACAGATCGAGCGAATGGCGCAGCGCCGCCGTGGATGAAAAATCCAACGCAGCGTTGCGCCATTGAAACACGCGAAGCGGCTCGAAATCATGCGCTTCGATGGCCTGGACGATATCTTCATCGAGCGGCGCCACCTGGCCGGTGACACCGAAAGTGCCGTCATTGAGATAGCGTCCGGCGCGTCCGGCGATCTGCGCCAGTTCGGAGGGATTGAGTCCCCGAAACTGGAAGCCGTCGAATTTGCGCGCCTGGGCGAAGGCCACGTGATCGACGTCGAGGTTCAGCCCCATGCCGATGGCATCGGTGGCCACCAGGAAGTCCACATCCCCGTTCTGGAACAGGGCCACCTGGGCGTTGCGCGTGCGCGGGCTGAGTGCCCCCATCACCACCGCCGCGCCGCCGCGCTGGCGGCGGATGAGTTCGGCCACCGCATAGACCTCGTCGGCCGAGAAGGCGACGATGGCCGAACGCGCCGGCAGGCGGGTGATCTTCTTCGACCCCGCGTAGGTGAGCTGCGACAGCCGGGGCCGCGACGACACGACAATGCCGGGGATCAGCTTCTCGATCATCGGCTGGGCGATGGCCGACCCGAGCAGCAGCGTCTCGTTGCGCCCGCGCACATTGAGAATGCGATCGGTGAACACGTGGCCGCGCTCGAGATCGCCGGCAAGCTGTACCTCGTCGATGGCGACGAAGGCCACTTCGAGATCGCGCGGCATGGCCTCGACGGTGGCGACCCAGTAGCGGGCGCCGGACGGGATGATCTTCTCTTCCCCCGTCACCAGGGCCACATTCTGCACGCCCACGCGAGCCGTCACGCGCGCGTAGACCTCGCGCGCGAGCAGGCGCAGCGGCAGGCCGATGGCACCGGAACCATGCGACAGCATCTTCTCGATCGCCATATGCGTCTTGCCGGTGTTGGTCGGCCCCAACACGGCGGTGACATTGCGCGATCTGACGGGAGAAGGAAGAACCACCCGCTCTGAAATATTCATGGAGCCCGAAAGTTCCTTGAGCGACATCGACGCGGCGGCATCCGGCAGAGCCGAACACCGGGGACAATCCTTGGACGCGCAGACGCAGACGGCGAGCGGCCCGGATCTCAATGCGGGTTCCTACCATGTCACCGGCGATTCCGATACCGAAAATCCGCCCTGCCCCGTCGCGGGCTGATCCAACGGCGGAACAACAGGCGCAGGCCATCCCGTTGGATGGATCGGATTTTCTTTTGATATCAGATAGATGGGCCAAGCCCCGATCAACGGTAACCCCAGCCGCGCCACCTTCGCGAGCCGCACAAAGGAATCAAACGAGAACGAACACGGGGCGAATCGCTACTTTCCAGAGATTCCAGTTTCGTTCTCACTATATCTTGGTGAGCACAGAGTCTAACGCGCACGATGTTGAATCTGAAGACTCAAGCAACAGAGTCGATCGATTCGAGGTCAAAAACGCTGTCAATAGAAAAACTGCAGCAAGACTCAAAGAGAATTTATGGTTAACAAATTATACTAAGCCAGAGACGAAATCAACGCTGGCCGTTAACCATTTCAACGGACCGGGAACGGATGCCGCACGAATCAGCGAAACAACGGTGTTCCGCTTTCACCCCCTACAACATCTTGTCGGCAGGCGGGTCGCGACACCCAAGACCACCCCTTGGGGCGCCCCTCGTAGCAAATGACAATCACCGAAGCGTTAAGATCTGTGTCCCAATTCGGAACATTTGCCGGCTGCCCGAGCCAACACCTTGAATACAAACGAAAAGGGCGCCCCGGATGACCCGGAGCGCCCTTGAAGGACCGTCAGATGTGAACCGGAAGGCGGCCTCAGTTGTCCGCCTGGGCGACCGCCTTGCCGCCGGGTGCCGCATCGCCGAACTGCGCGGCCTGGATCAGCAGAACGCCGCGCATGGTCTTCACGGACACCTTGGAAGGCACCATCACGTCACCGCCGGCCATGGGCACGAACCAGACGGAAATATCGCGATTGTTGGTCATGAACTCGGTCGACTTGGACCCGCTGCGATGGCCCGCCACGGGAATCCAGCGCGCATCGCACTTGACGGCGTCGCCCTTGTAGCCGGGCACGTCGGCCGCCTCGGTGCCGCTGTAGCTCAGCTTGATGTCATAGCGCGTCCAGCCGTCGAACACCGGCAGTGTGCGATCGCATACTGCCTTGCCGACCTTGCCGGACACGGGAACCATGGCGGCCGAAAGCGGATCGACCACATTGCGCTTGGCGGCATTGGTCACCGGCACGCGGTCATCGCGCTCGGCCAGTTCGGGAATGGCCTTGAGGCTGCGGATGTTGCCGCTCGACAGCGACATGTCCACCTGCGTGATCTTGTCGCCGCGGCTCATCAGATCGTAGCTCGACGACATCATGGACCGGCCGACATAGCCCTTCGAGTTGACGTAGGTCTCCTCAGAGCTGACGATGCGGGCGAGACCCGACGTGGAGATATGCAGCTTGGCCGCATAGGCACCACGATCCACCTTCACTGCCAGCGACGCCTTGGCGATGCCGAAGCCCATGAAGGAAATATTGTAGAGCGCCTTGATCTCCTCGCCCTTGGCAGCAGTGGCGTCTACCGCCGACGTCAGCGAAAGCGCGCCCGCCAGCAGGGCGATCTTCATCGCGCCGGACGCTTTGAGGGGCGGGACTGGGAGAAAATGCACTGAAAGCCTCCGAAACCTGGTCAAACCAGACGACTGAACCTGAAAACCACGGGCGACCTTGAAGCTCTTGAAAAGGCCCCACCGCGCGGGGAGAACGAACCACGTCTCCCACAATGATTTCGCAAACATGGTAACCGGAGCGTTAATGGATGCCAGTCACTTTCATGGCCACCCCGGTTATTGACCCTACGGGTTGCCATGATGTCACAGTCGGCAAACCAATGCCCCGAACATGCCGTGCGCCCTCAATAGACATCATTCAAGGCGATTCTGTGCCGCAAAGCCGGCGCGGGGGTTGACGAAACCGCCTCCTCTGACTATAGCAGCGCAACTTCAATTGCGGTGCCGTCTGCGGGAAGCAGTCGGCGCTCCTGGTGTTTATGTCACGGCGATCGGCTTATCCAGTCTGGATTCCGTGCGAGAGAGAAAAGAAGAGGGTATCGCAATGTCCCGGCGCTGCGAACTGACCGGCAAGGCCGTTCTGGTGGGCAACAACGTTAGCCACGCCAACAACAAGACCAAGCGTCGTTTCCTGCCCAACCTGCTGGCCGTCACGCTGCTGAGCGACGCGCTCGGCCAGTCGGTGCGCCTGCGCGTTTCGGCCAACGCTCTGCGTTCGGTCGAGCACCGCGGCGGTCTCGACGCCTTCCTGGCCAAGGCCGATGTGGAAGAGCTGTCGCCGCGTGCCCGTCTGCTGAAGAAGCAGATCGCCAAGAAGGCCGCGGAAGCCGCTGCTGCCTGAGCCTGAAACTCGGGCCATTCTCGACATGTTGACCGCGAGCCCCATGGGTTTCGCGGTCTTTGTCATTGCCGTACCTGATCCAAGGACCTGCGCATGCTGAACACCCGCTTGCTCCCGTCGCTGATCGTGATGATCGCGATCGTCGTCGCCTCGAACATCCTGGTCCAGTATCCCTTCACGCCCTTCGGCCTTGGGGACATCCTGACCTGGGGCGCCTTCAGCTATCCCTTCTCCTTCCTGGTGACCGACCTCACCAATCGCTGGTTCGGACCGCTCCGCACCCGTCTGGTGGTGATCGCCGGCTTTGCCGTTGCCGTGGCGCTGTCGGCCTGGCTGTCCGAGCCGCGCATTGCACTGGCCTCCGGCCTGGCCTTCCTGTCGGCCCAGCTGCTGGACGTGACGGTTTTCAACCGCCTGCGCGCCTCGCGCTCCTGGTGGGCGGCACCGCTCGCCTCGTCCTCGATCGGTTCGGCGCTTGATACGACGATCTTCTTCTCGGTCGCCTTTGCCGGCTCCGGCCTGCCCTGGACCACCTGGGCCCTCGGCGATTTCTCGGTGAAGATTCTGGTGGCAGGCGTGTCGCTGATCCCCTACGCCCGCCTGATGAACTGGGTGAAGCCCTACGCCCCCGTCCGCGCCTAACGGCACGGCGGGCTGCCGCCTCTGAAAATCAGTCGATATCGCGGGCTGGCGAGAGCACATCTCCCCAGCCCGTTTTCTTTGCCGCCTTGAAGGCCGGCTTGTCGCGGCTCGGCACCTCGACGGAGCGCTGTCGACCGTCGGCAGCGCAGACATCAAAGACAATGGCCGCCTTGCCCAGCCGCGGCGGCTTCAGCACACGGCCCACCTCGCCTCCCTGAGACTGCGTGGCAGCCCCTGCGGGCGCCAGGACCAGATAGGAATAGGGCTCGTCCTCGAAGGGCACCGTGGCCGCCTTGAGGCGCATATGCGCCCGGCTGCGCGGCAGGCGTACGGTGAAATGGCACCAGTCACCGCCCCCGAGCGGACAGGGCTCCGCATGCAGGCAGGGAGCAACGACCGACGCACCGGCGGCAATTGCCGCCTGCCGCAAGGCCATCAGGCGACCATGATCGCGGGTGGTCCCCGGCTCCACAAGCACCAGATAGCCGCGTGTCGATCGCAGGAGCTCGCCGATCAGACGCTGGGCGACCGGCAGTTCCAGTTCGGTCAGCGCGTAGCTGACGATCGTGAGGTCATAGGCGCCGAAGACCTGCCGGAGATCGGCAAGATCTTCGGCCCGGATCTCCGCCTCGCGCAAGGCGACATGCGGGGCACCAAGCCCGAGATCGCGGGCAAGGCGAATGAAATCGCGGTTGTTCTCGATCATCGCCGCCAGGTCGATGTCGGGCCAGAGTTCCAGCGCCGCCCAGCTGGCGGTCCCGGGGCCAGCCCCCACATCCAGAAGCGTGCGCGGGCGGAAGTCCGGCCGAGCGTCGACAAGGCGGCCGAGCACCGCCGTCACGGCGGCATAGGTGGCCGGCATGCGGCTCAGCGCATAGGCGAGCGCATCCTCGCGCTTGCGCACGAAGCGGCTCGACGGCTGTCCCTCGCGATAGCCGAGCGACAGTCGACGCGCATCTTCGGCCAACGCGCTCTGCCCGAGCCCGTCTGCCGCAGCATCGATGGCGGACCTCAGATCCGCCGGCAATCGAACGTCCATCAGGACCCCGTCAGCCTGAACTCGAGATAGAGCGTACGCTCAAGAAAGGTGCGGTTGTCATCCGAGATCAGCGAAATCCGCGTCTCGCCCGACGCCGTGCGCCAGACGGACAGTCCTTCCATATTGTCGATCTGGTCGGCAATATCGGCCTCGAACAACACCTCGCCGTCGATTGTAGCACCCGGCTTGATCTGCGCCAGCGAGAAGCGGCGGATGCGGGTGGCAAAGTTGGTCAGCAGACCGAAGCGCCGTTCCAGCACATAGAGCCGGCCATCGGGCCCGACCTTGGCGTCGGTCAGATCAAAATCGTCGCTGCGATGGACGCGGAACATGAAGGGCGCCTTGCCGCCGAGCACCCAGCCGGGCTGATCCTCGGTCGGTGCCTTGCGTTCGGCCCGCTCCGCCAGCACGAGCATCGTGCCGTCGAGCCCGCTGCCGGCGGGCAGAGCCGCAAGCGATTCCAGTCCCTTGCTGCCGATGAGGCGCGAGGTTTCCTTGGGCAGGGCGATCGGCTTCAGCGGCCCCACAAGGCCGGTGCCGTCCAGCTTGCCGATCATCACCTGCGGCCTTTCCTCAAAGCTCACCGCAAGGAAGCCACCAGGCAAGAGGTCGATGGACTCGGTGTCAGAGGTCGCCTTGTCCACCAGGGGGCCACGCCCGTCGACGCGCATGCGGCGGATCAGGCCGTTGGCCAGACCCACCGGCACCCCGCCGCGACGGACGATATCGGCGCGCAGGATCAGGCCATCGTCGGATTGGGACAACAGCGACCCACCCTGATCGGGGACGACGAGACCGGAGAGGCCGCCCACCAGCGGGCTGTCCGCGTCAACCTCGAAGCCGCCAACCCACTCCAGCTTGCCAAACTGCGTCGTCTCGGGGTGGCCGATGGCAAAGGCGGAAAAGGGCTTCACGCTGAAGCCGACCTGCGTGTCGTCGGCCCGCGCGGCAGGCAGCACACCCAGCAACCCGGCGAGGGCGAGGCCCAGGACCTTGCCGTTCATCGCAAGCCCATTCCCGCCACATGGCGGGGACGGACGCCGACCGGACGCCCGCTCTTGCGGGCGGGGCGCGACGACTGGTCCTCGAACAGCGAAGCCAGCTGCTCGGTCATGGCACCGGCCAGCTCCTCGGCGTCGACGATGGTCACCGCGCGCTTGTAATAGCGCGTGACGTCGTGGCCGATGCCGATGGCGATCAGTTCGACCGGCGAACGCTCCTCGATCTCCTCGATCACATAGCGCAGATGCCGCTCGAGATAATTGCCCGGGTTGACCGACAGCGTGGAGTCGTCCACCGGCGCACCGTCGGAGATCATCATCAGGATCTTGCGGTTCTCAGACCGGCCAAGCAGCCGCTTGTGCGCCCAGTCGAGCGCCTCGCCGTCGATATTCTCCTTGAGAAGACCTTCGCGCATCATCAGACCGAGATTGCGGCGAGCGCGCCGCCAGGGCGCGTCGGCCGCCTTGTAGACGATGTGGCGCAGGTCGTTGAGGCGACCCGGCGTCGCCGGCTTGCCGGCCATCAGCCAGGCCTCGCGCGACTGGCCACCCTTCCAGGCCTTGGTGGTGAAGCCGAGGATTTCCACCTTCACGCCGCAGCGCTCCAGCGTGCGGGCCAGGATATCGGCGCAGGCGGCGGCCACCGTGATGGGGCGGCCGCGCATGGAGCCGGAGTTGTCGATCAACAGCGTCACCACCGTGTCGCGGAAATCGGTGTCGCGTTCCATCTTGAAGGCGAGCGGCGCCATCGGATCGGTGACCACGCGCGTGATGCGGGCCGTATCGAGAATGCCTTCCTCGATGTCGAAGTCCCAGCCGCGGTTCTGCTGCGCCATCAGGCGCCGCTGCAGGCGGTTGGCAAGGCGCGACACTGCGCTCTGCAGATTGGCAAGCTGCTTGTCGAGGAAGCCACGCAGGCGATCGAGCTCGGCCGCATCGCAGATGTCCTCGGGCCGCGTCACCTCGTCGAACTTGGTGGTGTAGACCTTGTAGTCGCTGACCGGCGGCAGGTTGGAGAGCGGCATTTCCGGCCGCTTGGCCTCGCCCGGATCCTTGGCCTCGTCGGTGGCGTCCTGGTCGGTACTGTCGTCGGACATGTCGGCGTCGACTTCGGTCTCGCCGGCCTCCTGCTCCTCACCGGACGCATCCTGCTCTTCCGGCGCAGTCTTCTCGGACTGCGCGTCCTCGTCGGCCTCGCCCGAGCTCTCGGCGTCTTCCGGCTCGTCGTTCTCGCCGTCCTTGTCCTCGTCGTCGTCCTCGGGCTCGCCGCCGAGTTCATCGCCCATGTCGAGATCGACAAGCACATGGCGCAGCGCCTTGGCAAAGCCCTTCTGGCTGGAGATCACCTTCTCCAGACCGTCGAGCGAAGGGCCGGCCTTGTCCTCAATGAAATCGCGCCAGACGTCGACCACGCGCGACGCACTGCGCGGTGGCGCCATGCCGGTGAGCTTCTCGCGCACGATCAGTGCCAGCGCGTCTTCAAGCGGCGCGTCGTCGCGGCTTTCCACATGCTGGTAGTTGCCGCGGAAATAGCGGTCCTCCAGCATGGCCGTGAGATTCTGGCCGACGCCGGGCATGGCGCGGGCGCCAAGCGCCTCGCAGCGCGCCTGCTCGACGGCGTCGAACACGGCGCGAGCCTTCTGTCCTTCCGGCACATAGTCACGGTGCACGCCGTCGTCATGGCAGGCAAGCCTGAGAGCCAGCGAGTCGCCGGTGCCGCGCATCACCGCCACGTCATGGGCGGTCGGCTTGCGCGGCGGCTCCGGCACGCGCGCCCGGTGCCCGGCCAGCGACGGCCGGTCGGTGGCGAACACCACCTCAAGCTCGGCGTCGCCGGCCATGGCGCGCATGGCCCCGACCACCGCCTTCTTGAGCGGTTCGATCGCCGGCGGCTGCGGCTTGACCGGGGACGACGGATCGCGCGTTGCCATGAACCAGTCCTGTCTTCAGATCTTCAAACGCGGATGAGGCGACGAAACGGTCAGCTCATCACGATGTTGGCGGCGCTTTCCGGCAGTTCCTTGCCGAAGCAGCGCTGATAGAACTCGGCCACCTGGCCGCGCTCGATCTCGTCGCACTTGTTGAGGAAGGTGACGCGGAAGGCAAAGCCCACATCGCCGAAGATCGCCGCATTCTCGGCCCAGGTGAGCACCGTGCGCGGGCTCATCACGGTAGAGAGGTCGCCGTTGATGAAGGCCGAGCGGGTCATGTCTGCGACACGCACCATCTTGGAGATCTGCGACCGGCCTTCCTCGCCCGTGAAGGACTTGGCCTTGGCGAAGACGATGTTCACTTCCTGGTCATGCGGCAGATAGTTGAGCGTGGTCACGATCGACCAACGGTCCATCTGGCCCTGGTTGATCTGCTGCGTGCCGTGATAAAGGCCCGAGGTGTCGCCGAGGCCGATGGTGTTGGCGGTCGCGAACAGGCGGAAGGCGGGGTGAGGACGGATGACGCGGTTCTGGTCGAGCAGCGTCAGCTTGCCCGCCACTTCCAGCACGCGCTGGATCACGAACATCACGTCCGGACGGCCGGCGTCATATTCGTCGAACACCAGCGCCACGTTGTTCTGCAGCGCCCAGGGCAGGATGCCGTCGCGGAACTCGGTGACCTGCTTGCCGTCCTTCAGCACGATGGCGTCCTTGCCGACCAGATCGATGCGGCTGATGTGGCTGTCGAGGTTGACGCGCACCAGCGGCCAGTTGAGGCGCGCTGCCACCTGCTCGATATGCGTCGACTTGCCGGTGCCGTGATAGCCGGACACCATGACGCGGCGGTTATGGGCGAAGCCGGCGAGGATGGCGAGCGTGGTGTTGCGATCGAACAGATAGTCCGGATCAAAATCGGGGACGTGTTCGTTGGCCTCCGAATAGGCAGGCACTTCGAGATCGGTATCGATGCCGAAAACCTCGCGGACCGAGATCTTCAAATCCGGAAGGGACGCGGCATCATTCTTCGACTGGACCATGGAACCTCCTGGGCAGCGACGCATCGGGTCGCCACCGAACAAGCGAATTTCGGAGCCGGATCAGACAAAACCGGCGGTCTTGAGGTAATTATAGGCTTGGATGATCTCCCGCAACCGCTCCTCTGAGGAACGGTCGCCGCCATTGGCGTCGGGATGATGGCGCTTCACCATCGTCTTGTACTGCGCCTTGATGTCGTCCTTGCTGGCACCGACATCGAGATGCAACGTATCGAAGGCGCGTTGGGTCATGGGCGAAACCCGACGCTTGGGTTCTTCCACCCGCCCGGCGCCGCCGGCACGCGAGCCATGGAAGACGCCGAAAGGGTCGTTGTAGGCCGGCTCCTCGGGGCGCTTGGAGCGCCCGGCGTTGGGATCGGTCTGGCCCCATTTGTTGACCGACACGTTCCAGGTTGGCCTATGACCGGTCAGCGCATCCTTCTGATAGGCCGCGACCGCATCATCTCCCATGCCGGAGAAGTAGTTGTAGGACTTGTTGTACAGCTGCACATGCTCAAGGCAGAAGTGATGAAACTGGCCCTCGCGACCGCGACCCTTGGGCGCGCGATAGGCGCCGGCATTCTCGCAGCCAGCCCATTCGCAGCGCGGATGGGATTCGCGCGCGGCCTGTTCCTTGTCGGGCTTGACCCGTATCTTGTCGAAAAGTTTGGAGAAGGATTCCATGGTCGGTCGATTATGATGACTTCGATGCATTGCGGCAAGCCGTTGACATCGCCGCGAATATCCCGCCCAATACGAGATTGTCCCACGTTGACGGAATGAAGCCCATGAGCCGCGCAGACCGCATGCAAGCCGCCCTTGAGGCAAGTTTCGCCCCGTCACACCTCGTGATCGAGGACGAATCGGCGCGGCACCATGGCCACGCCGGCCATCGTGAAGGTGGCGAAACACATTATCGCATCGAAATCGAATCAGCCGTCTTCGCTGGCAGACCGCGCGTCGCCTGCCACCGCCTGGTGACCGAAAGCCTCGCCGCGGAATTTCAGTCGGGCCTGCACGCCCTGTCGCTGGTCACGCGCGCGCCGAGTGCGTAATACCAAGTGGCATTGAAAATGACTCTTGGTATTCCATATTCGAATTTCTCATGCCTTTGACGCAAATGAGAAATTCGAATTGTTGTCAATGAGCCAATGCGTCAGCATTCTGGCGAGTTGGTATAAGCCACCGCCGGCAGGTCAGGCGCCGTCGCGCCGCACGCGTTCCACCGGTGTCACCTTCAATGCCGTGATGCGATTGCGCTGACGCCGCAGCACGCGGAAGCGGAAGCCGTGGAAGGTGAAGGACTGGCCGGGATCGGGGATCATCCGCGCCTCGTGGATGACGAGACCGGCGATGGTGGTCGCCTCGTCGTCCGGCAGGCGCCAGTCCATCATGCGATTGAGGTCGCGCACGGGCACCGATCCATCCACATTGGCCGATCCGTCGGGGAAAGGTCGAACGCCCTGCACTACCACGTCCTGCTCGTCGGCGATCTCGCCGACGATTTCCTCGATGATGTCCTCGAGCGTGACGAGGCCCTGCACGTCGCCATATTCGTCCACCACCAGCGCCATGTGAATCTTGCGCTTGAGGAAGGCGTTGAGCTGGGCGTCCGCATTGGTGGTGTCCGGCACGAACCAGGGCGGGCTCGCCAGCTGTGCCGCGTCCACCTTGCCATGGTCGCCATCGGCCCGATCGATGGCGCGCACCAGATCCTTGGTATGCAGCACGCCGACGATGTTCTCCGGCTCGTCGCGATAGAGCGGGTGCCGGGTATAGGGGCTCGCGAGCACGGCGCGCAGGAGTTCGCGCGTCGGCAGGCCGGCGTCGAGCATCACCATCTTGGTGCGATGAACCATCAGGTCGGCCAGCGTCAGATCCGGCAGGTCGAGCACGCCGCCGACCATGTCGCGATCGGACTTGACCACCTCGCCCTCGCGATGGAGGAGGTCCACCGCCTCGCGCAGCTCCTCGTGGGCCGTCAGCTCTTCATCCTTGGCCTCGCCCCGGAAGGCGCGGATCGGCCGCGTCACGATCACCTCGATGGCGTCGATCACCGGCCCCAGCACCAGGCTGCAGGCTTCGATCAGCGGCAACAGGCGCAAGGCCGATCGCTCGGGCCTGAGCGCCGCCACCACGCGCGGCACCATGTCGAGCAGGACCGCCAGGAGCACGGCCACCAGAGCGAAGAGGCACAGGCTGAAGGCGTCGTCCTCATAGGCGAGGATCGCGCGCATGCCGAAGACGGTCGCCAGCACCGTGGCGATCAGGCGCGCAAGACGCACCGCCGACACCGGATGCGCCTTGTCTGCCGTCAGGGCCACAAGGCGCACCACGCGCGGATCCCCCGACCGCTCCATGTGATGCAGCTTGGTGCGGTTGGCGCCGAGCAGCGCACCACCCGCCGCGGACAGCAGAATCATGAACAGCACGAACACCGCCACCGGCACCGCCACCAGCGTGACGTCGACCAGGGAGGAGGACAGGCTCATCCGGGGAATTCCTTGGCAAGTTCATCGGCCAGGAAGGACTTCACGGCTTCCGCCGGCACATCCTTGGCGATGAAGGACTGACCGATGCCGCGCGACAGGATGAAGGTCAGCGCCCCGCGCTGCACCTTCTTGTCCTGCGCGATCAGCTCCATGAAGCCGTGGACGTCGGGTACACCGCCCGGCACTTCGCTGAGACGCGTCGGCAGGCCGACGGCGCGCAGATGGGCACGGACGCGATCGGCATCGTCCGGGCTCATCTGGTTGAGCCGGGCCGAGAAATCATGCGCCAGCACCATGCCGATGGCGACGCCTTCGCCATGCACCAGCTTGGTGGAGAAGCCGGCCGCTGCCTCGATGGCGTGACCGAAAGTGTGGCCGAGATTGAGGAGCGCACGATCGCCGGTCTCCTTCTCGTCGCGCGCGACGATGGCCGCCTTCGAGCGGCAGGAGACGGCAATGGCTTCCGTCCGGGCCGGACCACCGGCAAACACCTCACGCCAGTTGGTCTCCAGCCAGCTGAAGAAGTCCGCCTTGTCGATCAGGCCGTATTTCACCACCTCGGCATAGCCGGCGCGGAAATCGCGTTCCGGCAGTGTGTCGAGCACGGTCGTGTCGGCCAGCACCAGATCGGGCTGGTGGAACACGCCGACGAGATTCTTGCCGTGCCGGGTGTTGATGCCGGTCTTGCCGCCCACCGAGCTGTCCACCTGCGCCAGCAGCGTCGTCGGGATCTGCACGAAGCGCATGCCGCGGCGCACGACGCCGGCGACAAAGCCGGAGAGATCCCCGACAACACCACCGCCGAGTGCCACGATGACATCGCCGCGCTCATAACGGCCACCGATCACCTGATCGATCACCTGCTCGAAGATGTCGAAGGACTTGGACGCCTCGCCCGGCGGCACGACGATGGCGCTGGCGGTAATGTCCACCTGCCGCAGCGCCTTCTCCAGCGTGCCCAGATGCACGGCCGCCACATTGGAGTCGGTGATGATGCAGGCCTTGGATTTCGGCAGGCTGGCGCGGATCAGACGGCCGGCGTCCTCGATCACGCCCTTGCCGATGACAATGTCATAGGACCGCTCACCCAGCGCCACCGGCACCGTCAACGCTTCACTCGTGCCGGTCTTGCCCTCATCCGCCATTGTTCAAGCTCCGTTGGCTTCCTTTTCGAGCCACGCATCGAGCGCAGCCAGCACCGCATCCACCATCTGCTCGTGCGGAACATCGCGCGAGAGTACCGTAATGTCAGCTTCCGCATAGACGGGATAGCGGATCTCCACGAGCCGCCGCAACGTGCCCTCGGGATCCTCCGTCTGCAGCAGCGGCCGGTTGGCCCGCCGCTTGACGCGGTCGAACAGCAGATCCCACTCGGCCTTCAGCCAGATGGAAATGCCGGTTTCGTGGATCGCCTTGCGCGTCTCCGCATTCATGTAGGCGCCGCCGCCGGTGGCGATCACCTGGCAGCGATCGCGCAGGAGACGGGCGATCACCCGCTTCTCGCCCTGGCGGAAATAGTCCTCGCCATGCTCGGCGAAGATCTCCGGAATCGTCTTCTTGGCGGCGGCCTCGATTTCCACGTCAGCGTCGGCAAACTCGACGCCGAAACGCGTCGCCAGCCGCTTGCCGACCGAAGTCTTGCCGGCTCCCATCATGCCCACCAGCACGACACAGCGCCCGGCAAGGCGCCGAAGCACACGTGCGGCCATGTCTTCGCCTGTGGCCGGGCCATCCCCGGCGGGAAGGGTTTCGAGATCGTTCATGAATAAGTGTCTTGGTTGGGCGGACCGGCTCTGTCAAGACGTGCACCCCCGGATGCGGTCCTCGCCCCCGTCTTTCCATGAGCTGAACGCGACGACGGCGGGACGTTGCAGGTTCAGCAGAGCGTTAACCTCATCCGCCCATAATCGGCTCCATGCCTTCGCTGATGCGCTTTCTGAGAACTGTTCTGCTAGGGGCGCTGGTCATCGCCGGCGTGCTGCTGGCGCTTGCCTATCTGGTGCAGCCGCGCACGCGCCCCATGACCGAACCGGTGGACAACGCCCCCCTGCACGCGCCAGCCGCCGGCCCGGTCAACACCCCGCAAGAGGCGAGATGACAGCATGTCCGACCAGCATCTGATCGAGGCCTTCCTGGAAGCGGCCAGCGTCGAGCGCGCCGCCTCGCAGAACACGCTCGACGCCTATACCCGCGATCTCGACGACTACACCACGTTTCTGGCCCCGCGCGGACGCACCGTGATGACCGTCGGACGCGAGGACGTCGCCGCCTATCTCATCGATCTGTCGCACCGCGGCTTTGCCCGTTCGACCCAGGCGCGCCGCCTGTCGGCCATCCGCCAGCTGCACCGCTTCCTCTATGACGAGGGGCGCCGCACTGACGACCCCACGACCACCGTCGACCGGCCGAAGGCCCAGCGCGCGCTGCCCAAGGTCCTGTCCATGGACGAAGTCGGCCGGCTGCTCGATCTGGCGGGTGAAAACGCCCTCCGCCCGACGGAAAGCGAGCAGGACGCCCTCAAGGCCACCCGCTTTGCCGCCATGCTGGAGATCCTCTACTCCTCGGGCATGCGCGTATCGGAACTGGTCGCCCTGCCCGCCACCGCCGTCCGCGCCGACACGCGCGCCATCACCATCACCGGCAAGGGCAGCAAGGACCGGCTGGTGCCGATCGGCGGCAAGGCGCGGACCGCCATGCTCGCCTTCCGCGATCGCCTCAGGCAGGCCGGCAAGCACGCCGGCAGCCCCTGGGCCTTTCCCGCCTTCAGCGAGAGCGGGCACGTGACGCGCCAGAGCTTTGCGCGCGAACTGAAGGATCTCGCCGCCAGCCTCGGCATTGCGCCGGCCAAGGTGTCGCCGCATGTGATCCGTCACGCCTTCGCCAGCCACCTGCTGTCCAACGGCGCCGACCTGCGCGTGGTGCAGGAACTGCTGGGCCATGCCGACATCGGCACCACGCAGATCTACACCCATGTGCTGGAACACCGGCTTGCCGCGCTGGTGGCCGACCACCACCCGATGGCACAGGCAGGATAACTCCTGACGTCGCGGACAACGAACCCGACCCGTGCTATGGTCCCGCCCGAAAAGGCGAACGACAAGCCACAGAAATGCCCCGTTTCGGGTGTGATTGCCGTTGACAGGACGGCAATCCGAAGCCAGTGTGCGCCGCCGCGAAGCCGGCCCCTTCCCCTCCCCGGAAGACGGCCCCGCACGTAGCCACGATTGTGAGTACCGGATGCGAAGCTACCTCGACTTTGAAAAGCCCGTCGCCGACCTTGAAGGCAAGGTCCAGGAGCTGAAAGCTCTGTCGCAGAGCGGCGATGCCGTGGCGATCGGTGACGACATTTCCAAGCTCGAGGCCAAGGCTGCCCAGGCGCTGATCGATCTCTATGCCAAGCTCACCCCCTGGCAGAAGGCACAAGTCGCCCGCCACCCGGACCGTCCGCATGCCGTGCATTACGTCGGCCAGCTGATCGAAGACTGGACGCCGCTCGCCGGTGACCGCAACTTCGGAGAGGACGCCGCCATCGTCGCCGGCCTCGGCACCTTCCGCGGTCGCCCGGTGGCCGTGCTGGGCCAGGAAAAGGGTCACGACACCCAGACCCGCATCAAGCACAATTTCGGCATGGCCAAGCCCGAGGGCTACCGCAAGGCCATCCGCATCATCGAGCTGGCCGACCGCTTCGGCCTGCCGCTGCTCTCCTTCGTCGACACCGCCGGCGCCTATCCGGGCATCGGCGCCGAGGAGCGCGGCCAGGCGGAAGCCATCGCCCGCTCGACCCAGGCCTGCCTGCGCGCCGGCGTGCCGGTCGTCTCGGTGGTGATCGGTGAAGGCGGTTCGGGTGGCGCCATTGCCATCGCCACCGCCAACCGCGTCTTCATGCTCGAACACGCCATCTACAGCGTCATCTCGCCCGAAGGCGCCGCCTCCATCCTGTGGAAGGATTCGGCCAAGGCGCAGGACGCGGCCATGGGCATGCGCATCACAGCCCAGGATCTGTCCAAGTTCGGCATCATCGACGGCATCATCGCCGAGCCCGTCGGGGGCGCCCATCGCGATCCCGAAGCCGTGGTGACCGCTGTCGGCAACGCCATCGAGAAGGCATTGGACGAATTCAAGTCCAAGTCGCCCGACGAGATTCGCAAGGCCCGTCACGCCAAGTTCCTGGCCATCGGGCGCGACCTCAAGGCGTAAACAGCCTGTCTGATCAGGGGCTTGTCCGGATATCAGCCGCTCCTTGGTGGAGCGCGGGCGCCAACTTGCAACAAAATTTGATGCCACGGACACCGCCGGGCATTATATGCGGTAACCATTCGCTAACCATGACGGATGAGGATGGCGTACTGTGAAAGCGTGGTGCACACCGCCGCGCTGTTGCCGCATCTTCCGCCTATGGACGGGGGCAGTTGCAAATCGCGCGGATCGCGCGCACTGTTGGAACAAGCCTTGGACAAAGCCGCTCAGATATCGATCATGCCCGTTTCTTCCAAGCTTCAGGACAGCGTTGGCACGCGTCCATTGTCGGCCGTCAAGAGCGCGATCCGCCCGCTGCTGAGCCGCATTGCCCGGATCGGAGCCGCCGTCACGGTAGCCGCCCTGCTGGCTGCCTGTCAGGCCGACGAGATGGGCTATGGCTACGGCCCGAAGGACCAGCGACCGGTCTCGCGCAGCACCCAGGCGCAGATGGACAAGCTCAACATGAGCTCGTCCTCGCCAGTACTGATGCGAATCTTCAAGGAAGAGAACACCTTCGAAGTCTGGAAGATGGACAAGACGGGGCGCTACGCCCTGCTCAAGAGCTATCAGATCTGCAAATGGTCAGGCAAACTCGGCCCCAAGGTCAAGGAAGGCGACCGCCAGGCGCCGGAAGGCTTCTACCCGATCTCGCCGGGCCTGATGAACCCCAACTCGGACTGGTATCTCGCCTTCAACACCGGCTTCCCCAACGCCTATGACCGCGCCAACGGACGCACCGGCACCGCGCTGATGGTGCACGGCTCCTGCTCCTCGCGCGGCTGCTACGCCATGACCGACCCGCAGATCCAGGAGATCTATGCGCTGGCGCGCGACGCCTTCAAGGGCGGCCAGAAATACTTCCAGCTGCAGGCCTTCCCCTTCCGTCTGACGGCGGAAAACATGGGCAAGCACTGGGACGACCCCAACATGCCCTTCTGGAAGATGCTGAAGGAGGGCTATGACACCTTCGAGCTGACCCATCAGGAGCCGAAGGTCGACGTCTGCGGTCGGAAATACGTGTTCAATGCCAATCCCGCTCAGCCGCTGAACACCATCGAGGCCTGCCCGGCCGATCTCGGCCAGCCGCCCGCGCTCTTGGCCTCGCTGCAGGCCAAGGCCAAGGCCGACGAGGCCAAGGCGGTCACGCTGTTCGCCGAGCTTGAGGAAAAGCGCAAGGCTGACGAAGAGCACAAGATCCAGATCGCCCAGGCCGCCGAGGAAGCCAAGCGCAAGGCCGAAGAGCGCCGGCTTGCCGCCGAGCGCAATCCCGGCGTGCTGAACTCGCTGTTCGCCTCCGCCGCCGATCCCGATGCCGGCATCGCCGTCGGCCCGGTGATTGTGCCGGCCACCGGCGCACCGATTCCCGCCACCGATCCGCGCGGTTCGGCCCTGCACGCCATGGCGCTCGCAGAGCCCGATGCGCCGCAGCAGCAGTCGTCCACGTTCTCGCGCCTGTTCTCCTTCGGCTTCGGCGATGACACCCCGGCTCAGCCCGTGGTGCAGCCCGTGGCAACGGCGCCGATCGTTCAGGCGCCGGCCGTGGGGACGCCGACGGTTATGGCGCCGGTGACCGCAAAGGCGGGCAAGCCTGCGCCTGCACTTCCCGGCGTCGCCGCTCCGCAGGTCATGGCCGCCCAGCAGCCGCAACCGGCCTGCGCGCCGCCGGGGGCCATCGCCGCCCCGGGAACGCCCTTCTGTGCCGTCAGCGTGCCTGCCGCGCCGCCGCCGCAGGAGAACAAGGGATTGCTCGGCCATATTGCCGGCTGGTTCTGATCACCCGGCCTGCAACTTTCCCCTTCCGCTCGCGGGCGGGCCAAGTTAAGCTTCGGCCATGAGCATAGTTTCGATCGATGTCCGTCGCGCCCGAACCGAGGATGCCGCCGAGATCGCGGCCGTCCACGATGCTGCCTGGCGCTATGCCTACCGCGGAATCCTGCGCGGGATCGACCTTGAGCGCATGATCCAGCGCCGGGGCCCGGCCTGGTGGGAAAAGGCCCTGAAGCGGAATGTCATGATGCTGGTGGTCGAGGTGCAGCACCGCATCGTCGGCTACGCCACCCTCGGGCCGAGCCGCATGCACAACCTGCCCTTCGGTGGCGAGATCTACGAACTCTACGTCACGCCCGAGTTTCAGGGCGTCGGCCTCGGGCGGCGCCTGTTCGAAGCCGCCTTCGAGACGCTGGAACGCATCGACCTCAAGGGCCTCGCCGTTCGCGCCGTCAAGGCCAATGACCTGGCCGTTGGCTTCTACGAGCATCTGGGCGGCCGCCCGGTGGCTGAATCAGGTGAAACCATTGGCGATCGCGAGTTGGCTGTGGCCATTTTCGGCTGGCCGCCGATCAACGCCGATTGATCCCGTAACGTTCACTGTGCTGCGTCGCACAAGGTCCGACTTGCCTTTGTGAACCGATTGCGGATAAGAAATTCTCCGGACGGACACATTTTTCCCCCAGGAGCCAAAATGCGTATTGACGCTGTACCGATCGGCAAGAATCCGCCGCATGACATCAACGTAATCATTGAAGTGCCGCTCGGTGGCGAACCGATCAAGTATGAAATGGACAAGGAAGCCGGCGCCATGTACGTCGACCGCTTCCTCTATACGTCCATGCGTTACCCAGGCAATTACGGCTTCGTGCCGCACACCCTGTCCGACGACGGCGACCCGATCGACGTGGTGGTGATCAACACCCGCGCCATCATCCCCGGCGCCATCATGAACTGCCGCCCGATCGGCGTTCTGAAGATGCAGGACGAGAGCGGCCATGACGAGAAGATCATCGCCGTCCCCTCGTCCAAGCTGACCAAGCGCTACGAGAAGATCAAGGGCACGGCCGACCTGCCAGAGATCACCCTGCAGCAGATCGAGCATTTCTTCGAGCACTACAAGGATCTCGAGCCCGGCAAGTGGGTCAAGGTCATCGGTTGGGGCGACGCCGAGGAAGCCGGCAGCCTGATCCTGCAGGCCATCGAGAACGCCAAGACCAAGAAGTGATTGCACTTCGTGTCTGAAGCTCGGAACGCCCGGCCTTTGCCGGGCGTTTTCATTTGCAACGCAGCCAGATCGGATCACGCCGCCGGCACGAAGGTGAGCGCAACGCCGTTGATGCAATAGCGCAATCCGGTGGGCGGCGGCCCGTCGGGGAAGACATGGCCGAGATGCGAGCCGCAGCGGGCGCAATGCACCTCCGTCCGCACCATGTAGTGGCTCGTGTCCACCTGCGTCTCGACCGCGCCATCGACCGGATCGTTGAACGACGGCCAGCCGGTGCCGCTCTCGAACTTGCCGCCAGACGCAAACAGCGGCTGGTCGCAGCCGGCACAGACGAACTGCCCCTGCCGCTTCTCGCGCAGCAGCGAACAACTGCCCGGCGGCTCGGTCCCATGCGCCCGCATGATGCGATATTGTTCGTCGGTGAGGCGCTGCCGCCATTCGGCTTCGGTCCTCGTCACGGGAAAGACTTGCTCGGACACGATTGAACACCCTCCATTTCGTGGCTTTCGCCCATCATCATTTGGGCTAATACGCATATGTCGCAGTTCGACCTTAGCAGCAAATTCCGCCTGCTAACTACGACTTCAGGCGCAGGTTATCTGCCAAATATGGTGTCGACGCGAGACATCACCGCCTTCGGCCAAGTTGACATCCGCGTGAATGCTGACTGTACTGTTCCCAAGAACCGCGGACGCGAGCCAAGACGGCGACCGATCGCAAAGCAATCTGCCGGGAGGAAATCAATGAGCAGCAGGACCGACATCGTCATCGTTTCAGCCGGCCGTACGGCTGTGGGCGCCTTCAATGGCGCCTTTGCCGCGACACCAGCCCATGACCTCGGTGCTGCCGTCATCGCCAATGTCGCCGCCCGCGCCGGTGTCGCCCCGACCGAGATCGATGAAGTCATCCTTGGCCAGGTGCTCACGGCCGGCCAGGGCCAGAACCCGGCCCGTCAGGCTGCCATCAAGGCCGGCCTCGCCATCGGCTCGACTGCCTGGAGCCTCAACCAGGTCTGTGGCTCGGGCTTGCGCGCCGTCGCCCTTGGCGCCCAGCAGATTGCCGTCGGCGACGCCACCATCATCGTGGCGGGCGGCCAGGAAAACATGTCGCTGGCCCCCCATTGCGCGCATCTGCGTGCCGGTGTGAAGATGGGCGACTATTCCATGGTCGACACCATGATCAAGGACGGCCTGTGGGACGCCTTCAATGGCTATCACATGGGTATCACCGCCGAGAACGTGGCCAAGGCCTTCGAGATCAGCCGCGAAACGCAGGACCACTATGCGGTCGCCTCCCAGAACAAGGCCGAGGCTGCGCAAGCTGCCGGCTTCTTCAAGGAAGAGATCGTTCCGATCACCATCAAGGGCCGCAAGGGTGACACCATCGTCGACGCCGACGAGTATATCAAGCCCGGCACCACCTATGACGCCATCGCCAAGTTGCGCCCCGCCTTCGCCAAGGACGGCACCGTCACCGCCGGCAACGCCTCGGGCCTCAACGACGGCGCGGCCGCCGTTCTGCTGATGAGCGCTGCGGAAGCCGATCGCCGCGGCCTGACGCCGATCGCCCGCATCGCCTCCTGGGCGACCGCCGGCGTCGATCCCGCCGTCATGGGCACCGGCCCGATCCCTGCTTCGCAGAAGGCGCTCGCCAAGGCCGGCTGGTCGGTCGGCGATCTCGATCTGGTCGAAGGCAACGAGGCCTTTGCCGCCCAGGCTTGCGCCGTCAACAAGGCCATGGGCTGGAACCCCGACATCGTCAACGTCAGCGGTGGTGCCATCGCCATCGGCCATCCGATCGGCGCCTCGGGCTGCCGCATCCTGGTCACCCTGCTGCACGAGATGACCCGCCGCGACGCCCACAAGGGCCTTGCGACGCTGTGCATCGGCGGCGGCATGGGCATTGCGCTGACCGTCGAGCGCTGATCCCTGTCTGCAGTCCCCGAGCGCGCGCCTGGCGCCGATCGGGGACTGCGCCAGATTGAGTGGCTTGAGCAGACCACGCTCCAAGGCTTGAACATCGCAATCAATAAATAACTGGCTTCGCGTTCAAACGCAGCCGGAAGAGGGGAAAACCATGTCCAAGGTCGCAGTCGTCACCGGTGGAACCCGCGGCATCGGCGCCGCCATTTCCAAGGGGCTGAAGGAAGCCGGCTATACCGTCGCCGCCACCTTCGCCGGCAACCGCGAAAAGGCCGAAGCCTTCAAGGCAGAGACCGGCATCCACGTCTATCAGTGGGACGTTGCCGACGAAGCCGCCTGCAAGGCGGGCCTCGCACAGGTCGAGGCCGAACTCGGCGCTGTCGAGGTTCTGGTCAACAACGCCGGCATCACCCGCGACGGCATGTTCCACAAGATGACCTTCGACCAGTGGAAGGCCGTCCTGTCGACCAATCTCGACAGCATGTTCACCATGACCCGTCCGGTGATCGACGGCATGCGCAACCGCGGTAGCGGCCGCATCATCAACATTTCCTCGATCAACGGCCAGAAGGGCCAGATGGGCCAGACCAACTATTCGGCCGCCAAGGCCGGCGTGATCGGCTTCACCAAGGCGCTCGCCCAGGAAAACGCCTTCAAGGGGATCACGGTCAACTGCATCTGCCCGGGCTATATCGACACCGAGATGGTGCAGGCCGTTCCCGAGGATGTGCTCAAGAAGATCGTCGGCCAGATTCCCGTCGGCCGTCTCGGCAAGGCCGAGGAGATCGCCGGCCTCGTCGCCTATCTGGCGTCCGACATCGCCGGCTTCATGACCGGCGCCGTGCTGACCATCAACGGCGGCCAGTATATCGCCAACGGCTGATCGCGATCAGCATCGGCTGGTCGGGCTGCGGTTCGCTCGCCAGGGCCTTGAAACCGGCAGCCCTCGGGAAGCTTCGGTCGCCTTCGCGACCGGAGCTTTTCCTCAATCGGTCCCGGCCTTGGCGCGAAAGGCAAAACCCACACCCTGCAGGGTCTGCAAGGGCAACGCCGTGCCGGTACGGAGCTTCACCTTCGAGCGCAAGCGCGACAGGAGGACGTCGAGCGCTCGCCCGGAGGAACTCGCATTCCCCGGTTCCGAGATCAGCGCCTGAAGTTCCGCCCGGGTGACAACGTTGCCACCGGACAGCACGATGCGATTGAGCAGCAGGGCCTCGCTCCGCGTGAGACGGACGCGCGCGCCATCGGGCGCAACCAGCTCGAGCGCCGCCCGGTCGAGAACCCAGCCGTCAGCGCCCGCCAACCCCGGCTTGCTGGGGCGGCGTCGTTCCGCAAGGCTGTTGATCGCGGCGGCCAGCTCACGGCAATCCACAGGCTTGACCAGATAGAGATCGGCACCGGAATCATACCCGTTGACGCGATCATCGGTGGAATGCCGAACCGTCACCAGGATCAGCGCAAGATCGGTCTCCGCCCGCAACTGGCGGATCAGCGAAAAGCCGTCCTCGTGCGGCAGATTCACGTCGACCACCGCGACATCGAAGGACTCGGAGGAGACCCGCATCATCAGATCAAGGCCGCTACTCAGACCCACGACTTCGTGCCCAACCAGGGAAAGATAGTCGACAAGGCTGTCGCGCAAATCGGTGTCATCCTCGACAACAATCACCCTCGGCATCGTTTATCCTCGGCAAGTCAAGGCATTGGAGTGTTGCGGCATCGATTTTGCCCCACCTAAAGCCACACATCCCCTCGGGGTTAAGCCCAAATACCTCACCTCAAACTGAAATGCAAATAATTGCATCGACTAAATCATAGGCGCGAGGATCTGAAATTTTTTCCCGATGTCAATGTTTTACGTCGGCAAGATCATGGCATCGATGATTGTAACATACATGAAATGCACTCAATCAGGGTATACGTAGATTCTGCCATCTCCGATGTTGCAATGGATCCTGCGGCAGGCAAGAAAGAGAATCCGGGCATCAATGAGTTTCACACAATGTTGCGACTGCTGCTGCGCCTTTTACCTCTGATCGCAACCATCCTGATGGCAACCAACGCAGGTGCCACCGTAGAACCCGCACGAATCAATCTGGCGGATGGGGCGGAAAGCTGGTCGCTCATCGGCCATGCCGACTTTTTCCAGCAACCGCACTCGTCACTGACCCTGGACGACATCCTCGATCACGGCGACACGCTGGACTTCCAACCGATTGTCTCCCCAATCTCTCTGGGACTGGTCGACGCCGATGTCTGGATTCGCATGGTGATCGACGGACGCGGCAATGCGGCGCCTGTGTATCTGGCGATTCAGCCGGCCGTTCTGAGCGGCATCACCATATTTGTGGAAAACGGCAAGGATGGCGCGGGACGCCCGACCTTCCTTCCGCAAGAGATCGGCAACGATACGCCTCTGCCCGTTCGAGCCCGTTTTGCCGCGGTCCGCGCCGCAGAGATCATACCGCTTGAAGATCGTCCTACTACGGTCTTCCTGAAGGTCTGGGCACGGACCAATCTCAGTGTCCACGGGACGGTCTACAGCAGCAACGCCTTTATGACACAGGTATCATACTACAACCTGAGCATTGGCTTCTTCGTTGGCTGCTTCGCCATCCTGACGATCCTGAACTTGATCCATTGGCTCTATATCCGCGACCGCGATTACGCCCGCTATGGCATATTCACAGGCGCGATGTGCCTCTTCATGATCTGCTCCGTCGGCATCGGCCCTGACATCACCAGCAGCCTCAACAGCGAACTCATCCGCGAAATGCTGCTGCCGCTGACAATCATCCTGACGGGGACCGTCGTTGCCGGGGCCTTGAACACGCGCCCCTCCCGCCTTGTGCGCTACGGCCTCCGGTTTTGCCTGCTGGTCACCGGCACCTGCATGCTGTTCTGGCCCTTCGTCGGCATCAAGCAGATCATGATCTATCTCTATGCGCCGGCGATCATCGTGCTGCTGATTGGCATGATCGGCAGTTTCCGCCTGGCCCTCGTTTCGCGCGCCATGATCGACTGGCTCGGCGTTGTGGCCTTCTCAGCGCCCTTCGCTGGCATCATCGTGCTGCTGTCGCGCGAAAGGGGGCTGCTCCCCGCCGAAGTCTGGACCGACCTCGCCTTCCAAAAGGGCGTGCTGATCTTCGCCTGCTACCTGACAGCCTCCATGGCCATCAAGACCCATCGTCTGTGGAACGAACAGAAGCAGGCAAAGGACGAGGCCATCCGGCTGTCGCGCCTGTCCGAGATCGAGGCGCTGCGCCTTGTGGAGACTCGAACGGCCGAACTGCGCCTCGCCAAGGAAACCGCAGAACTGGCGCTTGCCGCCGAACAGGCGAGCAAGCACGAGCAAATCCGTTTCATCGACGTCGTTGCCCATCAGTTCAAGACACCGCTCGCCATCATCAAGTCCAACACGGCCTCGATCATGATGTCACTGGCCCCGCTGGGGAGCGACAACCAGGCGCGTTTCACACGCATCGACCGGGCCATCGGCAGGCTGGTGAAACTGCTCGACATCACCGCCCATCGCAGCCGGCTCAGCGGCTTTGCCGCCAAGCCGGCGCACTGTGCCGTGAAACTCTCGAACTTCACCCGCGACATCGTCGCCACCAAGTTCGCCCTCATGGGGGAAGGTCGCAGCATCAGCATCGCCGGGCACCTGCCGGAGGTGACTGTCCTTTTCGACCCCACCTACCTGGAACTTGTGCTGGCCAACCTGATCGACAATGCGGTCAAATTCTCACCGCCCGAAGCACCGGTGGTGATCACCTGCAGCTATGTCGGCGATATCGTTGAATGGACCGTGACCGACGAAGGCATCGGCATTCCCGAAGAAGAGCGCGCCCGCCTCACCGAACGCTTCTTCCGGGCAAGCAACTCCGGCAACACGGTAGGCATGGGCGTTGGCCTGCACATGGTGGAAGTCGCCGTGCGCGCCCACGACGGCGAGGTTCAGTTCCATCGTCGCGAGGATCGGGGCAGCATGGTCGTCGTCCGGATCCGCGCAGCGGAAGTGCCGGACATGGGGGACGTGTTCACCGATCCGCCGGAACGACCGCAGACAGGCGGCCCGCAGCCCACGCTTCACAACGAGTCTTCCGGACACGCGTGATGCCATGCGCGAAGGTTGATGAACCGGCGCTCAGTCCTTCGTCCCATCGGCCTTCTCGCTGCCATGCGGCCAGCGCACCAGGAACAACAGGGCGGCGTAGACAAACAGGGCGCCGGTGATGATCATCCAGGTGCTGTCGCGAAACACAAAGGTCTCAATCGCCGTCCAGACGCCAAGCGCCACCACCAGCACCACACGCCGCCAGAGCGGCCGATAGAACGGATGGTCGACATCAACAATCTTCATGGCCCGACCTCGCGCCTGGTCCGCAACAATAACCAGCGCCGTCGCGAACGCCCAGATAAGGAAACTTGGTGCCCAGGCCGGACTCGAAAAGACCAGGTAACCAATTGATTCTGCAGGCCCCATATAACTCAACCTCTCCAGGATACCCCCATTTGTACCCCCGAAGGGAAGAGGTACCCCGATGCCTGAAGCAGTTGGGACGCGCTGAAACTGAGTAACCTCTCGACGTTACAAATGCAACGCAGATGGAACACGTGCCGAATCAGGTCGCGAGAAACTCCTCGCGCGCGTGCGCGCGCGTTTTTTGGGCGCGGAGACCCTTTCGCCTTGACATGCATTTCCATGATATTCCCCGAGCATGGCGGGCGAGGGAGTGACGGGGACGCAAACGGCAGGCTCTGGAAGCTGCCGGGCTTCCGATGTCCTTGACAGGGGGGCCCTGGAAGCGATGATTTTGCAATGGCAAAGGCAATTCTGACCACCAAGGTCGACCCGACCTACGACGACCGCCCGGAGGAGCGCTATCATTTCCCGCGCACCTATCTTCGGCAGGTCGAGGCCGCTCTTGGCGACTGGATCATCTACTACGAGCCAAGGCGGGCCTCAGGCGACGTGATGAGCCGGGGCGGCAGGCAGGCCTATTTCGCCACGGCCAGGCTGGACGCGATCATCCCTGACCCGGTGCGCGCCGATCATTTCTATGCGCTGGTCAGCGACTATCTTGAGTTCGAACATGCCGTACCGTTCAGAGAGGCTGATGCGACCTATGAAGGGGCTTTGACCAAGTCGGACGGCAGCACCAACAAGGGGCAATTCGGGCGCGTCGTGCGTAAGCTGCCGGATTTTGAATATGACCGCATCCTGCAGGCTGGCTTGGCGTTCACCTTGGGCCGAGAGCCCCGGATGCGGCCGGACGGCGATGTGCCAGAGGAGCTGGTTCCTGGTTTTGCCCACCCCGCCCAAGCGGACTATGAAGTTGAAAGGCGCATCGTCGAACAGCTGGTCTCACGTCCTTTCCGCGAGCGCGCCTTCTCGACTGCCGTCAAGGCAGCCTACATCGACACCTGCGCGATGACCGGCCTCAAGATCATCAACGGCGGCGGCCGCTCCGAGGTACAGGCCGCTCACATACGGCCAGTCGCCGACCGCGGTCCAGATGCCGTCTCCAATGGCTTGGCCCTATCGGCCACCATTCAGTGGATGTTCGACCGAGGCCTTGTATCCGTGGATGACGACTACAGCCTGCTGATTGCAGGGAACACAGCACCGGATACGGTGAGCCGCCTGCTGGTGCCTGAGCGCAAGCTCCGGCTTCCCGCCCGGCCCGAGCTTTGGCCTGCCCAGAAGTATCTCGACTATCACCGGCAACACGTCTTCAAGGGATGAGGCTGGCAGAGGCGCAATGGCCGGTCGGCCGCTCCGACGCCTGGTCTGTCCAACGGGCTGCCATTTGCGTGATATTCCATGCATTTCCGTGATAATCCCCGGCCCTCACCGTGATGGCGATTATCACGCCCGTGATTCACAGGCTTTCCGCCAAAGTCCCTCGGCCATGCCCTCGATACGCGGACGCCAGGCGAGTTTGTCGCGCCACTCAGGCGGGATGGCCCGGAGTCCATAGAGCGCGCCGGCGAGCTGCCCGGCGATTGCGGCGGTGGTATCGGCATCATCGCGCAAGTTTGCGGCCATGAGGATGGCCTCGCGGAAGGACATCGTACTGCCGATACACCAGAGGGCCGCCTCCAGGGCGTCGACCACGTAACCGCTGCCCGAGATGGCGTTGCGGTGCTTGCCACGCCAACAGCCCGCGGCAATCGCCGCGATGCGTTCGCTTCCTGCAAAGCTGCGCGGGGCGAGCACGGCTTCGCGAGGCGCGCCGGCGATCGCCTCGGCCAGCATATCGGCGAACAGCACGCAGGCGTCCACCGCCTCGGCCGCACCATGGGTCGTCTGGCTTTGCCCGGCGGCGACAGATCGCCGAACCTCAGGGTCGTTCCAATGACGGATGGCGACGGGGGCAAGGCGCATCAGGCTGCCATTGCCGGCGGAATGCGGGTCTGTCGAGCCGGCCATGGGATTGCCGGTCGCCATCCATTCGCGGATTGCCGCGCGCGTCGTGTTGCCGATGTCGAAGCAGACGCCTGTATGGATATAGTCACCCTTGGCCATCCAACCCTCGAAGCGCTGCATCAGGTCACGGGCATCGAAGCTTTCGCAAACCTGGAGGCTGTCGGTCAGTGCGAGAGCCATGGCCGTATCGTCGGTCCAGCCGCCCGGCTGCAGATGAAACGGACCGCCGCCGATCATGTCGGTCAGGCGTTCGGCCTTGTCGTTACGGCGGGCGAACTCCAACGTGGTGCCGAGTGCATCGCCGACGGCCAGGCCGACGAGCGCCCCAACCGCCCGGTCCATGCGAGACGCCTCGTCCTGCGCCGGCGCCGCCTCCATGACCGGCATGATGGCCAGCACGTGGCCGAACTGGACAGTTGTCTCGATCGCCCCCTTGCGGACAGCCCGCACCTGTTCGACCGCCGTCTGAGGTGCCATGCCCAGTTCGGCAGCCAGCCGCGCGGCAATGGTTCCCGCTCGTCCGAGGCCGCCCTTGCAATGAACCAGGACGTTGAAGCCATCGCGCAGCCGGGCGCGGATCCCCGGGCCATGCACATGCCACAGAGCCTCGAAGGCCGCCCCCGGAGCGGTCACATCGGCAATGGGCAGATGCAGCCACGCCATGTGCCGCCGCTCCACTTCCCTGCCAAGCATGGGCACCTTGAGGTCTTCCAGCTCGTGGGCTTCCACCAGCGTGACGATTGCGGACGCACCCCAGGCGGCGATGGCGTCGAGATCCACCCCGAGGTCACGATCCCAGGCGCCTGTCAGCGCCTGCGGATCCTTTTTGCCAGGGCAGAAGGTAATGCCGATGCGCCCGAAGCCAGGCCCCACCACAAGCTCGGCAATCTGCAACGGATGGTTCTTGCTGGTGCGCGCGGCAGCGTGGGACATCGGAATTCCTCCCCCGATTGTGGTCCGATCGATCATCTTGGTGTATGAATGACACTAACACGACCGAATGTAAGTGTAAACATGACACAAACACCGTACACCTACGCCCCCCCCCACCCTGCCATTGCCACCGACATCGTCGTGCTCGCGCTTGAAGGTTCAACGCTGGGCGTGCTGCTGATCGAGCGGGGCGAGGAGCCTCACAAGGGCGCCTGGGCCTTGCCCGGCGGCTTCCTTCGGCCCGATGAGACCGTTGAGGCTTGCGGCATGCGCGAACTTCAGGAGGAGACCGGCATTCGAGCCGAGGTCGACCTTGTCGGCGTCTTCTCGGATCCGACGCGCGACCCGCGCGAGCGTGTGGTTTCCATCGCCTATGTCGCCTGCGTTGATCACCGAACCACCCGCCTCAGAGCTGCCAGCGACGCCGCGGCCGCGCAATGGTGGCCCGCTACCGACCTGCCTCCCATCGCTTTCGACCACGCGTCCATCCTCGCTGCCGCCCTCGCCAAAGCCGCCGACCTCGCCCGCCACCGCCCCCTCGCCGCTCGACTACTGCCGGAGAGCTTCACGTTGGCCGAGCTGCAGGAAGCCCAGGAGGCCCTCACCGGCCGGAGGGTGGACAAGCGCAACTTCAGGCGAGAGGTGCTGGAGGCTGGATGGGTGAGATCGACGGGAGAGATGAGGCGCGGGCAGCATCGGCCGGCGGAGGTGTGGCGAGTGGGGTAACAATGATTGAGTCGAGAGGTCACAGCGTGACGGTTGCCCTTGAATGAGCCGGATAAGCTCAGTTTGCTCCCGACTGAGACCGAACAACTTGCACCGCTCCTCCCACCCCATCGATCGATTCATCCCCGCGTCTGCGGGGAACACATGCGCCCATCCTCATAGGTGCCGACGGTGGCCGGTTCATCCCCGCGTCTGCGGGGAACACCTGCACAAACAGCGCCTGGCCCTCGATATCGACGGTTCATCCCCGCGTCTGCGGGGAACACGCATCTAAGACCCTGACCAGACGCGCCGCCTGCGGTTCATCCCCGCGTCTGCGGGGAACACCTCAGGTCGTACCGCGAGCGCTACGCAAACGCCGGTTCATCCCCGCGTCTGCGGGGAACACCAGAAAATCATATTGCCGGATACCATTCGCAACGGTTCATCCCCGCGTCTGCGGGGAACACGTTTCGGTGTAGGGAAAGGCATGGTGTCAATCCGGTTCATCCCCGCGTCTGCGGGGAACACTAGCCCGGCATGGCTGAATGCAGCGCCTGGTGCGGTTCATCCCCGCGTCTGCGGGGAACACTTCCTGCAGATCGGCCAGCAGCTCAGCCAGCTCGGTTCATCCCCGCGTCTGCGGGGAACACATTGACCCTCCGGTCTGCCGCCTAAGGGCGGCCGGTTCATCCCCGCGTCTGCGGGGAACACTTCTGCAGCGTGCGCCGGCAGTATGGGCGTGACGGTTCATCCCCGCGTCTGCGGGGAACACTCGACGGTGACTTGTGCATCGTCGGCTATGTCCGGTTCATCCCCGCGTCTGCGGGGAACACTGCAGCACGCGGCGCACCACTCCATTCCGGATCGGTTCATCCCCGCGTCTGCGGGGAACACGGCGCCGGCGTGACGGCGGCCACCACCGATCCCGGTTCATCCCCGCGTCTGCGGGGAACACTCGTCAGGCGAAAGCAGCGGCGTGATCGCCGCCGGTTCATCCCCGCGTCTGCGGGGAACACTCGGCCCGCTTCCATACGCTCGGCGCCGACAACGGTTCATCCCCGCGTCTGCGGGGAACACGCAGTTGCCAACACTATGCGGTTTTCGAAGGTCGGTTCATCCCCGCGTCTGCGGGGAACACCCAGGAGTAGCGGATCACGCCGTCGGCGGTGTCGGTTCATCCCCGCGTCTGCGGGAACACGTTCGCCATCATGTCGGCCAGATCCTGGTAGGCGGTTCATCCCCGCGTCTGCGGGGAACACGTGGCCGATTGCCTCGGCACGCCGCCGCAGATCGGTTCATCCCCGCGTCTGCGGGGAACACTCACCGGCGGCACGATGACGGGACCGTTGACACGGTTCATCCCCGCGTCTGCGGGGAACACATTGGATCCCCATAGTAGGTTGTCACACCGTCCGGTTCATCCCCGCGTCTGCGGGGAACACGGATGCCATAGCTTTCACATGCTGATCGCGGGCGGTTCATCCCCGCGTCTGCGGGGAACACTCTGTTGGGCAAGGTCGCCGCGCATGATCAGGCGGTTCATCCCCGCGTCTGCGGGGAACACGGGGCAATCAGGGCGAGGCGGAGCCACGGATGCGGTTCATCCCCGCGTCTGCGGGGAACACTCTTCAGGGAAGAAGGATTCTACCCGATTGACCGGTTCATCCCCGCGTCTGCGGGGAACACGCAATACCAGGGGCGGCAAGGGGTCCAACTCCCGGTTCATCCCCGCGTCTGCGGGGAACACGTCCGCCAGCGCATCCCGATCGAACAGCTCATCGGTTCATCCCCGCGTCTGCGGGGAACACGGAGCAAGCAAAAAACCAGATGCTGATGCAGGCGGTTCATCCCCGCGTCTGCGGGGAACACTTCACGGTGAAGTTTCTGAAGGTGGTCAGGATCGGTTCATCCCCGCGTCTGCGGGGAACACTACTCTCGATAGATCGGTCGGTAGCGCAGGATCGGTTCATCCCCGCGTCTGCGGGGAACACATTGCAATAGACGCAATATTCCCTGACCAGTGCGGTTCATCCCCGCGTCTGCGGGGAACACCACGTTGAATACGAGTGGTGCCTGTCCGCGGTCGGTTCATCCCCGCGTCTGCGGGGAACACACTAATGCGACTATTTCAGAGGACACAGCGGACGGTTCATCCCCGCGTCTGCGGGGAACACCGATTGACCGCCGCAGAAACATCGTCTGCAGCCGGTTCATCCCCGCGTCTGCGGGGAACACGCGGTGCCGCATCTCGACACCATGACCTTCCGCGGTTCATCCCCGCGTCTGCGGGGAACACTAGACGCTCATGTAATCCTGTGACGCCACGGTCGGTTCATCCCCGCGTCTGCGGGGAACACTCATAGCCCGTGAGCAAGGTGCGGATATCCGCCGGTTCATCCCCGCGTCTGCGGGGAACACGCGCCAATCTGCTAACGCGCGGCGATTATGATCGGTTCATCCCCGCGTCTGCGGGGAACACTCATCGCACAGTTGCGTCTCGGCACGGTCGAGCGGTTCATCCCCGCGTCTGCGGGGAACACCCGTCGACATAGATGCGATTGGTGCCAGAGCCCGGTTCATCCCCGCGTCTGCGGGGAACACCGCAGCCCGAGGGCCCCTCCCCGCTCGTTTATCGGTTCATCCCCGCGTCTGCGGGGAACACGCGATGTACCAGGAGTCCGACAAGCGCCGGTTCGGTTCATCCCCGCGTCTGCGGGGAACACATTGATCATGCTACAGTAGCCATCTCGTACATCGGTTCATCCCCGCGTCTGCGGGGAACACCGAACGGTTCGATTGGGACAGGCAAAATCAATCGGTTCATCCCCGCGTCTGCGGGGAACACCCGCTTCGACGCGAGCCGGATGGCCGTCCAGCCGGTTCATCCCCGCGTCTGCGGGGAACACTACGAAGAAATGCAAGGTTTATCGAAATCTCTCGGTTCATCCCCGCGTCTGCGGGGAACACAACTATGACGCCGAGATGGACGAGTTCCACGGCGGTTCATCCCCGCGTCTGCGGGGAACACCGGAACGTCTGGCAGGTCAGGCAAGAGAGCATCGGTTCATCCCCGCGTCTGCGGGGAACACTGCCGATCTGATGGCTGCCGAGGCGGCTTGACCGGTTCATCCCCGCGTCTGCGGGGAACACCTCACCCAGCGCCTTGTCTCGCACCTCTGTGACGGTTCATCCCCGCGTCTGCGGGGAACACTGGTCTAGCCACCATTGCAGCCGGTGCAGCGGCGGTTCATCCCCGCGTCTGCGGGGAACACCGGGTCGCCGGGGCCGTGGAGCGAACCGGCAACGGTTCATCCCCGCGTCTGCGGGGAACACGCGTTGGCAATGGCGGTGAGCGCTGTTGACACCGGTTCATCCCCGCGTCTGCGGGGAACACACCCGTACGCGGGGCCCCAACTTTTTTGGGTCCGGTTCATCCCCGCGTCTGCGGGGAACACATCCGGAAAGAGACAAAGGGTGCCTCAAGTCTCGGTTCATCCCCGCGTCTGCGGGGAACACACTCTCTTCGGCGCCGACGCTCGCGCTACCGCCGGTTCATCCCCGCGTCTGCGGGGAACACTTGTTCACCTCCTTGTCGTTCATGTCCTCCGCCGGTTCATCCCCGCGTCTGCGGGGAACACTCTGCATTGTACCAGGGCTCGGCATCCACATCCGGTTCATCCCCGCGTCTGCGGGGAACACTCCTGTCGGGCGTGGAGAGCAGCAACGGCACGCGGTTCATCCCCGCGTCTGCGGGGAACACTATCACCTATCGTCCATTGCCGGTTCCTGGGGCGGTTCATCCCCGCGTCTGCGGGGAACACATGGCTTTGGAAAGCACCCGCGATGCGCGCGACGGTTCATCCCCGCGTCTGCGGGGAACACAGGATATGCGCCCCGAGGTGACTGCCCCGGACCGGTTCATCCCCGCGTCTGCGGGGAACACTTGAGCTGCAGGTAGCCGGCGGCGGCGAGCGACGGTTCATCCCCGCGTCTGCGGGGAACACCTTCGAAGGTCTACGTGCGCAAGGTCTACGCCCGGTTCATCCCCGCGTCTGCGGGGAACACTCAATCTCGCGCTGCAGCTTGTCCAGGCTGTCCGGTTCATCCCCGCGTCTGCGGGGAACACGCGGATCTGAGCGACGAGCAATATGTGGCTCGCGGTTCATCCCCGCGTCTGCGGGGAACACGCCGAACGCGATCAGTTGACCGGGCGTGGTTCCGGTTCATCCCCGCGTCTGCGGGGAACACGGAAGAGAGGCGTTACTTTATGATCTCCTGCACGGTTCATCCCCGCGTCTGCGGGGAACACTTGTAACGCTTAGAATGGAAGAATCAGATGTTCGGTTCATCCCCGCGTCTGCGGGGAACACTTCGACGTGGTAACGCCGCCCGTGTACAACATCGGTTCATCCCCGCGTCTGCGGGGAACACCCGTCTGAGCGGTTAGGCACCAAATACAAATGCGGTTCATCCCCGCGTCTGCGGGGAACACCCGACCGAGGAGCTGCAGGCTCATCGGCATGACGGTTCATCCCCGCGTCTGCGGGGAACACTCAGGCGCAAATAAATTAATTAAATCATCTAACGGTTCATCCCCGCGTCTGCGGGGAACACCGGCTATTCGTGAGCGGCTGGAAGCATTTGCACGGTTCATCCCCGCGTCTGCGGGGAACACCGGCAGATGGCATTGAAGCTCATGTTATTGGTCGGTTCATCCCCGCGTCTGCGGGGAACACGCATCGGCAAGCTATGACGTCGCGGACAACATCGGTTCATCCCCGCGTCTGCGGGGAACACGACAAAAAGCGCAATCCGCCGGTGGGCAACAGCGGTTCATCCCCGCGTCTGCGGGGAACACGCGTCAGACCAGGGCAGCGTGATGAAATCGGCCGGTTCATCCCCGCGTCTGCGGGGAACACGGCAGCCTCGAAGACTGGGAGACCGAGCTTGGCGGTTCATCCCCGCGTCTGCGGGGAACACCGCACTGCGTCTAAAGCCGCCTCGATCGCGGCCGGTTCATCCCCGCGTCTGCGGGGAACACGCTTCTTCGGTCGCCTGATGGACCATGAGCGGCGGTTCATCCCCGCGTCTGCGGGGAACACGCCCTCACGGGACGGTCGCCCTTCTCAATGGACGGTTCATCCCCGCGTCTGCGGGGAACACGTTTGGCGAGCGAGTGGACCCTTTAGCCCAGACGGTTCATCCCCGCGTCTGCGGGGAACACCGGCCAATGATGTAACGAGTTCAACCGGCTATCGGTTCATCCCCGCGTCTGCGGGGAACACGCTGGGCGAGACGCATCGGTTATTTGCTAGGTCGGTTCATCCCCGCGTCTGCGGGGAACACTCCGGCGGCATCGTCCCCGCTGTCGGACCCGGCGGTTCATCCCCGCGTCTGCGGGGAACACGGACCGAAGGCGAGCTTTCCAGATCGTCCGCGCGGTTCATCCCCGCGTCTGCGGGGAACACGCGTCCTTGGGGGAGCCATTGCCGAGGAAGGACGGTTCATCCCCGCGTCTGCGGGGAACACTCGGAGTGGGAAACGCTGGTCGAATGCAAGACCGGTTCATCCCCGCGTCTGCGGGGAACACTTGCACCGCGCCGATAAGCAACCTCAACGGCGCGGTTCATCCCCGCGTCTGCGGGGAACACATTGGATTGGCCCGCGTGGATAGCATGCCACGCGGTTCATCCCCGCGTCTGCGGGGAACACTTCGCGCCGGTACACCAGGGAGAATGAAGATCCGGTTCATCCCCGCGTCTGCGGGGAACACGATGCACGTAAATGCATCCGGGATCAGGTCTGCGGTTCATCCCCGCGTCTGCGGGGAACACTGATGGTGCCGTCCGAATTTCTGCGCTGCGCGCGGTTCATCCCCGCGTCTGCGGGGAACACCCAGCCCGCCACGGAGATCTCATCTACCCGTACGGTTCATCCCCGCGTCTGCGGGGAACACGACAAAGCCGGTCTTGAAGTTGAGTACAGAGCCGGTTCATCCCCGCGTCTGCGGGGAACACACTCCCGCCTAGCCGAAGCGTCAAAAATTCTTCGGTTCATCCCCGCGTCTGCGGGGAACACTCGACCACGACAAGCACGAAGACCGCGTTTGGCGGTTCATCCCCGCGTCTGCGGGGAACACTGGCCAAGGCCACCAAGAACGGCGAGGATCTGCGGTTCATCCCCGCGTCTGCGGGGAACACAACAACGGCAAAGATGTTCGCAATGACCGTTTCGGTTCATCCCCGCGTCTGCGGGGAACACAACTGCGTGGCCTCAGTGGCGCTCAGCCGCCCCGGTTCATCCCCGCGTCTGCGGGGAACACGTGTTGGCAAAGCGCAGCACATAGGCGGTGTGCGGTTCATCCCCGCGTCTGCGGGGAACACTGTCGGCATTGATGGCATTGGGGTTGAAGGCGCGGTTCATCCCCGCGTCTGCGGGGAACACGCGCTTGGCCCGATCCCCGACGGTGCCGACATCGGTTCATCCCCGCGTCTGCGGGGAACACGCGTGCAACGGCATATTGCAGCGCTCGAAAAGCGGTTCATCCCCGCGTCTGCGGGGAACACGAGCTGGCCAACGCCCTCGGCAACGACGCGAACGGTTCATCCCCGCGTCTGCGGGGAACACCGATCTCTCGTGCTCATCACACAATCGATCGCCGGTTCATCCCCGCGTCTGCGGGGAACACACACCACCCCAAAGCCGCACAAAACTGCCATCCGGTTCATCCCCGCGTCTGCGGGGAACACCATGGCATGACGTGACAACGTGCTAAAAAAGGCGGTTCATCCCCGCGTCTGCGGGGAACACCAAGCGATATCAATGGTTTATCAGTGTCCAACCGGTTCATCCCCGCGTCTGCGGGGAACACAGTCCGGCGCTGCGCCGGGCTGATCTGACTAGCGGTTCATCCCCGCGTCTGCGGGGAACACGATAGCCATCACGCGTTCCTTCCGATGACAAGCGGTTCATCCCCGCGTCTGCGGGGAACACCCAAGCGCTACGCCGAGTTTTTTCGCGTCCCACGGTTCATCCCCGCGTCTGCGGGGAACACTTTTCCCAAGGAAAAAATCACAGGAGATTTTCCGGTTCATCCCCGCGTCTGCGGGGAACACGACGCTGAAAGGCGGACCTATCGGCGAGCTCACGGTTCATCCCCGCGTCTGCGGGGAACACCGCTGCGATCATCAAGCCGGCCCAGAAGCAGGCGGTTCATCCCCGCGTCTGCGGGGAACACCCCCGCGCCGTATGTCGCATGATCACGCCACCCGGTTCATCCCCGCGTCTGCGGGGAACACGCGATCGCGGCCGGCCTTCTGCAGCGTGTCGTCGGTTCATCCCCGCGTCTGCGGGGAACACGCCTCCTCGGCCTGCCTGGCCTGATATTGCGTCGGTTCATCCCCGCGTCTGCGGGGAACACACCAGCATGTCCTCGGCCAACATGCGCACCCACGGTTCATCCCCGCGTCTGCGGGGAACACTCGGCGATGATCACGCGCGAGCCTTCAGGGCACGGTTCATCCCCGCGTCTGCGGGGAACACGGCAGGCATCGAATGCCGCCGAATATGCCGGCCGGTTCATCCCCGCGTCTGCGGGGAACACGCCAGCTTCACGGGCGCGATCTCCGCAACGGCCGGTTCATCCCCGCGTCTGCGGGGAACACTTGCAGCCCTGTGGCTCCTGGTGGCAGAGCTTCGGTTCATCCCCGCGTCTGCGGGGAACACCCGGCAAGGGCTCACGACGCGGGACGACATCCCGGTTCATCCCCGCGTTTGCGGGGAACACGACGCGCTCGTGGCCGGGCCGATGTCCGTCGTCGGTTCATCCCCGCGTTTGCGGGGAACACTTGGTGCTGTCCTGGCCGGACACGAGCTGCAGCGGTTCATCCCCGCGTTTGCGGGGAACACCCATCCAGGAACGGGCTCTTGATGATGCCGTCCGGTTCATCCCCGCGTTTGCGGGGAACACCGCGCCGCAGGCTATGACGTACGGTGCCGTGCCGGTTCATCCCCGCGTTTGCGGGGAACACGCCGGTGCCGGGGCGTTTCTGCTGCCGGTCTGCGGTTCATCCCCGCGTTTGCGGGGAACACCTCCGCCCAGAAGCAAGCGGGGCATATAGCCACGGTTCATCCCCGCGTTTGCGGGGAACACATCGGCGTGCATCGCACCTGGATCGATGCCAACGGTTCATCCCCGCGTTTGCGGGGAACACTCTTGCAGCAGACTATTGTTTTCACATCTTTTTTACTGTGTCAAAGAACCCACCGGCTTTTCGGTGCTTTTCCAGTTGGCTTGCCAGGACCATCAGGATGCGTTGGCGGCCTCGGGAAGAAACGAGACGAGGGAGAAGCCGTCGAAGTCTACTGGCCTACGGCGGTTCTCGCCGCAGGTTTCGAAGGTGAAGCCAGCGTCGGTGGGACTTGCGAAGACCAAAACGGCGTTGCCTGTGCCGATGGCGCTCTTGACCTCGTCCCAGATGCGCTCGCGCGTGCGGCGGCCATAGTTGCCGACGTAGACGCCTGCGCGAACTTCCAGGAGCCAAACCGCAAGGCGGCCACGCAGACGCGGCGGTGCGTTTTCGACAACGATCGTCATCATGACTCTACCCCCTGTGCCCTGGGTCGCCTGATGGCGCTTCGTCGATGAACTGCGGCGGCTGGGCTTCCTCCGGCGGGTCGGGCGGCGCAACCCCGGCAGCGGAGAGCACGTCCTCAATGGTTGGAATGATCCGCCCGAGCAGACCGGTCTTGCGAAAAACATCGCGACAGGCCCGGCGCACGGCCCGGTCGGCCGGCTCGTCGAGCCGCCCCTTGGCGGCGCGGCCGGCCACCTCGAAGGCGACTGGCACAACCGTATCGAACTTGAAGAGGTCGGCCACGTCGTAGACGAAAGACAGCGGGCGACCAACGTGCAAAAAGCCGATGGCTGGCGCGTAGCCCGCGGCAAGGATTGCCGCTTCCGACAGGCCGTGCAAACAACTGGTCGCCGAGGACAGGCAGCGGTTTGGTATGTCGGCCGCATCCCAATCCCCCCGGTCGTAGGCCCGGCGGTTCCACTTCACGCCGTGACGTTCGGCCAGCAGCTCATACATGCGCTTGACGCGCGCGCCTTCTATGCCGCGGAGCTGGTCGACAGACCGGCGCCCGGGCGCCTCTTCACCGAAGCGAAGCTCGAACATGCGCCGCACCACCTTGAGCCGCAGCGCCTCGTCGAGGGCCAAGCGCGCCTGATGCAACAGGCGATCGGCGCGGGCGCCGCCGGGTTGCCCGGACGAATAGACCCGGACGCCGGCTTCGCCCACCCACACCAGCAAGGTGCCGGCCCTTGCCGCCAGCGCTGCCGCGGCGTGGCTGACCCGTGTGCCCGGTTCCAGCATGATACAGGCAAAGCCGCCGACCGGAATGTGGGTGCGCACGCCGGTCTTATCGACGACGACAAAGGCCCCGTCGATGACGTCGATCTGGCCGTATTCGACGAAGATGATCGACGCGCGTTCCTTCATGGGGATCGGAGCTGGCGGCGCCAAGCCCGGCATGCCGGAGGTGGTCGATCCTTCTCCGCTCATGTTGCTGGCCTCCGGATCAGCATCAGGCCGTGGCCGAAGGCACGGGCGCGGCCAAAGCCCCTGCCGATCGCCTCCACGAAGAGCGCCGGATCGACCACCTCGAGTTGCCCCTCGAAATCAAGCCGGCTGTGACCGGGCTGCCGCTGGGAGCGAACGCGGCGCCGGCCCTCGGGGTCGGCGTCGAACTGCTCATAGCCATCGACATGAACGGCCTCCGGATCGACCAGGCGAAAGCCCGCCCGCTCGCCCTGGCGCGCCAGCCAATCGAGACCGGCCTTGCGGATGAGCTCCGGGCGCACCTTGGCCCGGTCGGCGCTCGGTACGTCGTGAAGGGCGTGCATCACCACGTCGAAACGCCGGGTCTTGCGCTGCCCTTCCTCCATTTCCGACTTCTGCACCGTGGGATTGGCGCGCAAACTGAACTGCAGGATGTCGCCAGGAACAAGGCACGGTGCGAAAGGCTTGGTCTCAAGGCGGAACAGGCCACGGTCGTCACGGGGAGCGATGGAGGAAAGGATGTAGAACTCTCCCCGCGCGGCGCGTCCGCGTGCCTGAGACGGGGCGGTTTCCCGATAGAGGAAGGGACGCTCCTTGAGGTCGGGCGGGAACAGGGTCCAGACCAGACGATGGGCGATGGCCATCTTGTGGGCGGGATCGGCCGGAAAGAGCACCGGGCCCAGCACATCGAAGCTTTCGGTCAGCGAAGCGCGCGTGAGAAAGAGTTCGGTCATGTCGCCCCCCCCAAACGATCAAGACCGCCGATCTCGGCCACGGTTTCGCTACGCAGGTCGAACTGCCAGGGCTGGTGGCTGACACGACTGTCGCGCCGCACTTCGGGCCGGAGAATCGTCAGCCCAATGGTCGCCTCCACGGGCAGGCGAGCATCATAGGCGATCTCGCAGCCACGGGGCGACGATACGAAAACATCCGGTCGGTGCTCGTCGAGCCAGGCTTCATAAGCCGACAGGGCATCAACCAGACTACCCGCCCGCAGGACCGTGGCACAAAACGGAGCGCCTACGGGACAAGACCGCCGCCCCGCAAAAGGCGTAAAAACGGGCCGGTTAAGAGCGTCGGCGATGGACTGTGCTGGCCATGGCAGCGCCGCAGTAGGCCAGACCACGATGGTGAAGGCCATGTCGGTCCAGTAGTCGCGGCGCGACACGATCGTGCCGAGATCGTCCTTGTCGGCAAGCTCGGCGCGCCGCGTGGCAAAGTGGCGCCCCTTGCGTTGCGGCGGCGTCTGCGCGGTGTGGAAGTCGGCAAGCGGCGCTCCGACATGATCGGTTCGGACAGCGAGCAGGATGCCCGCCGTCAGTTGCGCAAGCGCGGGGTCCTCGCGGCCATAACCAAGGGCACCGGCGATCAGGCCGACAAGGGCCGAATGCGAGGGGCGCTGATGGCTGCCGCGCCGCTCACCCGGCGCCAGATCGCCAAAGGCGGCCATCGGCGCCTCCAGGCGGAAAACGACGAGTTCGGTCATGGGTCAGGCCTTCCAGTCAGTCGCGAAGGCGATGATGTCAGCCAGCGCACCCTCGCCTTCCTGAAGATCCATTACGCAGCTCGCCGTGTCGCTGTCCGCATAGGCCTTGGCGAACTTGTCCCGCATGGCCAACAGGCGCTTGTGGGACGTCTCCATGGCCACCTTGGGCTCAACCGCCTTGGCAAAGGCGCTCGCGAGGGTGCGGGGCTGATCGGAGCCACGTTCGGCGAGGATGAAATGGCTGCGAACGCGGCTGGCAAAGCTTGCCTGCTTGCCATTGGGGGCGACGGTGGCCGCCGCCTCGACCAGGGCAGCGATTGCCGACTTGGCAAGCTCCTCGTCACCGCCGAGGTTGCGTACCAGCGCTCCCGTGTCGACGCAAAGATAAAGGTAGAACACGCCCGAACCGAAGCCTGCCTCACCGACAAAGCCAGCACCAACATTCTCGCGGCCTTCGTTGAGATCGTCGACGGCGGTGTAGTAGTCGTCCTCGACTGCCACGCGATGAGTGGTGATGGCATGAGCGACCTGCACGGCCGCCTCGCGGTTGAAGTCGGGATTGTCGGCAAACATTCGGCCAAACATGGCAATGTCGGCGGCGGTGTCGGCCCGCTTCAGGACCATGGCGGCGAGCTTCTTGTCATCGACATCCGCGCCAGCGGCGATCTTCTCGGCCAGTTCGAGCGCGGCAGTCTTTTCGGCCTCAGAGATGAAGGCGAGCTGCTTGGTGTAGGTTTCCTTGGCCTCGACCTTGCTGTCTTCGGGCTTGCCAAAGACTTCGATGACCTTGCGCGTGGCCTTGAGGGCAATGTCGGAGGGCACGCCCTTGCCGATGAGCTTCTCCCGGATGTGGTCGCCGAAGCGCTGGGTGCGGCTGCCGAGGTGATCCTTGAGACGGCTCTCAAAGACCTCGGACGTGCGCCAGGCCCGCTTGAGACTCTGAGATGACAGACGCAGGCGTGTATCGCCGCCGACATTGGCGGTCTTGGGCGTACCGGTATCGTCGCGGTTCAGATTGGACGGCGGAACGAAGGTGAGAAGATGCAGCTGGATGAAGATGGTCATGACGATGGCTTTCTGAAAATGGAGGTGTTCAGGCGTCTGCCGTATGGATATCGGGAGCATCGCCAGCCGAGGCTGCGGCGCCGAAATAGCCGAACGCGAACCTCGCCCGGTAGTCGGCGGCCCGATCCTCGTCGGTCCAGTTGAGCAGGAGATCGGCAAGGTCGCGCACGTTCGCAGCTCCGTCGAGGAGATCGACGGCGCGCCGGAACTGTCTGACGATCTCGTCATTGGCCTCGGCCTGCAACAAGCGCTTGAGGCGCAACGGCTTTAGCGGAGCATTCTCGCCTCCTGCCCCCAACGCTGGCCCGACCCGCTCCTTGCGGTCCTCCCGCACATGGGCAAGAACCAGAGCGACCCGCATGGCCAAGACCATGTTGTCGAGCCGATACTGGGTGGAGAACAGCCGTCGGTAGAGATCCATGATGGTCTCGTCGGCCGGCAGCTCGTCGGGTCGAGCCCGCCGCAAGCGCGCAAGGGCTGCCCGGTCGGCGCGCGGGTTGGGCTTACCGCCACGCGTGTCCTGCAACTCGCGCCACCAGAGCGCAGCCTTGTCGGCAGGCTTCAAAGTCGATTCGGGTTCACTCATTTTGCGCCTCCCTTTTGGCCTTCTTGGCTTGCTTCGGCGGCTCCGCGCCGGTCACTGCCTTGACGATGTTGCGGCCCGACGGCCCATGCCCGCTCAGTGCAGCAGCTACAATCCGCCGGGCATCGGCGATATGCTGAAATGCCTTGATGTCGGCGATCATCACCACAGCCTTGGCGTCCACATGTGCATCGAAGACGTCCAACGCCTTTGGTGCCAGCGTCCGCTCAAGCCAGAGCTTGCCGAGATCCACAAGCAGTTCAGGGTGCTCCTCGTCATCGGAGGTTGCCTCGATGGCTTCGAGCCCTGCGGACAGGCGCCCGAAGAAGGCGCTTTCGGTTTGCTTGAAGAAGGTCTCGCGGATCAGATCGAGCCCGCTGACATTGCCTTGATAGGCGGCCTTGATCTGGCCGATCAACAGGCTCGCCACCTCCGTGGCTCCGTCGACCATGCGCGCCGCCAAGATGGCCAGCTTGTCGCGCTTGCGATCGGATGACGCCACAAGGAACGGCATCTCGGTCTCCACGAAGCCGCGCGCCTTCATGTTGTCCATATCATAGCCGAACAGGGACAGGCGCTTCGAGCCCTGGAGGCGTCGCTTTGCAGCCACCACACAGCTGGCCGGACTGGCCCTCGGTCCCTCCTGCACGTATCCCAGCCATTGGCGATAGGCGATGCCGCCGGGCTGCGGATGAACGGGCAACAGCTCGACGTCGCCCGGCTTCACCCGGTAGTAGGGCGTCAGCGGATGACGGACGGCCGCATAGTTCACGCCGTAGGGGCGAGTTCGATAATTGCGCACGATGACCGGCTCGACCTCGCCGGTGATGTCGCAGGGCAAACCATCGACATTGTCTTCGAAGACGAGATTGATGCGGCGCGGCATGCCCCAGAAACACTGAACCGGATGCATGTCCGATCCCGTAGTCACTACGCCCGATTTGTCGGACAGACGGGTGTCGCCGAGCCAGGGAAAAGCCGCTTCAGGCGTTTCCAGTGGCTCGCCATGTTCGAGGGCATCATGCAGCCTCGTCACGTTGAGCCAGAGCTTGTGCCAGAGCGTGGCGTGAACGGTGTCGTCCTGCCCTGGCAGCGCAAGCGAGGTCAAGGGGCCACCGCCGCGCAGACTGGTCCGATGGCCGGCACCACCGGCGGGGGCGAAAGCCTGCAAGGCATAGAGTGCCATGGCTGCTGTCCTGCGTCCCAGCACCTGCACCTGGCCCCGCTTGACGAACAGATCGGCGTTGTTCTTTTCGGTGTTCGACCCCGGTTGATCGATCAGCAGTCCCGCGATCGGACTCACTTCGTTGCCAAGATCACCGCGATCCTGAAGAAAGCGGGGACCAGACCCATCGAGGGAAAAGGCCGAGGCAAACGGGTCAAACCGTGCACTCAGGTCAGTCGGAGATGGTGGCTGATCCCACCGAAGCTTCCAGTCGTCATCATCTTCGGGCGGGCACGCGGTTGCCAGAAGACCGATCAGAAACTCCAGACTTGCGCCGCGAAAATCGGCACGCGGCCAGACGATGTCAGTGACCGGGTCATCTGCGGCATCGATCGTCAGTTCGGAAGGACGGATCCATCGTCGCTGACGCGAACGGGTGACGACGGGAATCCAGGGATCGTGGACGAGATTGAATGAGGGCATAATAATCCCCAAACGCCAGCGCGAGGGCTAAGCGAGAAGCAAAGAGTTGATTTTTCAAAAGAAAGATGGGATAAATGCCGTATGGGAGAAGGGCCTCCCCCTCCCATACGGCTCAACCTAACAACACAGGCTTGAGCCACATAGCCATCACTCCTGACTTCGGAAAGCTCCGATCTTGAGCTGGCGGCTTGGAGCCGGTCAAAGTTTGCAGACCTACAGCCGGCATCCACCCATTAAAGGCGTTGCGTGCACTTTTATCGAGTGTTAGCGACGCCTTTTATCGTTTGAGCATGTATTTTGAGTCTCGTCAAGCGCCAGACTAACTTTTATTCTCGTCGCTTAAGCTTCTCGCACTAGCTTATAAAGGTACCTACCCGCGAATCTCATATTGTCTCAACCTAGTATTAACTATTTAAGTTTGTAAAAAACAACTTGTGGTTGTTCATAATCTATCTCGATAGGCAGAGGTGTCTAGAAATGCGTTTCCTCGGAGGCAACTTGGCTCCGCAGCCCAAAGGAAACGCATTTTCTCAAAAATCGATCCAATCGGTATGCAGCTCATCCCCGCGTGCGCGGGGAACACTCGGACGCTCAGGCCACTCGGACTAGCGGTTCAGCCCCAAAATGGGGAACGAGTAAATCTAGATTAGTATAATTCGCGGATCAACCCCGAGACCTCGCCAAGAGTTGCTTACTAAATATTCTATCCTTGGTTGACGACATCTTTGAACACAAGCCCAAACACAGGGTCGCAAGAAACGCTCACCGAAGCAGTGCGCTTAATTGCACTGCCCTCAAATGTACCACTGCTAACTAGCCCCACCAATGGGAGCACCACACATCCGGCCATCTCCCCCCACGCGCGCTCCAGCCTTCCGGCCGCTCGATCAATATCGGCGGCGTAGGTTCCGCGCCCGGTGGCGCGGCTCTTGCGCACGGCCACCTCCGATTGCGCCCACAGATGCTCGACCTCGCGCGGCGTCATAGAGGCATCTATGTCGCCAGCCCAAGGCTGTAGTGATGCGCCATCCCAGCGAGCGAGCCGGAAGATGGTCCGCTCCTCGCCTGTTCGGGTGGGCGTATGAATCTCCGGGTTCCAAGCAGCCTCCTGAGCATAGCCCTCACGGAATTTCAGGAGGTTCATGCCGGCAAAGCTCTTCTCACCGGCAGCCTTGCCCTCCGCGTCGAGGCGGCTGCGCTCAAGGGCCTTTGGCGCCCTGTCCAGCGCGTCGAGGGCATAGACTGCCTCGACCATGGGACGCACGCTCTCCGGCGATACGATTTTCCCATGCGCGAACAGAACTTTAGCGGTCTGCCACATCAATGCGTGATTGCCGTAGACATAGGATGTTCCGCGCAGCGAAGACGACAGCCAGTCAGCCGCAACCTCGTCCTTCGGTTCCGGCGAGATCACCAGCAGGCGGGGCGAGGTCACCGCGCGGGCGCGCCCGCCGTGCCGCCACAGGCGCCCTGCCCGCTGGATCAAGAGATCGATCGGCGCCAGATCGCTGATCATGACGTCGAAGTCGACGTCGATCGACTGTTCGATTACCTGCGAGGCGACGATTACCCGGCCGCGTCGATCCTCAACTGTAGACGCCGGACCAAAGCGGGCGACGACATCGGTCTCGATCTTCTGGCGGTCGCACATGGCAAATCTGGCATGAAAGACGATCGCTTCAAGGCCCCGCTCGCGCAAGGCGGCATGCGCGGCCAGAACATCGTCGACTGTGTTGCGGATCAAGGCGACGCATGCGCCCCGATCGACAGCCGCGGCGATTGCCTCAATGGCGGCTTCAACAGTTGCGAGGCGTTCAACCTCGACCGTTCGCGGCAAGCCCATGCGAGGAGCGAGCGGCGCCTGGGTTGCAGCGCCCTCCCGGTCGATCGTGGAGAATAGGGGATAGTTGGGCATCCAGGGCACGGCCGCTCCTCGTAGCCCCCGACCCAACCGCCAGGCATTAACCAATCGGTCCTTAACGCGCGCCGGCAAGGTTGCCGACAGCGCAATGACGGAACCGCCACGCCCACTGTGAAACTCCACAAGCCGGGCAAGCTCCTCCCCTTCATAAGCACCATAAGCATGAATTTCGTCCAGGATCAGAACCTTGCGAGCCAAACCCAACATGCGCAGCGCCGCGAACTTGACCGGCAATACCGAAAGGAAGGCCTGATCAATTGTTCCCACGCCGACTTCGGCAAAGACCGAGCGACGGCGATCGGATCCGATCCATCCGGCGCAGGAGGCCGATGCGGTCACGTCGTCATCCACATTGCCACCGTAGGAAACTTCGGGGCGACCGACATCGAGAATGCTCTCCTGAAATCCTTCATGCAGTGCGGCACTGCCGTGCGCTAGTGCCAGAGACGGTTTGGCCTCCTCGGCGAACAGACGGCGATAGATTGGGCCGAGGCGCGCATACATGGCATTGGCCGTAGCTTGGGTCGGTAACGCGACAAAGATGCCGTCGGCGCGTCCCTCCTGAAGAAGCCGATGGGCCAGGATCAGTGCAGCTTCGGTCTTGCCTGCGCCGGTCAGATCTTCGACCAGATAGAACGCACCGCCGTCCGGCAGCACACAGCCTTGCATATGCGCCTGCAATGGGCTGGGCTGTTCGCGACGCCCGGTCAAAGCGGCAAAGCCGGAGTTGAGGCTCGCTGGTGTCAGCTGCAGGCCGGCCGCAGCCACCGCCGCACGGGCGCGCGGCTGGGCAATGTCTTCCCAATAGTTGTCGATCTCGACATCGGGCGTCTCATAATGGAAGAACTGCTGATTGGATCCGATCCAATCGGCCAGGTTGATCACACCAGCGATGGCCCAGGAGACGCGTTTGGCAGCGGCTTGGTTCAGCTCGCCAACATATGCATCACCGCCAATAACTTCCAAAGCCGCTTGAGCATATTCGAGCGCGCAGGCGATGGCCTTGCGACCAATCTCGTCTTCGTTGCAGGGCTCGATGGGCGCAGTGGGGCGGCCATGGTGCCCGGCAACGGCAATAGCGACCTCTCGCCGCGCATAGTCGCCCAGGCGAGGCGCCAGCACCTCCCACAACGACGTAAAATCGGATCGCAACAGCAGTGTGCAGCCGATGGCCGTATGGTCACCGAGACGCGCGGATACAGGCTTGCCGGCCAGGGCCGGAAAGCACTGCGGCACCTTGACCTGAAAACCGAACGCGAACTTTCCAAGGTCATGCAACGCCGCAAGACGCACGATAAACCGCCGCGCGGTCGTTTCGTCTGCGCCGGTCGGCGCGGCCAAGAGGGCGACCAACCACGGCATCTGATCTAGCAGAATTGACGTGACAGCAGCTACATCCAGGCTATGCCAAGCGATCGGGTGCCAGGGAACTCCCCGGATATCCAGAGGTTGGGCTTTGCCCCAAAAGAGCATGTAGTCCAGCATGCCAACACCCGAAGCATACAGAATGAGAGCGTTACGCCAATGCCAACTGTATCCCAGAATTTCGGCGCGTAGACAGTTTCAAGATGCAAAAAACTTTCCGAGGAGATCCCGCGACAGGATCGAAATATCGGAGAGTTACAGTCGAGATTGCGCTTCTTAGCAAGGCCACACCATCACTCCTGTCTCCGCCTAAACGCCCTCCGCCGCATCTCCCGCGCCTTCAACACCTCCGCCTTCTCGCCGCGCAAACTTTGCGAACAGCCCCAGCGCGCACCGAAGATCGTGCCGCCCTTGACCCGTCGCCAGGCTGCTCGGAAGTTTGCGCGGTGGTCCATCTGCTTGGCCATGTAGTGCAAAGCCGAGTGCAGCTTGCCGTCCTCGGCCTTGCTGATCCGGTAACTGGCCGCCGCGATCTGGATTTCGTTTCCGGGTAGCCAGGCATTCGCGAGCCGTTTGAACTTCCGAAACAGGTGCCTGGGCACATGCGCCAGGATGTGCAGATGCTCACCCGTGTTATCGACACCGATCTCGCGCGCCCAGATGTAGACGATCGGAAAGCCTTCGCGCCGAGCAAATTGGCCGAGATTGTCGAGGATGCGCCGGTTGGCGTCCGCCTTGTCCTGAGGCGACAAGGCATCGAAATCGAAGATGTTCACTGTGACAAAGGCCGTGAGCGGCGCGCCAATCTTGGCAGCGTGGTGCCATAGATGATCCATGGCGCGAACGTCGTCGCCCGTCAGGGCTTTGACGGGTCGGCGAACATGCATGACATGAACTCTTGAAGTGGGCTTTTCGGGAAAGACGCGCAGGGGAGCGCATAACCAATTGAGAAAATTGGCCAAATGCCAACGGCGAAGAAAACTATCGCGTTGGACTTTTGACTGGCGGCCTCAGGCTGCCGAAGGCAGGGTTTGAGTACGCGGGTCTGCCTTCCCATCGTCGAAAGGAACTGGCCTGATGGGGGCTCTTGTCACCGGCCTGCCGCGGTGAGATACGCCTTGGGTGGGACGTCAAAGACGTCGTTACTTAGCCGTGAAATCTGGCGGCGATTGCCGCAGATTCAACAACGCTTCTCAGCGTAAAACTTGAGCCAGGCTTCAGCGTCCTCGATCCTGATTCGCCGCAAGCCGCAGACCATGACGGAGCGCAAGCGCCCCGAAGCCATTTCCTTGAAAGCGGTCGTACGACCGATCGAATAGCGCTCAACGAAGTCGGCGACGGATAGCAGGCGCTTGGCATCCTGTGACATGTGGAAACTCCAATGCAAAAAGGCCACCAGCGGAATGCGGGCGGCCTTGGGTGATCACGTTGATTTGGGTAACAAAAAACCCGCGGTGCGGACACGGCGGGTTTCGTCAGGTCGCAATTGCGACGACAAAACAAATGAACCGCACGAGTGCTCAGATGTCAATCCGAATGTGGACGCGGATGAACACTTCTGTGCACGGACGGACAGTTTATTGATTATAAAAGACTTTTTCTCTAGCTGCTTTCAACAAGCTCATTTTTCTTCCGATTATCATGGAAATGATATTGCCTTACCGGGAAGAGCAATCACCTCCGCACCGCGCCGCATGATTTCGACGCGCCCAGCCCACCAATCCAACATGGCTCGACGTTCTTCAAGCAGCTCGTGCCGGGCATATCGGCCACGAATTGTCGAACCATCTTCATGCGCGAGCGCCTTCTCGATGGCGTCAACCGACCACTTACCGCTCTCGTTGGCCATGGTCGAAAAGCTGCTGCGGAAGCCGTGAGCAGTGTGTTGGCCACCGCCATATCCCAAGGCCGCCAAAGCGGCATTCAGCGTGTTCTCGCTGAGAGGGCGACCATTTCTTGCTCCAGGAAAGACGAGGGTGGTCCCAAGATCGGCATCATCGGCAAACTCAAGAAGCCGCTTGAAGATGGCCAGAGCCGCTTCGGACATCGGAATGACGTGATCCCTTCGCATCTTCATGCGCCGGGCTGGGATGCGCCATTCCCGCCTTTCCCAGTCGAGTTCACTCCATTGTGCCCCACGAACCTCACCAGGGCGAGTGGCGGTCAGGGCAAGGATCTCCAGGGCCGCACGGACCACGACGTTCGGATGGCTGGCGATGGCCCGCATAAGCGCGCCAAAACCTTCTGGGTCGACAATAGCATCACGCGGCTGGGCTGGAACATTGATAAGGGCACCACGCAAATCACGCGTCGGATCAGCGGTGGCCCGCCCGGTGGCAATGGCATAGCGGCAAGCCTCGCCGATGATACCGCGCAGCTTGTGCGCTGTCTCATGGAAGCCTTGCCTCTCAACCGCGCGGAGAACCGTCAGAATCTCGACAGGCGTGAGGTCGGAGATTGGCCTCTGCATGAGCGGCTTTGCGTGGGCAATCCGCTTGCGCATTCCGGCGATGGTAGCTGGTGCCTTGCCTTCCCGCTGCTTCTTTCCGATCAGCTCCTCAACGATCACCGAGAAGGTCACCGCGCTCGCTGCGACACGCTCGCGCTCCAGGCGCTGCTTTTCCTCGCTGGGATCTCTCCCGGCTGCCAGGACACCCAACGCTTCATTGCGTTTGCTGCGAGCCGCAGCCAAACCGACCTCAGGATATCGGCCAAGGGAAAGTAGCTTCTCGCGTCCTTCGAAGCGATATTTCCAGCGCCAAAGGATCGAACCGCTTGTGGCGACCTGTGCAAAAAGACCGTCGCCGTCGGTCACCTTGTAAGGCTTGTCCTTGGGCTTGAGCGAACGCAGCTTGGCATCAGAGAGCGGCATACGTAGTTCCCCTTGGGGTATCATCATCAGGGGTATAGTGACGATACCCCCAAATTATACCCCCAGCCCAACTTGCTCGCAAGCGAACGCCAACAAACTGCCTTGAACGACAGTCGAGCGTTATGTCATGATTTTTAAGGAGATTTTTGACGTCTCAGTGGACTTTTCCGAACCACCGCGAACGCTCTCAAACGGAAACTTGGTGCCCCAGGCCGGACTCGAACCAGCACATCCTCGCAGATAACAGATTTTGAGTCTGCCGCGTCTACCATTTCGCCACTGGGGCAGCGGTGGCGGACTATAGCCAGAGGCGGTCGCGCGTCAATAGCCAAGCGGCGGAGAAAATGTCGATTGTGACGGTGACGAGCGCGCCGAACCGTGCGGTTAAACCAAAGTAAAGAACAAGAGCGTAAAACGAGCGAAAAAGCGCGTCAGTTGCGAGTCCGCCATGCTCAATCTCGTTCGTCCCCACACGTCGCCCGAGGCAAGGGCCCGGCAACCGGACCGTTTGGGCGCCAAGCAGTTGGCCGTGCTGGGCCATGAGTTGCGCAATCCCTTGGCCGCCGTCAGCGCACTGACCGAGCTTCTGGCGCACAAGCCGCTGGATGCCGACACCGCAAATCTCGTGCAGCTCATCCGCCTTGCCACCACGCAAGCCATTGGCGTCGCCGAGAATTTCGTGACCGATGGAGCCCTTTCGGCCGGGCGGCTGCGCCTCAACCCCACTGACGTGGAGCCCGCGGCGATGGCGCGCGAGGTGGCCGGCCTGTTCGCCCCCGTGCTGCAGCTCAATGGCCGCGCCATCCACGTGGAGATTGCCCGCGGAACGCCGAAGACGATCGTCACCGATCCTGTCCGCCTGCGGCAGGTGCTCCTCAATCTCGTCTCCAACGCCATCAAGGCGAGCGCGGACGGCAACATCACCTTGCGCGTCACCAAGGCGCCCAAGCGCATGCGCATCGCCTTCGAAGTGGAAGACACCGGACCGGGCCTGCCCGACGATTTCGCCATCGTTCCCTTCCAGGCATCGGCCAACCCCACGGGCACCGGCCTCGGTCTCTGGATTTCCTCCTCCATCAGCAAGGCTCTCGGCGGCGGCCTCGAGTTTGGCTCGGCCGACAGCGGCGGCACCATCGCCCGTCTGTCGATCCATCGCGCCCTCGACCGCCTGCTCGGCCGCAAGACCCAGCGCCAGGGCAAGCCGGCCGAGCCCGCGCCTGCGGATGCCGATGACATCAGCGCGGCGGATGCCGACGGTCCCTTGAAGGCGCTGGTGGTTGACGACAGCCCGGTCGCCTGCATGCTGATGACCGCCATCCTCGAATCCTTCGGCATCACCGCCCTGCTCGCCGCCTCCGGCGAGGAAGCCCTGACACAGCTGGAGACCGAACAGCCCGACGTGATCTTCATGGACTGGGCCCTGCGCCAGGAGACCGGCGAGGACGTCATCAACCTCCTGGCCGACAGTTGCGGCGGTACGCTGCCGCCGGTGATCGTGACCTCGGCCAGCGAACAGGTGCCCTACAATCCGCATGTGAAGGCCTTTCTGCGCAAGCCCTTCACCCCGCGCGAACTCTACGCCCTGCTGGAAGACGTGTTGTCCGCCGACGGCCGCAGCGTTCTGGCCGGCTGAAGCCCCTTGGCCGGCACGCCGAAGGAAACTTGATGCTCACTCCCTTCAAGTTCCTGCCTGGGATCCTGCGCGCTCCGCTCGAAGCATTGCGCCGCGCCGTGCCGCAGAGCGCAGGCACGGCGCTGGCTGCCTTCTGCATTCGTGTCGCCGGCGCCGCCATTGCCTATCTCACCCAGATCCTGCTCGCCCGCTGGCTGGGGGCCGCAGAATATGGCCTCTATGTCGTGATCTACGTCTGGATCACCATCCTGAGCCAGATCGGCAACCTCGGCTTTTCGAGCGCCGCCATCCGCTTTGTCCCGGAATACCGCACCCGCAACGAGCCGGCCCTGCTGCGCGGCTTCCTGCGGGTGAGCCGCCTGTCGGCCCTCGCCTTTTCGTCCCTGTTTCTGATCGCCGGCGGCGTCGCGGTCGCCGTGGCACCGACGGGATTGTTCCCGAGCAACACCGCCGTGCTGCTCGCCGGCGGCCTCACCCTGCCGCTCTTCTGTCTGACGGAGGTGCAGGATGGTCTGGCGCGGGCCTATAACTGGATATCCCTCGCCTTCGGCCCAACCTATATCTGGCGGCCGCTGCTGATCATCGCCCTGCTGGCCGCAGCGCTCGGCGCCGGCATCGAGGCCACCGCCCTGACCGCCTGCATCGTCACGGCCGTGGCCACCTGGATCACGGCGCTGACGCAGGCCGTGGCAATCTGGCGCCGCCACCCGGTCGAGGCCGGCCCCGCGGCCTATGATCTCCGCCACTGGTTCGCCACCGCCTTGCCGATTCTCGCGGCGGACGGCTTCTATGTGCTGCTGACCTCGGTCGACGTGGTGATGGTCTCCTGGCTTGCCGGACCGAAAGAGGTGGCGATCTATTATGCCGCCACCAAGACGCTGGCACTGGTCCATTTCGTCTATTACGCGGTGCGCGCCGCCTCCGGCCCGCGATTCTCGGCCTTGTTCCACGGGGGCCAGCAGGAGGATCTCGCGCGCTTTGTCCGGCAGACGGTACGCTGGACCTTCTGGCCGTCCGTCGGTGTCTCCATCGTCGTCCTCGCCTTCGGGCGCCTGCTGCTCAGCCTGTTCGGCGGCGACTTTGTCGAAGGCTCCATGGTACTCGCCATCCTCGTCACCGGCATTCTCGCCCGCGCTTCCGTCGGAACCTCCGAAACGCTGCTGACCATGGCCGGTCACCAACGTGCGGTCGCCGGCATCTTCGGCATCGCCTTCCTGTGCAATCTTCTGTTCTGCAGCCTGCTGATTCCGCAGTTTGGTCTGCTGGGCGCAGCCACCGGCACGGCACTGTCCCTTGCCGTCGAAGCAGGCCTTGTCGCAACGGCCGTACATAAGTATTTTGACATAAGTGTCTGGATCTTCCATCCGGACAACTGGTCCGCGCGTCCTGCGGGCGAAGAGCGCGCGGATGACGAAATATGACCGAGCCCCCCCAGCCAGCGCCGTCGCTCGCCTTTCGCTGCGAACCGCTGGAAACCGCCATTTACTCCATGGAACGCTGGTACGAACTCGCCGACACGGCGATCGAACCCAACATGTTCATGGAGCCCGCCTTCGTCGCCACCGCTGCCGGGCGCATCGAGCCCGCAGAATGGCTGATTGCCTCCGTCGGCCGGGAGGACGATCCCTTGAGCGGGCTGCTGGTGGTGCGCGAGCGCAGCGGCCTGCCCGGCTATCTGCCTCCCTGGCTCGATGGCTTCAGCAGCGCCTACGGCCCACTGGGGACGCCCCTGCTGCGGCAACCGCACGATGGCGCCGCGCTTGTGGAGGGCCTTGCCACGCTCGCTCCCCTGCTGCGCCTGCGGGACGTCAACCTCGATGGACCGGTCGCTCGCGGTCTGCTGGACACCCTCAAGGCACGCAACTGTCACGTGGTGACCATCGGCGAACACGCCCGCGCGGAACTCGACGCCGGCGCCACACCGGACAAGGCACTCGGCAACGACCTGAAGGGCCGACGGCGCCACGATCTCAATCGCCGCCTGCAACGGCTTGAAGAGACCGGCCCGGTCACCTGGAAGCTGGCCACCTCGGAGACCGACGTCGATCACGCCCTCGGGGCCTTCCTGCGCCTCGAGGCCGGTGGCTGGCGCAAGCGATCGGGGCTGGCAGCGCATTTCAAGCGGTTGGATTTCGCCCAGCGCTTCCTGCCGGAGCAGGCCCGCCGGGGTCGCGTCCGTTGCGACGTCCTGCTGCATCGTGGCACGCAGGTGGGCGTGCTGATCAGCCTGATCGCCGGCCGGCAAGCCGCCATCTGGAAAGTGGCGCATGACGCCGACGCCGCCTTCGCCTCGCCCGGCGCCCAGGTGCTGGCCCACGCGACCGAGGCCTTTCTCGCCAGTCCCGACATCGACCGCGTCGACAGCCTTGCCGTCGAGGGCCATCCCCTCATCGAGCGGCAATGGGCCGGCCGCAAGCGCATGGGCACGCTGATCGCGGCGCTCGATCCCGATGCCAACGATCTCGTCGATCGCCTGGCAGATGTAATTAGCCGGATAAATAACATGCGAACCAGCCTGCGCAACCTGCTTCGCCGGTCATGAGTTGTCGCGGAAATGGCGCCGGATCAGCTTGCCGGACGTGGTGATGGGGATGTGATCGACGAAATCCAGTTCGCGCGGATATTCGTGTGCCGACAGCCGCGAGCGCACGTGCAGCTGGATCTCCTGCCGCAACACGTCAGACGGCACTTGGCCCTCGTTGAGCACGACGAAGCCCTTGACGATCTCCGTTCGGATCGGGTCGGGCTTGCCGACGGCGACCGCCAGCCGCACGGCCGGATGCGACATCAGGCAGTCCTCGATCTCCCCTGGACCGATGCGATAGCCTGAGGAGGTGATCACGTCGTCGTCGCGGCCGATGAAGTGGAAATAGCCGTCCTCATCCATCATCGCCGTGTCGCCGGTGGTCATCCAGTCGCCCTTGAACTTGGCAGCGGTTGCCTCGGGATCGCCGGCATAGCCGAGGAACATCACCGGATCGGGCCGTGCGACGGCGATCTCGCCGGCGGTGCCCGGCGGAACCTCCTTGCCAGCCTCGTCGATGATCGCAACCACATGGCCGGGGATCGCCTTGCCCGTGGCGCCGGCGCGACCGCAGCCGAGCGCATGCGCCGAACCGATCACCGCATTGCACTCGGTCTGCCCGTAGAACTCGTTGACCGGAAAGCCGAAGGCCTCGGCGGCCCAGTCATAGGCTTCGCGCCCCAGCGCTTCGCCTGCCGAACCGATGGCCCGCAGCGCAAGCGGGTGGCGCCCGCGGATGTCACCCAGCTGCCGCATCAACTTGAGCGCCGTCGGCGGCAGGAAGCTGTTGGTGACCCGATGCGTCGCCATCAGCTTGAGGGCGAGATCCGGATCGAACTTGTCGAAGCGATGGGCCAGCACGGGAACACCGGCATGGAGCGCCGGCAACAGCGCGTTGAGGAGCCCGCCCGCCCAGGCCCAGTCGGCCGGCGTCCACATGAGATCGCCCGGCCGCCCCAGCATGTCCTGCGCCAGATTGATGCCCGGCAGATGCCCAGCCAGAACCGATTGGCCGTGCAGGGCCGGCTTGGGATTGCCCGTTGTGCCCGAGGTGAAGATCATCAGCGCCGGATCGAGCGGCCCGCTGCCAACCGGCGTGAAGGCATCCGATGCCGCCTCGATGAGGGCGGTCCAGCCAAGGGACGAGGGGCCGACGCCATCGGTGGTGATCACACGGGCGAGCGCTGGCAAGCCGCTCCTGAGCGGCTCGATCCGTTCCGCCCCGGCCACCGTGGTGACCACCGCCTTCACCTCGGCCCGCCGCAGCCGATATTCCAGCGCGTCGGCGCCGAACAGGATGGACAGCGGCAGGGCCACAAGCCCGCCCTTGTAGGCCGCCACATGCGTTGTCACCGCCTCGACGGTCTGCGGCAACAGGATTGCCACGCGATCGCCGACACCGAGCCCCAGTGCCGCGAGGGTGTTGCAGAGGCGGTTGGAGGTGAGCGCCAGCTCCCGAAAGCTGGTCAGCCCATGCCGGCCGTCGTCTGCGTGGGTGATGATGGCGACGCGATCCGGATCGCGGACGGCCCAGGCGTCGGCCACGTCGACGCCCATGTTGAGACGCTCGCCGAGCGACCAGCGAAAGGCCTTGCGATAGTCATCGAAGGCCGTCCATTTCTGCAGATTGTCAGCCATTTGCCCGATCCTCCTCGATCGGTTCGCGGCTGCGAATGTGCACTTGTGCGGCGCACAAATCAAGGACCCGCCGCTACACCCTTCGCCCTAGCATCGCGCGCCGGCGTTCGCCCAAGAAGGCGCGAACCGCAGGGTCCGTGGCAAGACAAAGCGCACGGTCATAGGCGCGATCTGCCTGCTCGACCTGCCCAAGCCGATCGTGGAACGCCGCACGCGCCGCCCAATAGGGCTGGTAGTCCGCTGCCAGGCTCTCGTCGATGGCGGCCAGCGCTTGGCCTGCCCGGTCAAGATCATCCATCGCCAGAAGGCATGCGAGCCGACCGACCAGCGCCCCGACACTCGGCGCGAGCGCGACAAGCCCGTCGTAGAGCAGAATCATCGCGTCATCGGGCACCACCGAGCCCAGGCGCCGGCAGGCGTGAGCCGACTGGATCGCCGCCTCCAGCTGGAAACGTCCCGGCACCCCAAATCGCGACGCCGCAAGCAGGAGCCTTTCGGCTTCGGCGATCATCCCGGCGTCCCAAAGCGCGACGTCCTGAGCATCGAGCGGCACATAGCCGATCTCGGGGTGAAAGCGCGCCTTCCGCCTTGCGGTGCCATGCAGCATCAGCGCGAGCAGTCCCTTGACCTCCGGCTGATCGGGCAGCAGCCCGTCGACCACGCGCGCCAGCGACAGCGCCTCCTCGCCGAGCCAGCGCATGCGGAGATCGGCACCGGCAATGTCGTCCTGTGCCGCACCGAAAGCCACGTAGATGGCGTCGAGCACGCCTGCCAGCCGCTCGGCCAGGCGACCGGACTCGGGGATCTCGAAGGCAATGCCGGCCGCCTTGATCTTTGCTTTCGCGCGCGACAGCCGCTGCCCCATGGTTGCGGGCGCGACGAGAAAGGCGGCGGCAATGGCCGCCGCGTCGAAGCCGAGCACCACCTGCAGCATCAAGGGCGCGTGCACGGCGGGATCGATGGCCGGATGGGCGCAGGCGAACATCAGCTCCAGCCGCCAATCCGGCAGGCGGTCAACCTCCCCGCCGAGATGGTCGCCGACCGACAGCAGCGGCAACAGCGACAGCGCCGCCTGCGCCGTTTCGCGCCGCCGTCCGCTGTCGATCAACCGACGCCGCGCCGTCGTCATCAACCACGCCTCCGGCGACACGGGGACGCCGGTTTCGCCCCAGCGCTCCAGCGCGATCCGGAAGGCATCGGCCAGCGCGTCTTCGGCAGCCGCGACATCGCGCGACTGCCGGCTGAGAAAGGCGACCAGTCGCCCGTAGCTCGTGCGGGCGACCCGCTCCACTTCGGCTGCGGGCGAGACCATGTCAGTTCGGTCCGACAATGGCGGGGCGCACCTCCATCACGCCACCGTCAGCGATCGGGGACTTTCCCGCCCATTCGATCGCCTTGTCGAGGTCAGGCACATCGATCTGGAAGAAGCCCGCCAGTTGTTCCTTGCTGTCCGCGAACGGCCCATCCTGCACCTGAACCTTGCCAGCCGCCTTGCGCACGGCGGTCGCCGTCTCAGGCAGTTGCAGGCCCGCGCCGCCGGCGAAGACACCGGCGTCCACCAGCGCCTTGGCATAGGCGCCCCAGGCGCCCATATACGGGCCGCAGCGTGCCGGATCGCGCAAGGTCGCAAGACCTTCAGGCCCTTCGTGCACAACCAGTACATATTTCATCTCTGTGCTCCCTCAAGGATTCGGACATGATCTCTGTCCGCCACTATGACGCAGCGCCGACCGTCATTTCGACAGCGCGCGCGCCCGGCGGCAGACTTTTTTTGCCGTCGTCCCGATGTCCCCCGGACATTTGACCCAGACGGCCTCCCTCCGGACAAAGTGTCGCCGCAGACAAGAGCCACCGCCATCCGCGAAATCGTGAAGAGCCGTTAACCATTCGTTGGGTCTCTTCGTGCCAAACCCGGCTCACGTATCCTGAAACCCGGAGTTCTCCGTGTCCTACCGCGCCCTTCTGCTCGCCGCCGCCGCGGCTCTCTCGCTTGCCGCCTGCCAGAGCGAGCCGCCGCCGAGCCCCAAGCCCAGCTTCTACGAGGATCTGGCCTCGCCCACCGCCCAGATCGACCAGCGCAAGATGCTGGAGATGATCAACCAGTATCGCGCCCAGTCGGGCATTGCGCCGCTGCAGCTCGATCCGCGCCTCAGCCAGATCGCCGCCGACTATGCGCGCAAGATGGCCGCCCTCGACGACCACGGCCACAATGTCGACGGCCATTCCATGCTGGGCGACCGGCTGAAGTCCTACGGCTATGCCTTCGCCAATGCCGGCGAGAATGTCGCGGCCGGCTATCACACCATCGCCGAAGCCTTCTCCGGCTGGCGCCAGTCGCCGCCGCATGACCGCGGCATGAAGGACCCGGAGATGACCTTGATGGGCATCGGCACGGCCTACAACCCCAACTCCAAGTACAAGGTGTTCTGGAGCCTGATCTTCGCCCATCCGCCGATCACTCCGCCGGGCGCCCCCGTCGCCGCCGCCGTGATGCCGGTGACGCCGGGCAAGACCACCGTCACCTTCGGCGGTGCCGTGGTCAACTGAGCCCCGGCAAAGGGAGAAGCCGGCCGAGGTCGGCTTTTCCCTTTGCTTTCAGCCGTCCGTCGCCTATGAAGAGCGCCATAGCCTTCAGCCCTCGGACCGCTCTCCCATGACCGACACCGCTCTTCGCCCGACCCCTCGCTCCGGCATCCTCGACATCGACATCTACGTGCCCGGCGCCTCCAAGGCCGCCCCTGGCAAGAAGCTGCACAAGCTGTCGTCGAACGAAACGCCGCTCGGACCGAGCCCCAAGGCGATCGAAGCCTATGGCGACGTGGCCCGCGCGCTGGAACTCTACCCGGACGGCAACTCGACCGCTCTCCGCGCCGCCATCGCCGATACCCACGGCCTCAACGTCGATCGCATCATCTGCGGCAACGGCTCGGATGAACTCCTGCACCTGCTGGCCGAGTGCTACCTGTCGCCGGGCGACGAGGGCATCTTCACCGAACATGGCTTCCTGGTCTATCGCATCGCCATCCTGGCGGCTGGTGCCACGCCGATCGTGGTGCCCGAGCGCAACCTGACCACCGATGTCGACGCCATCCTCGCCGCGGTCACCCCGCGCACCCGCATCGTCTTCCTGGCCAATCCCAACAATCCCACCGGCACCTATATCCCCATGTCGGAAGTGCGCCGCCTGCACGCTGGCCTGCCGGGCAACGTGCTCCTGGTGCTGGACGCCGCTTATGCGGAATATGTCCGCCGCAACGACTATGAGAGCGGCCTCGAGCTGGTCGCCTCCTCGGGCAACGTGGTGATGACCCGCACCTTCTCAAAGGTCTACGGCCTTGCCGCTCTGCGCATCGGCTGGGCCTACGGCCCCGACGCCATCATCGGCGTGCTCAACCGCGTGCGCGGCCCCTTCAACCTGTCCGCCGCCGCCATCGCCGCCGGCGCCGCCGCGGTCAAGGACAAGGCTTTCATCGCCGCCGCTGTCGATCATAACGAGACCTGGAACGGCTGGCTGACGGCCGAACTAACCAAGCTCGGCCTCAAGGTCACCCCGTCGGTCGGCAACTTCCTGTTGGTGCATTTTCCTGAAGGCGCCAGGAATGCCGACGCCGCCAACGAGCATCTGCTCAGCGAGGGCATCGTGGTGCGCAAGGTGGCAAGCTACGGCCTGCCCGGCGCCCTGCGCATGACCATCGGCTCGGAAGAGGCCAATCGCGCCATCATCGCCGCGCTGACCGCATTCATGGGCGGCAAGTGATGGCACCCGCGCTTTTTCGCAAGCTGACGGTCATCGGCATCGGCCTGATCGGCTCGTCCATCGTGCGTGCGGCGCGCGCCTATGAACTGGTCGAGGAAATCACCATCGCCGATCGCGACCCCGCCCATCTTGAGCGGGCGCGCGAACTGGGCATTGCCGACCGCTACTGTCTTGACGCCGGCGAGGCGGTTGAGGACGCCGATCTCGTGATTGCCTGTGTGCCCGTCGGCGCGGTCGAGCAGGTGGCGCTGGCCATAAAGGACCATCTCAAGCCCGGCGCCATCGTCTCCGACGTCGGCTCGGTGAAGGGTTCGGTGGTCCGGCAGATGCAGCCGCACCTGCCCGCCGGCGTGCATTTCATCCCGGCCCACCCGGTGGCCGGCACCGAGTATTCCGGTCCTGATGCCGGCTTTGCCGAGCTGTTCCAGAACCGCTGGTCCATCGTCTGCCCCTTCGAGGACAGCGATCCGGCCGCGCTTGATCGCCTGGTCGGCTTCTGGGCCGGCATGGGGGCGAATGTGGAATGCATGAGCGCCGAGCGCCACGACCTGGTGCTGGCGATCACCTCGCACCTGCCGCATCTCATCGCCTATAACATCGTCGGCACGGCTGCCGATCTCGAGAAGGTGACCGAGGGCGAGATCATGAAGTTCTCCGCCGGCGGCTTCCGCGACTTCACCCGCATCGCCGCCTCCGACCCGACCATGTGGCGCGACGTCTTCCTGCACAACAAGGACGCGGTGCTGGAAGTACTCGGTCGCTTTCAGGAGGATCTCTTCGCCCTGCAGCGGCAGATCCGCTGGGGCGAGGGCGACAAGCTGTTCAACCTGTTCACCCGCACCCGCGCCATCCGCAAGGGCATCGTGACCATGGGACAGGACGCCGCCGCCCCCGACTTCGGCCGTTCCGGCAAGAAGTAACGCGACCGGACAGAACCGCTTCAGAACAGCGGCGCGACACGGCCAAGGGCCATGGCGCCCGCGCTCACCTTGCCGCCATCGGCGATGGAGAGATCGATCTGCCGGTCGCCATTCACCGGCTTGCCCATCAGCAGCATCGCCGTGCCAAGCCCTGCCACCGCCGGATTGAGCGGCTTGCCGGATGTCTTGGCCAGTGCGATCAGCGCCTCGGGCTTGTGGCCGGTCAGCGTAACGCTGCCCGTGGGATAGCCGTCGGCGTCCACACCGCCCTGCCCCACCGCCTTGAACGTGGTTTCGCCCAGCGACAGCGTCACGTCCCGCACCAGCAACTGCCCTCCGGCCGCGCTCCAGCTGGGCAGATCGCCACCGGCGACCATGACCTTGGTCAGGGACAGATCGGCGCTGCCGTCCGCCGGTGCCGGCAGCAGCGTGTCCGGCGCGCGACCAATGGTCAGCCCCTTGAAGCTGGCGGCAAGATCGGCGTCTTCCGGCTGGTCCGGGTTGCCGCGCACATGCGCTTCGGCATGGGCCATGGCCGTGGCGAAACGGCCCGCGCCGGCCACCTCGCCCTCCACGTCCAGACCGTCGCCGGCGAGCGACAGGCGCTCGAGCCGCTCCTTCTCGAAACGCAGGCTCGCGACCAGGGAAGAGAAGGTGGCAACGGCCGTGCTGCCGTCGGGGGCCGCCACACGCACCGGCGCCTCCACGGCAAAGCGCAGGAGATGCCAGTCGTCGATGACGCCGGTGCCCACAAGGCGCGCCATTTCCACATGCGTGCCGTCGGGCATGTCGACGGTGGGATGAAGGCAGGTCAGATCCATGCGGAAGGGCCAGCCGGAGATCTCGCGCTGCGGACAGGTGAGACGCACGCCGGCATTGCGCTCCAGATCGGTCAGGAAGGGCTCCACCTGGCCGGCGAGCCAATGTCGGGCATAGAGCCAGGCCCCCGTCCAACCGCCCGCAACAACGACGATCGCTCCGGCGAGCGCAATCCACTTTCCACGCATTCGCTGTCCCGTTTCCACTCAAGCGCCGAACTTCCGGCCCTCAGACCAAGCCCGGGGCCTTTTCCGGATAGCCAAGGTGATGTAGGAGATCGCGCCTGCGACAGCCGGTCACCGACGTTCATCCCTGACATTGCAAATCAGCCCGTTGAAATGTCTGATATAGAGGTGTTGCGGCGAAAGGAAGGTCATGAGCGACAATCTGTGGGTCTTCGGCTATGGCTCGCTGATGTGGAACCCCGGCTTTGCCCATCGGCGTGCCGTCAAGGCGAAGCTGCATGGCGCGCACCGGCGCCTGTGCATCTATTCGACCCACTACCGCGGCACCAAGGAAAAGCCCGGCCTCGTCTATGGCCTCGATCGCGGCGGCAGCTGCATCGGTCTGGCCTTCGAGGTTGACCATGCCGAACGCGAAGAGGTGGTGGACTATTTGCGCAAGCGCGAGCAGATCTCCGACGTCTATCTCGAGGTCCTGCGCCCCGTGCGTCTCGCCGATGGCGCCATCGTCAACGCCATGACCTATGTGGCCAATGCCGCCCATCCGCAATATGCGCCGCAGATCGCCCACGAGGCGACCGTCGACATCCTGCGGCAGAGCCGCGGCATCGCCGGCCCCAACTGTGATTACGTGATCGCCACAGCCCTGCAGCTTCGCAAGCTCGGCATCGTCGACCGCAGGACCGAAGCCCTTGCCCGCGAGCTTGAACGGACCCTTGAGGCCTGATCAGGCCGACGGTGCCTTGAGCGCGTCGACACGGGCGAGGGCCGACGGCGGCAGGTCGTCGCCGCGCGCAGCCGCCTCCAGAATGAGACGATCGCAACCGGCTTCGAGATCGGCCTGCAGACGCTTCAGCATCTCCTTGAGCCCCAGACCGGGCGGAATGGGCGCCAGCACTTCGGCAACGATGGTCCCGCGCCGGTGCACCAGCGCCTTGCGCGGCCAGCAGGTGCCCGAGTTGAGCGCGATCGGCACAACGGGCACCTTGAGCTCGCCATAGAGAAAGGCGATGCCGCTCTTGTAGGCCGGCTCTGCTCCGGCCGGGCGCCGCGTTCCCTCGGGAAACAACACCACCTTCTGCCCGGCGTTGACGCGTGCGCGCGCTTCCTCCGTCATCTGCTTCATGGCGGACGCGCCCTTGCCGCGGTTGACCGGAATCATCCGCGCCGCCGCCAGCCACCAGCCGAACAGCGGAATCCATGTGAGCTCCCGCTTCAGGATGAAGGCGGGGTCGCCGATATGGGGCATCAGTGCAATGGTTTCCCATGTGGACTGGTGCTTGATCGCCAGGATCGCGCCGCCCTTCGGCAGACGGTCGAAGTTGCGGAACTCATGGCGAATGCCGGTGATCACCTGATGACCGCCCATGATGATCCGCGCCCACAGCCGCGCCGCGGCCATCGCGCCCGACCTGCCGAACAGCATGGCCGGCGAGAGGAGGATCATCAGGACCAGCGTGCCCACAAAGAAATAGACGCTGTAGAGGAGGGAGCGAACGAGCATTGCAGGAAATCCAGGGACGTAAGACAAACCAGGCGATCGTCGGGCCGGCGACTCATCCCGCCGCGTTGGCCAGCGCCTCCGCAAGCCCTTCGATGCCGCCGAGGCTGAGACGAACGCGTGTGGCCATATACTTCACGTATTCGGCCAAGAGAAGGGTCATGGTCTCCTCATTGCTATACCAGCGGTCGAGGCCCAGTCGCTGTCGCGACACCGGATAGGCAATGAGGCGAATGTCCGGCATGGCATGCGACAGTTCCAGCATGGCCCGCGGCATGTGATAGGCCGATGTCACCACGATCAGCGACAGAAAGCCGTTGCGACGCGCCCATTTGGCGGTCTCCAGCGCATTGCCGACGGTGTTGGCGGCGCGGTGATCGAGATCGACGCAGCATTTCATGATGTCGGGGCCGGCATCGACCATGCGCCCGATCTGCCGGGCATTGGTGTCCGGATGCACGCCGGAGATCAGGAGGCGCCGCGCCTTGCCTTCGGAGATGAGCTCCACCGCGCCGGCGATGCGTTCGGCCCCGCCCGTCAGCACCACGATGCCGTCGGCCACCAGCGGATCGGGCGGCACCTGGGACGCCACGATATCGGCGAACTTGAAGAAGCCGCCGATGAAGAAGCCGGACAGCACCAGACCAAGACTGAGAAGAAAGGCGGCCAAACCCCTCAGAAGATGCCGCCGGGACGACCGCGGCGGCTCTGCCGCCACCCCGCGCGCACCCGTCCCGACGTCGGGGACGGCGGGCGAATCAGGGCCGGTCTGGTCGGGCGCCGAAAGCATCATGGCCAACATGATATGAAATGCCCGACCCGTTGACAAATCGGGCGGGATACCGTGGGTCGCCAGCCTGCCTCAGGCCATGGCCTGCAACGAACGGCGCACCGCAAGGCGCGACGTGGCGGCCGTCAACGCCGCCACCGCCACCACCAGTGCGCCGATCCAGCCATAGGCACGCCAGCCGATTTCGAAACTGCCGACCAGCGCTTCGATCTGATCGGCACCTGGGCGGCCGGCCGCCCCGCTCAGCCACCAGCTGAGCAGCCCCAGGACAGCCACGGCACTGCCGCCGCCGATCGCGCCGCCCTTCATGCCCAGCAGCAGGAAATGCCGCTGGAACTCGCCGGCAATGAAGCGATCCTCGGCGCCGCAGAAATGCAGCACCTCGATCACGTCGCGGTTGCCGGCCATGGCCGCGCGCGTGGCAAAGACGATCGACAGCACCATGGCCGTCAGCATCAGCACCAGCACGCCGAGGCCGGCGAACACCATGGAATTGGCCATGGCCGCCAGACGGTCCACCCAGATCGCGTGGTCATCGACACTGCCGCCGCGCACCTGCGCCGTCACCTGGGCCGCCAGATCCTTGACGCTGAACGCTCCGGGATCGTCGATGGTGACAACGACCAGACGCGGCACCGGCAGGCTGCCGAGATCGACGCCCGCCCCGAGCCAGGGCTCGAGAAGCCGCGAGGTCTCCTGATCGGTGAGGCCATGCGCACTGCCCACGCCCGGAAATTCCTGCGCCAGCGCCACGGCCTTGGCCACCTCGGCGGACATGTCGCTGCCGTCGATGGGGCGCACCTCGATGGTCACCTCCCGGCCGATCTCGGACTCCCAGCCTTGCGCCGCCTGCGAAACCAGCGACACGCCGGCAATGGTCAGGCCGGCCAGAAAGGCCATGATGGAGATCACCAGCACCAGCGCCCGCCCGGCGATGGTCTGTGGCGGCACCAGCGGCAGACGCCCGCGCTGCGGATGTTCGACCGCCTTGACCGGGCGCGCCAGCTTTTCGGAGGCCGGCTTGCTCATTCGTAGATCTCCAGCCGTCCATCGGTGAGCACGAGACGGCGTGCGTCCACCTGCTCCATCAGCGTCAGATCATGGGTTGCGATCACCACCGCCGTCCCGAGGCGATTCATCTCGTAGAACAGGCGCAGCAGCCGCTTGGCGAGCGGCGGATCCACGTTGCCGGTCGGCTCGTCCGCCAGCAGGAATTCCGGCTTGGTGATCAGTGCCCGCGCAATCGCCGCCCGTTGCTTCTCACCGCCCGACAGGACCGGCGGGTAGACATGCTTGCGGTCCCCAAGGCCCACCCAGTCAAGAAGATCCACCACGTCGGCGCGATAGCTTGCCTCATCCTGCCCGAGCACGCGGTAGGGTAGCGCCACATTCTCATAGGTGGTCAGATGGTCGAGCAGGCGAAACTCCTGGAACACGACACCGATACGACGGCGCAATCCGGGCATCTCGCGCGGCGTGATGCGCGCCGTGTCCTGATTGAAGATGGAGATCAGCCCCCGCGTCGGCTTCAGGTTGAGAAACAGGAGCCGCAGCAGCGTCGTCTTGCCCGCACCGGACGGCCCGGTCAGAAACTGAAAGGAATGCGGATCGATGCGGAAGGTGAGATCACTCAGCACTTCCGGCCCCATCCCATAACGCAAGCCGACATTCTCAAAGCGAATCACAGTCTGGTCTCGTCCCGGCTGGCCCGTCGCGCGGCAAATATCTTGACGTCAATGTCGCTCCCAACCGCGCCGAATCGATGGCCGGCGCAGCGGAAGCCGCAGGATTTTATCCTTCGGGCATTGTTCTTAACGTTTCATTAAGCATGTTCGCTCTCCTTGGACACAAGTCAGAAAACCGTGTGCGCGCGGGCGTGATTCGCGTGCGGCGATCAACCAGGCAGGCGAGCCGGCGGATGAGGATTGTTTGCCCAAGTTGCGAAGCAAGTTACCAGCTGGCCGATGGCGCTCTGGGCTCCACCGGCCGCAAGGTGCGATGCGCCCGCTGCGGCAACGTCTGGCACGCCTTTCCGGCCGAACAGCCACCGCCACCTGAACCCGACGCCTGGGCCTCAGCCTTCGAATCTGCCCCTCAGCCGGAGCCGTCGGACGACGAGTGGAAGGAAGCGATTGCCGGAGATCAGCAACCGACCCGCAAATCCGATCCCTTCGACGATATCGACGTGGACGCCGAGCCGGATGCGGCCGCAAGCGAGCCAGATCCCCTGCCTCCCGTGCCATCGGCTCCGGTCCCGGTTGCCCCTGCGGTCTTTGGCAATGCAGCCGGCGACACCGACGAGGCTGCCGGTCCGGACGGGCCGACCATCGAGCCCACACCGGCCGGCTTCGAACCGGAAAAGCGCATCAAGCTCGGGGCAAGGAAGAAGAAGTCGTCCACGCGCCAGCGCAGCGCCGCCGCCGTCTGGGCCATAGACAAACATCTCTCGACGCCGGTGGCAGGCGCGCTGCTGCTCGGCTTTCTCATGATGCTGGTCGTCACCGCCCTGTTTGCGCGGGTCAGCATTGTCCGGGCCTTCCCCGACTTCGCCGGCCTCTATGCGTCGGTTGGCCTGGAAGTGAACCTGCGCGGCATGCGCTTCGACAGTGTGCAGACCCATCGCGAATCCGATGGCGCCACCCCGGTGCTGGTGATCGACGGCAACATCCAGAACCTCACCGTCGACACCCAGAAGCTGCCCGCCCTGCGCATCACCCTGAAGTCGGCCACCGGTCGCGACGTCTACGCCTGGAACTACGCCCTGCCGCAGACCACGATCGATCCGGACGCCACCTTGCACTTCAAGACACGCCTCATGGCCCCGCCCGATGCGGCCACCATGGCGGAAGTGCGGTTTACAGACGATCGTGCGCCGTAATATAGCTCTGCCATTGTGGCTGACGGTCAAGGATATGTGATGCCGGCGAAAAAAGTGGACGTGCTGTTTTCGGAAGACGTGATTTCCGAGCGCATCAATGCCTTGGCGACGGATATCGCCACCTGGGCGCCCAAGGATCTGATGGTCATCGCCATCCTCAAGGGCAGCTTCATGTTTGCCGCGGATCTGCTGCGCGCCCTGCATCGCGAGGGCCTGGAGCCGCAGGTGGAGTTCATGATGCTCTCGAGCTACGGCACGGGCACCACCTCCTCGGGCATCGTCAAGATCGTCCGCGACATCGACACCGACGTCGCCGGCCGCTCGGTGCTGATCGTCGACGACATCCTGGAATCGGGCCGCACGCTGGCCTTTGCCAAGCGCCTGACCGAGGAACGCGGCGCCAGCAACGTAAAGATCGCCGTGCTGCTCGACAAGCCGGGCAAGCGCAAGGCGGCCATCGAGGCGGATCTGGTGGGCTTCGAATGCGCCGACGTCTTCGTTGTCGGCTATGGCATGGATGCTGCACACGCCTATCGGCAGCTGCCGTTTGTCGGTGTCGTGCGCGAAGGCTAACCTGCCTTTAATCATGCCGATCTATTGGGGTTTGATAAAAGCTGGCTCATAATGGGCGGCGCAAACACGGTGGAGACAAGGCAATGGCGCGCATTCTTCTGACCGAGGACGACGAATCGGTTCGCGCCTTCGTCAAGAGAGCGCTGGAGCTCGACGGCCATGACGTCACGGCCGCCGAGGACGGCGGCATGGCGCTCGAGATCCTGCAGGAGCGCCGCGCCGACTTCGACCTCTTGCTGTCCGACATCATGATGCCGGTGATGGACGGCATTGCCCTGGCGCTTGCCACCGCCCGCGACTGGCCCGATCTCACCATCCTCCTGATGACCGGCTTTGCCGACCAGCGCGAGCGCGCCCATGGTCTCGACGCGCTCGTCCATGACGTCATCCCCAAGCCCTTCACGCTGAGTGAGATCCGCCGGGCCGTTGCCAGTGCGCTGGCGGCCACCGACGAGACCTCCATGCTGCGCTCTGCCTGAACGGCGCCCCTTCGCCTCAGCGCGTCTGCCCGGGCACCCAGAGCACGTCCCCCGCTCCTTGGGCATTGACCCAGCGGCTCGCCACGAACAGGAAGTCCGACAGGCGGTTGAGATAGCGGACCGCATCCGGGTTGACCCGCTCGCCGGCAAGCGAGGCCAGTTCCACCGCGTCGCGCTCGGCGCGCCGGCAAACGGTGCGGGCCAGATGCAGGCAGGCTGCCGCCGGAGCGCCGCCGGGCAGCACGAAGGATTTGAGCGGTTCGAGATCGGCGTTGAGGAGATCGATCTCCTCTTCGAGCCGCTCCACCTGCGCGGCCACGATGCGCAAGGGCTCCCACTTGGGCGGCTCATCGCTTTCCGGCAAGGACAGGTCGCCGCCGAGATCGAACAGATCGTTCTGGATGCGCCCGAGCATCCCATCGAGGTCCGGCATCGCCGCCGTATGCAGGCGCACCAGACCGATGGTCGCATTTGTCTCGTCAACCGTGCCGTAGCAGGCCACGCGCAGATCATATTTCGGCCGGCGCTCGCCCGAGGAGAGCCCCGTCGTACCGTCGTCGCCCGTGCGGGTATAGATGCGGTTGAGACGAACCATCAGTCTTGTCCTTCCACCTGACGCCTGTCGACCAAGCTCACTTGTTCATCAGCCACAGCGTGATCATGATGATCACCACCGCGACGAACTGCAAGCCGACACGCCAGCGCATCAGCATCTGCGACCGGGTTGCCGGGCCGCGACGCAGCATGTTGGCCAACCCCAAGAGCAACACGATGGCGACGGCCGCAAGGGCGACCGGCACCAGATAAAGCATGAAAGTCGTCATGGTCCCTCCTCCTCGACGACACTAGAACATCCGCCGATCCTGTTGAACCAACATGATCGGAAAGCGGCTGCTCGAACTTTTGAATCCGGAGCGATTTCCTTTCGATCAGGTAAGTCCACCTGATCGGAAAGCGCTCCGGGCTGCGTCGGCCGCAGCCTCAATGCGTCATGGCGATCGCGGCAGGGCGATGTCAAGGGCACCCCCGATCGCCTCGAGGCCGAGCACCAGACCGGCATGGTCGATGCCATGACCGAGACCGGGCCGCAGATGCAGCCGCACGGGAATGCCGGCAGCCTCCAGCGCCTTGGCGGCGCTCTCGCTGCTGCGCACCGGCAGCACCTGATCATGCGTGCCATGCACCAGGGTGATGGCCGGCTTGCCGGTGGCCTCGTGCAGGTGGTCGGCACCGGCGAGATAGCCCGAATAGCCGACGATCGCCGCCGGCGGCACCGGCCGGCGCAATCCCACATGCAGCGCCATCATCGTGCCCTGGCTGAAGCCGACGAGAACCAGGCGATCGCCCGTCAGGCCATGGCGCGCCAGTTCGGCATCGAGAAACGCATCGAGCGACGGACGCGCGTCGAGCACCCCGTCCCAACGCTCCTCGTCGTCGCGCAAGGTGAGCGGAAACCACTGCCGCCCCATGGGGGCCATGCCGCAAGGCTGCGGCGCATGCGGCGAGACGAAGACCACGCCCGGCAGATAGGGCGCCCAGGATTGACCAATGTCGATGAGATCGTTGCCGTCGGCACCATAGCCGTGCAGGAACACCACGAGCGCCGTCGGGGCGCCGTCTTCGGGCATTATGCGCGGTCCGTCGATTTCAGTCATACAGGCAGCTCCTCGCCGGATGAATCAGGCGGGAAGCGCGGCGCGCCCTTCCCGAACCGCCTTGTAATAGGCCCAAAACAGCTTGGCCGCAACGCCGCGCCAGGGGCTCCAAGCCTCTGATATCCGTCGCATTTCCTTCTCGCTTGGCCGCGTTTCCAGACCGAGCCCTTCCTGTGCGGCGATCTGCAGCGCAAGATCCCCCGCCGGAAAGATGTCCGCATGGCGGGCACAGAACAGCAGGAAAATGTCGGCCGTCCAGCGTCCGACCCCGGGCAGGGCCGTCAGGCGGGCGATGGTGACGTCAGGCGCTTCCCCGGCCAGGCCCTCGAGATCAAGCCCCGCCTGAGCTGCCTCGGCTGCCGCCCGCAAGGTCCGCACCTTGCCGCCCGACAGGCCGCAGGCCCTGAGGTCCGCCTCTTCCATGGCAAGAAACCGTTCCGCCGTCACGCATCCCGTCCCGAGCAGCGCCTCGTAGCGCTGCCAGATGGCCGCGGCGCTGGCCACCGACAGCATCTGGGCCACCACGATGCGCGACAGCCCCTCGAAGCCGGGCGGGCGATAGCGGATTTCGACCGTGCCGGCCACGGCCCGGACGCTCTCAAGGCGCTTGTCGGCCGTCACCAGCCAATCCAGCCCCTCGCGCATGTCGTCGTCACAGAGCAGCAGGCGCATGCAATCCTCCCCGGCTTCCCGATGGTCCCCGCATGCTATATGACCTTGCCCATCGCGCAAACCTGTCAGCAGACTGCCTGCCAATCCCGCCATGGCCGCCGCCCCCGTCTTCCGCTTCGCGCCCTCGCCCAATGGCCCGCTGCATCTCGGCCATGCCCGATCGGCCCTCCTCAATCACGACATGGCCCGCGCCATGGGCGGACGGTTCCGCCTGCGCATCGAGGATGTGGACGGAACCCGAGCCCGCGCGGAGCATGTCGCCTCCATCCTCGCCGACCTCGACTGGCTTGGCCTTGCCTACGAACGTCCGGTGCGCCGACAGTCCGAACACAGCGCCGACTATCGCGCGCAGCTCGACCGCCTCCAGGCCATGGGTCTCGTCTACCCGTCCTTTCTGAGCCGTACCGCAATCAAGGCCGCGGTGGATCGGCTGGAGGCCGCGTCCGGCCAGCCCTGGCCGCGCGATCCCGACGGGGCGCCCGTCTACCCCGGCACCGAGCGCGATCTTGCGCCAACGGTTGCCACCACGCGGATCGCCGCCGGCGAGCCCTTTTCGCTGCGCCTCGACATGGTCGAAGCCCTGAAGCGCGTCGGGCCCCTCACCTGGACCGAATACCCGGATGGATTTGCAGCGCCACCGAAAACCATAGCCGCCGATCCGGCCGCCTGGGGCGACGTGATCCTTGCCGGCAAGTTCACGCCGGCAAGCTATCATCTCGCCGTCGTCACCGACGACGCCATCGAAGGCGTCACCCATGTGGTACGCGGTCACGACCTCTACCCTGCGACTTCCGTGCATCGCCTGTTGCAGACCGTGCTCGACCTGCCCGAACCGGTCTATCACCACCACAGCCTGATCCTTGACACCGACGGTCGCAAGCTGTCCAAGTCCCGCGGTTCGCGCGCCCTTCGCGCCCTCGCCGACGACGGGCTGACACCGGACGATGTGCGCCGTCTTGCCGGTCTCGGCGGCTCCTGATGGCGGCGGATGTTGCACAACATATGCATCCTGCATACAATTGGTAGACTTTTAATCAACCTGAGAAATAATGCGGTCGCCGGCAATTGCCGCCTCTCCCGATCGGCAGGATAATGCGGCACGTAGGATCCGATGAACCCTACGCCGGCCGTGGTCCCCATCTCGGGGGATCGGAGGTGCCCCATGCGCGTTGCACGATCAGCCCTGCTCCTCGGTCTCCTCTTCGCGAGCCCCGCGTTCGCCGGCGAGTTCGACGCGCCGCCGCTGCGCGAATGCGGCCCCACCTCGGACTCCAGTTGCGCCTATGAGCGGCAGGTGCTCGCCGACCAATGGCCGAAGGCGCTCGGCGGTGACTATCAGTCCCAGCGCAACATCGCCTTCTGCCTGTCCGACGGCTGCTATGACGCCATGCAGGTGGACAAGGTGGCCGCCTGTGCCTGGCGCATGGTGATCGTCGCCAGCGGCGATCCCTCCGTCGAGCGCGGCGATCTCGACAATTACGTCAGCGCCTGCCGCATGGGCCTGTCGACCGACGAACAGCAGGCCGCCAGAACGACGGCCGAGCGCATGTTCATCCTGATCTACGCTCGCCGCCTGCCGCAGTTCAACGAGTGAGCGCGGCGGTGATGACCGCGGTCCGGCTTTGCCCCGACGGCGTTTTTCCCCGTTTGGCTTGACATTGCCCGTCGGCGCTTCATAGCTTGCCGCCCCACCGACATGCGGAAGGCCGGACACCGTTCATGCAGGATACCCTCGAAACCGACACCGACGCGCAGGAAAACCTGCGCCAGCGCGAGGCCGATCATCCCACTAGCCTCGTCATGCGGTTCGGCATGGAGTCCCCTCTGCAGCTAGACGGCGGTGCGTCGATCGCCCCCTGGCAGATCGCCTACCAGACCTACGGCACGCTCAACGCCGACAAGACCAACGCCATCCTGGTCTGCCATGCCCTCACTGGCGACCAGCATGTGGCGAGCGTCAATCCGGTGACCGGCAAGCCCGGCTGGTGGAGCCAGATGGTCGGCCCCGGCAACCCCATCGACACCGAACGCTTCTTCGTCATCTGCTCCAACGTGCTCGGCGGCTGTCTCGGCACCACCGGACCGGCGTCGACCAATCCGGCGACCGGCAAGCCCTATGGCCTCGACCTGCCCGTCGTCACCATCCCCGACATGGTGCGCGCCCAGGCCGCGCTGGTCAGCGCGCTCGGCATCGACCGACTGTTCGCCGTGATCGGCGGCTCCATGGGCGGCATGCAGGTGCTGCAATGGGCCTCGGCCTATCCCGACCGGGTGTTCTCCTGCGTCGCCATCGCCACCAGCTATCGCCATTCCTCGCAGAACATCGCCTTCCACGAAGTGGGGCGTCAGGCGGTGATGGCCGATCCCGACTGGCTCGCCGGCCATTACCTCGACGACGGTCGCAATCCGCGCAAGGGCCTCGCCGTGGCCCGCATGGCCGCGCATATCACCTACATGTCCGAGCAGTCGCTGCACCAGAAGTTCGGCCGCAACCTGCAGGATCGCGAGCGCCTGACCTTCGGCTTCGACGCCGACTTCCAGATCGAAAGCTACCTGCGCCACCAGGGCATGACCTTCGTCGATCGCTTCGACGCCAACTCCTACCTCTATGTCACGCGCGCCATGGACTATTTCGACCTGGCAGCCGCTCACGGCGGCGTGTTGGCCAACGCCTTCCGCGCCTCCAAGACGCGCTTCTGCCTGATCTCCTTCACCTCGGACTGGCTGTTCCCCACCTCGGAAAGCCGCGCCGTGGTGCATGCGCTCAATGCCTCGGGCGCCTCGGTCTCCTTCGTGGAAATCGACAGCGACCGCGGCCATGACAGCTTCCTGCTCGACATCCCCGAACAATATCGCATCATCAGGGGCTTCCTGACGGGCGCCGCGCGCAGTGCCGGCATCCCGGGCCCGACACCGTTCAGCGAGGAGAGCGCGCGATGACCGACCTTCTCGATCCCATCCTGTCCGACGTTCGCGTCGACCTGAAAGAAATCGCCGCCCTGGTGGAACCGGGTTCGCGTGTCCTCGACATCGGCTGCGGCGACGGCGATCTCCTGGAACTGCTGACCCGCACCCGCGACGTCGACGGCCGGGGCATCGAACTCAGCCAGCGCGGTGTGAACGACGCCGTGGCGCGTGGCCTCTCCGTGATCCAGGGCGACGCCGACAGCGATCTCTACCAATATCCCGACCAGAGCTTCGATTACGTCATCCTCAGCCAGACCATCCAGGCGACGCGCAACACCAAGCTGGTGCTGCAGGAGATGCTGCGGATCGGTCGGCGGGTGATCGTGTCGCTGCCCAACTTCGGCCACTACGACGTCCGCCTGCAGCTGATGCTGCGCGGCCGTATGCCCGTGTCCAAGCGCCTGCCCTACTCTTGGTACGACACGCCGAACATCCACTTCTGCACCATCCGCGATTTCGTGGAACTATCGCAGGAGGTGGGCGCCACGGTGGAAAAGGCGCTGGCCTTCAACGGCGCCGCCAAGAAGCTGCCCTTCAACGCGCCCTGGTGGGTGTGGAACCTCATCGCCACGCAGGCGGTGTTCCTGCTGTCGGGACGTTGATGCCCTCCCGGTGCGGCGTCGGCAGCGGCGCCGGCAGCAGAACCGGCCGGATCGGCTCGGCCACCTTCAGGCGGCGGATGTTGGGAATGCCCTGGTAGAGATGCTTGGTCGCCTCCACCATGATCACGCCGGCAAAGGCCGGCCACAGCCGTGCGCCCACCTTCTCCCAGCGCGCGCCTGACTTCAGGAAGCGCTGGCGCGGCACCGGCATCATGTAGAGCGCCTCATCCCAGCCATTCGGCGAAAACATGGTCTGGCGCAACAGGTTGGTGAGCTGCCGCCGCGAATAGGGGCGACCGTAGCCGAAGGGCGAGGTATCCACCCGCGCCCACAAGCCGCGCCGGTTGGGCACGATCGCCAGCATGCGGCCGCCGGGCGACAGCACCCGCCAGATCTCCTTCAGCATGCCCTCGGGATCGTTGACCATCTCGAGCGCATGCACCAGCACCACCCGGTCGACCGACGCGTCCGGCAGCGGCAGCATGTCCTCGACCACAAGCGACACCGCATTCGGTCCACCGGTCGGCCAGTTCACCGCCCCCTGCGTCGAGGGCATGAAGGCGATCACCCGTTCGGCTTCGCCCGAGAACTGGCCGATATAGGGCGTCGCAAAGCCGATGCCGAGAACGCGATCGCCCGACACCTGCGGCCAGATCTTGCGCACATGCCCCGCCAGGATCGGCTGCACCACCCGCCCAAGCTCACCGGAATAGAAGTCTCTGAGGTCGACAACATCTAGGAACATGGCTCAGGTGATCAGCTTTCCGATTGGCAGACGGACCCGTCAGCCCCATATTGGACGACAATCGTGCCGAAGCAATGGGATTGCCCAAAAATGTCCGCCATCGAAATCGTCACCGTTCCCTGTCTCTCGGACAACTACGCCTATCTGCTGCACGACACGCAGAGCGGGGCCACAGCCGTGATCGATGCGCCCGAGGCCGCCCCCATCCTCGCCGAACTCGAGCAACGCGGTTGGCGGCTCGACCACATCCTGATCACCCACCATCACGCCGACCATATCCAGGGTGTCGCCGACATCCTCGCCCGCCACAAGGCCTCGGTCACCGGCGCCGCCATCGATCGGCATCGGCTGCCCCCGCTCGATCGCGCCCTCGCCGACGGCGACTGCTTCACCGTCGGCACCGTCACGGGGCGCATGTGGGAAACGCCGGGCCACACGCTCGGCCACGTCGTCTATTACTTCGAGGCGGCAGGCGCCGTCTTCACCGCCGACACGCTGTTCGCCCTCGGTTGCGGCCGGCTGTTCGAGGGAACGGCCGCGCAGATGTGGCAGTCGCTCAGTCGGCTCGCCAGCTTGCCTGAGGACACGCGCGTCTATTGCGGCCACGAGTACACCGCGTCGAACGCCCGCTTCGCCCTGACCATCGAACCCTTCAATGCCGAGCTTGCCGAACGCGCCAAGTCGATCACGCTGTTGCGCGCAGAAGGGCGACCGACGGTGCCCACCACCATCGGCGAAGAGAAGGCCACCAACCCCTTCCTGCGCGCGGGCAACGAGAGCATGTCCGCGCGGCTCGGCCTGACCGACGCCACGCCGGATCAGGTCTTTGCCGAAATCAGGCGGCGGAAGGACGTCTTTTGAACAGCATGTCCTTGGCGGCGATCAGCGCGCCGACGGTCACCAGCAGGCTGGCAAGCGCTGTGACCGTGTTCAGCGTGCCGTAACCGGTTGCCGCCAGCAGCAAGGTGGAGAGCACCGGCGCCGCATAGGCCGCCGCGCCCAGCACCTGGATGTCGCCATTCTTGATGCCATAGTCCCAGACGAAGAAGGCGAGCCCCACCGGGAAGATGCCGAGCAGCGCCACCATGGTCCATTCGGTCGCCCCCTGCGGCAACACGGTGGTTTCAAACAAGAAATGCGCCGCAAGACTGAGCAGCGCCGTCAGCAGGCAGAAGCCGCTGACCGCCTCGGTCGGCACCTTGGCCATGCCGCGCGAGATCACCGAATAGCTCGACCAGGTGAGCGCCGACGCGATGGCCGCGCCATAGCCGAAGGCGTAACCGCTGTCGATCGACAGCACGCCGCGCGAGGCGATCAGCAAGGCAGCCCCGGCAAAGCCGACCGCGACACCGATGAGATGATGCGGCCGCAACCGCTCGCCCGGCAGCAGGCCCGACATCAGCACGATCAGCAAGGGCCAAAGATAGTTGATCAGATTGGCTTCCAGCGCCGGCGCATTGCGCAGGGCCGTGAAGTAGAGCGCATGGAAGCCGAACAGGCCGCCCGTTCCCACGATCCAGACCTTGAGCGGCTGGCGCAAAAGGCCGATCCGGCCGGAAGCGGCGAGCCAAGACACAGACAATCCGCCGGAAATACCGAAGCACAAGGCATTCAGCAGGAAAGGGGGGACATGCCCCGATCCCGCAGTGAAGACCCCGAGCAGCGCCCACATCAAAATGGCGAGCATTCCCAAGGCGGTTGCAGCTTTGCTACCAAATTGCAAGATCTCATCCCCTATAATGCGCTCTCAGCGGACCGGCTTCGTCTCCCATTAACGAAGTGGGACGTATGTGGATAGCCACATGTGATGAGGATATCAGGTGCTTTCGGCTCGAAACAGGTGGGGGGAGTTTGTCTTTGGGGTGGCCCTCCCGGCCGCCCTGACCGTATTTGCGACAATTTCTGTCATCTACCTCGCATTGAACCGCATGGCGACCGAGGTCAATGAAGTTGATTCCGCCCATCTTCATCGCTCGGTCGAAGTCCTGAAATCCGAGATCTTGAACCAGCTCGGCAACTCGGTCAGCGACTATGCCGTCTGGGACGAGGCGGCCAAGGCCTTCTACGGCCCCATCGACCGATCCTTCGCCGAGAGCAACCTGAAGGCGAGCAGTGCCACAGGGATTCTGTTCGATGCGGCAGTCGTCTTTGATGAGACCGGCCAACTGCAGATCGGCTATCGCAATGGCAGCGACATTACTCCGAATCAGCCCTTCATCGATCCCAAGGACGTCCTCGCCCTGATTGCCCTCCAGACCCGGCAACCGGACGAAGCAGCCACCGCCTTTGTCGACTCCACCACCGGGCCTGTGCTGGCGGCGCTCAGAACCGTGCTCACCAACTCTGGAGAAGCCCCCGAGGGCGTCAAGCCCCGCTACCTCCTGGTGACGCAGACACTCAAGCAGCAGCGGCTCGCAGCCCTCGCCGCCCTGTTCGGCGTGGAACAGTTGTCGCTGGTGAACGGCGAAAGCAGCTCCAAGGGCAACTCCATCGACATCGTCTCGCCGTCCGGCCAGACCATTGGCGCGCTGGCCTGGACCAAGGCAGATCCGGGCAGCCTCGCCTTCAATCGGGCCAAGGAACCGCTCTATGTGGTCCTCGGCCTACTGATGCTGGTGATCGGCTTTCTGGTGCTCACCATCTGGAAGATCCTCGCCGCCATGCAGCGCGGCGAGGATGACGCCCGCCGCGACGCCAACCATGACCCGCTGTCGGGCCTGCCCAATCGCGCCTCCTTCAACAAGGCGCTGGAGAGCATGGCGCAAAAGTCGGGCCTGTCCATCCTGACCGTGATGTTCGTCGATCTCGATGGCTTCAAGGAGGTGAACGACACCTTCGGTCACGAGGTTGGCGACCGCCTGATCAAGACCGTGGCGGCAGGCTTCCATTGCCTGGTCAACGGCAAGGGCATTCTCGCCCGTCTGGGCGGCGATGAGTTCGCCCTGGCCCTGCTCGGCCAGGACTCCCTGTCGGAAGCAACCGAACTTGGAACGCGCATGATCGAGTTCCTCGCCGAACCCTTCGATTTCGAGGGGCGCATGGTGAAGGTCGGCAGTTCCATCGGCGTTGCCTCCACCTATGACGGCCCCCTGTCCAACATCGAACTCATCCGACAGGCCGACGTCGCCATGTACGCGGCCAAGGCCGCCGGCAAGAACCGGGTAACGCTCTACGACGCCAACATGGACGCGGACCGCAAGCATCGGGCCGAACTTGAGCTGGCCTTGCGCGAAGCCCTCGACCGCAACGAACTGCAAGTGCATTTCCAGCCCACGCTGCGCGCCTCCGACAACCGGATCGTCGCCGTCGAGGCCCTGCTCCGCTGGATCCGTCCGGGCGTGGGACCGGTCAGCCCGGCCATTTTCCTGCCTGTCGCAGAAGAAGCCGGCATGACCGATGCGCTCGGCACCTGGGTGCTGCGCCGCGCCCTGCGCGAAGGCAAGGCCTTTGGCGACTGCCGCATCGCCGTCAACATCTTCAGCGCCCAGTTCCGCAACCCGCTGTTCAACGACCAGCTGGCCGCGCTGCTGAAGGAAGAGGACTTCCCCGCCAATCGTCTTGAGCTCGACATCAACGAGAGCTATCTCGTCGCCTATCCCGAGCGAGCCCAGCGCGTGATCTCGATGCTGCATGATCTCGGGGTCCACGTGGCGCTCGATGACTTTGGCACCGGCTTCTCGTCGATCGGCTACCTGCGCCGCTTCGCCTTCGATCGCGTCAAGATCGACCGGTCCGTGGTCATCGACGTGGCGACGGACCCAGCCTCGCAACAATTCGTCGAGTCTACCGTTGCCCTCGCCGATACCCTCGGCGTCGAAGTCACCGCCGAGGGCATCGAACGGCCTGACGAAGCCCAGGCGCTCCGTAAGGCCGGCTGTCACGAGCTGCAGGGCTTCCATTTCGGGCCGCCCACCGTCAGCGAGGAAATCCTCCGCCGCCTCAAGCAGCAGGATGCCCGCCTCGCGCGGCAGCCGGCGGACGATCGCAAGCTGGCCGTCGGCGGCTAACCCTATCGGGAGAGGGTCAGACCGCCAGATCCGGAATGTCGGTGATCAGCGTTTGCGCCCCGCCGGCAATCAGCTGGCGTCCTCGTGTCAGATCGTTGACCACGGCCAGCCCGTATTCGATGCCGCTCGCAGACACGCGCGCCTCGGCATCGGCGTCAAAGAGATCGACGATGCAGTGCAGCAGCTGGCAGCGGGTCTCCTCGAGGAGGGCACGGGGATCGCGCGGCGGCACGCAGACGGCAAAGCAGCGCGGCACCTCCGGCATCAGCCGCGCCGCGGCATGGATCGACCGGATCGAGAAGCTCGACACGAACAGCCGACCACGCGAGGCGGGCCAGATGTCCTTGAGCTGCGCCAGTGCCACTTCCGCCGTCTCCACATCGTCGCCGGCCGTCGGCTTCAGCTCCAGCTGCAAGCCGAGGTCGAGCTCCAGCACGGTCTCCAGGAGTTCGCGCAAGGTCGGGATCTGGATCCCGGCAAACTCCGGGCCGAAATGCGCCCGCGCGTCCAGCCGGCGAATGTCCTCGAAGCCGAGACCGGCCACAAAGCCCTTGCCATTGGTGGTGCGGTCGACCTTGTCATCGTGAATGATCACCGGCTGGCGATCGGCCGTCAGCTTGACGTCCACTTCCACCCAGCTCGCCCCGGCAGCGGCCGCGGCCCGGATGGCGGCAAGGGTGTTTTCCGGCGCCACACGCGGCGCGCCGCGATGGGCAATGACGCGGGTATCCACAACAACCGACGGCCTGGCGGTGTTACCGCCACCCAACTCTGAACGCATGCTTGATCCTGCCATTCGACAAAGGGAATGGCAGCGCTATAGGAGCCCTTCGTGACAGCGCGATCACAGACCCGCTCACCGTGAAAATTACGGATCGAGTTCGGCGTCCCAGTAGAGGAAGTCGAGCCAGCTGTCGTGCAGGTAATTCGGCGGGAACAGCCGGCCGTTATTGTGCAGATCCTGCACCGACGGCGCAAAGGGATGGCTGTGCAGCGTCATGCCCACTTCCATCACCGTCTTGCTGCCCTTGCGCAGATTGCACGGCGAGCAGGCGGTTATCACGTTCTCCCAGGTGGTCTGGCCGCCCTTGGAGCGCGGGATCAGGTGATCGAAGGTCAGGTCATCCTTCGAACCGCAATACTGGCACTGGAAGCGATCGCGCAGGAACACGTTGAACCGGGTGAAGGCTGGATGCCGCGACGGCTTGATGAAGGTCTTGAGAGACACCACCGACGGCAGGCGGAACTCGAAGCTCGGGCTGCGCACCAGCACGTCATATTCCGAGACGATGTTCACACGGTCAAGAAAGACGGCCTTGATCGCGTCCTGCCACGACCAAAGCGACAACGGATAGTAGCTCAGCGGACGATAATCCGCATTCAATACCAGCGCCGGGTGTGCGTCCGGCGAGACGGCTATCGTCACCTTACGCTCTCCATAACCGGAGCGGCGGCCGTTCCGCCACGCCGTATGGACGATACTGTACGCCCATCATGTCGGAGATGTGAAGGTCCAAAGACTCATAATATTCGCGTGACAAACAATTTCGCCACACCGGTAAACACTGACGCCGTTGCAGCCCGGTACGCCGAATTATTGTTTCAAAATGAGACCTTGAAGCAAAAGCCGGCTCACGTCTCGCGCGAAGCGGCCCAGGCACTGAAGGCGATGAAGGCGCGCGCAGGCAACAGGCGCTTGACGACCGCCATGAACTTGGTCTGCAGCGTCACGCGGTAATAGGGCTTCGGACGAGCCGATTCGCAGGCGTGGATCAGGCATTTGACCACCGCTTCCGGCGGCAGCTTGAAGGCCGACGCGCCGCCGCGCCCCATGCGGTTGAGGCGCTGACGATAGACCTCGCGAAAGGCCGAGGCCTCGATGTCGATGTTCTCGTGGAACTTCTTCATCGATGTCTTCACGAACTGCGTGGCGATCGGCCCGGGCTGGATGCTGATCACCTCGATCCCCGTGCCGCGCAGCTCAAGGCGCAGCGTGTCGGTCAGCCCCTCCACTGCATGCTTGGCGGCATTATAGGCGCCACGATAGGGCATGGAGACAAAACCGAGGATCGACGAGCATTGCACGATCCGCCCGTGTCCCTGCCGTCGCATGATCGGGATCACCCGCCGCGTCAGGTCATGCCAGCCGAAGACGATGCTGTCGAACTGCTGGCGCAACACGTCAACGGTCAGATCCTCGACCGCGCCCGGCTGCCCGTAGGCGCCGTTGTTGAACAGGGCATCGATGCGTCCGCCACCCTTGGCGAGCACTTCCTCGAGCGTCGCCGCGATGGTCTCCGGACGGCCGTAGTCGAGGATCGTCGCGGTGACGCCGGGGATCGCCTCCAGCTTCACCCGATCGGCCTCGGTGCGAACGGTGGCGAACACCTTCCAGCCGCGCGCCGCAAAGTCGCGCGCCGAGGCATAACCGATACCGGTGGATGCCCCTGTGACCAGGAGAACGCGGGGGTCTGACGACACGGAGCTCATTCTTCCACCTTCAGTGACAAAGCGTCTTTCTCAGCACACCGCTTCTTACTATATGAAGAAGTCCCGGAGAGAGAAGCGCGTGCTGGATCATCACGATCACGATCACCAGAAATGCCACGACGACGCCCTGCGGCGCGCCGAGGCCCGCTGCCAGGCCGAAGGCCTGCGCCTGACCGCGCAGCGCCGGCAGGTACTCGACATCATGCTGGAAAGCCACGCCCCGATCACCGCCTATGAGATCATCGACCGCATCGCCGCCGTGGCGCGCCGGCCGAGCCCGATCTCGGTCTATCGCGCGCTCGACTTTCTGGTGGCCAATCACTTCGTCCATCGCATCGAGAGCCGCAACGCCTTCCTCGCCTGCAGCCACGATCACGGCCCGGCCAGCGCCGATCGCGAGCCGGTGCTGATGTTCCTGCTCTGCGAGGCCTGCGGCGCTGCCATCGAGGCCGAGCCGCCGGCACTCACGAGCCTCATTTCCGACGTGTCGGCGGCAGCCGGCTTCACCGTCACCTCCTCCGTGCTGGAAATTCGCGGCCTTTGCGCAAGCTGCCGCACCGCCGGACGCCACGCGCCGCACGCCACCCCGCATGCCGACGACCACGAGGATCATCCATGAGCTTCCTGACCGCCCCCCTGCCCCGCCGCCGTTCCGTCGCGGTGAAGGTCGGCCATGTCATCGTCGGCGGCAACGCCCCCGTCGTTGTGCAGTCCATGACCAATACCGACACGGCCGACATTGACAGCACCGTCGCCCAGGTGGCGGCGCTCGCCCGCGCCGGTTCGGAACTCGTGCGCATCACCGTCGACCGCGACGAGAGTGCCGCCGCCGTGCCGCGCATCCGCGAGCGGCTTGACCGCCTCAACGTCGACGTGCCGCTGATCGGCGACTTCCATTACATCGGCCACAAGCTCCTCGCCGACTTTCCCGCCTGCGCCGATGCGCTCGCCAAATACCGCATCAACCCCGGTAACGTCGGCTTCCGCGACAAGCGGGACAAGCAGTTCGCCGACATCATCGAGATCGCCATCAAGCATGACCGGCCCGTGCGCATCGGCGTCAACTGGGGTTCGCTCGATCAGGAGCTGCTCACCCATCTGATGGATGAGAACCAGGCCCAGGGCTCGCCGCTGACGGCGCAGGAAGTCATGCGCGAGGCCATCGTGCAGTCGGCGCTTCTGTCCGCCGCCCGCGCCGAGGAGATCGGCCTTTCGCGCGACAAGATCATCCTGTCGGCCAAGGTCAGCAACGTGCAGGACCTCGTCGCCGTCAATGTCGAGCTCGCCAAGCGTTCGGATCATGCCCTGCATCTCGGCCTCACCGAAGCGGGCATGGGCACCAAGGGCGTCGTGGCCTCATCGGCCGCCATGGGCATCGTGCTGCAGCAGGGCATCGGCGACACCATCCGCGTGTCGCTGACCCCCGAACCGGGCGGCGACCGCACGCGTGAAGTGCGCGTGGCGCAGGAGCTGTTGCAGACCATGGGCTTCCGCTCCTTCGTGCCCATCGTCGCCGCCTGCCCCGGCTGTGGCCGCACCACCTCCACGGTGTTCCAGGAACTGGCCAAGACCATTCAGGATCAGATCAACGACGCCATGCCGCTCTGGCGCACCCGCTATCCCGGCGTCGAGGAGCTGCAGGTGGCGGTGATGGGCTGCATCGTCAACGGCCCCGGCGAATCCAAGCACGCCCATATCGGCATTTCCCTGCCGGGCACCGGCGAGACGCCGGCCGCCCCCGTCTTCATCGATGGCGTCAAGGCCACCACCCTGCGCGGTCCCCGCATCGCCGAGGATTTCCAGGCCATGGTGCTCGACTATATCGAGAAGAACTACGGGCAGAAGTCCGACGCCGCCGAGTGATCCGAATCCGGCAAAGGGGTTGCTTTGCCGGGTAACCGGTATCAAGCGGAACGGTGCGCGATGAAATGGGCGGCTGCGGCCAGCATCTCGGCAGCGGCCCCATAGGGTGACAGAAGCTCGGACGCTTCGCGCACCAACGCGTTGAGTTCCGCCTCCACCGCCGCGATCCCCATCAGCGACACCAGCGTCCCCTTGCCCGCCGTCGCGTCCTTGGCGGTTGCCTTGCCGGCCACCTTGGCGTCGCCGGTGGCGTCGATCAGATCGTCGGCCAGCTGGAAGGCAAGACCGACGATTTCGCCATAGCGCGTCAGCCGGGCAACGTCCTCGGCGGTTCCTTGCGCAAGGCGCACGCCCATGACGCAGGACGCGCGGATCAAGGCACCGGTCTTCATTGCCTGCAAGGCCCGGATCTCCGTCCCCGTCAGCGGCGTGGCCAGCCCGAAACGGCCTTCGGCGGAGAGGTCCAGCATCTGCCCCCCCACCATGCCGCCGGGACCGCTGGCGCGCGCCAGATCCAGAACCAGGGCGGCCCTTACAGCCGGATCGGGATGGCAGGTCGGATCGGCCAGGAGATCGAAGGCCAGCGTCTGCAAGCCGTCGCCGGCGAGAATGGCCGTCGCCTCGTCAAAGGCCCGATGCACCGTCGGGCGACCGCGCCTGAGATCGTCATTGTCCATGGACGGCAGATCGTCATGGATCAGAGAGTAGCAATGCAGGCATTCCACCGCTGCGGCGGCCACGAGCGCCGCCTTGTCGTCGCTTGCTGGATCGATGAGCCGCGCCGCTTCCACCACCAGGAAGGGGCGCAGCCGCTTGCCGCCGCCGAGCACCCCGTGCTGCATGGCGGCGAGCAGGCGCGGCGGCACCGCCCGTTCAGCACGGCGCGCCAACCCGTCGAGACGGCCGGCCAGCACCGCTTCCACGGCGCTCGCCACCCCTGCAAGCCGCTGTTCGAAATGGCCCATCCTGCCGCCCTCGCCCATATGTGTCCGGGCTGAGAGCTATCCCCACGCTCCCCGGGCGTCAAGACATCGCCGGCTACCCGTCACAAGGGCAGGGCCGTGGTGTTCTTCACCTCTTCCATCACCGGGTAGGTATGGGTTTCGCGCACGCCCGGCAGCGCCATCAGCACGTCGGACAGAAATTCGCGATAGGCCTCCATGTCCCGCACGCGCGCCTTGACGAGATAATCGAACCCCCCGGCAATCAGGTGGCATTCCAGCACCTCCGGCGCCTTGGTCACCGCCGAGGCGAAGGTGGTGAACACTTCCGGGTTCATGCGGTCGAGCTTGATCTCCACGAAGACCAGCAGCCCCCGCTGAAGCCGCGTCGGATCAAGCCGCGCGGTATAGCCGGCAATGAACCCGTCACGCGACAGCCGCTTCACCCGCTCCGCCGTCGCCGTCGGGGAAAGGCCCACCTTGTCGGCAAGCTCCAGATTTGTGATGCGCCCATCCGCCTGCAAGGCGCCGAGAATCCGCCGGTCGATCTTGTCGAGACCGGGAATATCCGTGTCGATGCGCTGACTTTGTCGATCCGTGGTCCACGAACTCACTTTTGCCCCTCCTCCCGACACCCTGCCGCCTGCCCGCGGCGCGTGTTCTCGTTACTCTGCCTGCGCCCAAAACCTCTGTCGAAGCCGACCAACGTCCTGTTCTGACACGTCTCCCGCCTGTCACCGCTGCCGTCGCCAGCTGTCAGGGCATTCCGCCAAGACAGGCTGCAAGGATACCAGAGAAGCACGAACGCGTGCAGGCCGCCATGCGACACGTCCGAACGCTCGTGGTCCCGCTGTTATCCCCTGATCGCCGCATGAAAGGCAAACGGCCCCGCGCCCGGAGGATCGATGCCGTTCAGCGGGAGCCTTGCGGTCGCAACGAACTGCCAGCCTCGCCACCCGAAACCGCATGGATCTCACTCAGGACGTGCCCCAGCCAACGGCCAAAGCATCCTCGAGACGCGCAAACATCGATCTAATCATATGAAAACGCTCGATATTCTATACGACGCAATCTAGCGCAAAATGAAGCGGTCTCAAGAGCAGCTCCGTCCGCACACGCCGCTGCCGCAGGCTCGACCGACTGCCAATGTCATGCGGACCCCTTTGGCTTCAACACGACGATCAGCACATCGACCAGGCCTATGAGGCAATTGGTCGCTGCTCAAAAAAAGACAGGCCGGTGTGGCCGGCCTGAGTTCTGGGAGGAAAGCTGGAGTGCCACGAACAGATCAGGAGGGCGATCTGCTTGCTGGATAACCGGCGGGTAGCGCTCACAGGTTCAATGTCTCATTCTGCCTCAAAACGCGCCATGTCAAACTTTATGCACGCCCGCCCAAATGGCCGGCATCTGCTCAAATTTTTAGCTCCGGAGGCAACAAACCTGAGACTGGTCCACTTAAATCCCCCGATTGCCCGAACAATGCACCCGCAGTTTTCACCTGAAAGCAGGCATTTCCGGCGTTACATCCCTTTGTCAGGCGGCATGATTGTTTTATGAATGCAGCTGAAACGGGGATGGGCGGGCATAGATGAGCAGCGGCGACGACACTATCGCCCTCGACGGCACGGTCGAAGGCGACGAGGGAGACACTCAGGCAATGGCCGCACGCTCAGGCATGAGAAAATGGCTGCGCCTCGCTGCCCGCATTGCCGTCATCGCCATCGCCCTGCCGATCCTGCTGACGCCGGTCTACCGCTTCGTGCCGCCGATCTCCACGCTAATGCTCTGGGATCTGATGACCTTCCAGGGTTATTCCCGCTCCTGGGTCTCGCTCGACGACATCTCGCCCAACATGGTGCAGTCGGTGATCATGGGCGAAGACGGCAAGTTCTGCAGCCACGACGGCGTCGACTGGGACTCGCTGATGTCGGTGCTCAAGCATGCCGGCAAGGACGGCCCCTCGCGCGGCGCCTCCACCATCACCATGCAGACCGTCAAGAATGTCTATCTGTGGAACTCGCGCAGCTATGCGCGCAAGGCGCTGGAGATTCCGCTCGCCCTTTACACCAATCTCGTCTGGCAAAAGCGGCGAACCATGGAGATCTATCTCAACATCGCCGAGCTCGGCCCCAATCTCTATGGCGTCGAAGCCGCCTCGCGCGCCTATTTCAACAAGCCGGCCTCGCAGTTGAGCCGGCATGAGGCCGCGCTGATCGCTGCGGCCCTGCCCAATCCCGCCTTGCGCAATCCCAAGAAGCCGAGCAGCGAGCAAAAGATCTATGCCCGCACCATCGAGCGACGGGCCGCCATGTCCGGCGCTTACGTCACTTGCATTTACGACTGACCAACCCTGCGGCTTGGTACAAACCCGGCTTTAGGCTTTTGCGTCAGAAAAATCGCGTCAGCCTCTGGCAAAATGCGTCTGTCCTCTGTATAAGGCCGCATCTTTAGGAACGAGCGCCCGCGCGCCCGGCAGATTGCGTATGGACGCAATCGTCACAATGCGGGGCGATGGAGTTAAGAGAATGGCAGTCCCCAAGCGAAAGACCTCGCCGTCCAAGCGCGGCATGCGTCGCTCCGCCGACGCGCTGAAGCAGCCGACCTACGTGGAAGACAAGACCTCGGGCGAGCTGCGCCGTCCGCATCACGTCGACCTGAAGACCGGTATCTACCGCGGCCGTCAGATCCTGACGCCGAAGGAATCGGCCTGATTGTTTCCGGCCGCGTGCAACGCGGTCGAAAGCCTTCGCCTACAAGACCGGCGCCAGCGCAAGCTGCGCCGGTTTTGTTTTTTGGCAAAGGCGCAGCAGCCGGCAAGAACCGGTTCAAGTCAGAAAGAGGAAACCGGAAGGGTTCAGTAGACGACGGTCGAGAGGAAGCCGGGCTCGATCGCCGTGTTCAGCCGTCCGACCGAGCGATAGGCCGCCTCGGCGCGCCCGCTCACCAGCGACACATCGCGCCGGACCCGCCGTTCGCCGCTCGCCGCATCTCCGAGATGCACGGCCGCCAACTGCGCCATGAAGCCGGCGGACGCCAGCGTCTTCACATAGGACTCGGTGGCGGAAAACTTGGCCTCGCCCTCGGCAGGACCTGCGTCTTGAGAGCTGCCGGAGGACGCGCGGAAGCGCTCGTCCTGGGTATCGCGGCTGCCCGACGAGGCGTGAACACGACGACCCGCCACAAGGCTGGTCCCCTGTCCCAACGTTCCCGAAGAGCCGATCGCCGAGATCACCGTCTTGCCTGCCTTGCCCGTCTCGTTTTGACACGCTTTCCGCGTCCCGAACGAATAACTGCAACAGGCGCGCCAACCCACAATATGGTTAACGTTTCGTTAACGCACAAGGCCCTGACAAATATACCTATAAGTAGATTTTCGACCGGGCGTTAAGACTATGCCAATGACAATGCGCTATAATTTGTCCTTGAAAAGCATATTGCAAAAATAACACTTGCCCAGGATGGGCCCGCCCCGGTCGCGACGCCGCTGCCCTGTCGAGCGGTGAAGCACCGAATAACGGACGATCCAGACATGGACGAACCCCTTTCCATCGCCTCGTCTTCGAACCGCCATCAACTGGAAGCGGCAGATTGGGCCACGGCTGCGGAGGCCCTCGGCTACGCGGCCTATGAACTCGACTATGTCGGCGATCGCATGATCTGGTCGGCAAACGCCCACGAAATCCTGGGCGTGCACCCCTATGAAGTGCCCCGCACCGGCCGAACCTTCGCCCGCTTCCTGTCGCCTGGCGCCGCGTCGGCGCGCCTGCCGGCAACCCCGCCGGCCACCCTTCCGCAAGCGCCGGAAGACCGACGCTTCCGCGTCGCCTATGAACTGCTGCCGCGCGGCGGCCGCGCCTATGGTGTCTACCTTGAAGAGGAAGGCTACTGGTTCGGCACCGACGATGGCCGCGTGACCGGCTGCCGCTGCATGCTCCGCTCCGTGGTTGCGACCGTCACGCCCGCCGCCGACGCGACACGTGCGGCGAGCTCCGATGCCCTGATCAATCGCGACGAGCTTCTCAACATCCTCGACGGCGTGGTTCGCAATCTCGCGCGCGACGGCACCGGCTCGGCCGCCTTCATGATCATCGCCGTCGCCGGCCTCGCCCGCATCAACGCCAATCTCGGTTACGAGACCGGCAACACCGTCATCGACGTCACGGCACGCCGCATCCAGCGCCGCATGCGCCAGGGCGACATCATCGGCCATCTCTCCGGACACAAGTTCGGTGCCATTCTGCTCAACTGCAGCGAACAGTCGGTCGGCATCGCCGCGGAGCGCTTCCGTCAGGCCATCGTCGACGAGCCCATCGACGCCGGCCACGCGGTCATCCGCGCCGACATCGCCATCGGCGCGGTCGTGCTGCCGCGCCATGCCGACAGCGCCGGCCTCGCGGCCATCCGCGCCGAGGAAGCGCTCGCCGAAGCCCGCAGCGATCCGGATGTGCATCTCAAGATCTACGAACCGTCGCCCGCCCGCGACGCCGAGCGTCGGCGCAATCTGGAAATCGCCGACGAAATTCACCGCGGCCTCGCCGATGATCGCTTCGTGCTCGCCTACCAGCCGGTTGTGGACGCCAAAAGCCGCAAGACACTGTCCTTTGAAGCGCTGCTGCGTCTGGCCCGGCCGGACGGACAGATCGTTTCCGGCGGGCCTTTCGTTGCGGCCGCCGAACAGCTGGGCCTCATCCGTCGCCTGGACATCCGTGCGCTGACGCTGGTGCTCGCCGACCTCACGGCCAATCCGCGCCTGCGCCTGTCGGTCAACGTGTCGACGGACACCATCCTCGATTCGTCCTGGCTCTCGACCCTGATCGAGGCGGCCCGCGCCAACCAGAACGTCATGCGCCGCCTGACCATCGAGATCACGGAGACAGCCGCCATCGCCAGCATTGGCGATCTCGTGCACATCTCCGGCACGCTCCGCGACATCGGCTGCCGCATCGCCATCGACGATTTCGGTTCCGGCCACACGTCCTTCAAGATCCTGCGCGACCTGAAACCCGACTGGCTGAAGATCGACGGCTCCTATGTGCGCAACATCACCACCGATGCCGACGACGCCGTCTTCGTGCGCGCGCTGGCAACGCTGGCCGATCATTTCGGCATCCGCACCATTGCCGAGTTCGTGCAGGATGAGGAGGCCGCGCAAATGCTTGAGAGCATGGGCATCGCAGCCCTGCAGGGACGCCTGACTGGCGAGCCGGCGCTGCGCATCAGCGATCAGACGCGCTCGATCCTCAAGGGCGCCACGCACTTGCGCTCGGCGCGAGAGTCCGACGGCTATGCCGCCTATTCGGCCATCCTGGACGGCCCGCTGGAAGTCGACATTCTCTGACAGCGGATTGGCCGGACGACAGCATCGCGCGCCCGGCCGTCACACTCACTTCTTCTCGGGCGCCAGCTGATCGAGCCGGCGCTGCATGGCTTCCAGCTGAGACTTCAGGGCATCGAGATCGTCGGCGCGCTTCTCCGGCGCCTTGGCAGCGGCCGGCGCTTCCTGGGCGGCATTGCCGAAGGGCAGGAACATGCGGAAGGCGCGTTCGAACACTTCCGTATTGCGGCGAATGGTCTCGTCCATCGCTTCGAAGGCCGGCGCATTGCCGAAGGCCTGGCCGAGCTGCTGGCGGAACTTCTCCTGCTCGCGCGACAGCTGGTCCATGGAATGCTCGAGATAGCTCGGCACCATCGCCTGAATGCTGTCACCGTAAAAGCGGATCAGCTGCCGCAGGAAGGTGATCGGCAGAAGGTTCTGCCCCTTGTTCTCCTGCTCGAAGATGATCTGCGTCAGCACCTGATGCGTAATGTCTTCCGCGCTCTTGGCATCATATACGACGAAGTCCTCGCCAGCCTTCACCATGGTCGCCAGATCTTCCAGCGTCACATAGGTGCTCGTGCCCGTGTTATACAGCCGGCGGTTCGCGTATTTCTTGATGATCGTGGGTTCTTCGGCCTTGGCCATGATTGCTTGCTTCCCCCCAAAGTCCAGCCCGCGTAACAGCCCTCGCTCGCGGATCATTCCCGGCATCTTGGATCGGCGCGGGATGAATAAACATAAGATCATTTGTGCGCCGCAGCCAAATGTTTTTTGCGCAGCAAAGTTGTGATTGTGCAGCGCCGGTATCAGGCACCAAACCCACTTTCCTTGCCCCGATGTGAGGCTCCGTCATTTGGGACTACACTCACGATATGATTCGCGCCGGCAACAGCTCTGGAGCGAACCGGGGCGCGGGCATTGCCGTTCGCGGGGGGAAGACTGATGCGCAGATTGATCGCCGTCCTCATCGGGCTGCTGGCCCTTGGCGTGGCACTGGTGGCCGCCATTCCCCTCCTCGTCTCCTCCGACTGGATCCGTGATCGCATCCTCGCTCAGATCGAGAGTGCCACCGGCCTTGCCGTCAACATTGACGACGCCTCCCTGTCAGTCTTCCCCTCGATCGCCCTTGAGGTGAACAACGTCGTTGCCGCCGTCCCCGGCAAGGCGCCTTTCGCCAAGGCGGAAAGCCTGCGCGTCGGCCTCGCCGTCGGCCCGTTGCTCGAGGGACGAGCCGAAATCACCGGCATCTCCCTGATCGTCCCGCACCTGGACCTCGCCATCGACGCCGCCGGCACACCCAACTGGAAGCCGGACCAGCCCGCTGGCGCCCCCTCCTCAGCCGCGCCATCCGCCGATGCACCGGCCAGTGGCGCACGCCTGCCGATCGCCATCTCCGGCCTGCGCATTCTAAACGGCAGCCTCACCTGGAGCGACCAACGCACCGGCACCAGCCAGACCGTCACCGACATCAGCCTCGACACCGCGCTGGTCCCCGACGCCCCGCTGAAGGCCACCGGACACCTGGTCACCCAGGGCCTCGCGCCTGACTTCGACATTGCCGTCGCCGAACCGGACGCCCTCCTCGCCTCGGGGACGAGCGCCATCGAGCTCGCCCTCAGCCAAGGCAAGACGAGCCTCAGCGCCAAGGGCGAACTTGCCCTGTCGCCGCCAGCCTTCGCCGGCCATGTGGAGGCTGCGAGCGGGGACGTGACGGAACTTGCCTCCGCCTTCGCCCTCACGCTGCCCGTCACCATCGACAAGGCCGGCCTCGCCGCCGACCTGCACTATGGCGGCAGCCGCGTCGAGCTGACCAATGCTTCGCTCACCGCCGGCTCTCTGTCCGGCACCGGCGAGGCCGCGCTCGACACTTCCGGCGCCCGCCCGCGCATCGACCTGCGCGCCCGCCTCGACACGCTGGATCTTCAGGCGCTCTCCGATGGTGCCGCTTCGGCAAAGACCGCCAGCCCCTCCAAGGGCGAGGGCAGCTCGCCGCTCGACCTCAGCCCTCTCGCCGCCTTTGACGGTGGCGTCGACCTCTCCGTTGCTCAGCTGAAGCTGCCCATGGCCGAGACGGCCGCCCCGGCCGGGCTGCATCTCATCGCCGTGGTCTCCAATGGCGCTCTGCAGGTGGCCGTCGACAAGCTGGCCTTCGCCGGCGGATCGGCGGGCGGCCAGCTGGCGCTCGCACCAGCCGGCAAGGCCGTGCGCCTGACGGGCAAGCTCAACGCGAAAGGCCTCGACCTGGCCGCACTCGCTGCCCTGGCCGGGCAAAGCCCGCCGCTCACCGGCAACGTCGGCGCCGCACTCAACCTCGACGCCCGAGGCCGGACGTCGGCCGAACTGATCGCCGGCCTTGGCCTCTCCGGAACGCTCTCCCTCGACAAGGGCGAAGCCTCTGCGCTTGGCCTTGCGATAGCCTTCGACGATCCCGCCGCCGACAAGCTGCACAACATCTCCGCCGACGTCACGCTCACCAGCCTCACCGCGCCGGTCGACGTCTCCGGCAGCGCCGACTTCCGCAAGGAGCGGCTCAACTTCGCCCTCACCCTGTCGCCGCAACAGATCATCGATGGCTCGCGCACGGCGATTTCGGCACGCCTCGGCGGCAAGCGGGTCCAACTGGCCTTCGATGGCGACCTCAGCCTCGGCGAGTCCGCGCTCTCCGGCCATGTCAGCGTGAAGTCCCCGTCCGCCGGTGCCTTCGCCGCCTTTCTCAACCGCCCGGCAACCGGTCTCCCCGCAGATCCCCTGAGCCTTGATGCCAGCCTCGATGCCAGCCCCGCTCGCGTCCGCCTGAGCGACGCCGCCTTCGTCTTCGGTGGCAACGAGATCGACGGCCTGATCGAGTTCACCGCCGGTGATCGGCCCAAGATCGTCACCCGCCTGTCCGGCAACAAGATCGATCTCGGCAGCCTCATGGGCGCCGGCGCGTCCGGCGGCGCAAACGCCAAGCCCGCGCAATCCAAGGGCTGGAGCCAGGAGCCTTTCGACCTTGCGATGCTCCGGGCTGTGGATGTCGATGCCACCTTCGACGCCAACTCCATCGCCTTTGGCACCATTGCCACCGATCGCGCCAAGGCCGCCCTGAAGATGGCAAGCGGCAAGCTCACCCTTTCCATGCCCACCTTTGGCGCCTATGGCGGCACGGGTTCGGCCAAGCTGGCGCTCGACGCCAGCGGCAAGGTGCCGACCCTCGCCACCACCGCGACCCTGGATGCCGTCCGGCTGCTGCCGCTGCTTCAGGCAAGCCTCGGCACTGGCCGGATCGACGGACAGGCCAGGATCGCCTTCGACATCCAGGGTTCCGGGGCGAGCATGGCCAGCCTGATGGGCGGCCTCTCCGGCACCGCCGCCCTCGACGTGGCCAAGGGCCAGTTCAACGGTGTCGACCTGCCCGCCTTGCTGCGCAACATCGCCGTCTCCGTCGTCACCGGCTTCGGCCAGTCGCCGGACGCCGTGACGCCCTTCGATCGCCTCGGCGCCAGCTTCGCGATCGACAAGGGCGTGGCCCGCACCAAGGACCTCGCCTTCAAGAGCGCCGTGCTCTCCGCCACCGGCAACGGCCTGGTGGACATCGGCGCCAAGGCCGTGAACCTCACGCTTTCGCCCAAGCTCACGCTGCCCAACGGCAAGAAGTCGAGCGAGTTCGAGGTGCCGATCCGCATCGACGGCCCCTGGGCCGCTCCGCGCATCTATCCGGATATCCAGGGCATCCTCGACAACCCGGCCGCCGCCTTCGACAAGCTGCAGTCCATGGGCGGCATGTTCGCCTCCATCGGCAAGCTGCCCAAGGGCGCCAATCTCGACAGTGCCCTCAACGCACTGGCGCCTGGCCTCGGGGCACTGACGGGTACCGCCCCGCAAGGCGGTGGTACAGCCGACCCCATCGCCGGGGTCGTGGACACGCTGGCCGGCAACACGGGCGGGGGCGACGCGCTCGGCGGTCTCGTCAACCAGCTGGCCGGCGGCAATCAGACCAATGACCCGACGCAGGCCGTGGCCGGCCTCGTCGGCGCTCTCGCCGGTGGCGGCAACAATGACCCGGGCGCGGGCGCCCTCGACGCCCTGGTCTCCGGATTGGCCGGCCCTTCGGCCAAGGGAGGCGTGCGCTATCCCGACGGCCGGATTCCCACGCCACCGCCACGCCCGGGAGAAATCGCCCGTTCGAGCGCGCCCGGTCAACAGGCCGTCGACGCCCTCCCCCCGCTCGATGCACCGGCCGACGTGGCACCGGCGGCCCCGAACAAGCCCGCCAAGCCCAAGCCAAACAAACCGGCGGACAAACCGGCGGACAAACCGGCGGACAAACCGGCGGACAAACCGGCGGACAAACCAGCGGACAAACCAGCGGACAAACCGGCGGACAAACCGGCGGACAAACCGGCGGACAAACCGGCGGACAAACCGGCGGACAAACCGGCGGACAAACCGGCGGACAAACCGGCGGACAAACCGGCGGACAAACCGGCGGACAAACCGGTCAAGGCTGAAAAGCCTCCGAAGGCCGATAAGCCCGCCAAACCGGACGCGCCAGTCAAATCCGACAAGCCGGTCAAACCCAAGCCTGACAAGCCGCAAACCGAAAAACCAAAGACCGAGAAACCCAAACCGGCCAAGCCTGCGGCCCCCAAACCGGACGCAGCCAAAGCCGGCATCGACAGCGCGCCTCTGGCGCCGCCCTGCGTGGTCGATGCGCAGGGCGCCTGCGTCGCGCCGCAGTAACGGGAAAAACAAGCAAGCGCAGCTCCCGGCAACAGGCGCTGCGCTCTCGCGTTCAGGTTCCAGGCAGTCAGGCGGCGCTGCGGGCGCGGGCGATGATTGCGTCCCCAAGGCTGTCGGCCGACATCCAGGCCGCTTCAAGGCGCGGCGCAATCAGCCAGTCGCCGCAACAGCCGAGCCGACCATCGGACGACAGCAGGAAGCTGGTGCCAACCGGCACTTCGGTGAAGGCATCGTCCCAGAAATAGACCTGCGTCGCCTGCGGCCACGCGGTCTGCCCCAGCAGATTGCCGAGGGCCGCGACCAGGAGATTGCGCGCCTCATCCGGACTCACGGAGCGATGCGCCTCCGACCAGTCGGTGCTCGCCTGCGCCACCCAGTGGCTGCCGCTGCGCTCCGGCCGCGAAGCATTGCGCGCCACCCAGGTGAAGGGCCCCTGGTGCCGCAGAATGTCGAAATCGACGTCCACTTCGCCATAGTCGGCGGTCAGCGTCCAGCAGGGGCGCATCACCGCCGCCTTGGCCTGATCGAACGGGGTTCCGAGCGGTCCGAGCAGCCGCTTCACCGTCTTGGCAGGCGCCGCCACCACCACCCGATCAAAGCCGGCGGCAACGCTGCCGTCGGCAAGTTCGAGCGCGCAGCCCTCCTCGCCGGATGTCACGCCGACCACTTCGCTGCCGGTCTTGAGCGTGAAGGAGTCGGCCATCGACCTGAGCAGACCGCCCATGGCCGGCAGGCCCACCAGCCATTCCTCGTCCGAGGTCTTGCCGCGCGGCGCCCAGGCGGTAACCACGCCCTCGGCCTTGGCGCGCGCAACCCAGGCCTTGAAGGCCGGCAGCCGCGCCGTGAAATACTGCGCCCCGCGATCGGCCGTCACCGCCGACGGATCCGCCGTGCCGAGCCGGCCGCCAACCGCATCGGACGCCTCGAACACCGTCACCTCAGCGCCCGCACGCACCAGCTTGCGCGCAACGGTCAACCCGGCAAGCCCCGCTCCCACGACCGCAGCCCGCGTGCCCGCAAGCGTCATTTGACCCAGATCCGACATGGCTTCGCGTTCCCTTCCCCGTGGCCCGCCGGAAATGAGCTCCGACGTCGGCCGCCTCCATTCGAAACTTACGGGCAGCGCCCCTGCCCTGCAAGCAAACCTTGAACCCTGGCACCCACGCGTTCAGCACAAAATTCCTCAGGGCAGCCGTGGCTTCCAACGCGTCAGCAGCCCGGCATTGCTGACCACCGACACCGAACTCATGGCCATCGCCGCTCCCGCCAGCGCCGGCGTCAGCAGGCCAAAGGCAGCAAGCGGAATGCCCACCACGTTATAGACGAAGGCCCAGAACAGATTTTGACGGATCTTCAGCGACGTTGCCCGCGCCACGTCGAGCGCCGCGCCCACCAGGCGCGGGTCCGGCCGCATCAGCGTGATGGCCGCCGTTTCCATCGCCACATCCGTGCCCGATCCCATGGCAATGCCCACATCGGCCGCCGCCAGTGCCGGCGCATCGTTGACGCCGTCCCCCACCATGGCGACCCGCTCCCCGCTCGCCCTCAGTGCCACGACCTCGGACGACTTGCCATCGGGCAGAATACCGGCCCGCCAGGAATCGAGCCCCAGCTGTCCGGCGACAACGGCTGCGACAGCGCCATTGTCCCCCGTCAGCATCAGCGTCCTGATCCCGCGCGCCTTCAGCTCCCGCACCGCCGCCAGCGCCGTGTCGCGCAAGCGATCGGCAAAGCCGAGCCGGCCGATCAGCCGTCCGTCCGCCGCCACGAAGGCCACCGTCAGCGCGTCCTCCGCAGCGCCGAGATCACCCAGGTCGATGCCGCGTGACGCCATCAGATTGGCGGTGCCCACCAGAACATTCACGCCCTGCACCGTCGCCTCGATCCCGCGCCCCGGCAATGCCGTGACGGCACTCGCCGGGCTCACGGTCAGGCCGAGCGCTTCCGCCCGCCGGATCACAGCCCGCCCGAGCGGATGCTCGCTGCCCGTCTGCGCGCTGGCCGCCAGCGTCAGGAGCTCGGCCTCCTCTGTGCCCGCGGCGAGCACCGTCGAAACGAGCTCCGGCCGCCCCTCGGTCAGCGTCCCCGTCTTGTCGAATACCACTGCGCTCACCCGCGCCGCCCGCTCCAGCGCCTCGATGTCCTTGATGAGAATGCCGCTGCGCGCCGCCGCTCCCGTGCCGGCCACCAGCGCGGTCGGCGTCGCCAGCCCCAGCGCGCAGGGACAGGCGATCACCAGCACCGCCACCGCCGCCGCCATGGCCGGCTCGAAGCCATGCCCGCTCGCCATCCACAGGACAAAGGTCAGAACCGCCACGCCCACCACCGTCGGCACGAAGATCGCGCTGATCCGGTCGACGAGACGCTGCAGCGGCGCCTTGCCCGACTGGGCATTCTCGACCAGCCGCGTGATCTTGCCCAGGGTCGAATCCTCGCCCACCGCGTCCACGGACACCGTGAGCGCGCCCTCGCCATTCATGGCGCCGGTCACCACCTTGTCGCCCGCCTTGCGCAACACCGGCAGGCTCTCCCCGGAGATCACGCTTTCGTCGCAGCTGCTGGCGCCCTCGTTCACCGTGCCGTCGACGGGAACCCGCTCGCCCGGCAGGATCTGCACCCGATCGCCCGGCAGGATCGCCGTCACCGGAACGAGCTCGACCGCCCCCGACGGGGAGATCCGGCGGGCGGTCTCAGGCCTCAGCGCCATCAGCGCCCGCACCGCCCGCGTCGTGGAGGCCTTGGCCCGCTCTTCCAGAAGCTTGCCGAGCATGACCAGCGTCAGCACCAGGGCGGAAGCCTCGAAATAGAGATGCCCCATGGCCGCCATGGAGCCGAGCGCGATCAGTTGATAGACCGAAAAGCCGTAGGCCGCGGATGTCCCCACGGCGACCAGCACGTCCATGTTGGCGCTACCGCCGCGCAGACTGTTGAAGGCACCGCGATAAAAGCGCGTTCCGGCCAGCACTTGCACCCCGCTCGCCAGCACGAACTGCGTCAGCGGCGCAAGTTCCCATGCAAGACCGAGCGCCATCGCCGCCATGGCCGCAAGGAAGGGCAGTGACAGAGCCGCCGACACCGCCACGATCACAAGCGTCCGGCGATGGCGCACCCGCTCCTGCGCTTCGCGCGCTTCCCGCTGCTGGCGCGCGAGCACAGGATCGCCGGCCCGCAGCTCGGCGGTGAAGCCCGCACGCTCGACGGCAGCAATGATGGTCTCGGCCTCGCAGCCCTCGATGGCCGCAACGTCGGCCCTTTCCAGCGCCAAGTTCACGCGCGCGTCGGCGACGCCCGGCGTCTTGCGAAGCACCCGTTCGATGCGGGCGGCACAGGCAGCGCAGGTCATTCCCTCGATATTGAAGCTGCGCGTCTCGACCGCATCTCTGGCTACGGAAACGCCGTCCACCATCGTTCTAATCCTCTACACTTTGTTCGCATTCGCGCGCCGGCCTCAGGATAAACGGCGTGGAAAGTGCGTCGCCTGTTCTCATCTATTCGCTTTTTGTTCCAAACGGTCGATTTAAATATGGATAATCTCAATATGTTAGAACGTTCTCCAAAATGTATCCGAAGTTCCGCATATGGCTCCTGGAAACGTTTCATCTTTGTTCGAATGTGATCACATCAGAACAACTCTTGATTTGCTCTGCAAAAATCTACAAGGACGCCCTTCCTGGAACCGGAGCGCCCTGAAAACTACCCATAGCGCTCCGTCCATTGCCAATCACGGCTTCGCGACCTTTTTGGGCGCAGTGCCTCACACCGCTTCCAGGAACCGGCGCGCCGCCTGCCCGTGTTCCCGGCGCAGTCTCGCCACGTCCACACCGAGCGGCGCTCCGTCCACCACGGTCCAGCGTCCCTTGATCATGACGCGGTCGGCCGCCGTCGCTCCGCACAGCACCAGCGCCGCGATCGGATCGCCGGCGCCGGAGAAGCGCAACTCGTCCAGCGTATAGAAGGCGAGATCGGCCTGCTTGCCCACGGCAAGGGTCCCGATATCCTCCCGCCCGAGGCATTTGGCCGACCCTTCGGTCGCCCAACGGAAAGCATCGAAATGCGTCACCGACGCCGCATCATAGCGGATCCGGTTCAGCATCATCGCATGGCGCACCCCTTCCATCAGATTGGAGTTGTCGTTGGAGGCCGACCCGTCGACGCCGAGGCCCACCTTGGCGCCGGCAGCCTCCAGTTCCTTGGTACGGCACATGCCCGAAGCCAGCACCATGTTGGACGTCGGGCAATGGCAGACGCCCACCTTGTGCCGCCCGAGCCTCGCCACTTCCTCGTCGTTGAAATGAATGCCATGGGCGAGCCAGGTCCGCTCGGTCAGCCAGCCGCAGTCCTCGATGTAGTCAACCGTGGTGCAGTTGAAGCGCTCGCGGCAATAGACCACCTCGTCGCGCGTCTCGGCCAGATGGGTGTGCAGTCCGCAGCCATGCTTCAGCGCCAGTGCGGCGGTCTCGGTCATCAGCTGCTTGGTCACGTTGAAGGGCGCGCAGGGGGCGAGCGCCACCTGCAGCATCGCCCCTTCCGAGGCGTCGTGATAGCGATTGAGCACCCGCTCGCAGTCGGAGAGGATGGTGTCGATGTCCTGCACCGCGCCGGCAATCGCGTTGCCGCCGTCCTCCACCGTCATGTTCAGCGAACCGCGCGTCAGCGTCATGCGCATGCCGAGCGCTGCCGCTTCTTCCGCCTGGATGTCCATGGCGGCGTCGAGCCCGGGCGGGAACAGATACTGGTGATCGGAGACGGTCGTGCAGCCCGACAGCATCAGTTCGGTCAGCGCCAGCCGCGTGGCGAGCCTCAGGTTCTCCGGCGTCACATTGCGCGCCCAGATCGGGAACAGCGCTTCGAGCCAGGGGAACAGCTCCTTGTTGATCGCCGACGGATGCGCCCGCGTCAGCGTCTGGAACATGTGATGATGGGTGTTCACGAGCCCCGGAATGATCACATGCGCGCTGGCATCGAACACCTCGTCGACCGCGGTGCCGGGCTGCTGCCCGGCGCCGACATGTTCGACGATCTTCCCATCCTCGACCACCAGCCCGCCTTCGGCGCCGGTCGCGAGAATGGCAAGCGGGGTCTTGATCCAGAGACGCATGAAGTCCTCCCAGTGACGGCATGGATATGTCTGATCACACTATGCAGGTTTCCCGCCAATTGCGAAGCCGCTTGACCTGAACCTCGAAAAGCAGGAAGCGGCCTTGCAGGAGCGCGACTTGCCCCTGCACGCCATCGGGTGCATCAATCGGCAGGAAAAGCCGCCAGGACAGAGGTTCCTCTGCCGGCGGATCGCATGCAAAGGGTTGGTCATGTCGCATCTTCTCGTCGCCCACGCCATTGAGCGCCGCTTTGACAATGGCGTGCTGGCGCTGGAGAAGGCGAGCTTCCATCTTGAGCAGGGTGAAGTGCTGAGCCTGCTGGGTGCCTCGGGATGCGGCAAATCCACCTTGCTGCGCCTCATCGCCGATCTGGATGTGGCCACCGGCGGGCGCATCGATTGGCCGGGCGGCAAGCCGAAGATCGGCTTTGTCTTCCAGGACCCGACCCTGATGCCCTGGGCCACCGTCTTCGACAATGTCTGGCTGCCGCTGCGCTTTGCCGGCGTGTCCCGCAAGGCCGCCGAGGCGGACGTACGCGCGGCGCTCGATCTTGTCGGCCTTGAGGACGCGGCCGACCTCTACCCGCGCGAACTCTCCGGCGGCATGCGCATGCGTGTCTCGATCGCCCGCGCCGTGGTCGACCGTCCCGGCCTTCTGCTGATGGACGAACCCTTTGCCGCCCTCGACGAGATCACGCGCCAGCGGCTCAACGCCGACCTCCTGGACCTGCGCGCCAAGCTCGGCGCGTCAGTCCTCTTCGTCACCCACTCGGTCGCGGAGGCCACCTTCCTGTCGGACCGCATCGCGGTCATGGCCCCGCGCCCCGGCCGCATCGTCGCCGTCCACGCCGTGCCCTTCGGCCGGCGCGACGAGGCGCTGCGCACCGACGTCGCCTATGCGCGGCTGTCGGCGGAGGTCTCCGCCAGCCTGCGCGCCACCATGGAGCCGCTTACGCGCGCCAATGCCGGTCGGTGAGCTGCAGCCCGAAGCTGTCCGGTCGCCGCGCGAAATCCTCAAGGCCGGCCAGCGCCGGGCGCTCGTGCACGATGATCGCCGTCGCCATGGAAGCCAAGAGGCCGAAATGCGGATACTTGTCCTCGAAGGCGGCGCGGAAGCGGCCCTCGCGCAGCACATGGGCAATGCGCGGTGCAATGCCGCCGGCGAGATAGACACCGCCGTGGGCCAGGAAGGTCAGTGCGAGATTGCCGGCAACGCGGCCTAGATGTTCGGCAAACAGCGCCACGGTTTCCACCGCCGTCGGATCGCCGGCCTCGGCCGCCGCGGTCACCTCTGCAGGGGTCGAGCAGACCGAGGCAATGCCATCGGTCGCCGCAACCGCATGATAAAGCCGCAGCAGGCCTGAACCGCAGATCAGCGTCTCGCCGGTCACCCGCCCGGTCGGCCGATCGATATGCGGCCAGATCTCAAAGTCGCGCGGCGTTACCGGCGCCAGATCGATGTGGCCGCCTTCGCCCGGCACCGGCACCCAGAGACCCGCCGCATCCACGAGACCGGCCGCCCCAAGGCCCGTTCCCGGACCGATGACGACCTTGGTTCCACGCGCCGGCGGCACCAGATCGCCGATGATCGTCAGGTCATCGCCGGCGAGCCCGGGCAGGCACAGCCCCAGCGCCTCGAAATCGTTGAACAGGATCACCTCGGTGAGACCGAAGCGGGCGATCAGATTGCGCGGCGTCACCACCCAGGGGCAATTGGTCAGCTGCGTGCTGTCCGGCTGGATCGGGCCGGCAAGGGCGAACACCATCGCCTTGGGATGCGCCGCGCCGCTGTCCACCACAGTCGCCTGAATGGCATCCTCGATCGTGGCAAAGCCACGGGTCTCCACCGTGTCGAAATGGCGCGTCACCCCGTTGGGCTCGGTCAGCAGGGCAAAGCGGGCGTTGGTGCCGCCGATGTCGGCAAACAGCACCGGAAACGCGATCTCGGAAAGCTTGTCAGGCATGAGCACCTTCATTCACGAATTGGACTCGGCGCCGCACGGCGGCTGAGGAAATCCCTGGAAACGATCATGAACTCCGCCGTCGCCCGATTGAGCGCCATCGGCAGGTCATAGACGAGGGCCAGGCGGGTCAACGCTTTGACGTCCACATCATGCGGCATCGGCGACAGCGGATCCACAAAGAACACCAGGGCATCGAGACGCCCCTCGGCGATCATCGCGCCGATCTGCTGGTCACCGCCAAGCGGGCCGCTCTTGAGGCGCGTGACCGACAGCGTCGGACAGGCCGCAGCAACGCGCCCACCCGTGGTTCCCGTGGCGAACAGGCGAAACGTCGAAAGCTGGGCCTCATGCGCACGCGCGAAGGCAACCATCTCGTCCTTCTTGGCATCATGGGCAACGAGCGCTACGGCGGGCCTGTCCATTGTCACTTCCATTCAACCGGTGTCGGCATCAGGCAAGACCATACGACGCGCGCCCTTCCGGACGCGGCGCAACCTGCCACAAGCGCTATCCTCTAGCCGCTTTTGGCAGGAAGCGGAATCGGTTTTGACACCATTGGCAGGATCCTCCACGAAATTGCCCGCCCGCGAGTATTGCCACTGCCTCTTCCTTGCACAGGCCAGAGGCACTGATAAGTATTTGTATCAGGCGCCGTCCCTTTTTGCCGCGTGCGCAAGCAATCTGAGCCCGAGTTGCAGGCTTTGTGCAACAAAATTGTCCAGATGGTCAAATTTAATAAGAAAGACGATGCAATTCGCTTCAATCCATGCTTAGTTAGCCCCACTCGGAGGGGGCCGGGTCGCAAGACGGGGACGCGCTCTCGCCGAAACAGCCCTGAAATGGGCACCTTCCAATAGGGTGAGGCTTCAAACATGATCAAGACTCTGATCAGCGCTGCCTTCGCAGCTTCCATGCTCGCAGGCACGGCTCTGGCAGGCGACGTCAAGCCGGCGCTTGTCTATGGCACCGGCGGCAAATTCGACAAGTCCTTCAACGAGGCTGCCTTCAACGGCGCTGAGAAGTTCAAGGCTGACACCGGCATCGCCTATCGCGATTTCGAGCCGAAGGACGACACCCAGGGTGAGCAGGCTCTGCGCAATTTCGCGAGCAAGGGCTACAACCCGGTCGTTGCCATGTCCTTCGCCTGGACCTCGGCTGTTGAAAAGGTTTCGGCCGAATTCCCCGACACCAAGTTCGTCATCGTCGACTCCGTCGTTGAGAAGCCGAACGTCCGCTCGGTGGTCTTCAAGGAAGAGGAAGGCTCCTACCTCGTCGGCGTCGCCGCTGGCCTCGCCTCCAAGACCGGCAAGGTCGGCTTCGTCGGCGGCATGGACATTCCGCTGATCCGCAAGTTCGAATGCGGCTACGAGCAGGGCGCCCGCGCTGCCAACGCCAAGATCGAAGTCTTCCAGAACATGACCGGCACCACCGGCGCTGCCTGGAATGACCCCGTCCGTGGCGGCGAGCTCACCAAGAGCCAGATCGACCAGGGCGCGGACGTGATCTACGCCGCCGCCGGCGCCACCGGTATCGGCGTGCTGCAGACCGCTGCCGACCAGGGCAAGCTGTCGATCGGCGTCGATAGCAACCAGAACTACCTGCATCCGGGTTCGGTGCTGACCTCCATGGTCAAGCACGTCGACCTCGCCGTCTACAACGCCTTCACCGACGTCAAGGACGACAAGTTCTCGACTGGCCTGCAGGTGCTGGGCGTCAAGGAAGGCGGCGTCGACTGGGCGCTGGACGACAACAACAAGCCTCTGATCACGGCCGACATCCAGGCCGCCGTCGAGAAGGCCAAGACGGACATCGCCGCCGGCACCGTCAAGGTGCACGACTACATGTCGGACAACGCCTGCCCGAAGTGACCTGATCTAGTGACCCGGGCGCATGGCGGACCTTTCCTTTTCCGCCATGCGCCCTTTTTCATATCCTGACGACAGTCCGGAGCCTCCGCCGTGTCCTCACTGCCTGCCATTGAACTCAAGGGCATCGACAAGAAATTCGGTGCCGTGCATGCCAACAAGACCATCGATCTGACAGTTGCCAAGGGCTCGATCCACGGCATCATCGGAGAGAACGGCGCCGGCAAGTCGACCCTGATGTCGATTCTCTACGGCTTCTACCAGGCCGACAGCGGCGAGATCCGCGTCAACGGCCAGCCGGTCCACATCAAGGACAGCCAGGCGGCCATCGCCGCGGGCATCGGCATGGTCCATCAGCATTTCATGCTGGTCGAGAATTTCTCCGTCCTCGAGAACATCATGCTCGGCGCCGAAGGCGGCGCGCTGCTCAGCAAGGGCGTGAGCCATACCCGCAGTGCGCTCAAGCGCCTCGAGGAAGACTATGGCCTCGAAGTCGATCCGGACGCCATCATCGAGGAACTTCCCGTCGGCCTGCAGCAGCGCGTCGAAATCCTCAAAGCGCTCTATCGCGGCGCCGACATCCTGATCCTCGACGAGCCCACCGGCGTGCTGACCCCGGCCGAGGCCGATCACCTGTTCAAGATCCTGGGCATGCTGCGCGACCAGGGCAAGACCATCCTGCTGATCACCCACAAGCTGCGCGAGATCATGGCCATCACCGACACCGTCTCGGTCATGCGCCGCGGCGAAATGGTGGCCACGCGCACGACCTCGCAGACCACCGTCGAGGAACTGGCCGAGTTGATGGTCGGTCGCCGCGTGCTGCTGCACGTCGACAAGGGCGAAGCCAATCCGGGCGCCATCGTCCTGTCGGTGAAGAACCTCACCGTCAAGGACGGGCGCGGCGTCACCATGGTCGACAACGTCTCCTTCGACGTGCGCGCCGGCGAGATCGTCGGCATAGCGGGCGTCGCCGGTAATGGCCAGTCCGAGCTGCTCGAAGCGCTCTCGGGCATCCGCAAGCCGCATGCGGGCGAGATCCTCATCGACGGCAAGCCCATCGACAAGGTCGATCCGGCCCGCCTGCGCGAACTCGGCCTCGCCCATATCCCCGAAGACCGCCATCACATGGGCCTGGTCCTCAAGTTCGACGAAGCGGAAAACTCCATCCTCGGCTATCACCGCGACGCCAGATATGGCCGCGGCCCGATGCTCGATCTGAAGGCCGTCGAGAAGGACGCCATCGCCAAGATCGAGAAATACGACATTCGCCCGCCGAACCCGCATCTGAAGACCGCCAACTTCTCCGGCGGCAATCAGCAGAAGATCGTCGTCGCCCGCGAGATCGAGCGCGATCCGCGCCTGATGCTGGTGGGCCAGCCCACCCGCGGCGTCGACGTCGGTGCCATCGAGTTCATCCACCGCCGCATCATTTCCATGCGCGATGCCGGCAAGGCCATCCTGCTGGTATCGGTGGAACTCGACGAAATCCGCTCCCTTTCCGACCGTATCCTCGTGATGTTCGCCGGCCATATCGTCGGCGAGAAGACCGCGGATGCCGGCGAACAGACCCTCGGCCTGATGATGGCCGGCATTGCCGCGTGAGGTCATCTTGAGTACTGCATCGGTCCCGTTGCCCAATTGGATCACCTACGGCCTCCTGCCGCTCATCAATCTGGTGGTTGCCTTCCTCATCTCAGGCCTTGTGGTCTGGTTCATCGGCGAAGACCCGATCCAAGCCGTCACCTTGATGCTGCAGGGTGCGCTCGGCCGCGGCGAAGGCATCGGCTTCACGCTGTTCTACGCCACCAACTTCATCTTCACGGGTCTGTCGGTGGCCGTCGCCATCCACGCCGGCCTGTTCAACATCGGCTCGGAAGGCCAGGCCTATCTCGGCGGCCTCGGCTGCGCGCTGGTGGCGCTCGCGCTTGATAATTACGTGCCCTGGTACGTGACCATGCCCTTCGCGGTGATCGGCGCCGGCCTGTTCGGCGCCGCCTGGGCCTTCATTCCGGCCTGGCTGCAGGCCAAGCGCGGCAGCCACGTGGTCATCACCACCATCATGTTCAACTTCATCGGCTCGGCGCTGATGGTGTACCTGCTGGTGAACGTGCTGATCGTGCCGGGCAAGATGGCGCCGGAAACCCGCACCTTCCTGCCGGGCGGCACCCTGCCTGACCTTGGCTGGCTGATTGCCCTGTTCGGCGGCAAGATCGGCGCGGCGCCCTTCAACGTGTCCTTCCTGATCGCGCTGGTGATGAGCTTCGTCGTCTGGGTGCTGATCTGGCGCACCAAGCTCGGCTACGAGATCCGCACGCTCGGCATCTCGCCTTCGGCTGCCGTCTATGCCGGCATTCCCTACTCGCGCACGGTGATCGTCGCCATGCTGCTGTCGGGTGCCATGGCCGGCATGATGGCGCTCAACGTGGTGATGGGTCAGTCGCAGCGCCTGCAGGTGGAATTCGTCGGCGGCGCCGGCTTCGTCGGCATCGCCGTGTCGCTGATGGGCCGCAATCACCCCTTCGGCATCATCCTCGCCTCGATCCTGTTCGGCGTGCTCTATCAGGGCGGCACCGAACTCTCCTTCGACATGCCCAACATCACCCGCGACATGATCGTGGTGATCCAGGGCCTCGTCATCCTGTTCGCCGGCGCGCTGGAATACATGTTCCGGCCGGCCATGGTGCGGGCTTACCAGAAATTCGTCAAAGCCTGAGGAGCCCACACATGGATGTCGCTTACTTCGATCTCCTGATCTCGGTGCTGGGCTCGACGATTCGCCTGTCGATCCCGCTGCTGTTCACCGCCCTTGCCGGCCTCTTTTCCGAACGGGCCGGCATCTTCGACATCGGTCTTGAAGGCAAGATGCTCGCCGCCGCCTTCGCCTCGGCGGTCGCCGCCTATGGCACCGGCTCGCCCTGGATCGGCCTGCTCGCCGGCGTCGGCGTCTCCGTCGCCTTCAGCCTGGTGCATGGCTTTGCCTCCATCACCAACCGTGGCAACCAGATTGTCTCGGGCGTGGCCATCAACTTCGTCACAGCCGGCCTCACCGCCGTGCTGGGCAATGCCTGGTTCAGCCAGGGCGGCCGCACGCCGCCGCTTGGCGCCTCGGCCCGCTTCGGCGAGATCGTCCTGCCGGGCGCGGAAGCGGCCAGGGACATGGGTGTCATCGGCCATTTCTACGCCAACGTGATTTCCGGCCACAACATCCTCACCTATCTGGCCTTCGCTGCCGTGCCGCTCAGCTGGTGGATCCTCTACCGCACCCGCTTCGGCCTGCGCCTGCGCGCGGTCGGCGAGAATCCGGGCGCCGTCGACACCGCCGGCATTTCCGTCACCTGGCTGCGCTACCGCGCCACCATCTGTGCCGGCATCCTCTGCGGCTTCTCCGGCACCTATCTGGCGGTTGCCCAGTCGGCGAGCTTCATCACCAACATGTCCGCCGGCAAGGGCTATATCGCGCTCGCCGCGCTGATCTTCGCCAAGTGGCGGCCGGTGCCAATCATGCTGTCCTGCCTGCTGTTCGGCTTCCTCGACGCCTTCGCCAACTTCATGCAGGGCAAGAAGGTGCCCGGCATCGGCGAGGTGCCCGTGCAGATCTTCCAGGCCCTGCCCTATATCCTCACCTGCATCCTGCTCGCCGGCTTCATCGGCGTGGCCAATGCGCCCAAGGCCGGCGGCGTGCCCTATGTGAAGGAACGCTGAAATGAGCGATTTCGACCGCCTCTTCGCCGCCGCGGCCGCCGCCCGCGCCAAGGCGCACGCCCCTTACTCGAAATATCATGTGGGCGCCGCGCTCCTCGCCGACGACGGCAACATCTACGCCGGCTGCAACATCGAGAACGCCGCCTATCCGGAAGGCTGGTGCGCCGAAACCACCGCCATCGGCCATCTGGTGATGGGTGGCGCGCGCAAGATCGTCAAGGCAGTGGTGATCGCTGCCCGCATCGATCATGAGCGCGTGCCCGGCGGACGCTTCTGCACGCCCTGCGGCGGCTGCCGCCAGCGGCTCAGCGAGTTCGCCGCCTCGCCCTCGACCGAAATCTGGGCCGCCGACCCCGACGGTGCCAGCCAGCATTTCACCATGGCCGAGCTCTTGCCGGCCGGCTTCGTTCTGGAGACCTGACATGTCCGCCCTCAGCCATGGCGCCGAATGCGCCGCCCTCGTTCAGGCCCGCACCGCCATCAAGCCGGTGATCGGCCTCGTGCTCGGTTCCGGCCTCGGCGACTTTGCCGACACCGTCGAAGGCGCCGTCCGCATTCCCTTCTCCGAGCTGGCCGGCTTCCCCATATCCACCGTGTCGAGCCACAAGGGTGAACTGATCGTCGGCAAGGTGGCCGGCGTTCCCGTCGCCGTCCTCTCCGGCCGCGGTCATTTCTACGAGCACGGCGACCCCAAGGTGATGAAGACGCCGATCGAGACGCTGGCGGCCCTCGGCTGCAAGGGCGTCATTCTCACCAATGCCGCCGGTGGCCTCAATCCGGACATCGGTCCGGGCGAACTGATGCTGATCACCGATCACATCAACTATGCCGGCACCAACCCGCTGATCGGCGAAATGGGCGACCAGCGCTTCGTCGGCCTCACCCAGGCCTATGACCTGCGCCTGCAGGGCCTGTTCAAGAGCGCCGCCGCTGAGGAAGGCATCAAGCTCGGCAGCGGTGTCTACATGTGGTTCAACGGCCCGTCCTTCGAGACGCCGGCTGAGATCCGCATGGCGCGCATCCTCGGCGCCGATGCCGTGGGCATGTCCACGGTGCCGGAAGTCATTCTCGCCCGTTACTACGGCCTTGAAGTTGCTGCCGTTTCGACGGTGACCAACTTCGCCGCCGGCATGACCGGCAACGAGATCAGCCATCTCGAGACCAAGGAAAACGGCCCCAAGGGCGCCGAAAAGCTCAAGAAGATCCTGCCGCGCGTCATCGCGGCCTATGGTGCATGAGGAAAGCCGGCTCAATACCAACCGTCTTTGAAAAAGGCGGTTGGTATTCCGCCTTCGAATGTCTCACGCCCAGACGCCCATGAGACATTCGAAATGAAATCAACGCGCCGATGCCTCGGCATCAGGGATGCGTTGCTAAAAAGGCCGCAAGCAAGAAGAACAAGATGACCTATCTCCCCCAGGAAATCATCCGCCGCAAGCGCGACGGTGCGACGCTGACTGCACCCGAAATCGCCTTCATGGTCGAGGGCCTCACCGCGGGCACCGTCACGGAAGGTCAGGTCGCCGCTTTCGCCATGGCCACCTTCTTCCGTGGCATGGCCATTGAGGAACGCGTGGCGCTGACGCTCGCCATGCGCGATTCCGGCACCGTGCTGGATTGGTCCGACCTCAATGGTCCCGCGCTCGACAAGCATTCGACCGGCGGCATCGGCGACACCGTCTCGCTGATGCTCGCGCCGGCCATTGCGGCCTGCGGCGGCTATGTGCCGATGATCTCCGGCCGCGGACTTGGCCACACCGGCGGCACGCTCGACAAGCTGGATTCGGTCAAGGGCTACCAGACCCAGCCCGACAACGCCCTGTTCCGCAAGGTGGTCAGGCAAATGGGCTGCGCCGTCATCGGCCAGACCGCCGATCTTGCGCCCGCCGACAAGCGCTTCTACGGCATCCGCGACGTCACCGGCACGGTGGAGAGCATCGACCTCATCACCGCCTCGATCCTGTCCAAGAAGCTCGCCGCCGGCCTGCATGGCCTCGTCCTCGACGTCAAGACCGGCACCGGCGCCTTCATGGCCACTCTCGACGCGTCGCGCGCGCTCGCCGACAGCCTGGTCAAGGTGGCCAACGGCGCCGGCCTGCCCACCGTCGGCGTCATCACCGACATGAACGAGCCGCTCGGCACCGCCGCCGGCAACGCGGTGGAAGTGCAGCTCGCCGTCGACTTCCTCACCGGCAAGCGCATCGACCCGCGCATGTGGGACGTCACCGTCGCGCTTTCGGCGGAAATGCTGGTGCTCGGCAAGCTGCAGCCCGATTACGCCAGCGCCAAGGCCGCCATCGAGACGGCCTTCACCTCCGGCAAGGCGGCAGAAATCTTCGGTCGCATGGTCGCCGCCCTCGGCGGTCCCGCCGACTTCGTCGAGAAGGCCGACAGCTATCTGGACCGTCCGGCCATCGTCAGGCCGATCCACGCCGAGACCTCCGGCACCATCACCGCCATCGACACCCGCGCCATCGGCGTCGCGGTCGTCGCCATGGGCGGTGGCCGTGTGCGCGCCGCCGATCCGATCGACCACGCCGTCGGCTTCACCACGCTGGCCGGCCTCGGCGAGACTGTCGACGCAAGCCGCCCGCTCGGCGTCGTCTACGCCCGCACCGAGGCTCAGGCCGAGGCCGCCGCAGTCGCCCTGCGCCAGGCCTATGCACTCGGGTCTTCGCCCGTTCGCGGCCCCGCCGTCATTGAACGCGTCACCGGCTGATCGCCTGAGGAGAGAGCCATGCCCCGCGCCATCGTCATCGTGCTCGACAGCTTCGGCATCGGCGGAGCGCCGGATGCCGAGAAATTCGGCGACAAGGGCTCCGACACGCTCGGCCACATCGCCGCCGCCTGCGCCACCGGTGCCGGCGACCGCGAGGGCCTGCGCGCTGGCCCGCTCCGCCTGCCCAACCTCGAACGGCTCGGCCTCGGCCTTGCCGCCGAACAGGCGACCGGTAACCGTCCGGTCGGCTTTGCGCTGACCGAGGCGCAAGGCCGCTACACGGCGGCGGCCGAAACTTCCAGCGGCAAGGACACCCCGTCCGGTCACTGGGAGATCGCCGGCGTGCCCGTGCCCTTCGACTGGGGCTATTTCCCCAACGAGATCCCTTGCTTGCCCCAGGAGCTTATCGACGCGTATATCCGTGAGACCGGCGTGCCCGGCGTCCTCGGCCTGCGCCACGCGTCCGGCACCGAAGTCATCGAAAGCCTCGGCGAGGAGCATATCAAGACCGGCAAGCCGATCCTCTACACCTCCGCCGACTCGGTACTGCAGATCGCCGCCCATGAGACCCACTTCGGTCTCGATCGCCTGCTCGAACACTGCCAGATCGCCCGCAAGCTGGTGGACCGCTACAATATCGGTCGCGTCATCGCCCGCCCCTTCCTCGGCGAGACCGCATCGACCTTCAAGCGCACATCCAACAGGCGCGACTATGCCGTGCCGCCGCCGGAGCCCACCGTGCTGGCTCGCGTCGAAGCCGCCGGCGGCCGGGTGATCGGCATCGGCAAGATCGGGGACATCTTCGCCCACACCAACATCACCGAGCTGCGCAAGGGCAAGAATAACGACGACAACATCGACCTGACGCTGGCCGCCATGAATGACGCACGCTCGGGCGACTTTATCTTTACAAACCTGGTCGACTTCGACAGCAGCTTTGGACATAGGCGTGACGTTCCAGGCTATGCCGCCTGCCTTGAATCCTTCGACCGCCGGTTGCCGGAGGTTGAGGCGCTGTTGCAGCCGGACGATCTCCTGCTGCTCACCGCCGATCACGGGTGCGATCCCACCTGGCCCGGCACCGACCACACCCGCGAGCGCGTGCCGGTGCTGATGGCCGGTGCCCGCGTGGTGCCCGGTTCGGCCGGTCCGTCCGAAACCTTTGCCGACATGGCCGAAACCATCGCCGCCTGGCTGGGCCTTCCCAAGGGTCCCCACGGCAAGAGCCTGATCTGAAAGACATTCCATGACCGCACACCTGCCGAAGGCCGAGCTTCATGTCCACCTTGAAGCGACGGCCTCTCCCGAACTTGTACGCCGCAACGCGGAACGCTATGGCGTTGACGTCTCGCGCCTTTTTGATGCCGAAGGTCGTTATCGCTGGACCGATTTCTCCACCTTCATCGCCTCCTACGACGTCGCGGCCTCGGTCTTCCGCTCGGCCGAAGACTTCGCCGAACTGGTCGAAGGCTATCTCGTGGGGCAGAGCCAGGTCGGCTGCCTCTACACCGAGTTCTTCATTTCCCCCGACTTTGCCCGCCGCAACGGCCTGCCCTATGCCGATTATCTCGGCGGCGTCGCCGAGGGCATCCGCCGGGCCGAGGCCAGGACCGGCATCGTCGGTCGCATCATCCCCTTGATCGAACGGCACTTTGGCCCGGCTGATGCCATCGGCGCCGCCAAGGTCGCCGTCGACAATCTGATCCCGGAAGTGGTCGGTTTCGGCATGGCCGGCGACGAACGCGTCTTCGAGCCCTGGGACTTCGTCCCCGCCTTCATGATCGCCCACGAGGCTGGCCTGCCGCTCACCTGCCATGCCGGCGAATGGCAGGGCTGGGACCACGTCGAGGACACCCTCAACGCCCTGCCCCTCAAGCGCATCGGCCATGGGGTGCGGTCGATCGAGAACGCCGATTTCGTGCGGCGCCTGGTTGACGAAGGCGTCCATCTGGAGATCTGCCCGGGCTCCAACATCGCCCTCGGCGCCTTCACGGATTTCGCAAGCCACCCCTTGCGCACCTTCTTCGACGCGGGCGTCCGCCTGTCGCTCAACTCCGACGATCCGCCATTCTTCTGGTCGTCGATCGATCGCGAATATGCCATTGCGGCCGAGCATTTCGGCTTCACCGACGCCGAGCTCCTGCGCGTCACCCGCATGGCCATCGAGGATGCCTTCTGCGATGCGGCCACCAAGGCGAAACTGCTGGCGCGTCTGTGACCGAATCCGGTGGAGATCAGCGCTTTTGCCGGTTTCGCACGGCGCCTCAACTGGCTAAAGTCGCGCCAGCTCAATTATTCAGGACGAGGATCTCATGAACGGCGTCAAGGTGATCGACCATCCGCTGGTGCAGCACAAGCTCACCATCATGCGCAAGAAGGAAACGTCGACGGCAAGCTTCCGCCGCCTCCTGCGCGAGATTTCCACGTTGCTCTGCTATGAAGTCACGCGCGATCTCAAGCTGATGGAAGTCGAAATCGAGACGCCGCTGGAGCCCATGATGGCGCCGACGCTCGAAGGCAAGAAGCTGGTTTTCGCCTCGGTCCTGCGCGCCGGCAACGGTCTTCTCGAAGGCATGCTCGATCTGGTCCCGGCCGCCCGCGTCTCGCATATCGGCATCTACCGTGACCATGAGACCTTGCAGCCGGTCGAATATTACTTCAAGGCGCCCGCCGATCTCAGCGACCGCCTGACCATCGTCGTCGACCCCATGCTCGCCACCGGCAACTCCTCCATCGCTGCCGTCGACAAGCTGAAGGAACGTGGTGCCCGCGACATCCGCTTCGTCTGCCTGCTGGCCGCCCCCGAGGGCGTCAAGCACTTCACCGAAGCCCACCCTGACGTTCCCGTATTCACGGCGGCCATCGACAGCCATCTCAACGAGAAGGGCTACATCGTCCCCGGCCTCGGCGACGCCGGCGACCGCATGTACGGCACCAAGTAAGCTTCGGTTCCACCAACGGAAAATGAAAAGGCCCGGCAGATGTCCGGGCCTTTTTCGTGTGGGTGACGAGCACCTGGGGGTCAGTGCATCGACGTGATCTTGATGATCGCCGGCGACATGATCACCGCAAACAGCACGGGCAGGAAGAACACGATCATCGGCACCGTCAGTTTCGGCGGCAGCGCGGCGGCCTTCTTCTCCGCTTCATTCATGCGCATGTCGCGGTTTTCCTGGCTGAGCACGCGCAGCGTCGTGCCGAGCGGAGTGCCATAGCGCTCCGACTGGATCAGCGCCAGACAGACGGCCTTCACCCCGTCCAGACCGACGCGGTTGGCAAGGTTCTCATAGGCTTGCCGCCGATCGGACAGATAGGACAGTTCGGCCGTCGTCAGGCTGAGCTCTTCGGCCAGTGGGATGGACTGGGCGCCAATTTCCTCCGACACCTTGCGGAAGGCCATTTCGATCGACATGCCCGATTCCACGCAGATCAGCAGCAGATCGAGCGAGTCGGGGAAGGCGCGCTTCACCGAAAGCTGCCGCTTCTGCACCGCGTTGGACACGAAGAGCACCGGAACAACAAAGCCGAGGTAGCCGGCGCCGATGCACATGAAGATCCGCATCGGCAAGGGCCGGTCGATCTTCAGGATCACGAAGACATAGAGAGCGGCGATGGCCATGAACAGGAAGGGCAGCACGAAGCGGGCGAACAGAAAGGTCGTCGTGGCCGCTTCTGACCGGAAACCGGCCTGCTTCAGCTTCTCTTCGCCCTTCTTGTCGAGCAAGGCATTGCGCAGCGACAGCCGCTCCACAAGGTTGCGCATGTAGCGCTTGGATTCCTTGCCCCTGATCGAGGTGCGCTGGGTCTCGGCCTGCAGCCGGGCCCGTTCGCGCGCGCGGATCTTCTCGCGCTCCACCGACACGGCCTTCATGCGGGCGCCGAGCTTGTCGGACGAGAAGAGCGGCAGGGTAAGGGTGATCACCGTCGCGAAGATCGCGATCGACACCAGCACCGACATGAGCACCACGGGATTCGTGGCCGTTTCCATGAACTTTTCCATGCCCGCCTCAGAAGTCGAAACTGATCATCTTCTTCATCACGAAGACGCCGATGCCCATGCACAGAGCCGAACCGCCCAGCACGAAATGTCCCTTGGTGGTGGTGAACAACACCATGATGTAGTCAGGACTGGTCAGGTAGACGAGGGTGGCAACGATGATCGGCAGCGCGCCGATGATTGTCGCCGAAGACTTGGCCTCCATGCTCATGGCCTGGATCTTGGCGCGCATCTTCTTGCGCTCGCGCAGCACCTTGGCGAGGTTGCCCAGGGCTTCCGACAGATTGCCGCCGGCCTTGCTCTGGATCGCGATGACGATCGCAAAGAAGTTGGTCTCCGGCAGTGGCACGCGCTCGTACATCTTGCCGATGGCCTCGTCGATGGGAATGCCCAGCTGCACCGAATCCATGACCGCCTTGAACTCGGAGCGAACCGGCTCCTTGGCCTCGGACGCGATCATACGCAGGCAATCGTTGAGCGGCAGACCGGCCTTGACGCCGCGCACGATCACCTCGACGGCATTGGCCAGTTCCTCGGTGAAGGCATTCTGGCGACGACGGCGCAGAAAGTTGACCACATAGCGCGGCAGGCCGAAGGCCCCGACGAAGGCGACGCCCACCATGAGCGGCAGGGACATGCCGAGAATGAAGCAAACCACAAACAGACCGAGCCCCAACAGCGCGCTGTAGACATAGAACTGCTTGGTGGTGATCGTCAGGCCGGATTGCTGCAGCCGCAGCGACAGTGGCGGATTGGTGGATTGCGAAGCCTTGTGCTTCTGCTTGACTTCAATGTCCTTGAGCGTGTCCTGCACCGTCCGGCGGCGGGCGGAACCGGGTTCGGCCTTTCCATCCTTGCCGCGTGGCGCCTCGGCCACCTTGCCCAGACGCTTTTCGGCGGTCGCCTGCTGCTCGATGCGACCATAGAGCAAGGCGTAGAACAGAGCCGCCGCGGCAAAGCCGGCCAGCGCGATCATCGCCAAAATGGTTGTGCTTACGCCAAACAGCATGGACCCACTCCAAGGCGAACACTGCCCGTTCGCGCCTCAACTCCAACCTGACTAGCCATAGGCGGCATCCGGCCCGACTTCCGAGGCGTCGATGGCCGCCGCGAGCCGCTTCTCTTCTCCGTAATAGCGCGCGCGATCCCAGAACTTGGGACGCCCGATGCCGGTCGACTTGTGCCGGCCGATCAGCTTGCCGTCGGCATCCTCGCCGACGATTTCGTAGACGAACAGATCCTGGGTGATCACCACGTCGCCTTCGAGACCCACCACCTCGGTGATATGGGTGATGCGGCGCGAGCCGTCGCGCAGACGCGCCGCCTGGACGATCACATCGACAGATGCGACGATCATCTCGCGCACGGTCTTCGCCGGCAGCGTGAAGCCACCCATGGAGATCATGGATTCGATACGGCCAATGGCCTCGCGCGGGCTGTTGGCGTGCAGGGTTCCCATCGAACCGTCGTGACCGGTGTTCATGGCCTGGAGGAGGTCGAAGGCCTCCGGGCCGCGCACTTCGCCGACGATGATGCGTTCAGGACGCATGCGCAGACAGTTCTTGACGAGATCACGCATGGTGATCTGGCCTTCGCCTTCCAGATTGGGCGGGCGCGTTTCGAGGCGCACCACATGCGGCTGCTGCAGCTGCAGTTCCGCCGCGTCTTCGCAGGTGATGATGCGTTCGGTGGGTTCGATATAGGCGGTGAGGCAGTTGAGCAGCGTCGTCTTGCCCGAACCGGTACCACCCGAAACGATGACATTGCAGCGGGAACGACCGATGATCTCGAGGATGGTCGCACCCTCGGGCGTGATCGACCCGAAGCGGACCAGCTGCGGCAGCGTCAGCTTGTCCTTCTTGAACTTACGAATGGTGAGCGTGGGACCGTCGATCGCAAGCGGCGGCGCAATCACGTTGACGCGCGAACCGTCGGGCAGGCGCGCGTCGCAGATCGGCGAGGCTTCGTCGACGCGGCGGCCGACCTGGCTGACGATGCGCTGGCAGATGTTCATGAGCTGGAGGTTGTCGCGGAACCGCACCCCCGTCTTGATCATCTTGCCGGCCACTTCGATGAAGGTGGCGTCAGCGCCGTTGACCATGATGTCGGCGATGTCGTCGCGGGCCAGCAGCGGCTCCAGCGGACCATAGCCGAGAACGTCGTTGCAGATGTCGTCGAGCAGCTCTTCCTGCTCGGAAATCGACATCACCACCGCCTTCAGCGAGATGATGTCGGTGACGATGTCGCGGATTTCCTCGCGCGCCGTCTCAAGATCCAGCTTGGCCAGCTGGCTGAGATCGATGGTCTCGATCAGCGCCGAGAAGATGGACGACTTGGTGTCGTAATAGCCTTCGGACTTGCGCCGTTCGCCGGTATCGACAACGGCAGGCGGCCGGGCCTCGGCCGCAGGTTTGGCTGCAACCGGGGCCGCCGGTGCGGGCGCCCGCTCGACGGGACGTGGCGCCGCAGGAGGCGGGAGCCCCTTGTTGTCGCCTCCGGTTCCGAAACTGCCGCGCTTGCCAAACATCGTTGATCTCCGCCGACTGTCAGCTGGCCTTGCGGCGCATCTTTGGCAGGCGTGCCAGCAAGGGCGCCAGAGCGCTCTTCTTGCCGACGCGCGACGTTTGCCGTCCGGTGAGGAGCCCCGCCAGTTGATCGAACTGCGAGGCCACCGGGCTCTTGGCATTGACCTCGGCGATCATCTGCCCGTTGTTGGTGGCCGTTCCGAACAGTTGAGGATCGAAGGGCAAGGCCATGGTGATGTCGAGCCCCAGGGCCTTCTTGAAGTCGTCCGGCTTGATCTCCGGACGCTTGGGCATGCCGAGCTGATTGATCACCAGCTTGGGGGCCGAGTCATTGGGGCGCAGCGGCTTGAGCTGATCGACAAGGTTCTTGGCATTGCGCAGGGACGCAAGGTCCGGACCGACGGTGATCACCACCTCATCGGCCACGGCCAGCGTGCGGCGCACCCAGGACGTCCACATGTGCGGCATGTCCAGAACCACCGCAGGAACACCGTTGCGGACCACGTCTATGATCTGGGTGAAGGCGTCCTCACCATGGTCATAGGCCTTTTCCAGCGTCGCCGGTGCCGCCAACAGCGCAAGGTTTTCCGCGCACTTGGTCAGGATGCGGTCGAGGAACACGTCGTCGATGCGCTCGGGCGAATTCACCGCGTCGGCGATGCCCTGGGTCGGGTCCTGGTTGAAGTCGAGACCAGCGGTGCCGAACGGCAGGTCGAGGTCGGCGATCACCACATCGCCCTCGAACAGGCGCGACAGGGCAAAGCCCACATTGTGGGCCACGGTCGAGGAGCCGACACCGCCGCGCGCGCCGATGAAGGCAATCGTTCGGCCGATGGGCTCCGAGTTGCTGCCGAGGAAGATTTCGCCGACTTCCCGGATCACGTCATAGAGATCGAAGGGCGTGACCAGATAATCGCTGACACCACGCCGCAACAACTCGCGGTAAAGCGCCACGTCATTGCTGTGACCGATCACGATCACCTTGGTGCCGGGATCGCACACCGAAGCAAGCTTGTCGATCTGCTCGAGAATGCCTTCGCGGCTGTCGCGGCTTTCGATGAACAGGAGGTTTGGCGTCGGCGCGCTGGTGTAGAAGTCGAGCGCTGCCGCAGGACCGCCCATGTGGATCTTCACATGCGCCTTGGACATGCGCCGATCAGCCGCCGCCTGTTCAAGCACGGAGGCAACTTCCGGCGTGTCGCAGAAAGCCTGGATCGCAATGCGGGGCACCGGGCGCAGCGAGGCGTTTTCCTCGATGCGGGCCGCGTTGCGGGTGGAAGAGATGTCGTCGTTCATCATGGGAAAGGCAAACCTTGCATGCTCGACGTGACTTAGGACCCGGACGATGCGCCGCCGGACTGATAGGACTGCATCACCTGCCAACGCCGCCACATGGGCACCGGAGTCTCGGCGCGCGGCGTGATCAGGTCATTGGGATTCTCAACCATGGCGGCGAGATTGGCCTGCGTCGAGCAGCCGAACTCGGCCCCATCGCCGCCCTTCGAATCGTCAGGGACAGCATCGCTCGTCCATTGTCCGCAGGGCGGGCTCACGGCCTTGATCTTGTTGAACGACAGGCGCAACGGCGCATTCACGCCGGGATTGCCGACGGAATAGTTGCGCGTTTCGATCATGCGTTCCGGCAGGCCGCCTTGGCGCAAGACGCGATGTACGTCGCGCGCAACATAGGAGGCAACCATCTGATTGCCTGAGCCGGCCGGCGTCAGGATCACCACCGTTCCGGTCGCATTGTGGACCGCGTCGTCGGCGAAGGACAGAACGATGTCGCGCATGAAGGGCTGCAGCGACGTCGCACCGGAGCCGACGGGAATGTCGAGATTTTGCGGCGCCTCGGCCACCGCGATCGGGTAGCGGGTCCGATAGCCGTCGGTCGGCAGCCCCTCGGTGATCACCTGCCCCTGCGAGTTGCACCCCGCAAGCGCCAGACCGGCAAGCAGCACGAGGGTGCTCCTTTGCAGAACCCGCGTCACGCGAGCCTTGCTGGCCTTGGTCGGAAGAAATTCTGCCATGACAATGCTCCGTTCGCGAGGCGCGCTCATTCGTAGCTGAAGCCCACGCGGCCGCTGTAGGCCCCGTTCGCCGCCGCGCCGTTGGCCCGGTAGATTCGATTGATCTGGTGCAGGAAGTAGCCCTGCGCGTCCGCCTGGAAGTTCAGGTTCTGGTCCGGGCGGACCATCTCCTGCGGATCGACAGGCTTGACGAGATAGGGGGTGACGAAGATCACCAGTTCGGTCTGCTGGCGCTTGTAGGATTCGCTCTTGAACAGGGCGCCAAGGATGGGAACATCCGTCAGCCCGGGAATGCCCGAACTTGCCTTGGTGATATTGTCTTTCAACAGACCGCCGAGCGCGATTGCGCCGCCCGAGGGCAGTTCCACCGTCGTCTGCGCCTGACGCTTGGTCAGGGCAAAACCGCCGTTGACCGTCAGCGTGTTGTCGACGTCGGAGATTTCCGTGTTGATGGTAAGGCTGATGCGGCCCGACGACAGCACCACCGGCGTGAACTGCAGCTGGATACCATAGTCACGGAACTCGGTCGTCGTCTGTGTTCCCGAGGTGGTGATGTAGGGAATTTCGCCACCGGCCAGGAACTTGGCCGTCTGCCCCGAGACAGCGGTCAGATTGGGTTCAGCCAGCGACCGCAGCACACCCTCGGTCTTGAGCGCATCGACCACGGCGGCAAAGTTGCTGGTACCGATGCCGAAGGCGCCATTGGCCGTTCCATTGGCGACCGTGTACAGCGTGTTGGCCTGCCCACCGATGGTGCGGTTTGCGATGTTGGCGAGGTTGTAGCTCAGCGAGTTCGATGGCGCCGAGATCGGCGCAAAGGTCACGCCGCCGACATTGGCCAGGCCCACCATGTCGACACCGAGCTTGCGCGCGGTATTGCGCTGGACTTCGGCCACGACGACACGCAGGTTGACCTGGTCGGACCCGGCGACGGTCACCGAGTTGATCACCTTTTCGGGTGAACCGACGAACTTGGCAGCGATGTTGGCCGCAATCGCCACGGATTCCGCTGACGTTGCGGTGCCGCTGAGAACCAGGGAATCTCCAAGCGACTGCGCCCGAATCTTCGAACCGGGAACCGAGTTTGCAATCGTGCTCTCGAGCGCCGCCGTATCGCGGCCAACCGACAATTCGAACTGGGCCAGCTGGCGATTGCCATTGGCGAACAGGAACACGTTGGCTTCGCCGACCGACATGCCGATCAGATAGATCTTGCGCGGGGTGCGCACCACCACGTCCGCGATGGCCGGATTGGACACCAGCACATCCTTGATGTCCTCAGGCAGATCGATGATCATCGACTTGTTGAGCCCGAGGTTGACCACCTTTCCCTGCAGATCGGCAACATCGGTCAATCCCACGGCGGCATCTGCAGCGAAAGCGGATTGTGCCGCCGCGCAGGTGCCAATCGCGAGAGTGGCTGCTAGGAAAAGGCTCTTGAGGATAAGGTTCATGACCTGATGTCCCTGGAATTGCCGAACTGCTGTCTGTGCAGCCTATTGCTGACCCGAGACGCGGGAGACCACGCCGAACTTGACCATTGATACGCCGCGAGCCTTGCGCTCCTCCGACGCTTCCGCCGCGGGAGCGTTGGCGTCGGCAATCGAGCGCAGCACAAGCGACAGATTGCCCATCTGCTGGGCCTGCAGAACCAGTTGCGTCTGGTCCGGCGTCAGCTCCAGCGTTGCCGTGTTCTGGGCGACGATGGTGGCATTCTTGTCCTCGCCGGTCTGTTCCACCTTCTGATCGATGGCCAGAACCCGGATGTTGCTGAGCAGGACCTTCACGTTCGGCCCGCTCTTGCCGTCATTGCTGACAAGCATGATGTCGACGCGGTCTTCCGGCAGCACGAAGCCGCCAGCCGTCGAGGCGACATTCACGGGCACCGCCACGGCACGCATGCCCGAAGGCAGGATCGCCGACAGGAAGCCGCGATCGGACCGCACCAGCCGCGCCTCCCGGATCGGCTCACCGGCCAGGATCGGCGCGCGGGCCAGCATGCCCTTCATTTCGGAGACGGCATCGGGGCGCTGGGAGCGCACGACATAGCCTTCGGCCACACCGCTCTTGGGCCATTCGGCCCATTTCACGTTGAGATCGGACAAGCCGCCGCCGATGCTGACATTCTGCGAAGCAACGAGAACCTCTTCGGTCTCGATGTTCGGCACCACAGGCTGGCCGGCAACAGGCTGCTCGACGGGGGGGCGGTCGCTGATTTTCATCGCCAGAAGGCCCGCCCCACCGGCAGCTCCAAGAGCGACCAGAAGAATCACCAATTGAATGGGTCGCATGTTCTTGCCCCGCGCCTCAAATCCTTTGAGCACCGTACGTCTCAGGACACTACACGCGACAAGCTCTGAATTTATGGTTAATGCGAGGTTTGAAATTGTCCCATTTTGCCCGGTGGATTCAGAATTTAGAAGGAAATGTCACAAGAAGCCGGCATTTCGGCATCCGAAATTTTATCAATTACTCGTGCAACCAAAGCGACAGAGCACATGTCAAAACCGACATGAAACTCAAAAATCTGTGTTATTTTGCAAGGATATGAAGCGCTTGAGCCCGCGGGTCGCATCGCGCGACACCGGCACGGAACACCCGAAGGGATGGAAGAGCGCAGCCCGCCCTCAGAGCACCGCTGCCAACAGCTTGAACCACTGCGTTTCAGGAAAGGCAACCATGGCGCCAGCGGCGAGCGCGATTCCATAGGGAATGTCGCCGCCGTCCTGATGCAGACGCGCGATCCATTCAACCGCGGCGAGACGCGGCGGCAGGATATACTTGCGGAAGCCAAGAATGGCCAGCGACAGGCCACCGCCAAACAGGGCCGTATAGATCAGGAACACGAACACCTGGTCCGTGCCGAACCACAAGGCTGCCACCGCCGCCAGCTTGGCGTCCCCTCCGCCCAGGAGATTGAAGGCAAACATCGTGAAAGTGGCGATCAGTACGATGAGGCCGATCACCATGTGCCAGCCGATCATCGGATAGGGCATGCCGGCCAGAAGTGCCGCCGCGAAGAATCCGCCGAACAAGATCATGGAGATCTTGTTGGAGATCGTCATCGTCATGAGATCGCTGACAGCCGCCACGGTCATCATGACAGGGAAGATCAGAATTCCAACTGTGGCGAGCGCAGCTATCACGGGGCATCCTCGATGTCTTGTGTGTCGCCTTGAGGCTCCCGCCGTTCGGGTTGACCCAAAATCACCGGCAAGCGGGTAGCCTCAAGCTATCGCTGAAACCGTTAAGCTCGAATTGACCGGAATAGCGGTTTGGCACAGGCAAAAAAAAAGACGCGTTGCCGCGTCCCATTCATCAGTCGAAGGAGTGGGGCGACCGGCGTTCCGGTCGCCCCGAGCAGTATCAGCGCAGCTGGTTCTTCACGTTGGTGAAGGTGTTGGCGATACCCGAGCCAAGGCTGGTGGCAGCCGTGATGATCGCAACGGCGATCAGCGAAGCGATCAGGCCGTATTCGATAGCGGTGGCGCCGGACTCATTCTTGACGAAACGCGAAACGAGGTTCTTCATGGTTTTCTCCTAGCTCACTTCTTTTGACAGCACAGGTTCGAAGGTCTTTTTTGTTTGCCCGACCCGTCTGAACCGAAGTCGACATTAGGGCATACCCGTTGCCACGAGGTTAAGAGGAACGCATAAACAGCGCCATTACTGCGATTATGATCCGATGGTTAAAGTAAACTGAACCAACGACCATGTAACAGTCGGTTAACTCTATTTGGGCCGCCGATCTATTGCTTTCCGTGGACTCTGCCCGAAAAGCGGCCTTCTGGCTCAGGACCCACGCCCTCGTCGCAGGCCGGTATTTCGACACAGGCAATTGGCCGCCGGCCTCGTGGCCTGCCGGAAAACAGGCAACTGCAACCGCCTTTCCCAAAAATTTACCAAGAGCGGTCATGATCAGGGTGAAGACTTCGTTACCGGAGATGGAAATGTCACCCCTCGCCTTCAGACTGCCGCTGGCCTCCGCGCTTCTGCTTGCCGCCTCCACCCTAACGGCGCAGGCGTCGGAAGAGGTTGATGTCCAGCTGGATCAGGCGAAGATCTTCCGCGTTGCCGCCCCTGCCGGGACGATCATCATCGGCAACCCAGGCATCGCCGATGCCACCATGCAGGACCCGCAGACGCTGATCATCACCGGACGCGGCTACGGCCAGACCAACATGATCGTCCTGGACGAACAGGGCGAGACCATTTCCGACACCCAGATCATGGTCACCGAGGCGGTGGACAACTATGTCACTGTCTACAAGGGGGCCCTGCGCCAATCGCTCACGTGCCATCCCATCTGCCAGGCCGCCGTCGTGCCGGGCGACGACAGCGGCCACTTTGGCGGTGCCATCAGCCAGAGCGGGGCACACTCGAGCCTGGGCGCCAGTTCGCAGACGACGTCCGCCGTGGCTACCGCTGCGCCGTCGCAGGATCAGCAGGGACAGCCGCCCAAGATCGATCACTGACCTTCGAAGCGCACAACAATCCGGCGCCCCGTCAAATTTTACCGACAGGGATAAGTCTTCCTTGGCGCCCTGTGGCGCTCAATTGTCTGCAGGACTTCGGCTGAGGATGGCCTGAGAGTGTGCAGATCAGCAGGACAGAGGACTCGGCGCCCCGAAGCGGGCCAACGCAACCGGCTTGCGGCGATGTTCGCCCGCTATCTCGCGTCGCAGGGCGGATCGACGGCCATCGAGTTTGCACTCATCTCGATCCCTTTCGTTGCCCTGCTGTTTGCCATCTTCGAGTCGGCCCTGATGTTCTTCATGGGCGACGTGCTTTCCACCGCCACAAGCGACGCGGCCCGCCTCATCCGTACGGGAGAAGCCAAGGCCAGCGGCATGTCGGCCGCGCAGTTCAAGGACACGGTCTGCGCTGGCATGTACAACCTGGTCGATTGCCAGGGCCATCTCTACGTGGATGTCCAAGCCTATACCTCGTTCAACACCTACACTCCGACAAGCCCCGTCGACAGCCATGGCAACATTGCGGCCACCCATTTCACCGCCGGTGAAGCCAACCAGATCGTGGTGGTGCGCAGCTTCTATGACTGGCCCATCTATTTTGACTTCCTCGCCGCGTCGACGAGCGGCCTGACCGATGGCCGTGTCCTGATCGGCTCCGTGGTCGCCTTCCGCACGGAGCCCTTCCCATGGTGAAGCTGGCACTGAAGCGGCTGCGAACAGGCCCCCATCGAGTTCTCGCCTGCCTGTCCCCCCCATGCGCGTCGAACCCGTTGCCCCGAGCTCTTGAGCGCGCGGTTTCCATCGTCCGCCGCTTTCGCCACTGCCAGGCAGGTGTGTCCGCCGTTGAATTTGCGCTGTTGCTGCCGCTGATGCTGATGCTCTACGCCGGCTGTGTCGAGACCACCACGGCCCTGTCGCTGGATCGCAAGGTGAGCCGTTGCGCCAGCACCATTGCCGATCTGGTTGCCGAGGAGACGACGATCAGCTCGGCCGAGATGTCCGACATCTTCGACGCGACCGCCGCCATCCTGGAACCCAACAACCCGGCGTCCGCATCGATCGACCTGCTCGTCATCCAGATCTCCGGCTCCAGCCAGACCATCGCCTGGTCGGCACAGCGCAACGGCACGACCTATGCCAACGGGGCAGCAAGCCCGGTCGAAGTACCTGCGTCCTACGCCATTGACGGCAGCGAAGTCGTGGTCGGCCGCGTGAGCTATCCCTACAGGAGCCCTTTCAATGCGCTGCTGACCCTGCTGTTCCCGGAGGGCAGTCTGCAACTGTCTCACGTCTTCTATCTGACACCCCGGCAAGGCGGAGTGATCACATGGCAGTAACCCTGTAAAAATTGCCGACTACTGCGTTCGGTAGCTTAATGTTAACGCCAATGAAACATTACCGAAGTTATATGTTGGATCAATTGGATCCCTGCGTGCCCTTGCTCCAGCTGCCTGCCAGATAGAAGCCAACAGCCTTGTCGATCTTCGCGTTCCACAAATCAATTGTCGGCAGAGCGGCTGCGATTTGTTTCGTGGTCGTCGCGGGAGCCATGTATCTGTCAGTGGTTACCCTGCGGGTCGCCGATACCGCGCGCTTCATCGACCGTCGCTATGCCGACATGCGCACAACCATCCAGGCTGCCATCGATCCCCGCTTTCAGAACAAGGCCGACGAAATCTCCCGCGTGGCCGAACGCCTGGTGGTCATCGACGCCATCAAGGGCGGCGCCTTGTTCGATGCCTCGGGCCATCTTCAGGAAACCTTCGGCGAACCGACGGAAACCAGCTTCCAGTCCATCGTCCAGACCGGACGCAGCATCTTCAAGCAGTCGAGCACGGACCGGGTGGAGTTCTACTATTCCCCCGAAACCACCGGCACGCCCTTCCACATTCTCGTTCGCGTCGCGACGGGCGAGATCACCGACCTTGAAGCCTTGCGCGATGGCCGCACCCTGATCCTGGTCGCCATTGCCGGCGGTGCCGCCGCCACGGCAATGGCGCTGATCTTCATCTTCTTCGTTGCCTGGCCCCTGCGGCGGATCGCCAGAACCATGCAGAAGACCTTGGCCGATCCTGCCAGCGCTGACCTCGGAGCCCCGCTCCACACCAGCGACACCGAGGTGGGACAGATCGCCCTCGCCGTGGAACGCCTGCGTTCGTCTCTGGCCGAGATCTGGCGGACCAAGGTCATGGTCGCCGACGCCATCCTTGAGCACTCACCTTTCCCGATCCTGCAAATGTCGGCGGACGGTTCGCCGATGTTCGCCAATCCCGCCGCCAACGAGATCTTCGCCCGGGACGTGGTGAACACCTTCGGCACAGCGCCTCTGGTGGTGCGCGACATTGAGAGTGGCGACAAGACCAACATCAAGGTCTACCTCGACGACCACCGCGACGCCGCCCACCTCGTGGAAATTCCCACCCAGAAGAAAAGCCGCTTTGCTCTTCTCGGCAGCCTGATTGTCGGCGCCGAGACACGCACCCCGACCACCGTGGCCATGGCCTCCGACGTGAGCGCCATCCACCTCGCACGCCTCAAGGCGGAAGCCGACCTCCAACAGAGCGTCAAGCAGGTCCACAACGCGGCACGGCGCGAGTTCGAACTGAAGTTGATGCTGGAAAGCTGCATCTCTCTGCTCGGCAACGGCAAGGCGCCGGAGGTGCATATCGACATCACGGCCTTCGCCCGCGAGTGGGTGCAGAGCGCACAGGACGTCGACCTCATCGGCACCGTCCAGTCCTCCGACGAAGCCCCGCAAGTGGCCGGCGCGCGCGAGGATCTGCGCGCCGTTGTCCGCCTTGCCATCCTCGCCACCTATGCCCGCCTGGGAACCACCCCGGTCGATCTCATCGTGGACATCAAGGGCATCAGCTTCGAGACCGTCGGCCTCGTGGTAACCGCCCGACCATCCGCGGCTGGCAACACCGAGCGCAGCGTGGCCGACGCCAATCTCGCCTTGGCAGCCTTGCGCGCAGCCAGCAAGCGCATCGGCGCGCAACTGGGCGAAGTCGTCAGTACCGAAGAAGCCACCACCCTGCGCATGACGCTCCGCGGTGCCGCCGAGCGCATGTCGACCGGCATGAAGGCCGGCGGTGGCGGCGCAAGAGCGTCCTGACCGCCGCTTGTCTCCTCGATTGTCTGACCGTCAGCCGGCGCCGAGCCGATCTTCCACGAGACGCACCCACCAGCTCGCGCCATGAACGATGGCATCGTCGTTGAAGTCATAGGCGGGATGGTGCAGGCCGGCTGATGGGCCATTGCCCATGAAGATGAACGCACCCGGTCGCCGTTCGAGATAGTAGGAGAAATCCTCCGCACCCATCATCGGCACGGTATCGGCGTCGACACGGCTTTCGCCCGCCACAGTGCGCGCCGCCGCTGCGGCAAAGCCCGTGGCGTCCGCATCATTGAGCGTCACCGGATAGCCGCGCACATAGGTCAGCTTGGTGCGCGCACCGAACATCTCGCCAGCCGCCTGCACCACGCCGTGCAGCCGCGCCTCCAGTTGATCGCGCACAGCCGGATCGAGCGCCCGCACCGTCCCGGTCAGGGTCGCCGACTGCGGAATGACGTTCTCCGCCGTCCCCGCATGGAAGGTGGTGATCGACACCACCGCCGAGGCGATCGGGTCCACATTGCGCCCGACGATGGACTGGACGGCGCTGACGATATGCGCGCCCACCAGGATCGGATCGATGGTCTCCTGCGGCCGGGCCGCGTGACCGCCCCGCCCGGTGATCTCGATGGCAATGCGATCGGTCGACGCCATGATGGCGCCGGAGCGAATGGCGAAATGGCCGATCGGCAAGCCGGGCATGTTGTGAAGGCCATAGATCTCATCGACCGGGAAACGCTCGAACAGGCCGTCCTCGATCATCTTGAGCGCACCGCCGCCGCCTTCTTCCGCCGGCTGGAAGACGAACACCACGGTCCCCGCGAAGTTGCGCGTTTCCGAAAGATGGCGGGCCGCCGCCAGCAGCATGGCCGTGTGCCCGTCATGACCGCAGGCATGCATGATGCCCGGGACCTGCGAGCTCCATTCAGCGCCGGTGATCTCCTCGATCGGCAAGGCATCCATGTCGGCCCTGAGGCCGATTGCCCGTCCGGGCGACTTGCCCCGCAACACGCCGACCACGCCTGTCCGGCCGATCCCCGTCACCACCTCGTCGAGGCCGAACCCTCTGAGCCGTTCGGCCACCACGGAAGCCGTGCGATGGACCTCGAACATCAGCTCCGGATTGCGGTGCAGATCGCGACGCCATTCGGCGGCTTGAGGGGCAATATCGGCAATGCGGTTCAGAACGGGCAAGGCAGCAGCTCCGGTCATTCTTGACAGTGCCAGCAATCTATAGGGCGCCTCTCGCAAATGCGAGAGGGCGTCGCACGCCCGACCCAAAAAGATGCTGCACCCTTCAGGTACCCAGAAGCCAGGCCCAGGCAGATACGGTCACCACGCCAACCGCCGTGGTCAGCGTGATGGTCGACGAGGCGAGGCCATGGCCCACACCGAAGTGATTGGCAATCAGCCAGGCATTCACGCCCGTCGGCACCGCCGACGTCAGCACCAGCGCGGCGGTCCAGTTGGGGCTGAGCCCCAGCAGATGGCTGGCCGCAAACACCGTCGCCGGCAGAAGCACTAGCTTGAAGGTCGACGTGACCAAGGCCGGACGTACACCGTCGCTGAGCCCGTATTTGTTGAGCGCCATGCCCAGCGAGATCAGCGCCGCCGGCCCGGCAATACCGGCAATCTGGTCGACCACCACCTTGATCGGCCCGGAGAGCGGCATGCCGCCCAGGTGAAACAACGCCCCCAATACCAGACCGACCACCAGCGGATTGGTCACCAGATTGTGTCCCACCGTGCGCAATACCTTACCGATCGGTTGGGCCTCCGCCCCGCCGGCAATGCGCTCGGCCCGCTCCATCAGCAAGGTTCCGGCGATCATCATCACCGGCAAATGCACCGAGAGCAGGATCGACAGCGCCACAACGCCCTGATCGCCGACGATGCGCGACACCAGCGGCAGGCCGATGAACACGTTGTTGGCGAAAGCCGAGGAGACGCCGGCCAGCACGCCGATGCGACCATCCTGACCGAACAGGCGTGTGACCGCGAAATGGCCCATCGTCCAGGTCACCGCCACTCCCGAGAAATAGGCGACCCACAGGCTCCAGGGCGATTGCCCCTGGAAGTTCGCCTCCGCGATCGTGCGGAACAGCAACACCGGCACCGCGACGCGAAAGACGAAATCACCAAGACCATCGCCGACCGAAGCCTTGAGAAGGCGCGTCCGCACGAGCGCCCAACCGATCAGGATCAGCAGAAAGATGGGCAGGACATTCAGGGCAATGGAGGACAAGACAGGGACTGCCGTCGGAGTTGAGAAACAGGATTGCCGGCAGAACCGACCGACTGGGCGCATCCCCTTGGGGCGCCTCACCCATCCGTCCTTGTGCACCGTGCCGCCCGGCTTGACAAGGCAGGAACATCCCCCTTCGCCCGGCGATCGTGGCAGGGCCCACCCGCTGCAAAATTTGCTAGTCTTGCAGCAGCCCCGAATCATCGGCTGCCCCATGTGGCCGAGGGAGACCCGTCATGTCGAAGAAACCCTTCCTTGCAGCCCCGCTTCTGGCCGCTTTCGCCCTGGCAGGCTTCAGCGCGCCCGCAGCCGCCGACGACTTCCTTCTCGACACCGCCTGGGGCCGGACGCCGCCCTGCAACACCGGCAGCCCCCATCTCATACCCAATCCCGCCTTTGCGTTGAGTGGCGTACCGCCCCGCACGCGCGTTCTGGTCTTCGAGATGCTCGATCTCAACGCACCGGGCTTCAAGCACGGCGGCGGCACGGTCCGCTACAAGGGGCAACGGCTGATTGCGCCGGGCGCCTTCAGCTATCTCGGCCCCTGCCCTCCGGCCGGTGAGACCCATCGCTACATCTGGACCGTCTATGCCAAGGACGGCCCCGGCACCTTCGCCACCGAGCTTGGCAAGGCCGAAGTGGTAAAATCCTTCCCCCGCTGAGCCCTGCCGCTAATTGCGCGAGGGCGCCAGCTTGAGCTCCATCAGCTCATCCGCCGAGGCGAAGGCCTGCACCAGCTCCGCCTGTCGTCCCGGCGCGCGCGTCTGCAGCACCATGGTGTAGCTGAAGGCATGGCCGGCACGATGGCTGTGATAGGCAAGATCGAGGACGCGATAGCCAAAGCTCTCGATGCGCGCCCGGACGGTCGCCTCGTCAGGCTGATGTCCCAGTTCGTAGACCAGGTTGAAATGGGCGTTGCATTGCTGCGGCAGCTGGTTCTCCACCAGGCGGAAGCCGCTCATGGCCAGCATGGTCAGCCCGGTCGCGGCAATCGCCGTTCCATAGAAACCAAGCCCCACCACGATGCCGATGGCCGCCGTCATCCAGATGGAGGCCGACGTGGACAGGCCGCGGATGGTGAACCCCTCCTTGATGATCACACCGGCACAGAGAAAGCCGATGCCGGTCACCAGCCCCTGCACCACGCGCGTCGGGTCGGACACCGTCGGTGCCTGCCCGAGCCCTCCGTACCAATGCGACGGATAGGCGTTGATCACGATCAGGATGGTCGAGGCGGTGCAGACCAGCGCATAGGTGCGCATGCCCGCGGCGTGGCCGTGGAAGGTTCGCTCGTAGCCGATCAGGGTACCGAGCGCGAAAGCCCCGAGAATGTGAAGAAACAGGACGGCGTTGATGAACAGCTCGTCTTGCGACCAGTAAGCGTGCACGAAATCGGCCATGATCCGGCCCCTGAGCTTGCCGCGGGAAAAATCCGTTTCCCCACGCAGGTGCCGATGATAGGACTAGCCGATTGATTTTTCGTTCAGAACGCCGAAGGGCACGCAAATGGCAGACGAGACAGACCACATCGCGCGCATCGAGAAGCTCGAGGTCCAGCTCGCCTATCAGGACCAGACGATCGAGGACCTCAACGCTGCCGTCACCGCGCAGTGGAAGGAAATCGACGTCCTCAAGCGCCTCGTCTCCGGACTGATCGACCAGATGGGCGAAATGGAGCTGGCGGCCCGTGCCAACACCGGCAAGGAACCGCCACCACCCCACTATTGAGCCGATCAGGGCCGGTTCACGCCCGTAGCCGAGAAGCCGATCGTGCAGCCCGTGGTGTCGCCGAAGTTGGTGATGTTGCCGAGGATGGCAAGCGTCGGGCTGGTCGCCGTCGGCGTTGCCGGCGTCTGCTTGGTGATCTTCATGGTCGGGCTGAAGGCATAGCCCGTCCGCCCCACATGCGTGCCCTTGACCGCCTTGAACGTGGTGCCCACCAGGCTCCCGGTCGCAAGTTCGTAATTGTCGGCAAAGGCCGGCCCGAGCAACGTGAACTCGGTCGAAGGACCATTGGTCCCGAGATTGCGCGGCGAATAGCGCATGGTGAAACAGTCGCCCACGTCCCAGCCGTCGGCCGTGCAGGCGGTGGTCTTGCTGGTCAGGCAGATGGCGCCGCGGAACTCCACCACCGCCGCATGGGCGCTAGCAACCGACAGTCCGCCGAGCGCGGCCAGAAACACTCTCTTCAACATGATGGATGCCCCCTCAATGTGGCCGCCTTGCGCGCCACATCCCCCGTGATCGCGAGTGTCATGGAAAATGACCTCGACATTCCGCTTTCGGATTCCTCATATCATTGAAGAAAATGAGAAATTCGAAACACTCCCAATGAGCCGATGCGTCAGCATCTTCGGCAGAACTGGTATGAAAGGCGCCCCGCCGCCACTCTGCCGGCGGGGCAGAAGCCGTCACTTGTCGCTGTCGCCGCCGTCGCTGTCGGAGCCTTCATGCTCTGACTCGCCCGAATGATGGCTGGAGGCATCCGCGCCGTCATGCTCATCATGATCGTCGTCGCCGCCATGGCTGTGGCTCTCTTCCGACGAATGATCGGAATCGTCACTGGTGTCGGTCACATCCTCGCCGTCGTCGTCCGAGCCGTCATTGGTGTCGACGCTGTTGTCGTCGGTCCCGTCGGTGGGATCCACGCCATTGTCGTCGGAGTTGTCGGTTGGGTCGACGCCGTTGTCATCGGTCCCGTCATTGGCATCGACGCCATTGTCGTCGGAACCGTTGTCGTTGAGGCCCTGATCGTCCTGACCCTGCTGGTCGACGGACACGTTGTCTCCACCATGCGAACGCGCCATCAGCATCTCGTAAATGCCGGCATGAGCGTCGACCGCAGGCAGGAATCCGAGCGAGGCGATGAAAGTGAATCCAAGAAAATGCTTCTTCAACATGGCTTGTTGTTCCCGATGCTTGCAGTTCAAGAAAGTCTCCCCAGCGCACAAGATGACCGGATACTGCGGCCACAACACTGAGATCTCTCCTGACCAACCCGTCCCTGCGCCGCCCAACAAAGTTCGACCGGCCCAGCATCAGGAAAACGCCTGACGGAAACGTCTATTCCATTCTCAAAAAAGAAAACCATGCATGGTGAACATTGCCTTGCGCGCAAAGGACAAACTGGATCGAATCCGACCAGCGGCAATCTTCGCCGCCGGTCCCACGTCGTGGCCTGCAAAGCTGCCCTACAGTCACCTACCCCCTGAGCCCGCCAGCCTCTTCGATGAAGGTCACCACCGCGTCCACATTGTGGCCTGCACGCACGTTGGTGAACACGAAAGGCTTGGCCTTGCGCATCATCCTGGCATCGCGATCCATCACCTCGAGCGAGGCGCCCACATAAGGGGCGAGATCGATCTTGTTGATCACAAGCAAGTCCGAGCGGGTGATGCCCGGTCCGCCCTTGCGCGGGATCTTGTCGCCGGCCGAAACGTCGATGACGTAGATGGTGATGTCGGCAAGTTCGGGCGAGAAGGTTGCCGCCAGATTGTCGCCGCCGCTCTCGATCAGGATGACGTCGAGATCGGGGAAGCGGGCGTTCATCTCCGCCACGGCGGCGAGATTGATCGAGGCGTCCTCGCGGATCGCCGTATGCGGGCAGCCGCCCGTCTCGACGCCGGCGATGCGGTCTGGCGTCAGCGCGCCCGAGCGGGTCAGGAACTCGGCGTCTTCCTTGGTGTAGATGTCGTTGGTGATGGCCGCGATGTCATAGCTGTCGCGCAGCGCCTTGCACAGCGCATCCATCAGCGCCGTCTTGCCGGATCCGACCGGACCACCGACACCGACGCGGAGCGGACCATTCTTCGACTTCGTCATGAGCGGAACAACCTCGTATACTGGGTTTCGTGAAGCATGGAGGCGACGTCGGCCCTGAGCGCGCAGCCGCCGACATCGTCGAGGCAAGCCAGCAACGCCTGGGACGCCACGGCGGCGACAGTGGGGGCGAGATCGCGGATCACCCGCTGCCCGTCGGTCTGGCCAAGCGGCACGGCGCGCACCGCCGCCGACGTGAGATTGGCGACGAAGGCGGTGAGAAAAGCCTCGACGGTCGCCGCCTTCGGCAGCCCGTGATCGGCCGCCGCCGCGCCCACCGCCACCGCGTAGGTCACCGGAACGGGCTTGAGGCGCTCGGCCAAGGACAGAAGCGTCGGCGCACCCCAGGTGTCGCCAACCGCGCGCGCGAAAGCCATTCCCTGCGCGCCGGCTTCAAGGCGGCGCTCCCTAGACGGCTGCAGGGCGTGGGCAAGTTCCGCCACCTCGAACAGCCGGTCCATCTCACCGGCGCGGCTCGCGTCGTAGGCAGCCGACAGCAGGATGGCGTCGCTCCGGCCGGCGCCAAAGGCCAGGACCTCGGCAATCCAGGCGCGCAGGGCCTCGGCTGAGGTTACCGTCCCCTCCTCGATCGCCCATTCAAGACCGTGGCTGTAGGTGAAGGCGCCCACCGGAAAGGCCGGCGACAGCCAGGTCATCAGCCGGACAAGGGCCGCGCCGTCCCAACGGCCTTCCGCTTCAGTCATGCTTGTGATCGTGCCCGTGGCTGTGGCCATGGGAATGGTCGTGGCCGCAGCCGCAGTCATCACCGTGGGCATGGTGGTGCCCGTGGCCATGGTGATGGTCTGCCTCATGGGAGTGCCCATGGTCATGGCCACAGTCGCAAGCCTCGCCGTGCGCGTGATGGTGGCCATGGTCATGTTCGTGTTCATGGGCATGACCGTGATCGTGCCCGCAGCCGCAATCCTCCCCATGGGCGTGGTGATGCCCGTGGTCATGATCGTGATCATGGCCGTGGTGCCCCCCGTGCCCATGATCATGGTCGTGCCCCTGCACGCTGCCATGGCCGTAAGCACCACCCTCCGGATCGAAGGCGGCAAGGATATGCTTCACTTCGGCCCCGAGCTTGCCCAGCATGTCCTCGATCACATGGTCTTCGCGAATGCGCAGCTTGTCGCCCTTGAACTGGGTCGGCAGATGCCGGTTGCCCAGATGCCAGGCAACGCGCACCAGATCGGCAGCGCTGGCCGCCGTGATCTCCAGAAGCGCTTCGGGCACCGCCTGCACCAGGATCAGGCGCCCGTCCTCAAGCTCCACCGCGTCCCCATCCTTCAGCACCTTGGCTTCCGGCAGATCGAGAAGGAAGACGGTCTTGCCCGAGCAGCGCATGACGAGCCGGCGACGATGGCGGTCATCACGGTCCAGCGTCAGCGTGTCGGCGGGCATGCCGGACCAGGTGCCGGCGGGGAGGATGCGGGTCGCAGTGATCATGACAAGGCCTTCATTCAGGAATGCTTTGCGCACATGCTAGTGGATGGCTTGGGACAAATGAATGCCAAATGTCATGAGCACCTTGTCGGATCGAACAAAACTGCGCCGAAGCTGAGCGTCGGCCTCGGGGCAGGCACGCCAGCGAGCGCGCCGCACCAGACAAGACAGGCTCCCCGATCCTTCGCAATGGGCCAAATGACGGTGTTGCCGGCGACAACACACAAGCCGCCCAGACGACCTTTCATTCTCGTTACCTGACAAGCAAACATCAGATATAAGGGATTTCACGTGCTCTGGAGGAAAGCACAAGCCAACGAACCCGCCACAGGAGAGGAGCTCACCCATGCCCGGAACCGTCAATCTTCACCGCGTGCTGACCACCACGCCGGAGAAACTCTACCGCGCCTTCACGGAAGCAGACGCTCTCGCCAAGTGGCTGCCGCCCGATGGCTTCGTGGCAACGGTCCATAGCCTCGACGCCTCGGTCGGCGGCTCCTTCCGCATGAGTTTCCGCAACTTCACCACCGGAGCCAGCGACAGTTTCGGCGGGACCTATCTCGAACTCGTCCCCGGCAAGCGCCTGCGCTACAATGACAAGTTCGACAATCCCGCGCTCCCCGGCGAGATGACCGTCACGGTGGAGCTCAAGGCCGTCGCCTGCGGCACCGAACTCACCATCTGCCAGGAGGGCATCCCCGACGTCATCCCGGTGGAGATGTGCTATCTTGGCTGGCAGCAGAGTTTGACCAATCTGGCCAAGCTGGTGGAGCCCAACATCGAGGGATGATCGCCGGACAGGCGCGGGATCGGCCCAAGGTCATCCAAGCGGGGCGACGGTTGTCACGTCCGCCCCGCGTTCCAGCCGCTTGAGCCAAAGGGCGGCCACAAGCGCCACCACCATCAAGGCACTGCCGGCGGCCGCCGCGACACTGGCGCCGCCGCTCTCCACAAGCGCCATGAACACCACCGGCGCTATGGCATTGGCAACGCTCTGGAACAGGGCCAGCCGGCCGGACAGGCGCGCGAACTTGTCAGGAGGAAAGAAGGCGAGCGGCAGCACGGCCCGCGTCACCGCGGCAATGCCGGCCCCAAGCCCATAGAGCACGACGAAGGCGGCTAACAGACCGATGGCGCCCGACCCGAGCAGGGCAAAGCCCGCTGCCATCAGCAACACGGCGATCATCCCTTGCAGCACCGGTCCGGTGCGACCGCCGACCAGAAGATCGGCCGCCCGCGCACTGATGCCCAGCACCGGCCGGATCGACCCGAGCCAGAGCGCCGTCTCCGGCGAAGCCCCCGCCGCGCGCAGCAGTTCAAGAAAGGACGCCGCCAGTCCGAAGGTCGTGAAGCTGCAGCTCACCGAAAAGGTCGAGATCAGCACGAAGGCCAGGCGCTGCTGCGACGCCGTCAAGGCAAGGGCATCCTCCGGGCCTGCAGGCGCAGGCGAATCGGCGGATACGGCCAGCACCTTGGGCAGGCCGAAGAGATGCAGCGGCACGCAGACGAAAAGATTGAGACCGGCCATCAGCCAGATGGCCGCCCGCCAACCCATGGCTTGGGTGGCGGCCTCGAGAATGGGCCAGAACACCGTGCTCGACAGGCCCGTGAAGATCATGAGGATGCCGATGGTCCGCCGCGCGGCAGCCCCTTCCCGTTCGACGGTGGACGCATAGGCCGGCATCGACAGCCCAAGCCCGCCGCCGACGCCGATCACCGTCCAGGCCGCGAAATAGCCGATCGGCTCAAAGGCCTCCGCGAGCATGGCCAGCCCCAGCGCCATCACCAGCGAGCCGAGCGCCAGCACGCGCGCCGCACCGATGCGCTCGATCAGCGCGGCAATGCTCGGCCCGGCGAGGCCGCCGATCAGCATCATCGCCGTCAGCCCGGCAAAACTGACGCTGAGCGTCAGTCCGACATCCGGCGCCATGTGGCGGCCCATCACGCCGGGCATGTCGAATGTGGTGCCCCAGCCGATGATCTGGGACAGGGCAAGCACACCGATCAGACGACTGCGGCGCACCAGCGGCCTATCAAGAATGGACATTTTGCACGCGGGGCGCCGATTTGAGATCGGAGCAGGGAAGGAAGGACAAAGTTCAGTCTGACGGCACCACACGGCAAGATTGGGGCAGCACCGCCGCCGTCCTGATCTTTTGCAACTCAACGCACCGTCGGGTCACCCCCGCGACAGCGCCATCGCCCCGCCGGCGGCAATCAGGGCGCTGCCGACCACGCGATTGAGCCAGATGAACACATTGCGCGATCGCAGCACGCCGCGCAGCAACGCGCCGGCCAGCACGTAAAGCGCAACGGCGCCCACTTCCATGACCAGGAAGGCGACGCCCATTTCCGTCAGCTGTTGCCAGACCGGCCCATCGGCGGTCAGGAACTGCGGGAAAAAGGCGGTGAACACGGCGATAGCCTTGGGATTGGTGATGGCCATGGTGAAGTCGCGCCGCATCAACTCGCGCACCGACGTGTCGGTCGACTGCACGTCGGCCAGCACCTTGGCCTTCATCAGCACCTGCACACCGACATAGACGAGATAGACGGCGCCAAGGATCTTGACTGCGAGAAACGCCTCCGCCGACGCGGCAATCACCGCGCCGAGCCCCATCACGGTGACGAAGATCAGAAAGGCAAAGGCCGGCATCCGCCCCAGGCCGCCCAGGAGGGCCGGCACAAACCCCAGCCGCGCCGCATTGGTCAGCGCCAGCATGTTGTTGGGACCTGGAGCGCAATTGAGCGCAAAGCAGGCGGGAATGAAGAGAGACCAGGCGATCACGGCAAGCGCTCCAGGGAGGAAGCCGCGATCATCGCCGAAGCGGCGCGCCCGATCAAGATGGCAAGGCGATCTGCGCCGCCTTGCCACTCAAGACAGCGCTCAGAACATGAAATACCTTTGCGCCATCGGCAGAACCTCGGCGGGCTCGCAGGTGAGCAGTTCGCCATCGGCCCGCACTTCATAAGTCTCCGGATCCACCTCGATCTCGGGCGTCGCGGAGTTGTGCACCATGGAGGCCTTGGAGATGCCGCCGCGCGTATTCTCCACCGGCAGCACCACGCGATCGAGCCCAAGGCGGTCCTTGATGCCGTGCTCGTAGGCATATTTCGACACGAAGGTGACCGACGAACGGGTCATCGCCTTGCCGAAGGCGCCGAACATCGGCCTGTAATGCACCGGCTGCGGCGTCGGGATCGAGGCATTGGGATCGCCCATGGCGGCGGCGGCGATGGTGCCCATCTTCAGCACCATATCCGGCTTCACCCCGAAGAAGGCCGGCGACCACAGCACGAGGTCGGCGAGTTTGCCCACCTCGATCGAGCCCACATGCCTGGAAAGGCCATGCGCGATGGCCGGGTTGATCGTCACCTTGGCGATATAGCGCTTGACGCGGAAATTGTCGGCGCCGGTGCCGATATCCTCGGCCAGGCTGCCGCGCTGCACCTTCATCTTGTGCGCCGTCTGGAAGGTGCGGATCACCACTTCGCCGATGCGGCCCATGGCCTGGCTGTCGGAGGAGATGATCGAGAAGGCGCCCATGTCATGCAGGATGTCCTCGGCGGCAATCGTCTCCTTGCGGATCCGGCTTTCGGCGAAGGCCACATCCTCGGGGATCGAGCCGTCCAGGTGATGGCAGACCATCAGCATATCCAGATGCTCGTCGAGCGTGTTCCGGGTGTAGGGCCGGGTCGGATTGGTCGACGACGGCAACACGTTCGAAAGACCGGCCACCTTGATGATATCAGGCGCATGCCCACCGCCGGCGCCCTCGGTATGATAGGCGTGGATGGTGCGCCCCTTGAAGGCGGCAACGGTGTCCTCGACAAAGCCGCTCTCGTTGAGCGTGTCGGTGTGGATCATCACCTGCACATCGAACTCATCGCCGACGCTGAGGCAGTTGTCGATGGTGGCCGGCGTGGTGCCCCAGTCCTCGTGCAGCTTCAGCGCACAGGCACCGGCCTTCACCTGTTCTTCAAGTGCCGCCGGCAGCGCCGCATTGCCCTTGCCGGCAAAGGCGAGATTCATCGGAAAGGCTTCTGCCGCCTCGATCATCCGCTCGATATGCCAGGGTCCCGGCGTGCAGGTGGTCGCCGCCGTTCCGGTCGCCGGCCCCGTACCGCCGCCGAGCATGGTGGTGATGCCGGCATAGAGCGCCTCGTCCACCTGCTGCGGGCAGATGTAATGGATATGCGTGTCCAGAGCGCCGGCGGTGAGGATCTTGCCTTCGCCGGCGATGATCTCGGTGCCCGGCCCGATGATGATGGTCACCCCCGGCTGCACATCGGGGTTGCCGGCCTTGCCGATGCCGGCGATGCGCCCGTCCTTCAGCCCCACGTCCGCCTTGACGATGCCCCAGTGGTCGATGATCAGCGCATTGGTGATGACGGTATCGACGGCACCGTCCGCGCGCGTCACCTGGCTCTGCCCCATGCCGTCACGGATCACCTTGCCGCCACCGAACTTCACTTCCTCGCCGTAGAGGGTGAAGTCCTTCTCCACCGTCACCAGCAACTCGGTATCGGCGAGGCGCACCTTGTCGCCGACAGTGGGGCCGAACATGTCGGCATAGGCAGCGCGGGACATCTTGAAGGACATGGATCTTCCTCAGCTCAGAGGGGTAAACAGCGGAGAGTTGGCAGCCTTGCCATCGATCGTCACCGTCGTCGTGACTCCAGCGGCAAGATTCAGTTCGGCAATCAGATAGTCGGCGAAACCTGCACCACCGATCTCGTAAGACCGCAGCGCCCGCGCCACCAGTTCGGCCCGTTCGACAACGATATTTTCGGCGGCCAGCAATCCGGCAATGACTCTCGCCAGCTGCGCCCGACCGAGCTTGCCGGTCTTTCGCAAGGTCCACACGAGTTCGACCAAGGTGACCTGATTCACATATCCCGGCTCAGCGGCGGACAGACGCTGCGTCAAGAACGTCTGGGCGATCGGCGTCCAGACGGGATCGTCCTCAAGGATGGCGCGGGCCAGCACATTGGTGTCGATGCCGATCAAACGTCATACTCCGTTCGATCGGGCCGGTTGCGCGCCCAGACGGCCTCTTCGATCGCCTCGTCGACATCGATCGGACCGTCGATCGGACCAAGCAGCCCGAACAAGTGACTGATGTCCTTGCGCTTGGCGACGATCCGCACTCCACCCTCGCCGTCGGTGACGAACTGAACCGAGCCACCGGGCTCCAAGCCGATCATCTGCCGGATCTCCGCAGGAATGGTCACCTGCCCCTTGGACGAACTCTTGGCGTCGAGCCGCAAAACCTCATGTTTGCCCATCGCGCGACATCCTTTCCCTACATATCCCGCGATTTCCTACTTTATCAGAAAAGTAGGGCGCTCACAATTTTCCCATCACCGCCTGGCGGAAACCGTAGACCTCGCGCTTGCCGCCAAACGGCACCAGCGTCACCGACCGGCTTTGGCCCGGCTCGAAGCGCACCGCCGTGCCGGCGGGAATGTCGAGGCGATAGCCGCGCGCCTTGTCGCGGTCGAAGGCGAGGCCCGGATTGGTCTCGGCGAAATGATAATGGCTGCCCACCTGCACCGGGCGGTCGCCGGTATTGGCCACCTCCAGCGTCAGCGTCGGCAGGCCGGCATTGAGTTCGATGTCGCCCTCGGCGGCGAAGACCTGTCCTGGAATCATGGTCTGATATCCCCTCACCGAATCGGTTCGTGCACGGTGACGAGCTTGGTTCCGTCGGGGAACGTCGCTTCCACCTGCACGTCATGGATCATCTCGGCAATCCCGGGCATCACCTGTTCGCGCGTCAGCACGCGGGCGCCTTCGGCCATCAGTTCGGCCACCGAGCGGCCGTCGCGCGCGCCTTCCACCACGAAGTCGGTGATCAGCGCCACCGCCTCGGGATGATTGAGCTTCACGCCCCGGGCGAGCCGGTTGCGCGCCACCATGGCGGCGAGACTGACCAGCAGCTTGTCCTTTTCACGCGGTGTCAGGTTCATGGCATCCTCGGCTCAGACGGACCAGGCGCGCGGCAGCGCCTCGCCGGTCAGGAGTTCGATCAGGGGTTCCAGTATATCGCGCAGGGCACGACCGTCCTGCGCCATTAAACGTATTGACAACAAGCCGTCAAACGCACTCGCGCCGCCTTCCGCACCACCGCCGGCAAGGCGTTGGCCCAGGAGATCCCGCACCCCGGCAAGGCGGACTTCGGCCTCGGGTCCGGCCACCAGCAGGCTTGCGACAGCCCGCGCTCCGCCCCCTGTGGCGCCTCCGCTCAGGATCTGACGCGAGTCGCCGTCAAGGCGCAGCGCATCGGCATAGACGAGCCGCCCGCCGCGCGTCACGCGCCAGGACTCATCGAGCGATATCTCCCGCACGTCCTCGCCCATGGCGGTCCGCCCGAGCACGATCGCCTCGCAGGCGATCAAGGTCGCGTCGGCGAAGAGATCGATGTCGAGCCGGCGCTTGAGGCCGGCGCGATCGAAGATGATGGTTTCCTGCGGCAACCAATGGGCCGTGGCCCCGGCGCCCACAGTGAGGCGGTTGACGATATGCCCGACCCCCTCGGAGCGTCGGTAGATGCGCTCGGCCGCCTGGGTCGTCACGGTGGCGCGCGTACCCGCGCCCCAGCCAGCCTCATAGGTCAGCCGGTCGCCGCCGGTCACCCCGCCGGCCGAGTTGATCAGCACCGCCACCGGCCCGCCGTGGCCATAGGCGCGCGGCAGCCGCACCTTGCAGCACCCATCCTGAAAGAGATCGTCGAGCCGCGTTTCCTCGGCACCGTTGACCAGGCGCCGGACGAAGCTCACGCGCGCGCGCCCTTCGGCCCGCTGCATTCCGGGTGGCGACACCACCGCCGCACCTGTTACACCTGCCCCCATCGTCCCCGCCATCCGCTCGTTGCCCACATGCTAGGCAAGATCGAAAAGCAATGCGAGACCAAAACATGAGCACCCTGACCACGCCTGAGGCTGTCGTTGCGGCACAACTCCTTGCCTACAATGCCAAGGATTTGGAGGCTCTCCTGTCCCTCTATGCCGAGGACGCCGAGCAATACGAGCACCCGAACACCTTGCTCGCCAAGGGCGCGACGCCCTGCGTCCGCGCTTTGCCGCCCGCTTCGCCGAACCGGATCTCCACGCCCACCTCATCAGCCGCACGGTGATGGGCGCGATGGTGATCGACCACGAACGGGTCGACCGCAACTTCCCCGAGGGCAAGGGCAGCATGGAAATGGTCTGCGTCTATCAGGTGACCGGAGCGGTCATCGCCAAGGCCTGGTTCATCTTCGGTGAAAAGCGGCTGGCATGAGCCGCCTTTCGCGCGCAGCCAGCACTCAGCCGAGCCAGTCCGGCACCACGTCGAGCCCGATCAGGTCGTCATAGCTCGTGCGCGGACGGATCACCGCCCACTTGTCGCCATCCACAAGCACTTCCGGCACCAGAAGGCGGGAGTTGTAGGTGCCCGCCTGCACGGCGCCATAGGCACCGGCAGAGAAGACGGCAAGGAGCTCGCCCGCCTCCATCACCGCCATGTCGCGCGACAGCGCCAGATAGTCGCCGGTCTCGCACACCGGCCCCACCACGTCGGCCACCTCGCGCTCGGCTCCCGGTGCCCGCTCGCGCACCGGACGAACCTCGTGATGCGCCTCATAGAGCGTCGGACGGATCAGGTCATTCATGCCGGCGTCGACGATGACGAAGGTCTTGGCCGCGCCGCGCTTCACATACTGCACCTCGGTTACGAGGAGACCGGCGTTGCCGACGATCAGCCGGCCCGGCTCGAACAGCACTTCGCAATCGAGCGCTTCCGTGTGCTTGCGCACGACGGCCGCATAGGCGGTCGGGTCGGGCGGCGGGGCGTTGTCGTCCTTGTAGGGAATGCCGAGGCCACCGCCGAGATCGATGTGATCGATGGCGTGACCATCGGCCCGGAGCCGGGTGATCAGCTCGCCCAACCGGGCAAAGGCCGCATCGAACGGCCCGAGCTCGGTGATCTGCGAGCCGATATGCATGTCGATGCCGGTCACCTTGATGCCCGGCAGCTTGGCCGCCTCGGCATAGACGCGCGGCGCATCCACCCAGGGAATGCCGAACTTGTTCTCGCTCTTGCCGGTGGAGATCTTGGCGTGCGTCAGCGCGTCAACGTCGGGATTGATGCGGAAGGACACCGGCGCCAGCTTGCCCATGCGGCTCGCCACCGCAGAGAGCCGCTTCAGCTCCGGCTCGCTCTCCACGTTGAAGCACTTGATGCCCGCCTCGAGGGCAAAGGCCATCTCGCCTTCAGTCTTGGCAACGCCCGAGAACACCACCTTGTGCGCCGGAATGCCCGCCGCCAGCGCACGGCGCAACTCGCCTTCCGACACCACGTCGGCGCCAGCGCCCAGCGCCGCCAGCGTGCGGATCACCGCCTGGTTGGAGTTTGCCTTCATGGCATAGAAGACTTCCGCCTTAAGTCCCTTGAAGGCGCCGGCAAACACCTCGTAGTGCCGGCGCAAGGTGGCAGCGGAATAGATGTAGACCGGCGTGCCGACGGCGGCGGCGATGGCAGCGACGGCCACCCCTTCGGCGTGAAGTTCGCCGTCCCTATAATGGAAATGATGCACTCACGGGCTCCGTCAGATCAGCGGATCGAGGAAAAACGGCTTGTCCGGCGCCTTCTGCGGCTCGGGCTGCACGGCACCCGGATCGGACGACGTCGCAGGCGCCGGCTCGGTGGCATTCGGCCGATCGAGGTCGCCACGGCGCCCGCAAGCGGCGAGCGATAGGAGGACAAGCAAAAGCGTGAGTACCCGGCGCTGCATCTTCGGCCTTCTACAAATGCCAAATCTGAACGACTCCCTCTCATCTCACTCAGAGATTGAGACAGGGACCCGATCATCGTTGTCTATGACTACCAGCCTCACCGCCGTTGGCAAGAGGCAGAGCACGCCTAGCCGCCAATTGAGTTGGCACTCACTGATTGCATCATGCCGAAAATGCGCGCACGACTCTGATTTCCCCGACGATGGCAGCGTTGAACTGGTTTAGCTCTTCTGCGGGTATCCAATACTCTCGATGCAGCCGACCGCCCGCATCTTGAATGTCATATTGTTGCAAGAAATCCGACTTCACATCGAACTCTGTTACATACCCGGCCCCGCTCTCAGGGACATTCCAGTCGCGCGCAATCTTCTCCGCATAGTCGAGCGACAATACAGGGTAAAAGATTGGTTGTTCAGGCAAGCGCGGAGGAAAGGCACGCATGCCGCTTGCCTTGATGAGCTCAAGTTCCTTGGGGCCGACAGGGCGCCAGAGCGTTACGGTCAGCGGCATCAATCGCCTCCGAGCTAGTCATTCCAAAAGACTGTGCCTTTACCCCAGCATGTCCTGCCAGCGCTTCACCTGCGCCGCCACATTGTCAGGCGATGTGCCGCCATAACTCTTGCGCGAGCTGACCGAGGCCTGCACCGTCAGCACGCCATAGACGGCATCGGTGATGCCGGCATGCACTGCCTGCATGTCGGCAAGCGGAATATCCGCAAGCTCGATGCCGCGCTCCGAGGCGATGCCGACCAGCTTGCCAGTCACGTGATGGGCGTCGCGGAAGGGCAGCCCCAGCACGCGCACCAGCCAGTCGGCAAGATCGGTGGCCGTCGCATAGCCCGACCCCGCCGCCGCGGCCATGCGCTCCACATTCGGCGCCATGTCGCGGATCATGCCGGCGGTGGCTTCCAGGCAAAGCGACAGGTTCTCGATGGCGTCGAAAGCCTGCTCCTTGTCCTCCTGCATGTCCTTCTGATAGGTCAGCGGCAGGCCCTTCATCACGATCATCAATGCATTCATGTCGCCGATGATGCGGCCGGACTTGGCGCGCACCAGCTCGGCGGCATCGGGATTGCGCTTCTGCGGCATGATCGACGAGCCCGTCGAGAAGGCATCCGACAGCCGCACGAAACCGAACTGCGCCGACGACCAGATCACGATCTCCTCGGCCAGACGCGACAGGTGGATGGCGATGATCGAGCCGGCAGCCATAGCTTCCAGCGCGAAATCGCGGTCCGATACGCTGTCGAGCGAGTTGGCGGTCGGCCGATCGAAGCCAAGCGCCTCGGCCGTCGCATGCCGATCGATCGGGAAGGACGTGCCGGCCAGCGCCGCCGCTCCCAGCGGGCACTCGTTCATCCGCTTGCGCGCGTCGGTCACGCGGCTGCGGTCACGGGCGAACATCTCCACATAGGCCATCAGGTGATGGCCGAAGGTAACCGGCTGCGCCGACTGCAGATGGGTGAAGCCCGGCATCACCGTATGCGTATGCTCGGCGGCGCGGACGACCAGCGCCTTCATGAGGTCGGTGAGTTGGGCTTCCAGATGATCGAGGCTGTCGCGCACCCACAGGCGGAAATCCACCGCCACCTGGTCATTGCGCGAGCGCGCCGTGTGCAGCCGGCCCGCCGGCGTACCGATGATGTCTTTCAGGCGCGATTCCACGTTCATGTGGATGTCCTCGAGGGCGCGCGAGAAGGTGAAGCTGCCGCTCTCGATTTCGCCCTTGATCGCATCGAGGCCTTCGGCGATCTTGCGCGCGTCGTCCTCCGGGATGATGCCTTGCTTGGCGAGCATGGCCGCATGCGCCTTCGAGCCCTTGATGTCCTGGGCGTAGAGCTTGCGGTCGAAGTCGATCGAGGCGTTGATTTCTTCCATGATGGCGGACGGGCCGGTCTTGAACCGTCCACCCCACATGCGATTGCTCATCTTGCTATCTCCTCGACGCCGACAGGACCTGAAATGACGCAAATGCCCACGAAAAGCCGACCGGTCCGCCTGCTGGCCATTGCCGCGATCGCCGGTCTCGCCGTGGGTCTCGCTGGCGTATACGTGACGAAATGGTCCCCTGTCCACAGCGCAGGCGGTTGCGAGGCCTCGCAACAGGCTCTCGACGCCATCAAATCGTCGGCGCATGGGCAACTGGCCGGCCTGATCCCCGCCGAAAGCCCGGCCGACCTGTCGACGTTGGCCTTCCAGACCGCCGACGGCAAGCCCACCGGCATCGCGGAACTCAAGGGCCGTTTCGTGCTCCTGAACCTCTGGGCCACATGGTGCGTGCCCTGTCGCAAGGAAATGCCGGCGCTCGACCGCCTCGCCGCCGCGCGCAACGGTCCGGACTTCACGGTCGCCACCGTCAACATGGACGTTGGCGATCCCGCCAAGCCGCGCACCTTCCTCGACGAGATCAAGGTGGCGGCGCTGCCGGACTACCGTGACCCGAAGATGGCGCTCTTCACGTCGCTCAAGACCCGGGGCCTTGCCTTCGGCCTGCCGACGTCACTGATCCTGGACCGCAAGGGCTGCCAGATCGGCGCGCTCAACGGGCCGGCGGAATGGGATGATCAGGCCGTGCTCGATCTCGTCGATCGGCTTGTCGCGATCCACTGACGGGGCGACGTGTGGCGCAGCTGACGCCATGCGGCCGAAGCAAAGGTCGGGTATTCCGACCGCCGCGATAGGCGCGCAAGGGATGGCAGGAGCCGGGCTCAGGCGCGGTGCTGGCCGATCCCGGTGATCCGAGGAAGAACGCGGCCGACCCAGCCGCGCAGGCGTTCGAACTGAACACCCCGGCTACGAGCTTGGCGAGACACCGCAAGGCTGCGACGTTCGACGCTGGTCAGCGCATTGAAGCGCGACACCGCCGCACTCGGCGACATTTCCAGAACACGCACGACCAGCACTTGGTCGCCGTCGACGCAGGAAAAGAGATAAGGTTCGGGCTTCGCAAACGATGTAGGCAACGGACGTTCCTTCCAACGGCTCCAAACCACGTGCTGCCTGCCAAATCAATGGAGGCACCACCTTCCGCTCCCCAGCTTCTGGCCGTTATAGTTAATGCTTGGTTAACGTGAAGAAAAGCCGATTGTGCAGCGCAAAGAGCGGCGCGCTTCCCATTGTGAATCGTCACAAGGATTCAACGGCCTGCCCTGTGAATTCCAGGGAAAACCCTGTGGAAAACCCGTCTCAGACGGTCATGTCGAGCTTCTGTCCCATGCCTTCGGGCGGGGGCGGCGACGCCGCGGTGGACTGAGCCAAGCCCTTGTCGATCATCGACAAAAGCTGCTGGTCCTGTTGCTGGCTCATCTTCATCACGGCCGTCGCCACGTTGAGACGCGTGTTCTGCTGCTGCGATGCAACAAGAAACGAGGCGATAGAGGCGGTGTCCATGGCAGCTCCCCCCGTGAAACGAGGTATGAGCCGCCATCCTTGCATCAAATTGTTTCTGAAGCCTTTACGAGGCCTTAACGCTCAACGACGCAGCGACGGCGGCGTGAAGCCCGACAGAGCCAGCGGGCTGTCGGTCATGGCCGCACTGTCGGCCGTATCGGGCGCCAGCGTGCCGGCAAAGGCGTCGAACAGCTTGCGCACGAAGGCCTCTTCCAGATCGCGCGTGATGAAGACGAGCCGCGTGCGCCGATCGGAGTCCGGCCAGGCGGCAAGCCGCAGGGGCGGATGGAAGATGTCCTGCACGCCATGCACCACCAGCGGCCGGTCCGGGTCCTCGGCAAGGCGCACGATCCCCTTCATCCGCAACACCTTCGGCCCATGCGCCGACCGCAGGAGATCAAGGAACATCTCCATCGCCCCGGCGGGAACCGCCCGGTCCGTGGCCAGCGCGAAGGCGCGGATATGCGCGTCGTGGCGGTTGGCGTCGTGCTGGTGATCGGGATGGTCGCAGGCTTCACCCTGGCAGTCATGGTCATGATGATGGCCATGATCATGCGCGTGGTCGTGGTCGTGGTCGTGGTCGTGGTCGTGGCCATGGTGCCCATGGCCGGCATAGGCTTCCTCGTTCAGCCAGCGCCGCACATCCGCCGTCTTGCTCGCCGGATCGTAGAGACCGCTGTCGAGCAGCCGGCTTGCAATGGCCTCTCCCGACGCCGCCACCAGCACCGGCGCGGCGGGATTGAGCTGGTGGAGCCGCGCCACGAGCCGCTCGGCCCGTGCCGCACCCTCCGGCAGATCGGTCTTGGTCAGCACGATGCGATCGGCCACCGCCGCCTGCTTGACCGCCTCCACATGCTCGTCGAGCGTCCGCCCGCCGTTGACCGCGTCTACGACGGTGATCACCCCGTCGAGGCGATAGCGCATGACGAGATAGGGATGCGCCATGATGGTGTGCAGCACCGGGGCCGGATCGGCCAGACCGGTCGTCTCGATCACGATGCGCGTCAGCGTGTCGATGCGGCCGTTGTCGAGGCCGCGCAGAAAGTTCTCCAGCGTCGTCACCAGCTCGCCGCGCACGGTGCAGCACAGGCAGCCCGAACTCAGCTCGACGATGCCGTCATCCTTGGCCTCGACGAACAGGTGGTCGAGACCGATGTCGCCGAATTCATTGATGATGAAGCCGGTGCCGGCCAGAGCCGGGTCCTTGACCAGCGCGTTGAGCAAGCTGGTCTTGCCCGCACCGAGAAAGCCGGTCAGCACGGTCACGGGGATCGGGGGCTTGGGGCCCCGCGTTTCTGGCGAAGACGTCATGAAGGCGAAGCCCCGTTGTATCCGTGGTTCATCGTGTCGCCGCGCCGCGCAGCTTGCCAGTCCTGAGCGGATTGGGCAGCGGCAGTGGCGGCAGATCGGCGCTGGCAAAGGCCAGATCCCGGCTCGACGCCGCGGCAGCAGCCGGGGTCACAACCGCCGGCGTTGCGACCGGCATGTCGCGCGCGCCGCCCAGAACGATCGGGATCGGATCCATCACCTTGAAACGCGGCACCAGATAGGACGCGGTCTTGCCGGCATCGCCCGCGTCATCGTCATCGCCGAGATCCTCGGTCACGGCCTTCTTGTTGCGCTTCTTCGGGCAGGCGAGATCGTGCATGTCCGCCGGCGCGCTCGCCACGGCCGCCCGCGGCCGCAGGCTGTCGAGCGTGATGCCGCTGTGGCTGTTGGGCGACTGGAAGGCATACTCGAACAGCTTGGCCGCCAGTTCGTCGCGCGCCTTCGCCGTCTCGCCGCCCAGCACCACGGCCAGCACCTGCCGTCCGTTGCGCGAGGCGCTGGCCACCACATTGAAGCCAGCCGCGCAGATGAAGCCGGTCTTCATGCCGTCGGCGCCGGGATAGCGTTCGAGGAGATTGTTGTGATTGGGGATGACCTTGCCGCCGAGCGACAGAGCCGTGATGTGGTAGAGGTCGCGGTAGGCCGGAAACTCGCGCAGCAGCGCCCGCGCCAGGATCGCGTAGTCGCGCGCCGTGGTATACTGGCCCGGCGATGGCAGGCCGTTGGCATTGTCGAAATGCGTGCCGACCATGCCGAGCGCCCTGGCCTCGGCATTCATCCGCGCCACAAAGGCCGGCAGGCTGCCGCCGACGCGCTCGCCCAGCGCCATGGCCACGTCATTGGCCGATTTGACCATGATGATCTTCAGCGCCGTGTCGATGGTAATCACCGTGCCGGGTTTGAACCCCATCTTCGACGGCGGCTGCCTGGCTGCCGCGGCGGTCATCGGCACGCCGCTGTCGCCATAGAGCTCGCCGGATGCCACGGCCTTCAAGGTCACATAAGTCGTCATCAGCTTGGTGATCGACGCCGGATACCAGGGATCGAAACTCTGGTTCTCGGCAATGACTTCACCACTCTTCAGGTCAACGAGCAGATAGGGGCCGGCCACCGCGCCACCCATCATCGGCACCAGCGCAAGGGCGCTGGCAATGGCCGTAGCGACACAGCGGCGCAAGAAACCGCGAAAGCCGATATGCATCTCGGAAAATCTCTTCCTGTCTGAACGGAGAAGATAGGACAATCCTGTCCATTCTAGTGCCCCAGCCGGCCCCTCCGCAAGGGCCGAGTCACGGCTCAACCGAATTTCGGAGCCGCCATCATGCCAGCGATTTCAATGGATTAGTTGACATGAGCACGCAACCTGGCCGATGCGGCCGTCCATCGTCCCTCGATAGCCGGAACCGATGGGGCAAGGCGATGCCGTCTTGGCCTGCAAAGGTCAAGCGCCGAATGCGCCCTGGGCCAACACAGCTGCGTGAATGCCCCTCGCGACTATTTTGGAAATCGCCCTTAAAATCGACTCCGTTGCCGACTATGCTGATCCAGCTATGAGGATGTCGGCTCAGCGTGCAAGCAGCTGGTGCCGCCCTCGCAGCATCGAATGATGTTTGAAGATCAGGACCATCAAAGCCCATGGCCGCACCCGGCAAGCCGCAGACCACCGTGCCCGATCCGCTTGACGCGGTTGCCGGCCAGGTGCGTCTGGCCCGCTTCGCGCTCGCCTGGGAGCGCCTCTGGCCGCGTCTGGCGCTTGCCCTCAACATCGGCGTGCTCTTGCTGGTGCTGAGCTGGACCGGCTTCCTCGATCGCCTGCCGGACCTCGTCCGTCTCGGCGTCGTCGGCATCATGGCACTGGCCTTGATCGCGGCACTTGGCTCCGCGCTGCTGGTCCGCCTCCCCACGCGCCGCGAGGCCCTGCAGCGGCTTGAGCGCGACAGCGGCCTGGCGCACCATCCCCTCACCACGCTCGTCGACCAGCCCGCCATCGGTGACCGCGACCCCGTTGGTCGCGCCCTGTGGCAGGCGCATCGGCGCCGCGTCATGGCCGAGGCCGCAGGCGCGCGCGCCGCCGCGCCGTCTCCCCGGCTCGACAAGGCCGATCCTTACGCCTTGCGCGCCCTCGTCTTCCTCCTGGCAATCATCGGCTGGCTGGCGACACCGGATCATGTGGACCCGCTGCGCTCTGCCTTCCGCCTGCCGGAAAGCCCGCGGCCGGACCTGCGCATGGACGCCTGGGTGGCTCCGCCCGCCTATACCGGCGCCGCCCCGCGCTACCTGCCCACCGACCAGACCGCCGATGCCGCGCCGATCCGCGTACCCGCCGGCAGCCTGCTGACCCTGCGCCTCAATGGCGTTTCCGATGTGGCCGCCACCTATGCCGGCGCCAGCGGCACCGAGGGCAAGGACGTCGCCGTCAGTCAGGTCGCTCCCAAATCGGTCCCCGCTCCGGACACGCACGAGCCCACGGCCTTTGAGTGGCCGCTTGAAGCCTCGGGCACGCTGACCGTGACGAGCGGCGAAAGCGTCCTCACCCGCTACCGCTTCGACGTCGTGCCGGACAAGCCGCCGGTGATCCGCCTGACCGAAGAGCCCGGTGCCACGGCCAAGGGTGCCCTCCACCTTGCCTATGAAGCGCTCGACGACTATCGCGTCGCCTCCGCCGTCGCCCATTTTGCCCCCGAGGGGGTGAGCGCGAACGCCCGGCCGCTCGCAACCCTGTCCGACCTGCCGCTGACGACCCCGGCCAAGGGGGCGCCGACGCCAGCCGCGTCACTCACGCGCGACTTCGCCGCCAATCCGCTGGCCGGCAGCCTCGTCAAACTGACACTCGAGGCCGTCGACGAGGCCGGACAGCATGGCACCTCGCCGCCGCTCCTCATGCGTCTGCCTCAGCGGACGTTCCACAACCCGCTTGCCGCCATGCTGGTGGAACAGCGCCGCCGTCTCGCCGCGGACGCCAATCAGGCCCTCGACGTCGCCAGCAGCATCGAAACCGCCAGCGATCTCGGCGCCGACTATATCGGCAGGGCCGCGCCCATCATCGGCATGCGCGTCGTGATCGAGCGCATCCGCTACGCGCGCTCCGACGACGATCTCCGCAGTGCCATGGATCTGCTGTGGTCCATGGCGCTCGCCATCGAGGCCGGCGACACCTCCGACGCCGAGCAGCATCTGCGCGACGCGCGCAACGCCTTGCGCGACGCCATCGAACGCGGCGCCAGCAAGGAAGAGATCGCCCGCCTGATGGACGAGGTGCGCAAGGCCCTCGACGACTACATGCAGGCGATGGCCGAGCAGCTGCGCAACAATCCCGACCGCATGCGCGAGCTGGCCCAGCGCAAGCCCAACCCCTCGCAAGTCATGAAGCCCGAGGACCTCGACAAGCTGCTGAAACGTCTGCAGGAACTGAGCGAGCTCGGCCAGAAGGACGCCGCTCAGCAGCTCCTCTCCCAGCTCGACGACCTCATCGACAACATGCAGATGATGCCCTCCGACCAGGCACAGGGCCAGCAGGGCGGCGAGGACAAGGCGCTCGACGCGCTCGCCAACATGATCCGCCGCCAGCAGGAGCTGATGAACAAGACGCACAAGTTCACGCCCGAAGGCCGCACCGACGAAACCACCAACATGGACGGCAACCAGCAACAGCAGGCGCTCGGCGATCTGCAGAGCCAGCAGCAGCAGCTGGAAAAGCAGTTGCAGGACCTGCTCGGCCAAATGCAGCAGCAAGGGCGCGATGGCCGCGACCAGCTGGGCGAAGCGGGCAAGAGCATGCGCGGTGCCGGCGAACAACTCGGCCAGGGCGATCCCGAGACGGCGCTTGAGCGCCAGGGGCAGGCGCTTGACGCCATGCGCAAGGGCGCCCAGCAGATGGCACAGGGCAGCGAGGGCGACGGCACCGGCCAGGGCAAGGGCACCCGCAAGCCCGGCGACAGCCAGGCCGAGGCCACCGATCCGCTCGGTCGTCCGCAGCGCCGCACGGGCCCGGATTTCGGCGACACCACCTCCGTGCCCGGCGAGATCGAGGTTCAGCGCGCCCGCAAGCTGCTCGACGAGTTGCGTCGCCGCTACTCCGACCCCAACCGGTCGCCGCTGGAACTGGATTATCTCAAGCGCCTGCTCGGAACCTTCTGAGCACCGATCGCAGCGCAGGCCTCTGGCCGAGCCGTCCTGTGGACGACCTCAAAGCTCGAACAGATCCTTGACCCCGGCCACCGCTTCGCGCGGCTTGCTGGCGCGTGACCGCTGGCCAAGCGCCGTGCGCGACAAGGTCCAGTGCACTTCCGGCGTTACCCGCGCCCGTCCGGGCAGCACGATCTGCAAGGTCTTGCGCCGGCCGTGCACGTCCGAAAGATAGACGCTGTCTTCGAGCTCCGGCGGAATCATCGGGCAGGAAAATGTCCACGCCTCCCCGTCGGGGGCCAGCAGCAGCACGTCGCCGCCGGCCGTGCGGGTGGCGCGGATGGACGGGTGCAGGTGGAAGCGGATGGCAAACCGATCCTGACGCGCCGACCGGCCGGCCATCAGCACGCGATCCGTTCCGAGAATTTCCGCCCCATCCGCCGAAAGCGTCAGGCTGCGCTCATGCTGCGCAGCAAAGGCTGCGGCATAGCCGTCATGCCGCGCGGCGACCACCGTGCCCTCGGCCCGGTCCTCGCGCTTGACCAGCACCTGCCGCGCGCCCGACGGCATCACCGTCCCGATGCGCCGCGCCAGCCGGCCGCTGTCGAGGAAGCTGGCGGAGGACGCATCCTCGAGCACCAGGGTCGAATGCGCCGGCGTGCTGCGCGCCGCGTCTCGCCAGCGCGGTTCGAGGCTCGAGCCGCAGTTGATGATGAAGCGATGCCCGCCCGACGACATCTCGAAGCTGAGGCAGCCCGCATGGGCGTGCTGGCTCACCCCGAGCGGCGGGATGGCCCCCGTATCCATCAGCACCACGGTGCCCGCCGCATCGAGCCGCTGATAGCCCGAGTGGCTGGCGTTCTGCACCGGCACGCCGCGCGTATCGTCATAGGCGTGCAGGGTGGCCAACTGGTCGGCCTGACTCGCGCCCATGCCGTTGAAATGCGCGAAATGCCCGTCCGCATGCCGGAAGAAGCGCAGCATGGGCATCATCCGGTCGATGGACGACACCAGCGCCGCCGGTGGCGTGACGCCGCGCGTCGCATAGGCTTGCCGGAGCGGCAGCAACTCGGTGAGGATATCGACGATCACGCCGGGCTGGCGGCTCACGTGGCCGCCGTCGGGCAGCACCTGCCGGACAAGCTCCTGCTCGAGCCGCTGGCTCGCCTGGCGGATCAGCCGCTGCTGCCCCTCGACCGACAGCGCAAACTCGGCCACCGCAATGGCGGCGATCAGACGCGGATAGCCGTCCGGCGCATCGAAGAAGCGGATGCGCAGGCGGCGCACCTGCCGCACCAGCGAGCGCACGAAGCGCCGATAGAAGCCACGATCGGCCTCTTCCAGAATGAGCGGCGACTGCGTCACCCAGGCGATCACGCGCTGGGCGAGGATTTCCGTCGCAAAGGCCAGCGGCGGGGCCTTGGCTTCCTGGTTGATCCAGTCGGCCACCAGCGCCCGCGCATTCTGCCGGGCCAGCGCATTGTCGGCGGCGCGCAAATGCCGCAGCCAGCCGAAGCTGTGCAACTGCCGCGCCCAGCATTCCGACGGCGCTTCGAGATCGAAGGGCGAGCGCCCCGATGTCTCGATCACCTTGCCGGCGAAGGCGAAGACGCCGGCGTAGATGTCCGCTGCAATGGTGGGATCGGCGGTGCGGATATCCTGCGGAGCAATGACCAGCCGTTCCGGCGTGGCCCCAGGCCAACGCCAGCGCGAGAACGGGCCGCGTTCCAGTGAGACGATGGCCCGCCGAACGGCCAGTTCCGTCGCAAAGAACATGAGGCGGGTGGTGCTGGTCAAAAGCCCCCGCATCGCGTGATTGCCTCCAGGAGCCGGCAAGGGTGCCAAAGGGCACGGACCGGTCGATCAAGCCTTGATAGGACGCGCCGTCCGGTTACCAATTGGTGACCGAACATCGTTAATGTTGATTAAAATTTTAACCGTCGCCCGAGCGCCACGCAATTGCCGGAGAACACGGCAATGTCGCAGCAGGCGGGCCTCGCAAGCCCCGCCTGTAACGCTCGATGGGATCGGTTGCCGGCCTCAGACCCGCTTGCGCAGCCGCGCGGCAAAGAAGCCGTCGAGGCCAGAGAGCCGCGGATCGGCATTTTTCAGATGGCACGGCAGCGTGCGCACATAGCCCTCGGACGTGATCACCTCTTCAAGGCCGAACACGTCCTCCGCCGTCACCGGCACCACGTCGAGCGGCGCATCGATCAGCATCAGGCGGCGGATCTGGTCCGGCCCTTCCTCCGGCTCCAGCGAACAGGTCGAGTAGACCAGCAGGCCGCCGGGCCGCAGCATGCGGATGGCCTGATCGATCAGCTTGCGCTGCACGGCGGCAAGGCCGGCCACGTCGGCCGGCTTCTTGCCGAGCATGCCGTCCGGATGCCGGCGCAGCGTACCGGTGGCCGTGCAGGGCGCGTCGAGCAGCACCATGTCGAAGGTCCCGCCCAGCCATTCGGTCGCGTCGGCCTTGACGATGTTGGCCTTGAGACCCAGCCGGTAGAGATTGCGCTCGAGCCGCTGCAGGCGGTGATAGGAAATGTCGAGCGAGGTCACCTCGGCGCCGAGTTCGGCCAGCAGGGCCGTCTTGCCGCCGGGTGCCGCGCAGAGGTCGGCCACCTTCTTGCCCTTGAGGTCGCCGAAGAGATAGACCGGCAGCGCGGCGGCGGCATCCTGCACCCACCACTGCCCCTCTTCGTAACCATCAAGCTTTTCCACCGCGCCGGTCACGGCAATGCGCACCGTACCCGTCGGCAGCACGATGCCGCCGAGGCGCGCCGCCCATCCTTCCGCATCCGATTTCACGGTGAGATCCAGCGTCGGCTCGATGGCGTTGGCCTCGGCGATGGCGCGCGCCGTCTCGGCGCCATAGGCCGCCGTCCAGCGCTCCATCAGCCAGGCCGGCGTGTTGAGCGTCACGGGATCCTGCTCGGCGAGGATGGCCTGCTTGTTGTCGGCAATGCGCCGCAACACGGCATTGGCCAGCCCCTTGAACGCCGCCGCCCCGCGATCGAGCGCGGCAAGTTCCACGCCGAGGGCCACCGCGGCATGATCGGCTACATCCATGAACAGGATCTGCGCGGCGGAGATCGCCATGATCGCCTTGAGCGAACCGGCATCATCCGGAAGCGGCCGGGTCAGGAAGCGGCTGATGGCCTCCTCGATCTGGCCGTTGCGACGCAACGTGAAGCCGACAATGGCGCGCGCCAGACCGCGATCGCGCGGATCGAGCGCCTGATACTTGGCCGCCGACGGACCTTCATCAAGCAACTGGTCGAGCAGCTTGCCCTTCATCACGCCGGCGATCAGGTCGGCGGCGACGACACGGGCCTCCATGCCCTGTACGCGCTTGGGCCGTCCGCCGCCGGGCGTCGCCATGCGCGCGCCGAAGGGCGCACCGCCGCGCGGCCCGCCCTTGAACCCGCCGGGACCTTCCTTGCGGGGACCGTCGCCGAACGAACCCTTGGGCTTGTGAAAGCCGCCACCGGGCTTGCCGGGTCCGCGTTTGCCGCCGGACGGGCCTTTCGGCCCCCTGCCGGTCCCACCATTTCCTTCACTCATCCCCACGGTCCGCGCTGCTGGCGCTGTCCCGGGTTGCTCGGACGCCTGCTGCCCCACGGCCCCGCCGCCTGAGAGGCAGGGGGCGCGCTAAACGCACCGGTCTCGCCGGCCATGGCCACGAGCGCCTTGATGCGGTTTTCCGTATCCGGATGGGTCGAAAACAGGTTGTCCATGCGCTGCCCAGACAGCGGATTGACTATGAACATATGCGCCGTAGCAGGATTTTGCTCCGCTGTCATGTTCGGTACGTGATGGGCAGCCCCCGAAATCTTGTTGAGCGCGGCGGCAAGGGCCAGCGGTTGGCCCGAAATTTCGGCGCCGCGCCGGTCGGCGGCATATTCGCGGCTGCGCGAAATCGCCATCTGCACCAGCATGGCCGCCATCGGCGCCACGATCGCCGCCAGCAGCACGCCGACGAAACCGAGCGGATTGTTCTGGTCGCGCCGCCCGCCGAAGAACAGGCCGAAGTTGGCCAGCATGGAGATGGCGCCGGCAAAGGTCGCCGTGATCGTCATGGTCAGCGTGTCGCGGTTCTGCACATGGGCAAGCTCATGGGCCATCACGCCCGCCACTTCCTCGGCCGACAGCATGTTCAATAGGCCCGTCGTCGCCGCGACGGCGGCATTCTGCGGGTTGCGCCCGGTGGCAAAGGCATTGGGCTGCGGATTGTCGATCACATAGACGCGTGGCATCGGCAGGCCCGCGTTGGCGGCGAGACGCCGCACGAGGCCGTAATACTCGGGCGCCGTCCGTTCATCCACCTCGCGCGCCCGGTGCATGGCCAGCACCATCTTGTCGGCGTTCCAGTAGGAGAAGAAGTTCATGCCGGCCGCCACGACGAACGCGATCATCATGCCGCCCTGGCCGCCGATCAGGAAGCCGAGCCCCATGAACAGCGCCGTCATGGCCGCAAGCAGAAGGCTGGTCTTGAAGAAATTCATCGCTTTGTCCCATTCCGAGCGAGTGCTATATGGCCACCTGGTGCATCGACCCAATCGCATGGTCCGGCCTGTAAGGGCCAGTCCGATTGGACATGTCGCGGCACAAACAAGAAAATCGAGTGCACGGAATACCGTTCAAGGTGACTCCTCTGACTGAATCAGTGCACTTGAGGTCGTCCGCTCAGTCTCCCATAGAATGGGAAGCGGCCCGGTGAAGATCAAGGATCACGCCATGACCGACGAAACCAAGTCTCCCGAGGCGCGCCGTCGCATCGAAGACCTGCCGCCCGCCGCCCAGCGCGCCCTCGCGGAAGCCGAAGAGCGCCGCCGGACCGCCGTCGCAGCCGAACAACCCAAGGAGTTGCACGGCCGCAAGGGTCCTGAGCCGGTGCGCTATGGCGACTGGGAGCACAAGGGCATTCTCTCGGACTTCTGAGAGCGTCCTTTCCCCAGTGTATCCCGTGGAAACAAATCGATCACGAAGCTCTGATGGATTTCACAATTCCGCCGCCTTTCGGCCATTGGGGGAACATGGGGCATAGGCAGCATTCTCCGCGTTGCCCCGGTGAACACCGGTTTGAATAGGCCCCGGCTCAATCCAGCCCCCCAGCCCCCCGGGTCCTGCGTATCGCCGGTGAACGTGCGTTCCCGAGAACGGGAACAAGCGGCCGGGGCACACAATTTTCTCTGAGCTCGAGCCGACCGCAATGACGATGGCCTCCGATGCGAGGACACGATGACGGCGCCTGATCCCGGCAGCCGCCCCGGAGC
>NZ_JAKJIC010000008.1 GCF_021864535.1 Oryzibacter oryziterrae
CCCCGCGCAGCACCACGATCCTGTCGGCCAGCGTCATCGCCTCGACCTGGTCATGGGTCACGTAGATCACGGTGGCGCCGAGCTTGCGGTGCAGCTTGGCCAGCTCGATGCGCATGTGCACGCGCAACTCGGCATCGAGGTTGGACAGGGGTTCGTCGAACAGGAACACCTTGGGATGGCGCACGATGGCGCGGCCGATGGCGACGCGCTGGCGCTGGCCGCCCGAAAGCGCCTTCGGCTTGCGATCGAGCAGCGGTTCGAGTTCGAGAATGCGCGCGGCGTCCAGAACCTGCTTCTCGATCTCCGGCTTGGGCACGCCGGCAAAGCGCAGGGCAAAGCCCATGTTCTCGCGCACGGTCATGTGCGGATAGAGCGCGTAGCTCTGGAACACCATGGCGATGCCGCGCTTGGACGGATCGACGTCGTTCATCCGCTCGCCGCCGATCTCCAGCGACCCCGAGGTGATGTCCTCAAGGCCGGCGATCATGCGCAGCAAGGTGGACTTGCCGCAGCCCGACGGGCCGACGAACACCACGAACTCCCCCGACTTCACGTCGAGATCCACGCCCTTGATCACATTCACCGTGCCGAAGGATTTGCGCACGTCCCGAAGGATAACGTCGGTCATGATCTGGCTTACCTCAAGGCGATTGGAGTTCGAGGGATCAGGCGACCGTCAGCGAGACGGTCGTGGCGGCAAAGCGCGGCGAAGTGACGGTGAGCGTGGCCGCTCCGGCGCCGCCGGTGGTCTCGACCCAGAGGCCGACCGAACCACCCTTCAGCACCTGCGACGACGGACCGATGACCTTGATCGGGCCGGTGACCGAGAAGGACACGGTGTCATCGAGGAACGGCAGGATATTGCCCTTCTGATCGAGCGCGCGGACGATGACGCGGGTGGCGTCCTTGGCCGTGGCGGAGAGTTCGAGATCGTCGGCCTCCACCTCAAGCGTCGTCGGCAACGGATCGTCCGCATAGTGGATCGACTTGACTTCCTTGCCGTCGATGAAGCCGGTGATGGTGGCCGCTTCCCACTGCATGCCCCACAGGCCCAGTTCGTCGGGCGTGAAGACGCGATGGTCGATGACCACGGGCGCATGTGGCAGATGCGGGTAGGTTTCCCGATCCGGCTTGACGCGCTTGACCACTTGGCTGCCGTAGCGGATCTCCACCTCGTCGCAGTTGGTGAGCACGATGAGCGGCAGGATGCCGCCGATGTTGCGCTCGCCTCGGGCATAGAAGGTGACGGGCTGCATCACCACTTCATCAGAGGGATCGCACTGGGAGGTATAGACCCAGGCGGCGAACTTTGGCTCGCGGAACATGTCCATCACGCCGTGATGGCAGATGCGGTCGCCGGAACCGAAGTCCTTGTGGGTGTTGTAGTCGAACATGCACCAGCCGATGCAGCCGGAGATGTTGGGATCGCCATAGGCGGCGTTGAGGATTTCGAGATAGCGCGTCACATGCTGAGCCTGGCGCTGCTCCTGGTCCCAGCGCTTGGTGGGATGCATGTGGCCGTTGAACTCGGTGACCATGTAGGGAACATTGCGGCCGAGGCCGGTGATCTCCGTCTGGCTGCGCAGCGCCGTGCGCGGACGATTGTTGCCCGGCAGCTCCTCGTTGCCGAGGATGAAGTCGTTCATGGTGTAGACGTCTTCGAGGAACTCGCTCTCGGTGATGTAGCGCACGCCGCCGGTCTGGCGGGTGGAATCGAGTTCATGGGCGAGACGGTTGGTCTCGATGTAGAAGTCGTGCACGTCACGCGACTCGTTGATGCGCACCCCCCACAGGATGATCGAGGGATGGTTCCAGTCGCGCGTGACCATGGCGCGCACATTGGCAATCGCTTGCGCCTGCCAGGCCTCGTCCCCCACGTGCTGCCAGCCGGGGATCTCCTCGAAGACCAAGAGCCCCAGTTCGTCGCAACGATCGAGGAACCAGGTGGACTGGGGATAGTGCGAGGTGCGGACCAGATTGACCTTCAGCTTGCGCTTGAGGAGTTCGGCGTCGCGCTCCTGGGCGCGGCGGCCCATGGCGTAGCCCACATAGGGCCAGGCCTGGTGGCGGTTGAGGCCACGGATCTTCAGCGGCCGGCCATTGAGGCGGAAGCCTTCCGGCGTGAACTCGGCGGTACGGAAACCGAAGCGGACCGCATGGGAGTCAGAGCCGGAGGCGTGGGTGGTCTCGACCTCGGCGGTGTAGAGCACCGGCGTATCGAGATCCCACAGGGACAGGCCTTCGAGATCGGTGAACACCAGCTTCACGTCGGCGGCGAGCTCGGCGGTCGACGTGGCAAGAACGGAACCCGTGGCGTCCTTCAGCGTCACCTTGACGGTGCCCTCGAGCGGCAGCTTCTGCGGGTTGGCAGTGAGCACGCGCACGGACACCGACTTGCGCTCGGCAAGCGCGTCAAGCGTCTCCACCTTGACGTTGGAGACATAGACCGGGGCAGTGACGCGCAGCCAGACGTCGCGATAGATGCCAGCATAGGTGAGATAGTCGATCTGGCCGCCGAAGGGCGGGATCGCCGGATTCTCGGCGCCGTTGATGGTGACGGTGACGAGATTGTCGCCCTTGTTCAGAAGATCGGTCAGGCGCGCCTCGAAGGGCGTGTAGCCGTCCGGGTGGGCGGCAACCGTCTCGCCATTCACATAGACGACGCTGTCGGCCATGGCGCCGTCGAAGACCAGCGCCACTTCCTTGCCCTCGAAGGCCGGCTGCCAGGCGATGCGCTTCTGATAGGTGAAGGCGCGCTGGTATGCGGTTTCGTCAAAGTAGTTGAACGGCGTCTCGACGGCGGTGTGCGGCAGGGTCACGTCGCGCCCGGCAGCGAAGGCTTCGATCAGCGCCTTCTCGGCACCTTCATGGAAGGACCAGTTGCTGTTGATTTGAGTGGTGGTGCGCATTTGCAAAGCCCTGGAGTTACTTGACCGAACCGATCATGCCTTCGACAAACTGCCGCTGCATGGCGAAGAAAACGAAGAGCGTGGGAACCGTGGCGATCACCGTGCCCACCATGACGACGCCATAGTCGGGGTAATAGGCCGATCCCAGCGAGGAGATCACCAGCGTGATCGTCTTCATCTCGTTGGACTGAAGCACGATGAGCGGCCAGAGATAGTTGTTCCACGCCGTCATGAAGATGATGATGAAGGCCGCCGCATAGGTGGACCGCATCACCGGAATGTAGATCAGGAAGAAGATCTGCCATTCCTTGAGCCCGTCCACCCGCGCCGCATCGCGCAGTTCATGGGGGAAGGACTTGGTGTTCTGGCGGAAGTAGAAGATGATGAAGGCGGACCCGACGAAGGGCAGCAGCACGGCGACATGCGTGTTGATCAGCCCGGCCTTGCCCATCATCATGAACAGCGGGATCATCAGCGCCGCAAACGGCACCATCAGCGTCAGCAGGATCGCGTTGTAGATGCGCTCCTTGTTGCGCGAGCGGAAGATCTCGAAGCCATAGCCGGCCATGGACGAGACCAGCAGCGTGATCAGCGTCTGCAGGATGGCGATCTTCAGCGAGTTCCAGAACACCACCGGCACATTCACCTGGGTGAAGAAGGCCGCGGCATTGGCGCTGAGCGCATCGCCGAAGCCGACCTTGCCCTTGACGATGTCGGTGGTGGGGTTGGTGGCGCCGAAGGCCATCCACAGGAAGGGGAAGACCGACAGGAAGGCCATCACGCCGAGGAAGGCGTAGGTGCCTGCGGAGCGGAGCGTGCGCATCGGGTTCATCGGTCGCTCTCCCGGGCAAGATAGAACTGGATGAAGGCCAGGATCGCCACCAGGAACACGATCACATAGGACACCAGCGCGGCGTAGCCGAAGCTCGGCATGAACTTGAAGGTGAGGTTGTAGATGTAGAGCGACAGCGTCAGCGCCGAGTTGGACGGCCCCGCCGCACCGCCGGCCGAACCCCCGCCGGTGATGTTGGCGACTTCGTCGAACAGCTGCAGCGTACCGATGGTGGAGGTGACCGTGGTGAACAGGATCACCGGCTTCAGCATCGGGACCGTGAGGAAGGCGAAGCGGCCGATGGAGGGCACGCCATCGATGCGCGCGGCCTCGTAGACCGACTTGTCGATGTTCTGCATGGCCGCCAGATAGAAGATCATGTTGTAGCCGGTCCAGCGCCAGGTGATGGCGATGATGATCATGGTCCGGCACCAGAAGGGATCGGTCATCCAGGGGATGGGATCGCTGATGAGGCCAATGGTCTCAAGCGTCGAATTGACGATGCCGTCGGTGACGAACATCGACTTGAACAGCACCGAGTAGGCCACCAGCGAGGTGACGCAGGGCAGGAAGATCGCCGTGCGGAACAGGCCGCGGAAGCGGATGGCCGGATTGTTGAGCACCGCCGCCATCACCAGCGCCAGCGTCAGCATGATCGGCACCTGGATCAGGAAGAAGATGAAGGTGTTGCTGAGCGCCTGAATGAAGAGCGGATCGTTCCAGAGTTTGACGAGATTGCCATAGCCGGCAAACGTCATGTTCATGCCGCGTCCCTGCTGGAACGACATCCAGAAGGATTGCAGGATCGGGAAGATCATGAAGATGGCGATGAGCGTCAGGGCCGGGGCGACGAACAGCCAGCCGTTGATGTCAAATCTGCGGCGCTGGGCCGGGCCACTCGCAAGCGAAGACATGCGCCCTCCTTCTCCGGAAGCGGTGCTTTGGCAAGAGCTGATAAAAGCCGGGCGCGGAACCAAAGGCCCCGCGCCCGGGCAGCAACAGGGGAGGATTACTGCAGCTGCGACTTGACCTGCGCGTCGACGGCCTTCAGCACGTCGTCAACCGAGGTGCCCTTGGCCAGATCCGGCAGGTGGGCGGCAATGGCGCTGTCCACTTCGTTGGTGAACACGCCGTAGTTCACGGACGGAACCTTGCTCAGCCAATCGGAGAAGTTCTGCCAGATTGGCTCGCCGCCGAAGAACTCGTCGTTGGACGAATAGGCAGTACCCGTACGAGCGGCCAGAAGCGAACCGACGGCACCGCGATCCACCAGGATCTTCTGGTAGAAGTCGATGTCCTTGGCGTAGATCTCGTTCAGGAAGTCGATGGCTTCGTCCTTGGCCTTGGAGCCGGACAGGACATACCAGCTGGAACCGCCGAGGTTCGACGCGGCGACAGCGCCGGGCACGTCGAGCTTCGGAATCGGGGCGACGCCCCACTTGCCCTTCTGGTCGGCACCGGACTTGACCGTGCCGGTGATCCACACGCCGGTCGTCACCGAGGCAACGTCACCCGAGGTGAAGGCGCCAACCCAGTCGGCCCAGCCGGCGGCCGGCTTGTAGATGCCAGCCTGCAGGATCTTCTGCTCGACTTCCAGCGCAGCCTTCAGGCCGGGGTTGTCGAGGATGTTCGGATTGCCGTCCTTGTCGAAATACCACGAACCAGCGGACTGCATGAAGATGCGGACATAGCCGGCGTCATTGGGATCGAGCGCGAGCATCTTGTGGCCGGTCTTGGCTTCGACGGCCTTGGCGATCTCGATATACTTGTCCCAGGTCAGGTCCTGCATGTCGGCGGGCTTGTAGCCGGCAGCCTCGATGTAGTCCTTGCGATAGTAGAAGCCGGTGACGCCGGAGTCGAAGGGCATGGAGTAGACCTTGCCGTCGAGCGTGGCGAGCTGAACCTTGTAGGGCGCAAAGCCGGAATAATCGACCTTGTCGCTGAGCGGGGCGAAGGCGCCCGGGAAGGACTGAAGATACTTCTGCGCGCCGTAATCTTCGATCAGGACGATGTCGGGCATGCCGTCGGAAACGCCAGAGGCCAGACCGGTCTGCAGCTTCTGCTCCACGTCGACCTTGGCGAAGTCAACAACGTTGAGCTTGAAGTCCGGATGGGTCTTCGCATAGCGATCGCCGGCTTCCTTCATGATCGCGACGTTGAAATTCGGGTCCCAGCACCAGACGGTGAGTTCGGCGGCCTGAGCGGTCACGATGGCGAGGAGGCTCGCGCCGGCAAAGGCGAGCGTTCCCCGGCGAAGGGTCTTGCTGAAATTCATCTATGTCTCCTCCACTGCCCGGCACCCTCCTCCGACCTGCCTCTCAGGTCGCGCGACAACGCGGGGGTGCCCGTCGAAGGCGATGTCCTCGCCTTGTGCCGCCAGTATTGCCCAGAAGCGAACAGCGCGCAAGGTGTTTAGTAAAATTTACTAACTTTTGCCTCAAGCATTTGAAACGATTGAATTTTTGAAAGGTAAATTTTTCAGGCGGTCTACGGCACGGCCTTTTGGCCCACAGATTCTTTACCGCCAAGCACCACCCGAGCCCCGCCGCGAAGGGGCAGATGAAAGGGACGGAATGCTGTAAAAACGTTTCAAGTCAGATAGATAGCCGGAAAATATTTTCAGTGCGCATGGACGCCCGGAGGGCTCCGTCAGCGCGCAGCCAACAGGGTTCCAGACAGGTCAAATCCACAGGGAAGCCAGCAAAGGCGTTAACCAGTTCCACCGGGCGCCCGCGTGCTGTCGCGCCAGATGATCTCGGTGGCGATGATCAGCTTCTTGGCATAGTCGCGCCCCGCCATGCGCTCGGCAAGCAGGTCGAAGGCATTCTCGCCGATTCGCTCGGCCGGGATGCGGACGGTGGTCAGCGGCGGCGCCAGGAACTGGGCCGAGGGAATGTCGTTGAAGCTGGCGATGGCGATGTCGCGCGGGATCGACAGCCCCTTCTCCTGGATCGCCCGGTAGGCACCGATGGCCATGTTGTCGTTGGAGGTGACGATGATCTCCGGCAGCGTCGGTGCCTCGAGGAGGCTGCGCGCCAGCTGGTAGCCGTTTTCGAAACAGAGCCGGTCTGCCAGAAGATAGAAGGCGGGATCGAACAGCTCGTGCTGCTGGGTCCACTGCTTGAAGGTGATCGCCCGCTCCTCGTTGGAGGGATAGCGCACATTGCCGCTCGGCCGATCGTCGCCCAGGAAGGCAAAGCGCCGGTAGCCGACGGCGTGCAACTGGTCGAGAAGCCGCGTCATGGCAAAGCGCAGATCGCAAGCCACGATGTCGAGATCGTCAACATAAGGCGCAAAATCGGCAAAAATCAGGTTCGGCGTCATCTGCCGCACCCAGTCGATCTCCGCATCGGTGTGCAGCCCCAGCGCGATGATGCCGGAGAGTACGGATGGGTCATCGACCGTCGGCAGCGCACCGGAATTGTAGAAGGTGACCACCTCCACCCGGTTGGCCCGTGCCCGTGCCTCGATGCCGAGCCGAACGCCGATGTAATAGGGATCAGCCATCTCGTCTTCGGCGCGCAGGAAATGCACGATGGCAATGCGACCGTTGCTGGCGGCGTCCGCCCCGACCGGTCGGCCGGCGCGCGGACGGTTGCGCGGCGTCAGATAGTTGAGCGCCTCCGCCGTCTCGATGATCGCCTGCCGCTTCACCTCGGTGATCGACAGCGAGGTGTCGTAATTGAGGACGCGCGACACCGTGGCGGACGAAACGCCCACCGCCTTGGCTATTTCCTTGATCGTGACCATGGAACCGCGTCCCGCATTGCCTTGCACAATCGATGCGCTTGCTAAGCGTACTGCAGGACCGGGAGCAAGCTCAAGCGGTCCAGGTAAAATATTTACCAGTGGATTTTACCGGATTTGAAGATGGCAGTCCTTAGAGCATGACGTCAGAAATGGTCAGACCGAGAGCGGTGGCGAGCGCCTCACCGATGCGCGCTTGTACAGGGACTCGTTCATCGAGATCGCTTTGGTCAAGATGAGAGCCTGACACAATTGCCAGGATTTTCGATGCAATTTCGGAGTTGTCGTAGATGATGGCATTATGTGCGAGTGAAAGCGCCGGAGAGAGATTCAACAAAGACGAAACGAACCTGCGACGCACTGTCACGTCGTCGATATGATGCCCGCCGCGCTCGACCCTCTCTTTGATCCGCAAGATGCACGCATCGTCGCTGCGAACGCAAACAAACACGAGACCAACTTCGTATCCCAACTCGCGACACTTACGCATGATCTCAATCGACTGTCGACTACCCAGGGTCGTCTCATATACGAAGCTTTGGCGTAACGACATGAGCTCTTTGAGACGCATCAATACGGCACGCCCAGCCTTCACAGAAGCACTTGAAGGGGAAGTTGGGCTCAGGTTCCGTGCAATCAGATCGGCATTGACATATTCGCCAATTGGCCTGAGCAGCTCATAAATGGTCGACTTCCCCGATCCATTCGGCCCCGCAATAATGGTGCAGAACGACGGGACTGTGGTGGTCATCTGCGACGATCTGCAGATTCAACAATTGCCCCCATCACGCTCACAACTTTAACCAAACGCTGCACACCGCCGGGAAGCTCCTCAATAAAGCCGCCACGAGCCAAGTCGAGGTAATAAATTGAGGTCCCCGCCGCTTGCGCAATCATGCGGGCAAACTGACCGATCTGCCTGACAGACTCGGCATTCTCACGGCTCTTGTCTAACAGCATCATCGAGCATCATCTCCGTTGACACGACAAATGGGCATGAAGCGAAGGGTAGAAAAGTACCCCCATAGACATCCGTGCGGCTTGCCTTGCGACGTTCTGACTTTGACGCGGCCTTTCACACAATGAAAGGCGAAAACTCTTACCATTTGGCGACTCCAGCAGGGCTCGAACCTGCGACCTGCCGCTTAGAAGGCGGCTGCTCTATCCAGCTGAGCTATGGAGCCATGCCATTGCGGTGACGCGCCCATGAGGTGCGTCGGACGCTGGCCGCTCGGGGCCAGCCGACCCCGGTCAGTGCGTCCAGACTTCGGCCTTGGAGCTCTTGAAGTTGTCCGAATAGGACATGCGCTTGGCGGTGCGCTCCTTGGGCTCGACCACACGATAGGCAAGGCCGTTGCGCGTGGCATAGGCGATGGCCTGATCGCGCGTCTCGAAGCTGAGCTTGACCTGCTGCAGCATGTCGGTCGACGAGGTGTAGCCCATGAGGGGCTCGACGGTCTTGGCCCGCTCCGGTTCGAACTCGAGCACCCAGTTCTCGGTGCGACCGCGCCCCGACTGCATGGCGTTCTTGGCCGGTTTGTAGATGCGAGCTGCCATATGTCCCACTCTTGCTGCCAAGGGTCATCGACCCGGCGGAGCCGGATCCGTGGCCCGGAAGTGATGGTCGGGGCAGCAAGATTCGAACTTGCGACCCCCTGCTCCCAAAGCAGGTGCGCTACCAGACTGCGCCATACCCCGACGATGAATTTCTGCTGGTTTTCCTAGCCGCTTCAGCGGTGCGGTGCAAGGGATCATACGCAAAAAGCACTGCAAGCGCACCTGCCACGCGCCCTCGCGAACGGCAAAACACGGAAAAAACCGCGATGCTCGCCTCAGCCGGCGACCTTGCGGGCGATGCGGTCGATGACGGGATGGCTGATGCGGTCGCCCACCTTCAGCTTGATGTAGCGCGCCTGATCGGCGTTGAGCTCCAGCACGAAGCGAACCGGCGGCCCGGAGGGAATCAGGGAGTCCGACCGCGGCCGGGCATCAGGCGCGATCGAGACAACGCGGCCATCCTCGCCGATGAACACGATATCGAGCGAGATCAGCGTGTCATGCATCCAGAAGGTGGCCTCGCCAGTGCGCTTCATGTCGAAGAGCATGCCGTGATCGCGCGGCATCTCGCGCCGATACATGAGGCCGAGCTCGCGCGTCTTTTCGGTGTCGGCCACCTCGACGTTATAGGGGTAGACGCCGGTCTCGGTGGCGATGCTGAGCACGCTGGTCGGCCCTTCGACCGGCACCGGCATGCTGTCGGCCCGACTTTCACCGGGAGCCAGACGGAAAACGACAAAGGCCACCACAAGGGCGGCGATCAAGGCGCGCAGCACGAGGCGCCAAGAAAAGGATGACTGCATCGAAGTCCGCTCCATACGAGATACACGGAAAAGACCAACCCGCGGAAAAGCCCCCTCATCCCCCAGGGCAAAACCAGCAAATGTCAGGAAGAAAGCGCGAGCCAACAGGGTCTCGCGCCAGAAACGAGAGGCGACAAGCCGCCTCTCCTAGCCTCAATGCGACGACGGAATGCCGCCCGACTGCACCGGCCGGATCTCGGCGACCATCTTGCCCTTGGGGCCGTCGCCATAGCGAACCAGCACCTTCTGGCCCGGCCGCAGCTCGGTGATGCCGAAGCGGCGCAAGGTTTCCATATGCACGAAGATGTCGTCCGACCCGTCGCCCCGGGTCAGGAAGCCGAAGCCGCGGATGCGGTTGAACCACTTGACCTCGACCTGCTCAAGCCCGCTCGACGGCGTGACCTGAACATGGGTCCGCGAGGGCGGCAGCTGAGAGGGATGAACGGCCGTGGATTCGTCCATGGACAGAACGCGCAGAGCCTGCAAGCCCTTGGGCCGCTTCAGCACTTCGCAAACCACGCGGGAGCCTTCATAGGCCGTCTGGAAGCCATCGCGGCGCAGACAGGTCACATGCAGCAAAATGTCGGGAAGCCCCGGCTCGTCGGGAACGATGAAGCCGAAACCCTTGGCGACGTCAAACCACTTGATGACACCGACCAGCTCGACAACCTCGAGCCCGAGCTCCTGCTCGATCTCCTGATTGTCACTAAACACCTGAGCCTTGGCCATGCTCCCAGCCCCCACGATTACACTGACCCCCGACGCAAATGCCTTCGCGCCCCGACTATTCGTGATTCTGCAGGTTCAAATCTACCATCAACAAGGAGGCCTTCCGCAAGCCCCGAAGACCGGCCAATTAACTATTTTCGCCGCTTTTTCGCCAAACTTTCCGTCAATCGTTACCATGAAAGCCGGTTTGGCCCGAGATCCAGCTAAATATCGCAGCGCACAAGACAATTTCCGCGAGGCCACAAAGCCTCTTGCCATGCCGCGGCGACCGAAGGCATGCTGCCGGGCCTCTCACCGGGCCATTATCCGGCCGGTCAACCTGCCAGAGCGCTTTCCGACCTGATGGAATCATCAAGTCGACTGGAAATCGTTCCGGATTCAATACCTTGCGCAGCCGTTTTTCGATCATGCGGTTTCAACATGATCGGCGGACGCTCCAGCCAATCAGGGAAAACTCCATGCGTTATCTGCACACCATGGTCCGCGTGACCGACGTGGCCCAATCCCTCCACTTCTATTGCGACCTGCTCGGCATGCGCGAAGTGCGTCGGCATGAGAGCGAGAAGGGCCGCTTCACCCTGATCTTCCTGGCCGCCGCCGAAGATGTTGCCCGCGGGACAGCGGAATCGGCGCCGCTCGTGGAGCTCACCTACAACTGGGATCCGGAAGTCTATGGCGAAGGCCGCAATTTCGGCCATCTCGCGTTCGAAGTGGACGACATCTACGCCCTCTGCGCCAAGCTGCAGGCCGGCGGCGTGGTGATCAATCGCCCGCCGCGCGACGGACACATGGCCTTCGTGCGTTCGCCCGACAATGTCTCGGTCGAACTCCTGCAAAAGGGCGACGCCCTGCCCGCCGCCGAGCCCTGGGCCAGCATGCCCAACACTGGAAAGTGGTGACCGGCACAGGTTTGCCGGCGCCCGCGCCGACAAGGGGCGGCGAGCGAGCAGAAGTCTCGCCGCCCAAAAATTCGTGAATCTTATCAATTACTTGAAACAAGGCCCACAGTGGCAAGCACCAGCCGCGGGCCGCAACGGTTCGCTACAGCCGCCTCCGTTAAGACATTTTTTACTTGCTTGCTTTGCCGCGCCGGTATTGTTTGTGCGCGGTGATTACGGGGGACGGTCCGTGCGGGAGGCGCGGCACCGACCATATTTTGCGTTTTTGTTCCGGCTGAACACGCTCGGTACTGCCTGTTGCAAGGCAAGGGCAAGACAGCGGTTCGGCTGATTTGGGGAAGGATATTGCGTATGGATGCAAAATGGCTCATTGCGGCCGCTCTGGCTGCCCTGACCGCCGCATCCTGCTCTCAGGTGATGGACGGCAGCGACTTTGCTCCCGTCAAGACAACCAGTGTCACGGCCTCGGCCTTGCCGACGCCCACAGACCCGAAGGCGCCCGCCGACACCAAATCTCCCGCCGACGCCACCGCCGCAGCTGCACCCGCCGCCACCGATCAGCCGACCCAGGCTGCCGCTCTGGCGCCCGCCCAGGCGGGAACGGCCCGCAGCCTGTTCGCCATGCTGCTCGGCCCATCCGATACACCGCCCAAGGCGCAGGAAGCGGAAGCGGCCATCCGCACCGAGGAAGCCGGAGCGCCCAAGGCCGCCGACACGGCCGCAGCGACGGCCGCACCGGACGCCAAGGCCACCGATGGCAAGACGGCGGACGGCAAGACGGCGGACGGCGCCTCGGCGCCGCAGGCGGCCGAGGACGACGCGCCCGACGAAATCTCGGAAGCCGATCTCGCCGGCGAGGCGGAAGCCGACCCGACCAAGGTGGCCGTACCGGAAGAGCCGATCAACGACGGCCTCGAGCACGACTTCGTCAACGTCTACACCTCCAAGCCGGACAAGCCGGTGGAGAAGATCGAAGGATTGCCGGGCGTCGACTGGAACAACGGCATCGTTATGGCCTCCATCGGCTCCGACGATGACCCGCGCGATCTCTTCGGCGGCGAAACCCACCCGTTTGCCCAGCAGGTTCCCGGCATCCCGCATCAGACCGTACAGGCGGCCAACGGCCTTCTGCTGGCCTGGTCCGGCATCAATGTGGACTGCGTCAAACCCAACCTGCTTGGCCTTGTGCGCCGCGCCGAAGGCCATTTCGGCCACAAGGTGGTCGTCACCTCCGGCTACCGCTCGCCGTCGCACAATCGCCGTGTCCGGGGCGCCCTGCACTCGCAGCACCTCTATTGCAACGCGCTGGACCTCTACATGCCCGGCGTATCGCGCGACGACCTCGCCCGCTATTTCTTCGACCAACCCGACCGCGGCGGCCTGGGTCTCTATTGCCACACCAGGTCGATTCACATCGACACCGGCCGCCGTCGCGAATGGCGCTGGAGCTGCACCCGCCGCGGCTGAGCGGGCTAATCCGGACAACAATTTTCCGAATATTTCACAATATATTTCAATGGCTTACAATTTTTCCGCAAAAACTTGTCCGATTTTGCGTTTGCCCACTTGCCCTCTCCGGGGAAGCCCTCTATAAGCCCCCCTCGTTGGGCGGCCTTCGTCTATCGGTTAGGACACTAGCCTTTCACGCTGGAGAGACGGGTTCGATTCCCGTAGGCCGTACCACCCCAACATTTTCCCCGACATCGATGATGTTTCACGACCGTGCCCAGCCTCGGGGCAAATCGAGTGTCGTATCGCGAGTGCCCGCATCGGTGAACCATTTGCCGAGGGGCTGGACAGATCCGGCCACGCGAGACACAGTTCCCGGATAACCATTGCCGCCGGATCCCGAGAGCCGCCGCCGATCAGACTGAAACCGCATGATCGACAAGCACCTGCTCGAACGCCTGGATGCGGAGCGATTTCCAGTCGGCTTGGGCGATAGCCTCGGGTCGGACAGCGTTTGAGGAGCAGGCTCATGGCAAAGCTGGTGTTCGGAATGAACATGTCGCTCGACGGCTATGTCGACCACACGGCCTTTGCGCCAGGCCCGGAGCTCTTTCGCCACTTCATCGAACAGGTGAAAGGCCTTGCCGGCGGCCTCTACGGGCGCAAGATCTATGACCTCATGCGCTATTGGGACGAGGATCAGGACGACTGGGGCGACGCCGAGCGCGACTTTGCGGAGGCCTGGCGCGCGCTTCCGAAGTGGGTGGCCTCGCGGTCGCTGACGGAGGTCGGCCCCAATGCCACGCTGGTTTCAGGCGAGCTGGACGACTTCGTCCGCAAGCTGAAGGCGGACAGGGATGGCACGATCGATGTCGCCGGCACGCGCCTTGCGCACAGCCTGGTGCCGTCCGGTCTGATCGACGCGTATCACCTCTACATTCACCCTGTCGTTCTGGGTTCCGGAACACCCCTCTTTGCCGGGCCACGCCCGCCGTTACGTCTGGTCGCGACCGAGCAGATGGACGCGAACGTCGTCCGGCTGAGCTACGTTCCGGCGTGAGGCTGAGGCGGTTCGGCCATAGGCCGAGCGCAAGGAATGGATCGGCAAGCGTTTGGTTGCCGGTGCCCGGCAACCCTGGCCGGCGTGCCTCCTCGAGCGCTTTCCGACCTGACGGAATCGTCAGGTCGACAAGAAATCGCTCCGGACTCCAGAGTTTGAGCAGCCGCTTGTCGATCATGTTGGTTCAACCTGATCGGCGGGCGCTCTAAGCCTCCCGCAGCACGCGCCGCGCGAAGGCTCTGGCGTCGAAGCCTTTCGTCTGGGGCTGCGGACTGAACAGCGCGCTGTCGATGGGGGCCAGCAGGTCTCGTCGCCGGGCTGTTGGCGTTTGCTGGCGCGAGAGCCAGCGAGCAGCGGCCTGACGCGCCGTCGGCAAGTCGCCGCGACGGGCGGCGGCCTTGAGCAAGGACGCGTCGCGATCGGGCAACAGGCGCCGGAGGCGCCGGCGAAACAGGTCTCGCTCGGCAGGCGTCAGCGGACGCACAAGCGAGGCAAGCGCGATCAGGGCCAGGAGCAGGCCGACGATGCCGGCGAGCACAAGGCTCCAGGCGGGACTGAAATAGTCGGTCCACACGGTCGTGGTGTTGTTGCCGAAGCGCGCGTCGCCGATACGGCGCGGTCCAAGGGCGGCCTCGCGCGCCTCGCCGGAGGCGACATCATACCAGGGGAAGACGACCGCCGGCAGCGTGCCCACCTCGCCGGTGATCGGACGCAGCTGCCAGCTCCAGGTGAGCGTGGCGAGCGGGCCGTTCGGTGTCGGCTCGATGTGGCGCTCCTCGGGTGCCACGAAGCTGATCAGCCACGGCTCGCGGATCACCGGTGCCGCCGGCAAGCGCTCGGGATCGGCGCCCAGGATCTTCAGCGTGATGGTGCGGCGCGTGTTGACGCCGTCGGTGAGCCCGGCGGGATCGCGACTCCAGTCGTCGGTGAGTTCGACCGAACTTGCGGGCATCCAGGCCTGCCCGGCCACGGCGGGCGCGGGCGCGATGTCGATGGTTGTCGGGCCCGACGTGAACACCTTGTCGACCCAGCGATTGTTCTGTTCGACCACGGAGACGCGGTGCACGAAGGGCGCGAAGGTGAAATGGCCGGGCGCCTTGGCAAACAGGGCCAGACGCCGCTCCAGCACCTTGAGGCGCCGATCGCCGACGGTCTGCTCGGTCCACTTGTCGCGTTCGAGCTGCACCCAGTTGAAGCCGGTGAAGGGGGGCATCTGCAGGGACTCGCGACCGATGCCATAGGTATATTCGGCCCGGAATGTGGCGAAGATCATCTGGCCGACGATCGGGTGCGGGGTCTGGAACAGAAGCTCCAGACGGGCGTCGGGCTCGGCGGCGCGGGAGGCTCCGAGGCTTGTGCAAAGCGCAAGCACCAGGACAAGGAGGCGGGTCACCATGGGCTCTCCTCCGGCTGAATCAGGCCATTGTCCTGACGCCGCTTGTACTCGACCGCCAGCAGCTTCTTGAGATACTCCCCCGGCGAATCGGTCAGGCCGGTCATCCAGCCGACGGAAGCTTCGATGCCGCGCGCCTTCAGCGGCTTGTAGACATGGCGCTGGTCGGTCAGCGTCCCGGGTACGACGGGATCGTTCTGGTCGCCGGAGGCAACGCCCATCACCTTGGTGGGAATGCCGCCATGGGCGCCATTGGTCTCGCCCACCACCACGTTGACGAACTTGGCGACGATATCGCGGTTGATGCGCGCGTCGTCGTCGCGCGGATTGGCGAACAGCACCGCATCGAAATAGGCGAGCGACAGATCGTATTTGCCGATCTTGGCCAGGGTCAGCGCCCGGTCATAGGTGGCGACCCGGCCTGCGGCGGTGAAGGCCGAATCGGCCGAGGTATAGTCGCCGGCGTGATAGAGCGCCACGCCGCGAGCGGCTGGATCAGACAACAGGCGAGCGGCCAGGGCCGGTTGCCCGGCAAGCAGGGCGAGCTTGCCCCAGGCGTCCGGTCCGGCGGCAACACCGAAGGCGACTGCGAGCAGAGCCAGCACGGGAACGAGCAGGCGGCGCATCAGGCAGTCCTCCGAAACAGCAGGAAGACAGGCAGCAAGGCGAGCAGGATCAGCCAGCGGCCGAGATCATGGAAGAACAGTGGGGCCAATCCGGCCTCGACGATATCGCTATCGGAGGATGCGACCGCGCCGGCCACGCTGACCGGATCGGCGGCGCTGAAGGTCTGGCCACCGGCGCGGGCCGCAAGCTCTGCCAGGGCCCCAGGCTCAACGGCCGGAGCGCCAGCGGGCGGCGTGACCTTGACCGCCACCGTGAACAGGCGACCACCCGTCTTCCGCAGGCGTTCGGCGGCGGCATCGGCGGCGGGGGTCAGGCCGCCGCCATCGGAGATCAGCAGCACGTCCGCATGGGTCAGATGGGCGTCGGTGAGGACGTCGGCGGCAAGGTTGAGGGCCTTGTCGGGACGCGAGCCACCGGCCGGCATGGTGTCGGCGTCGAGCACGCCGATGAGGCTTTCCGGCGTTGCCGCGTCGGTGGTGAGTGCACTGGCGAGATAGGCCTCGCCGGAATAGAGGATCAGGCCAACCGGCCGGCCGCCGGATCGATCGAGCACCAGGGCTGCCACCGCCTGCGCGTCGTCGAGACCGCCGCCCTTGATCAGCGACGGCGACAGGTCGATCAGGACCAGGATGCCGTTGAGATTGCGGAAGGCCGGCGCCTGCAAGCGCGTCGACGGCCCTGATAGGGCCAGCGCCAGCAACAGGCCAGCGACCAGCGGCAACGGCAGCACCCAGCCGGCCTGGCGTCGCATCACGTGGCCGACCCGCTGCATCGCCGCCAGCAGCGCCGGATCGGTGGCCTTCTCCCAGGCTGCAAGCCCCAGACTGCGCCGATGCGCCAGCAGCGCCACAGCGATCAGGACCGGAAGGGCGAGAAGCCAGAACGGGCGTTGCAGGATGAGACCAAAGACGTCGATCATGCCTCGCGCTCCCGCGTCAGCAGCAGAACGAGCGACAAGAGGAGGGCAAGCCCGGCCGGCCAGATCCAGAGATCGCGATAGACGCTGACCGGCGGCTGGTCGGCCAGCGACGGTTCCAGCTTGTCGATGGCAGCGGTGACCGCGCCGAGATCGTCGAGCGTCTTGACGCGATAGCTGACGCCGCCGCTCGCTTCGGCAATGGCGCGCAGCGTGGCGCTGTCGACGGCGTCACGATCGGTGGGCGAGGTCTCAAGGTCGCGCGGGCCAAGGGCGATACTGTCGATGCGGACGCCGAAGGACCTGGCGAGCGTGCCGACTTCCGCCGGGACGACGGTGCCGGAGGTATCCGATCCGTCGGAAAGCAGAATGATCACGCGGCTCTTGGCGTCCGAAGTGCGCAGCCGTTTGAGCGCGAGGCCGAGCCCGTCGGCAATCGCGGTCGACTGACCGGAAATGCCGATGCTCGCCTGCGCAATGGCCGCCGACACCGCCGGCAGGTCGAAGGTCAGCGGCGCGGCGAAATAGGCCTGCTCGGCGAACAGGACCAAGCCAACCCGATCCCCCTTGCGCCCCTCGACAAAACGGGTCGCCACATGCTTGACGGCGTCGAGCCGGGTGATGTTGGCGCCGCCCAGGGAGAAGTCGGCGATCTGCATGCTGCCGGAGAGATCCAGCACCAGAACGATGTCACGGCCGGAGACGGACAGCGCGTCCGTCACCGCGATCTGGCGCGGTCCGGCCAGGCCGACCACCAGCAACAGCCAGATCAGGGCCGGCAGGAGGCGTGGCGCGAGCCGCACGAGGCCGCCACTGGCACCGCTCGCCAGACGATCGGCGATGGAGGGCGGCAGGTAGACGGCACCGCTCGGCGCCCGCTTGAGCGGCGGCAGCAAGCGCGCCAGCAAGGGCAGCGGCAGAAGCAGAAAGGCGAGCGGCAGGGCGAAGTCCATGTCACCTCCGCCGCGCGGCAAGCGTGAGGATCCGCCGATCCACCGCGTCGAGATCGACGCTGCCGGCCGCGCCATAGAGGGCGGCGCGGTCGTCGTCGGAGAGACGCCGCCCGAACCGGGCCAGCACCTGCCCCTGCCGGAACAGGCGCTCGTCGGCCGGCAGCGTCGCCAAGGTCGCAAGCTCTGCCCTGACGCGCAGAAGGTCAGCCTGCCGCGACGCGAGGAAGGGGCGCAGGGCGAGACCGATCAGCAACGCCACCAGGATGCCGAGGCTGAGCGCCGCCATAAGGTCCTGCACCCCGAAATCGGCGAAGGCAAGCGGCATGCGCACCGGCCCGAGGGCGGCGATTTCAGGCGGCATGACGGCTGTCCTCCAGTAGGGCGAGGCAAAGCTGCTCGTCGGTCGCCGCGGCGTCGACCAGCCGCACTTCGGCCCCGAGCCGGCGAAGACGTTCCGGCCGCGGGTCCGGTGGGACGGAAGGCTTGACGCCGATGTCCGTCCAGTTCACCCGGCCGGGCCGCGTGAACCAGGGATAGCCGCCCGGCAGCGGCGCCGTTTCGAAGGCGTCGGTCACCAGCAACACCACCAGCCGCATGCGGCGGGCAATGGCCTCGGCGAGCGCATCGAAGTCGTCACCGGCGTCGTCAAGCGCTGTGGCCAGATAGAGCGTGCTGCCCGAGGGCATCAGGCGCCCGGCCTGTTCGAGCGAGACTTCAAGCGTCTGGCTGCGTGCCCGGCCGGCGGCGGCCATCGCCCGGGCATGGCCGTAGGCGAACAGGCCGGCTGCTTCGGCCATGGCCCGATCGCGCGACCGCAAGGCGAGAAAGCTGCCTTCGACTTCATCAAGGCCAACGATCATGGCGCCGAGCCGACCGCCGGCCATCACCGCCTGCCAGCCACAGAGCGCCAGCACTTCGGCGGCAGCGACCGATTTCAGGCGGCGACGTGTGCCCCAGAGCATGGGCGGCCGAAAGTCGGCGATCAGCAAGGCCGCCTTGTCGCGGTCATCATGGAAGCTGCGCACATGCACGCGACCGGTGCGGGCGGTGGTCATGGCATCCACATGCCGGAAATCGTCGCCTTCCACATAGGGGCGCACCTCGCGGATATCGAGGCCGTTGCCGCGCGCCCGTGTCGGGAAACCGCCCGGCCGCCCGGCAGCGGCCAGCTTCGGCTCGGGCAGATGGCCGACAAGATTGCGCAAGTGGATCAGACGGTCGGCATCGACCTCTGCGCCGGCGGTATGCGGCTCGGCCATGGCGCGCTCCTCACAGCGGTTCGATACGATCGATCAACTTGGCAATCAGGCTGCGCGCGCTTTCGCCATCGGCGGTGGCGCGCCAGGTGGGAACGAGGCGATGGGCAAGAATGTCGGGCGCAAGCTCGGCCACATCCTCCGGCAGGCCGTGGTCGCGGCCTCGCAGATAGGCGCGGGCCTTGACGGCAGCAGCCAGCGACAGGGTTCCGCGCGGAGAGACCGGATGGGCGATCAGGCGGCGGATGTCGGGCGCTGGCTGCTCCTCGCGCGTCGCCATCACCAGACGGACGATATAGTCCTTGAGCGCAGGCGCCAGCCGGACGGAGGCCGCCTCGGCGCGGGCGGAGAAAATCGATGCCGCATCAAGGTTATGGCTGACGGCAGGCGCGGTGCCGGCCGTCTCGCTCTCGACGAGATCGATGATGGCGCGCTCGGAGGTCGCGTCGGGCAACGCGACCAGCACATGCATCTGGAAGCGATCGAGCTGGGCTTCGGGCAGCGGGAACGTGCCCTCGTGCTCGATTGAGTTCTGTGTCGCCACCACCATGAAGGGGCGCGGCAGAGCGTGCGTGATGCCGCCAACCGTGACCTGCCCCTCGGCCATGGCCTCAAGCAGCGCCGACTGCACCTTCGGCGGCGCCCGGTTGATCTCGTCGACCAGGAGCAGCGAATGGAACACCGGGCCGGCGACGAACTCGAAATCGCCCCGCTCCGGGCGGAAGACCTGCGTCCCTGTCACATCGGCCGGCATCAGGTCCGGCGTGCATTGGACGCGGGAGAAGGAGCAGTCGAGCCCTTCGGCAAGCAGCTTCACGGCGCGCGTCTTGGCAAGACCGGGCGGTCCTTCGACAAGAACGTGGCCGCCGGTGAGCAGCGCGATCATCAACCGCTCCACCAGGGAGCCGCGACCGATGAGGCCGAGTTCAACCGAAGCGGCGAGATCGATGACCTTTTGGCGCGTGACGAATGCGACGGACGACGTGGACGGCGTCTGGTCGTTCATGAATCCCTCCCGGATACACAGGCGCCTCTTCGGTGCGCTTTTGCGGAAGGTTACGGGGTTACCCGGACGTCGCCAAGGCTGCACCGATGGGCGAGCCTGAGACATATTGCCCTGCGCGAGCCACGACACGCAGCCGGCAAGCACGGGAAAATCCCATTCGGCAGAGGACGTTCTGGCCAGCACGGACGGCAAACGATATCAGTTCCTGTCAACCCGCTCGGCAAGTGACTCGGCTGACCGGACGATTGCCTCGTCCGCAACAGCGATTCTGCCGACAAACTGCGTGACGTCCCGGGCTTTCTGCCCTCCCCGTTTCGATGTGAAGGACATTCCATGCCCAGCGAGACCGCCGTTCAACGCCTTGCCGCCCTGCTTGTTGATGCCCGCCGCACCGGCCGAAAGCTGGCCAGCATTGAAAACGATCTCATCCCCACCGCTGCAATGCAGGCCGACGCCGTGCAGATGGCGGTGGTCGACGCGCTCGGGCGCATCGGCGGCTACAAGGTGCTGCAGATCGGCGAGGCCGAGGGTGCCTGGGGCGCCATTCTGTTCAGCCATGTCTACGCGGCCCCCGCCGCCACGAACTACGACCTGTCGCCGCTGAAGGTGGAAGTCGAGGTTGCCTTCCGCATGGCCCACGACCTGCCCGGCAAGCCGGACGGTAGCGCCTATTCCACCGAGGAAGTGCATGACGCCGTCGGCTGCGCCTTCGTCGCCTTCGAAATCCTCGAGAGCCGCCTTGCCGCCGATCCCAAGCCGGCACCGCTCCTGTCGCGCGCCGACGCCATGGGCAACTGGGGCCTGATTTCCGGCCCGGCGGTGACCAACTGGCTGCCGCTGATGAAGTCCGACCTGGAGGTCTCGCTGGAGATTGCCGGGCGGAGCGTGGTCAGCCAGACCGGCGGCCATCCCTCGGGCTTGCCGCATCACGCCCTGACCTGGCTTGCCAATGCGCTTGCCAAGGCCGGACACGGCCTCGTGGCCGGCCAGGTGGTGACCACCGGTGCTTTCGGCGGTGGCCATCTCATCGCTCCGGGAGAAACCGCCATCGCCTCCATCGAAGGCCTTGGCAGCATCCGCTTCACGCTCAACCGGTCCTGACGGCGGGGCCGGCAGGGATCAGTGAAGCGTACAGGTCATGCCGTTCAGCTTGATGCTGACCGGCTTGGCATTGGCGCCGGTATAGTCGGCATAGAAGCCGACGTCGATCGAGCCACCGGCGCCGATGGATTTCGTCCAGTCGGCAGGCGTGACCAGCTGCTCCTTGCCGAGCGTCTGCAGGGTGCCGTTCCACAAGTTGGAAATCACCTGATTGCCGGCAAAGCTCCAGTTGAGCGCCCAACCGTTGATCGCCTTGCCGCCGGTGTTGGTGATGTGCAGGTTGGCGACAAAGCCGGTATCCCAATCGGACGTCACCTTGTAGGTGATGGCGCAGGTCTTGGCCGTCTGATCGGCCGGTCGCACCGGCACGGTGATCGTCCTTGCGTCGACAAGCCCCTTGCTGTCCTTGACCGTCAACGACAGCGGGAAGAAGCCATAGCTCTTGTAGGTGTGACTGACGGCGACGCCGCTGGCGGTCTTGCCGTCGCCGAAGGTCCAGGCATAGGACGCGATCGGGTTGGTTTTCGCCTGCGAACTGTGGGCGTCGAGCGACGTTGTCGCCGAGACGGGCAGCGCCGATTGCAAGGTTGCCGGCGTCGCAGTGAACTTGGCAACAGGCGGCTCGGCCACCACCGTCCCCTTGGCGGCGACGACCACCATCGTCACGCTTTGGGCCGGCGTCGGCACGGTGATGCTGCCACCGGAGACCTTGGGCGCGGCAAGGCGGGCAATGGTGTTCTTCGAGGTAAGCTGATAGGCGAGCACCTGCCCCGAGGGCGTGAACCCCTTGAGCTCCACACGCGTGCTGCTGGCCGCCCCACTGGTGCCGGGCAGCGACTTGTTGATCACCATCACCGTCAGCGCCTTGTCGGCCTGACGCAAGGCGGCAAAGGCGGAGAGTTCATCGGGATTGGCCACCTTGGCGGAAACGCCGGTTTCACCGAAGACATGCAGGTTGCCGTCGTAGTTGCGGTAGAGCTGCATGGCCTTGAAGGTGGGCGTCTCGGTATGCGGCACCGTCCAGCGCGTGGCGATGTCGAGACCTTCGCGACCGAAAATGCCAAGCACGTCGGCCTGCGCGGTCGCGCCGCTGATGGTGCCGTCCGCACCCCAGCTGTATTCGGTCAGGGCCGTCGGAGTGCCGGCGTAATAGTTGTTCTTCACCAGCGCCTTCATGCGCGGGATGAGATTGACCTTCTGGCCGATCCAGCTCTCCGACACATAGGACGGATCCCACAGCTCGCGCGTCGAACGATTGCGCAGCCGCTGCACGGCGGCGCTCATGTCGTCGCTATACTCGCCCGACTGCGGATAATAATGCATGCTGAAGACGTCGATCGGCCGACCGGCCTTCTTCATCTCGGCGAGCAGCCAGGCCATGTAGTCGGCCCCCTTCTGGACGCCGGCGTGGTCTGGCGGCTCGCTGTTCCAGCCGTGGTCACCGGACCAGACTTGGTCGTAGCCGCTGTAGAGGAACGGCAGCCAGCCCCATTCCTCCGGCCCGACGATCTTGGCCGAGGGATCGGCAGCGCGAATGACGGCGGCATAATCGATCATCGCGTCGCGCGCTTCGACGGCGTGCACGCCTTCGGGATGGACGTCCCGATGGGTCGAGGACCACAGGCTGACTTCATTGTCGAGCAGATAGAAGTCCGGCCCCTTCGAGGTTGCCGGGCCGAAGGCCGTCACCAGATGCTGCACGAAGCCCTTCTGGGTCGCCGGCGTCGAGGGCACGTAAGCGTCCTGAGGGGCGTTATTCTTGACGTTGCCGCCCGAGACCAGGATGCCGTTGCCGGCATCGGGATACCAGGAGTCATGCTCGGTCTGGGCGCCGTATTTCTTGATGGAAAAGGCCGGCAGCACGCTGCGCTGATCGCCGAGCTTGGCGATCCAGGCCAGCATGGGCACCGTCACCATGGACGACACGTTCGCTGCGTTGTTGGTCTTGACGAAGGTATCCGCCTCGCCCGACGGGGCCGAGGAGGCGTAGGGATAGCTCTCAAAGAACCAGTCGCTGGCAAGGTTATGCGCGTTCTGCTGCCAGTTATAGGTGGAGAGACCGTTGCCGCCCATGCGGTTGATGGTGAAGTTCAGGCGCTTCAGATCCGTCGCGGAAATCGTGTCGGCGTCGCCAACGCTGATGCCGTAGATCAGCGGGTTGATCGGGTGCTGCCGAGCCGCCGACGCATCAACTGACACCACGGCAGTGCTCCGCGCTTGCGCGGAGCCAGTGGCAAGACAGGTCGTCAGCAGCAAGGCAGAGCCAAGACGGCGAAGGGATGACGAGCAAATGATCATGGGTCACCGTGAATGAACTGGTGGACGCAAAAGACGTAAAATCTGACGAAAAACTCATGAATTCGAACCGAAACCAGCGGTTCGCCCTTCAGTTTTAACACCTGAAAGCAAATTGAAGTCAATGATCGGCAGTCACGGGCCGATGCCGTGCTTGCAAGAGCCCGAGATCAAAATGAACGGTTCATCACCATCAAGGATTCAAGGCTTCCTGCAGGTATTGCAGGTGACTTTACCCTTTTCCAACCACCTCAACCGGCATCGGACAGACGATAGCCAACCCCAGGTTCGGTAATGATCAGCCTGACATCTCCGGTATCACCCAACTTCTGTCGCAGCTGGCCGACATAGACGCGCAAATACTGGGTATCGCCGGCATGTTCATCGCCCCAGATGGCCGAGAGCAACTGCCGGTGCGTCAGCACGGTGCCCGCATGGCGGGCCAGTTGGGCCAGCAACTCGTATTCGGTCTTGGTGAGGCGAATGTCCTCGCCATCCCGGGCGACACGGTGGCGAGCCAGATCGATCTCATAGGCACCGCAGCGCAGAACCGGACCCTCGCCGTCGATCCGCCGCCGCTGCCGCAGGGCGGCGCGCAAGCGTGCCAGCAGCTCGCCGACGCTGAAGGGCTTGTTGACGAAATCATTGGCGCCCATGTCGAGCGCCAGGATCTTCTCGGCCTCGCGATCCCGCGCGGACAGCACGACGATCGGTGTGGCGGACCACTGCCGAAGCGCGACGATCACATCCTTGCCATCGAGATCGGGCAAGCCGAGATCGAGGATGATCACGTCCGGCTTGCGGGACTGCGCGAGGTCAAGTGCCGCCCGACCGGTCTCCGCCCGCACCACCTCGTAGCCCTCCACCTCCAGCACCGGCGTGAGGAACCGGTGGATGGCTGGCTCATCGTCAACCACCAGCAGGATCGGCTTGTTCATCTTCACTGTCCTCTGGATGCGAAGCCTCAAGGGGCAGGCGCAGGGTGATGCGACAGCCGTGGCCATCGGCAACCGGACTTTCGGCCGTCACCTCGCCGCCGTGCGCTTCGACGATACCCTGGGTGATGGCAAGGCCGAGGCCGAAGCTTTCTCCGCCATCGGCCGCCGACGCCTTAGCGCGGGCAAACTTGGCGAAGACACGCGGCAGGAGATCCGCTGGGATGCCCGGTCCATCGTCGGTCACCGCGACGAGCGCCCGCTGCCCCTCGCGCCGGATGGAGAGATCGATGACGGCCCCTGCCCCGGCATGCCGTAGGGAATTGCCCAGCACGTTGCCGAGCGCCTGTTCAATCAGGCTGGCATCCGCCCGGACAAGCGGCATGTCCGCGGCGAATTGAACCCGGATCGACTGGCTTGCGCCGCGGCGACGAGCCAGCGCAACGACGCGATGGACGCTGTCGGCAAGGTCCACCCAGTCCCGTTGCAGGTCGAGTGCTCCCGCCTCAAGACGGGTGATGGCGAGCAGATTGCGGACCATGCCGTCGAGATGCTCGGCTTCCTCGTGGATCGAGGACAGTAAGTCGGCACGCTGCGGCGCCGAGAGCCGCTCGCCATAGTCGATCAGGCTGGACGCAGCTCCGAGGATCGAGGAAAGCGGGGTGCGGAAATCATGGCTGACGGACGCCAGCAGGATGTTGCGGACGCTTTCGGTTTCAGCCGCCGCCTTGGCGACGCTGATCTCCGAGGCCAGGCGCGCCCGGTCGGCGGCAATGGCCGCATGCTCGGCAAGGGAATAGAGCAGGATGACCTGTTCGGTGTCGAGCGGCGCGCCCTTGCCTTCGGCCGCAACGCCGATGACGCCGAGGCGGCGATGGCCCGCCGACATGGGGGCGAAAATCCAGCTGGCCTCGGCATGGGTCGCCGTGCCGGCACCGCTGAGTTCGCGACAGGCAAAGGCCCAGCGCGCGGCGGCCAGTGCCGCCTCGTCGAGCGTGGCCGATGAGGACGCCGCGGCGAGCGTGAGGTCGTCATCCTCGGCCAGCAGGAACACCGTCCGCCGCCCGAGGATGGCGGAGGCCTCGTCTGCCGCCGTCGCCAGCACCGTCGCGCGATCGGCGACCGACGACAGTCGGCGGGCAAATGCATAGAGCTGGCGCATTTCGAGGCCGCGGACCACCACCTCATGCGCCCGCTGACGCGATCGACCCGCCACCGCCGACGTGATCACCGCCACCACCAGGAAGGCGACCAGCGTGACCAGCTCGCGCGGCCGGGCGACGGCGAGCGTGTACAAGGGCTCGATGAAGAAGAAGTTGTAGGCGAGGAAGGCCAACCCGGACGCAAACACCGCCGGCCAGATGCCGAAGCGGATGGCCGGAACCAGCACCGACAGCAGCAGGATCGGAGAGACGTCCACAAGGCCAAGGCGGCGCGACACCACCAGCGCCAGGGCCAATCCGGCGCCTACACTGAAGCCCGCTTCCACATAGGCACGTACCGGCCCCGGTCGCCGCCAGTCGAGCCGCAGGGCGCTATCGGGCATATCGCCCTCCGCGCGCGCCACCAGCGCCGGCGTATCGGTGCCATCAGGTGCCTGGCGCGAAAAAGGAGGAGGCTGCAATCCGCTCATGAATGGCAACACTATCAACCTTGCTGCACCAGGAAAACACCAAGCCGCACCGCGCGACGAACATGAGCCCAGCCAAGCCAAGGACCGGACAACCGACCACCGTGCGGCCGACATAAAGTTTATATAAATATCTGATTTCAAACCATAAAGAAAAAATAAAAAACGGCCAGATTCCCTGTCTTTGAAATAGATATGACATTGAGATCGGCCATATGAAAATTATACTTGGGCCATCATTTAACGAAAGACCGATCTTTCATGACTGACACTGCACATGCGTCCCACCCGAAGGCCGGTTTCTGGACGCTGGCGCTTGGCTCCATCGGCGTTGTCTACGGCGATATCGGCACAAGCCCGCTCTATGCCCTCCGCGAATCCCTCAATCACGCTGCCGCCGACGGCCTCACCCAGGAAGAAGTGGTGGGCATCGTCTCGCTGCTGCTGTGGTCGCTGACGCTGATCGTCACCATCAAATACGTCATCTTCATCCTGCGCGCCGACAACCGCGGCGAAGGCGGCACGCTGTCGCTGCTCGCCCTTGCCCAGGAAGCGGTTGGGCGGCGGACCCTGGCCCTGTTCCTGCTCGGTGTCGCCGGCGCGGCGCTGTTCTACGGTGACGCCATCATCACGCCGGCCATCTCCGTGCTGTCGGCAGTGGAAGGCCTGGAACTGGCCTCGCCCGGCTTCACCAATTATGTGCTGCCGCTGACGGTCGTGATCCTGATCGCGCTGTTCGCCATCCAGAATCAGGGAACCGGCAGTGTCTCGGCCTGGTTCGGGCCGATCACTCTCGTCTGGTTCCTGATCATGGGCGCGCTCGGCGTGATGCACATCGGCGACGACCTGTCGATCCTGGCCGCGCTCAATCCGATCGAAGCGATCCGCTTTGTCGTCATCCACGGCTTTGGCGCCTTCACCGTGATGGGTTCGGTGTTCTTGGCGGTGACCGGTGCGGAAGCGCTCTATGCCGACATGGGCCATTTCGGTCGCAAGCCGATCCAGTTCGCCTGGATCGTGGTGGTGTTTCCTGCGCTCGCGCTCAACTATCTGGGTCAGGGCAGCATGGTGATGGCCCATCCGGAAACGCTGGAAAACCCGTTCTTCCTGATGGCGCCGAGCTGGGGCCTGCTGCCGCTGGTGGGAATGGCCACCGTTGCCACCGTCATCGCCAGCCAGGCCGTGATTTCCGGCGCCTTCTCGCTGACCCAGCAGGCGATCCAGCTCGGCTTGCTGCCGCGTCTGGAGATCCGCCATACGTCGGAAGCACAGGTCGGGCAGATCTACATGCCCAAGGTCAACTGGCTGCTGCTGGTTGGCGTGCTGTTCCTGGTGTTCACCTTCAGGAGCTCCAGTGCTCTGGGCAACGCCTATGGCATCGCCGTCACCGGCACCATGGTCAGCACCTCGCTGATGGCCTTCATCGTCTTCTGGCGCGCCTGGCATTGGCCGCTGTGGAAGGTGTCCGCCGTCATCGCGCCGCTGCTGGTGGTGGAAATGGTGTTCCTGACCTCCAACATGCTGAAGCTGTTCGAAGGCGGTTATGTACCGCTGTTCTTCGCGGCCATGGTCGGCTTGATGATGTGGACCTGGGTGCGTGGATCGGACCTGACGCTCGCCAAGGCGCGCGCCGAGACCATCCCGCTCGCCGACCTCATCGGCATGCTGCAGCGCTCATCCGCCGTGGTGAGCAAGGGCACGGCAGTGTTCATGACGTCGGACCCGGAGATTGCCCCCAGCGCGCTGATGCATAACCTCAAGCACAACCACGTCATTCACCAGAATAATGTGGTGGTGAAAGTAAGCTACGCCACCGCGCCGCATGTGGCCGAGGCCGACCGGATCACCATCACGCCGCTCGACAGTTCCTTCACGCAGGTCACGGTGACCTTCGGCTACATGGACGACGCCAATCTGCCCATGGCGCTGGCGCATGCGCGCAAGAGCGGTATCAAGTTCGACATCATGTCGACGAGCTTCTTCCTGAGCCGACGCTCGTTCAAACCCGCCGCGCAATCGGCCATGCCGCACTGGCAGAACCGCCTCTACATCGCCCTGACCAAGCAGGCGACCGACGCGACTAGCTACTATCGCCTGCCCTCCAATCGCGTGGTGGAGATCGGCCAGCAATTCACCATTTGACCAACGGGATGGAGGAAGTTGCCGGCGAAAGCTGCAAGATTTACACTCAATGCCTCTCACACAGTCTCTGGAAAGCTCCGAGCATGACCGCAAGCGAAACGACAGAAGCTCTTCGACGCAAGGTCTCAACAATGTCGCGCCTTCTGCATGATCGCGACCCGGCAATCGTCGATGAACTCTGGTCGCCGGGATTCCGGCTGGTTGGCTCGGAAGCGGGAGAGATCGCTGCAAACCCGGACGAACTGCATGCACTGTTCAAGATGCTGTTCGCGCGGCCCGTGCGGCATGCCTTCGACTTTTCAAGGTTTGATGTAGACCGCGAAGGCAATATCGCCTGGCTCTTTGCCGAAGGGCACCTGGTCATGACAGGTGATGCAGGCGTCTCCAGGTGCCCCTATCGCCTGACGGCCATCTTCCAGCACACGGGAACAGACTGGATCTGGAGGCTGTTTAGCGGTGCAGAACCGGCAGCACCAGTCGAACATAGCCAGGACTGAAGACGGCGGCTTGCCGGCCGAACTTGAGTCAAAAAGGAAACACGGGGCTCGGAAGGACATCCGGGCCCCGCGCAACTTGGCAAAATCGGTAGACGATCAAGCCGCCCGCAGCGACCGCACGAAGTCGGCGACTTCCTGCTGCAGCGATGACGACTGCTCGTTGAGGCGGCTCGACAGCGTCATCAGCTGGGTAGAGGCGGCACCGGTCATCTCGGCGGCCGTGGAGACGCCGGCGATGTTGCTGGTGACCGCCGTCGTACCGGTGGCAGCGCGCTGGGTGTTGGCGGCGATCTCGTTGGTGGCAGCCCCCTGCTCTTCCACCGCCCCGGCGATGGCCGACGACGACTGCTGGATATTCTGCACCGTGCGGACGATGCGCGAGATGGCATCGACCGTCGTGCCGGTGGCCGTCTGGATTTCGCCGATCTTCTTGCCGATCTGGTCGGTCGCCTTGGCCGTCTGGTCGGCGAGCTGCTTGACCTCCGCGGCAACCACCGCGAAGCCCTTGCCCGCATCGCCAGCGCGCGCCGCTTCGATGGTGGCATTGAGCGCCAACAGGTTGGTCTGGGCGGCAATGTTGTTGATGAGCTCGACCACTTCGCCGATCTGCTGCGCAGCCTGCGACAGGGTCTGCACATTGTGGGCCGACGTTTCGGCTTCGACGGCGGCTTCCTTGGCAATCATCGACGACTGACCGACCTGCTTGCTGATCTCCTGGATCGAAGCGGAAAGCTCCTCGGCGCCGGCCGCGACTGTCTGAACGTTGGAGGCCGCTTCCTCGGCGGCACCGGCGACAGCCTGGGCCTGGCGAGCGGTTTCCTCGGCGGTAGCCGACAGATTGCGGGCGGCGTCGGACACTTCACCCGACGACTTGCCAAAGCCGGTGGCGAGGCTCTCCATGCGAGAAACGAAGCGATCGGCAAGTTCCGCGCGACGGCGGATCGCGGCTTCCTCTGCGGCCTTGGCCGCTTCCTGCGCCTTGCGCTGAGCTTCGGCATCGGCAAGGCTGACGCGGAAGGCCTCAAGACCGCCGGCGATGCTGCCAACTTCGTCCTTGCGCCCGATGCCGGCAATGTTGAGAGCGTAGTTGCCGCCTTGCATGGATTTCATGTTGTCGATCAAGTGAGCGATGGGCCCGGTGACCGCACGCCGCAACAGGAAGACCGCCAGGGAAACAACCGCAACAATCATCACGACGATGCTGCCCAAGGATAACCAGACCGCGGACCAGCTATCTGCGGTGTTTCCGTCGGACTCCGCAGTCATCTCTGCGATCAAGTCGTTGTTGAATTCCACAGCCTGCTTTTGGATGTCGACCAGCGCCGGGCGGCACTCGGCATTCATCTTGTCGAGTGCCTTGAGGTTATCCGCCGCATCGTTGGACTGCCCGAGCTTGGCAACCTCACCACAGGCGCCGGAAAGCAGCGCATGCAGTTTTCCCTCAATACTCTCAAGTTCGGCACGCTTTTCCGGCACGGCGCCGATCACAAGCGACATGTTCTTGTCGTAACCTTCCATCGCTGAACTGCGGGCCGTCGCAGCATCCTGATTGTCCTTGTCCGTCTTTGCCGCCGCATTCCAGTAGAGCGACATTGCAAGATCGGAGATGTTTCGATTGGCCCGCGCCAGATTGATTGCCGCCGTGCTCGGCCCGTCGATCAAGGTCGAGTAGCTGCTGTCGATGCCAATCATCTTGTAACCGGAGAAGCCGCCTCCCGCGAGCGCTCCCAAGCCCATCAAGCCGATCAGTGAAGCGACTTTCGACATTAGCGATAGATCTGCGTAAGACATCCGAGCCAACCCCCTCAAATAAACTGCCAGCCCAAGGCAATTTTGCGCCAATATAAAAATGTTTCATACAAATGATTAATGAAAAATTAAACATCACATACACGGAATTGATATCTAGTGCTGTCAAGACAATCATTTGTATATAGGCGCAGTACAACTTCCTCATCAATTGTTTTATATTGATATTTATATCAATGATAAAAGCTGCTGAATTTGGAAAAAACTATGATGTTTTTGCAAGTATGGCTTGACGAGATGCGGCAGTACGTAAGAGCGGTAAGTATCAATCGGTAAACAAAAAAAGTTACACGCAGGCCCTTCACAAATGGATGTCGCACCGAGATGACACTGCAAAGCACCGGACTTTGATGTCGCGCGTTCTGCCAAATGATTCGCGCATATGGGGAAACCTGCAGGTGGCTTGCCTGCCTTGTCTGTGCGCACTGGATGGACCTGCGCCATGTATACAAGAGGCCCGGGCATGGTGGCCGGGCCAGTCGTTGTCTGAACAACTGCGGCAGGCAACGCATATATCTCGACACAGACCAGAAGGTCTGGAAAATCAGTCTCCATGCTGCACATTTCAGAAGCTTGGAGGCACCTGGAATGCACAACCTTAACGCCACCAATACACGTAAGATTTACGCTACAAAGCGAATTGCTTGAGTGGCTTGCAGCAAATCGGCGGGAGTCGTTTGAAAGACGGCGTTCGGTGTTCCGGCAGCAGCCCAGATGACATCGAAGCTCATCAAGTGTTCGTCGATGTATGTCTTGAGCGGCGAGACATGCCCCAAGGGCGGAATGCCGCCGATGGCAAAGCCGGTGATCGCACGGACCTCAGCCCCCTTGGGCCGGTCGAGCGCCTCGCCGAAGATGGCCACAGCGCCGTCCTCGTTGACGCGGTTGATGCCGGAGACCAGCAGCAGATAGGGCGTCCGCGTCTCGCGACCGACGAAAACAAGCGACTTGGCGATCTGCGCCACCGTACAGCCGCAGGCCGCAGCCGCGTCCTCCGCCGTCTTGGTGCTGTCGGCCATGACCTTGATGGAGATGGACAATCCCCGTTCGGTTGCTCCGGCAAGCACACGCAGGCAGGCATCAGGCAAGGCTTGATCGGCAGACATGGAACGCTCCAAATGAAAAAGGCACCCGGGATGACCCCGAATGCCCTTATCACCTCTTTGCCCCTTGGGAAATTCCTACCCTTGAATTGTCGCCTGTTCAGGCTGTCTTGTGCTCGTCGTCATGGACGAGATTGCTGATCGTCTTCCAGGCCCCCGGAAAGGCACCGGCGCGGCCGGCGAGTTCCCTGATGTCGTGCTGGCGCACGGCCTCAACGACCTCTTCGCCCGTCGGCACGGCGGCCGTGAGCTTGTCTTCCTTGGACAAAGGCGAACCGTCACCATGAGGCAGATTGGACATTTGGGCACCGAAAAGTGAACCTGAGAATTCAATTATACAGGACCCACCCCAATCCGCTCCATTGGGTGAAAACACCATCGGTAGCAGTCGCTATGCCTTGATCGTGCCCATGCAACCGACCGTCAGCGGGAAATGCTGCCGGACCGCTGCACGGTACGCCCGGCCGGGCCGGTCGCCGAACCATTGGAGGTGCAGACACCCTGATAGCAGGTCACCGAACCGCCGTAGGTGGCAACACCGCCGTTGGGGCCGGTCACGGTGCCACCATAGTTGCAGCTGCCGTTCGCGCAGGAGCCGGAGCCCTGGCTGTTGATGGTGCGACCGGACGGCAGGGTGACCGTACCGTGACGCTGCCAGGCACTGGCGTCGGAAACGGCTGCGATGGAAACCAGGGCGGCAATGGCAAGCGAGACGAAGGACATTTTCATTGGCTTCACTCCAGAGATCCGGTTCAGCGACCGGCGACGAGATGAAGCTAGACTTGTCGTGTCATCCTGATTTGATGGGAACGTAACGCTTGGTCCAAGCCTTGTAACAGTTTGTCAAAAGCACCGGATTCATCTTGCGCGACAAAGGTGATTTGGCCAACCATGAAGCCCATGAGCGCACATGAAACATTCATCCTGATGGTTGAGGACGATCCTGAGATCCGCAGGATGGTCGGTGACTTGCTGCGGGGCGAAGGCTACGAGGTCGTCGCGGTGGAGAGTGCAGCCGGAATGGACCAATGCCTCGCCACGCGCCAGCCGAACCTGCTGATGCTGGACCTCATGCTGCCGGGCGAGGACGGGCTCTCGATCTGCCGGCGCATCCGCCAGACCCACCGCTTTCCGATCCTGATGCTGACGGCCAAGAGCCACGAAGTGGACATCGTGGTTGGCCTCGAAATGGGGGCCGACGACTATCTGAGCAAGCCCTTCGGTCCGCGCGAACTGCTGGCGCGCGTGCGGGCCCTGCTGCGCCGGGGCCACAGCCCCGCGGAGACGGCGGCCTCGCGCCGCCACGGCTTTGCCGGCTTCGTCATCGATCTGGACATGCGCAGCGTCAGCGATCCCGATGGCGAGCCGCTCCCCCTGACCACGTCGGAGTTCGATCTCCTGGCCTGCTTCGTCCAGCGGCCACGCAGGGTGCTGTCGCGCGACCAGATCCTCGACATGCTGCGCGGCCATGAGGCGCAACCCTTCGACCGAACCGTGGACATGCTGGTCTCCCGCCTGCGCAAGAAGCTTGACCGGCAGGATCAGGACACGCCCCTGATCTCGACGGTCCGCAACGGCGGATATGTGTTCACGGCCGCCGTACAGAAGATGGCCTGACATGCTGCGCATCGCCCTCCTGATCCGCGTACTGTTCGGCTTCGTGGCGGTGCTGCTGCTGGCCTGGCTCGGGCTGATCGCCTTCGCCTATCTCGTGGCCAATGAGCGCCAGTCGGACATCAACCCCGCCCCCTCGGCCACCCAGGTCGCCGCATTGGTGACACTGCTCGACGCCGCCGAGGCGGGCGACCGGGAAACGATCCTGGCAGCGGTGCACACCAATCGTCTGGATGCCCGCATCCTCTCGGACGAAACGCCCTTGAGCGTGGGGGAGACACCCGACAGCGCCGCGATGGCTCTCGCCAACGAAGTCAGCCGCCTGTTGCCCGGCCGCCCCTTCAGCGTTGACGCAATCTGGCTGCCGCCCCGGCAGGAGCGCTGGCTGCCCGGACGACCGAATGGCATCGAGTTCCGCATGAAGCTCGCTTCCGGCGAGCTGCTGGTGGTGGACACGCGCAGCCCCGTGGTGATGACCGGGCTGGGACTGCCGGTGGGCTTCGGCGCCGGCCTCGGCAGTGCGCTGCTGGCGCTGATTGCGGTCGCCCTGCTGATATCGGCAACCCGCCCCCTCGTCCGACTGGCAGCGGCGGTGGACAGCCTCGAGCCGGGATCGGCACCAATCGATCTGCCCGACAGCCGCACCGTGGCGCCGGAGATACGCGCCATCGCCCAGGCGATCATCCGCCTTCAGGACCGGCTGTCGTCCATGCTGGCGACCCGCATGGTGCTCATCGGCGGCATCTCCCACGACGTTCGCACCTTCGCGACCCGATTGCGGTTGCGCGTCGAGAAAATCGGCGATCCGGAAGAACGGGCAGCCGCCGGCAACGACATTGACGACATGATCCGCCTGCTGGACGACGCCATGCTGGCCGCCCGCGTGGGGGCCGGCGAACAACAACTGGAAATGATCGATTTCCGCGATATCGTCGCCGATCTGGTCGCCGACAGACAGGCGGTTGGCCAACCCGTCGAGCTTGCCGCGACGCCCGCTCAACCGACCTTTGTGCTGGGGGATGCCTTGGCACTCAAACGCGTTGTCGGCAATCTCACCGACAATGCCGTCAAATATGGCCAGCAGGCGATCCTGACGCTGGAACTGTCAGCCCGACACGCGACGCTGCATGTGGACGATCGTGGCGCCGGCATCCCCACCGATCAACGCCAGGCGGTGCTCGAACCCTTCGTGCGCCTGGAACAGTCACGAAACCGATCGACCGGCGGCGCGGGCCTGGGCCTCGCGGTGGCGCGAAATCTGGCCGAAGGCCACGGCGGAACGCTGACCATCGGCGACGCGCCGACCGGTGGCGCCCGGTTCACCCTGCAGGTGCCGCTCATGGAAATGGATCCGGGTTGAGCCCGAGCGTGCGAAGTCCCTCAATCTCCGTCGTTCCGGGGATGACATTTTGCTTCGAACCGACTAATCAGGGCCCGCGCATTTTGTCAGGACAGGACCGCCATGCCCGATCTTCTCATCGAACTCTTTTCCGAAGAGATTCCCGCCCGCCTCCAGGCGAAGGCCTCGGACGATCTGAAGGCCCTGATCACCGGCGGTCTGGTCGAGGCAGGCCTGACCTATGAGAGCGCCGGTGCTTTTGCGACGCCGCGCCGCCTGACGCTGATCGTTCATGGCCTGACCGCCCGCTCGCCCGATCTCAAGGAAGAGAAGAAGGGCCCGCGCACCGACGCCCCCGCCGGCGCCATCCAGGGCTTCCTGCGCGGCGCCGGACTGGCCGACATCTCCGGCGCGCGCGTCGTCAGCGATCCCAAGAAGGGCGACTTCTATGTCGCCGATCTCGTGAAGCCCGGCCGCGCCGCCACCGATATCATCGCCGAGCTGGTGCCCGCGGTGATCCGCGCCTTCCCCTGGCCCAAGCCGCAGCGCTGGGGCGCTGGCAGCCTGTGGTGGGTGCGCCCGCTGCATTCCATCGTCTGCACCTTCGGCACCGAGACCGAAGAGCCGGAAGTGGTGCATTTCGAGATCGAGGGCATCAAGTCCGGCAACATCACCTTCGGCCACCGCTTCCTCGCCAACCAGGCGATCCGCGTGCGCCGCTTCGAGGATTATGTGGCGAGCCTGGAAAAGGCCAAGGTGGTGCTGGATCCGGCCCGCCGTCGCGACATCATCCTGCATGACGCGCGCAACCTCGCCTTTGCCGCCGGCCTCGAGCTGGTGGAAGACGAGGGCCTGCTGCACGAAGTGGCCGGCCTCGTCGAATGGCCGGTGGTGCTGATGGGCAGCTTCGATCCGGCCTTCCTGGAAGTGCCCGACGAAGTGATCCGCGCCACCATCCGCGCCAATCAGAAGTGCTTCGTGCTCAAAGACCCGAAGACCGGGCGGCTTGCCAACAAGTTCATCCTCACCTCGAACATGCAGGCGGACGACGACGGCAAGACCATCATCGGCGGCAACGAGCGCGTCATCCGCGCCCGTCTGTCGGACGCCAAGTTCTTCTGGGACGGCGACCTGAAGATCCCGCTCGACAGCCTCGTGCCCAAGCTCGACGCCATCACCTTCCACAAGGACATCGGCACGCAGGGCGAACGCGTCCAGCGCATCGTGGCGCTCGCTCGTCAGATCGCCCCGCTGGTCGGCGCCGATGTGGACCTGGCAGCCCGCGCCGCCCTGCTCTGCAAGGCCGACCTCCTGACCGGCGTCGTCGGCGAGTTCCCCGAAGTGCAGGGCCTGATGGGCCGCTATTACGCCACCCGCGCCGGCGAACCGGCTTCCGTGGCCACCGCGCTCGAAGATCACTGGAAGCCGCAAGGCCCGTCCGACCGCGTGCCGACCGACCCGGTCGCCATTGCCGTGGCGCTGGCCGACAAGCTGGATACGCTGGTGAACTTCTGGCTGATCAACGAGAAGCCGACGGGTTCGAAGGACCCGTTCCAGCTGCGCCGTGCCGCGCTGGGCGTGATCCGCATTGTGCTGGATAATGAACTGCGGCTGTCGCTCAACACGATCGCCGCCCGCACGCCGGACCTCCTCGACTTCTTCGCCGATCGCCTGAAGGTGCAGCTGCGCGAGTCCGGCGCCCGCCATGACCTCGTCGACGCCGTCTTTGGCCTCGGCGGTCAGGACGATCTGCTGATGGTGGTCAAGCGCGTGCAGGCGCTGGGCGCCCTGCTCGCTTCCGACGACGGCAAGAACCTGCTGGCCGGCTACAAGCGCGCCGCCAACATCCTCAAGGCCGAGGAAAAGAAGGGCACCAAGGTTGCGGCGGCCGTCGACGCCTCGTTGTTCAAGGTGGCCGAAGAGTCCACCCTTGGCACTGCCGTCGACGCCGCGTCGAAGGCCGCCGCCACGGCGCTCGCCGCCGAGGACTTCGAAGGCGCCATGAAGGCGCTCGCCAGCCTGCGCGCCCCGGTCGACGCCTTCTTCGACAAGGTTCTGGTCAACGACGAGGACGAGGCGATCCGCGCCAACCGCCTCGCCCTGCTCACCGCGATTCGCAACGCCTGCCACCAGGTGGCGGACTTCTCGCGCATCGAGGGATAAGGACGCTCAAGGCCGGACCGGCGGCGCATCCGTGCTGCCGCCGGCCGTTCCTCTGTCTCCTTGCAAGCCGACGAAATATCAGCGCAGGACAATATAAGTTTGCAGCGCACCAAGGGCTTGGTTAATACTTAAGGCGAACCTTCATCTTCATCGGATCGCCCCGTGATCGAGCCGCCGTTTACCCCGCATGACCACCTCGCCGCGCGCCTGCTGCCGCACTCCGGCGGCAATTCCGGCGACGGAAGCCACGACATGTCGCATCTCCTGCGCGTGTGGAAGAATGTGGTGACGATCCAGGCGATCGAGGGCGGAGACGCGGAGATCCTGGCCGCTGCCGTTCTGCTGCATGACGGCGTGTCGGTGGAGAAGAACTCGCCCTTGCGCTCCAAGGCTTCGACGCTTGCCGCCGAGAAGGCACGCGGCATCCTCAAGGGACTCGGCTGGGCCGACGATCGCATCGACGCTGTGGCCCATGCCATCGAGGCGCACAGCTATTCCGCCGGCATCGAACCGACCACGATCGAAGCGCGCATCCTGCAGGACGCCGACCGACTTGATGCCATCGGCATGGTCGGCGCCGCCCGCTGCTTCTACATCGCCGGCCGCATGCAGAGTGCGCTCTACGATCCCGGCGATCCCTATGCCGCGACACGCCCGCTCAACGACGCGCGCTATGCGATCGACCATTTCAAGGCCAAGCTGTTCAAGCTGGCCGACGGCTTCAAGACCGAGACCGGCCGCCGCCTGGCGGACGAGCGCCAGAGCCGCCTCAAGCGCTTCTACGACGAGTTCCTCGAGGAGATTTGAGGGCGCAGGACTGGGTTGACCGGTGCCCGCGCCCGCCTGAACTCGGCCTCAGCTGGCGCGCAGGAAATAGTCGGTCGGCGTCTTGCCGCCCTTCCCGCTGGCGTAACGCAGATGCGGTTCCGGCGCCTGATTGTCGGCGATGATCATGTGATCGGTGGTGACGGTGTGCAGCACCAGATAGACATGGTCTGCACCGGGAACACCGCCGAAATCAAAGGTAACGCCAACATCCCCCGGCTGCTGCTCGCCGACCGGAATGTGAGCCCAGCCGCGGCTGCTGATCTGGCCGCCGAGAATATGCGCCAGCTTGCCAGCCCCCAGGGTCATCGGCACGTCGATGCCGGCGAGCTTCAGCAGTGCACTGAGCGTCGCCGCGCAGCCATTCTTGGGAAACGGCGGCTCGCCCGCAGCCTTCAGCGCCTGCGCGGCAATCTCCTGCGCATGCTTGAGGCTTGCGAGATCGTCACCAAGTTCGATCAGTTTGGCAATGTGATCCTTGTCCGCCATGGTCCACCCCCTCGATGCGGGCGCGACAGGCAGCGCGCGATGACTTCCATCGCTTCAGCCGCTCATCAGCCTGACGCCGCAGGGCTAGTATAACCACGGACAATGCGCGTTAATCAATCATTAATTGCAATACAATCAAACACAACTTTAAGACATCCCTTCCTCAAGCCGCCTCGTCTTCCTCGCCGCGTTTGCCATGCAGAACCCGGCCAACGTTGACCTCGATCCAGTTGACCAGAGTCTCAACCAGATCAGACACTTCACGCCCCATGGGCGTCAGGCTGTACTCCACGTGCGGCGGCACAACCGGGTAGGCCTTGCGATGGATGAAGCCGTCGCCCTCCAGCACCTGCAGCGTCTGCGCCAGCATGCGCTCGCTGACGCCGCCGATCTTTCGGCGGAGATCGCTGAAGCGATGGGTACCGTCCTTGAGAGCCACCAATACCAGCACACCCCAGCGGCTGGTCACATGCTGGAGGATATCGCGCGACGGGCAATCTGCGGCAAAAACCTCGCCGCGACGCAGGGCTTCCGACAGGCTTCCGGTCTGGGGTTCAGAGGGCATCGACGTTTTTTCCATACTAACATTTTTGTACGTACTTCCGAAAAGGAAGTTAGTGGCTTATCTCCGGGGCGTCAACTGCGTTCCATTCGAACATTCAAGGGATACCATCATGATTGCCGTTACCGGAGCCACCGGCCACCTTGGCCGCCTTGCCATCGAAGCCCTGCTGAAGTCGGTTGCCGCGAGCGAGATCGTCGCCGTGGTCCGCACGCCGTCCAAGGCCGAAGACCTCAAGGCCAAGGGTGTCGTCGTGCGCCAGGGCGACTATGACGCCCCTGCGTCGCTCGAAGCCGCTTTCGCCGGCATCGACAAGCTGCTGCTGATCTCCTCGAGCGAAGTCGGCAAGCGCCTGCCCCAGCACAAGGCTGCGATCGATGCCGCCAAGGCGGCCGGCGTCAAGCTGATCGCCTATACGAGCATCCTGCGCGCCGACACCTCCCCGCTCGGCTTGGCCGTCGAGCACAAGGCCACCGAAGCGCTGCTGAAGGACTCGGGCGTGCCGCACGTCATCCTGCGCAACAGCTGGTACAACGAGAACTACGTGGGTTCGATGCACGCGGCCCTGCAGTTCGGTGGCTATGCCGGTTCCGCCGGCAACGGCAAGATCGCCGCCGCCTCGCGCAAGGATTATGCGGAAGCCGCCGCGGCCGTCCTCACCTCCAGCGAGAACCAGGCCGGCAAGGTCTATGAACTCGCCGGTGACACCGCCTTCACCATGAGCGAACTGGCCGCCGAGACCGCCAAGCTGGCCGGCAAGCCGGTCGGCTACAATGACCTGCCGGAAGAGGCCTACAAGGGCGTCCTGGTTGGCGCCGGCCTGCCGGAAGGCTTTGCCGCGCTCCTCGCCGATTCCGACGTCGGCGCTTCCAAGGGCGGCCTCTTCGACGACAGCCACACCCTCAGCAAGCTGATCGGTCGCCCGACGACGCCGATGCTGGAAACGCTGGCCGCCGCCCTCAAGGGCTGAACGAGCGAGACAGCCTGAAAGCACAACGGCCGGTCATTGGAGACCGGCCGTTGCCATATCTGCAGAAAATCTTCAGACCGAAGGTCAGATGAGACCGTGCTCGACCATCCAGGCCGACGTGATGGCCGCTTGGCTGCGCGAGGTGATCTTCAGCGTCTCCAGGATCTTGCCCACATGCGCCTTCACGGTCGCTTCGGAGATGCCGAGCTGATAGGCGATCTGCTTGTTGAGCAAACCGTCGCCCAGAAGCTGGAACACCTTGAGCTGCTGCGGCGACAACGCCGACACCAGGGCGGAACGCTCGAGCACCGCCTGCGAAATGGCCGTAGGATCGGCACCGACCTCGATGATGGTGCCGCCGTCGAGCACCGTCTCGATCGCCGCCGCAAAGGCGTCTTCCGACGACCGCTTGCCGATGAAGGCGCGGCAGCCGAGTTCGAGACAGCCCTGGGCCAGTTCCTCACCCGAGTTGGACGAATAGACCGCCACCCAGGCCTTCGGCGCCAGCGCGCGCATGCGCTTGATGGTGTCGAGGCCGCGCATGCCGGGCATCACCAGATCGGTGATGACCAGCGTGTTCTCGCCCGTCTCCATCACCGCATCGGCCAGCTCGTCGTAAGTGGTCGCCAGAATGGGCTGCTTGAAGCCGAAGCGCTTCTTCAGCATGCGCACCACAGCGGACTGAATGATCGGATGGTCCTCCGCCACGATCGCAGTCCAGGTACGGCCGATTTCCAACGGCGAGGCTTCGTCGCTCTTGTCACTCATCTCCAGTTCCTACCCTTCATTCAAGCCTGACGTCACATGTTCGGGTAGTTCGGGCCACCCGCCCCCTCCGGTACCGTCCAGTTTATGTTCTGATTTGGGTCCTTGATGTCGCACGTCTTGCAGTGCACGCAGTTCTGCGCGTTGATCACGTAGCGCGGTGCGGCTCCCCCTTCCGTCACCCACTCGTAAACGCCGGCCGGGCAGAAGCGGGCCGACGGTCCGCCGAAGACGCCGAGTTCCGACGACGCCTGCAGCGCCAAGTCCTTCACCTTGAGATGAACGGGCTGGTTTTCCTCATGATTGGTGCTCGACAGGAACACCGACGACAACCGATCGAAGGACACCTTGCCGTCCGGTTTGGGATAGGCGATCGGCTTGCATTCCGCCGCCGGCTTCAGCGAGGCCGCGTCGGTCTTGCCGTGCTTCAACGTGCCGAAGACCGAGAAGCCGAAAAGCTCGTTGGTCCACATGTCCAGCGCGCCGAGCGGAATGCCGACGAAGGTGCCGAGCTTCGACCAGAGCGGCTTGACGTTGCGAACGGTCTTGAGGTCCTTGCCGACCGCCGAGGCGCGCCAGCCATTCTCATAGGCCGACAGCTCGTCATGCGCCCTGCCCTCGGCCAAGGCCGCCGCGGCAGCTTCGGCCGCCTGCATGCCGGTCAGGACAGCGTTGTGGCTGCCCTTGATGCGCGGAACGTTGACGAAACCGGCCGCGCAGCCGATGAGCGCGCCGCCGGGGAAGGTCAACTTCGGCACCGACTGATAGCCGCCCTCGGTGATGGCGCGCGCGCCATAGGCGATGCGCTTGCCACCCTCGAAGGTGCTCTTCACAAGCGGGTGCTGCTTGAAGCGCTGGAACTCTTCGAACGGCGACAGGTGCGGGTTGGAATAGTTGAGGTGCACCACGAAGCCGACGGCCACCTGATTGTCTTCCAGATGGTAGAGGAAGGAGCCACCGCCGGTCTTGTTGCCGAGCGGCCAGCCGAAGGAATGCTGGACGAGACCTTGGGCATGCTTGGCCGGATCGATCTGCCACAGTTCCTTGATGCCGATACCGAACTTCTGGACGTCGCTGTCCTTCGACAGATCGAATCGCCCGATCAGTTCCTTGGCGAGCGAGCCGCGCACGCCCTCGCCGATCAGCGTATACTTGGCGTAGAGCGCCATGCCGCGCTGGAAGTTGGGGCCTGGGGTGCCGTCCTTGTGCACGCCCATGTCGCCGGTCGCAACGCCGATCACCTTGCCGGCATCGTCATAGAGCACTTCGGCAGCTGCAAAGCCGGGATAGATCTCGACCCCGAGGGCCTCGGCCTTCTGCGCCAGCCAGCGGCAGACATTCCCCAGCGAGACGATGTAATTGCCGTGATTGCCCATCAGCTTCGGCATGAAGAAGTTGGGCAGGCGGACGCCGCCGGCAGGTCCGAGCAGATAGAAGCGGTCGTCGTTGACCTTGGTCTTGAACGGATGATCAGCCTCGTCGCGCCAGCCCGGCAACAGCGCATCGACGCCGATGGGATCGACGACGGCGCCGGAGAGGATGTGCGCACCGACTTCGGAGCCTTTCTCGAGCACGACGACGGAGATCTCCTGCCCCTTCTCGGCAGCGATCTGCTTCAGGCGAATGGCGGCGGCAAGCCCTGATGGGCCGGCTCCGACGATCACCACGTCGAATTCCATTGCGTCCCGTTCCGGCAGATCCATCGACGTCATCTTGCTCAACAGCCCCTTGTTGCCTGTGCCCCAAACGGAACCTTCACCCCTCGTGCCGAGACGGCTCCGCTGTCCAAATGCGAAAACCTACCGGTCATACCGCAGCGCGAAAAGCCTGTCCCTTAACAATTCTGACAAATTGACGGTTCGATCCAGGCATTTTGGCGCAGGCATGCTGTTGAAACACTATATGCCCCCCTGATGCAACCGAAATCCAGAATGATAACGTTTACGTAAAGGGAAATCATATGCACCCTGCCTCTGCACGACCGGCGGGGGAAGCTGCAGCAAGCTACTTGCGGGGCTGAAACAGTGAACTATAGATAGCCTATGCAGACCGAAGCCGCCCCAGCCAGCATGTCAGGACTCGACGCAGCGACCGCGCTGTTCGAGTGGTATGCCGCCATGGGCGTCGATCTCGCCGTTGATGACGCCCCCGTCGATCGCTTCGCGCAATCGGCCGCGCAGATGGAGGCGCAGAAGGCCCAGCGTGCCGCCCCTGTCCCACGCGTTGCCCCGGCACCCGCGGCCGCGACTCGCTCGGCAGCGCCGCCGCAGGCCAAGACCGCGTCGCAAACCGCACGCCTGCCCTCCAACGAGACCGTGATGCAGGCCCGCGAAGCCGCGAGTTCGGCCCAAACGCTGGATGAACTGCGGGCTCTGCTGGAGCGTTTCGACGGCTGCAATCTGAAACTCACCGCCAAGTCGCTGGTCTTCGGCGACGGCAATCCCAAGGCCCGCCTGATGCTGGTGGGTGAAGCCCCCGGGCGGGACGAGGACATCGAGGGGCGCCCCTTCGTCGGCCGCTCGGGCCAGCTGCTCGACCGGATGCTGCAGGCGATCGGTCATAGCCGCAACGAGAACGCCTATATTGCCAACGCCGTCTACTGGCGGCCGCCGGGCAATCGCGATCCATCCGATCAGGAAGTGGCGGTGTGTCGCCCCTTCATCCTGCGGCAGATCGAACTGGTGAGCCCCGATATCGTGGTGTTTCTGGGCGCCCAACCGGTCAAGGCCTTGCTCGGCGGTGACGCCGCCCGCAGCGGCATCCGCAAGTTGCGCGGTCATTGGACCGAGCTCGACACGGGAACGCGCAAGTTCAAGGCACTGCCCACCTATCACCCCGCCTATCTGCTGCGGGCACCGCTCGAGAAGCGCCTCGCCTGGCGCGACTTCCTCGACGTGAAGGCGACGCTGGAGCCGGCGGCGCGCTGAGCGCAGCCCTGAAGAGCCTGCAATCCCTGACGCCGATCCTATCACTACAGTTGCAATATTTGTGATGCCGGTCTGCAAGAGGCAATTTTCTGCGCTTCGGTGCTCACGTACTCAAATGTACGCTCCGCTCCGAGGCTCGAAAATCACCCCTTTCGCCACGGCCTGACAAATCAGCAACTGTTGTGCTATCCCCCAAATAGAAAAGGGCGACCACCGGAGTGATCGCCCAATCCTTCAGAACGCTAGAGCATCCGCCGATCATGTTGAAACAACATGATCGAAAAGCGGCTGCTCAAGTTCTTGAATCTGGAGCGATTTCCAATCGACCTGATGATTCCATCAGGTCGGAAAGCGCTCTAGACGCCGCTGATGCGGATCGCCCGATCAGGCCAGCTTGGCAGCCACTTCGGCAACGCGCTTGCCATAGGCCTTGGCGGTGTCGAGGTCGCCCTGCGGGATCTCGTCAACACCGGCATCCGACGGCGACTGAACCAGAAGACCGACCGAACCACCGAGGTTGTTGACGTCGGTGCGGGCAGCGGCCTTGCTGTTGGCCGGGGCCAGACCGAGGCTGACCCAGATGCCGCCGTGCTGCGAAGCCAGCGTCTGCAGGGTGATCAGGGCCACCTGCTTGTCGCCGTTGAGGCTGGCGGAGTTGGTGAAGCCGCCGAACACCTTGTCCTGCCACTTGCGGGTGAACCAGGCCTTGGAGGTGGCATCGGCGAACTTCTTGAACTGCCAGCTCACGTTGCCCATGTAGGTCGGCGCGCCGAAGACGATGGCGTCAGCAGCATCGAGAGCTGCCCAGCCGGCGTCCGAGACATTGCCTTCGGCGTCGATGGCGACGAGTTCGGCAGCAGCGCCGGCAGCAACCTGCTCGGCAACAACCTTCGTGTGACCGTAACCGGAATGATAAGCAACAACGACCTTGGCCATTTTCATTTTCCTTGTGTGCGGCGGCGACATTCGCCCCGGAACTGCTGACGGCCCCAAGGCCCGCTTCAATGCGGCCCCCTGGAACACATCCAAATCTTCGACAGCTGGCTGATGAGGCACCGCGCAGCACCCACGGACGGCAAAATGACGCCTACATGGATAAAACCGCTGAACACATCACCTCACGACGACACTGGATCGCGTGAAATCAATGGAGAGCGCCAAGACGACACCCCAGCTGACTGCGATGAGAGCTAATCAATATGAGGCTGTAACGCAAGACGGCGACGATCACTGGCGCGATGATCAATATGTTCACGGAAAGTGGACAATGAAGCCGCTTCTGACGACGCAGGCAAAATCACCGAGAGTTTTGCTGAAAGGCGCGGGAATATGGAAAATTTTATCGCATTGCCCCCGTCCGGCGCAAGCGTGCCATGGCAAGTCAACGACCACGCGGCGCGATAAACATCTTGTGATGCACCGCGCTGGAGAGCCTGCCGGCCTGAGACGATTGTCCGGGCGACAACAAATCGCGCCCACTTCAAGAGCTTGCGGGCCGATGTGTCACATCGACCGCGGACCGGAGTCTCGCGGCCAGTCCACAAGGGACGGCCGGAGAGGAGAAATGCCAGTCGGTCTGTAAGCCGGGTTCTGTGAGCGTTGCCGCCCGACGACCATTCATCTGGGACGCCCGTTGCCGGACGCCTCGTGCAACCAACCCGGACGACTGGCCCGCAGACAGGCTGGAGCCGAAGCTCCGCGTCATCCCTATTCGGTCTTGCTCCCGGTGGGGTTTGCCGTGCCGGTTCCATTGCTGGTCCCGCGGTGGGCTCTTACCCCACCGTTTCACCCTCACCCCGGCGCGCCGGGGCAATCTCATCTCTGTGGCACTTTCCCTAGGGTCGCCCCCGCCGGGCGTTACCCGGCACCGTGTCTGCGTGGAGCCCGGACTTTCCTCCCGGACGGGCTTTCGCCACTTGTCCGCGCGGTCGTCCGACCGACTGGCGCGCTCCCTGTTGCACGGGGGCGCGCCAAGGTCAAGCCAAGCCCTCGGTCAAAGGGATGCGACATAGTCCTGAACCGACGAACAATAGTCGGCGGCATGCCGGTTCATGCGCGTGGCCTTGAGGCCCGCGTTGTAGCGCAGGATGGTGCCGCAGGTGTTGCCCCCGGCAAGCTTGTAGGCACCGGCCAGATAGGCCATGCCCCAGGTGAGATTGGTATCGACGTCATAGAGGGCAGCGGTGCTGCCGTGATAGCCGAGACCGCGCGCCGTGGCCGGCTTGATCTGCATGAGGCCGACCTCGCCCTGGCTTCCACGCGCCTTGGGATTGAACTTGCTCTCGTAGGCAACAACGGCTTCCGCAAGATCGGCGGGCACACCGGCTGCCTTGGCATGGGCGGCAATTCGGGCCTTGAGATCGCCCTGCGTCCTGGAAACGCCCTTCACCTTGTCCGAGGCCGCCTCAACGGCATCCAGCTTGGGCTTCTTGCCGAACAACATCTCGTAGATGTTGTGGGGCTTGTCGTCGTCTTGGACCGTGGCCGTCTTCGGCTCTTCGGCGAAAGCTTGCGGGGCGGCCAGTTGGGTGACGAAGGTCGTCACGAACACGGTGGCCAGGATCTTTGCAGTCACGTTATTGCTAGTCTTCATGCGTTCACTGTCCTGTCATCCTCCCAGCGGATGAGGAACGGAACTGCCTGCCGAATGGGGCCTCAAATTGATTCGAATGCGGCGCATGGCAGCCATGCAGCCGCAAAATCCTCCCCATTCCAGCCGCATTCCTTCGGACGCAACTTAACCGGCTACCGTTTGGAACGGTGGAAAGAGCGCATGAACCCGGCGCGCCGTTGCCATGGTGATCGCATCGAGATGACCGTCGACACGCGACATCCGCCAGTGGCGCTGGAAGGCGCGGATGACGGACGTAGAGTCGGTGTCCTCGTGGTGAATGCCGAAGCCGATCTCGCCGCAAAGGCGCAGAAACTCAGGCAGATCGGCCAGTTCGCCCTCTACGGCTTCCGGTGCCCAGAGGCCGATCCCGGACTTCGCGCACACATCCCAAGGGAAGAACTCGCCGGGATCATCCTTGCGGGTCGGCGCAATGTCCGAATGGGCCACCACCTGATGGGGCGGGATCGCATGGCGGGCGAGGATGTCGCGGCAAAGCTCCAGCACGACCGCGATCTGCCGATCGGGAAAGGGTCGGTAGCCGAACTCGTGGCCGGGATTGCAGATCTCGATGCCGATGGAGCGCGAGTTGAGATCGGTCACGCCCCGCCAGAAGGACCGACCGGCATGCCAGGCGCGCCGCGCCTCATCGACCAGCTGGAAGATGCGACCATCCTCATAGACCACATAATGGCTGCTGACCTGCGCCACTGGATTGCACAGCCAGTCGCGGGCGCCCTCTTCGGTGCGCATGCCCGTATAATGCAGCACCAGATGATCGATCGGGCCGCCGCCAACCCGCTCACCGTGATTGGGGGACGAAAAGCTTCGATCGACGGAAAGGGCTGAGATCATTGCGGCGGCTGCAGCTTCATCCAGGTCTGGGTGGGGAAGTCATAGAGCGCGCCGGTGCGCGATTCTTCCGGCGCCACCATGGCGACGATATGCGGCGCAAGATCTTCCGGCGTCTTCAGCGTCTCCGGATCCTCGCCCGGCATGGCCTGAGCGCGCATGCGCGTGCGCAGCGGGCCGGGATTGAGAAGATTGGCCGTGACGGTGAAGTTCACCATCTCCGCCGCATAGGCCAGGACCAGCGAGTTGAGCGCCGCCTTGGTTGCCGCATAGACGCCCCAGAACGGCCGGTCCTTCCAGGATGCGGCCGAAGAGACGAACACGCAACGCGCCGCGGACGACGCGCGCAACAGCGGGTCGAGCGAACGGATCAGGCGATAGTTGGCGGTGACGTTGATGGCGAAGGCCTGATCCCACTTGTGCAGCGGGATATGACCGACCGGAGACAGCCCGCCCAGCACGCCGGCATTGCCGACCAGCACGTCGACGCGACCGAAGCGCTGATCGAGCGCAGCGCCCAGCTGGTCGATCTTGTCCCCCTGGGTCAGGTCGAGCGGGACCAGCGTCGCCGAGCCGCCGACGGCGGTGATGGCATCATCAAGCTCTTCGAGCCCACCTTGCGTGCGCGCCACAGCGACGATGTGGTGGCCGGCCTTGGCCAAGGCCACGGCCGTGGCAAAGCCGATGCCACGGGACGCGCCGGTGACCACGGCGATGCGCTTGTCGGTAGCTTCCGTCATGATCTGCCCTTCAGCTCTGAACGCTCAAGTGCCGTCGCCGACAGCCGACAGCTGCCGCACCGGTCCGGAGCTGTAGGCGTCGATCAACGCCGTGGGATACTGGCCCGTGAAACAAGCGTCGCAATATTGCGGGTTGTCATTGTCGCGGGCCATTTCGCCAACGGCGCGATAGAGACCATCGATGGAGAGGAAGGCGAGGCTGTCCACCTGGATATAGCGCGCCATCTCGTCGATGGTCATGCGCGAAGCCAGCAGCTTGCCCTTCTCCGGCGTATCGACGCCATAGAAGCAGGAGTCCGTGGTCGGCGGCGAGGCGATGCGCATATGCACTTCCGCCGCGCCGGCCTCGCGCATCATCTGCACGATCTTCAGCGAGGTGGTGCCGCGCACGATGCTGTCGTCGACGAGCACGATGCGCTTGCCCTCGATCACCGTGCGATTGGCATTGTGCTTGAGCTTGACGCCCATGTGACGGATGGAGTCGGTCGGCGAAATGAAGGTACGGCCGACATAGTGATTGCGGATGATGCCGAAATCGAAGGGAATGCCCGACGCTTCCGCAAAGCCGATGGCCGCCGGCGTGCCCGAGTCCGGGACCGGGATCACCACATCGGCTTCCGCGTGGCTCTCACGGGCGAGTTCAGCGCCAATGCGCTTGCGCACCTGGTAGACCGACGTGCCGCCATAGACCGAGTCCGGACGGGCGAAATAGACATATTCGAAGATGCAGAAGCGCGACGGCCGCTTGTCGAAGGGACGCAGGCTGTCGACACCGCGGTTGGAGATCACCACCATCTCGCCCGGCTCGATCTCGCGCACGAAACGGGCGCCGATGATGTCGAGCGCACAGGTCTCCGACGCCAGCACCACGGCGCCGTCCAGGTCGCCCATGATCAACGGGCGAATGCCGTGCGGGTCGCGGCAGCCGATCATCTTTTCCTGGCTGAGGCAGACCAGCGAATAGGCGCCCTCGATCGACTTCAGGGCGTCAACGATCTTGTCGACCAGCGCCGCCCGCTGCGAAGTAGCCACCAGATGCAGGATGGTCTCGGTGTCGGAGGTCGACTGGAAGATGGCGCCCCGACGCTGCAGCTCGCGCTGGATCGTCATGGCATTGGTGAGATTGCCGTTGTGCGCGAGAGCAAAGCCGCCGATGGCGAGCTCGGCATAGAGCGGCTGCACGTTGCGCAGGCCCGAACCGCCGGTCGTCGAATAGCGAGTATGGCCGATCGCCCAGTCGCCCGGCAGACGGCTGATGACATTGGGCTTGGAGAAATTGTCGCCGACGAGACCGATGTGACGTTCGCTGTGGAACTCGCGGCCGTCAAAGCTGGTAATACCGGCCGCTTCCTGCCCGCGATGCTGCAGGGCATGCAGGCCAAGGGCCGCCAGCGCCGCCGCATTCTTGGCGCCGAAAATGCCGAAAACACCGCATTCCTCGTGGAAGCGATCGTCGTCGGGCGACGAGAACGGGTCGAGCGTGAAATCATCCATGGTCGGCTCTCTCTGTCGAAGCTCTGGCCGGGCAAACCGCGCCCGATCCCGCCATCTGATTGCGCTGCCCCTTGGGATCGCGATCCCGGACAGGCGGTTATCCTGCTCACTCCTTGAACCGTCAGGCCATTTTGCCTGCCGCCGCCGGCTTGCGCCGGACCGGAGCGTCTCCTCACCCGCAATTAGCCGGCGGTATAGTACAAACCGCGCGCTCTTCAAACGACAAATGCGCCGGATCAACCGACGCATCGCCGAAAGAAGTGGCTGACCCGCGCACCAACACCCAGATCAAGGCGTCGGCTTCGGGGGATTTGTCGACTGCAGCAACTGGTCGAGACCCTGCTGCTCGTTGGGTTTGTAGTCACCACCGGGCGCCGGCTGGTCGGCGTCGGGCTGGTCAGCGGCAGCACCATTGTCCTGGGGAGCGGCGTTACCGGTGTTGTCTTCCATGAGCGGGTTCTGGAACTGCTCGAGAATCTTCTGCTCCGGATCCTCAGGCAGCGCCGCCATCAACTTGGCACCGATGGCGTTGATCAGCGGCCGCGACTTGGCATCCGCCACCCACTGCGGCTGCGACTTCTCGTCATGGACGAACCAGTTGAAGAACAGCATGCCCACGACGACCAGCAACAGGCCGCGCGCGGCGCCGAACAGGAAGCCCAGCGTGCGGTCGAGCGGACCGATGCGGCTGTCCAGCACGAAATCGGAGATGCGCATGGTGATGAAGCTGACAATGATCAGCGTCACGATGAACACCCCGCCGGCCGACGCCGCGATGGCAATCTGCTTATGCGAGATGTGCGGCTCCACATAGGGCAGCACGCGATCATAGAGGAAGAATGCCGCCGCAGCTGCGGCCACCCAGGCCGCAATGGACAGCACTTCGCGCACAAAGCCACGGATCATCGCCAGAAGGGCGGAAATCAACATGACGACGATCAGAATACCGTCCAGGAGCGTAATCGGCATCTTGGGCCCTTTGAAGCGACAAAAGCGCGGACGCGCGCGCCCGATTCCCTGTATGTTTGCCAGCGGACATAACCGTAACGGCGCGACCTTGCAAATTCAATCGGCTCGCAAGGCCTCCGTCGGGCCGTCCCCGACTATTGGAACATGAAGCGCGCGCAGGCGTCCGTCAGCCATGAGCCGCCCGCCGCTCGCGTTCCGGTACGCCACCGGCGGCAATTCGCGTGACCAGATCGACCAGTTGCGCCACTTGCGCCCGCTTGATCGCAGCCCCTGCGGACTCCCCTGCCCCGGCCTTCGGCGCGACAGCGCGAACAAATCCCAGCTTCTCCGCCTCCTTGAGACGTGACGCCGCATGCGCCACCGGCCGAACCGCCCCCGACAGCGACACTTCGCCGAAATAGACGCAATCATGGCCCAGCGGCACACCGGCCAGCGACGACACCAGCGCCGCAGCAACGGCCAGGTCGGCGGCTGGCTCCTGGATGCGCAGCCCCCCTGCGACCGCAAGGTAGACATCATGCTGGCCGAAGCGGACGCCACAATGCGCTTCCAGCACGGCCAGGATCATCGACAGGCGATTGCCGTCCCAGCCGACGACCGCCCGTCGCGGTGTGCCCAGCGAGGTGGGCGCCACCAGGGCCTGAATTTCGACCAGCATGGGGCGCGTCCCCTCCATGCCGGCAAACACCGCGGCGCCTGCAGCCGACGCGTCACGCTCGCCCATGAACAGGGCGGACGGGTTGGGAACTTCCTTGAGGCCGAGCCCGGTCATCTCGAACACGCCGATCTCGTCAGTCGGCCCGAAGCGGTTCTTGACCGAGCGCAGCACGCGGAAATGCCGCGCGCCGTCGCCTTCAAAATAGAGCACCGCATCGACCATATGCTCGACCACGCGCGGACCGGCGATGGAGCCGTCCTTGGTCACGTGGCCGACAAGAACCACGGTCGCCCCGCTCTCCTTGGCATAGCGGACCATGGCCTGCGCAGCCGTGCGCACCTGCGCGACCGTGCCGGGACCGGCCTCCACCAGCTCGCTCCACAGCGTCTGGATGGAATCGATCACCACAAAGTCGGGCGCGGGACCATCCTGCAGCGTGGTGAGAATGTCCTCGACCGAGGTTTCCGCCGCCAGCGACACGGGCGCGGACGCAAGCCCGAGCCGTTCAGCCCGGAGGCGCACCTGTGCCACTGCCTCTTCGCCGGAGATGTAGACGACGCGCGCGCCCTTCTGCGCCAGCGTCGCCGCCGCCTGGATCAGAAGCGTGGACTTGCCGATGCCGGGATCGCCGCCCACCAGCAGCGCCGAGCCGCGCACGAAGCCGCCACCGGTCACCCGATCGAGCTCGGCAATGCCGGAAGCCAGGCGTGGCGCCTGCTCGATCTCGCCGGACAGCGCCACCAGAGGCACCACCCGGCCCTTGCGCATGGGGCGGCCCTTCTGGCCGAACACCGACGTCCCGATGCTGCCGCCCGCCACCTCCTCAACGAAGGAGTTCCATTCCCCGCAGGACTCGCATTTGCCAACCCAGCGCGGGCTGGTGGCGCCGCAAGTCTGACAGACGAAGGTGGTGCTACGCTTGGCCATGAATGCTCCCGACGGAATCGCTTCGGGCCACACTGCCCCAATGTTCCTGTTTTGTCCACAACATTCCCTTGGACCGCGCCATTCGCCTGACGGAGGCAATGAGGTTGGGAAAACGCCGCCTCAGACCAATTCGCCAGAATGCTGACGCATTGGCTCATTGAGAACAATTCGAATTTCTCATTTGCGTCAAAGGCATGAGAAATTCGAATACGGAATACCAAGAGTCATTTTCAATGCCACTTGGTATCAGACCAGCAGGTTCAAACTGCCCGGCGCCTGGCTGGAGTCGGAAGCGGTCGATGACGTGTCCGTGCCCGTCGAGCTGGATGTGCTCCCGGATGTGGCATCGGTGGAGGACGTCCCGTCGGATGCTGTGCCCGAGGTGCCGTCGGTCACCGTCGTGGTGCCGTCTCCGGCCGTATCCGGCGCCGCAACAGCGCTGGCGCCACTGGCTTTCGAAGAAGTGGGGGCGGCAAGCGAACTCAGGATCGACTGTGTGCGGCGGGTATCGAACATCGGCTCGCTGATGTCGCCAAGCGAAGCCTGGCTTTCCGCCAGCTTCTTCTGGCCTTCAGCGATCTTCTTCTGCATTTCCGACTTGTACCAATCGACCAGATTGGTGGACTCCAGCATGGCCTGGAGCGTAGCGCCTTTGAACTTGTCGTAGTTGCGCTTCACATAGTCGGCCATCGCCTCGTCGGTGCTGGTGGCATTGAGGAAAGCCGCGCCCCAATCGGTGCCGGTCTGGGCCGGGCCGAAGAAGATGTCGTTGGCGCTCGCGGATGCGGAACTGGCGCTCGTGCCACGCGACTTCACCGCCTCCATCGACCATTTCGATGCGGTGCCATATGTCGCGATGGAATGGACCCTGTAGGCCATGGCCAGCATACCCCTTCTGGCCGAAAACCATGGACCAACATGGTTAATGCTCTGTAAATTTCAGGTGAGCCCAGCCGCCCTGCCCGCGTGCCTCCCCGCGGATTTGCAGGATTTTCCCGCAATCGTCATTAACGAAGGGCGCCAGCTTGCCCCACTATTGGACAGGCGAAAACTGCCAGGGCCACGGGCCGGGATGGCCGGTCTCAACAAAGAATTACCCAGGCTGGCAATCCTGACCAGGGTCCGCTGTCCGGCAAACGGCCACGCGGCATCCTTCTGGTCAAATCTGCGCATTCGCGGCACGTGGCGCGGATATCCCGTGAAAAATGAAGCTAACAAAGCCCTTAAGCCACAGTTTCGACGTCATTAGCCGAAAAACAACCGTCTCCTGCTAAGTTGAGTTCGTCAGCAGGGATAAGGGACCACAATAAAATGCAATCGACCAAATCATTGATCGTGGACGCCGTTTGCCGCTTCCCCGTGCAAGAGACGGCAGCCTGGCGTGAACTGAACAAAGGCCCCGCCACCGCGGAAATCGATCACATTGAAGCCCGCGCCGCCTCCATCAACACCACCGACTGCCTGTTCGACGGCGAAGCGACGATCGTCCTCAAGGACGCCCGCGCCCTGCAGGCGATGATCTTCGGACGGTTCGATGGCCGCCGCGCTGAAGTCGAGCGCATCGTCATTGCCGCCTGATCACGGTTTGCATGAAAAAGGGGAAGGCGCAGGCGCCTCCCCCTGAATTGCTTTTGAGCCTGCCGAACTGACGGGCTCACGATCGTCGACGTTGAAGACTGCCCGGTGCTCAATGCCCCTGTTCTTTTCGAACAAGGCCGCACCAATGGGGCAAAGCCTCAGATCACGCCGGCAACGATCGCGACGACGAATAAGAACGCCGCACACACAATCAACGTGTTGAGACTTCTGGTCATGCTCATCGCGGGCCATCCCTCTCGTTAGTGATCGGTGCCAGCCATATTGCAGCCGGCACACCAGGCTTCTCGTTCGTGCCCCAGCCCTATCGGCCGAGTTTCCTGCAGGAGAGCATAGGCCATGAAGGCGCTCTTCCATCAGGGCGCAGAGGGAAACTGTATCCCCAAAATCGGAAATGACAATAGATTTCGTTCATGCACCGCAGCAATCCACAAAATGGCCAGCGAAGACAGCCGATTAATGCGGGATTGAAGCGATTTAACAAATATGCAGGATTTACTACATACTGAAGAATTAAATCTGACGGAAAATACTTGGAAACTACTGAGTTTCGACAGTAGCTGTCGCGCAGACAGCAATATTCGGACCCGGGAACATCCCGGATCCGATGGACCAAACAGGCAACGAAGTGTAACGGGCTGGCGATGCCGGGATCACGCCGTGAACAGGTAGTTCCGGAATTCCGACGTCTCCAGGGCAATCTCCGCCATGCGATGCTTGACGACGTCGCCAATCGAGATCAATCCGACCAGCACACCACCTTCAACAACCGGCATGTGGCGGAAGCGCCCGGTGGTCATCATTTCCATGATGTCCTCAAGCGTATCGGCCTTGGAACAGGTGGATACCGCCCGCGTCATGAACTGCGAGACCGCTTCGTCCAGCGCAGCCGGTCCCTGCAGCGCCAGAACGCGCACCACGTCGCGCTCGGACAGGATGCCCACAACGCGGCGTGCTTCATCGACCATGACAAGAACGCCGATGCGCTTCTCGGCAAGCCGCGCAACCGCGCGACCAAGCGACATCGTGGAGTCTCCCGTGACGACTTCGTTGCCCTTGAGCGACAAGATCTGCTTTACGGTGGTCATCTGAAAAATCCTCCGCTTGCGCCTGAATGTGACTGTCGTGGAATGCCTGCTGCAATCAGCGGGACGCCGCCTCTCCCAAAGCGCACGCCCTCGCCGAATAGAGCGACGGGCATCACACCACGGTGACGCGCCCAACAGCCTTCCGCTCCAAGTCCTCCCGGAAGCCGTCCGCAGGCACGACCGTGGATCATGATGGATGCAAAGGCGGCCCAAGATCAAGTCAAATTTCAGAGACCTTCAAATACGTACTACCACATCGCAACAATTCACTAGACGATCCGATTAACTGAACCACGATCAAATATCGAAAACAACAGAATTCCCGCAATATATCCAAACACGTTCATGAGGATTGTAACGGAAAGACCTCCATGCGAGCCGAAAATGAAGGCAAACAGAGCGTTTGCAACGAAAATAAAACCAAAAAGTCGCAAAACCTTTTCGTTTGACCACATTTCGACGATCCCCAGCGCCTTCACATGCCACTGGTTGCCATCACCGGTCATCATCCCAGAGAAGCCACTCTGATAGACAAACCTGACGGCACCACCCAGTTGCGCACTGATCATGAATGACGGACCGATCAGAACCGACTGCGGATCCCGCGACAACACCCAGAATACCGCGGCGCCGATCGCTGCGGACATGCCGGAGAACAGTGCGAATCGCAGCGTGCCGAACCGGAAGGCCAGCGCCGAACCGAAGGCCATCATCCAGAGCATCTCGAAGACGAGATCGGAAAGAGACGTGTTGAGGAAGACGTAGGTGACGAACGTCCAGGCCTGTGCGCCCGCCCCTCCGGGCATGATGACCCCGGCAATATAGCGCAAGGGCGTGAAGCAGAAGGTCAGGAAGAAGTTCTCCGCCCCCGCCTCCGCCAGATAATACCGCTGACCGACGAAGACGGCAGCCGACACGAAGATGAAGACGATGATGGCCGAAGGCAGGTTGAACATGGGCTCCTGCCCATGACCAAGGTCGCGATTCATGACGGCTTCCAGACGCGGAACGATAAATGAAACAGTGGTGCGCCGCGCACGGAGGTCTCGGCCAGATCAGCCGTCACCATCGCCGCCGGCAGCCCACGGTCGAACGCCCGATCCATAGCGAAGAAGCGGCAAAGATGCAAAGAAAAGCCCGGCACCTGTTGCCAGGGCCGGGCCGGTCGCCTCCCCGAAGTTAACCTTCGGTGGTCTTGCCGAAAAGTGATGCTGTCAAGTTCAGAGCCAGAACTTGAGAGAAACTATGCGGAAATCATCGTTCGTTAGCAAGCGCAAGCCGTTATTAACCTTAACTCGCGCAGCCCCGGTTAGCCACCCCCTGCAACAATTAACAATTGGTTAGCACTGGCACGCGCCCTGCAAGACCTATGTCGGAACAACGACACCACAGCCCGATCTGTCTCAAAATGACAAGGGATCAGGCTGAGCCGGACCGGGATACCCTGGAATCGGCGGCAACTGGGGACCGACATGAAACACGCCGTCACACGCTCGCTGTACGAATATTGGACCCGCCTGCGCGGGCACCGTACCGCACCGGGACGGCACGAGGTCGAGCCCGGCGAAATCCGCAGCATCCTCGGCGACACCTTCATCCTCGAGGCGGCCGATCGCAACGTCTACAATTTCAGGCTCGCCGGTACGCGCCTCTGCGCGGCCTACTGCCGTGAACTCAAGGGACGCAACCTCCTGGACTTCTGGTCCGGCAAGGATCGGGAGTCCGTGGCTTGCCTGCTCGCCGCGATCGTCGAAGACGGCGCTGCTGCCGTCATCGGCCTGAACGCGCAGAATGAGCGCGGCCAGATCATGCCGGTCGAAATGATGCTGCTGCCGCTGCAGCATGACGGTCCGGGGCATACCCGGATCCTCGGCTGCTTTGCCCCGATGGACCAGCCCTACTGGCTCGGAATGCTGCCCGTGATCCGCCAGCCCATCCAGAGCCTGCGCCTGATCTGGCCGGACGAAAAGCCGTCCTTCCTGCTGCGCGGCGATCAGGCGCCGGCAAGCCCCAGCCAGGAGCCCCCTGCCCTCAGGACGGGCACCGGGCGCACTTTCGGCCACGCCCCGGGACGCCCGGTTGGGCATCTTCGGGTCATCGATGGCGGCCGCCGGGAGTGAATCCCGCCCGGCAAGCCACATCTCAATGCCAGCAGACCGCCACACGCAACGCGAGTGGCGGTCTTTGCATAAGTGTATAAAAACTAGGTCGCAACATACACCCAATATTAAGCAAGGAACGCCTAGGCTCCATTTCACACCGGAGGCTATTCTCCCGTTTCAATGGACGTCACAATGGCGACCCTCGCTGATCCCGATCGCGCCACGCGAAAGATGCCTAAACCGGAGAGACGCCGGTTTCAGCGCGTGAAGATCAACGTGCTCGGCCGCTTCATGCTGTCCAATCGAAATGAGTATCCTTGCCAGGTCCTGGACATGTCGCCAGGCGGTGCCGCGCTGATGACGCCGGTATCCGGGGAACTCGGTGAACGTGTGGTCGCCTATATCGACCACGTCGGTCGCATCGAGGGGGAGATCACACGCCATCTTGAAGGCGGCTTTGCCATGACGGTCAACGCGACCGCCGGCAAACGCGAAAAGCTCGCCGCGCAGCTGACCTGGCTTGCCAACCGCGACGTACTCAATCTTCCCGAAGACCGCCGCCACGAGCGCATCACGCCGCGCCGGCCGTTCTCCGACGTTGTCATGCCCGACGGCAAGGAAGTCCGCTGCAAGATCATCGACGTGTCGCTCTCCGGCGCCGCTCTTGCGACCGACGTCCGCCCGCCGCTTGGCTCGCCGATCACCATCGGCCGCATGCGGGCCCGTGTGGTGCGCCACTTCCCCGAAGGCATCGCCGTTGAATTCGCGATGCTGCAGTCGGAAGACATGATCAACAACAACCTTTGACGCGCGATGGCGGCGACCTGATGCGAGCCCATCACGGCCCGCATTTACCCGCCATTGACTCTGCGGCCATTTCAGCCAAAGCAATGCCGTAATTTCTCCTGCAATTTCCGACGCTTCGTAGGCATTGCAAAGGATTTTAGGCGTCGAGGGCGCAAGCCGCAGCCCAACCGTTGCCATGGCATTAAGAGCCCTGCCCCGGCTATTTCCCCTTCGCCGTTAATATTCGCGCCCAGCACCGGGGCATGGCCGTCTCTGCCGAAAAGTCGCTGCTTTCCGGTCCCTGTGCCGCCCCGACGCAGGGAGCGACACCGCATTGAACGGTAAACATTCACGAACTCACCTGACGCCGACGGTAAACGCCACCTCAACAAGGCGTATTGGCCCATAGTAAAAATTAGGTTATCCGAAACCAATACAAAGTTAATCAGAGATTATTTCGGCACTGAAAGTTTGAATTCCTGATTTCACGCGACCTCAAAATCATTGTGTCAATCTCCCTAGCAACAACAGGGAGACGTCACGACGATGTTCAAGATCGCGACGCTTAAGAATATAACGCTATTTAGCTTGATCGTCATGGGCAGCAGCGAAGCATTTGCTACCCAGAAAATGATGGAGATCAAGGGAACCACGCCGCCGCCGATTGGATATATCCAGTTCTGCGGAGTTCATCCTGACGATTGCCGCCCCTACGTGCGCCCCAACCAGATCGTTCGTCTGGACACAAACTCATGGACTCAGTTGTCGCAGGTCAACTCCGGCGTCAACGCGGCCGTCATGCCGGCCACGGACATGCAGATCTATGGCGTCATCGAGCGCTGGGAATATCCCAAGGTCGCCGGTGACTGCGAGGACTATGTCCTGGAAAAGCGGCGCGAACTGGTGAACGTCGGCTGGCCGGAGAGCGCCTTGCTGATCACGGTTGTCCGCGATGAGGCCGGCGACGGCCATGCGGTCCTGACGGTCCGGACTGACCGCGGTGACGTGGTGCTGGACAACAAGACCGACCAGATCCTCGTTTGGGCCGATACGCCCTATTCCTACCTGAAGCGACAGTCCCCTGCGAACCCCAACAGCTGGGACCTGATCCAGGATGCACGGACCTCCCTTGTGGGCTCGGTCAACTGATCAACGCGTTGGAACAGCCATGGACTTTGCCGGTGCCGGGAACCCCAGCACCGGCTTTTTGCTGTCCATGGAAGACGGACGGCCGAGTGCTGACGGCATCAGGCGCAGGTGCCTGCAGGCCAGAGACTTTACTAGTCGTTACAGCTCATGACGCTGTGACGGCCTGAAATGGGACGGGTTCGGGATGAGGGACTGGCGATGTGCGTCATGCGCAGACCGACGGAAGCGCTGACCTTCGGTTCGGGAGGCATCCAATCTCGCGACAGGTACGCAGACCAACCGCAGAGAGAAGACACCGGGCTTGCCCCAAAGACACGCAGTCAGATGCCAGCGGCTGCCAACAAGGGCTCAGACTTGACGCCGGGCATGGACGACGCCATGCGGTCGCCGATCTGCCGCAACTGCTGAACCGCCGCCTGCTCGTCGGGATAATTGGCATCGCGCCAGGCTTCAAAGGCGTCCGCCGGCATGGGCTTGGCGAAATAATAGCCCTGCACCAGATTGCAGCCGAGCGATTTGACTTCCGCCAGCTGCTCGGCCGTCTCGACACCCTCGGCAACAACATCGCAATCGATGGCGCGCCCAATACCGATGATGGCGGAGACCAGTGACTTCATCTGCTTGTCGTGACCGATGCGCCGAACGAAGGTCTGATCAATCTTGAGACGATCCGGCTTGAGATGCGACAGATAGGCGATGTTGCTATAGCCGGTCCCGAAATCGTCGAGCGCCAGTCGGACCCCGAGCTGCTCCAGGCCTTCGAGATTGCGCGAGACGACGGCATCATCGCCGAGGATGACGCCCTCGGTGATCTCAAGCTCCAGCCGATGAGGATGGAGATTGTGCAGCCTGAGGAGATCGCGCACCTGCGACACGAACTCCCGCTGCTGGAAGTGCATGGCCGAGACGTTGACCGCCACGGTCGGCGGGTGCTGCCATTTCTTGGACCAAGCGGCCGCCGTGCGGATGGCCTGATCGAGCACGAAGTTGTCGATTTCGAGAATGAGTTCGCTGGTCTCGGCGGCCGGGATGAACAGCGCCGGCGGCACCATGGCCCCCGTCTCGCGATCATACCAACGCAACAGCGCTTCGGCCGAGGGAACATGCGGATAGGCGACATTCACCTGCGGCTGCCAATGCAGCTGCAACTGGCCATCCTTGAGAGCATTGCGCAGACGATCGCGGATCGTCAGCACGCGCTGCCGTTCCTGCCGGATCTCCGCGTCGTAGAACTGCAGCCGCCCGGCCCCTTGCCGCTTGGCCTTGTAGAGGGCAAGGTCGGCAAATTGCAGCGCTTCGCGCACCGTCGTCGCATCGGATGGGCAGAAGGCCGCGCCGGCCGAGCAGCGGACCACGATCTCGGTGGTGCCGAACTGAACCGACGTGTTGAGCTGGGTGAACGCCGAGCGCAACATGGTGACCGCGCCGGCATCGAAGAACCCGTCGATCGGCAGCGCGACGACGAACTCGTCACCGCCCCAGCGTGCAACGTGGGAGTTCGGACCGAAGTTGGCCGTCAGCTGCCGGACGAACGCCCGTAGCACGGTGTCGCCGGCCATGTGCCCGAACTCGTCGTTGACCTCCTTGAAATCATCGACGTCGAGAACAACCAAGGCCAACGGCAGACGGTCGCTGCTGCGCTCGTAGCTGTCGATCCATTTTTCAAAGCCCTGACGGTTCAGGAGCCCGGTCGTCGCGTCGTGACTTGCCTGGAACTCGGCTTCGCGCCTCGACTTGCTGTTCAGCCCCAGGAGCATGAGCATCGACGCAACAGCGCCAAGCAGGGAGATGAACAGCTTGAGCAAGGCATGTCGGCTGGCGTCCAGCGCCTTGCCTTGCATGTCAATCAGCACCGCGCTCTGAACATTGAGCTCCTCGTTCATCCGCTCGAACAAGGTCTTCAAGCGCGTGAGGTCATGGGTGAGTGCCTGCCTGAAGCCCGCGTCCGTGATGTCCCCCGTGGCCATTGCGGCGATCACACCATTGCCAAGTTCCTGAATCTGGCTGGTGTAGACCCCAAAAGGGGACTCAGCCCCACCCTCGAGATCGGAGACATTGTGAACGAGAGGCAGGAGATTCTTGATGTAGCTCGCAAGCATGGCCAAGTCGGTTGTCGACAGCGACTTGTGCCCCCCGATGTCGAAGAGCGACTCCATCCCGCCGAGCGACTTCAGCTTCTCGATGACCCAGCGATTGGCAGCGAAACTCAAACTGGGTCGGGAACTCTCGATGCTTTGAACCGTGTTGTAGGCGTCAATCGCCGTATTCTCGGCAAAGACGATCAAACCCAAACAAAGCGCGATCGGGGCCGTCGTTCGCAAGTATTTTGCCTTGGCGATGGTCTGCAGATGCAGACGACGCAATAGTTTCATCAGGAACCATCCGGCCTTTGCTCAACCGCCCTCAAGTTCGGCGACTATGACCGAACCTTTCGAAAGGCGTTTATCTCTTGGCGCAAATCATTGCTGCGCAAGAGCGATCCTGGCAAAGACAGGTTGCGGAAACGTTTCTAATTCTTCGGCTTGATCAAAAGGAGGCCATAAAAGAGACAAATTCCCAATCACGCTTCAATTCGTGAATTGAGTGCGTCAAAATAAATATATCTCAAAGCTAATCAAACGGACAACTGGCCACCTCAACCTGATGTGGCAGCCTGTACGACATAACACTTGACGTGGTCGCCCCATCGGGAAATGGGGCGGGCAACAAGGTCTTACTGGAACGTTTGCGCCAGCACCACAAAGAACGGCAACAGCATCACGCCCGAGCACAGGCTCCAGGCACCTGCAATCGCTGTGGATGCAAACAGCCAGCCAACCGGGCGATGTTCGATGACACGGCCACGAATGGCGTTCCGCATCAGGATTGCCGGACCGGCAAACATGATGAGGAACGTCTGGGCAATACCCATCAGCATGGAGTCGCCCTTCAGCTCGAAGCGCGCCGGTTCGGTCGTGAACAGCTGATAACCCGAGGACAGAATGCCCGCGAGCACGAAGCCGATGGCAATCGAAAAACTGGCCAGCACCAGATCCTGAGACATATCTTTAACCCCGAATTAACCCAAATCCGAAATGAAACATTAAGGACTGTTTCGGCAAGCGAGTCGCAAATGGCGGGCCAGCAGCGATCTGGACCTGATATTGGCGATTTTCCGCGCAGTCTCCCAGATTTTCCAGGCCACGAGGACAATCGAGCCTCGGGACTGTTTCATTTCGGGAGTTGGGTGTGACCCATTACGCGGCATATCAGGACCATGACCTGATGCAGACACGCCGCCGCCGACCGCAGCGCCGGGCGAGTGCATCGGCTTGGCTGTTGCGCGGTATCACCACCTGCGTTGCCCTTGCCGGCTTTGCCCTCCTCGGCAACCTGATCCTCGGATGGGCCAACGACCTTGGAGAGCTGGACGGCCGAACCACGGATGCCTCGCCCGTAACCCTGTTCATCGGCCAGCAGCGCCTGTCGGTTCCCGCCAACATGTTCCGCTTCGACAACCAGCGCAACGTCGGGCCGCATGACCACGTGGATCTTGCCGTCCATTGGCCCGAGATGGCCGGCTATCAACCCGCCTTCCGCAGCGACTACATGGACACCGGGCCGGATGCCCCCATCGTCTATGTCACCGTCCGCGTCCGCGATACCCTGACCGACAGCGCCGGGCGCCTGATCAACGTCTACCAGCACTTCTTCCAGGACGGCGCCATTCCCGCACCAGCCGGCCTGATCGGCCATCGCATGAGCGCCGAGTCCGGGCTCGAAGGCGAAGAGGTCTACTTCGAAGCCGGCTCCACCGACCCCTTCACCACCCATTGCACGGCACCGGACAGCTCAGGCTATCCCGCCTCTTGCCTCACCGAGATCCACGCCGGTGACGACCTGTCTGTCCTGATCCGCTTCCGCAAGGGCATGCTGGGGAACTGGGCCGGCATCAAGAGCGGCATTCGCGTGCTGCTGCTGAGCTTCGGCGTCACCGCCTGACAAAGGCGACCGCGCAGGCTGTGTGTGCAGGGGCGCCTGAGATCGGAGCGCACGCCCCTGCGCCAATCCCTCTCAGCACCTCTCAAGAAAAACGCGCGCCGGAGACCGGCACGCGCTCTGTTTGATCAGCCTTCGAGATCCATGCCGAGAATGGCCATCTGGAAATTGTAGGACTTCTCGTCATCCTCGTCGTCTTCATAGACCACGCCGATGAACTCTTCGCCGACGTAGACTTCCGCCGAGTCCGACTTCCTCGGCCGCGTCCGAACCGAAATGGTCGGCGACGCGAGGGTCTTGCGCAGGAATTTTTCGATCTTGGCGAGTTCGTCTTTCGTCAACTTGTATCTCCAGAAAATGTAGTGGCCGGCAACGGGCGCAAGGGACTGCGCCGCAGGAGGTACCCCGGCCCCAGCCCCTTCATACACGCTCCGCCCCACAAAAAAACCCAGGCGCTCGCATATGCACCGAAGTTATGCCATTTCGCCCAGATGCTGACGCATCGGCTCAATGAAGACATTTCGAATTTCTCATTTGCGTCAGAAGCGTGAGAAATTCGAAAGCGGAATACCAAGAGTCATTTCCAATGCCACTTGGTATTATGCGTCCCGCCAGAGAGGATGAAGCAAGACGGCAGACAGCACTCAGATCGCTTCGCCGCCAAATTCAGGCAGACGCTGCTCCATGCTGTGCGACGGCTCGGCGCACCCGGCCTCGCCGATCACCTTGGCGGGAACCCCGGCAACGGTGGTGCACCGCGGCACCGGCTTCAGCACCACCGAACCGGCGGCGACACGCGAGCAGCTGCCGACCTCGATGTTGCCGAGGATCTTGGCGCCGGCACCGATCAACACGCCCGCCCGAATCTTCGGGTGACGATCGCCGGTCTCCTTGCCGGTGCCGCCCAGCGTCACATCCTGCAGGATCGACACATCGTCGTCGACCACGGCCGTCTCACCGATGACGATGCCGGTAGCATGATCGAAGAACAGCCCACGCCCGAGCTTGGCGCCGGGGTTGATGTCGGTCTGGAACACTTCCGACGAGCGGCTCTGGATGTAGAGCGCGAAATCGCGCCGCTTGCGCGTCCAGAGCCAATGCGACAGGCGGTAAGCCTGGATGGCATGGAAGCCCTTGAAATAGAGCAGCGGCTCGATCAGGCGGTCGCAGGCGGGATCGCGATCATAGACCGCCATGATGTCGGAGCGGAAAGCCTCGCAGATCGAAGGATCATCGGCTACCGCTTCCTGATAGGCTTGCGCGATCATGGTCGGCAGCACCGTGGTGTTGCCCAACCGATCTGCCACGCGCTGAATGACGGCGTCTTCCAGGCGCACCTGATCGAGAATGGTCATGTGCAGGAAACTGCCGAGCGCCGGCTCGCCATCGACGGCGGCGGAGGCTTCGAGGCGCAGCCGCGCCCAAACCGGATCAAGCGCCTCCGTATGCCGGCCTCGCGCCGATGCCAAGCTGCTCATCGTGACACTCCAATCTCATTTCGACACGCCACGCGGACGTCATTTGCCGGCGCGAACACCTCACTCTCGACCAAAAGCGTGGGTGAGGTCGTCCACTGTTGTGCCATAGGATAGTGGTTCATGCGCCTCAGGAAAAGTCCGGGGTCGATGACTTTATTTCAGGGACCCATCAATGGCTGAAATTGATTGCCTTTCCACCCCGTCCATTCGCGTGGAAATTCGCGATAGTGTCGGCTGGCTTCTGATCGACAATCCGGCACGGCATAACGCCCTGACGTTCGCCATGTGGCAGGCGATACCCCAGGCAGTCGCCGCGCTGGATGCCGATGACTCAGTCCGGCTGATCGCAGTGTCCGGCGCCGCCGGGGCTTCCTTTGCCTCTGGCGCTGACATCTCCGAGTTCGATATCGTCCGCTCCGACGAAGCCGTATCGATCGCATACGAGGCGGCCAACGCCGACGCCTTCAGCGCCTTGCGCAAGGCCGCCAAACCAACCGTCGCTGTCATCCGGCGCTTCTGCATGGGTGGCGGCATCGGCCTGGCCGCCGCTTGCGACTTGCGCTTTGCCTCCGACGACAGCGTCTTCTCCATTCCCGCCGCACGTCTGGCTCTTGCCTATCCGGTCGACGCGGTGGCCGACATCGTGCATCTGATCGGCCCTTCCCCAACGCGCGATCTCTTCTATACGGCAAGACGCCTCGATGCCGCGGAGGCTCACCGGCTCGGCCTGATCGACCGCCTGATACCGCTCGAAGGTTTCGAGGCGAGCATCGCCGCCAGCATCGCCGAGATCACCGCTCTCGCGCCGCTCACCCAGCGCGCCGTCAAGTCCGCGGTTCGCCTGGCCCTGGAGCCGGACGCTCGGAACCTGCGCGAACAGGCGCTGCGCGATGCAGCCCGCTGCTTCTCGAGCGACGATTACAAGGAGGGGCGCGCCGCCTTCCGGGAGAAGCGCCAGCCGACGTTCACGAGCCGCTAGTGCCTGGAGTGACGCCGGCTTTGCCGCCTCACGCTGAGGTGCTCGAATGACATGAGGCCGGCCGCGCTGAGACCGTCGTCGTCTCGGTCACACGCAGGGCGGTGCGAACCTGACGGCAGCAACGAGAGATTCATCTGCCCGGTCAGCCCTTTGCCTCGTTATGCACAAGGCTTCGAAGCGCCGGTCGAGTGACTCCAAAAGAGGCATCAGCACCCAGCGCCAACTTACGGAAATGACTCCAATTTAGGCTTGCCTGAGCAGTCGGATTTTGATTCTCTCTGCCTCAAGGCCGAAGCAAATCGGCCAGAAAAAACGTGCCTGATCCGCAGGGAAACTGCGGTTTGGGCTTTAACAGGCTGACGGCGAAAGTCACAAAAGCGCTGTTCTCTGCGTAGGCGACGGCAATGCCTGACTTCAGGTGTTGCGTTCGACGCTTGAGGAGGCATGAGCGCAAAGAGCAAGGATTTCGACACAAAACATTGTTTTTATTGATTTTCCTAGATTCTCTTAAAGCACATCGACAAATTCAGGCAGCCGCGCAAGCCCGACCTGCCTTCAGGCTTTAAGATTTACCTTTAACTATATGATAACCATATATTTTTATCGACTGTTAATGTGTTACGTAATCCCGATAGTCAACCGGAAGGGTTGAGCGAACGGAATCCTCACCCGCTTTAAGAGTCTCATGCAATGGATAACAAAGCTTGAATCCGGATCAGAAACTGAATCCGTTCAATCGCTTAGGCCATTCTGAACCTTTATCTTTCCCGCCTTGCTGAGAAAATGAATCCGCCGGCGCGAACCGGATACGCTGTGAAATGACTGGCCGCGGGGGCGATGGTGCGTGGATCTTGTCGCAGCGGATTTGATCGAGGGCGCACGGGCGTCTTGACACAGGGCCTCACCTGCCCGGCAAGCGCCATGGCGCGATCAGGTCAGTCGCAGGTCAATACAAAGATGGAAACGGGCTCAGGTTGAGCGGGCCATCAGTTCGATGGCGACGAGATCCATCTTGCCTGTGCCAAGCACCGGCAAGCTGTAGGTCTTGACGATCTTGCGGGGGATGCTGAGTTCGGGCACACCATGGGCCTGGGCGTAGGCCAGCAGGGCATCCACCGACGCCTCACCACTGTCCGTCACAAGCACCAGAGCTTCGCCCTTGCGGGCATCGGGCACGCTGACCACCGCGTGGGACGTCTCCGGCCACAGCGCCGCCGCATAGGCCTCCACGGCCGCAAGCGACACCATCTCGCCGCCGATCTTGGCAAAGCGCTTGGCGCGCCCGCGGATGAACAGGAAACCTTGTTCGTCGATCACGGCGATGTCGCCGGTGTCATACCACCCGCCCGGCTCGCCCCGTTGCAGCACGCCGGGCTGATCGGCCTTGAAATAGCCGATCATCACATTCGGCCCGCGCAGGAACAGTCGCCCGCCGTCGTCGAGCCCCTGGATCGGCTCAAGGCGCGCTTCCATGCCCGGCAGCAGGCAACCGACCGAACCAGGCTTGAAGGCTCCCGGATAATTGCAGCAGACCACGGGCGCACATTCGGTGGCGCCATAGCCTTCGTTCAGCACCACGCCGAAGCGATCCATCCAGAGCGCGCGCGTCTGATCCTTGACCCGCTCGGCACCGAGAATGGTCAGCTTGACGCCCTTGAAATCCTCGTCCTCCGCCGACCGCGCCCAGCCGCCGGCAAAGGTGTCGGTGGCGATCAGGACGGACGACCCCGTCTCGCGGACCAGAGCCGGGATCTGCTTGTAGTGAAGCGGCGAGGGATAGAGGAAGCTTCTGAAGTTGGCGATCAGCGGCAGCAGCAGGCCTGCCGTCAGGCCGTAGGAATGAAACACCGGCAGCGCGTTGAACATCACGTCGCCGGGCACGAAGGTATAGAGATGCGTCACCTGACCGATATTGGCCAGCAGGTTGGCACTCGACAGGGCCACGCCTTTCGGCAGGCCTTCGGTTCCCGAAGTGAACAGAACCGCGGCGACATCGTCGGGCTTGCGACGATAGAGACCATGGAAGACGCGCGGCAGTTTTGCATAGGCAGCGCCGATCACCTTGTCGACAAGCGTCAGCTCCTTGCGCACCTTCTCAAGGTAGACGATGCGCACCTTCTCCGACAGCCGTTCAACCAGTTCCTCAAGCTTCAGCGTCTTGATGAAGAGCTCGGAGGTGACCACCGTCTTGATGCCGGCCACGATCACGGCCGCTTCAATGTTCTTGTAGCCGGCCGAGAAGTTGATGAGGGCCGGCGTGCGGCCGTAGGCGGTGAGCGCGAACAGGGTGACGGCAACGCCGTTCACATTCGGCAGCATGACGCCGACATTCTCGCCCTTGCGCGTCAAGGCCGCCAGGCGACGTCCGAGGACGCAGGACGCCAGCATCAGACGACGGCGGCTGATGGGCTCCCTTTGCTGATCCTCAATGGCCGGGGCATCTGGATTGACATCGAGGCTGTCGATGAAGGCGTCGAACAGACTGCGCTGGTAGAGCCGCCGATCGAGATCGGTCTTCTCCGGCGGGACGCCATACACCCTGTCGCCAATCGTTCCGCTCATGCTCTGCTTCCTGCCCCTGCTGCCTTGCGATCTCTTTGAGGGCTTGTCCTCGGATCACTTTGCGGCCGCCACGTTTCCAAGGGTGAACTTGCTATCACTTCAACGCAAGCCCCGAAAGATCAAGCACTTGCAAGATCCACCGGACTCTCTTTGTCAAACTCCCCGCAGAACCGATCGACGAGATCGCCCCTTCGCCTGGCAAAAGGGGCGGCAAGCGCCGCCCCATCCGTAGTCTCGGGAAACAGGTCGAACATCCTGCACCATCAATGCGTTACGACATACTTCCTGATTTCGTCGATCGCGCAGATGATGTGATAGAAGGTCGAGGCAGGTGCCGGCTCGACCACGAAAGAGCCATCCGCGTTCATACGATCGCGCCAGAGGCCTGGCGTATCGACCTCGAAGAAGCCCATCAGCGCCCGCGACGCCTTCTCGACGGCGATAAGATGAACGTCACGCGCCGCGTCGTCGGCGGTCAGGGCTGCCAGGGCGATGTTGCCCTTCATGCGCTCGGTCTGCGACCACAGACGGGCATGGCCCTGCTTGACCGAAAGATCGTCCCAAAGCTCGAAGATCGCCACTTCATGCGGACGGTTAAGGCCATGAACCTCCGTCTCCGCCACCATCTTGCGCGCGGCAGCAATGGCGTCGTCGCGCTTGCGCGACGCACCCCAGCGCGCCAGGAGCCAGGCCCATTCATACTGGTGGCCGGGTTCCAGGATGCGCCCGGCGTCGCCGGCGGCCACAACCCAGTCGCCGTCGAAGAACTCGCGCAGCCAGCCGGACTTGTCGATGAACTTTGTGAGGCAGAGGTTGGCGATCTCGTCGGCAAGTTCCGACCAGACTTTGTCGCCGCCGACCTCTTCCCAGGCAAGGCACGCCTCGAACATGTGCATGTGCGGATTGGCCTTGAGCGGCAGGCTGCGCGGGTTCGCCTCCTCGAAGCCGGCCACCGGATGCTTGTAGCGCGTCATCAACAGGTCGCGCAGCTTGACCGCCGCCGCTTCCACACGGCTGCGGTCGTCGAGAACGGACGCGGCAGCAGCAAGAGCGAACAGCGCAAAGGCCTGATCATAGAGCGAGAAGGTATCGTCCTTCGGGCTGCCGTCGGCTTCCGTGACCATGCGGATCGAACCGTCGGGCAACAGGCACTTCGCGAAGAAGTAATCGAGACCGTCGGAAACGGCCTTCTTCCACGGTCCCGACCAGCCCAGCCGGCCGGCCAGCGCGAAGCTGAAGATTTGACGCGAGGTCACGCGCGTGCGGCGGGCGCGCGGCTCGATCTCGCAGCGCAGTCCGAGCACTTCATGAAAGCCTGCGCCAGCATGATCAACGCCGAAGCCATACCAGATCGGCAGCGCCTCGCGGTGCAGCCAGGTCATCATCTCATCACAGACGGTCTTCACAGCCTCAGCAGCACTCATGTTCTTGATCCTCAATAAGACGGGGGCACTCAACCTTCGCTTCGCTCGCGCGTCAAGTTCGGATGAGGCTCGGGTGCCCTGCCGCCAGAAAATGCGGATTGGCAAAATCGCAGTCTTCGGCCTGATTGCGCTTGCCATAGAGGAAGGCCGTCCCGTCGGTTCGCGTCATCAGCCCACCAGCGGCCCGCAAAACAGCATCGCCGGCCGCCGTGTCCCATTCCATGGTCCGACCGAAGCGCGGATAGAAATCAGCCTCACCGGCAGCGATCAGGCAGAATTTCAACGAAGACCCGGCCGAAATGAAACGCTCTACCGCAAAAGCTTGCAAGAAGCTCGCCATGCTGTCGGAGCCATGCGACCGCGATCCAACCACGGTCACGCCCGAAGGCGGCAGCGCGCGCACCACGATCGAGCGACGCGGCCCGGCCCGCCCGTCAACCACCTCGGCCGTGCAAGCCCCATCCGGGCCGCCGGCGAAGAGACGCCCCTGCGCTGGGGCATAGACGACGCCCATCACCGGCACCCCATGCTCGATCAGGCCGATGTTGACGGTGAACTCGCCATTACCTGCGATGAACTCCTTGGTGCCATCCAGTGGATCGACCAGAAAGAAGCGCTCGCCGGTTGCTGGAATGCGCCCCGCGGCCACGCTTTCCTCGGCCACCACCGGCACATCCGGCGCCAGCCTGGCGAGCGCGGCGAGAATGACGGCCTCCGCTCGCTCATCCGCTTCGGTGACCGGCGAGGCATCCGCCTTGCGGCTGACGGCGATCGGCTGGGCATAGACGTCGAGAATTTCCCGCCCGGCCTCGATGGCCGCAAGGATCAGTCCGTCGAGTAGGGCCGGGGAAGCAAGGGTCATGGTGGTTTCCGGAAAATGCAGACTGGTCGCTCTATGGCAAGCCATCGCCTTGCCTGTCAACGCAAGAAGCCCGAACCCGCGGCAATCCCATGCCCGTCGTCCAGCCGACCGCAAGATTTCGACGGCAGCAAGGTCTCGAAAGTTGGCGACCTGCCAACCCGCCTGTCAAAGCAATAGGGCGAGCCAGTTGAACCGGTGCCCCATCGGCGAGCTTTTCGGTGGGTATCTTGCTGGAAATCTGTGACGCTTTGTTTCTGGTTTGCATCTTGCCAGCCCAGATTGCAGACTTGCGCCAGATAGACTTGATTCTGCCGGGGTGGAGACCATGCCTTTCGATTTGCTGCGCCGGATGATGCTGGTGGTGGCACTTGTGGTTCTCCCGAGCGCCGCAATGGCCGATGTCGTTCAGTCCCAACCCTTCGGGCCGATCAATGACAGCTTTGCAACGCCGACCGACTTGTCGGACGACGAGTATCTGACGTTGGGTTCGCTGCTCTTTGCCACGCGGCAGATCGGCGAACCGGCAATCTCGGCGACGTCTGCGGGTCGATCGGTCTGGTACAACTACAAGCCAAAGGCGGATACGCGTGCGGTCATCGCGCTGACAACAGGCAACCTCGAGGCGGCGCCGTTCCAGATTGCCGCCTACACCGGCGACACGCCGTCCAGCCTCAAGCGCCTGGCGGCAGCGACCATGAAGGGCGTGGATAGCGAAACCGTCAGCCTCGTCCTCGACCTGACGGCCGGCACCACCTATCGCATCAAGATCGACACGGCCATCCAGGCCGGCGGGTTCAGACCCTACTTCAACATCGGGCTGCGCCGGATCGCAAGTGCTGGCGGCCTTGCCATGTTGCGCTGGCGGTCGGCCATCATCGAGGATGGCACCTCGGAAAACCGTGAAGTGCTCGTGGTCAACGGGTATGGCAAACAGGTCGACGTCAAGCCGGACGTCGGCGATCTTGCCGATCGGATTGCCGTGGCATCCGCGACCATCAAGCTGGCACCCAAGGCCGCCACGTGGTTCCGGGTCGCAGACCAGGGATCGAAAGCTCCGGACAACACGACCAAGCAAGGCAAGCTCGTCGTCACCGCATCAGAGGTGAACGCCAAGGCATCCATCGGGTCGAGTTCCGTGGAAATCAGCCATGTCGCGGTCAACCTGACCGACCGCCCCACTCTTACAGTGCGGTTTGCACGGCCAGGGCAAGGCTTCCGCACCACCCTGCATTTCCTCTCGTCCGCAGACGTGGCGAACACATCGACAGTTGACGCCTCCGGCTGTCGTTTCGAACCCGACGAAGCCTTGGTGGGGACGAAGTTCTACCGGCTCGGTGACAACGGCAAATGGGTGGACATGAACCGGCCATTTGCCATCGCCGCAGGAACCACAAAGCACTTTCAGGTCGTCACCTCGGGCTGGATGTCCGGACGCGCCGTGTCGCTGCGCTGCGGCCATCGATCGATCAGCCTCAACACCGATCCCATGGCCCGGATGACCGGTTATCCGCAACTGGGCGAGCCAGCCACCCTGACGGTCACCTCGAAGAATGTCGACGGTCTGCTGCGCTTCGCCATGCCTGACTTTGCGACCTCGCGCCTCACCGCCAAGATCGTGAACGGAGCCGGCTACGCTGGCGAATACAGGTTCGCGGTTGCAGCGAACAGCACGCCCGCCGGGCAAGTGGAAGCCTATTGCCTGTCAAATGCCTCGGGCGTCTGCAAGGCCGCGACAACAACCACACCGCTCACCTTGAATCTTGCTGAGCGTGAAACCGTTTACGTCACCTTGATGATCCATCGCGGCAATGCGACCGGCGATGCGCTTGTCACCTACAGCGCTCTCGCCACCGACGGCATCGCCAACCGACAGGCGGCCACCGGTGGTTTCATGATCACCGAACAATGACGCCTGCGACCCTTCGGCGCCGATAAACCGATTGACGCCGCCACGCAGGCAATCCGACAATGCTCCGAGGAGGACACTGTCGTGCCGATGGGAGTGAGATCAGCCGCAGGGCGGCGAACCGTGACAGCTGGCCTGTCGGCAGTGATTCTGATCGGCGTGTGGGGTCTGGTGGCTGCCATATCCCCCTCGCGCACCCTGCCCGCCCCCTGGGAAGTGGCAACCGCATTGGGCGACGAGATCACCTCCGGGCGGCTGCCCTGGCACCTCTTCTGCACCCTCTCCCGCGTCAGTGCCGCATTCCTGCTGGCCATGAGCCTCGGATCGGCCATCGGCATCGCCATGGGCCGCCATCGCGCCGTCAATGAAGCGCTCGACCTCTGGCTGGTGGTGCTCTTGAACCTGCCGGCGCTGGTGATCATCATCATGGCCTACATGTGGTTCGGCCTCACCGAAGCCGCAGCCATCGGCGCCGTGGCGCTCAACAAGCTGCCCAATGTGGTGGTGACCTTGCGGGAGGGCGCCAGGGCGCTCGACCCGGATCTCGACCAGATGGCGCGCGCCTTCCGCCTGTCCTGGCGCAAGCGCATGGCGCATGTGGTGCTGCCGCAGCTGACGCCCTATTTCGCCGCCTCGGCCCGCTCGGGCCTCGCACTCGTTTGGAAGATCGTGCTGGTGGTCGAACTTCTGGGCCGATCCAACGGCATCGGCTTTCAGCTCAACATGTTCTTCCAACTGTTCGACATGGCGTCGATCCTGGCCTATGCCATCTCCTTCGTAGCGGTTATGCTGGCCGCCGAGATGCTGATCCTGCAACCTTTTGAACGACGGGCGAACCGCTGGCGTGTCCGAACCGCTTGAACTGCACATCGCCCGCAAGACCTATCGGGGCGCCGAGGGCGGAACGGTGGAGGCCGTCCGCGATCTGTCGCTGGCCTTTGACAGCGGCCGCTTCACCGCATTGATCGGCCCCTCCGGCTGCGGCAAGACCACATCCCTGCGCATCCTCGCCGGTCTTGACCACGACTTCGAGGGCCGCGTGAAGCTGCCCGCCGACACGCGCATCGGCTTCGTCTTCCAGGAGCCACGCCTCCTGCCCTGGCGCACGGTGATCGACAACATCCGCCTGGTGCTCGACGCGCCCGACACGGCCGATCTCACGCCTCTGATCGACGAGCTGGGCCTGTCGGGCATGGAACGCAAGTTTCCGACCGAACTTTCCCTCGGCCTCGCACGCCGGGTGGCGCTCGCCCGGGCGTTGGCCATCGCGCCGGACCTGCTGATCCTGGACGAGCCCTTCACTTCGCTCGACGAGACCACCGCGCTACGCCTCAGACAGATGGTGCTGACCGCCTGGAAGCGCCGCCACACCACGGCGATCCTGGTGACCCACAACATTCGCGAAGCGCTTCAGCTTGCCGACCGCATCATCCTGCTCGCGCCCTCCCCGGCCCGCGTCGTTGCCGACCTTGGCATCGGCCTGCCGCAGGAGGAGAGGACCGAGGCTTTTGTCGAGGAGATGCGCACGAAGATGGTGCGCGACTGGCCGGGACTGGTGGCGTGAGGCTCAGCCCTCCGCGTCGATCGCCTTCAGGAAGGCACGGGTGAGGATGGTGTGACCGGTCAGTGTCGGGTGGATGCGATCGGTGGCGATGCCCATGGGGTGGATGTCCCCGGTGATCGCGTCGAAGGCGGCCTGCGTATCGACGAAGATGGCCCCATGCTTGTCCGCCAGCTTGCGGACGACAGCGCCATATTGATCGATCAGGATGCGCATGGGATCGGCGGTGTTGGGCTCGACGAAATAGGGCGTCATCAGGATGAGGCCCTTGAGCGAGGGCAGAGTGCGGGCAATCAGCCGCTCGAGCGTTTCCTCATATTCGCCGATCAGCACGTGCTTTTCCGTCTGAAGTCGCGCATCGAACTGCCGCCAGACATCGTTGACCCCGATCATGATCGACAGCCAGTCGGGCTTGAGCGCCTCCACATCGGTGGACCAGCGGGCTTCGAGATCGCGCACGGTGTCGCCCGAAACGCCCATGTTGACCACGCGAATCCGGGCTTTCGCATGCACGGCGTTGAGATGGGCATTGATCAGGCCGACATAGCCGGTGCCGAGGGAGTCGAACAGGGCTTCGCCGATCGGTTTGGCCCGGCTCCAGTCGGTGATGGAGTCGCCAATCATCAGGAGCTTGCTGTTCGCATGGATCTTCATCGTCGTGTCCTCAGTTTTGGCGACCTGAGCTTCGACTTTCACCACACGCGGTTGAGCCAGGCGCGCACCCTGTTTTCATAGACGTAAAAGATGAAGAAACTGAAGGCGATGACCGCCAGGAGCACGATGGCCTTGTAGCCGGGATCGGGCGGAAAGACGTATTTCTTGTACTGATAGAAGGGCTGTTGCCACAGATAGAGCGAGAAGGACGCAATGCCGAACAGGCGCAGCGGATTGAAACTCAGCGCACGGCGGAACCAGGCCGGCGTTTCGGCGAGATGATTGACCGTGAAGGCGAAGAAATAGGGCGCGACCGTCATGGTCAGCATCCACGGAAACACGCTGCCGATGTAGAGCGCCGATCCGGCCGCAAGGGATACCAGCGGCATCCACGGCCGAACATGCGGGACCATGCGGTCTTTCAGCAGCGCATAGCCGGCGGCGAGCAGCAGATTGGTAGAAGCCACTTCCGAACGCACCCAGAAGTCGCCGGGCGGCGCGATGGCCGGGATCAGGAAATAGGCCCAGTGCAACGCCGCCGTGGCGGTGCCGACGCCGATCAGCACCCAGCCTTCACGACCGCGCAGAAACGGCAGGAGCGTGAGCAGCGACAGGAACACATAGGAGTGCTCCTCCACATTGAGCGACCACAGATGGCCGATGGGATAGTGGCTTGCAAAAATCAGCTCATCCGTCGGCACATAGGAGCGCAGGAACAAGGCCGTCGACAGCGTCTCGCCAAGGCTGGCCGGTTGACCGATCAGGGCGGCCACGCCGAAAACCACCAACAGGAACAGAAAGAAGGACGGGATGATGCGGGATATGCGGCGCTTGTAGAAGGTGGTGAGCGGCACGCGCTTGACGAACAGGATGCGGCTCATCAGCAGGCCGGACAGGCAGAAGAACACGTCGACGCCCATTCGTCCCGAGTGCCAACCCTGGACGATGAAGAAATGCCCCTGCAAGACCAGGAGGATGGCAAGACCGCGCCAGCCATCGAGATAGGCCACGCGATCAAGTTCGGACGAGCCATGGGTGGCGGAGGCTTCGACAACATGTCCGATGGTAACTGCACTACTCAAGATGACCTGTTCCCCGCATGCGCGCCACATGCCCCGACCGATTGCCTGCCACAGCGGCACCCGAGAGCTGGATCTCAACCTATTCGACCTGACGGTGCCCCTGCCGCCATGCCGATCATCAACTTGCCGAACCACTAGCAACTGACCGGGTCGCGGGCAACTTTGACAGGGCAAAACAGGCGAAATTACGTGCTGAGACACTCCGGAACCGATGGCTCCCGCGATTATCCGCATGCCGGACCCGAAGTCTTGCAAGAAGCGTCCGGTCGTCTAAGATGATCTCTGGATATTTCTGTCGATTTCATTGAGAGAGTTTTGCGTGGAGAGTGGACGTGAGCCTGCCATTTCGAAGTCTCACAACGGTTAGCACGGGCGGCGATGTTCGCGGCCTGAACGATCTTTACGATGCCTATGGGCACATGATCGGTCACCGCTACTCCATAGCCCATGGTGTCGCGACCGATGCGCCAAGCGACTTTGCCAACATCTCCGTACCCGGTGCCTGTGCGACGATCTTCCGCAATGGCGCGTCGGACTTCGTGATGTCGCCCAACCAGCAAGGCCTCGATCTGGTGATCTTCTCCGTTCCCGCTGCGGGCGCCACGCTGAGCTACGCGCAAGGTGGCAAACATGCGGTCGCGGCATCCGGGGAGGCGATTGTACACGCAACTGACAAGACGTTGGTTGGCAAGTCCAGTCAGACCGGTGATGTCACGGCCATCGCCCTGCCGCGGCAGAAGCTGAAGGAAAGGGTCGCGAGCGAGGACCTGCTGACGCTCAGCACCCTCACCGCCGACACCCCCAGCGTCGGGCTGTTTCTGGGCCATGCCCGCAATCTCCTCGGCCTCGCCAAGGTTCCCGACGCCGCCCTCTCGGATTTGATCAGCGAGCAACTGTGCGATCTGGCAGCGCTGGCCATCGGCGCCAGCGCCAAGGCCGTCGACGAACTCAAAGAGGGCGCCTCGCTGGCGCAGGCCCGCTATCAGAGGGCCATCCGGTACATCCGGTCACGGCTGACTGATCCTGCCCTGTCGGAAGACGAGATCGCCGCCAATCTCGCGCTTTCCACATCGTCGACCCGGCGCCTCTTCGCCCAGAACGGTACCTCGCTCGCCCGTTCGATCCGCAACATGCGCCTCGATCTGGCCGCCAGTCATCTCGCCGATCCGCGTCATGCACACCGGAAGATCCTGGACATAGCCCTCGACTGCGGCTTTCTGAGCCTGTCGGCCTTCTACGTCGCCTTCCAGGCCCGCTTTGACACGCACCCGACCGACATGCGGCCGGACAAGGCCGCGTGGTCAAATTGACAAAATCCGGAGTCCTTTTGACCGGATTTGGGACGCACGACACCCCTTAGCGCTGTTAACTGCCAAGGACGAACTCTTCCCGACGCTCGGCTCATCTGCCGACCGTCGGAGCGTTCGGCCTTGCGTCCTGTTCCGCTACCTCGACCCCAAATCCTTTGGCCCGCTCTCCTTTTACTGACGACAGACTGCGCCCGGCACCCGTGCCGCACCACAGGCTGAGCCCATTTTGATCAAGGACTTGCCATGCGTCTTCACCCCATTCTCGCCCTCTCTCTTTTTGCGACCTGCCTTGCCGTCGTGCCAGCCAGCGCCAAGGTCGTGATCACCAAATCAGAGATTTCCCAAGGCAAGCTGGTCGTCGAGGGCACCTCGACCACGGATACGACGATCAAGCTGGACGACGCCTATACGGCGACCATCAACGCCACGACGCGCAAGTTCAGCTTCTCCAAGGTCTATCTGCCGAAGAACTGCATCGTGACGCTCAAGCTCGGGGCCTCCAACGCAGTGGCGGCGACTGCCGTGGTGGCCTATTGCGGTCCAAAGGGCCTCAACGCCATGGGCTCCTGGTCCTCGTCCAAGGTCTACGCCGAGAATGACGTGGTCACCTATGCCGGTTCGACCTGGCGGGCCAAGGCCAATCCCGATGCCAACACCAACCGCCTGCCCAGCACGGCGACCACCTTCTGGGAAAAGCTGGCCGCCAAGGGCGACACTGGCGCAACGGGACCGCAAGGCCCAGCGGGAGCCCAAGGGGCGACCGGAGACCAGGGACCAGCCGGCCCACAAGGCGCCACCGGGCCGCAGGGCCCTGCAGGTGAAACCGGACCGCAAGGCCCGGAAGGCCCGACCAAGACCTTGGCCCTGTCCTGCACCAGTCCCACTCCGACAACCCTTACCCAGGCTCCAGGTGCAAACCAAGTGCTCTGGGCACCCGGCTGCCCGAACAACTACACATTGGTGTCCAGCTTTTGCTCGACGACGTCTTACAACGTGGCAATCGTCAACTACCCTCAACAATGCGCCGCATGGAACAAGACGGATACGACCCAGACCACCACAGCCCATTCGGTCTGCTGCAGGATTTTACAATAGCATGGAGCCACCTTGACGGGATGAGGGCAAAATTTTCTCAAGTGATTTGAATGACCGGGCTCCTCCAAGCGGCAAGCGAAGAGGCAGTGCGTGAGGAGAAACAAATGCGTGTTCTGCAAGTCACCTTGGGCGCGATGCTTCTGGCGACAGCGTCGTTGCTTCCGGCCAATGCCAAGGTGGTGATCAACAAGTCTGAGATATCCCAAGGCAAGTTGATCGTTGAAGGCACCTCGGACACCGGCAAGACGCTGTCCCTGGACGACACCTTTACCGCGACCATCAACACCAAGACCCGCAAGTTCAGCTTCAGCCAGGTCTACCTGCCCAAGAGTTGCACCGTCTCGCTGAAGCTCGATGCCGCCAACACCGTTGCCGCTACCGCCCTTGTGGCCAATTGCGGCCCGCAAGGCCTCAACGCGCGTGGGTCCTGGTCGTCGGCCAGGACCTATGTGGAAAACGACGTCACGACTTACGCCGGCTCCACCTGGCGGGCCAAGGCCAATCCCGGCATCAACAGGAACCAGTTGCCGACAACGGCCACCGCCTTCTGGGAAAAGCTCGCCGCCAAGGGCGACACAGGTGCGACGGGGCTGCAGGGCCCGGCGGGACCGACCGGACCTCAAGGCGATACAGGGCCAGCCGGTCCAAAGGGTGACACCGGCGCCCAAGGCTCGACCGGACCGCAGGGCCTGAGTGGCGTACTGGAATTCTGGAGTCGTGATGGTACGCCCAACACCAGCCTTTTCGACAGCACCGGTAACACCTACGTCTTCGGTTCACCTCCGGTCTCAGACATCTGGATCGGTAGCAGCGCGCAGAAGCTCTTCGTCAACACCTCCCTTTCCGCTCGCAGCTATACCGGACAGCATTGGCTTTCCCTGCATGTCTGCTGGCGTGAGACTGGCACATCGATTCTGCACGAAGCCAATGGCTATGATGCCTGGGGTTATTTCGGAGATCCGACCAACAACTCATCCTTGGCCAAGAGCACGGTTCTCGAACTCACCCCGGAAAAGCACTACGACGTCGGCCCCTGCATCAAGGCTGAAGCAAACTCCGCCCTCAAGTTTTCCTTCACTTATTCCAATACCACCATTTTGAAATTTGTGACCCCGTGACGCCACAAACACCGTCACCTCCGCGAGGCCTCGGCCTCCGGAGCTTTGCTTTGATCTTCTTCTCCCCACGAGATGCGGGGACGGGAGCGCGGCGGGGCCGCGGTAAGGTTTGGAGTAGGATAGCGGTCGCCCGCGCTCCCGTCCGGTGTGTACGAAGCCTGTCCGGAAGCTCGCGCCCCCGATTTTAAACGGTACGTCTTCAGGGCTGTCCCGGCTTTGGTCAGCGCCTCAAGCGAGGCACCTCCCGAACCTCCGTCTGCCGCAACGCTCGAAAGCGCGCGGGGGAAAGACGGAGGCCCATCGGCCGGAGCCGGGCGGTCCCGGTTACGTAAGGACGGGCTGCGTGACTCATCGCCATCAGTGCCGCCTCCGTCGCTCTGGACCCACCCGACACCCCTATCGCCCTCCTGCTTCAGGGCACCTGGTCCTAGTGCCAGGCAGTGGTACCGAGGTCAGGCTCGCCCGGGACTGCCGCCAGTCGGCAGGCGCGGGACCGGTCCCCGGCCAGATGCTCGGTGCTGGATCCTGACACCTCCCCGCCGGCCGCGGATGGGGGGAGTATGGGGGCGGGTTGGTGGGAGGGGGATAAGATTTTTTTGGGGGATGGCGGGGGGTGAGATTGGAAGTGGCCCGCCTCCCACCATCCCCAACGCCGTCATGGTCCGTGAAGACGGACCATCCATGCAGTCAGAGCAAAGATGTAGATGGCTGCATCGGCAACACTCTCCGAAAGAAGCGGGCCTTCGGACTTTGTTCGCGTGACTGCGTGGATGGTCCGTCTTCACGGACCATGACAATCGGAAAGGTGGGGGGATTGTTCTGAACCGATGGCGCCTGGAGCAAAGAATTGCGGCGACTGCTTTTCCAATTCACGCATGGCGACTGGGAGGCTGGCATAGGTGGCCCGAGGTGAACTCGGACAGCAGTCACCGCAATCCTGCGGCAAAGCAAATCCTCTGTCGCTTTTTCTCACGAAGCCTTTCATTCTCGGCGCGTCGGCACGCCATGGGAGGAGAGAGCGCCATGACTGGGGTTGAGACAGACTTCAAGGCACGTGGGAGAGCGCTCAGCGAGGGGCAGGTCTCCCAATTGACGGTGATCGACACTGTGTCCGGCGAGGCCAACGTTCTCTTGCGGACGCCAAGCGTCATTGAGGCGCCCAACTGGACGCCGGATGGGCGGCATCTCATTTTCAATGCCGGCGGTGAACTCTGGCGCATCCCAGCGGTCGGCGGCGAGGTGGAGCGCATCGACACGGGCCCGCTGCGCGATCTCAACAACGACCACGTCCTGTCGCCGGACGGACAGACGCTCCATGTCAGCTCGGACGACGGCCATCTCTACGCCCTGCCCGCTACAGGCGGAGAGCCGATGCGGGTCTCCAACGAGCACGCCGAGCCCTTCCATTATTACCTGCATGGCATCTCGCCCGATGGCGCGACCCTCGCCTATGTGGCGGTGGAAGGCCCGGCGGAACGGCGGCGGATCAATCTCTTCACCCTCCCTGCCGCGGGCGGGGCCGACCACCGGCTCAGCGACATCGACAAGCCCAACGATGGCCCCGAGTTTTCGCCCGATGGCGCCTGGATCTACTTCAACTCCGAGCGCGCCTCGACGACGCCGGGCCACGCCCAGATCTTCCGCATGCGCCCCGACGGTAGCGGCATCGAACAAATGACTTTCGATGAGCGCGTGAACTGGTTCCCGCATCTGTCGCCCGATGGCCGGCAGATGGTCTACCTGAGCTATCCCCCAGAGACGCTCGGGCACCCGGCGGACAAGCCGGTGGTCCTCCGGCTGATGGATCCCGACGGCGGTCCGGCACGAGATCTCGTGGCGCTGTTCGGCGGACAGGGCACCATCAACGTCAACAGCTGGGCACCCGACAGCCGGCGCCTGGCCTATGTCGCCTATCCCCTTGCCGGCAAATGACGGCAGGCAGGCAAACAGTCTTCATCCACATACCAAGCCTTACCGACTCGCCCCGAGGCGGCCCAAGGGCATAGTAGACACCCGGTCGTCCGCGAGTCTTCCCGCTGGTCTTCTGTTGCGCCGGGAATGCCTCCACCCACAAAGAACGTGCCTCCCTGATGTCCCGCTGGAGCCCTGTCGGTTCCGGCGGCAGAGCCGCAGGCGCAACCCGAACAGGCCCGCTCCGACCGGCGGCAAGCGAGGAAACATGACCGACACGCCTTCCGAAAGCTGGTTTCCCAAGTGGAAGCTGACGACGAGCGACCGCGTCGCGCCCGATGAGCGCCTGCCCTGGCCGCAGACCGTGATTGCCGGCCTGCAGCACGTGGTGGCCATGTTCGGCTCCACCGTGCTGGCGCCGATCATCATGGGCTTCGATCCCAACGTGGCCGTGCTTTTCTCCGGTATCGGCACGCTGGTCTTCTTCCTGATCGTCGGCGGGCGCGTGCCGTCCTACCTCGGGTCGAGCTTCTCCTTCATCGCCGTGGTGATCGCCGCCAGCGCCTATGCCGGCAGCGGGCCGAATGGCAACATCTCCCTGGCGCTCGGCGGCATCATCGCGGCCGGCGCCGTCTACGCACTGATCGGCCTTGTGGTCATCAAGGTCGGTTATGGCTGGATTGAAAAGCTGATGCCGCCGGTGGTGACGGGCGGTATCGTCGCCGCCATCGGCCTCAACCTGGCACCGATCGCGGTCAAGGGCATCTCGGCCTCGGGCTTTGACCGCAGCGTCGGCCTCGTGACCATCGTGGCGGTGGGCGTGGCGGCGGTCTATGCGCCGGGCGTGATGAAGCGCATCCCCGTGCTGATCGGCGGCCTCGTCGGCTATCTCTATTATGCCCTGGCCGCCGGCCTTGCCGGGGCGACGCCGATCGATTTCGCCAAGCTCGCAGACGCCCCCTGGTTCGGTGCGCCGCAGTTCACCGCGCCGACCTTCTCGTCGGGCGCCATCGCGCTGATCGCGCCAGTGGCCATCATCCTGGTGGCGGAAAACCTCGGACATATCAAGGCGATCAGCGCCATGACCGGCCGCAACCTCGACGCCTACATGGGCCGCGCCTTCCTTGGCGACGGTGTGGCAACCATCCTCTCGGGCTTCTGTGGTGGCACCGGTGTCACCACTTACGCCGAGAACATGGGCGTGATGGCGGTAACGCGCATCTACTCGACGCTGGCCTTCGTGGTGGCGGCGCTGTTTGCCATCCTGCTTGGCTTCTCGCCGAAGTTCGGCGCGCTGATCCTGACCATCCCCGGTCCGGTGATCGGCGGCCTCTCCATCGTCATCTTCGGCCTGATCACCGCCACCGCCGGCCGCATCTGGGTCGAGCACAAGGTGGACTTCTCGGAGACCAAGAACCTGATCACCACCGCTGCCGCCGTGATCGCCGGCGCCGGCGACCTGACGCTGAACATCGGCGGCTTCACGCTGGGTGGCATCGGGACGGCGACCTTCGGTGCCATCCTGCTCTACGCGCTGCTGAACCGCCGGCCGGATACGCCGGAGGAGCACACCTCGCTGCCGCCACTGTGACGACTCAGGAACACGAAACGGCGGGAGCCTGGCTCCCGCCGATTTGCTGTCACCCGAGCATGCCGGAGAGGAACCGCCCGGCGAGGCTGGCGCCTTCAGGCGAGATGGTGTGGCCGAGACCGGCCAAAGCGTGACGCTCGACAGTGAAGCCCGCCTGCTGCAAGCGGCTCTCGGCCTGCTCGCTCTCGGTCGCCGGAATCACCCGGTCGGCCGTTCCATGCACCAGCAGAACCTTGGTTTGCGTGGCGGGCGCAAAGGGCTCAGGTGAAGAGAGCCGTCCGGAAAAGCCCACCACCGCCGCCACCGGCCAGCGACCGGACGCAAGCGCATCCAGCGCCATGATCGTGCCCTGCGAGAAGCCGGCAAAGGCGACGCGATCGAGGCGATCGGTGAAGCCGGCCCCGGAAATCGCCGCGGAAACAGTGCGGTCGAAGGCCTCGCGCGCCGCGACGATCCGCTCGCCGCGATTGGACTCGTTGACGCCGGCAATCGAGAACCACTGATAGCCGAACCGGCTTTGATCGAAGGCGAAGGGCGCGTCAGGGGCGACGAAGACGGCGTCCGGCAATGCACCGGCCCAGACTTCGCCGAGCGCTTCAAGATCGGCGCCGCTGCTGCCAACACCGTGCAGCAGGATGACAAGGGAGTTGCTCATCTGGAAATCCTTGGAGGTCGGGACACGTGTCGTCAATGGCCAGCGAGCCAGGGCAGATCAGGGCCGACGGGAACGATGCAGTTGGGGTTCAGCGCCTTCAGCGAATAATAGCCGCGCTTGATGTGATCCATGTTGACGGTCGCGCGGATGCCGGGCAGCGCGAGCACGCGCAGCATATAGGCCTGAACCGCGGCATAGTCGGCAAGGCGGCGAAGGTTGCACTTGAACAGGCCGTGATAGGCGGCATCGAAGCGCACCAGCGTCACGAACAGGCGGATGTCGGCCTCGGTGAAGCGGTCGCCGAAGAGATAGACCCGACCGTCGGCGAGCCGCGCTTCGAGGTCATCCAGCATGCCGAACACCTGATGGAAGGCCTCCTCATAGGCGCCTTGCGTGGTGGCAAAGCCGGCGCGATAGACGCCGTTGTTGAGGCGGGGATAGATCTCGGCATTGAGGGCGTCGATATCGGCCGCCAGATCAGCCGGATAGAGATCCACGTCCGAACGCGCCAGCGTGCCGAAACCCGTGTTGAAGATACGCAGGATGTCGGCGGACTCGTTGTTGACGATGGTCTGCCGCTCTTTGTCCCAGAGAACAGGCACTGTGGCGCGACCGGTGAAGCGAGGATCGGCGCGGGTGTAAAGTTCGTGCAGATGGGTGACGCCGTGCAGCGGATCCGCCGTCGCGCCGGGATAGTCGCCGAAGCGCCAGCCCTGCTCTGTCATGGTCGGCTCGACCACGGAGACCGAGATCACATCCTCAAGCCCCTTGAGGCTGCGGGCCATCAGCGTACGCGAGGCCCAGGGGCAGATGAGGCCGACATAGAGGTGATAGCGCCCGGCCTCGGCGGCAAAGCCGCCCTCCCCGGTCGGTCCGGCTAATCCGTCGACGGTGACGAAATTGCGAAAGCTGGAGATCTGGCGCACGAAGCCGCCCTTGGCGTCTGCCTGCTGGACCGGATGCCAGTCCGCCGTCCATTTTCCGTCCACAAGCATGAAGTCACTCTCCGAAAGCCTAACTGCTGTTCGGAGACATAGGTCGTTCGACAAATGCAATAAAGAGCCCGCGACGAAACAAGATCGTTCACGAAATGGGAAACAATGCGCAAGAAGCGCTCCCCGCCGCATGGCGGAGAGCGAAAGATGCGGCCTTGAGCGAAGGAGCTCAGCCGATCACGTCGTAATTCTCGCCCTTGAGATGGCAGACCGGGCAGGCGTCCGGCGCGTCGCCGATGACGGTGTGGCCGCAGTTGGGGCAGACACGAACCACGACATCGCCGATGTCGGCGCCCGCCTCGACGGCGGCCAGCGCTTCGGTGAAGAGATCGAAATGCACCTTCTCCACATCGAGCGCATAGCGCATGGAGATCTCGGCCTTCTTCTGGCCCTCCGTCTTGGCCGTCTCGACCATGGGCGGATACATCTCGGTGAACTCTTCCTTCTCGCCGGCCATGGCGGCCTTGAGGTTCTCGACCGTGCCCTTGATGCCACCCATGGCTCGGAAATGGGCGAGCGCGTGAATGGTCTCAGCCGCCGCCACTGCGCGGAACAGCTTGGCGACGCCAGGGAAGCCGTCGTTCTCGGCGCGCTCACCGAAGGCGAGATACTTGCGGTTGGCCTGGCTTTCGCCGGCGAAGGCTTCCTTGAGATTGTCGAGCGTTTTCATGGGTCACGGTCCTTGCTGGGCGGGCGGCATGCGCCCGCTGTCGGGGGATCAGGGAACGGAAGCCCCCAAATCCGTCCGCTGTACCGAGACCTTAGAAAAGTTCCGAGGACTTGGGGATCAGGACAACCCCGCGAAACCGTGTTTCCCTGAGCCAGCGACCGCTCTGCAGGCCCAATGGTGCAAACTATTCCGTGATACCCGGCCGCGGTACCGGCTCCCGCTTCTCGACCGGCAGGCCTGCGGCTGTCCAGCCATCAGTCCCCTCGGGGTACCAGCTGACGGCGGTATAGCCCCAGGACACCGCCCGCTTGGCGGCGTTCCAGCTCATCCAGCATTGCGAGCGGCAATAGAACACGACGCTGCGGCCATGTTCGCCCGCAACGGCCTTGTCGAGATTGTCGCGGAAGTAGGCCTCCATCTCGGCCGAGAGCTCGCCATAGCCAACGTCCGGCAGCCAGATGGACCCGGGAATGTCTTCACGCGGCGGCAGATGGAAGATGGTGCCCTTGGGCAGGTTCGGCTTGGGCGGCTTGGGCAACACATCGATCAGGACGGACTTGCCGTCCGCTCGCCGCGCGACCATCTCCTTGGTGCTCAGCACATGCGCTCCGGCCAAAGTGTCGGGAACCGGCGCGCGATACTCTTCCGTGCGATAGCCGGACGGCTCAGGCACACCCGCTGCGGCAGTGCCGGCCAGAGACAAGACAATGACACCGCAGGCGATGAAGCTTCGAACCATGACACCCTCGCTCATTCGGTGATGGGACGATCCTTCTCATCCAGAATCGGAACACCAAAGTCGATCAGGATCTTGTTGATCTCCTTCTGGTTTTCCTTGATCAGGGTGTTGAGCTGACGCTTCCAGTTCTGGTCGGATGCCCGCACACCCATGGTGATGCGATAGGTCATCTTCGGACCGTGGGTCTCCTTGACCAGCGGCACCACCTTGAGATCCTGCCCGCTCTTCTTGGCAAAATAGCCCCCGATCGGCCCCCAGAAGATCGCTACGTCGGTGGTGCCATCCACGAGATCCTTGATCATCATCTCGGGCACATGCGTGTAGCGCGTGTCCACCTGCAGCGGATAGGGATGCACCGAAGCCATGAAGCCGGCGGCGGCGATGTTGTTGCCCGGCGGCGTGCCGGCAACGAGGCCGATCTTCAGCCCTTTGAGACGCGGATCGGACAAGGTGTCGATGCCATCGGCCTTGGAGCCGGCCTTGGTGACCATCACATAGGACGTCCGATAATAGGCATTGGTGTTCTGCACCAACTCGTCGCCCTGCGCATATCCCATGATCACGTCGCAGCGGCGCTCACCGAGCGTCTTGCGCACGAAGCCGGTGGCCATGGGATACCAGGTGTATTCGACATGCTTGCCGAGCTTGGCGGCCAGCAGGTCGGCAAGCTTGTTCTCGAAGCCTTCAAGCTTGTCGTTGGAGCTTGGCAGGCTCGACGGATCGGCACAGACCCGGAAGTTGTTGGGGTCGATGAGCTCGACGGCTTGCGAAAAGGTCTCTGCCGTCACGCGGTCCTGCGCCTGGTTGAGCGCGGCGTCCTGCGCCAGAGACGGCAACGTGTTGAGACCGGCCAGAAGACCGAAGAGAGCGGCAGCGGATTGCTTGCGGGACACGAAACCCTCCCATGGCTCGGCCATACACCGAGCCTTTCTTCACCGCGCCGATCTCCGCCGGCGTTTGGATTGCGTCGACTGAACCACAGGCCCAGGCAAAGATCACGTTACCATCTGGTCACATCGGGCGACGGACTCAACCTGGCACGCCCCAGATGGCGCCGCGAGGGCTCGCGATCCGATGTCCTGCGGGGCGGCGCATACCGCCTGCCCCGCCAACTGGATCAGTTCGTGAAGCCCAGGCAAGAGTAGGCAGCCTCCTTGGCGGTCTTGTTGAGCGGCGGCTTCTTGGGCTCGCCACGGTCGATCGCACCATCGGCACGGGCGCGCAGATAGACGTAGATATAGTCCATGTAGCACATGACGTTGAGGTCGGTGCCCCAGGCCGGCATCACCGAGTTGCCCGCGGTGTTCCACTTGTTCTGCTGACCGCTGGCGACGATGCCGGCAAAGGTCGAGTAGTCGAACTTCTGCAGCGACTTGGCGAGCGGCGGCGCAAAGGACGAACCCATGCCGTCCGGCCCATGGCAGGCCATGCAGTTGGCCGTATAACGCTTGTAGCCCATCCAGGTGTAGTAATCGACGGTGCCATCCGCTTCCTTCTTGTAGGTGGGATCACCGTTGGCATCCAGCCATTTGCCAGCATCATCCTGGCTTACGGGAGCGGGATCGTTGGCATAGGCTGCGCCGGCCACCAGCATTGCTGCAACAAAGGTCAAGGTCTTCACGAACATCAACGTCTCCAGTCCTCTCTGGTTGGGCTCTCTTCGCGCCGGCATCTTGTTTTGTCTTGAGCCCTGATTTGACACCTATTCCAGCTGAACAGTCGATGAGCCAAATGGCCGCGCCTATTCTTTGGAACCTCTGAGCCCCCGCCGATCAGGCAGAATCAATCGGATCGACAAGCGGTTGCCCAAACTCTTCAATCCGGAGCGACGTCCTGTGGGCCTGACAATGGCGTCAGACCGGAGATCACTCCAAGGAAAAGGCCCGGAGCGCCCCCGCGCGCGGCGGGTGAACCGGGCCTTTCCACTGTCACTTCAAGCCATACGATCAGGGCAGCGTGAACACGGTCAGCTGGCCACCGAGAGCGGTGTACTTGCTGAGACCGGCATAGCCACCCACCGCGCCAAGGCCGGCGTTCGGATCGGTCAGGCCGGCGGCGAGACCGATACCGGCCCAACCACCAACACCCGAGAGCACCGACACATACTGCTTGCCGGCATGCTCGTAGGTCATCACGTTACCGATGATGCCCGACGGGGTCTTGAACTTGTAGAGCAGCGTGCCGTCGGTAGCAGACACAGCCTTCAGGTAGCCTTCGAGGGTACCGTAGAAGACGATGTCGCCATCGGTGGCCAGAGCGCCGGACCACACCGAGAACTGCTCGGGCAGCGACCAGACGATCTTGCCGGCAACGCCGTCCCAGGCGATGAAGTTACCCATGCCGCCATGGCTGTTCGGCGCGGGATACATCGACAGGGTGGCACCGACATAGGGCTGACCCGCGGTGTAGGACACGCGGAACGGCTCGTAGTCCATGCAGACGTGGTTGGTCGGCACGTAGAACAGCTTGGTCTTCGGCGAGTAGGCCGCAGGCTGCTGGTCCTTGGAACCAAGCGCCGCCGGGCAGACGCCGGTGGTGTTGGTGTCTTCGCCGTTCTGATGGGTCGAATACTGGGCAACGACAGCCGGACGACCGTAGTTCGGGCTGTTCTTGTCCATGTCGACGCCGGTCGACCAGTTGACCGCCGGGTCATACTTCTGGGCAACCAGAAGCTCGCCGGATTCACGATCGAGCGTATAGCCGAAGCCGTTACGGTCGAAGTGTGTGAGCAGCTTGCGCGGCTTACCATCAACGTCCTGATCGGTCAGGATCATTTCGTTGATGCCGTCATAGTCCCACTCGTCATGCGGGGTCATCTGATAGACCCACTTGGCGACGCCGGTGTTCAGGTCGCGGGCCCAGATGGTCATCGACCACTTGTTGTCGCCCGGACGCTGCGACGGGTTCCACGTGGACGGGTTACCCGAGCCGTAATAGACCAGGTTCAGAGCCGGGTCGTAGGAATACCAGCCCCAGGTCGTGCCGCCACCGATCTTCCACTGATCGCCTTCCCAGGTCGAGATGCCCGAGTCCTTGCCGACCGGCTTGCCGAGAGCGGTGGTCTTCTCCGGATCCATCAGCGTGTCGCTGTCCGGACCCATGGAATAACCGCGCCAGGCCTTGGTGCCGTCCTTCAGGTTATAGGCGGTGATCGAACCGCGAACACCGAATTCACCACCGGAGATGCCGATGAAGACCTTGTCCCCGAACACATGCGGCGCCGAGGTGCCGGTCTCGCCGATGGCCGGATCGCCGTTCTTCACGGACCAGGCAACGGCACCGGTCTTGGCGTCGAGCGCCACGACGGTGGTGTCGGCCTGATGCAGGATGATCTTGCCGTCGCCATAGGCGAGACCACGGTTGACCGTGTCGCAGCACATCACCGGGATCACGTTCGGATCCTGGGTCGGCTGGTACTTCCAGAGAATGGCGCCGTCGTTGTTCAGATCGAGTGCGTACACGATGTTCGGAAACGGCGTGTGGACGTACATGACGTCGCCGATCACCAGCGGCGAACCTTCGTGACCGCGCAGAACGCCCGTCGAGAACGTCCAGGAGACCTTGAGGTCCTTGACGTTGTCCTTGTTGATCTGGTTCAGCGTCGAGTAGCGCGTATTGGAATAGTTGCCAGCCTGGGCCGCCCAGTTCTTGGCATCACCAATCAGGCCATCAAGTTCGGCATCGGCGTAAGCCGCACCGACCGAAAGGGCCATGAAGGCCGTCATGCATACTGTGGAAAGAATTTTCCTCATCAGTGTTCTCCCTAGACCACACTTTATGAGTGTACCGGATCTGACGACGATGCGTTTCGGCTGAAAACCGACCGCAAGCCAAGGATGTCCGGGTGTCCTCCGACCGTGTGTCACGCCCGATGCACTAAGTTCCCTCTCCCGTGCATCGGCCTCCGATATCGCCCGCACTTCCCTCCAGCGCGGCCGTCTATCGATCGGCGACTTCGATCAATGTACTGAGCTTTACGGATGCTCGCAAGCACACCCCCTTGTTCGACCTTGGGCTAACACCTACCAAACAAGTCAGGACAGCGGCCGGGAGACCGCTGAAGCCCCGGGAGGAAAATCAATGATTTTCAATGCTTTGCGCGAAAAACAACGAAAATCCTATATTCACATGACCAATCGACCGATTGATAGCGCCTATCAAAAGGTCGATGGACCGCGTGCAGTGCAACAGCAAAAGCCGTTGCCGCGGAGGTGTATTGCCGGCCTCGGCAACCTGGCTTCCCTGGCTCTCATGGCCGCAATGGCGCTGTCGTGTTCCCTCGCCGAGGCTGCCCCTCTGACCATCACGGAGATTGCGCCGGGCGTGTTCGCCCATCAAGGACAGGTGGAGCCTATGACCTTGGGAAACCGAGGGAATATCGCCAACATCGGCTTCATCGTCGGCGATAAATCGGTCGCAGTCGTCGACACCGGCGGCTCCGTTGCCGAGGCGCAGGACCTGCTCGAAACAATTCGTTCAACCACAGACAAGCCGATTTCGCATGTGATCCTGACCCACATGCATCCCGACCACATCTTCGGCAGCGCAGCATTCCTGAGACCAGATGTCGCATTCGTAGGCCACGCGCGTCTTAATGCCGCTATCGAAGCTCGATACAGCTACTATCTCGAAGCAAACCGGCCGATCCTCGGCGAAAAACTCGTCCGCGAACTCAGCCAGGCACATGTAACGCTTCCCGTCGCGGATCGGCTGGACATCGACCTGGGCGGTCGAATCATCAGCCTCCGCGCCTGGCCTCTTGCCCATACCGACAATGACCTGACGGTGCTGGACCAGAAGACCGGCGTGATGTTTACCGGCGACCTCGTCTTCACCACCCACACCCCCTCCATCGACGGATCGATCAGAGGCTGGCTGAAGGTGCTGGACGAGATGGCCCGGATGCCGGTCAGCAAGATCGTACCCGGACATGGGGCCATCGGCGCACCCTGGCCGGCCGCCATGCAGGCCGAGCAGCGCTATCTGAATGTGCTCGTGGACGACATCAAGGCCGCGCTCGCCGCCAACAAGACGCTGGCTGAAACGGTCGAAACCGCCGGCCGCAGCGAAGCGGGCAACTGGCTGCTGTTCGACGACTACAACAAGCGCAATGTCACCACCGCCTTTGCCGAACTCGAATGGGAGTGATCAGCGAGGCGCGGCGGGGGGACGCATGTATGAATGATCTCTAATATGCAACAATGCTTCAGGGAAATGGGAGGATTTTCCATGACACAGGCAATACGACTGACCATGGCAGCGGTGCTGCTGGCGCTTACGACCCAGCTGGCCATCGCCGAGACCACGACGGCAAAGGACGACGCCTGGCCCGGATTGGTGACCGACGTGTTCCAGGACCGCAAGATGACCGCGGATCCCGCGATCATCAGCCTTGAAGCTCCCTATCGTGCGGAAGACGCCGCCATCGTGCCGATTGCCATCAACGCCGCGCCACCGCCCGGCGACAGCCGCTATGTGGCGCGCATCACGGTGCTGGTGGACAACAATCCCTCGCCTGTCGCCGCCACCTTCGAGTTCGGACCGAAGGCCGGCGTGTCGCATCTCGAGACCCGCGTGCGCGTCAATCAGTATACCAACATCCACGCGGTCGCCGAACTCAGCGACGGAACGCTCTACGTGGCCGAGAAATTCGTGAAGGCCTCGGGCGGCTGCTCGGCCCCTGCCCTCAAGGATGCCGCGGAAGCGGCCGCCAACGTCGGCGTGATGAAGCTGAAGCAGTTTCCGCCGAAGGACGGCGGCTCGACCCTGCGGGAGGCCCAACTCATGGTTCGCCATCCGCAAAACTCGGGGATGCAGATGGATCAGATGAGCCACACCTATATTCCGCCGTGGTTCATCGACGAACTCGCCATCCATCAGGGCGACGACCTGTTGCTGAAGGTGACCGGCGGCATCTCGCTGTCGGAAGATCCCAACCTGCGCTTCACCTACATTCCCAATGGCGCGACCACCTTCAATGTGACCGCGACCGACACCGAACAGAAGACCTACAAGGGCAGCTGGCCGGTGCAGCCGAGCGGCTCCTGACCGGTTCCACGCTGGACCGAACGGGGCGAAATCGCCCCGTCGCGGTGCGCAAAGGCGACATCAGAAGCAGCGCATCTCCGCTTCGGCCTGCGCGCGCTTCAGCTCGCCCACCACATTCTTGGATTCCTTGGCGTTGCGGAACAGCGAGCCATTGTCGCCGGTCATCTGCCCGAGCGAAATGAACGTCGAGGCCTTCTCGTAGGTGTCGTAGCTGATGATGGTGGCGATCACGTCGACCGAACAGGAACAGCGATGCAGGGCATCCTGCGTCTCGCCGTTGGCCTTCATGCAGCCATAGACATAGTCGGCGCGCGCTTCGGTCGGAAAATCATTCGGGATCTCCTCGGCCAGTGCTGCGGTTGGCGCCGATCCCGCGACAGCCGTGGCGATCACGACGGCCCGCATGAGCGAACTCAACGGATAAGTCATTGGCATTCCTTCCTCCCCCACCGAATCTACCATTGGGCAGCGGAAGTTTCCAATCACGCGACCTGCGGCCAATTGATGCCGCGGATCGCGAGGAGCCCCATCACGCCGATGGGCGGCGATAAGTCGGCCGCCCGGCGGCCTGCTGCATCTCCCGCCGGAACTCATCCCGCTTGTCATGGATCGATGCGATCACCGGCCCCATGGCGATGCCGAGGCCGACGAGCGAGGTTTCGGACAGTTGAAGGCTGGACTCCACCGTCTCCGGCACCGCTTCGGAAACCCCGAGCGCATAGAGGTGTCGGGCATGGCCCGCATCGCGAGCCCGCGAGAAGATCGGAATGTCCGGCCTCAACATGCGCGCGACCGCCAGAACGGCGTCGATCGCTGCGGGATCGTTGACCGTGATGACTACAGCGGCCGCATCGGCGATGCCGCAGGTCTTGAGGAACGACTGGCTGGTGGCGTCGCCATAGTGGACCGCACGCCCCGCCCTGCGATCGCGCGACACCGTCACGGGATCAACGTCCACTGCCAGCACTTCCTTGCCATGGGCTTCGAGCATGTCGGCGACGACGCGACCAACGCGGCCGAAGCCGACGACAATCACGTGGCCCGCCCCGTATTCAGGCGCGGCGAGGATCTCCGGATCGATCGGGGCCGCGTTGAGCTGGTGTTCCAGCCGGCGTCCCAGCGCCGCCAGCGCCGGAATGAGCACCATGGAGATGGAGGCGATGGTGAGGACGAAACTCGCCGTCTGCCCATCGACCACGCCGGCCGCCTTGGCGGCCCCGATGCAGACGAAAGCGAACTCGCCGCCGGCGGCCAGGCCCAACCCAGCCTCGAGCGACGTGCCCAGCGACAAGCCGAACAGCCGCCCGAGCGGCAGCATCAGCAGCAGCTTGATGGCGATGATCCCGGCGAGACAGACCGCCAGCAGCATCGGTTCCCGCGCCACCTCGCGCAGATCGACGCTCATGCCGACGGTGAAGAAGAAGATGCCGAGGAACAGCCCCTTGAAGGGGTCCATGATGGACTCGATAGATCGCCGATATTCCGTCTCGGCGAGCAGCAGACCGGCGACGAAGGCACCAAGCGCCATGGACATGCCCGCCATGGCAAAGACCACGCCGGTGCCGACGATCACGAACAGGATCGCTGCAATCATCAACTCGCGCGAATGCACGCTGGCGGCCAGACGAAACAGAGGCCGCAGAAAGAGGCGCCCGAGCACCATGGTCACCGCCAGCGCCGCCAGCGCCTGCAGGAGCGCCATGCCGACGCTGAGGATCAGGCCACCCCGGGCCTCGCCCTCCAGCGCGCCCACCAGCATCAGGATCGGGATGACCGCCAGGTCCTGCGCCAGCAGCACCGCGAAGGAAACGCGCCCCGACTGCCCCGCCAATCGCCCCGTCTCCGACAGCGTCTCGATGACGATCGCGGTGGACGACAACGCCAGACTGGCCCCGACGAGAGCGGCCGTCGCCCCATCTGACCCGGCGATGAGCAGAACGCCGGCAATGGCGCCGGCCGCGAGCACGATATGCGAAAAGCCAAGCCCGAAGACAAACTTGCGCATGGTCATCAGGCGGGCAAAGGACAACTCGAGCCCGATGATGAACATCAGGAAGACGACACCGAGGTCCCCGATCGGCTCAAGCCCCTTGGGATCGACCACCGTCATCCAGTAGAGAAACGGCAGCTTGTCCATCAGGCTTCCCAGCCCGAGCGGCCCCAGCAGGGCGCCGGCACCGAGGTAGCCGAGAACCGGACTTATTCCCAGACGCTTGACGAGCGGAATGACAACGCCAGCAGTTCCCAGAACAACCAGAGCATCGGAATAGGCGGCAACATCAATCGAACTGCTCACGGACGGTCCTGCTGGGTAGACGAACATCAATGAGTGAAAATGGCCACAGCTTCACCGCGAAGGAAATAGCCAATTGCCGCCCGCTGAGCATTTTCCGGAGAAACTCGGGAATGTGACCCGTTCACGATTTCGCGCGCAGGCAATGACTTGCCGTGTCACCTGCAGAACAGGCGCCCGCCACATGGGTGGCAGTTGGTGCGGACGACGGGAATCGAACCCGTATTCTCAAAGAGAGGCAGATTTTCATACCACTTCGGCTTTCGCCGCCGCCCTGGGGCGTTCGTGGTCTGGACTGTCCCTTCGCCTTGGCCCTTCAGGCTTTAGGCGCCGCCCGTCCAGTCTCTACACCTTCCTCCCGGCGCGGGAGGCTTGGCTCGGGATTGGCCTAGGGAGCATGCCCTTTAGCTTTCCCCGACTTTGAGCGGTTCTACGCCGCGGATTTCCCCGCGGGCACTCCAATTTTAAAGTCTGCTGCGTCTACCGATTTCGCCACGTCCGCATGGCTGACCGGGATATGGCCGCACGCGCGCCCGGTCAAGCCCTGAAGGTTGCGTCGGATAGACTTTCGCTCGGCTTATCCGCAAGCGCCAGCCGGAACGGTGCCTTGACCGTTGACCACGGAAAGGCGCACGCGCGCCGTGCCGGCGCCAATGAAGCCGAGATCGCGGGCAGCGCCGCGCGAGACATCAATCACCCGATTGCGAATGAAGGGGCCCCGATCGTTGATGCGAACCACAACGGATCTACCGTTGTTGAGGTTCTCCACCTTGACCAAGGTGCCGAAGGGCAACGTCCTGTGCGCTGCCGTACGCTGATCCGGCGCCATGCGCTCCCCGCTGGCCGTCCGGCTGTGAGAGGCGTACCAAGAGGCCTTGCCACATTGGGCAGAGGCGGGTGCGCCCTGGTGAAAAAACGCGGTCATGACTGCGACCGTGAAAAAAGCGCGTCGTGCGCTTGTTTTGAGATGCATGCAAAAAGTCCCTGATCCAAGCCCGCGTTGCCACCGCGGCCATGCCTCCATTGCGACCTCCGGTGACATCCCGGACATCGGCGATGAGTGCGAAAGCGCCACAAAATGTGGCAAGAATCAGGCAACTACGAAACAGCGGCACACGCAAAAAGTGCGCAAGGGAAAAATCGATTAAGCATCAACTGTTTATCAGGTGAAGAAATTTCGTCGCAACTGTCCACTTTTTGCGAACAGATCCCCGATTTTGCCGGCAAATGAAGGGCGATCTGGCAAATTGTGCCCGCTCTGACCGGCATGCTAGAAGGAAGAGAGCCTTCCGGTGACGTTGGCTTGGCGCCACGATAGAGGGCTCTTTGAGCCATTCAGGGCGCTGTTCGGCGTCTGAGTGCACCGAGCGTCCACCGGCCGAGGCCGCGACAAGTGAGGGGAAACATGCTCAGGAAAGTTATTTTCACGGTTGGCATTCTTGGTCTCGCCAACCCGGCAATGGCGTTTCAGAGCTGCGCCGACGCCGGCATCGGACTGGAGTCCCTCGTTCCGCCGGCCGCATCGCATTCACGCTATTATTTTGACAATGCCGTCTCGCTCTATGTCGTCGACACCATCGAGCCTGCCTGCTGCTCCGCCGGGTTGGCGGTGGTGCTGCCCGATCCGGAAAGCCCGCAAGGCGACTTTCAGTGCCTCGCCATCCTGAACTATCGCGGCCTCGACCTTGAGAATGCGTCGGAGACCGACGAGGGCGACAAGGGCATCGTCTTGGAGATCCCCACCGGCGGCACGCTGCAGGACGCCGACTCCCAGGATGGCCGCGTGTTGCGTCTCAGGATCACGCCCGAGCCGTACACGGTCTCGGTCGAATGAAAAACGCCGCGTGCGGGCGAACCACACGCGGCGTTGAGGCAAATCGTCGACAGAAGGGCGCTCAGCCCTCGGTCTGCTTGCTGATCGGCGGCTGGAAGGCGAAGCCCATGTCCCAGGGGAAATAGATCCAGGTGTCCTGGCTCACCTCGGTGATGAAGGTATCCACCAGCGGACGCCCCTTGGGTTTGGCGTAGACCGTGGCGAAATGCGCCTTCGGCAGCATGTCGCGCACGATCCTGGCAGTCTTGCCGGTGTCCACGAGGTCGTCGATGATCAGGACGCCAGCGCCCTGCCCGCCATCCATGTCGATGACGTTCTGGTTGACTTCCTTGATGACCTGCAGTTCGCCCTGATCCTTGTAGTCATGGTAGGAGGCAACGCCCACGGTCTCGATGATGCGGATGCCGAGCTCGCGCGCCACGATCGCCGCCGGCACCAGTCCGCCGCGCGTGATGCAGACGATGGCATGCCATTCGCCATGACCGGCAAGACGCCAGGCAAGTGCGCGGGCATCACGGTGGAACTGGTCCCAGGAAACCGGAAACGCCTTGGGCGCCAGCGGCTGTGCATCGTTGGTCATCTTGTCTTGTCCTGAAAATGAAACTGGGGACGGTAAAAGCGAATTCCGCGACCTTTTTCAATAGGCAGCAGGCTTGCCATCCCCCGCTTTCATGCGCGTTACGGATTCAATCATATCGATGATCGCCGCCTTGGCCCTCGCCAGGGCCTCGGGATCGCGCGAACGCACCACCAGCTTGGTCGAAAAGGTGCGCTCCCCCATGGTGGGATAGCTGCCGATGACGGTGTCGGTATGCGCCTTGGCAATCGCCCCCAGACGTTCGGCGATCACGCCCTCGCCGAAGGGGCAATCAACCGTCTCGGACAGCATGCGCGTACCACCCTCAAGCTGAGGCTCTATGTTGAGGAGCATGGCCTCCATGATCTTCGGCACGCCGGCCATGACGAACACATTGCCGATGCGGAAGCCGGGTGCCTTGGAGACCGGGTTGGCCACCAGCGTGCCGCCAACCGGAATCCGCGCCATGCGCAGCCGCGCCTCCGTCAGTTCTTCCGGCGTGCGGTAGTGTTCGCGCAGGATCGCCACGGCGTCGGGATGATGCTCGACCGGCACGCCGAAGGCCAGGCCGATCGCATCCGCCGTAATGTCGTCATGCGTCGGCCCTATCCCGCCCGTAGTGAACACATATGTGTATCGGGCACGTAGAGCATTGACAGCTTCGACGATTCTATCGCTTTCATCGGGCACGACACGAACTTCCTTCAAGTCGATGCCGATACCCGTCAGGAACCCCGCGATGTGGCCTGAGTTGGAGTCTCGCGTACGACCGGAGAGAATCTCGTCGCCAATCACCAAAACGGCAGCAGTCGGTAGGACACTTGTCATTTGTTCTGTTCCTGAATGTTAAATCGCCGTCATGTTTGGCGTTTCCAGTGGAGCGCCACCCGTCTTGCCCAGATTTTGGCACAATGTTGTCCGCCATGCTCGCCTGATGCAAATCAGAGACAACAAGTGTCTGTTTTATAGGCTTTTATACAGATGTCGAAAGTCGGCGAAAACTCTATCGGCCACGCCACCGATGTTGGGTCATCCGAACTTGACGCCGTCAGGGTGTCGGTGCTTGGTCGCTTCAAACCGGCCATCATCGGCCTGATCGCCTTTGCCGTCGTCGGCTTGTCGGCGGTCGCCCTCACTCATCTCCTGTCCGACTTTGCATTCGACGACTTCATAGCCGCCGTTGAAGACACGACCTGGACCAACATCCTGCTCGCGATCGCCTTCACGGCCGTGAGCTTCCTGGCCCTCTCCGTCTACGACCTGCAGGCCCTGCGCTTTGCCGGCGCGAAGATGCCCTATCGGGTGGTATCGCTCGCCAGCTTCTGCGCCTATTCGGTCGGCAACATCGCCGGCTTCGGCCCACTGACCGGTGGATCGATCCGCTATCGATTCTACTCGCCCCTGGGGCTGGCACCAGAGACCATCGCCAAGATCGTCGCCTATGTGGCCGGCGCCTTCGGCCTTGGCCTGACCTTCGTCACCGGCATCGGCCTGACGCTCTCGGGCGGCGCCCTGGCGACGTCCGCCGGGCTTTCGACCGGCTTCGTGCATGTGGCCGGCTGGGTCGCGCTGGGCATCGTGGTCGCGGTACTAATCGTCTCCGCCGTCATGAAGGATGGCATCACCATCAAGGGATGGTCGCTGTCGCTGCCAAGCACCGGTGACCTGCTGGTCCAGATCGTCGCCACATCGGTGGACGTCATCGCCGCTGCGGCTGTCCTCTACGTCCTGCTGCCGCCGGGCGACGTGAGCTTCCTGCTGGTGCTCTCGGTGTTCTCGGTGGCGATCGGGGCCGGCGTGCTGAGCCATCTGCCCGGTGGCGTCGGTGTATTCGAGACCATCATCGTCGGCGGCCTCGGCTCGCACCTGCCGCTCGACGGCATCGTCTCCGCTGTCTTCCTCTATCGCGTCATCTACTTCGTGCTGCCGCTGGCTGTGGCCGTGCTCGTACTGATCGGCGCAGAGGCCCAGCGCGCCACCAAGGCCAATCCGGCGCTGGCCAACGCGCTCTCCGGCATCACGCCGACGCTCATCGGCACGCTGACCGTCGTGCTCGGTGCCATGCTGGTGTTCTCGGCCGTAACGCCGAAGGACGATGACAACATCGACCTGATTTCTTCACTCTTCCCGCTGCCGCTGGTCGAAAGCGCCCATTTCACCGGTTCGATCATCGGCGTCTTCCTGATGGTGGCCGGCCGCGGCCTGGTACACCGCCTCGACGGCGCCTGGTGGCTGGCCATGCTGCTGACCGCGCTCTCGATTCCCCTCGCCCTGGTCAAGGCCATGGCCGTGGGGGAAGCGGTGATGCTCGGCATCCTGATCCTCAGCCTGCTGGCGTCGCGCCCCATCTTCCGCCGCCGCGCCTCGCTGCTGCATGACCGGCTGACCGCGAGCTGGTGGACCTGCATCGGCATCGTTCTGGCACTCGCCTTCGGCATCCTGCTGTTCGACTACAAGGAAGTCCCCTACAGCCATGGCCTGTGGTGGCAATTCGAGTTCGACGCCGAAGCGCCGCGCTCGCTGCGCGCCGCGTTCGGCATCGGGCTCGCCACCGCGGCCATTGCCGCAACCATCCTCACCCGCCCGCCACGGGGGCGCATTACGCCGCCGACGCGAGAGGAACTCGATCTCGCCACGGCCATCGTCGCCACCAGCGACCGTGCCGACGCCAATCTGGTGCAGATGGGCGACAAGAGCCTGATGTTCTCCGACGACGGCAAGGCCTTCCTGATGTTCTCCAAGCGCGGCCGCTCCTGGGTAGCCCTCGGCGATCCCGTCGGCGCCGAAGAAGGCCAGCAGGAGCTGATCTGGCGCTTCGTCGAACTCGCCCGCGAGCACGGAGGACGCGCCGCCTTCTACCAGGCTTCGGCGGAGATGCTGTCCTTCTACGCCGACGCCGGCCTCTCCGCGTTCAAGCTCGGCGAGGAAGCGGTGGTCGATCTCGCCCGCTTCGACCTCAAGGGCTCGAAGAAGGGTAATTTGCGCAACGCCATGAACAAGGCCGAGCGCGAAGGCATCTTGTTCGAGGTCCTGCCGCCCGAAGCCGTTCCGGCCATCCTCGACGAACTCCAGGCGGTCTCCGTTGCCTGGCTCGGCGATCGCAAGGAGAAGACATTCTCCCTCGGCGCCTTCGACCGCGACTACATGCTGCGCCAGCCGGTCGCCGTGCTGAAGCGCGACGGCAAGATCTACGCCTTCGCCAACATCATGCTTGCGGGCGACAAGACCGAGGCCGGCATCGATCTGATGCGTTTCGTGCCCTCAGCGCCCAACGGCACCATGGAACTGCTCTTCACCCGCCTGCTGCTGCATTACAAGCAGGAGGGTTATGCCCACTTCACGCTGGGCATGGCGCCGCTGTCGGGCCTCTCGGAAAGCCCGATCGCGCCGCTCTGGCACAAGCTTGGCCGCGCCGCCTTCGAGCACGGCTCCGCCTTCTATAACTTCCACGGGCTCAAGGCCTTCAAGGCAAAATATGATCCGGACTGGCAGCATCGCTACATGGCTGTGGCCGGCGGCCTCAATCCCGTGCTTGCACTTGCCGACGTCACGTTCATCATTGGCGGCGGCCTCAAAGGGGTAATCTCCAAATGAAGCGACTACTGATCGTCGCGGTTGCCGTGGTGCTTTTGCTCACCGGCGCTGCGGCCCTCGCCTTCTTCTATCTGTTCCCGACCTACAACAAGGAAAAGCTGGACACGCTGGCGATCGCCGAGATCGTAACGCCGATCACCGCTGCCAAGGGAACGGTCGTTCTTCTCTCCGGCGATGCTGGCTACACCTTCAGCGACAAGATCAAGGCGCGCCTGCTGGCGGCCTCCGGCGCTGTGGTCATCGGCCTCGACACGCCCGCAACGCTCGCCAAGGGCGGCTCCACGAAGGACGATTGCGTCTATTTCGTTTCCGACATCGAACAGGCCAGCCAGGACGTCCAGCGCGCCTTCGACATTCCCCACTACCACTCTCCGGTCATCGCGGGCTCGGGCCTCGGCGGCACCTTCGCACTGGCGCTCGCCGCCCAGACGCCGGAAGCCACCATCGAGCGGACCATCGCCGTCGATCCGCTGGCCGCTCTGCCGCTGACCAAGGAACTCTGCTCGGCTGCCGAACACAAGAAGTCGCCCGACGGCAAGGGCTGGATCTACGCGCTGCAGACCGGTCCGCTGCCCGATCCGGTCGACGTCTACCTGACCGGCGGCCGCGACAAGGACGGCGCTGCCCATGTCGACCAGTTGATCGCCGCCGGTTTTGGCATCCACAAGATCGAAACCAACATGCCGGCTCGTACCGCCCTGCGCACCGCACTGACGGAAGAGCTGCACCGCAGCGGCGACGATTCCTCGCCCCTGTCCGATCTGCCGCTTTCGCCGCTGCCGGTGGCCGCCACGCATGACACCATGGCGATCATCCTCTCGGGCGATGGCGGTTGGCGCGATATCGACTCCCAGATCGGCACCTTCCTGTCACAGGATGGCGTGCCGGTCGTCGGCGTCGATTCCCTGCGCTACTTCTGGAACACGGTGCCGCCGGAACAGGCCGCCAAGGATCTGTCCCGCATCATCGACACCTATCAGGAGAAGTGGAAGGTGAGCAAAGTGGCGCTCGTCGGCTACTCCTTTGGCGCCGACGCCCTGCCCGCCATCTACATGGCGCTGCCGGACGCGGAAAAGGCCAAGGTGTCCCTCGTCTCGCTGCTCGCCTACACCGGCGCGCGCCAGTTCGAGATCCAGATCAGTGCCATCCTCGGCGGCAAGACCGATCCCAACGCGCCCTCGACGATCACCGATCTCGAGAAGATCCCCGGCAAGATCGTCCAGTGCGTCTACGGCACCGAGGACAGCGAGAGTGCCTGCCCGCGCGTCAAGCTTGACGGCATGCAGGCCGTGCAGCACCCCGGCGGTCATCACTTCAACGATGACTACCTGCCGGTCGCCAAGGACATACTCGCCCGCATCCAGTAAAATCGCGAGTCCTTGAAAATGACTCTCGGCATCCCGCTTTCGAATGTCTCATGCCCTTGATGCAGATGAGACATTCGAAATGTCTTCCATGAGCCGATGCGTCAGCGTCTTGGGCAGAATTGGTACAGCAGGAGCGCGCCCGTGCGTTTTGACAAGCCTCTGACGCCCGGGCGCCTCATCAAGCGCTACAAGCGTTTCCTCGCCGACGTCCTCCTGGACAGCGGCGAGGTCATTACGGCCCACGTGGCCAACTCCGGTTCCATGATGGGCCTCTGCGAGCCCGGCTTGCGCGTCTGGCTGTCGCGCTCGGACGACCCCAAGCGCAAGCTGGCCTGGAGCTGGGAGTTGGTGGAGACCGCCGAAGGCGCGTTGGTCGGCATCAATACCAGCCATCCCAACGCCATCGTCGCCGACGCCATTCGCGCTGGCCACGTCCCTGCCCTCGCCGGCTATGACAGCTTGCGCCGAGAGGTGAAATACGGCCGCAACAGCCGTATCGACATCCTGCTGGAAGCCGCCGATCGTGCGCCCTGCTATGTCGAGGTCAAGAATTGCACCTTGGCGCGACAAGCCGGTCTGGCCGAATTTCCCGATGCTGTGACGAGCCGCGGTGCCAAGCACCTGCAGGAACTCTCCGACATGGTCGCCGCCGGACATCGCGCGGTCATGGCCTATCTCGTTCAGCGCAACGACTGCGACCGTTTCGAGATCGCGGCCGACATCGACCCGGTCTATGCCGCCTCCTTTGCCGAAGCGACAACCGCCGGCGTCGAAGTGCTGGTCTTGCGTTGCGCCCTGAGCCTCGAGACGGTAGAGATAAGTCACCTCATTCCCCTGGCCTAGACCGGAGCCGCTCCCCCGCGGCCAACGCAATGACCAGTCGCGGTCTCCATGTCGGATCCCATGCCGTGAACGGTATACTCGACAGATCGGCCCGTTTTGTGAGAAAGACAATCGTTCGGTCGACCGCGCCCGAGCTGAGAACCAGGATTCAGGACCACATGATCAACTATGTCGACGCCGCAGTTGCCCCGCTTCGCAACACCGGCGACATCAGGCTTTACAATCAGACCGACTTCGAAGGCATGCGCAAGGCCAGCCAGCTCACGGCCTCCTGCCTCGATGAGCTGGTCGATATCGTCAAGCCCGGTGTCACGACACAGGCGATCGACGACTTCGTCTATGGCTACGGCCGGGACCACGGCGCCTTGCCGGCGACGCTCTTCTACCGCGGCTATACCAAGTCGGTCTGCACCTCGATCAACCATGTGGTCTGCCACGGCATTCCCGATGACAAGCCGCTGCGCGAGGGCGATATCGTCAACATCGACGTCACCTTCATCGTCGACGGCTGGCACGGCGATTCCAGCCGCATGTATGGCGTCGGCGCCATCAAGCGCGCTGCCGAGCGACTGATCGACGTCACCTATGAGTCGCTGCTGCGCGGCATCGCCGCCGTGAAGCCCGGCAACACCACCGGCGACATCGGCGAGGCCATTCAGAGATATGTGGAAGCCGAGCGCTGCTCGGTGGTGCGCGACTTCTGCGGCCACGGCGTCGGCAAGCTGTTCCACGACACGCCGAACATCCTGCACTACGGGCGCAAGGGCGAAGGCCCGGTGCTGAAGCCCGGCATGATCTTCACCATCGAGCCCATGGTGAACCTCGGCAAGCCGCATGTGAAGGTGCTGTCCGACGGCTGGACCGCCGTGACGCGCGACCGCTCGCTGTCGGCCCAGTTCGAGCATGCCGTTGGCGTCACCGATACGGGTGTCGACATCTTCACGCTGAGCCCCAAGGGCCTCGACAAGCCGCCGCTGATCGTGGGGTGATCGCGATGAGCGCGCCCAAGCTGGAAGGCCTGCTGGAAACCGCGCTCTATGTTTCGGATCTCCAGCGTTCGGCGGCCTTCTATCGCGATATCCTCGGGCTGACACCGCTGTCGGAAAGTCCGCGTCTGGTTGCCCTGGACGCTGGCGCGCAAGGCGTTCTGCTGCTGTTTCAGGCAGGGGCCACGTCGGCGGATTTGATCGATGACGACGGCTGTATCCCCGGTCACGAAGGGACTGGCCGCCTGCATATGGCCTTCGCCATCGCGGCCGATCAGCTGCAGCACTGGCGCGACCACCTCGCGGCAAAGGGCATTCCGCTTGCGGGCGAAGCGCACTGGAAGCGAGGCGGTACCAGCCTGTACATTCGCGATCCCGACGGCCACGCCATCGAGTTTGCCACCCCAGGCCTGTGGCCGACGCGCTAGATACGCCCGTTGCCGACGCTTGAATTTCGAGCGATTTCCTGTCGATCCGACGCTTCCGCAGAACGGAAAGCGCTCTAGAACCCTGCCGCCATGGCGCAACCGGGATTGCAGCAGGTAGCCGGATTGCAGGCCGGTTCCGGCGCGGCAGCCTTCGAGGCGCCGACGCTCGGCGCCATCAACGCCTTCTCCACTTGCGCCGCGCCGCAGGACGGACAGGCGAAGGACGACTTGCGTGCGTCCCAATCCGCCATGTTCTCAAACCAGTCGTCAAAATCATGGCCGCAGGCGACACAATGAAGATTGTAGTGGATCATCGATCTTCCCAAGGATAGGCGTGTTCTGCGCGGGAATGTTGCGGCCAGCGTTGATTTGTCAAGCTGGGGTCAACGCGGAGGAGAAGCCCCCAGGCCGCCCAGCCTTTGCCACACAGACGTCATCAGGCAAGCTCATTTGTCCTCGATGATCAAGAACATCCGACAACAAGGACTTGGCAAATCTGCGGATTTCGCCGACTTTCACGTCGGAGCATGTTGGACCATTGATTGTTCGGGAGGACATTACCTTGAAACGCCTTTCTCTCGTCACCGCCCTGCTCGCGGCGACCTCTTCGCTTGTCCTCGTCAACACCGCCTTCGGCGCTGAGCAGGTCGGCAGCATTCTGCTGTCCTCCGGCGGTTTGGCCGAGATTGTCAAGCACGTGGAACTCGGCGACAACGACAAGGCGATCTCCCTCGAAATCCCGGTGGATCAGGCAGACGACGTGCTGAAAAGCCTCATCGTCAGCGACCCCGCCGGCACCGTCGCCACGGTCACCATCGATGGCGCCAACGCCGTTGCCCAGGCCTTCAAGCACATGCCGTTCAAGCGCGAAGACCTCGCTTCAACGGCGACGATCGCCGCCGCCATGACCGGCTACAAGGCCACCATCGACGACGGCAACGGCCATGTGGATCTCGGCGTCATTCTGGGCGTGACACAGATTCAGCGCGCCACCACCGGCGAGCCGATCGAAGTGCCGGCGGCAACCGTGCAGCACGAGGACGGCTCGCTCGCCCAGGTCCTGCTCGGCCCCGGCGCCTCGGTCACCTTTGCCGACGAGAGCGTGCAGAAGCGCATTGAAACCGCCATCGCCGCCGTCCGGCAGGCGACCGACACCAACTTCCGCACCATCCGCATCGAAACCACCGGAAGCGGCAAGCGGACCGTCGATCTCTCCTATGTGGTGGCCGCTCCGGTGTGGAAGGCCGCCTATCGCATCGTCCCCGGCACCGACGGCAAGTACCGCGTCCAGGGCTGGGCCGTGCTGGAAAACGGCACGGGCGACGACTGGAACAACGTCTCGGTCACCCTCTCCTCGTCCAATCCGGTGGCGCTGAAGCAGCGCCTGCTCGACATGTACTGGCGCGACCGCCGTGAGGTGCCGATCATGCTGCCGGGCGGCGCCATCAATCCCATCGTCGACGGCTCACAGGGGGATGCCGCCGGTGCCATGGACCAGATGGGCGAGGCGGACATGCCAGGTCTTGCCGCGCCGGCACCGATGGCCATGGCCGAAGCGGCGCCTATGGTCGGCGGCATGGCCGCCAAGACGACGGCGCAGCGCTTCACGCCCCAACCGTCGCGCGGCCCGGAAGCCATCTCCAGCGAGGGCGACGTCGGCATAACCTTCACCCTGCCCCAGCCCGTCACGCTGCTCGCCGGTCAGACGCTGACCGTCCCGATCATCGACGCCGATTTCGACGCCGACCTCGTTTCCATGTGGCAGGGCGGCAGCGCCGGGGATCACCCGGTCGAGGCCATCTTCCTCGACAATGCCTCCGGCAAGAGCGTGCCGCCGGGCATCTTCACCGTCTATGGCAAGGAAGGCTATCTGGGCGATGCGCAGGTGCTGGGCATTCCGCCGGGCGAGAAGCGATTTGCCGCCTTTGCCGCCGATCCGAAGACCCGCGTCACCAGCGAGTCGACCGACGACTCCACCATCACCGGCATCAAGGCCCGCGACGGCCTGCTGACGGTCACCTCGACCGCCATACGCAAGACCGTCTACCACGTCACCGCCCCGAAGGATGCCGGGCGCACCCTGCTGATCGACCACATGAAGCTCAGCGGCTACGACGCCAGTACGACGGCCGAGGTCGTCTCCGACGAAGCCGATCGCCTCCGCCTGCGCGCCAAGGTCGAGGCCGGCGCCAAGCTGGATATTCCCGTGACCGAGAAGACCGTGGAAAGTCAGGTGGTGACGGTCGCCGAAAGCAGCGCCGACAGCCTCGTCTACTGGGCTTCCACCAAGGCCATCGAGCCCGAGATCGCGGCCAAGCTGAAGGCGATCGCCGCCCTCAAGCACAAGGTGGACGACTACCAGCGCGCCGTGGACGAAGCCGATCAGGTCGTCTCCCGCAAGACGGCCGAGCAGGAGCGCATCCGCGCCAACCTCGCTGCCCTGCCCGAGACCTCCGACAGCGCCAAGTCCTACATCGCCAAACTCGACAAGAGCGAAGCGGCCATCGACGCGGCGCAAGCAGATCGGACCAAGAATCAGGATCTCGCCGACAAGGCCAACCAGGACCTCGACGACGCGATCCGCGCGCTCTGATCACACGCCAACCTGTCAGCCGCCGTCCGCGTGACGGCGGCTCACGGCTTTCAGGCGCCCGGGCTCAGGCCGTAGGCCGCTTCCCATTTGAACCACTTGCGCGCTACCGCTGCATCCAGGTCGACCCCGGCCGCGCGGGCGAACACCAGCAGCTGACACAGCACGTCGGCCATCTCGTCGGCCAATCGCTCGTCGAGGCCCTCGTTCGGCCGGCGCGACCGACCGGTCTGCGCAAGATGGACCTGAACCAGTTCGCCCATCTCCTCCTGCACCTTCAGCATGAACCAATCGCCGCTGCGATCGATGCCGAAAGCACCGGCATAGCGGCTGGAAATGGCCTCAAGACGTTCGGCCATAGCGTTGAGATTCAACTCGGTCATCACGATTCCCCGGTTGGATGGCAAACGCATCCGAGCAGCATCGACTGTCTAAAACTGGCAGTATGCCGTCCCGACAAATCTGCTAAGTTTTATGCAATCGTGCCCGGACACCAGACGGATTCGCCCATGGGTGACTTTCAGGAAGGCAATGCCAATCTCCCCCACTACACGGGGCATCGCGAAAGACTGCGAGAGCGCTTCCGCACCGCCGGCGCCGAAGCGCTTGCTGACTACGAGATCCTGGAACTGGTACTGTTCCGCTCGATACCGCGTCAGGACGTCAAGCCTCTGGCCAAGCATCTCCTGGCCACCTTCGGCTCGCTTGCCGAGGTGCTTGGCGCGTCCGAAGCTCGGCTGAAGTCGATCAAGGGCATGGGCGACGCCACTATCGTCGACTTCAAGGTGGTGATGGCCGCCTCCCAGCGCATTGCCCGTTCGGCCATGGTCAAGAAACCGGTACTGTCGTCCTGGTCGTCGGTGATCGACTATTGCCGCACCGCCATGGCCTATGAGGAACGCGAGCAGTTCCGCATCATCTTCCTGGACAAGAAGAACCAGGTGATTGCCGACGAGGTTCAGCAGACCGGGACTGTCGACCACACACCGGTCTATCCGCGCGAGGTGGTCAAGCGGGCGCTGGAGCTGTCATCGACCGCCATCATCCTCGTCCACAATCACCCCTCCGGCGACCCGACGCCCTCGCGCGCCGACATCACGATGACCAAGAACATCGTCGACGCCGCCGCCCCCTTGGGCATCACCATCCACGACCACATCATCATCGGCAAGGACGGCCACGCCAGCCTGAGAGGCTTGCAGCTGATGTGAGGCGGCACCGCTTCTTGTGGGGCAACCGATTATCTCTGCAGCGCCAGGCATTCGAGGTGATCCAAGGTAGGTGACGACCGTCATCTCCATGGCCACCGGCCATCACTGGTCAGGCACAAGGAAGATCTCGACCCGACGATTCCGGTAAGAGCTCAGCGCGGCATCGTCGGGCGCGATCGGCTCGCTATGACCACGGCCGGCGACCCGAATGCGCCCCGCGGCGACACCGTTTCCCACGAGAATGGTCTTGACGCTCTCGCCTCGCTGCCGCCCGAGGGCATCGTCTTCGCCAAGTGACGTGTGGCCGATCACTGAAACCGCTCGCTGTGGGTAGCGATTGAGAATCTTGGCGACGGAACTCAGGCGCATCTGGCTGAGATTTTGCGGCACGTCGCTTCCGGTGTCGAAGCGCACATCCTCCGCGGAGTTAAGGACGATATTGTTCTCTCGAACGGAAACCGACAGCCCCGCTTTCTGGAATTCCGCATAAAGCTGTCGATCGCGCTCGTCGGCCAACGATCCCGCCATGGCTCCCTGCAGAGCCATCACGGCGCCGCACGCTGCGCCTTGCTTGAGAGCGGTCGCACCATTTGCGCCTTGAAGAATGGACACAAGACCGCAGGTCACAAATCCGACACCGAAGCCACTGGCCGTGCCCTTCGCAGTCTCGGAAATCTTCGGCTTTCCGGTCGCCGGGTCTTTGGTCTGGCAGCCAGCGAGCAGAATGGCCAGTGCGATCGCAGCCAGACCACAGCGCCGACCTACCGGCCGAGTGAAATACATATACATTGTACGCCCCCTGATTTCGCCGCAGACGCGACACTTTGAACCCCTGTTTTGAACGGCTTGGAGACAGACAGATCAGTGGCAATCTGGTGAAACTCCCAACCGAGACGCTCCCTTGAGAACATCCGGATCGTCGGAGGGGCGCTGGTTTCGATTGCAGGCACTCAGGATGAGCAGGCTGGCACGTGCTCTCGCATCACCGAGGTCCTCCATCCCGGCGAGCCAGGAAAGCGACGCCCCGGAACAACCGGCGGTCTCGGCGAAGCTTGCGATGGCCGTCCGGTCGTCGTCCGGCACGCCTTCCACCATCACAGCACAAGACTGGCCCTGCACCGGGTCGCCGCCGAAATCCCGGCAGAGTTCGAGCGTCGCAGAGCAATGCGCTTCCGAGTAACACTCTCGGGCAAGCGTCAGCAGATTGTGAGTGCGTGCAAAATTGATGCTTGCCGACGGGCAGGAAATGTCGTGTTCGACTTTGTGCGGCTCGCCGGTAACTTCCAAAGGCGAACGCGTTACCGGACTACCACCAGCTTGTGTTGCCGTCACACTGAAGACTTGGAGAAACGATGCGGGAACATCATATCCGCGCAACATTCCCACTAGCGCCACAAAGCCAACCAAGAATGAGCAGACCAAAAAATAGCGCCATGGAATAATAAATAACAATGTTGCAAATGAAAAACAAACAACAGCATAAGCATTCAACAAAACATATTTCAAATCAGAAACGCCAAGATCATATATGTACCTAGAAACAAAACCCGAGAAAACTATTATCAATAGGCATGAAATTATTACAGCAAGAATCAGCTTCAAGACTTCAACTGCATTTTTTTCCTTTAACTGCTGCCTAAACCATTCGAAGAGTTTTGCAAAATCCATGGATGCACCAATTCAGAATTGAGGGAAGTTCGCATGAATGGCGCTATCGACACTCATCAAGTGCCCCTGGGTCTTGTCGATTGACGTGTTGATGTCCTGTTCGACAGCTGAGACCGAGCAATAGGGAACCGCAGATTGTTTGAGGCTCTCAAGTCTGGCGAGAAGGCGATCCACTCGCCCGGAAAGCGCCCGGGCCTGCCCGCCGCAGACGTCCGGTCGGAGCGACATCAGGACGATGCGTTGCTTCAGCGGTGCGACCACTTCATCTGACGTGTAGTAGCGGACCTTGGCGAGATCGCAGCTGTCCACGTGCCGCAAGGTTTCGAGCCAACTCGATACGGACGAATGTGTCGCCATTGCCATCGGATCTGAGCCGCAGGCCGCGAGCATTGGAGCGGCAGCGTTACCAATCGGCTTGTAGCTTAGCCCCAGATCACCCCGACGAAGCGGGTCCGGTTTTGTGCTGACACAGCCAGCGAGAAGCAAGCCAACCGTCAAGGCCAATATGGAGCGAACAACATCCATCATGGCCAATCCTTCACCAAACCACGCGACAGGCGCACAAAGGCGGCCAGGTCGGTCCGACTAGTAAGTGCGACAGACTGAACTTCAGCCTGACGTTGCGGATCGAGGAGGACGGCAATATCGACTTCACCAGTCAGTGGCGGATGCTTTGCCGTGCACTCTTTGGAAAGTGCCTCCTTGACGGCACCCCAGTCGATGGTCACCCCCGGTTTGGCAGGAGGTAAGGGATGATCAGTCACGGCTCCCCGCAACTCCAGGACAGTCAATTTATCTTCATCGGGAGCTGGAGCGGGCGTTGAAACGGGACTGGCTGACATCTTCGCGCCAGCTTTCTTGTCGGCCAAGGCAGAGGCTATACATTCGGCGATGTCAGCTTGGGTGTTCTGTATTTTCACTTGCAGTTGACCAGGATCCGCGTCGGCCAGCTTGATGACCGATGCGATGTCCTCGCGCGAGAACCCGGATAACTCGAAATAAGCGACCAGCTTGGGTCGTTCGCTGGTCGCCGCGCCAGCAACAAACGAGCGCAGAAGGCTGTCACTCTTGGGAGAGTGGCGACTGAGCGGTGTGATCACCCAGTCAAGCCGTCTGGTCTTCGAGTCAGCTATCACGAGTTCAAAGGCCGAAACCTTGCTACCTTCAACGTTGAACCATCGGTGGACGAGGCGACGATCTGCTTGTGCAAACGGGTACAGACCAGCTTCTTCAGCGTCTACCGCAAGTGGCGCCACATAGGTGGACCACAACGCATCAGCAACCTTCTGCAAGCTGCCGGCAGCCCCTGAGCCTGATGCGAAGGCGATCTCATTGCCAATGGCGTCGAAGCTAGACTTGAGGATCTGCCCCTGCCCGACCACCATCTGCTCCGGATCCTTGTGCGCAGATGCCAGCTTGTCGATGGCCGCTGCGAGCAATAGGCGCAATTGCCGGTTGCCGGTCGACGAACTCAATTTGTAACGCTTGACAGCACCAACCGTGTCGCCGGGATCAGTGACAGCACCTGCCAACACTGCATCCAGGCCAGCTAGACTGCCAACCTCCTGTCCATGCGCAGCCAGGCAGCCAAGCATGATCAGAACGCCCCCACACAGGCCTTTCAAGCTCGCGCTACATGCCGCCATTTTTGACATCTTCACTGTATGTATTGATGGATTGCTCGAGAGTCTGCATGCCGTCATTAATCTGGAGCTGCCCTTTCTCCGAAGCTATACCCTCGCCAAAAGTGGGAATTAGGCGTTCAATTGCCTCAACCTTTTTCTTTATATCTTCAACTCTGTCAGCCATTTTTTGAAATCTCTTATAGATTTTCTTCATACCAATTGCGCATCTGTCAACAGCATCCTTGAACATCCATTGGCTTTCCTCAGGAACTTCTTTGAATTTCTCCTGAAGAGACGCGCAGCGAACCTGCTGGGCATTCAGTTGCGCTCCAGTGTTTTCGACGCCTTTCAGAAAGATCTCCGCCTCTTCCTGAATCCTGCGGCTAACAGCGATATTGTTCTCAAGCTTCTCAATGCTGCGCCGGATGTTCTCCGTTTCTTGCTTGTAATCGGGAAGAATCTCATCGGTGGCCTCCTGAGCCATCGCGCCAGAATTGGTCGCCACCATCAGACACAGCGCCAGGAGGTTTGCCTTCACAAAAGTTGCCAACTTCATTTGCGGCCTCCCTGTTCCTTTGACAGGCAGGCGTCGGCCAACATCTGGCGGCTGTCGCTCAATTGTTGGCGCCGCTGCTGCAACTCTTGTGTTCGTTTCGCACAGATCTGAAGGGCCTCGGTGTCCGTGGCCGGCAGGTGGGAACACAACCTGTCGGCCTCCTTCTGCATGTCGTCCACGGTCACGAGAGAGCGATCCACTTCGGCGATCTCCTGTTCGGCTGCATCGCAGTCGCGAACAAAATCGCCATTCCGAATGCGGGCGATCCGGAGATTGATCTGGAAAGCCAGGCTCTTCATCTCCTCGATCGTCTTCAGCATTTCATCGATCTTGGCATAGAGGTCGGCGTTGCGTTCGGCGCTATCCTTTTGAATTTGAAGGATTGTATCGAAGCTTGACGGCCCGGTCGCTTCGCCGGCGGACGAACCCGAGACCCCATTCAGAACCACCACCCCCGCCAACAAGACAAGACTTGGCCAATGCAGGCGCCGTCGGGCTTTCTGTGACTTGCATTCAATGGACACCCCGTCCCCCATCACAAAAATACAACCAACTACCAACAGTAGGTTGATATTAAAAATGCTATTTAAAGTAGATTGACTCAAATTTTGAAAGAATTCAACCCAGAAATGCCGCCCCTATCCGCGATACGTGATTTGCCGAAGGGAGCTTTCGAAATAGGCCTGAGACGCAAGTGGCCCGCCACGATCTCGTCGCGGCGGGCCAGCAGGTGCAAACACGTCTCGGGATGCTGACGCTGGAGCGAACACCCCTCGGGCGACCCGACCCCCTTGGGCATCGCCATCCACGACCACATCATCATCGGCAAGGACGGCCACGCCAGCATGAGAGGCTTGCAGCTGATGTGAGACCAAGTGGCATTGAAAATGACCTTGGTATTCCGCATTCGAATTTCTCATGCCTTTGACGCAAATGGGAAATTCGAATTGTTCTCAATGAGCCAATGCGTCAGCATTCTGGCGAATTGGTATGAGAGGCTGGCGGAAATGGCTGAAGCTCCCGCAGCATGACGCTGCGCGGCACGTCAAAAGCACGCTCTCTTGGCGCGGGCAGCTGCGAACCGAAGTGAGGCATGCTGTTGGAGCGGCAAGTACTCCATAGATCAACTGTTGGCTGAGCTGCGGCGTCGCAAATGCTGAATCCCGTGCTCAACCACAAGGTCGGCAGAGCCGTTGTCGGCCGACATTTCCAGCTTGCGGGCAAACAGCTGCAGGGCGTTGGCCGACATGGGTCGGGCAAAGAAATAGCCCTGCCCGTAGTGGCAGCCGAGATCGGCCAGGAAGGCAGCCTGTTCCTCGGTCTCGACCCCCTCGGCCACAACATCGAGCGCCAGACGCCGTGCAAGCCCATGCACCAGCTCGACGATGGCAAGGCTCGACCGATCCGACAGCAGGCTTTCGATGAAGCTCTTGTCGATCTTGATGACGTCGACAGGAAGAGTCCGCAAATGCGTCAGCGAGGCAAACCCGGTGCCGAAGTCATCAAGGGCGACCACGACGCCGCGCTGGCGCAAGCGATTGAGCATGCGGACAACGGACGAGTTCGAGCGATCGAGAAAGACCGATTCCGTGATCTCGAGGATCACCCCGTCAAGCGCCAGACCACGGCTCGAAAAGGCCTTGTCCAGACGCTCTTCCAGATCTCCGTGATTGAAGTCGGCGGGGCTTACATTGATGCCCACATGGGCTGGGTACCAGCCGTTGTCGTGCCAGCATTGCAGATCCTGCGCGACCCTCTCAAGCATCAGCGATGTGACGCGATGCGAGATCGTATGGTCGTTCAGGGCATCGAAGAACTCGGCAGCCGCCATCAGTCGGCCATCCGGCGTCTGCAGCCGGACCAGTGCCTCGACACCGGCAATGGTGTGGGAGTTGAGGTCGAAAATTGGCTGATAGTAAGGAAGCAGCCGGTCCTCATCCAGCGCCTGCTCGGTCAGGCGGAGGGCGTTGAGACGAGCCGACATCCGAGTGCGCAGCCCGTCCTCGAACATGACGAAGCCGCCGCGCCGGGTTTCCTTTGCATGATAGAGCGCAAAATCGGCATTCTGACACAAGCCGTCAAATCCGAGCCCCTCGCGCCAGATGGCGCCGCCCACGCTGACCCGTGCGACCACCGATGAGGATTCGGCTTGCAGCGGCTCGGCGCTGCGCGCGATGAGGTCCTGGGCAAAGACCTCCATCGACTCGGCCAAAGCTGCTGCCGAGAAGACAACGGCAAACTCGTCGCCACCCAGACGGAAACAGCGGGTACCGGAGAGGGTCGAAACCGCCTGCAAGCGCTTTGCCAGCTCCACAAGCACCAGATCGCCGACCGCATGGCCAAGAGTGTCGTTGAGCGTCTTGAAGCGGTCCACATCGACCAGCAGCAGCCCCACCTCCGAGCCGTCGACGCCAAGCAGCGTGTTGACGTGCTGATTGAAGCTGGTCCGGTTCCCCAACCCGGTCAGCGGATCGGTCACGGCGGCCTGCTCCAGCAGCCGCTGGTTTCGATAGAGATCGGAAACGTCCTGCACGATGCCAAAGGTGCGACGTGGCTTGCCATCCACCGACTCCACTTCGGTCACCACATGCATCCAGCGTTCTTCGCCTTGCGGCGTTATGATCCGATAGTGCCGGTTGGTCGGACGGCCTATGCCCGTGGAGTTGTCGGAGAGCCGCCGCTTCATCTCGGCAAGCTCTTCAGGGGCGTAACACGAGAGGACCACTTCGGTGCTCAGAGCCGTGCCGATGGGCAATCCGACATTGCGATAGACCTGATCGGACCAGCTGATCACGCCACTGTCCAGATCGACCTGAAAGCCGCCGACCTTCGCCGCCTTTTCCGTCTGCTTGAAACGCGCCTCGCGCAGTTCCAGCTCTCGCCGAAGATCTGCCATGGCCCGATGCTGGCTGTGCTCTACGATGAGCGCATCGACTGCCGAGCTCAGCAAAGCCAAGTTGTGCAGGATGACATCCGGCTTGTCGGGCGCCGTCGGCCCCATCACGCACAAGGCGCCGATCGCATGACCGTCCTTGTGCAGCGGTACGCCGGCGTAAAAGCGCACCCCATGCTCGCTGACGAGAACATTCGCTGCAAAGCGTGTGTCGGCCGCCGCATCCGTCACCACCAATGGAGCGTCACAGTCTACCACCGTGGAGCAAAAGGCGTGCTGTCGCGTGCTTTCGGAGAACGGAACGCCATAGCTTGCCTTGAACCACTGACGGTCAGCATCAACAAGCGTGACAAGCGAAATGGGCTGTCCACTCATGGAGCAGGCCAACTCGACAATGGCATCAAAGGTCCTGGCCTTGCCGGAATCCAGAATACCGGTCGACCTCAGACAACCAAGCCGCTCAATTTCGCGATCGACAGCCTCGGTCATTTCTTTCGCGAAAGCTCCATGCCAGCCCCATCCGATGCACTGCTGCCAACCATGTCAGATCTACTTTTGCGCTGTCACGCCGACACCGCAGAGCAAAGAGCGTGACAGGCAACTTTGTCGGCTCACCCCGGGAAACATCTTAGCAACGCCAGACTTCAAACGGCGAAAGCCAAGCAAGTCCAGCAAAGTCTTACACCAGGAATGTTAATCAATTCATTGTGCTGCATCTATTTATGAAAGCATTTTTCCGCTTAACAACAGAAGCGAATGGAGACAACACGGGCATCAAACTGTCGGCAGGCCGGGAGATTATGATCACAACGCAAAGTTGACCATCCAAAATGGGACATTACTTTGCAGCCAGAAGCCTCTTACCTATAATACGCGGCAATATCGCTATAAGAGCGGAGTCTATAACCAACTAAAAACAGCATGAGCGCACAAACTCACGCATGCGTTACAGCATTGTGGTCCGGGGACGAACCGCCGGACCACTGTTTGCTAAAGTAGGAGTTGTCACCCCTCGCGGTAATAGTAGCTGTAGCCGTTGATCGCCGGTGCACCGCCAAGGTGGGCATAAAGGACGCGCGAGCCCTTGGGGAAAAAGCCCTTGCGGGTCAGGTCGATGAGGCCCTGCATGGACTTGCCCTCATAGACCGGATCCGTGATCATCGCCTCGGTGCGGGCCGCGAGGCGGATGGCCTCGTTGGTTTCCTCGGACGGCACGCCATAGGCCGGATAGGCATAGTCGGGATTGATGACGATCTCGTCGTCGCGCACGGGTCGGCCGAGTTCCACCAGTTCGGCGGTGTTGTCGACGATCTGGCGGACCTGAGCTCGGGTCTGCTCCAGCGTGCCGGAGGCGTCGATGCCGATGACACGGTCAGCGCGGTTGTCGGCGGCGAAACCAACGATCATGCCGCCCTGGGTCGAGCCGGTCACCACGCAGACGACGATGTAGTCGAACTTGAAGCCGAGTTCCTTTTCCTGCGCGCGCACTTCCTCGGCAAAGCCCACATAGCCGAGGCCACCATACTTGTGCACCGAAGCACCCGCCGGAATCGCATAGGGCTTGCCACCCTTGCTGCGCACGTCCTCAAGCGCATCTTCCCAGCTCTTGCGGATGCCGATGTCGAAACCATCGTCGACCAGGCGGCTGTCGGCACCCATCAGACGTGTGAGCAGGATGTTGCCGACGCGGTCATAGACGGCGTCATAATGGGGCACCCACTTTTCCTGCACGAGGCGGCACTTCATGCCGATCTTGGCCGCCACCGCCGCCACCATGCGCGTGTGGTTGGACTGGACGCCGCCGATCGACACCAGCGTATCGGCGCCCGAAGCGATGGCGTCCGGCACAATATATTCGAGCTTGCGCAGCTTGTTGCCGCCAAAGGCGAGACCGGAGTTGCAGTCGTCACGCTTGGCATAGATCTCCACATCGCCGCCGAGCGCCTCGGACAGGCGCGGCAGATGCTCGATGGGGGTCGGGCCGAAGGTCAAGGGATAGCGGGCAAACTTGGAGAGATTCATCAAGATACTCCGTCGGAAAAAACGCGGGGAAAGGACCGGAAACTTTGTCGCGACTGAGCGCGCCAGATCATCGTGAATCTAACAAAGCAGGAATGAAATGTGCTTCCGAATTTGGCCTGATCTTCAAGCCTTGAACGCGAAGGATGCTCGATTTATGAAAAAAGCTAATCAGATATCGTCACTTCATAGAGAGATCCTTCCATGAGCGAGCTCGACTCCACGGACCTGCGCCTCCTCCGCCTGCTCCAGGATGACGGCCGCCTTACCAACGCCGAACTCGCCGAACGGGCCAACGTCAGCCCCGCCACCTGCCATCGACGCCTGCACCGCCTGTTCGAACAGGGCTATGTGCGCTCGGTGCGCGCGCTCATCGATCCGCAGAAGGTGGGCCTTGGCGCCATCGCTCTGGTCGGCGTCGTGCTCGACCGCTCGACCCCCGAGAGCTTTGCCTCCTTCGAAGCGGCCATCCGCGTGCTGCCCATGGTGCTCGACTGCCATCTGGTGGCCGGCGACTTCGATTATCTCCTGAAGATTCGCGTGCGCGACATGCAGGATTTCAACATCTTGCACGGCGAGCGACTGATCGCCCTGCCCGGTGTCCGGCAGACACGAACCTTCTTCGTCATGAAGGAGGTCAAGGATGGCGAGCCCCTGGATTTCTGACCAAGACATGGAAACCGGAACTATTTTCACGAACTAACGCGTAACGCGCAATCTTATGCACAACAATTAATCAAACTGAACCTTCGTTTGCTCAATCAGCGTCCTTGCTCTCCTGCGCAGTTTGCCGCTTAATTCATCAAACAAAGCAGTGGCAGCGCCCAGGGTGGAGTGACGGGATTGGCAGCTTTTGACGAGATGTATGGGATGGGCGACACCGCCCGTCCGGCCTACCGAACCATCAAATCCTGGCTCGATCAAAGCGATCCCGAGAATCTCAAGCGTCGACAAAAGGAAGCAGAGTTTCTGTTCCGCCGCGTCGGCATCACCTTTGCGGTCTATGGCGATGCCGAGGCCGAAGAGCGCATCATCCCCTTCGATATCGTGCCGCGCGTGCTGACATCCAGCGAGTGGGGCACGCTGCACAAGGGCCTTGTCCAGCGCGTCACCGCCCTCAACCGCTTCCTCACCGACGTCTACAGCGGTGGCGATATCGTGCGGGCCGGCATCGTGCCCGAAGACCTCGTCTACCAGAACCCGTCCTTCCGGCCCGAAATGGTCGGCGTGAAACTGCCCCACAACATCTACACGCAGATCGCCGGCATCGACGTGATCCGCACCGATGACAAGGACTTCTATGTCCTTGAAGACAATGCGCGCACCCCCTCGGGCGTGTCCTACATGCTCGAGAATCGCGACGTGCAGATGCGTCTGTTCCCCGATCTCTTTGCCGAGACACGCATCCAGCCGGTGGAGAACTATCCGGACGAGTTGCTGGCAACGCTGAAGTCGGTGGCCCCGCTGACCTCGCCGAGCGAACCGACCGTGGTGCTGATGACCCCCGGCCCGCTCAACTCGGCCTATTACGAGCACTCCTTCCTTGCCGACAAGCTCGGTGTGGAGCTGGTGGAGGGGCGCGACCTCTTCGTCATGGACCAGATCGTCTACATGCGCACCACGCGCGGCCCCAAGCGGGTGGACGTCATCTATCGCCGCATCGACGACGACTTCCTCGACCCGATGGTCTTCCGTCCGGACTCCGTGCTCGGTGTGCCCGGGCTAATCTCGGCCTATCGCGCCGGCAACGTCACGCTGGCCAATGCGGTGGGCACCGGCGTCGCCGACGACAAGGCCATCTACACCTACATGCCCGAGATCGTGAAATTCTATCTCGGCGAGGAACCGATCCTCAAGAATGTGCCCACCTGGCGCTGCCGTGAACCCGACGCCCTGAAGTATGTGCTCGAACACCTGGGCGAGCTGGTGGTCAAGGAAGTCCAGGGCTCCGGCGGCTACGGCATGCTGGTCGGCCCCAAGTCGACCAAGGAGCAGATCGACGCCTTCCGCGACAAGCTGAAGGCGCATCCGGACAATTTCATCGCCCAGCCGACGCTGGCCTTGTCCACCTCGCCCACATTCGTCGGTGAAGGCATCGCCCCCCGCCACGTGGACTTGCGCCCCTTCGTGCTCTCCGGCGCCGACAAGGTGCGCATCGTTCCGGGTGGCCTGACGCGCGTGGCGCTCAAGGAAGGCTCGCTCGTCGTGAACTCGAGCCAGGGCGGCGGCACCAAGGACACCTGGATCATCGAGGACCCCGAGTGATGCCGGATTGCGCCCCGTCCGCCCTCGCCGCGCCCCTCTCGCCCCTGCCCTTTTCTCCTTCGGGAGTCGCCCAATGCTGAGCCGCCACGCCGATAATCTCTTCTGGCTCGCCCGTTACGTGGAACGGGCCGAAAACACCGCGCGCCTCGTCGAGGCCGCCACCCGTCTCTCGGCCACGCCCGTGCCCTATGACGACGGCAAGAACGAGTGGGAAATGGCCGTTGCCGGTACCGGCACGCTGGATCTGTTCCGCAAGGCGCATGGCACCGAGGCCAATGCCCGCAATGTGGTCGACCATCTGGCCTTCTCCGCCGCCAACCCCTCGTCGATTCGCCAGTGCCTCGATATCGCCCGCTTCAACGCCCGATCGGTGCGCACGGCACTGACCATGGACATGTGGGAAACCATCAACTCCGGCTGGATGGAAACGCGCGGCGTCACGTCCGCCAACCTCAGCCGGCAGGACCTCTCGGACTATCTGTCCAAGGTCAAGGAAATATCGTTGCGCTTCGACGGCTCGGCCTACCGGACCATGCTGCGCAACGACGCCTATTATTTCCTGCGCCTCGGCACCTATATCGAACGTGCCGACTTCACCGCCCGTGTGCTGGCGCTGAAAGCCGACGTGCTCGATCCCAACCGTCCGTCCGCCGGCGGCAGCTTCGACTATTTCCAGTGGAGCTGGATCCTCCGCTCGCTCTCCGCCTTGACGTCATACCATTGGGTCTACCGCGACAACCTCAAGCCCAATCTCGTCGGCGAGTTCCTGATTCTCAGGGCGGAAATGCCGCGCTCGCTGGTGTCCTGCTACGAGAACATCACGCTGTTCCTGGACAGCCTGTCGCGCGACTACGGCCGCCAGGGCACCGCCCAGCGCAAGGCACGCGTCACGCTCGGTCAGCTGCAGGGAACCTCGATGGCCGATCTCTTCCGCATGGGCCTCAGCAACTTCCTCAACGACTTCCTCGTCGAGAACTCCACGCTCGGCAGCGCGATCGCCGAACAATATCTGGGATGACCGGCGATGCGCCTCAGGATCCACCACGAGATCAAGACCGAGTTTGATGAGCCGGCCAGCATGGTCGTGCGCTCGCTGCGCATGAGCCCGCGCAACTTCGATGGCCAATATGTACGCCATTGGCGCATCGACGTTGACAGCGACTGCCGCCAGGACAGGACGTCCGATCCCTTCGGCAACGTCGTCCACGACTTCGCCGTGCCGGGCCCCCTGCCCGGCATCGTCATCGTCGCTGACGGCGAGGTGGAAGTGGACGACATGGCGGGCGTGCTGAAAGGCATTGGCGTCGATCGCATGCCCATCGGCATCTACTTGCGCGATACGCCGCTGACGGAGATCACCCCCCCGATCAGAGCACTGGCGGCAGACGTACGCGCCACCAGCGACGGCTCGACTCTCGATGTGTGCCACCGTTTGATGGAACGTCTGCACGAAGCGGTGGCCGAGGTGCCGGCCGAGCTCGACGAACTGACTGGCGTTGCCACCGGCCGCCCCGAAGATACGTTGACCGCCGAAGAAGGCAGCCCTGTCGCCCAGGCGCATGCGTTCATCGCCGCGGCGCGCTCGCTCGCCCTGCCCGCCCGATTCATTTCCGGCTATCGCCTGCGCGACGGTGGGACCAACAGCCTCCACGCCTGGGCGGAAGCGCTGATCGACGGGCTCGGCTGGGTCGCCTTCGACGTCACCGCCAACAAATGCCCCACGGACAGCTATGTGCGGATAGCCTCAGGGCTGGATCAAGCCGGCGCGGCCTGGGTGCGCGGCTATGATCGCGGCAGTTCGTCTGCCGTATCCAGTGTGAAATGCGTGGTGGAACAGGTCGGCTACTGACAAGGACAGACGTTCGGGGCGCCCCGCTTGATCAGCGGAACGGTTCGGCAAGCGGCTCCCAACCGCTCTTTGGTCGAACCGTCTGTTTTCCCTGCAAGACCCCGCGCTTTCCCGAATTCGCACGTGACATTTTCGTGCGATCCTCTAATGACAACCCTCGAGCTGGACTTCATTTTCGGAGCTTGAAATGACTTATTGCGTAGGCATCCTCGTCAAGGAAGGCCTGACGATGATCGCAGATACCCGGACCAACGCCGGGCTCGACAATGTCTCGCAATACAAGAAGCTCCACATCTTCGAACGCCCGGGCGACCGGATGATCACCATTGCCTCCGCCGGCAATCTGGCCATCACCCAGGCGGTGCTGTCCTTCCTCAGCGAAGGCATCGAGAACCCGGAAACCGGGCAGGTCGAGACCATCTGGACCCAGCCGTCCATGTTCAAGGCCGCCCAGCTGGTCGGTCGCGCCATCCGCGAGGTCTATCGCATCGACGGCCCGTCGCTTGAGAAGTCCAATGCCGGCTTCGAGATCACCATGCTGCTCGGTGGCCAGGTCGCCAAGGGCCGCCTCCGCCTCTTCATGATCTACCGTCAGGGCAACTTCATCGAGGCGACGGAAGACACGCCCTTCCTGCAGATCGGCGAGCACAAGTACGGCAAGCCGATCCTCGACCGCGCCATCACCTTCTCCACCTCGATCACCGAGGCGCTGAAGCTCGGGCTGATCTCGATGGATTCCACCATGCGCTCCAACCTCGGTGTCGGCATGCCCATCGACCTCATCACCATCAAGCGCGATGCCATCGCCCACGACGTGCTCCACCGCATCGAGCCGGGCGAGCCCTATTTCCACGACCTCCGCGAACGCTGGAGCGCCGCCTTGCGCGCCGCCCACAAGGCGATCCCGACGCCCCCTTATGGGGGGTGAAAGCGTGGGATTTCCGGCGGACATTGCTCTACTGTCCCACAGGTAGATCGTCTCGACACGCAACACGCCTGGAGCCGACGGCATGGTCAAGCTGGGTGACATCGCGGCCCTGATCGTGGCCATCGGCGAGCGCACCGCTTACTGGCGAGATGGCCTCAAGGCCTTGCTCTCCTTCACCCGCGCCACCCGGTTCATTCGCCTCGGCGGATCAGGCCATGTGGGCGACGATCGCTGGCTGGTCCGTCTCGGCACATTCTGGCTCGACCTCAATCCCTTCCTCGGCCCGGAGCTTGCGATCGACATCGCCACTCTGGCCGAACGCAGCGGCGATCCTCGAGGCATGGCCAAGGCGCTGCGGCATGCCTATCGCCGGCTGGACAAAGTGAAGGGCGCTCACCTGGCGTCAGACGAGGCCGCCTTTGCGCGCGCCCACGCCTACCTGACCCTGCTCGATCTGGCCGCCGCCCAGAGCGTGGCAACACAAGCTGTCGCCCAAGGATTGGCCGCTTCGACCGACCTCGCAGAGGCCATTGCCGAGATCGCCAACCAAGTCCAGCCTTGGCGCCACGTGATCGACACAGCCGCTGCAGATCTGCGCGATCTGGCCGAGGGGAAAGTAAGCGGCCATCAGGACGCGACGCTGACCATCTTCCTGCCCAACGCCCTCACCCGCATCCATCCGGAAGGGTATGCGGGATTTCGGGCGACACTTCGGGCGATCTACGCACAGCTCTTCGCCAGAATGGAGCAGACCGGGATTCCCATCCGCCTGATCCCCCGCCTCGGCACCCATGGCGTCATCGACTGTGATAGTCCCTACGTCGCCTATCACACCATCGGGGCCCGCCCTAACGGCGTCCATATCAAGGAAACCGAGCGGCGCGGCTGGTTCAGTGTCGACAGCCAGGGTTACTCTGGCTGGGCGGCTTTCGCCAAGGCACCGCTGCCGGACGCCGATATCGCCACGCCGGAAGAGATCGCCGCCTTCATTGCCGAGGAACGCCGTATCGTCATCGGCGGCAACCAGTCCAAATACGACCAGCCCGCGACCGAGCGCTCCGCTGCCGCAACCGACCGCCCCTACATCTTCGTGCCGACGCAAGTGATCGGAGACGCCGTTCAGCGCCTTGCCCGCTTTCACCCGATCGAGATGCTGGAGGAAGTGGTGGCCGCCGGCCAGCGCCTCGGCATCGACGTCCTGGTCAAGCGGCACCCGCGCTGCAAGTCCTGGGCAATGTCGCTGGCGTTGCGGCGGGCCGAAAGACGCGGCCTCATCAAGCTGGTCGATGGTTCGATCCACGATCTGATCGCCGGCGCCTCAGCGGTCTGCGTCGTCAACTCCGGCACCGGCGCCGAGGCGCTCTTGCACGGCAAGCCGGTCTATACCTTCGGCGAGGCCGAATATCAGGCCGCCACCTTCCGCATCACGCGCCCGGGCGAGTTTGCCGACGTCTTCGTGCCCCATCGCCTGCCGGTGCCCCCGGAAGACATCGACCGCCTGATCTACGCCCTGCGCCACAGCTATTCGGCCAACCCGATGGAGCGCGACATCACGGCACTTTTCCCGGCGCGGTTCTTGGAAGGATTGCAATGACAGACGTGCCATTGCGGCATGAATGGTATCAGGACAGCAGTGCCGCTAGGCTCAGCTGGACCTTTCAACGCCAGCAGCACTGCTATTGGGCGATTGTGACATTTGCTCGATGGGTCGTGTCAGGCGGATGCAAATGTCAGAATCGAACCACTGGTCGGTTCAATCCAGCGACATGTGGGTATCCGCTTGCCCTGCGACCCAATAGCCCGCCGCCTTCATCCAGGAAATCGGATGCCGCACCTGGTCCAGAAAGTGCGCCCGCACTGCCTTGGCAACGTTTGCTTCTCCCGCAATCCAGACAAAGGTCTCCGCTTCAACTTCAAGCGATTTGACCTTGGCAAGCAGAGCGGCCGGCAGGGCGGCCGCCGACTCGGGTCGGAAGACCCAATGGACGTCCAGATCAGCCTGGGTATCAAAGTTTTGAACCTCTGCTTCTCCTGCAACAGCAACCACACAGGTGATCCGTTCGCCTGGGCCGGCCTCTTCAATCCGCCGGGCGATCGCAGGAAGAGCGGTTTCGTCACCGATCAGAACCCAACGCTGGACTGTTTGCGAAATCACCGCCGATCCCCGCGGTCCACCGATCTTGAGACGGTCGCCGGCCCTGGCGTTGAGAGCCCAGAGAGTTGCCGGTCCCGCCTCGTGCAAGGCAAAGTCAATGGCAAGCTGACGCTTCGCAGGATCAAACGAGCGCGGCGTATAATCGCGCATCGCAGTCTCCCCATTGGCCAGCGGAACAAAGATCTTCACATGATCGTCAGGTGACAGGCTGACAAAATCCGCCAGGTCATCACCACCAAAGGTAATCCGCACATAGTGCGGCGTCAGCCGGTCTACGCGAAGGACCTCAAGATCACGAATCTTCACGTCATGCCGGATGCGTGTGACCAGACCAGAACCAGTATTACGAGTGTTTTGTGTATTCATGTTGTCTCGTCGTTCAGTATAGGCTCGACTTGCAGCCTGACACGAGACAAACCCGCGCAGGCCAGCAACGGAAACCCGTGTAGCCATGCGCGTTGAGTGACGTTAACGCTTACGTGCTCTTGAAGCATCAGAGCAGTGACAACGCATTTTGAGAAAGCGACGCTGAAAAGGCAAGCATCCTGAGATCACACTCGCGTGTGCGGCCAAGACTTGCTTGACCACACACACTCGGCATCCTCGCTCACAGAGGAATGTTGTCGTGCTTCTTCCAGGGCTGCTCCATGTGCTTGTCGCGCAGCATGCGCAGCGCGCGAGCCAGGCGCTTGCGGGTGGAGTGCGGGAAGATCACCTCGTCGATATAGCCGCGTTCGGCGGCGACGAAGGGATTGGCAAAGCGCTTCTCATATTCCTTGATGCGCGCCGCGATCTTCTCGGGATCGTTGAGATCGCCACGATAGAGGATCTCGGCCGCCCCCTTGGCGCCCATCACCGCGATCTCCGCCGTCGGCCAGGCGTAGTTGAGGTCGCCGCCGATGTGCTTGGAGCTCATCACGTCATAGGCGCCGCCATAGGCCTTGCGGGTGATGATGGTGATCTTGGGAACCGTTGCCTCCGAATAGGCGAACAGCAGCTTGGCGCCGTGCTTGATCAGACCGCCGTATTCCTGCGCGGTGCCCGGCAGGAAGCCCGGCACGTCGACGAAGGTGACGATCGGAATGTTGAAGCAGTCGCAGAAGCGGACGAAACGCGCTGCCTTGCGGCTGGCGTCCGAGTCGAGCACGCCGGCCAGCACCATCGGCTGGTTGGCGACAATGCCGAAGGTCCGCCCTTCCATGCGGCCGAAGCCGGTGATGATGTTCCTGGCGAAGGTCGGCTGGATCTCGAAGAAGTCGCCCTCGTCGACCGTCTTCAGGATCAGCTCCTTCATGTCATAGGGCTTGTTCGGATTGTCGGGCACCAGCCAGTCGAGCGAGCGGTCGATGCGCTCGCTGTCGTCGTGGCATTCGATCTCCGGCAGGTCCGCCTGATTGGAGGCCGGCAGCAGGTCGATCAGGCGGCGCATCTCGATCAGCGCCTCGATGTCATTGTCGAAGGCACCGTCGGCGATCGACGACTTGGTGGTGTGAACCGAAGCGCCACCCAGTTGCTCGTGCGTCACCGTCTCGTTGGTAACGGTCTTCACCACGTCGGGACCGGTGACGTACATGTAGGAGGTGTCGCGCACCATGAAGATGAAGTCGGTCATCGCCGGCGAGTAGACGTCGCCACCGGCGCAGGGGCCGAGAATCAGCGAAATCTGCGGGATGACGCCGGAGGCCTGCACGTTGCGCTTGAACACCTCGCCATAGCCGCCCAGCGCCGCGACACCTTCCTGGATGCGGGCGCCGCCGGCATCGAACAGGCCGATGATCGGCGCGCGATTGCGCAACGCCATGTCCTGCAGCTTGGTGATCTTGGCCGCGTGGCTCTCGCTGAGCGAGCCACCGAACACGGTGAAGTCCTTGGAAAAGACGAAGACCTTGCGGCCGTTGACCGTGCCCCAGCCGGTCACGACGCCGTCGCCCGGCATCTTGGTGTCGGCCATGCCGAAGTCGACGCAGCGATGCTCGACGAACATGTCGAACTCTTCGAAGGACTTGTGGTCGAGCAGAACCTCGATGCGCTCGCGCGCCGTCAGCTTGCCCTTGCTGTGCTGCGCGTCGATGCGGCGCTGGCCACCGCCCATGCGGGCTTCATGGCGGCGACGGTCGAGTTCGTCGAGCACTTCCTTCATTTCACCGGTCTCCTGTCGTCTGCGTAATGACTTCCTACCACGAAGACGGACCGGTACGTACATTAGACGTTAGCCGAAGAACTGACGGAAAAGTGCATAAGTGTTGTCACGAAGTCGTTATGTGCCAGGACTATCTGAGGGCCGTACCCATCCTTGGAGACTCCAGATGAACCGCTACGTCCTGCTCGCCTCCACGGCGCTCGCCCTCGCCACTTTCCCGGCCTTCGCCGGCGATCTCAACTGGACTTCGGTGTCCGCCAACCCGCGTGAAGACGGCAAGACCGCCGAGGACATCCTCTCGCCCGAGATCAAGGAAGTCGTCGCGGCCAAGGGTGACATGAAGCTGGAGAACCCCTCCGAGCAGCTCGCTCACTATGGCTACGGCACCGACGGCCCGATGTCGCCGGCCGCTGGCGACGTGCAGGCCAAGGGCCACAACGTCGAAGCCACCAAGACCGAGCCGGACAAGAACACCTATCTGGTGCTCGAAGGCCAGAAGGGCCCGGACGCCGCCTACAACTACGGCACCCATTTCCTGTTCCAGGGTCATGAGAACGCCCCCACCGGCGCCGATGGCGCTGCCTATGGTGCCCTCACCCGCATCAATCTCGACGCCGACGAAGCCCATCGCGTCACGCTGATGCAGTTCAAGACCCAGGAAGGCCGTACCGTGCCGATGGTCGACGGCTCCACCTGGGACCCGTTCACCCGCACCATTCTGCTGACGTCTGAAGAAGGCGCCGAGGGCGGCGTCTGGTCGGCCACCGTCGACTTCCCCTCCACCGTGCACGACATCTCCGACGTTACCGGCCGCGCTTCCTATGAGGGCGTGCAGATCGCTTCCGACGGTTCGGTCTGGCTCGTTGAAGACAACGGCGGCAAGGGCGGCGAGAAGACCAAGAACGCCAAGCAGCCGAACTCCTTCATCTATCGCCTTGTCCCCGCCGACAAGACCGACCTGACCAAGGGCGGCAAGCTGCAGGTTCTGCAGGTCCTCGGCACCGACGGTCAGCCGATTGTCTTCCACAAGGGCCAAAATGACGCCGATATCCTCTCGGACGGCATGAAGGCGCTGCACACCTATGGCGCCGCGCTGAAGACCAAGTGGGTTACCGTCCACGACACCGCCGAGACCCCCGCCAACGCCTTCGACGCCAACGAGGCCGCCAAGGCTGCCGGCGGTACGCCGTTCAAGCGCCCTGAGAACTCCCAGTTCCGTCCGGGCACCGGCTTCAAGGAATATTTCTTCACCGAAACCGGCGACACCAACGCCAAGACCGAAGCGGGCGAAGAGTTCGGCGGCTTCGGCGGCATGTTCAAGCTGACCCAGGACAGCCCGTCGGCTGATGAGGGCTCGCTGTCGATCGTCGTGCGCGGCAACGCCGCCCACACCGGCTTTGACAACATGGCCTTCCTCACCGCCGACAGCCTGGGCGTGGTGGAAGACGGCGGCGACAAGCTGCACGGCCAGCGCAACGCCCTCGATAGCGCCTATGTCATCGACCTCACCGCCGATTACGGCAAGGTCGGCGCCGACGCCCTCGTCCGCTTCCTTGGCCAGGGCCGTGACGCGGCCGCCCTCAAGGACGTCGAGATCGGCTCTGCCGGCGACAACGACTTCCAGAACGACGGCGACAACGAGATCACCGGCCTGCACGTCTCTGACGGCGACGCCTCGGTCGAAGGCCTGATCGGCACCAAGCTGCCGACCCCGTTCAAGGATGGCTGGCGCGTGTTCTACACCCACCAGCATGGCGACAACGTCACCTACGAGATCGTCTCGGCCAAGTGATCCAGGCCGTCAGGCTCAACACTCTGGAGCCCGTTCGCAGCAATGCGGGCGGGCTTTTTCACGGCCGATAGCCCCGGAAATTGACAACCCGCGACAACTCATGGACGGTGAACAAATCGAGATCAAAAGCAGCAGCACCAGACCAGATGTGCGACCGGATGCGGCTGGAACAGCCGCCAGAGCCAAACGGCGACCGGCGCGAACGCGCCGAACAATAACTTGGCCTCGCCCGGCTGTGGCGACAGCCTCGCTCTCGATAGGGAGTCCAGACGATGCGGTTCAAACCGTTGAAACTGGAGTTCATCCTGACGAAAACAGCGGACCACTGGTCAACAACGGTCCGCCTCAGTTTTCGTCGATGAATAAAGGAACGGGCTGCGGGAACCGCCCATTCCACTCCGAATATCGCACATTCCCGCGCAATCGGAAGGCCGCTCGATAGCGCCCAGGTCACCGGGCGATCACGCTCTCCGCCAGAAACTTCTCGAATTCTTCGCTCGTTCCATGGAAGACGTTGCGATCCGCCTTGCCCGGCACACCCTTGACCTGCCCGGTCGAGGTATACTGCCAGAAATGCCAGAAGCGATTGCCGTATTTCTCCTGCGGCTCGGCAGCGACGGACCGCACCCAGAGCGGGTAATTCTGAAACGCTCCGACGAGCCGATCCCTATAGAAATCGACACTTGTGTAGATCACCGGACGCTTGCCGTAATAGGCCTGCACGGCATCGAGGAAGGCCTGCATGTCCGCATAGATCTGATCGGCCGGCGGCTGCTTGCGGCACGTGGGCGACGTCGGCGTCCATTCGATGTCGAGCACCGGCGGCAACGCGGAGGCGTCGCGCGGCACGTTGCGGATATACCAGGCGGCCTGCTCGGCACCGGACCGACAATGGTACCAGAAGTGATAGGCGCCGCGCAGGACGCCAGCGGCTGCCGCCCCGTCGAAGTTCTGGCGGAACTTTTCGTCGACCCGGTCACCGCCCTCCGTCGCCTTGATCCAGGCAAAGCGGATCTTGTCGGCGGCCACCGCATGCCAGTCCACGTCGCCCTGGAAATAGGAGACGTCGATCCCCTCGATGGTCTTCGACGACGGTTGCCGCACTTCGAAGGTCTCACCCGGGTCCGTCATCCGTTCGGCCGGCGCTTCCACAATGCCGACCGACGAACAGCCGACCAGTCCCAGCGCGGAAACGAACAACGCGCCGCCCATCAGGCGACGCAGCAATCTGGCCTGCAATATCATTTGAACTCACCGCAGAGTAAGCCGCCACAGCCCGCAACCGGACCCTCAGTGGCAGAGCCTAGCCGAGTTCAGCGATTCGCAGGATCTATCGGTATGCGCTTATCCCCGGTCGCGGAAGCGATTGGTGATGGGATAGCGGCGGTCGCGACCGAAGTTCTTGGTGGTGATCTTCACACCCGGCGCCGCCTGCCGGCGCTTGTACTCGGCGATGTAGAGCAAATGTTCGATGCGCTTCACCGTCGCCTCGTCGAGGCCGGAGGCCACCAGCTCGGCCACTGTCCGCTCTTCTTCCACCAGTCCCTTCAGGATGGCGTCGAGCACCGGATAGGGCGGCAGGCTGTCCTGGTCGGTCTGGTTCTCGCGCAGCTCCGCCGTCGGCGCCTTGGTGATGATGCGCTCGGGGATCACCTCGCCGCCCGGCCCCTTGAGGCCCTCCGGCTGATGGTCGTTGCGCCAGCGCGCCAGCGCGTAGACCTCCATCTTGTACAGATCCTTGATCGGATTGAACCCGCCGTTCATGTCGCCATAGAGCGTGCAATAGCCGACGCTCATCTCGCTCTTGTTGCCCGTAGTCAGCACCATCGATCCGAACTTGTTGGACACCGCCATCAGGATCACGCCGCGCGCCCGCGACTGCAGGTTTTCCTCGGTGGTATCCGACTTGGTGCCCTCGAACATCGGCCCCAGCGCCTTCAGGAAGCCCTCCACCGGGTCGACAATCTCCACCACGTCATACTGGACATTGAGCGCGGCCGCACACTTGGCGGCGTCCTCAAGGCTGTCCATGGAGGTATAGCGATAGGGTAGCATCAGGCAGCGCACCCGCTCCGGTCCGAAAGCATCCACCGCCATGGCCGCAACAACCGCCGAGTCGATACCGCCGGACAGGCCGAGCACCACACCGGGGAAACGGTTCTTGTCGACATAGTCGCGCAGACCGAGCACGCAGGCGCGCCAGTTGGCCTCCATGATATCGGGCAGCGGAATCACCTCGCCAGGCGTCACCGTCCAGCCATCCTCGCCCTTGATGGCGGTCACCAGGGTAAAGGCCTCGCGGAAGGCCGGCATCTGCAAGGCAAGGGTACGGTCGGCATTGATGGCGAAGCTTGCACCATCGAACACCAGTTCGTCCTGTCCCCCGACCGTGTTGAGATAGATGAGCGGCAACCCGCTCTCGACCACGCGCGCCACCGCCGCTTGCATGCGCTCGTCAAACGCCGTCCACCGATAGGGCGAGCCGTTGGGGACAACCAACAGTTCCGCGCCCGTCTCCGCCAGACACTCGACCACATCGGGACCCCAGATATCCTCACAGATCGGCACGCCAAGCGGTACACCGCGGAAGTCGATCGGCCCCGGCATCGGACCGGGCACGAAAACGCGCTTCTCGTCGAAGACAGAATAGTTGGGCAGATCCACCTTGAAACGAAGACCGGCCACACGCCCGCCATCCAGCAAGGCGGCGGCATTATGCAGCTTGCCATCAGCAACCCAGGGCGTACCGATCAACACACCCGGTCCACCGTCGGCGGTATCGGCCGCGAGAGCTTCGATCGCCTTGCGGCAGTCGCGCTGCACCGCAGGCTTCAGCACCAGATCTTCCGGCGTGTAGCCGCAGATGAACAGCTCGGTCAGCACCAGGAGATCGGCCCCGGCGCGCCTGGCTTCCGCCCGCGCCGCCCGCGCCTTTTCCAGATTGCCGGAGATGTCGCCCATCACAGGGTTGAGCTGAGCGAGCGCGAAGGTGAGGGAGCGAGGTGCCGAGATCGAAGTCATGATGGCTAGGATTAGCCTGTCCGATCGGGACGGGCAACACCATCACAGGAAGGTCAACGAACCTTCTCGCGTGGAAACGGGGATCACCACCGTCGGATCGAACCCGGTCTTCGTCTGTGCCGGCTTGACCGGGACCAGCCTGTTGCCCACGCGCTGGTACACGATCTTGGTCGTGGTCAACCGGCGCAGGCGCTCGTAGACGAGCTTGGCCGACACCGGCTTGACGATGAAGTCGTTGGCCCCGAGCCGCACCGCCTCCAGCACCTGCCGCTTGTCGCTGTAGGCGGACACCATCACGATCGCCTGCGTAGAGATCTGCCGATCGGGATGGGTGCGGACGGTGTCGATGAGGCTCATGCCGTTGCCGCCTGTGCCAAGGTTCCAGTCGAGGAGCAGCACGTCCAGACGCTGGAAACGCACCATTTCCAACGCCTCATTCTGCGTTGATGCCTCGAAGATCTGGCGGATGCCATAGGCGGTCAGGATGGTCCGCAGCAGTTTGCGGAAATAGGCGCTGTCGTCGATGATCCCGACGCGCAGCGCATCAAGCGCAACATAGGAGCCAAACTGGGTCCTTTGCAGCATGTCCAATCCCACATGTCACGACCCCGCCCTCTGCGCGACGGTCCACGCGGAGGCTAAATGCAAATATCGAAAATTTGGTTTAAATTGTCACGGCTCCCCGGCAAGCCTTGAGAACCAAAGACAAAAGGCGCCACCGGAGTTCCGGTGACGCCTTTCATCAACACCTGACCTGAAACGGCAATCAGCCGACCAGTTCGATGCCCGAGAACCAGTAGGCGATCTCGACGGCAGCGGTTTCCGGAGCATCCGACCCGTGCACCGAGTTTTCGCCGATCGACAGGGCGAACTCCTTGCGGATGGTGCCTTCGGCAGCGTTGGCCGGGTTGGTGGCGCCCATCACTTCGCGGTTCTTCAGGATGGCGCCTTCGCCTTCCAGAACCTGAACGACGGTCGGGCCGGCGGTCATCGTCTCGACCAGCTCGCCGAAGAAGGGGCGTTCCTTGTGAACGGCGTAGAAGCCTTCAGCCTGGGACTTGCTCATCCACACGCGCTTGGAAGCGACGACGCGCAGGCCGGCGGCCTCAAGCTTGGCGGTGATGGCGCCGGTCAGGTTACGCTTGGTGGCGTCCGGCTTGATCATGGAGAAAGTGCGTTCGATGGCCATTTGAAATCTGCCTCTTCTGGCTGGCAACTGGGCACAATCCGTAAGGATTGGCCCGGAAAAATGGAAAGTGCCGGGCTTATAGCCGTGCCGCGCCCGGCCCGCAAGACGTGACTTCCGACTTCGCCCGGGAACGAGAGCTCGAAGGCGGACTTCCCGGCCTGCCCCGGCGCCTGCCCCCTGTAAAACTTGACTATCAACCAGCTATGAAACCTTACTTTCAGCGCAAACGCTTAATTGCACTTTTGTCTCATTCTAATAACCTGCGATTGATCCAGATCAAAGTTTAGAATTAGACTAATTCTAATCTAAAGGGGTTCTCCAACTCACTGGGAGGCCTCATGCGCTTTCAACTCACCCTGCTGCTGGCCAGCGCGGTCCTCGTCGTGCCGGCCCATGCCGACGCCCTGCGGGATCAGGCAACCGCACAGTTCAAGTCCATTCCCTCGATCCTTCCCGCCGTGAAGGACAATCCCATCACCAAAGCCAAGATCGACTTGGGCAAGGCCCTGTTCTTCGAACCCCGCCTGTCGGAATCCGGCCTGATCGCCTGCGCCACCTGCCACAATCTGACAACCGGCGGCGACGACAATCAGGAAACCTCCATCGGCCACGGCTGGCAGAAAGGCCCGCGCAACGCACCGACAGTGCTCAATGCGGTTCTCAACGAAGCCCAGTTCTGGGATGGCCGCGCCGCGGACCTCAAGGCCCAGGCCAAGGGGCCGGTGCAGGCTGGTGTGGAGATGGCGTCGACGCCCGATCGCGTCGTCGCCACGCTCAACAGCATGCCCGCTTACGGCAAATGGTTCACCGACGCCTTCCCCGGTGAAAAGGCGCCCGTCAGCTTCGACAACATGGCCAAGGCCATCGAAGCCTTCGAAGCCACGCTGCTGACGCCCGCTTCCGCCTTCGACCGTTGGCTCGAAGGTGACGACGGCGCCCTCACCGCCCAGCAGAAGACCGGCCTCGCCCTCTTCATGGACAAGGGCTGCTCAGGCTGCCACAACGGCGCCAACTTCGGCGGCAACGGCTACCAGCCCTTCGGCGTGGTGGAAAAGCCAGGTGCCGACGTATTGCCGGAAAAGGACAAGGGCCGCTTCGCCGTCACCAAGACCGCCAGCGACGAATATGTCTTCCGCGTCGCGCCGCTGCGCAACGTTGCCATCACCGCCCCCTACTTCCATTCCGGCAAGGTCTGGGACCTCAAGCAGGCGGTGGGCATCATGGGCAGCGCCCAGCTTGGCCAGACGCTGACCGATCCCGAGGAAGTGGCTATCGCCGACTTCCTGACCACTCTCACGGGCGAACTGCGTCCGGTCGAGCTTCCGGTCCTGCCCCCGGAAACGGCCGACACACCGCGCCCTGAGCCCATCAAGCTGAAGTAACTCCCTTCACTTGCGTGTCGCCAAACTTGCGCCGGCGTCCTGCGATGCCGGCGTCTCTTGTTCTTGTGTCGCCCTCGGCCAATCGCGCGCCACCGCCGCAATCAACCGCTGCGTCGGCGAAGGGCCGAGCGGACGATAGGCTATGGTCAGAAGCAGCGGCGCCGGCCCATCGACGAGCGGCCGCACGATGACGGATGCCGGCAACAGCAAGGCCGCATAATCCGGCATGAGCGCCACGCCATTGGTTGCCAGGATCAACGAGAAGACCGAGGCAATGTCGGCGGCCACATGGGTGGGTGACAGGGCGAGCCCGCGTTGCTGCCCCCAGGCATCGATGCCGCCTCGCAGGAATGGCGCAACCTTGCGATTGACCGAAATGCACGTGTGGCCGACCAGATCGTTGAAGGTCAGCGCCTCGAGGGCGGCCAAAGGATGGTCCTCGCGCAGATAGGCGATGACGTGACTGTGGCCGATGGGCTCAAAGTGCAGGTCGAGGTCGGTCTCTGCGGGGCGGGCAAAGGCGAGATCGAGTTCTCCGTCCCGAAGGTCCTGGATCAGGGCCGTCGAGGCATTGCTGGTGACCTCGATCTCCACTTCGCCGGAATGGTCGCGCGCAAGGCGCATGAAGTCGGGAAGCACGAAGGTTTCGAGGCCAGGTATAATACCTACCCGAATGGTGAGCGGCGCGTCCCGCACCGCCGACACGGCATCGTCCACCTGCCGCAGGATGCGCCGGACATGGCTCAGAAACACCCGCCCGGCGCGGGTCAGGACGACACCCCGCACGCGCCGTTCGAACAGCTCGACGCCTAATTCCCTTTCAAGATCCTTGAGTTGGCGACTGAGAGACGGCTGCGCCGTATGCAGCCGATTGCGAGCCGCCTCACTGACACTCCCCTCATCGGCGACGGCGGAGAAGTAGCGAAAGTGCCTCAGGTCCATTGCTTATATACCCAAAAAGTATGGATACTATTCATATCAAGTCTTTGTAGGGATGGCAACGCACCCCTAACGTCACAGCGAAAGATCAGTCGCCGGTCGGGCGACATCCATCGCAGAAGGGGCGGGACACCCGCTGGAACCCATCATGAAACAAGCCCACGAAATCCTGTTCGAGCCCATGAAGATCGGCTCGGTCGAGATCAAGAACCGTTACGTGATGGCCCCGATCGGCCCCGGCGGCCTGTGCGATCCGGACGGCAGCTACAACTACCGCGGCGTCGAGTATTACGTGGAACGCGCCAAAGGCGGCGCCGGCCTGATCATGACCGGCGTCACCATGGTCGAGAACGACATCGAGAAGTGCGCCCTGCCCTCGATGCCCTGCCCGACCCTCAATCCGCTCAATTTCATCAAGACCGCCAAGATCATGACGGAACGCATCCACGCGTATGACGCCAAGATCTTCCTGCAGCTCTCCGCCGGCTTCGGCCGCGTGTCGATCCCCTCGATCGTCGGCTCCACCGCCGTCGCCCCCTCGCCCATCCCGCACCGCTGGCTGAAGGGCGTGACCTGCCGCGCCCTCACCATCGAGGAGATCAAGACCTACGTCCGCAAGTTCGCCGACAGCGCCGAAATCGCCCAGAAGGCCGGCTTCGACGGCATCGAGATCCACGCCGTCCACGAAGGCTACCTGCTCGACCAGTTCGCCATTTCCATGTTCAACCAGCGCACGGACGAGTATGGCGGCAGCCTGGAAAATCGCCTGCGCTTCGCCATCGAGATCGTCGAGGCCATCAAGGCCCGCTGCGGCAAGGCCTTCCCCGTGTCCCTGCGCTACTCCATCAAGTCCTTCATCAAGGACTGGCTGCAGGGTGGCTTGCCCGGCGAAGACTTCGTCGAGATGGGGCGCGACATTCCCGAAGGCATCGAAGCGGCCAAGATCCTCGAAGCGGCCGGCTACGACGCCTTCAACGGCGACGTCGGCTCCTATGACAGCTGGTACTGGAGCCATCCGCCCATGTATCAGTCCAAGGGTCTCTATCTGCCCTACAACAAGATCCTCAAGGACATCCTGAAGGTTCCGGTGATCACCGCCGGACGCATGGACAATCCCGACCTCGCGGCCGACGCCATCGTCTCCCGACAGACCGACTTCGTCGGCCTTGCCCGGCCGCTGCTCGCCGATCCGCAACTGCCCAACAAGGTGCGGGCCGGCAAGTTCGACCGCGTGCGCCCCTGCCTCTCCTGCCAGGAAGGCTGCATGGGGCGGCTCGCCAAATATGCTCAGGTCTCCTGCGCGGTGAACCCGGCCTGCGGCCGCGAAGCCGACTATCAGCTGACGCCGGCGCTTGAAAAGAAGACCGTGATGATCGTCGGCGGAGGCATCGCCGGTATGGAAGCCGCCCGCGTCGCCACCCTGCGTGGCCATGTGGTGACGCTCTACGAAAAGTCCGACAGGCTCGGCGGCGTCGTCATCCCCGGCGGTGTGCCCGACTTCAAGGAAGACGATCACGCGCTGCTGGCCTGGTACGAGCGCGAGCTGCGCGAACTCAAGGTGCCTCTGGTGTTCAACACCGAAGTCACCGAACAGATGATCGTGAAGGCGGCACCGGACGTGCTGATCGTCGCCACTGGTTCCAAGCCGAAGATGCTGAAGATCGGCGATGCGGCCAATGTCTACACCGCCGAGGACGTCCTCAACGGCGTCAAGCCGGCGGGCGACCAAACCATCATCATCGGCGCCGGCCTGGTCGGCTGCGAAACGGCGCTCTGGCTCTACGACCAGGGCAAGAAGGTGACCGTGGTGGAACTTGCCGACCACATCCTCGCGCTCGCCGGGCCGCTCTGCCACGCAAACCACGACATGCTGCACGAACTGATGGAGTTCAAGAAGATCGAGGTGATGACCTCGAGCTATGTGGCTGCTCCGACCGACGGTGGCTTCGTGGTGAAGTCGAAGGAGGGCGATATGGAGACCTATGTCCCGGCCGACAGCGCAATCCTCGCCATCGGCTACACCTCCGAACGTAGCCTGTTCGAAAAGGTGCGCAACAAGGTCCCGGAAGCCTATGCCTTCGGCGACGCCCGCGCCGTCTCCAACATCATGTATGCGATCTGGGACGCCTACGAGGTGGCCCGCGCAATCTGATCGCGCAGCACGACTGGCGCGCAAGACAAAAAGCGACCGGAGGCATCATTTGCCCCCGGTCGCCTCGTCATGCGTGTGAAAGCTGTTTCGACGCCTCGCCCGTGCTCAGCGGTCCGCAACAGGCCGGGACGTACGATCATTGGCCAGTCCCTGCACCACCTCGGCCAGTTTCTCGTAGATATCCGACAGCGGGCTGGTCTTGCGCCAGGCAACGCAGATCATCCGATGCGGTTCGGGCTCGGCAAAGCGCACGAGCCGGATCTGGCTCTCGTCCACCTGCCCGGCCGACAGGAACAGCTCCGGCAACAGCGTGATCCCCTGCCCCGCCGCCACCAGATGCAGAATGGTCGTAAGGCTGGTCACGCCCGCATTCCTGAGACGCCGCGCGTCGATGGCTCCGCAGGAGGCCAGTGTCTGGTCGCGCAGACAATGGCCATCCTCAAGCAGCAACAGCGCCTCGGGCGGAATGTCGGCGGCCGAGCTGACGGCACCGAGCGCATAGGGCCCCTTCGGTGGCAGGGCCAGCAGGAAGGTGTCGCGGAACAACGGCCATTCCACCAGATTGCTGTCGCCGAGCGGGCTGGAGGCCACGATGACATCCAGATGCCCCTGGTTGAGTTCCTCGACCAGCGTCGCCGTCACCGTCTCGCGCACTGTCAGCCGCAAGTCCGGATAGGTCTCCGCCAGACGCGGCAGCAGGCGTGGCAGCAGATAGGGCGCGATCGACGGAATAACCCCGAGCGACAGAGGCCCCGCCACCTTGTCCGATGCGGCACGGGCGAAATCCTCAAGCTCTCCGACATCCGCGAGAATGCGCCGGGCCCGTTCGACAATGGCTCCGCCAAGCGTGGTCAGCCGCGCGCCGCTCGGCACGCGCTCCACCAGGCGACACCCGAGGGCCTCCTCAAGTTCACGGATCTGGGTTGAGAGTGCCGGTTGCGTTACCGCCGACTTGTCGGCGGCACGCCCGAAGTGGCCCTCGCTTGCAAGGGCATCGAGATAACGCAGCTGTCGAAGGGTGATTTTCATAAGAAAAAGCTATCACCTGCGACCGAAAATGCAATTGGAACCTTTTGAGCGCCCGGCGCTATGTGGCAGTCGAGGGCCTTGTCACGCCTGAAACTGTCCCTTCGGTTCCCGCTGTTTTCCCGGCTGACACGGCGGCGGAAACCGGAAACGGCTGCCGCCGGCACCTGCAAGCCGGCGGCAGCCTCCTCGGTCGGGGCCCCTGAGATCAGGACTTTGGCTTGACGCCGAGTTTGGCGAACAGGCCCTCTATCCCGTGCTTGTAAAAGTTCTCGATCGGCGCCTTGGCGGCCTCTTCGCTCGCCCCAGCTTGCGGCTCGAAGGTACCGACCCATTTGATGCCGGCGCCACCTTCGTCATCCGGCTTGACCGACAGCTTGGCCATCAGCCACTGAACGGGAAACGGACCCTCGATCGTGCTGATGACCCAAGTCAACGTCCCCTTGTCATAGGCATCCAGCCGATCGACCATGTGGCCGCCATCCTTGAGCGTCAGGGTACGGATCTGCTTGCCATCCCGTTCCCCGATCTCGCAGCCGGTAACGTCGGGATGCCAGTCCTTGATGCCGCAGAAGTCGCCAATGGCATCGAAAGCCTTCAGCGCATCCACCTCTTGCGATTCCAGCCGAAACTTCACACCGGCGGCTTCCGCAGCGCTGGCAACGGTGGACAGGATCAGCAAGGCCGTTCCAATTCTCTTCATCTTCCCCTCCCCGAATGAGCCCGACCCCGCCGGAATCTGGCACACCATCCAAAGCAGAACGAAAGTCTACCTTGCTGATGCCGTCAGATTACGGGCGAAAGATCGGGAATATTTCTCAATTCAATTGGCCGACACAGGGAAAGTATCCAATCTGGAACACCACCAACTCCAATGAAATCCAGTTAATGTTGAGTTTGTCGCAGCACCAAAGAAAAACGCCCGCAGTGATGCGGGCGTTCGATCAGTCTTGACTTGAAGCCAGAGCTTACTGCTGCGGCGCGGGAGCCGCGTTGCCACTGGCGGCATTCTGCGCGTCCAGCAGCTTCTGCTGGGCTTCCTTGGCCTTGCGCTGCACTTCCTCGGCGAGCTGGTCGCGCTGGCGCTGCAGGGCGGCCGTGTCGATGGCCGGGCCGGTGTAGGAACCGGTGAAGCCCGTCAGCGAAATCGGGAAGTTCAGCGCCTTGGCCTGCTGGTTCTGCGTGGTGATGATCAGATCCTTGCCCTTCTTCATCCCCGAAACGAAATCGTCGTTGATCGGGATTTCGGCAAAGCAGGCGTTCGGCATGCAGATGGTGTACTTGCCCGGAACCTGGGCGTTCTGGTCGATCTGAACACGGATGCCCGGCTGGATCAGCATGCCCACAGGGGTCTGCACCAGCAGGATCTTGCGCGTCTCGCCATCGACTTCACGCACGCCGGCAGACGCAAGGAACTGGCCCGAGTCCGTCAGCAGCTGACGCACGGTGAAGCAGATCTGCTTCTTGGTCCGCGGATCCGAACCGCAGATCTTGTTCCAGGGATTGTCGGTGCCGGCATCCGTGCCGGCGGCGGCGCCTGCTGCGGCCGGAGCCGGCGCGGGGGTGGCGGCCTGCTGCGCCAGGGCGGTCGACGCCGTCAGCGCCAGCGTTGCCGCAGCGGCAAGCGTCCTGAGGGAGAAAAGTGTCGCCATTCGCTCAATCCTCTTTAAATGTTCAAAAACGAAGCTTCGCCGATCGGCGCTACCGTTCGTCCGATTTCGGTCAGCTTGTCAACAGCATAATGGGGATTCACATGCTCCGGCGTCCGGTTCGCGTTTTCTCGCCGAAGCTGATGCAAATAGGTCCCACCCATGTCCGCCGAACTCGGGATTTCTGTTGACCGCAAAATGGGGCGACATGGTGGCTGACGCCCGAACTGCCGCGTCAATCTGCCAGTCAGGACCGCACCACCACCTATCCACCGATAGAGCAAGGACAATCGCCCGGAGATTTTGGCGCAAGCGCCCGGTTCGTGTTAGCCTTTGTGAAAGAGATTCGTTGTTGTTTGCGGGAAGAATCATGTCCCTCGTTTTTTCGCGTCGCGCCTTTTGCGCCATGACCGCTGCGGCGGCGGTGTTGCCTGCGTTGCCTGCCAGAGCGGCTGCAGCTCACGGCATCGCCATGCACGGCATGCCGGCCTTGCCGGCTGACTTCTCGCACCTGCCCTATGCCAACCCCGATGCCCCCAAGGGCGGCAGCTTCTCCATCGGCTTCTCCGGCACGTTCGACAGCATGAACCCCTTCATCGTGAAGGGGAACGCGCCGCGCGGTCTGACCGATGCCCTCTATGGCAACAATCTGTGGGACACGCTCCTGTTCCGCTCGGCGGATGAGCCCTTCACGCTCTACGGCCTGCTCGCCGAACAGGTGGACATGCCGGAAGATCGCACCTGGATCGAGTTCACGCTGAACGCCAACGCGAAATTCTCAGACGGCACCCCCGTCACGGTCGATGACCTGCTGTTCACCATCGACCTTCTGAAGAACAAGGGGCGGCCGATCTACAAGCGCCGCTTCGAAAAGGTCGTCAGTGTCGACAAGACCGGCGAACGCTCCGTCCGCCTGACCTTCTCCGACGGCGAGGATCGCGAGCTGCCGCTGCTGGTCGGCCTCACGCCGATCTTCCCCCAGCACGCCGTCGACCCGGCCACCTTCGATCAGTCCTCCATGGCCGCCATCATGGGCGCCGGCCCCTATGTGGTCGACAGCGTCGATCCCGGTCGCCAGGTCGTGCTGAAGCGCAACCCGAACTATTGGGGCAAGGACCTGCCGATCAAGCGCGGCCTCGACAACTTCGATCTGATCAAGATCGAGTATTTCAAGGATCCAACGGCCTACTTCGAAGCCTTCAAGACCGGCGCTTTCGACGTCTACATGGAAACGGACCCCGGCCATTGGGCCAATGCCTATGATTTTCCCGCCGCCAGGGACGGACGGGTTGTCATGGAAAAGATCCATTCCGGCACGCCGCGCAGCATGAGCGGCTTCGTCTTCAATACCCGCCGCGATCTCTTCAAGGACATTCGCGTCCGCGAGGCTCTGATCCGTCTGTTCGACTTCGAATCCATCAATCGCAATCTCTATTTCAGCGCCTTCGCCCGCACCGGCTCGTTCTTCCAGGGTTCATCCCTGTCGGCACTCGGCATTCCGGCCAGCGATGCGGAAAAGGCACTGCTCGCGCCCTACGCCAAGTCACTGCGCGACGACGTGATGGCCGGCACCTACAAGCCGCCGGTCTCCGACGGCTCGGGCCATGATCGCAAGGCTCTGCGCGCCGCCCTCGACCTGCTCGGTCAAGCCGGCTGGACACTCTCGGGCAACAAGCTGGTCAATGCCGAGGGCAAGCCCTTCGCCTTCGAGTTCATGAGCAAGACTGCGGACGAGGAAAAGCTCGCCCTCGCCTATCAGGCAACGCTGAAGCTCATCGGCATCGACATGTCGATCCGAACGGTGGATTCCACCCAGTATTACGATCGTCAGAAGGTCTACGACTTCGACATGCTTCAGATGATCTGGACCGCGTCGCTGTCGCCGGGCAACGAGCAGAACAATCGCTGGTCCATGAAGTCGGCGGTCACAGAGGGCACCTTCAACTACGCCGGCGCCTCCGATCCTGGCATCGACGCCATGATTGCCGCAGTGCTTGCCGCCCGTAGCCAGGAAGACTTCGAGACTGCCGTGCGCGCCCTCGATCGCATCCTGATTTCCGGTCTCTATTGTGTGCCGCTGTTCAACCTGCCCGACGATCTCGTCGCACGCTGGAAGCGCATCACGCGTCCGGATGTCGTTGCCGTCAACGGAATTCAGCCGGAAACCTGGTGGACCACCGCCTGATCTACAGGACAACAGACCCCGAACATGGGTTGGGAAACAACACGATGATCCTGACGTCCGAAGAAAGAGCCAAGCAGCATGTGGCCTCCGGCGCGTGGAACCATGTGACCCTCTATCAGATGTTCAAGCGCACGGTGGCGTCCCGGCGCAACGAGATCGCCTTTGAGGATATCGGCCCCAGCGCCATTCCCGGCCTGTCGAGCCGTCTGACCTTTACCGATGCCGAGCGCCGCGTCGATGGCCTCGCCGCCTTCTTCGCCGGCATCGGGCTGAAGGCGGACATGGTGATCGGCATCCACCTGCCGCCCTGCGTCGATGCCTCGGTCATCGTGCTCGCCGCCATGCGCGCCGGGCTGGTGGTTTGTCCCCTGCCCGTCTACTGGTCCAAGGCCGAGATCGAAGCCGCAGTGGAAGCGGCCTCCATCAAGGCCATCGTTACCGCCTCGGAGATCGAAGACGATCCGTCCGGCGAAATGGTCCGCGACGTTGCCGCCGAGACCTTCGCCATCCGCTTCGTCTTCGCCGTGGGTGCCGGCCTGCCGGACGGCCTGATCGACCTTGCCGAAGTTCTGGCCGACGTCGAGGCCCTCGGCCCGCCGCCCGAGATCCAGCGCCGCGGACAGGCGGCAGAGCATGTCGCCCTGCTGTCCATGGCCAAGTCGGCCGACGACAAGCTGCTGATCGTCCCTTACAGCCACAACCAGCTGATGGCCATCGGTGTCGGACATCTGCTCGAAGGCGGCATTGCCGGCAGCGATACGCTGCTCTCCACCATGCATCCGGCCAGCCTCGCCTCGGTGGGCGGCGCGTTGGCCACGGCCCTGTTGTCCGGCTCCACGGTCGCCTTCCATCATGGCACCTCGCTGGCCGGCCTTGTCGAGGCCGTCGAGGTCTCTGCCGCCAAGCGCGTGATCCTTCCGGAAGCCATGGGCCCGGCGCTGTCGGAGTATGTTGCCGACGACATCGCCTTCTCGCTTGTGGGGACCGGCCTCGGCTTCACCCGTCCCGAAGCCATTCGCCCGGAACGGGCGACCCTCGATCTCATCACCCTCGGCGGCCTCTGCCTGATCCCGCGGGCCCGCGACGCCGACGGTGAAGCCGTCCAGCTGTTCGTCGGCCCCACCCGCATGGGCCGCAACAACGACGCCGGCCCCGTCATCTACGAGACCCGCGTCAAGCCACGCATCAAGGCCGGCGACCGTCGTGCGACACTCACCCAGGGCGAGTTGCACCTGACCGGCGCCATCATTCCCGACGCTCCCTGGCCGGAGCCTCATTCGGGCAAGTCCGGCGCCATGCTGGCGGTGACCTCCGACGGCTATCTGCGCACCGGTCTGCAGGTGGAAGTCCATGACGAGCGTCTGGTGATCCTAGGCTCTCTCACCGAGACCATTCAGGTGGCCGGCACCACCGTGTCGCCGGCGCGCCTCGACGAGTTGTTCAAGCGCCATCCTCAGGTGCAGGACGCGGCCGTCTTCCCCATCGAGGCCGGCCCGGTCGGCAATCGCCTGGGCGTCGCTGTGGTGCCCAAGCCCGGCGAGTATCCCAAGCTCCTGGATATTCTTATCTGGCTCGACGGGGAGAAGGCGGGCGCGCTCGACCGCCCGGTGTCGGTGATTGCCGTGCCGGAGATTCCGCGCGCCGCCGACGGTGCCGTGCTCCGTCAGGCCCTGTTCATGCAGGCTGTGGCCTGATCCGCTCGAGGAGCTGCGCCCGCGCTGTCGCCAACGGTTCGGCGCGCGGTTCCGCCACATGGCGGTTGAGAAAATGCCCGGTCAGGTGCAGCGCTTGCTGCACGGCATCAAGATCGGGAACCGCAGCACTGTCTGGCAGCAGGAAAGCCGGCAGAGGCAGCATGCGGTCGTGATAGGGCGCGCCGGCCTCCCGGCACACGGCGCGCGCCGACTTCGGGCTCACGTAGACGAGATCGTCGGTCCGTCCTGTCGCCGCGCAACAGGTGAGATCGAGGCCAAAGCCCAGTTCCTCCAGCAGCATCAGCTCGAAGCGCGCCACCAGCGCGCCGGCCTGCAGCGGATTGTCGAGATTGTCGAGCAGGGACAAGGCCGCGTGATAGAGCCCCGGATGCGGCTCGCGCTCGGCGAGATAGCGCAGATGGGAGGCGACGATCTGCACGCCGAACACGCCGGCTGCGCTTTCCATCAAGCGGGCGGCACGCGCCCGTTCGAGTTCGATGGCAAACAGTCCGAGGTGGCTTTCGAGCCGGGCGCGCCAGGTCACCGTGACGCTGTTGCCGGGCTGCAGCACCGGCTGCCAGCGCCGGGATCGCGCGCCCTTGACGAGCCCGAGATGGCGGCCAAGCTCCGGCGTCATCACCTCGACGATCGCTGAGCTTTCGCCATGCGGCCTGAGGCCCAGTATGATGGCGTCGGAAACCCATTCCATGTGTGGCGACCGGGGCTTGGAGGGCGGCACCTTGCTGCGCCGCCTGATTGTCTCCGATCGCCAGTTTTCACGCTTCGCCCGACTTGGCAAGGCCGGACATCGTCAATGCGTGATCAGCGGCTCGGAACCGTCTCCCACCAGTGCAGGAAGCTCGGCTCGGTCTTCTTGCCCATGGTGCCCATATAGGCGGCCAGGTTCTTGATGTCAGTCTTGGTCATATACTTCTTGTAGGACGGCATGCCTTCGTCGGCGCCGCCCATGACCTTCTCGTAGACATCGCCATACTCGCCCTCACCCGCCACGCGCGGCCCCATGCCGCCGGCGCCGTGCATGCCGTGGCAGCCGTAGCAGTTGAACTTCAGCCACAACCGGCGGCCTTCACCGGCAGAGTTGAGGGCATAGGCCGGTGAAAGCGTCGTCCCCAGCACAAGGGAGATGACCGCAAGGGCAGCAGCCCGATTGAACCGTGTCGTCATGAATAATCCTCCGCGGAGGGTGATCGGGAAAGCGCCGGACATACCGGACGCCATGGATTGCAAAGGTCAGCTGGCGTCGCGATAGGCGCGGGAATCCACCTGGGGGATGCCATAGTCCTCAAGCAGCGCATTCACTTCGGCTCGGTGTCGGTCGAGCGCGCCCTGCAGCTTGTCGCGCAAGCTGCCGTCGATCTTGCGGGTGCCAACCGAGATGGACCAGCTGAAGCGCTGCTCGGGCATCTGCGGATCGGCAAGCACGGGTGTCAGCTGAAGCCGAGCGCCGTAGCGCTTGGCATACCAGCCAGCCACCGGCCCCCAGGCCAAGGCGACGTCGATCTCACCGGTGGCCACCGCCTCGAACATCTGCCGCTGCGGCTCGGGGTTCTCGTCATCCCCCCACACCGCAAAGCCGACGACATTCTCGCCGAGCGATCGATGCCCGATCGCCATGGCCGGTGGTGTATTGGCCCCGTCCATGCCGATCACCTGCAGACCGATCTTCATCGTCTTGAGCGCCGGATCGTCGAACGAGGCCGGGGCCTTGCCCCGCAAGGGAGCGCTGACGAAGACATAGGACGTCTCGTAATAGGGGCGCGTTGTCTTCACCCCCTTGAGGTCGGTGGGCAAGCCCATCACCACGTCACAATCGTCCTCGCGCAAGGTCCGGCGCAGAAAGCCGCGATAGAGCGCGTCCCAGGTGTATTCGAGGCGCAATCCCAGATCCTTCGCCAGGATCACGGCCAGCCGGTTCTCGAAGCCCTCGCCCTTCATGTTGCTGAAGGGCATGTTGTCCGGATCGGAGCAGACGCGCAGTACGCCGTCTCCTTCCCGCGACAGACCTTCCCCGGCCAAGGCACCACCGCTGAGAGCCAGCAGGGCAACCAGCCCCAGGCCTCCGGCAGTCAAGTGATGTTGCATCACAGCCTCCCGCTGGTTACGGCAGCTTGAAGACGTGGACGAGCCCACCATTCGATGTGGCGCCTGCCGGCTTGGCGAGGCACTTGCCGCCGGCAAAGCCACCGGCAAACCAGCCGACACCCGAATAGATCGCAACGCGCTGCTTGCCGTCCTTGCCCATGAAGGTCATGGGATTGCCGACCACCGGGCATTCGAGCTTGGTGTCGAACAGCAGCTTGCCGGTGGTGGCGTCGAGCGCCTTGAAGTGCTTGTCGAGCGTTCCGTAGAAGACGAGGCCGCCGTCGGTCGCCAGCACGCCGGCATAGACCGGAAGCTGCTCCGTCACGCCCCATTTGCGCGTACCGGTCGCCGCATCCCAGGCGACGAGCTCGCCCATGTGGAACTTGCCGGACTCGCCATTCGGCCCAGGCAGCACGCCAAGGTCGGCGCTCATCACCGGGGCGCTAACGACATAGAGCGCCTTCAGCGGTTCCAGATTCTCGCAAGCGTTGATCGCCGGAATGTAGAACAGCTTGGTCGACGGCGAATAGGCCGACGGCTCCCAGTCCTTCACGCCAAGCGCGGACGGGCAGATGTTGCTGGTCACCCTGCCCTGATGCGGGATCTTGTCCGCGTTCACCGACGGCTTGCCGGTGGTGAGATCAACCCCGCTCGCCCAGTTCACCTCACCGAACGGTTCCGCCACCAGCACTTCGCCGGTCACCTGATCCATGGTGTAGGCAAAGCCGTTCTTGTCGAAATGGACGATGACCTTGCGGTCCTGCCCCTTGATGTTCAGGGTAACGGCAGTGTTCTCGTTGACGCTGTCATAGTCCCAGGAGTCATGCGGCGTCAGCTGATAGACCCACTTGGCCTGACCGGTCTGCGGATCGCGGGCAAAGACGGCCGACGACCACTTGTTGTCGCTGCGGCGCGGATCGGGATTGGACGGCGAACCGACGCGCATGTCCGGATTCCAGACGCCCGGATTGGCCGTGCCGTAATAGAGAAGATCGCTGTCCGGCGAATAGCTGAGCCAGGCCCAGGAGGTGGCCCCGCCCTGCTTCCAGGTCGTGCCGGGCCAGGTGGTGGTGCCAAGATTGGCGCCGTCGTCCTTCGAGTAGAAGGGTTTGAAGTCGCTGCCGATCAGCACATCGGAGTCCGGGCCAGTGGCATAGCCGCGCCAGACCTGCTTGCCGGTGGCCAGATCCAGGCCCGCGACCCAACCGCGAATGCCCAGTTCCGCACCGGCATTGCCAACGATCACCCGATTGCCGACGATCAGCGGCGCGCCGGTCAGCGTCTCGCCGGTTTCCGGACGACCGTGGCGATGGCGCCAAACCTGTTTGCCGGTCTTGGCGTCGACGGCGACGGTCGTATCGTCGAGCGTGTTGTAGACGATCTTGCCCGCCGCATAGGCGGCGCCGCGGTTCACCACGTCACAGCAGGCAACGCCATGCGCATACTCGTCCTGCGACGGGGTGAAGGTCCAGAGCACCTTGCCCTTCTGCGCCGTATCGACGGCGATCAGACGATTGGGATAGGGCGTCACGATATACATGATGCCGCCGATCACCAGCGGCTGGCCCTGATGGCTGCCCTTGGTGTTGGTGGGGACGGCGAAATCCTCGACCAGCTTGTCGACATTGGTGGTGTCGATCTGCTTCAGCGTTGAAAAGCGCGTACCCTCGAGGTCGCCGGCCGGCGTCACCCAGTCGTTGCCGGCCGGAGCCGCATTGGCGGATGGAGCCAGCGCTGAAAGTGCACTTGCGAGTGCCAGGACAGCGGTAGACCGCCGCAGACTCACGCCGCTGGAACACCGGTGGTTGGATCTTGTCTGTTGCACGTTAACCTCCACTCCTGATCGCCTTTGGGCACTGCAGCCATTTCGGAAGCGGCCTCAAGTCAGTTCTGCCGAACTGTCTCGGGTTCCCGTCATCAATGGCCCCTTGGATAAGCAAAACGGCTTACCCCGGGAATTAGTCCCCAGCGTCGACGGGCTATCGGCAACAAAGTCTGAAATTTGCCGTCCAGATTGCAATCCGGCCAAATATTCCCAAAGCGTCGACAGTTGACCGACAGCTTCAGGCAATCGGCGACAGGCCGGGGAAGAAGCATGGGTGGGTTCGAAGTGCATGCATCGAAAATGGATACAAGATTTCGAATATGTTTAAGAGGGAAGACGGCCAGTCACGCCGGAGTGTCAATTTGTAAACCGTCATATCTAACAATACTATGATTGGAATTTGCAAGTTTTTCGGTCGTCCCGTTATATGCTAGATATGGCATTGAACCACGATTGGATTGCCGAACTTGGGCCAACTGCCAGACACACCGAACTCGCCGGTGGATACCTTTTCTCGGATTGACGAGGCTTGGCTTCTGGCATGCACCGGCCAATCCGACCGAGCACTTGAATTTGCGCAGGAGACATTGAAGCTCGCTGCGTCCAGCGGTGACGCAGACCTGCAGGCCCATTGCGAAAGCGACATGGCCTTCTTCTTGTTCCAGCTCGGATCACCGCAGCAGGGCATCGATCTGGCCCGCCACGCGGCGACACATTGGGCAAGCCGCAATCAGCAAGGGCCCGAAGCCAAGGCGCGAGCGCACTACGCTTGGTTGTTGCTGGAGCTCGGCTCTTCTGAAGAAGCCATCGAAGAAGCTGCCCAGGCGTTGAAGCTCGCCGAACTCGCCAACGATACCCGCATCCTCTCCCTGGCGACGAACGTTCTCGGCGTTGTCTTCTGGATGTCCAGGCAACTCGATCGCGCCATGGAGCTTTGCGCGCGGGCGACAGATCTGGCACGGGAAGTTGGCGACAGCATCTACGAATGCTGGTGGATGATCAATCTCGGCTGCGTTTGGGCCGAAGTCGGCCATTTTGCTCTCGACAGTGGAGACACCGCGGCGGCGCGAGGCCCCTTTCTGAAGGCAGTGGAAATCACCGATCGAGCCTACCGCCTTGCCATCGCAAACGATGATCCGTGGGCCGAGCGTCTCTGCCTCGGCAACAACGCCGACTATTATACAGGCATGGGCGACACGATATCCGCCGCCGAGTGCCTCACCAAATACGCGAAGGTCAAAGGCCACAACTATACGCGCGGCATGGAGCAGTATTACTATACCCTTGGCCAGGCTCTCGTTGCCGAGGGCAGGTATCCCCAAGCCATTGAAAATCTGAAGGAAGCAATTCTCCTTGCAAATCTGACCGGCAACATCGAAACCCTGCTGCAGGCCAACAACTTCCTGTCCAAGGCTTACGAAAAGCAGGGCTGTTACCAGGAAGCGCTCGAAGCGCACAAGGAATACCACCAGCTTGCCCTTCACCTCGCCGCCGAGCGTGCCCAGCACAAGGCCCGCCTTGCCGAGATCCACTACGAAACGCGCAAGCTCAGGAACCTTGCCGCCAGCGAGACCCAGCGCGCGGAGCAGTTCGCCGCATCGTTTCGCATTCTTGAGGAGAAAGCTGCACAGCTTACCGAGGCCGCCCTTGTCGACCCCCTCACCAACCTGTGCAACCGCCGTCACCTCGACATGATCCTGACGTCCTATCGGGATGACATCCAGCGTCCCTTCGTGCTGGCAATGATCGATGTCGATCATTTCAAACGGATCAACGACACCTTTACGCACGTGGTCGGCGACAAGGTTCTGGCTGAGATCGGCCGGCTGCTGCGTCGGCACATCCGCTCCACCGACACCGCCGCCCGCTTTGGCGGCGAAGAGTTCCTGCTGGTGTTCGACAACGCGGAACTGGCCGACGCCTGCAACTCCTGTGAACGCCTCCGTCGCGTCATTCTCGAACGCAACTGGGACGAAATCGAACCCGGCCTGCAGGTCAGCGTGAGCATCGGCCTTGCCGACGGGCGGGCCGCCGGCTCGCCCTTCCTTGCCATCGAAGCTGCCGATCGCAATCTCTATACGGCCAAGCGACTTGGCCGGAACCAGGTGATCCCGTCGCAGGGCTGACGTCGCCCTGGCATCGTGGGCTCAATCCGGGAAGGCATTTCCCTCAAGCCGCGCCTGAGCTTCATCCGGGGCCATATCGATGATCGTCCTTGCCAGGCCGTAGCCGAAGCCCTGCCGCATCATCGCCGCGATCTCGCGATTGCGGAGCGTTGCAGCGTCTCCCCCTCGATCGCGCCGCCAGGGGCCGATGCGCCTGCGATGGGCAAAGCGGAGCGCCGCCTCCTCGTCGCTGCCCTCGTCACCGGCCAGCGCCACCTCTGCCGTCTCGGCGTCGACGCCCTTGCGACGCAATGTCATGGCAATGCGCAGCCGCGATGCGCCCTTGCGCCGCCCCGAAGCCACACGAGCCTCGGCAAAGGCCTTGTCGTCGAGCAATCCCAGACCTTGGAACTCTGCGACCACCGCTGCAACTTCGGCCTCCAGCGCCGCCGGTTCGGCCACGATATAGCCAGCCTCAAGCCAGCGCCGGAACTTGCGGCCCAACACATCGCGAAAATGCGCCTGCGAGGCGGCATAGCGCTGCAGATAGGCAAAGCCCGATCGCCTGAGTTTCTCCCGCAGGCGCGCCGGATCGGTCGGCTTGGCCGGCAGAGCCTCAGCCGCTGTGGTTTCCGGATCTTCCGCCGATGGCGTGCTCCGGCGCGGGTTCACGAAGGATCGTCCCCGGCGCCCTCCGCGTCGGCGCTACGGCCCTTGAAGCCCTTGGCCACCACATACATCTCGACGCTTTCCTGCCGAGAGGACGGCGGCTTGAAATGGAACACCTGGGTGAAGTTCTGCTTGAGTGTCGCCAGCAACTCGTTCTCGGTGCCGCCGCGGAACACCTTGGCCACAAAGGCACCGCCCGGCCGCAGCACGTCGACCGCAAAAGCCGCTGCCACTTCGCACAGATAGGTCGTGCGCAGATGGTCGGTCTTGTGATGACCGGTCGTCGGCGCAGCCATGTCGGACACCACGAGGTCCGGCGCATGCCCGCCGAGCGCCTGCATCAACAGGTCAGGCGCGTCGTCGTCGAGAAAGTCCTTCTGGAACAGCGTCACGCCGGGGATCGATCCCATCTCCAGATAGTCGATGCCAACCACCAGCGGATTGTTGGGGCTGGAGTTTACCTTCTTGGCCGCCACCTGGCACCAGCCCCCCGGCGCCGCGCCCAGATCGACCACGCGATAGCCGGGCTTCAGAAGATGATACTTTTCGTCGATCTCGATCAGCTTGAAGGCGGCGCGCGAGCGCCAGCCTTCCTTCCTGGCCTTGATCACATAGGGATCGTTGAGCTGGCGCTGCAGCCAGCGCACCGAGGAAGCCGTGCGCCCGCGCGCCGTCTTCACCTTGACCTTGAGGCCGTCGTTCTCGCCCCGGCCCTTGCCTTTGGATTTGTCTGAATCAGCCATGCTGCTCGCCTCTCGCCGCATGCGCCCGTCGGCGCCACACGCCGTCATGGGCCATCAGCTCCACCAATATGCCTTCACGCAAGCCACGATCGGCAACGCGCAATCGTTCGCAGGGCCACTTGCGCCGGATCGCTTCCAGGATCGCACAGCCCGCCAGCACCAGATCGGCCCTGTCGGCACCAATGCAGGGATTGGCGACCCGCTGGTCGTAACCCATGTCCAGCAGGGCCCGGATCATGCCGTCCACCTGCCCGCCATCCAGCCAGACGCCATCCACCCGGCGCCGATCATAGCGCTTGAGGCCAAGATGCATGCCGGCCAGCGTGGTCACGGTGCCGGACGTACCGAGCATATGCGCCCGCCCGTTCGCCACCAGTTCCATCGCGCCTTCCATGCCCTCGAAACCTTCGAGCATGCCTTCAACTTCGCGGACCATGTCCTGATAGACATCTTCGGTGACGATATGACCGCCATGCCGCTCCGACAGCGTCACCACGCCAACCGGCAGCGATGTCCACTTGCTGATGAAGCGGGTCAGCGCAAAGCCGCGCGCCTCGCCCTTGGCCCGAAGATCGAGCCACACCAGTTCCGACGAGCCTCCACCGATGTCGAACAGCAGCACGCCCTCGGCCTTGGGGTCGATCAGCGTGGCGCAACCGGCAACCGCCAGGCGCGCCTCCGTCTCCCGGCTGACGATTTCGAGCCGCAGCCCCGTTTCCTTGCGCACGCGCTCGAGAAACACCGGACCATTCTCGGCCTGCCGACAGGCTTCGGTCGCAATCAGCCGCATGCGCCGCACCTTGAGATCGGCGAGCTTGCTCCGGCACACGGCCAGCGCCTCGACGGCGCGATCCATGGCCGCTTCCGACAGGCGGCCGGTCCGGCCAATCCCCTCGCCCAGCCGCACGATGCGCGAATAGGCGTCCACCACGCGGAAGCCGCGATCCTGCGGTTCGGCCACCAGCAGTCGGCAATTGTTGGTGCCCAGATCGAGCGCCGCATAAAGCGGTCCGTCGCCATGCACGGGACCCGAACGGCGAATCGGCACCACCTGATCGGCGCCCGAGCGCGACTCCTGCCGGTGCGCCTGCGGTTGCGGCGCCCGAGCTTCGGTCGCGACATCACTGCCGCCACGGCGCTCGCCGCCCTTGCGCGCGCGCCCTTCGCCACCCTGACGTCCGCCCTCGCCCCGGGCTTCCGGATTGCCTTGTCCCGGCTTGCGCATGCCGCGCAACGCAGCCTTCTGCGCACCGGCTTGCCCGCCGCGCTTGCGGCGCCGGCGTCCACCAGCGGTCTTGGTCTTGCCTGTAGATGTGGATGAACCGCCCGACTTGGTCCCGGAAGCGGATTCGGTCCGTTCCGGCGCCTTGTCGCCAGCGGTGGGCGCATTTCCCACACGAGCCTTGTCTGCTTGCGCGTTGCCCGCTGGCGGGCGGCGCTTGCGGCGGCGGCGAGCCGCACGCTTCGACAGGCTGCCGGACGCAGGTTCGGAACCGCTGTTGGGATCCTTGCCGTCACGTCCTGATGCGAGGTTTGCGCGGTCGTTACCTTCGCCCGCGTCGCTCACAATAAGTCTCCTGCGCGCCGCGATCCACGTGGAGCCAGACCAGCCTTTCAGCCACGTCCGATCCTTGGGCTCAAGCGACAGCGCATTGTTTGTCGTCCCGACCACAGTACCAGTTGACGACGACAAACGCAAAGGCAGCAACGCAGCTGTATGACGGATTCTTGATACCCGAAATCGCCTCCGACGCCGGGCGCGCCGAAACCAGCGTGCCCGACGCGCGAGAAGAAGCTCAGTTCAGGCGATACTCCTCCCGCACCAAACGCAACTCGCGGAGACCGATGAGCCTCTTGGCGGCGACCTCCACCGAATGCAACGGCCCGTCCAGCTTGCGCCGCCAGAAGTCGAGGAAGCTGTTGAGCGCGGGAAACTCCGGGGCAAGGTCATAGTCTTGCCAGACGTAGGTCTGCAGGATCGCCGGGTGATCCGGCATGCGGTAAAGGATACGGGCAGTGGTCAGGCTGTAACCTTCAAGCTGAAATTTGAATTCCCGATCGATCATGCATAGCCTCCATGGACGTTAACCGGAGCCACGGAAACAAGATTGCAGGATAAATGATTTATGTAAAGTAAATCAATAAGTTAGCAGCAATGCCGCGTGAGTGCTGCCAGCCCGTTTTGTCGAAGCCAGCCCCCTCCGCCGGCGCTCACTCAAGCTTCTGCGCCACGCCATTCTTCCACACATAGGGCGCATAGCGCGCACCGGTCCAGTCGCCCTTGGCGTCGAAGGTGAGCGGTCCGAGCACGCTGTCGGCACCATTGGCATGCAGCCGCGCTGCGGCATCTGCAGCATCACTTGCCCCATCAAAGGCCGTCACCGCCGCCTGCAGCGCGGCATAGGAGGCAAACAGCGTGTCAGTCGCCTGCCGTTGCTTCTCCTGCAGCGTGATCTCGAGGTCGACAGCGGCCGCGCCGTCCCGGCCGACATCCGGCAGCATGAACACCGTCCCCTCCGCCGCATCGCCGGCAAGGTTGACATAGTCTTCGAGCCCCAGCGCCTCATCGCCGATGATGGCAGCGTCGAGCCCCCGCCCCCTGAGCGCCGTGCTGATCACCGCCGCGTCGGACTGCAAGGCACCCAGCACCACGGCCGAAACCGCCGCATCCTGGATCTTGCCGACAAGGCTGTTCTGGCTCTTCTCGCCCGGCGTGAAGGCTTCCGTCATCGCGACACTGCCGCCGGCATCGCCGAAACTCTTGGCTACTGCCTCCACGAGACCCTGCCCGTAGATGCTGCCGTCGTGCACGAAGGCCACGCGCTTGTCCTTGAAATGGGCGAGCAGATAGTCGGAAAGCGCCTTGGCCTCGAGATCGGACCGCACCGCCAGCCGAAACACCCCGGCGCCGATGCCCTCGTCCGTCAGGCGTGGATTGGTCGCCGCCGGCGAGAGGTAGAGCACGCCATTGGCCGCATAGACCTTCGCCGCAGCCAGAGCCGCCGACGTGCAGGCATGGCCGATCACCACCTTCACACCCTTGCCCACCAGCTGGTTGGCCACCGCCGTACCGGTGTCGGCGTCGCATTTGTCATCGGCCGTCACCACCGCGATCTTGTCACCGCCGACGCCACCTGCCGCATTGGCGGCATCAGCGGCCATCTTGACGCCCGCCTCGATGCCCTTCCCGATATCGGCGAAGCTGCCGGACATCGGCCCTGTCACGCCCACAAGAAACGGCGCGGCCAGCACCGGTGTTCCGAGCAAGGTCAGCACCATTGCCGTGAGGACAACTGTCTTTCGCATGCGCCTGCCCCACATTCCGCCAGCCCGGGTCCGATCGACCCGGCGGTTCCCGATCTTCTTGTCCGGCAATAGCATTTCGGCGCGCAAAGCGGAACCGTCCAGAAAGCGGAACACCGCCGCCCCTTGCGGGACGACGGTGCTCCTGTAACGCGACTGAAAGGCCGAATTACTTGATCATCTCATAGGTGATCTTGCCTTCGGCGTTCTTCTTCCAGACGTACATGGTGTAGTCGGCGTCCTTGCGGTCACCCTTTTCGTTATAGGCGAGGTTGCCGATAACGGTGGAGATCGCATCGCCCTTGTGCACCACGTCGGCCACAGCCTGCGGGTCAAGAGAGCCGGCGGTCTTGGCGGCCGAAGCAATCAGCTGCATGGCGGCGTAAGAGTAGAGCGTGTAGGCTTCCGGCTCGAAACCAGCGGAGCGGAACTTGGCGACAGCGTCGGCAGCAGCCGGGTTCTGGCGCGGGTCCGGACCGAAGGTCATCAGCGTGCCTTCGACGGCCGGGCCACCGATGGCGGCGAACTCGTCGGAGGTGATGCCGTCGCCCGACATGAACTGGGCCTTGAGGCCGGCTTCAGCCGACTGACGGATGATCAGGCCGCCTTCGGTGTGCAGACCGCCCCAGTAAACGACCGAGACGCCAGCTTCCTTCATCTTGGAGATGAGGGCCGAGAAGTCCTTGTCGCCGATGTTGACGCCTTCGTACATGACTTCCTTGACGCCAGCGGCGTTCATGGCCTTCTTGGTCTCGTCAGCGAGGCCCTGGCCATAGGGGGTCTTGTCATGAAGGACGGCAACCTTCTTGTCGGCGAAGTTCTTGGCGATCCAGCCGCCGGCAACAGCGCCCTGCTGGTCGTCACGACCGCAAGTACGGAAGGTGTTCCACAGGCCACGCTCGGTGAAGACCGGGTTGGTGGCCGACGGGGTGATCTCCATGATGCCGTTTTCGGCATAGACTTCAGACGCGGGGATCGAAACGCCCGAGTTGAAGTGACCGATCACGAACTTGACGCCGTCGCCGACGAACTTGTTGGCGACCGACACGCCCTGCTTCGGGTCGGACACGTCATCGCCGAACTCGAGGACGACCTTTTCGCCATTGATGCCGCCAGCGGCATTGATGTCGGCAGCAGCCTGCTCGGCACCCTTCTGCAGCTGAGCGCCGAAAGCGGCGTTCGGGCCGGTCAGCGGGCCAGCGACGCCGATCAGGATATCAGCGTAAGCGGCGCTCGAAACAACGAGGCCGGCGGCCAGCGCGACGCCCGACAAGAGGAACTTCTTCATATTATGCTCTCCCGTTATCATTCACTGGAAGTTGGCCCCGATACCCCGGGACCCCTGGGTCTTAGAATGACAAAGCCTCAGGAATGTTCCCTATTTTTTGAGGCTTGTCATCCTTAATTCGTAGATCTACGGAATTTTTCATCCCGCTGATATCACGACCAAATCGCCGTTCAACTCAGCCCTTGGCCTTCCAGGCGAAGGGACCGGATGCCTCGTAGAGCCAGTAGTATTGCGTGACCATCTGCCGGGTCCGCTTGAACTGGAAGCCGAGGAAGGCAATCGCTTCAAGCACCACGGCATCCACCACGTAATAGTGGAGCGACAGCAATGTGGCGTTGAAGATCGAGAAATGGATGAACCTGACGCCAGCCGTGAGGATCAGGACATAGATGGCCATCACCTGACGCGTACGCCAGGTCATGGCGCAGGCGCGTCCCGTCATCCAGGCCCCGAGCCCGCCCAGCAAAAGCGTGACGAACAGGAAGACGAGGAAGCTCTGCTCATCGTAGAGAATACCCTGCATGATCGCTCCTCCGTCAGTGGGCGCCACCCTCGAGATACGCGGCGCGCACCTCGGGGTTTTCGAGAAGTTCGCGCCCGGACCCGGACATGGTCACGACGCCGTTCACCATCACGTAGCCGCGATGGGCGAGCTTGAGCGCATGGAACGCGTTCTGCTCCACCAGGAAGACCGTCAGCCCCTGCGTCTTGTTCAGATTGCGGATCGCCTCGAAGATCTGCTTGACGATCAGCGGGGCAAGACCCAGCGACGGCTCGTCCAGCATCAGCAGCTTGGGGCGGGCCATCAGCGCACGGGCGATGGCCAGCATCTGCTGCTCGCCGCCCGACAGCGTACCGCCACGCTGATGCAGGCGCTCCTTGAGGCGCGGGAACAGCGTGAACATCTTCTCGGCATCCTCATCGAAATACTTGAGGTTGTCGAGCGAGGCGCCCATCTGCAGGTTCTCGAGCACGGTCATGCGCGGGAAGATGCGGCGCCCTTCCGGCGACTGCGCGATGCGCAGCCGGGCGATCTCGTGCGGCGGCATCTTGGTGATGTCCTGCCCCTGGAACGTGATCTGCCCTTCTCGCGCCCGCGGCTGGCCGAAGATGGTCATCATCAGCGTCGACTTGCCGGCACCGTTGGCACCGATCAGCGTGACGATCTCACCTTCGTTCACATTCACATCGACGCCCTTCAGCGCGATGATGTTGCCGTAATAGGTCTTCACACCCTTGACGGCCAGCAAGGGCTCCTTTGCAACAGCACTCATTGGCCGCTCCCCTGCGTATGATGGGCCTGAACCTCGTCCAGCTCATGTTCGACCTTGTCGACCTCTTCGTCGTCGACGCCGAGATAGGCGGCGATGACGCGCGGATCGTTCTTGGTCTCGGCAGGGGTGCCGTCCGAAATCTTGGTGCCATATTCCAGCACGACCACGTGGTCGGAGATTTCCATCACCACGGACATGTCGTGTTCGATCAGCAGGATCGAGGTATCCTCGTCCCTGCGGATGCCCAGCAGAAGCTCGTTGAGCTCGGCCGATTCACGCGGGTTGAGGCCCGCCGCCGGTTCGTCGAGGCAGAGCAGCGCCGGCCCGGTGCACATGGCGCGAGCGATCTCCAGACGGCGCTGGGCGCCATAGGGCAGATCACCGGCCGGATCGTCGGCGCGATCCGTCAGCTTGATCTTGTCCAGCCAATACTTGGCCTTCTCGATCGCCTGACGTTCCTTGGCCTTGTAGCCACCAATGCCGAGCACGCCGAGGAAGGTCATGCCAGAGGCGATCATCAGCGGATTGTGCTGAGCGACCAGCAGGTTTTCCAGAAGCGTCATGCCAGAGAACAGGCGGATGTTCTGGAACGTGCGGGCCACCTTGGCCTTCTTGGATACCACGAAGTCCGGCATGCGCTCGAGGAGATGGGTCGCCCCATCCTTGTGGCGCATGGTCATCATGCCCGTGGTCGGCTTGTAGAAGCCGGTGATGCAGTTGAACACCGTCGTCTTGCCGGCACCATTGGGGCCGATCAGGGCGGTGATGTCACCGCGCCCGGCGGAAAAGCTCAGATCGTTGACCGCAACCAGACCGCCAAAGCGCATGGTCAGGTGTTCGACCGTCAGGACAGGGTCCTTGTCCCAGGGTTTCGAAATCGTGCTCATGTCAGCCGTGGCCTTCCTTCACCAGATCGCCGGAAATGGTCTTCTTCTCAAAGAGGAAGGCCGTTGGTTGGCGTGCGGAGATGAAGCCGCGGGGCTTCCAGACCATGATCACCACCATGGCAAGGCCGAACAGCAGCATGCGGAACTGGTCGGGGTTGAAGTCGTCGCCGAACACTGCCTTCAGGAAGGAGAGTTCACGCAGCAACTCGGTGCCGCCGATCATCGCCACGGCAGCCAGTGCCACGCCGATCATCGAACCCATGCCGCCGAGCACCACGATCGCCACGATCACGGCCGATTCCATGAACACGAAGGACTCGGGCGAAACGAAGCCCTGACGTGCCGCGAAGAACGAGCCGGCGAAGCCACCGAACATGGCGCCGATGGCGAAGGCCGTCAGCTTGGTGTTGGTGGTGTTGATGCCGAGCGAGCGGCAGGCCACTTCGTCCTCGCGCAGCGCTTCCCAGGCACGACCGATCGGCAGCTTGCGCAGACGCGTGGTCACGAAGGCCGTCAGCAGCGCCAGCAGCAGGATCAGGTAGTAGAGGAACACCTTGTAATAGGCCGACGACGCCGCCAGGTGGAAAGCCTTGGCGAAGTTGTTCGTGGCCCCCATGTCGAAGGAGTAGAGGCCGAACAGCGAGACCTTCGGGATCGACGAGATACCGGCCGAGCCGCCCGAGAAGTCCTTCCAGTTGATCAGCACCAGGCGGATGATCTCACCAAAAGCCAGCGTCACGATGGCCAGATAGTCACCGCGCAGACGCAGCACCGGGAAGCCGAGGATCATGCCCCAGAAGGAGGCAAGGATACCGGCAAGCGGCAGCAGCACCCAGAAGGACAGGTGGAAGTTGATCGCCAGCAGCGCGTAGGAATAGGCGCCCACAGCGTAGAAGGCCACGTAACCGAGGTCCAGAAGACCCGCGAGACCGATCACGATGTTGAGGCCCCAGCCCAGCATCACGTAGATGAGGATCTGGACACCAAAGTTGTCCACCCACTTGATGGAGCCCTGCACGCCGAACAGCGCCAGGATCAGCATGGGATAGACGAACAGGAACACCAGACCGCCCAGGGACAGTCGCTTGGTGCGCTTGGCCTTGGCTTCAAGCTCGGCGAGCGACACCGCCGCCTTGGACTTGGCGCCCTTCGCGGCGATCGCCGGATAGATGAAGGCGGCGAGCAGGAAGCGACCGACCATCACCAGGGCGACGAAGATCAACGCCACCGGCATGTTGTTCACCAGCACCAGCTGGTTGTCCATGTTCTGATCGGTCTTCAGACCGATCAGCGGCCCGAGCAGAGCAAAGGCGATTATGCCAGCCAAAATGGCATCCTTGAAGGCCTTGCCCAGATCGGGACCGGCCTTTTTCGTTGTATTGCTGGTCATGCTTGTCAAACCTTCTCGACTTCCGGCCGGCCGAGCAGGCCCTGCGGCATGAAGATCAGCACGATGACGAGGATCGAGAACGCGGCGACATTCTGATAGTCGGCCGACACATACTGTCCCCAGAGCGTTTCAATGAGGCCGATGAGCAGCCCGCCAAGCACGGCACCCGGCAGCGAGCCGATACCGCCGAGCACGGCCGCGGTGAAGGCCTTGACGCCCGGGGTGAAGCCGTCGGCGAAATGCACGACGCCATAATACATCAGGTAGAGCGTACCGGCGACCGCCGCCAGCGCCGCACCGATCACGAAGGTCAGCGAGATCGTACGGTCGACGTTGATGCCGAGAAGACCGGCCATCTTGCGATCCTGCTCGCAGGCGCGCTGGGCGCGACCGAGCGCGGTCTTCTGCACCATGTACCAGAAGGCAACCAGCAGCACCGCCGTCACGGCCATGATGATCACCTGCTTCAGCGAGATGGTGACGGCATAGCCGTTGTTCTCCCAAAGGGTGAAGGTCTCACGCACCATCGGCGGAATGGGCTTGTTGCGCGGCCCCTGGGCGACCTGCACGAAGTTCGACAGCACGATGGACATGCCGATAGCCGAAATCAGCGGCGCCAGACGGAAGGATCCACGCAGCGGCGAGTAGGCAATGCGCTCGATCGCCCAGCTCAGAAGTCCTGTCAGCACCATCGAGATCACCATGACGATCAGAAGAGTGATCGTGATGGACGCGATGCCAAGCCAGGCCGTAAGCGCCAGAAAGAAGATGAGGGCGAAAAACGCCGATACCATGAACACATCGCCATGGGCGAAATTCACCATGCCGATAATGCCAAACACCATGGTATAACCAATGGCAATCAGCCCATAAAGCGAGCCGATGGTGATGCCATTGATCACCTGCTGGATGAATACTTCCATATGTTGATGACCCCCTGCAGCAGCCTATAACGGCAGCATTTCTAAGCGCTGCTTCATTTGTAGGCTTGATGGATTCCATTAGCAGGCTCGATTGGTCAAGACAACCGAACTCCGCAGTTTTCCCGACAAAAAATGAAAATTGCAGAATATATCTCCACAATGCGAATTTTAACGGGACAATCACCTAAAATGAGCCTGTTAATAGGTGACATTCGCTAAACAAGGCTTCTGGACCTGCCCATTCCCCCATGCGTGAATTTCATAATGTATGCAGGATATTTGCCGAAGGCGAAAAAGGCCACCTCATGCTTTTCGCTCTCAGCGAAATTTGAGGCGGTTTTTCAATGAATTTCGATTAGCTTGACGGACCGCACGCGCAGGGCGCATCCAATGAAGAACCAACACTTGGGTCGGAAATCAGCTCCAACTTAGTGGAAATACCTATAATTCGCCCGACGGGCGACCGAATCCCCCGCCGCTACGTGCGAGCTCAAAAAACCAAACCGGACGACCAGCCATGAATGACACCACACGACTGCCGCTGCCACCGCAGGCAGCCGACACTCCCAGCGACAAGGCCGACGTCACCGGCCAGGACTTTCGCAACTGCATCGCCCGCCTGCCCTCCGGTGTCCACATCGTCACCACGGCAGGCTCTGCCGGCAGCTCCGGCTTCACCGCCACCGCCGTCGCCTCCGTCTCCGATGACCCGCCAACCATTCTCGTCTGCCTCAATCGCAAGAGCCCGCAGAACCAGCTCCTCAAGGACAACGCCTGCTTTGCGGTCAACCTGCTGCCGAAGAACGAAGTGGAGCTCGCCAACATCTTCGCCGGGCGCACGGGCCTGCATTTCAGCGAGAGATTCGCCCATGGTAACTGGACCACGCTGACGACCGGCGCGCCTGTCCTTGCCAACTCCGTGATGTCGCTCGACTGCCAGCTGCTGCAGTTCCACGAGATCGGCACCCACACCATCTTCTACGGCGCCGTTGTCGGCACCCGCGTCAAGCCGGTCGATCCCAATGGCGCGCGCGAGATCCTCGTCTATCACGATCGCCATTATTCGGAGATCTGAGCGGGCCGGCGCGGTTGAGACGAAGGCGCCAACCTGCTAAACCCCGCCGCAAATCCACCGCTCGCCGCGAAAGGCCCGCCATGATCCCGCGCTATTCCCGCCCCGAGATGACCTCCATCTGGAGCCAGGAGACCAAATTCCGCATCTGGTTCGAGATCGAGGCCCATGCCACCGACGCCCTTGCCGATCTGGGCGTCGTCCCCAGGGAAGCGGCGAAGACCATCTGGGAAAAGGGCGGTGCCGCCACCTTTGACGTCGAGCGCATCGACGAGATCGAGCGCGTCACCAAGCACGACGTCATCGCCTTCCTCACCCACCTCGCCGAGTTCGTCGGCCCCGACAGCCGCTTCGTCCATCAGGGCATGACCTCGTCGGACGTGCTGGACACCTGCTTCAACGTCCAGCTGGTGCGTGCCACCGACCTGCTACTGAAGGACATGGACGCCCTGCTCGCCGCCATCAAGCGCCGCGCCTTCGAGTATAAGGACACCGTCTGCATCGGCCGCAGCCACGGCATTCACGCCGAGCCCGTCACCTTCGGCCTGAAGATGGCAGAAGCCTATGCCGAGTTCGACCGCTGCCGCACCCGCCTCGTCCATGCCCGCGAGGAAATCGCCACCTGCGCCATCTCCGGCGCCGTCGGCACCTTCGCCAACATCGACCCGCGCGTCGAGGAACACGTGGCAAAGGCACTCGGCCTCTCGCCGGAGCCGGTGTCGACCCAGGTGATCCCGCGCGATCGCCACGCCATGTATTTTGCGACGCTGGGCGTCATCGCCTCCTCGATCGAGCGTCTCGCCATCGAGATCCGCCACCTGCAGCGCACCGAAGTGCTGGAAGCCGAGGAATATTTCTCGCCCGGCCAGAAGGGCTCTTCGGCAATGCCGCACAAGCGCAACCCGGTGCTCACCGAAAACCTCACCGGCCTTGCCCGCATCGTCCGCTCGGCCGTCACGCCGGCGCTCGAGAATGTCGCCCTCTGGCATGAGCGCGACATCTCGCACTCTTCCGTCGAGCGCTACATCGGCCCGGACGCCACCGTCACGCTGGACTTCGCGCTGGCCCGCCTCACCAACGTGGTCGACAAGCTGCTGGTCTACCCCGAGCGCATGGTCGCCAACATGGACCGCCTCGGCGGCCTCGTGCATTCCCAGCGCATCCTGCTCGCCCTCACCCAGAAGGGAGTCTCGCGCGAGGACAGCTATCGCCTCGTCCAGCGCAACGCCATGAAGGTCTGGGACAGCTACCAGCAGGCCGGCGCCTCCAACGTCGACTTCCTCGACGAACTCCTGAAGGACGCGGACGTGCGCGCGGCCCTGTCCGAACAGGAAATCCGCGACAGGTTCGACCTCGGCTACCACACCAAGCACGTCGACACCATTTTCCGCCGGGTATTCGGCGCGGCCTGAGCGCCCCTCGCCAGATAGCGACTATCCGCAAATGGCCTCGCAGGGCACGCCGTCATGGTCGCGGTCCAGCGAGGTCACACCGCACTGTTCGAGGAAGTAATAAGCCTCTTCACAGCTGTGCATCTGCTTGCAAAGATGGCGGCCGTCGCAGATGAAGTCGATGCGATGGAGCGGCAAGCTGTGATTGGCGACGCAGCCGATGGCATCGGGTGACCTGCAGCTGCCGCCAGCCGTCGCGCCGACCGTGCTGATCAAGAACACCAGGAGTGCTGCGGACCGTTCGACCATTTCCATCCTCCGCTCATAGGATGGAGAACCGGTTCGAATCACGCAACGAACTGTATGCAATCAAAAATTGCAGATTTGGGAATAATCGTCGCCATCATGCCGCTCAAAACCTCCGAATGCGACATCCTCATCATCCCCGGCTGGCAGAACTCCGGCCCGAACCACTGGCAAAGCCGCTGGGAAGCCAAGTTGCCGACGGCGCGGCGCGTCGAGCAGCGCGACTGGGACAGGCCCGATAAGGATGCCTGGGTGTCTGCCATCGGCCTGGCGGTCAACGCCGCAACGCGCCCGGTGATTCTGGTGGCCCATTCGCTGGGCGTCGCGGCCGTCATTCATGCCGCGCCCTATATCGGTCGGTCCGTGCGCGGCGCCTTCCTGGTCGGCCTGCCCGATGTCGATCGGGACGACATGCCCGGCGAGGTCACCGGCTTTGCCGGCCTGTCCACCGATCCCCTGCCCTTTCCGTCCATGCTGGTCGCCAGCCGCACCGATCCCTATTGCGCCTTCGATCGCGCCGGCGATTTTGCGGCCGCCTGGGGATCGGACTTCATCGACGCCGGCGACAGCGGCCATCTCAACTCGGAGTCCGGCCATGGTCCCTGGCCGGAAGGCCTCACCCGCTTCGCCACACTGCTGAAGCGGGTGTAAGTCCCGTCAGCCGCAGCCCGCCGGCTGGCATGCCACCGGCATGGCGCGCGCCGCGCCTTCGCGCCTGGGCTCGCGCTTGGCCTCCGGTTCCGGCAGCTCGACCTCCGGCTCCGGGCGCTCTTGCCACTCCTCGCGGATATGGTTCTGGGGAGCCGTCGGGTGCCATTGCACCGATATCAGCCGGAACATGTCCAGCAGAACGTCATGAAATCTATGCCACATGTGGGCCTCCTTTTGCCGGGAAGAAACAGCACTTGCGGCGCTTGCACAAACGAGCTTATCGTCAGCAACGTATGACTTGAGGTTATGTATCCCATGAAGCGCGGCCGCCTGCCCCTCACCGCCTTGCGCAGTTTCGAAGCTGCAGGACGGCTCGGCAGCTTCACGCTGGCCGCTGAGGAACTTCACGTCTCCCAAGCCGCCATCAGCCGCCAGATTCGCGAGCTGGAAGACCGCGTCGGCCATGCGCTGTTCGAGCGCCGCCCGCGCGCCGTCAGCCTCACCGACAGCGGCCAGACCTTGCTCGCCACGCTGACCACGGCCTTTGACGCCATCGACGGCACCTTGGAGTCCTTGCGCTGCCGCCCGGAGCCGGCCCGCATCATCCTGAGCTGTGAGCCATCCTTCGCCGCCTGCTGGCTGCTGCCGCATCTGAGCGACTTTCAGGCCGCCCATCCGGAGATCGACGTCACTCTGGAGGCCGATCACCGTCTGGCACAGTTCCGCGCCCATGAAGCGGAGATCGCCATCCGCTTCACCAGCGAGCCGGGAGGCTGGCCGCGGACGGAGTGCCAACAGCTTTGCGAGTCGGAGCTTCTGGCAGTGGCAGCCCCTGAGATCGCCGCGGAGCTCGCCGGCCAACCGCCCACGGCCTTGCTTGGCCAGCCTCTGCTGTTTGAGGAAAGCCGTCAGCTCTGGACGCGCTGGTTCGCCGAAGCCGGCGTCACGTTGCCCGACACCCTGCGCGGCCCCGTCTTCACCGACGGTGGCCTGGTGATGCAGGCGGCTCTGCGCGGTCAGGGCGTCGCCCTCCTCGACCGCAGCTTCGTCGTCGAAGCCCTGTCGGAGGGCCGGTTATGCCGCGTGGCCGACACCACCTTCGTTTGCGGCAGCTATTGGCTGGTCGTGCGACGCTTCACGGCCCTGCGGTCTCCCGCACGCCGCTTCGTCGACTGGATTTCCGCCAAGTTCGCCGGCCCGGCACATTGAACCGGCGGCGCGCCCGTCAGTCGCTCGCCACCGCCGCCAGCAGCGATGCCACGCCGGACGAGAGGATGGCCGTGTCGCTCGACAGCGTCGCAAAGCTGTAGCCCATCGCCCGGTAGCGCTTCACATGGGCAGCCGAGGTGCCGTAGATGCCGCTCACCTTGCCCGCCGCAGCGGTCGCGCGCGCCACATGCTCAATGGCCTCCAGCACATCGGCACGGTCGATGTCGGGCTCGCCCTTGGGCGACAGCGCGATCGACAGATCGAAGGGGCCGAGGAACACACCGTCGATGCCAGGTACCGCCAGAATGGCTTCGAGATTGTCCAGCGCCGAGCGCGTCTCGATCATCACCAGCGTCCCCTCATTGGCCGAGCGGCGATAGGCATCGGGACCGAGCCCGGTCAACTGCATGGCCCGTGTCGGTCCCCAGGATCGCTGGCCAAGCAAGGGATATTTCATGAAGGATGCAAAGGCCGCGGCTTCCTCGGCGCTGTTGATCATCGGCGCGATCACACCGTCGGCGCCCCAATCGAGCAGGCGCGAGGCCGTCTGAAACTCGCCGACCGGCACGCGTGACAGCACAAACCCGCCGGCCGCCTTGATCGCCCCGATCATGCGCAGCGCCGCCGACATGTCGATCAGGCCATGCTGAAGATCCACCAGCATCGCCTCGAAGCCGGCCCGAATGCAGATTTCCCCGATCAGCGGCTCGGGCAGCGACAGCCAACCGATATCGAGCTTGCCACTGTCGGCCAGATGCGCGCGCAACGTCTTCACTCTCCGCCCCTCCTCGTTCCGTCCCGAACGTCGGCGCGGACACATCAACTCCGAACCGTCAAAAGACCCTTACCACCGGAGCTGCCCCATCGGAATGCTCAGGTCGCCTGTCGGGCGGGCAGACATCTCGGTTTCAGCGAAACTCAAAGCTCCGCGTGAACCTGTGCGATGGCCACGCCCATGAACTCACCCATGGACTTGCGAACCTCGTCCGGGCTGACGGGCAGCCCCTTCGCGCTCATGTCACCGACCAGTTTCAGCAAGACGTCGTCTTCGCCCATCTTGATGAGATCGGCCTGCACCACCGAGCGCGCGTATTCGGACGCGTCGTCGCCCGCAAGTCCCATTCTCTCAGCCGCCCAAAGTCCCAGGAGCTTGTTGCGCCGGGCGGTCGCGCGGAAGCGAATTTCTTCCTCGTGGAAGAACCTGCTCTCGAAGGCCTGCTCCCGTTGCTCGAACACGCTCATGTGTTGCCTCCCTTCCCTCGGTCGGCCAGTTCCTACGGCGGCCTCAGGCAGCCGGCGTGATAAACTGGCCCCTGCAAAGAATATAATGACGCTCTGGCGCTTTTGCATTTCCCTCCCTGCAGATTTTGGCAAATCATCGCTCAATTGCCAGATAGCTACAATTGGCATGAATGCGCCCCTCCTCGAAATTGCTGCAGTGCGGGATTGTTATCTTGGCTCCGATCGAGTAGTGTCCGCCCCGGCGAGGGAGCGGGCGGACGTCAGTTCGGCCCGCTTTCTTTGCTTGATAAACTGCCGAGGGCACCTTTGGCCGTTGTATTTCGTTACCGGACCCGGAGCCGCCCGCCCTCATGGATTTCATCAACAGACCACGGTATATCCCAATGAACCGTCGCCGGCGTATCTACGAAGGTAAGGCCAAGATCCTGTACGAAGGGCCGGAACCCGGCACTCTGATCCAGCATTTCAAGGACGACGCCACGGCGTTCAATGCCAAGAAGCATGAGATCATCGACGGCAAGGGTGTCCTGAACAACCGTATCTCGGAATATATCTTCACCCATCTCAACACGATGGGCATTCCGACCCATTTCATCCGCCGCCTCAACATGCGCGAACAGCTGATCCGCGAAGTCGAGATCATCCCGCTTGAAGTGGTGGTGCGCAATGTCGCCGCGGGCTCCATCGCCACGCGCCTCGGCATCGAGGAAGGCACGCAGCTGCCCCGCTCGATCATCGAGTTCTATTACAAGAGCGACGAGCTCAACGACCCCATGGTGTCGGAAGAGCACATCACGGCCTTTGGCTGGGCGGCTCCCCAGGAAATCGATGACATCATGGCGCTCGCCATCCGTGTCAACGACTTCCTCGCCGGCCTGTTCCTCGGCGTCGGCATCCGTCTTGTCGATTTCAAGATGGAATGCGGCCGCATGTGGGAAGGCGACATGATGCGCATCGTCGTCGCCGACGAGATCAGCCCGGACAGCTGCCGCCTGTGGGACATCGCCACCGGCGACCGTCTGGACAAGGACCGCTTCCGCCGCGACATGGGCGGCCTCGTCGAGAGCTATACCGAAGTGGCCCGCCGCCTCGGGATCCTCAACGAGTCCGACGCGACCCGTACTGCCGGCCCGAAACTGGTGAAGTAACCGCGGGCTTCGGCACAAAAAACCTTGTGAATCGTTGAACGCCGGGTTATCTCCCCGGCGTTCCTTTTTGGCAGGATGAAAGCCCATGAAAGTCCGTGTCACCGTCACGCTGAAGGCAGGCGTGCTCGATCCTCAGGGTAAGGCGATCGAAGGCGCCCTCAAGGGCCTCGGTTTCGCTGGCGTCGAGGGCGCCCGCCAGGGCAAGATCATCGACCTGATCCTCGCGGAGACCAGCGCCGATGCCGCCCGTGCCACCGTGACGGACATGTGCGAGAAGCTGCTCGCCAACACCGTCATCGAGAACTACCATATCGACATCCTGGGTTGACCCATGGCGGCGCCTGAAGACGACACCGCCCGGATCATCCGCTTCATGGTGATCAAGGCGGCCGTCTTCCTCGGCATACCCCTCGTCTGTGCGGCCGTCGCCGTCTATCTGACCCTTTATTGAACTGACCTGCAGCGGAGACCTCTCATGCGTTCAGCCGTCGTGCTCTTTCCCGGTTCCAACCGCGACCACGATATGGTGAAGGCACTGGCCTCCGTCACGGGCCACACGCCCACCGTCGTCTGGCATCAGGACAGCACCCTGCCCGACGTCGACCTGATCGTCCTGCCCGGCGGCTTCTCCTACGGCGACTATCTGCGCTGCGGCGCCATCGCCGCGCGCTCGCCGGCCATGCTCGACGTGGCCAAGAAGGCTGCCGCAGGCGTCCGCGTCCTTGGCGTCTGCAACGGCTTCCAGATCCTCACCGAGGCCGGCCTTCTGCCCGGCGCGCTGATGCGCAACGCCCACCTGCGCTTCGTCTGCAAGGAAGTGAAGCTGGAAGTTGCCAACGCCGACACCGACTTCACCCGTGCCTATTCCAAGGGTCAGGTGGTCCGCTGCCCGGTCGCCCATCACGACGGCAACTATTTCGCCGACGCCGAGACGCTCGCCCGCCTCGAAGGTGACGGCCGCGTCGCCTTCCGCTATGCTGAAGGAACGAACCCCAACGGCTCGGTCAACGACATCGCCGGCATCCTCAACGACGCCGGCAATGTGCTCGGCATGATGCCGCACCCGGAGAACCTCATCGAGGCCCTGCACGGCGGTCTCGATGGTCGCGGCCTCTTCGAAAGCGTCGCCAAGACCCTGGCCGCCTGAGTCGAACTTTCAGAGTTTGCCGGATTTCTTGCCTTCCGGCATCTTTGCCAACTGGCAAAAGCACACAGTACTCTTAAGCATATTTAACCATTAATTGCACAAATATTCCAAAAATGTAGAACAACACCTGCGCGTCAGGTGAATTGTCATTGAAACCGGATCTGGTATGCGGCACCTTGTCGATGCTGCATATTGGATAACGACCATGAGCCTCTCACGTCTGGTCTTCTTTAGCCGCACCAACATCAAGATCGGCGAGTCTGCCGGTATGATCCGCGGCATGCTGCAGGCCTGCAGCGAGTACAGCCCCGTCTCCGGGCTCACCGGAGGTCTGGTCTTCAACGAGAAATTCTTCATGCAGGTCATCGAAGGATCGCGTGACCAAGTCTCCAAGCAACTGAAAATTCTCTACGAAGACAACAGGCATGAAGAACTGACGGTGCTGTCGGTCTCAGAAATCTACCGGCGCGAGTTCGAGGGCTGGGCGGTCGGCTATGCCGGGCGGACCATCGACGCCGAGCGTCTCTACATGCGCTATTGCCCGACGGTCGATATCAATCCCACCATCATGTCCGCCGAAGCGCTGTTCAATTTCATCCGCGACTTCTGCGCCCTCGAAACGCTCTACGTGCAGCGCGCCGGCATCGGCGAGACCCGCGCGAGCGCTCCGCAGCCGCAGGCGGTGATGCCGCAGCGTCCTCCGCAGCCGCAGCGCCCGACGGACGCACCGCAGACCATCAAGGTGATCAACACCAAGATCCCCGGCACAGCCTGACGCAAGCCCGACTGCCGGCGCCACTTTCTGCCCGCTTCGCCCCTGATATCCGGGAATTATGCGCTTCGCTTCCTTGCGATTCTCCCGCAACCAAGCTATCCCCTGCACCAACTGCGGACCGGTTTGTCGGCTGCTGGGCGGCATGCTCTCGCCGACAGCTCGTGGCTGGTCCGACCTGATGCGCCAGCCCGCCCAAGTCCAGGGCAGGCTGGCTCGCCCAACAAGGGGATAGCCGTGCTTCGCAATGACATCGCCATCACGCCCGAACTGATCGCCAGCCACGGGCTGAAGCCCGACGAATACGAGCGGATCCTCGATCTGATCGGGCGCGAGCCGACCTTCACCGAGCTCGGCATCTTCTCGGCCATGTGGAACGAGCATTGCTCCTACAAGTCCTCCAAGAAGTGGCTGAAGACGCTGCCCACCAAGGGCCCCAAGGTGGTGATCGGCCCCGGTGAAAACGCCGGCGTCATCGACATCGAGGACGGCGACGTCGCCGTCTTCAAGATGGAGAGCCACAATCACCCCTCCTATATCGAGCCTTACCAGGGTGCCACCACCGGCGTCGGCGGCATCCTGCGCGACGTCTTCACCATGGGTGCCAAGCCCATCGCCGCCATGAACTCGCTGTCCTTCGGCGAGCCCAGCCATCCCAAGACCCGCCATCTGGTGGCTGGCGTCGTCGCCGGCGTCGGCGGCTACGGCAACTCCTTCGGCGTGCCCACGGTCGGCGGCGAAGTGCGCTTCCACGCCCGCTACAATGGCAACTGCCTCGTCAACGCCTTTGCCCTCGGTCTGGCCAAGGCTGACGGCATATTCCTCTCGGAAGCCAAGGGCGTCGGCCTGCCCGTCGTCTATCTCGGCGCCAAGACCGGCCGCGACGGCGTCGGCGGCGCCACCATGGCCTCGGCCGAGTTCGACGACCAGATCGAGGAAAAGCGTCCCACCGTTCAGGTCGGCGACCCCTTCACCGAGAAGCGCCTGCTCGAAGCCTGCCTTGAGCTGATGAAGACCGGCGCCGTCATCGCCATCCAGGACATGGGCGCCGCCGGCCTCACCTGCTCGGCCGTCGAAATGGGCGCCAAGGGCAATCTCGGCCTGCGCCTCGACCTCGACAAGGTGCCGGTGCGCGAAGAGAACATGACCGCCTACGAGATGATGCTGTCGGAGAGCCAGGAGCGCATGCTCATGGTGCTCGAGCCCTCCAAGGAGAAGCTCGCCGAATCCATCTTCGTGAAGTGGGAACTCGATTTCGCCATCTGCGGCGAGACCACCGACGACCTGCGCTTCCGCGTCATCCATCACGGCGAGGAAGTTGCCAACCTGCCGATCAAGGAACTCGGCGACCAGGCGCCCGAATATGACCGCCCCTGGGTCGAGCCCTTCAAGGCCGAGCCGATCTCCTTCACCTCCATCCCCGCCGTCAGCAACGTTGCCGACGCGCTGGTCAAGATCATCGGCACGCCCGACATGTGCTCACGCGCCTGGGTCTACGAGCAGTATGACTGCCTCGTGCAGGGCAACTCGGCCACCGTCCCCGGCGGCGATGCCGGCGTCGTTCGCGTCGAGGGCACCAACAAGGCGCTCGCCATGAGCTCCGACGTGACGCCGCGTTACTGCGAGGCCGACCCCTATGAAGGTGGCAAGCAGGCCGTCGCCGAGAGCTGGCGCAACATCACCGCCGTCGGCGCCACGCCCATCGCGGTCACCGACAACCTGAACTTCGCCAACCCCGAAAAGCCCGAGGCCATGGGCCAGTTCGTCCGCGCCCTGCAGGGCCTCGGCGAAGCCTGCCGCAGCCTCGAGTTCCCGATCGTCTCGGGCAACGTCTCGCTCTACAACGAGACCAACGGCCGCGGCATCCTGCCGACCCCCACCATCGTCGGCGTGGGCCTGTTGAAGGATGTGACCAAGATGGTCACCATCGCCTTCAAGAATGACGGCGACGAGCTCTTCCTCGTCGGCGGCCACGGCACCCACCTCGGCCAGTCCATCTACTTGCGCGAACTCTTCGGCCGCGAGGAAGGCACGCCGCCGCCGGTGGATCTGGCCAAGGAGCGCAAGCATGGCGACTTCGTCCGCGCCGCCATCGACAAGCGCCTGCTGACCTCCTGCCACGATCTGTCGGACGGCGGCCTCGCCGTCAGCCTCGCCGAAATGGCCATGGCCGGCAAGAAGGGCGCCAGCGTGCCGCTCGGCCAGTCGGCCCACATGGCCGCCTTTGCCGAGGACCAGGCGCGTTATGTCATCGCCGTCTCGCCCGCCAATGCGGCGCGTGTGGTCGCCGATGCCGCTGCCGCCGGCGTCCCGCTGGTGCGCCTTGGCACCGTTGGCGGCACGGCGCTGGACTTCGGTACCGCCGGCAAGGTCGAAATCGAGACGGTTCGCAAGGCCTTCGACTCCTGGCTGCCCGAGTATATGGGCGGTGAGATGGCTTGACCGCCGGATCGCCCGGCGCGAGGATTGCATGGAGTAAACCCGTTCGCGTTGCCCGGCCCGGTGTGGGACCGGGCAGAACGGGGTGAGAGGGGATGCGGCTATGGCGATGCAGGCACACGAGATCGAGGCGATGATCCGGGAAGCACTTCCCGACGCCAAGGTGGAGATCCGCGATCTCGCAGGCGACGGGGACCATTATTCGGCTATCGTCGTGTCGGAGTCCTTCCGCGGTTTGAGCCGCGTCAAGCAGCACCAGCTCGTCTATGATGCCCTCAAGGGCCGCATGGGCGGCGTCCTGCACGCCCTCGCCCTGCAGACCAGCGCTCCCTGAGCCGAGCCATCGGCTGGCCAAAGGTCGCTGGCCAGCGCCGATCTGTTATCCGGAAATCGTGATTCCACTTTGCAGGACTTGCCTGTAAACTGATCACTGGCGTGCTGTTCGGCAACAGATGCGGGTCTTCACAGGCCCCGCCTCAGCCGGCGGCAGACACCATATCCCCGGGCCTTGCCCCCGGTACTGATGAGGAACCCATGTCCGATATACACGCCTTCATCGACAATAAAGTGAAGACCAACGACGTCGTGCTGTTCATGAAGGGCACGCCCGATTTCCCCATGTGCGGCTTCTCCGGCCAGGTCGTCCAGATTCTCAACTACCTCGGCGTTCCCTTCAAGGGCTTCAACGTGCTTGAGAACAACGAGCTGCGCGACGGCATCAAGAGCTACACCAACTGGCCGACCATTCCCCAGCTCTACCTGAAGGGCGAGTTCGTCGGCGGCTGCGACATCGTCCGCGAGATGTTCCAGGCGGGCGAACTCCAAACCGCCTTCACCGACGCCGGCATCCCGGTCAAAGCCCCTGCGGCCTGATCAGGGCATTTGCCCGCAGGTTCCAAACGATGATGAGAGCGCGACATGACTTTCGCGCTCTTTTTCTTTCCGGCCTTGCCCTGTCCTCCACTATCGCGCGACCGCCTGCGCCTCGAACTTCATCCCGCCCGTATTTCCGTCCGCCCACATCAGCTGGCCGCCGCAGCATTGCGCGGCATGCAGCAGGCGCACGGCCTTGCCGACGTCGACCTTGCTGACGCCGACCAGCCCAGCCCCGCCGTCGGACACGTCGCGCACACCCACATTGCGCATGCGCTGCCGGTCGAACAGCAGCCCGATCGACATCACCTCTTCGCGGGGCGTACTGCGGCGGTCGCTCTGGCTCTCATTCTCGACGATGGCCGACGACAGATCCCCGAGGTTGGCGATGACCTCCTTGCTGGCCTCGTAGAGCCGCGACAGCTCCTCGAGTGCCTTGTCGTGGCGACCCATCTCGTGATGTTCGAGCGCGGCCTTGGCCGCCGCGTGCACGCGCTGATGCGGGGTCTCCAGCGACACATAGGCCGACAAGGCCTTGAGGCGCCTGTCATCCAGACTGTCGTACCACTTGCCCAGCCGGCAGGAGTGATGGTCCGGCACCGCCGATGCCTTCCAGTCGCCCTTGTTCATCACCGCGTCGACTGCCCGCTTGCGGAACAGCACATGGTCGATCTTGGCCATTTCGCAGAGGGATTGGGCCGACGACGAGCGGAACCAGGTCCGCGCCAGCCCGGCCAGCCGATCATTTCCGGACTGCAGCTTGCTGTTCATCGACTGCAGCAGATCCTCGCCCTGGCGCGCCAGATCCGCCGCATCGGACGCATCCTTGGCAATGATGGAACTCGCCTGCGACTGCTGTTCAATGACGGCGGTAATCTCCGAAATGCTCTGTGTAACGCCCGATGACGACGCCAGGATCTCCGACGCGATCCCGGTCGCCTTGGCCACGGCGGTCTGGCCATCCTCGACGGCTTTCTGCGACAAGCTCATCGCTTGGCCGATCCGGCTGATCACATCGCGAAGCGCCTCGATCTGGTGACCGATGCTGAGTGTCGCCCCACCGGTCTGCTGTGCAAGCTGCTTGACCTCGGCGGCCACCACCGCAAAGCCCCTGCCGCTCTCCCCTGCCCGCGCCGCCTCGATGGTGGCGTTCAGCGCCAGCAGATTGGTCTGCTTGGCGATGGTGTCGATCACTGCCAGCACGTTGGTGATCTGATCGAAAGCGGCTGCGAGCTCGCTCACCTCGGACTGTGCCCGGTTGGAGGAATCGTTGATGGCGTCCATGGATGCCGCCACACCGCCGACGGTGTGCTGCATGGCATCAACCGCATGCTGCGCCATCTCGGTCTGTTGCCGGGTGCGCACGCAGGACTGGGCGATCTCCTCGATCGAGCACATCAACTCCGTCACAGCCGCAGCGATCTGCGCCGAGCCGTCCGTCGCCTTGCCCATGGAACGCTCCAGATAGGCGATCTCGATCGCGATATCATTGAGATCCCGCACCATGTCACCGAGATGGGCGAGGTTGCTCACATCCACGTCGAGCGCCTTGCGCTCGATCTGATGGGCGTAGCTGCGCGCCGAAATGATCCTGTGCACTTCACTGAGCGCCCGCGCATAACGCTGCCCCAGAAGCCGCACTTCCCGGCGCGCCCTCCCCGGCAGCTGCGACCAGGACAACAACTTCGAAAGCGTCTGCACATGCAGAAAATCGAGCCCGTCCAACAGGATATGCGCTTCGACATCTCCTGCGATCGCCCGTGCCACCTCGATCTCAGGAAACTCCGCGCCAAGAATCTGCGTTGCCAGGTCGCCGACCGTCACGTCTTCAGGGCATTCCGGGTAGGCTAGATGAAAGGCTGCCTCGTCAAAGTCGAGCGCAGCAGCCAACTGTGCCGCCTCGCTCTTGCCGGCAAGTTCCACCAGCCCGGACAGAATATCCGCAGGACGCCTGTCTCCCAGGGAAGCACTCATGGCACCATCCGATCAAGCTCAATTGAATACTCCTGAACCAAGAGCTAGCTTCAATTGGCTAATCAGATGTTAAATCACCCCTTAATTGCATCACTCATATTGCATGCATAAGATTACATCGCAATAAATGACAGGGATACCAAAGTAACAATCAGGACACACGCATCATTTATATTTCAAAATCACAAGAATATTTTCACAATAATCCACAGTGTATACAATAAGGCACCGTACGTTCACAAGAACATATGTGACGACAGCCGAGTCGCAAACAGACCTCAATGTGAATTAGATTTCAATAATATATCAAAAGACACCGCCATACCTGTTTGTCGCTCAATGCGATCAGTCCGAAAGTCGGCGCCCTACTTCACCTTGACTTGCAACCCAAGCGCAAACTCGCCCAGACTTGCATTCCAGCCCTGCTTGAGCCCGCTGCCGGCGATCGTCTGCGCCCCATTGGCAAAGCGGATGGCATAGACCGGCCGTCCGGCAAGCGATGGCGACGCGTCCGGAGCCGCAGCCGACAGGAAATAGCTTCCCTTGGGCAGCGTCACCGGCACCGGCCAGGTCCAGCTCTCCGTCCTGGTGGCCGATGCCCCCAAAGTCGCAAGATCCCGGCCCGCCAACGTCTTCACCAGTGTCCCGTCCGCCGATCGGATCCGCAGAACCAGCCTGCGAGGATTGACCGGCGCCGCCCAGCCCACATTCCTGAGCGTCACCGACACTGCCGCGTCACTGCCGCGAAGGACGCTTTCCGATGCCGTCGCCTTGGTCAGCTGCAGCCGATAGCCCAGCGATCGGCTCACATCATCGAGACACCCGCCGGCGCGCCAGCCATCAATGAAGGGGCCATACCAATCGCGTCCCAGGAAGCTCATGTGAAACCTGGCGCCCTCCGCCAGAATGTCCGCGCATCCCGTCCGCTCGCCGACCGTCGTCTTGTCGTAGTAGCAAGTCTCGCCACCGAAGGGCGCCTGCTTGGTCATCGCGGCCAGATAGCCCTTCTCGGCGCTCCTCCTGGCCGCGTCGTCGGAGAATGTGCCCACGTCGGTGGTATCGGCCAGAAAACAGTCGTTGAACATACCGATGCGCGGCGAGGCCGCTGCCTGCGGATACCAGAGCTTCAGATCATCGGGCGTCCGCCACATCAGCTTGCGATCGGCCGGCAGCGCCGCCAGCAGTGCGTCGCCGATCTTCTTCTTGTTGGCGGGCGCCGACAGCCCGCTCGACGATGAATGCCCCTCGCCCCACGGTCCGATGAAGCCCATCTCCCAGACGAACACCACGTCCTTGTTGGCCGCCACCACAGGCTTCACCTGCGCGATATGGCGCAGCACTTGCGCCACGCTTGCATCAAGGCCAACAGAGCCGCTGAAGCCGTCGTTATAGGCAAAGCGCAGAATGAGCTTCAGCCCCTTGGCGCGCACCAACGCGAACTGCGTCGCGAGCGCATCGAGCACCGATTTCGGCAGATCGCGACCGCGATAGGCATCAAGCCGCACCGGCGCATAGATCACCGTCCCGGCACCTGCCGCATAGTCGAGATCCGACGCCGTCGCCTTCAGGAAATCGCCATTGGCCTCGCGCCAGAAGCCCCGCTCCGGATTGCGAAAATCGCTGCCCGAGGCAACGAACCCCACGCTTGTCGCCTGCGCGCCGGCGCAAAGACACACAACGACTGCCGCAATCAGCAAGCGCAACATGGCAGGCTCCCTCTGCCCCCGAACTTCCGCCAGGGACCTTTGCATCCACCTTAACGCAATCCGGTCATTTGCACCGATGACCGATAATTGAAGACGCGCTGCGCAATCACCCTTGATTGGCCGTCGACCCGCATGCTCTCCTCGCCGCCCAACCGCTTCCATGAGGATAAGCATGACCGTCTCCGCCGCCCGCATCGACGCTGTGATCGACCGCTATCTCGGCCCCAAAATCGTCGGCACCAACATCCTCGTCGCCGAACGAGGTGAGATTGTCTACGCCCGCGCCGCCGGCTTTCTCGATCGCGAGGCCGGCCGTCCGATGGCGCCGCGCACGTTGTTCCGCCTCGCCTCCGTCACCAAGCCCATGGTCTCCGTCGCCGCCCTCTCGCTTGTCGAAAGCGGCATCATCGCCCTCGATGATCCGGTCACGCGGTTCCTGCCGAACTTCCGCCCACGCCTGAAAGATGGCCGCGAGCCCGTCATCACCATCCATCACCTGATGACCCACACCTCCGGCCTCACCTATGACCTCGGTCACGGCCGCGTCGACAAGCCGGCCTCGGGCGGCCTCGACGACGCCACGCTCACCATGGCGGAAAATCTCGAGCGCGTCGCCGCGCTGCCGCTCGCCTTCGCGCCCGGCGCATCCTGGTGCTACAGCGTTGGCATCGATGTGCTCGGGGGGCTCCTGGAAGCAGCCACCGGAGAGAGCCTGCCCGATATCGTGCGGAGCCGCGTCACCGCCCCGCTCGGCATGGCAGACACCGATTTCTGGCCCCTCGCGCCAGACCGCCTGGCGATTCCCTATGCCGATGGCAGCACGCCGCCGCATGTCATGGGTGAAATGGAGCGCGTCCCCTGGAACGACGGCTTTGCCGTCTTCTCCCCTGCGCGCAGCTTCCGCCGCGACGTCTTCCCCTCAGGAGGCGCCGGCATGGTCGGCACCGCCGAGGATTTCATCGTCTTCCTCGAAGCCCTGCGCAAGGGCGGTGCGCCGCTGCTCAGCGCCGCCAGCCTGCCCCTGCTGTCCGACGTTCACACCAAGGGCATCGAGACCGAGCGCCCAGGCATGGGCTACTCGCATGGCTGGTCCATCATCCACGATCCCAAGGCCGGAATGGCGCCCTTCAATCCGGGCACCTGGAGCTGGGGCGGCATCTACGGCCATCAGTGGCTGGTCGATCCCACCGCCGAAATCTCGGCCGTGATCTTCTCCAACACGGCGATGGAAGGCTGCACCGGCCAGTATCCGCTGGACGTACGCGACGCGATCTTCGCCCGCTGAAGCCCCAAAACAAAAAGGCCGCCCAAACGGGCGGCCTTCTCGATTGTGTCCGGCAGAACCGATCAGCGCGAATAGAATTCGACGACCAGGTTCGGCTCCATCTTGACGGCGTAGGGGACGTCAGCCAGAGCCGGCACGCGGATCAGCTTGGCGACCTTCTTGGCCGGATCGACTTCGATATAGTCCGGAACGTCGCGCTCGGCGAGATCCTGGGCCTCGATCACGAGGGCCAGTTCCTTCGACTTCTGGCGCACTTCGACCACATCGCCAACCTTCACGCGGTAGGAACCGATGTTGACGCGGCGGCCGTTGACCTGCACGTGACCATGGTTCACGAACTGGCGGGCGGCGAAGATGGTCGGAACGAACTTGGCGCGGTAGACGATGGCGTCCAGACGCGACTCGAGCAGACCGATGAGGGCTTCAGACGTGTCGCCACGCAGACGGGAAGCTTCCTCGTAGATCTTGTAGAACTGCTTTTCGGCGAGATCGCCGTAATAGCCCTTCAGCTTCTGCTTGGCGCGGAGCTGCAGACCGTAGTCCGAGGTCTTGCCCTTGCGGCGCTGGCCATGCTGGCCGGGGCCGTATTCGCGCTTGTTGACCGGGCTCTTGGGACGACCCCACAGGTTTTCACCCATGCGGCGGTCGATCTTGTACTTTGCACTATGGCGCTTGGACATCGCGTATCCCGTTTGGCTATGGTTTTGTTCAGGACGCGCGCCCTCCTCTGCCTCCAGTCCGGAGTTTCCTCCGCGGAGACCGACAGGACGAGATGCCGCGCTGGCGTCTCGATCCACGGGACACGTGAACGATCACGCGGGCCCTCTCGATCGAAAGGTCCCGCGCGACTGCGGGCTCATTAGTCGACAACGGATGTCTTGTCAATCTTTGCGCTACAATTGGGACCATATCCGCCGCTGCTCCAGCAGGCGCCGCATGTTCTCTCGTCGCTCAGCCACCTTGCAGCACGTATTTCCCCCATCCCCAAAACGGGCAAAAGGCATTCCGCCCCAACTCATGCACATGTCCTGATGCGTCCGGTACAAACCGCGCAAATGGGCGAATAGTCGTCATACCGAGTTCATAATAAAGCGAACGGAGGTCATGTTAAGTCTATATCAAGGGCTTGCCCTATATTTCAAAAAGGAGACGGGCGATGCAATCGCGTCTCGCTCCAACGCCAAGTCCTTCGGGCCCAGACAACGAGCAATCGACGCTGATGCTGAGGTTAGCAGCCGAAAATGGCCAGTTCCGTGCGCCTCCGCCGCGCCTGGAACTTCCGTCGGCGATTTTCTACGCACTGCAACCCATCGTCGATGTGCACACCGGCGTTGCCTACGCCTACGAAGCTCTCGTCCGTGGAACCGACACCGCCGGCTACGCCAGCATTGATTCCTTCTTCGATCAGGCCGCCGACAACGGAACGCTGTTGCCAACGGAGTTGGCGCTGCACGAGATGGCACTGGCTGCCTTCCGCCGCCTGCCGCCCGGACCGGATCGCAAGCTGTTCCTCAACGTCGACAATCGCATTTTCAACTCCGAGCTCTTCGATCCCACGCTGATCGCCAACGCCGCCCTCAGCATGGGCGTGCCGCCCGCCTCGGTCACCATCGAACTGTCGGAGAAGCATTCGGCCAGCGCATCCGGCGATGCGGTGGATCTTGTGCGCCGTTTGCGCCGCACGGGCCTGAAGATCGCCATCGACGACTTCGGCCAGGGTTTCTCCGAGCTGCGCCTGCTCTATGACGCCACCCCCGAATATGTGAAGATCGATCGCTTCTTCATCGCCGGCATTGCCCAGTCGGCGCGCAAGCGGCTCTTCGTGACCACTGTCGTCAACCTCGCCCACGTCCTTGGTGCCCGTGTGGTCGCAGAGGGCGTCGAGACCGAGGAAGAGTTTCTCACCTGCCGTGAGATTGGCTGCGACCTGATCCAGGGCTGGTTCATCGCCCGCCCCTACCGCGATCTCACGTCGGTGCCCAATGTCTACATGGTCCCGCGGGAAATCGACGCCAACGGCCTGATGTCCTGCACGCACCAGTATTTCGGCCCCGAGGACTTCGAGGCCATTACCCCGCTGATGATCGACGCCCAACTGACGGCCTTGTTCCATCATTTCCGGGCAAATCCCGAGCGCAACGCCTTCCCGATCGTGGACGATCACTTCGAACCGGTCGGGATCGTCCGCGAACAGGACTTCCGCAGCTACGTCTACAGCCAGTTCGGCGCGGAACTGCTGACCAACCCGTCCTTCCCCAAGACCGTCACCGATTTCGTGGTCAAGGTCCCGGTGGTCGAGATCGGCAGCAGCATCGAAGCCGCCCTGGTCAAGCTGGAAGCGGTTGATACGCTGGACGGCGTGATCGTTGCCGAAAACAGCAAGTATCTGGGCTACGTGTCCGCATCGGCGCTGCTCTCCCTGATCAACGAGCATCGCGTCGTCGCCGCTCGCGACCAGAATCCGCTCAGCCAGTTGCCGGGCAACGCCTCCATCAACAGGCAGATCCTGACGATGGGCGAGCGGACCGGAGAGACCCGGCTGCTCTGCTATTTCGATTTCAACCACTTCAAGCCGTTCAACGACACCTACGGCTTCCGCCAGGGCGATCGGGCCATCGTCCTGTTTGCCGATCTGCTCAAGCAACGGACAGCGCCGCTCGGCGGCTTCCTCGGTCATATTGGCGGTGACGACTTCTTCGCGGCCTTCTCGGGTGTCGACATCTCCGATGTCGAACAGGCGCTCGACGAGATTCTCGACCGCTTCCACACCGACATCCAGGTCTTCTACGCCGCCGAGGATCGAGCCAACGGCTTCATTGAAGCCGAGGACCGCGAAGGGCGCAGGCAGATCTACCCCTTCATGACCTGCTCGGCCGCCTTGATGGTGCTGCCCGAAGGCCGCAGCCTCAAGACCATCGACGAGTTCTCCCGCGCCGCCGCTCTGGCCAAGCGGGCCGCCAAGCTGTCTCCCGGCAATCGCATCACGCAGATCATAGGGGAAGTTGTGCGTAATCCGTGAAGCCGAAGGCTTCGAGGAACCGCGCCGACGGCAGGCTACCTGTCGCCCGGAAACTGTGCTGACGCCGCTCTCCCGCCTGCGGAGCCCGCGCCATCTCAGCGGTCACCGACACCACGCGCCGCGCAATCGCCGGCGCCGGATCGATCCACTCCACCGGCCACGGGGCAATCGCCTGCAGGCGATCGAGCAGAAGTGGATAGTGGGTGCAGGCTAGCGCCACGCAGTCGGTTCTCCGTCCGTCCTTCTCGACGAAGCACGGCGCAATCTCGTCCAGCAGCTCCGCATCGCTGACGTCGCCGCCGTTGTAATGACGCTCGACGAGGCTGGCGAGTTTCCACGACCCCACCAGCGTGAACTCGCAGTCCTGGCCGTAATGCCGGATCAGGTCATAGGTATAGTCGCGCTTCACCGTGCCGGGCGTTGCCAGCACCGACACGAGGCGGGAATGGCTATGCTCGGCCGCGGGCTTCACCGCCGGCACGGTCCCCACCACCGGAAGGCTGAACCGGCTGCGCAGAGGCGGCAGCACCAGCGTCGAGGCGGTGTTGCAGGCAATCACCAGCGCCGCCGGGTTGAGATCGGGCAGCACCGCCTCCATCAGCAGCATCACGCGATCGATCAGGGCCTGCGGCTCCAGTCCGCCATAGGGGAAAATCGCGGAGTCGGCGAGGTAATCAAGCCCCACGTCTGGCATCGCCTTCATGATCTCGGCCGCAACCGAAAGACCGCCGACACCGCTATCGAACACGAAAATGCGCATCATCCCGCCATGGCGCCCCGCGGCGCCGTTCTGCTCCGTTTGTCCGCACCCTTACCGCACATTGCGGCGCCATTCCGGCGCGGACTCTGAAATATGCCTGCGATCCAGAGCCTAGCACTACAGTTGCTGATTTGTCAGGCCGTGGCGAAAGGGGTGATTTTCGAGCATCGGAGCGGAGCGTACATTTGAGTACGTGAGCACCGAAGCGCAGAAAATTGCCTCTTGCAGACCGGCATCACAAATATTGCAACTGTAGTGTTAGCCCCGAACCACCACCACATGGTTAACAAACCGTCGACAGCGCCTTCTCGTCGCCCGCCCGAGCGGCTTACTCCTCCACCTTGGGCGCGCGCTTTTCCAGCGTCGAGAAGATGCCCCGCAGCGTTCGCACCTCCTGCGCCGTCAGCTGCTGGCGCTGGAAGATGGCCCGCAGGTTGCGCACCATCGTCGGCCGCTTTTCCGGCGGATGGAAGAAATGCCGTTCGTCGAGCAGCCGTTCCAGATGCTCGAACATGTGGATCACGTCATCCTTGGTGGCCAGTGGCGACCGCTCCGACATGGCGAAGGGAATGGCCGCGTCGGGATCTTCGAACCCCGCCTTGCGCCACTCGTAGGCCACCACCAGCACCGCCTGGGCGATGTTGAGCGAGGCATACTCGGGCACCACCGGCAGCGTCAGGATCTCGTCGGCCAGCGCGATCTCGTCATTGTTGAGGCCCCAGCGCTCGCGCCCGAACAGCAGCCCCACGCGCGCGCCCTGCCCTTCCAGCTCGCGGATATGCCGCGACGCCTGCACCGGCCCGCGCACCGCCTTGGTCACGTCGCGATCGCGTGCCGTCGTCGCATAGACGAAGGAGAGATCGGCCACCGCATCCTCGAGCCGCTCGAACACCCGCGTTTTGGCGATGATATGCTGCGCCTTGGCCGCGTTGGCCTCCGCCTTCTCGTTCGGCCAGCCGTCCCTCGGGCTGACCAGCCTCAGGTCCGACAGGCCGAAGTTGGCCATGGCGCGCGCAGCGGCGCCGATATTCTCGCCCATCTGCGGCTCGCAGAGGATCACGGCGGGGGAAAGATCGATCTCACTCATGGCTCAGGCATCATCTGTCCGGTTTTGCCGGTTCACTGACACAGATGCGCGCCGGTGAAAAGCGGTTTCCCCTCCATAGCTGCAAAGGATGGCTCGGTGGCAGCCGCAATCTTCTCCGTCGCTGACCATGTCTCATTCTTGTCGTTGGTGCGCTAAAGCGCATCGATCACCAACCGATGGACATACTTCGGCAGCCGCAACCTTGCCCGCCGCACGAATGGTCATGGCGAAGTCGACGCTGAATAGCGGTCGCACCCACCACAAGACGTGTCGATATAGTCAACTCAATTGGAATCACTCCCCCACTTACTCACAACTCAAGATCAATCAGGCTCGATGATCTTGAATGGTCGAGTTCCAATCTCCGCGCCCGTCTCCGCATCCACCAGCTTCGCTCGGATAGGCTTTCCGGTTTCCGCGTCCACATAGCGAGCAAGGCGCCCTCCCCCACGATGTTTCTGCCCCCATGCCCCGATCATGACGAGGACCGGCAGAAAGTCCCGTCCTGCATCGGTCAGAAGATACTCGTCCCGTGGCGGTCGCTCCGAGTAGCGACGCCTTTCGAGCAGGCCATCTTCCACCAATGAAGCCAGGCGCTTGGTCAGTATGGTCGGAGCAATGCCGAGACTTTTCCGGATCTCGTCAAAACGCGTGATGCCCATGGCGGCGTCGCGCAGGACCAGGATGCTCCAGGCGTCACCGACACAGGAGACGCCTCTGGCGATTGGACAGGTGGATTCGGACATATTTTCATCTTCCATATCATTTTGATAGTGACTTAATATCGATATGATAGTATCTAGTTTTCCAGGATAGTTCTACACTCCCGAGGAAGGAAATCGGAATGAGCAGTTCAAACCGCGGCGTAGCCCTTGTCACGGGCGCATCCACCGGAATCGGGCGCGCTACCGCCGCCACTCTGGTAGAGGCCGGCTATCGGGTCTTCGGTACCAGCCGCCGGCTCATGTCGGACGGCCCGGCAGGTGTAACGATGCTGCCCTGTGACGTCGGCGACGAGGCGTCGGTGACAAGGCTGATCGACGACGTCGTTGCTGCGGCAGGTCGCATAGATCTGCTGGTCAACAACGCCGGCATTGGCCTGATGGGGGGAGCAGAAGAGTCCTCCGTCGCTCAGGCACAACAGCTTTTCAACATCAACTTCTTCGGGCTGCTGCGCGTCACCAACGCCGTGCTGCCGATCATGCGGCGCCAGAAGGTTGGCAGGATCGTCAACATGAGCTCGGTACTGGGCTTCATACCGGCTCCATTCACGGCGCTCTATGCGGCCAGCAAACACGCCGTCGAGGGCTATTCGGAATCGCTCGATCACGAGGTACGCACCCAGGGCATTCGCGTCGTCATGGTCGAACCGGCCTATACCCGCACGTCCTTCGAGGACAATCTGAGCAAAGCCGATCATCTGATCGAGACCTACGATTCAGGTCGCGCAAACGCGGCTGCGGTGATCCGCAAGGCCATGGAAACCGGCGACCTGCCGCAGATCGTCGCTCATGTGGTGCTGAAAGCGGCGACAGACAGCAAGCCCAGGCTCCGCTACCCGGCGGGAAAGATGGCACGCCAACTTTCCCTGCTGCGCCGCTTCGTTCCCGCCTCCGCTTTCGACAAGAGCTTGCGAAAGCAAAGCGGCCTCCCCGTTTGACCCGTGGGAGATCAGCAAGCCGCCGCAGCGACCCGCACAGTCGCTGTCGGCGGCGAAGCTCTAGATCCAGACCCGCGCACCCGATGCGGCAACCGTGCCGACCACCACGAGCAGCGCCGGCATGCGCCCGGCCACCAGCGCCGCAAAGCCGCCTGCCACGATCACCACGTCCCACCGATCCCCCACCGCCGTGGTCCAGAGCGGATCGTAGAGCGTCGCCCCCAGCAGCCCGACCACCGCCGCATTCACCCCGTCGAGCGCCCGCTGCAGTCGCGGCACCGACCGGAGGCGCGACCAATAGGGCAGCGCCGCCGCCACCAGCATCAGCCCCGGCAGAAAGATCGCCATCGTCGCCAGCGCCGCGGCCAGCACAGGCTCAGGCCCGCCCACCAGCGCGCCCAGATAGGTGGCAAAGCTGAACATCGGCCCGGGCACCGCTTGCGCCAGGCCATAGCCCGCAAGAAACCGCTCCGGCGTCACCGCTCCTTCGGTCACGACCGCGTCCGACAGCATCGGCAGCACCACATGGCCGCCGCCGAACACCAGTGCGCCGGCCCGATAGATCGCCGCCAGAACCGCCGCCGTCGAGCCCGGCCAAACCACGCTCACCGCCACGGCGGCCACCGTCGCCGCGACCAGCACCGCCATAGCCGCCCCCGCGATCGCCACCGGCACCCGCGGCAACGCGCCCCCAACCACCGCCCGCTCCCGCCCCGGTAACAGCAGCGCGCCCGCGACCGCCGCCAGCGCGATCACGCCCATCTGCCCGACGGCCCCGCCCGGCCAGACCATCGCCGCCATGGCCGCCACGGCGATTGCCGCCCGCGGCCCGTCCGGCGTCAGCGTCCTCGCCATGCCCGTGACCGCTTGCGCCACCACCGCGACCGCCAGCAGCTTCAATCCATGCAGCACCGCCCCTGACAGAGCGCCGGTCGGCGCGTCCCAATAGAGCGCCGCCACCCCCATCAACAGCGCCGACGGCAGCGTGAAGCCGAGGAAGGCCGCAAGCCCGCCCATCCAGCCGCCGCGCATCAGCCCGATGGCAAAACCCGTCTGGCTCGACGCCGGCCCCGGCAGGAACTGGCACAGTGCCACCAGATCGGCATAGGCCGCCTCACTGAGCCAGCGCCGCCGCTCGACGAACTCCCGCCGGAAATAGCCCAGATGCGCGATCGGCCCACCAAACGACGTCAGCCCCAGCCGCAGGAACACCGCAAAGATCGTCAAACTGCCCACTGCCGCCCGTCCTTTCGCCTCTCGCCATCGCCTCGCACCTGCCCCCGAACCCTATACCATCCTCCGTCTCTCCAGTTTGACGTTTTGGCCCGGTAACCAGACATTTTCCCTTCCCATTACGTAAAGGGCACCTAGCCAAATTATCTTGCCCGACGCCCTGTTCACCCGCGCGCGCCCATGCTAAACGGCCACATCCGCGTGTTTCCGTATCGAGCATGCGCAATCCCTTCATTTCCCTCGGAAGGTTCTGAATATGGCGAAGATCAAGGTGGCGAACCCGGTCGTCGATCTCGACGGCGACGAGATGACCCGGATCATCTGGCAGTTCATCAAGGAAAAGCTGATCCTGCCCTATCTCGACATCGACATCGAATATTACGATCTGTCGGTCGAGAACCGCGACGCCACCAACGATCAGGTGACCATCGACGCCGCCCACGCCATCAAGAAGCACGGCGTCGGCATCAAGTGCGCCACCATCACGCCCGACGAAGCCCGCGTGAAGGAATTCAACCTCAAGGAAATGTGGAAGTCGCCCAACGGCACCATCCGCAACATCCTCGGCGGCGTGATCTTCCGCGAGCCGATCATCTGCAAGAACGTGCCGCGCCTCGTTCCCGGCTGGACCCAGCCGATCGTCGTCGGCCGTCATGCCTTCGGCGACCAGTACAAGGCCACCGACTTCAAGTTCCCCGGCAAGGGCACGCTGACCATCAAGTTCGTCGGCGACGACGGCCAGGTGATCGAGAAGGAAGTCTACAAGGCCCCCAGCGCCGGTGTCGCGCTTGCCATGTACAATCTCGACGAGTCGATCCGCGACTTCGCCCGCGCCTCGCTGAACTACGGCATCATGCGCAAGTGGCCGGTGTATCTGTCCACCAAGAACACCATCCTCAAGGCCTATGACGGTCGCTTCAAGGACATCTTCCAGGAAGTCTACGAGACCGAGTTCAAGGCCGAATTCGACAAGCTCGGCATCACCTACGAGCATCGCCTGATCGACGACATGGTCGCCTCGGCGCTCAAGTGGTCCGGCGGCTATATCTGGGCCTGCAAGAACTATGACGGCGACGTGCAGTCCGACACCGTGGCCCAGGGCTTCGGCTCGCTCGGCCTGATGACCTCCGTGCTGCTCACCCCCGATGGCCAGACCGTCGAGGCCGAAGCCGCCCACGGCACCGTCACCCGCCACTATCGCGAGCACCAGAAGGGCAAGGAGACCTCCACCAACTCCATCGCCTCGATCTTCGCCTGGACCCGCGGCCTCGCCCACCGCGCCAAGCTCGACAACAACACCGACCTCGCCAAGTTCGCCGCCACCTTGGAAAAGGTCTGCGTCGACACCGTCGAAGCCGGCTTCATGACCAAGGACCTCGCCCTGCTGGTCGGCCCGGAACAGTCCTGGCTCACCACCACCGGCTTCCTCGACAAGATCGCCCAGAACCTCGAAACCGAAATGGCCAAGTGGTGAGAATGGGTTAGCTCAGCCGGAGGCGCGGAGCGCTGACGGGTGAGACATGAAAGATGCGATGGCCCGGGCCGTGAGGCTCGGGCTTTTTTGTTGACGGCACACCACTGTGTAGGAAAAAATTTGCGGAACGCAGACCATACGGAAGCGAAAAATTCTCTGCACGCTACATATACAGCTTCAGTCGCCTGCATCATCCTTAACAATTAAATCACTCCACTTCTTTAGAGGAGAATCAATTGAAGAACTAGAATGGAGTAACTCTATAGATTCCTTGCGCGTATTTTGATTTTGACTTATTAGGGCATCGAATATATACTTTAAAAGTTCGGCCCTACGCGCGCCTCTTAAAGGCTCATGCACACCCAACATGCGCACTGCCTCTTTCAAGCGCTGAATGTTTGAGAGAACTCTCCCCTGTTCAATATCAGCAAGTAGATTGATTAGTAATGGCCGTTGTTCAGTCGAGAGTTGGTCTATCAACGGCATAACCACCTCTCGTACTCTTTGGTTGTAGTCAGGGGCCTTGCGTTCGATGTGGCCGTTACCCTGCCGCTTGGTACCACCAGCTAGCAATACAGTTGTCGCATTTTTGACAGACTCAAAAAGCCCCCCTCTCGTGATAAGCAACATTGCTTCGCGGAATTCTGCGTCGCTGTACTTCAAATTCAAGCGAACCAGTTCCCGCGCGAGAGAAACGGCACGTTTCGTCATAACCCAATCCTTGAAGCGAAGTCGTTACAGAAGTTGGCAACTTTTGTCGCCACCGTGGATCTAGCGTAAGAGGTTTGAAATATTGGCTTACCCTCCCGCGCACCCTTTGGGAAGGACCGAGAATACGGAACCACTCGCGGGAAAACGTGCCAATCAAATGTTCTGGATAACTCACGAACCTCACGCAACGAACGTTCTTCCTCAGGCGAGTAGTCTGAGCACATATTAAAGCATACCCCCGAGACAGCAACATCCTTTCGATATGAGCTGCGAAAGTCTGCCAATGACTGCCTGATAAGCGGAAGCCCAATCGTTGAAAGGAACTCAGGCTTTACAGGTATCAGCATCATATCCGTCGTAAGATACGCCGCCGTTGTGAGAACAGATTCGGTTGGAGCACAATCAATAAGAATCATGTCGTAGTGATCCTCAATCTCAGAAATAAAATTTGAAAGCAAATGCTCCTTTTGACTTGGATTTTTAAGAGTATAACTTAGCTCAAGTTGAGACGGCAACAAATGAATGTATTGTCCACCGGAAAACTTAACGATCGTGCGAATCGAATCTCGTAGAGTTCTTTTAGACGATCGAAGTCCAGGAGCCCGGGACTGCTGTTCAAATACATCCCAAATTGTTGGGGCATCTGCATCAATGACTTCTTTTTCGTACCGATCAACACCCATCATATACTGACTAGCATTAAATTGAGGGTCCAGATCAACCAAAAGAACACGCTTGCGCCACTCCCTCATCGCCGAGAAATGCCAAGCTAGGTTTGTGCAAAGAGTGCTCTTACCGACGCCACCCTTCATGTTCATAATAGCTATTTTCTTCGCCATCATCCGTTCCCCTATGCCAAACTAGTGCAATCTCATTTACGTTCGCCAATCTTGGTACAACTAAGAAGCGAGTCGCTAGTAGTATAGCGCAATACCCCCCTGTTGAGGAATAGATTGCTGTCTACACGAAATATTACCTAAAATTGCATCTCCAAACAAAAACTGAGGACAATGGAATCATCACACAAACGCCAACGCGTACCACTCACCCCCCAAAAAATCTTATTCCCGCTCCACCCTCCCGCCCCATAATCCCCCCATCCGCGGCCGGCGGGGAGGTGTCAGGATCCAGCACCGAGCATCTGGCCGGGGACCGGTCCCGCGCCTGCCGACTGGCGGCAGTCCCGGGCGAGCCTGACCTCGGTGCCACTGCCCCGCACTACGACGGGGTGCCCTGAAGCAGGAGGGCGATAGGGGTGTCGGGTGGGTCCAGAGCGACGGAGGCGGCACTGATGGCGATGAGTCACGCAGCCCGTCCTTTCGTAACCGGGACCGCCTGGCTCCGGCCGATGGGCCACCGTCTTTCCCCGTGCGCCCTCGGGTGGTGCGGCAGACGGAGGTTCGGGAGGTGTCTCTTGAGGCATCGCCCAAAGCCGGGACAGCCCTGAAGACGTACCGTTTAAAATCGGGGGCGATGAGCTCTCGGACAGGCTTCGTACACACCGGACGGGAGCGCGGGCGACCGCTATCCTACTCCAAACCTTACCGCGGCCCCGCCGCGCTCCCGTCCCCGCACTTTGGCGGGGAGAAGAAGACCAAAGCAAAGCTCCGGTGGCCGTGGCCTCGCGGAGGTGAAGGTGTTTGTGGGGAGGTACGCGGCAGCCGGCCCCCCCTCTCCAACTCTCCCCCTCAAGGGGGGAGAGAGTGACGATTGGTTCCACGCAGAACCTTGGAAGGAACGCGGGTGGAGACTTTGAAGGATTGGCGGTGGTTAGCTCGTCATACTCTCTCCCCCCTTGAGGGGGAGAGTTGGAGAGGGGGGTGTTGCAACCGATTGTTTAACCGCCAACCTCTGGAATCCGTCCGGCAAACAGCCCACACACCTCGAACCCAACCGTCAACCCTGCGAAGGCTCTCGAAGACCAGCTCACCGCGTCCTCTCCCCCTTGCCGGGCTGAGGCTCGCCGAACGCCGAGCAGGCAAGTGACTGCGAGGCCGGCCGACTTGGAGAGAGGGAGAACCCAACTGCAAGATCAGGCGCCAACGCCGGACACAAGCCGCACCCCCTGACAGGCACAGGCCCTGCCCTCAAGAAAGCCTTATCCTCTCACGCCCACGCGCCTTCTTCCACCTTGCCGGGCGAGACCGGCACCTCCGGAAAGAGCAAGGCCCTCTCTGCATGATCGAGCAAATCCCGCTGAAGTCCGCCGCCCTCTGCCCTCATTGCCTTGGCAATCACGGCAAAATCGGCCAGTCCCACCTCCACGAAGCCGAAGCGGAACACGGCACCCCAGCTGCGCTTGCCGGCCGTCAGCACCAACTCGTCCAGCAGCGGCCGGATCGGCACCTCGTCGGCGCTCCACCAGGTCACGTCGCGGCGGTACGGATGGAATCCGCCGCCCATGTCGGCAAGGTAAGCCTCCCCTGCCCGCACCGCACCGATGGCGGTGAAGGCCTGCAGGCCGTCGCGGGCGCCGAAACACTCGGACGGCGAGTAATAGGCCACCCCGTCGCCGGGGCGGAGCCGCCGGAGCGGCGCCGCCTTGCCATGGCAGAGCTGCATGAAGCCTCCCGCACGGCCGATGCGCACGTGCTCGGCGGAGGCGACGCCGATCCAGAAGCGAGCCATCACATCACCACGCAGAAGACGCGGATGCGGTGGCCGTCGGGGTCCGTCACCATGAAGGAGCGGCCAAATTCCATGTCGGTGGGCACCTGCAGCACCGACACGCCGCGCGCCGACCAGGCCGCGTGCACGGCGTCCACCTCGCTGACGGTCTTGACGGGAATGCCGATCTCCAGTGCCCCTGGCGCACCGCCGGTGGCCGGCTCCACCGTCGCCTTGGACCACAGGCCGAACTTGATGCCGCCATCGAGCACGAACAGCACGAAGGTCGGCGACGAATCCACCGGTTGCACGCCGAACAGATCGGCATAGAAGGCGCCGCTGCTGACAGGATCGGCCACATGAAGCAGGTAGTAGTTGGGGTGAAGCATGCTCTGGTCCTCATCTCGTGTTGCGATGAAGGAACCATAGAACAGGCTACTGCCAAATTTTGTCAGCAGTCATACAGGGGCAGCCAGTCACTCCCTGGCCTTCAGCGCCTCCGCCCAGGCTGCCTTTTGCGCCGCCTCGCGTTCGGCCCGCTCGGGGTCAAAGGCGCGGTACAGCGAGACGCAGTGGGTGTCGCGGTAGCCGATCGCCTCGTAGAAGGCCAGAACCTTGGCATTCTCGCGCCGAACCAGGAGGTTGATCTTGGCGTGCCCGTGGGCCTTGCACCAATCCTCCGCCGCCGCCACCAGCGCCCGGCCGATGCCGCCCCGCTGCGCCTCCGGATCGACGGCAAGATAGTAGATGGCGCCGCGATGGCCGTCATGGCCCACCATGACCGCCCCTGCCACCCGGTCGCTCCGCTTGGCCACCAGAACGGTGCTTTCCGGCGTGGACAAGGCCAGATCGATGTCGCTGTCGGGATCATTCCACGGTCGGATCAACCCGGCCCGCCCCCAGAGGCCAATCACATCATTCCGGTCCCCTGCATCGAGGGGGCCAATCACCACGCTGTCGTCCACGTCCACGTCTCCAAGGCACCACGCCATCACAAGCTGCCACCGCGGAATCCGTCGCACAACCCCGCGGGATCCAAGCCGCCCCCTGTTTTCCACCGTGCCCCGCTGGCACCAAGGCCGAACACCCTCAGTCAGTGATCACGCCTTCGTGATCCGATACATTTAGATATATCTATTGCCAAATCGAATTTTCGATATATCTTATCCATATCGAACCCACAGAAAGAGAGTCTGAAACATGCGATTTCCCAACCCCTTCATCCACCGCCTGGCCGAACGCTGCGAAATGATGCGCGACCGTGGCGAACACGGCCCTGGCCACGAACGGCGCGGCTTCGGTCGCGGCGGCCCTGGCGGACGCGGACCCTTCGGTCGGGGCGGTCGCTTCTTCGAAAATGGCATGCTGAAGCTGATCGTGCTGGCCATGCTGGCCGAACAGCCTCGCCACGGCTATGAGCTCATCAAGGAGATCGAGGAGAAGACCGGTGGCACCTATGCCCCGAGCGCCGGCGTCATCTATCCCACCTTGACGTTGCTTGAGGAAACCGACCTGGTCACCGTCCTCAACGCCGAGGGCAACCGCAAGCTCTATGGCATCACCGACGCCGGCCGCGCCCTCGTCGAGGAGAATCGGCCCGCCATCGACGCCGTCTTCGCCCGCTTCGCCGATGCCGGCAAGGCCCGCGCCTCGGAACGCGATCCGCGTCTCGTCCGCGCCGTCGAAAATCTCAAGATGGCTCTCCGCTTCAAGGCCGAAGGTGGCAACCTCACCCACGAGCAGATTGCCGAACTCGCCGCCTTGCTCGACGAGACCACGCGCCGCATCGAAGCCCTGTGACGAACGAGCCGGTCATCCCAAGTGTAATTGAAAATGATTCTCGGTATCCCGCTTTCGATTTTCTCATGCCCTTGATGCAGATGAGAAATTCGAAATATCTTCAATGAGCCGATGCGTCAGCATCTTGGGCAGAGTTGGTATCAGACCGGGCCTGCCTCCACCGGCCGGCTCTGCGCCAGCTCCTCGTCGATGAAGTCACCGGTCACCGTGGCCCCGCCCGCCTTGATGCGGGCCTCCGCCACGGCGCGGATATGCGTCCCGATCTTCGGGCGCCGCTTCATCAGCACATGCAGATCGTCGGCATCGAGCACCAGCAGACGGCATGACGAGAGCGCCACCACATCGGCCGTTCGCCGCCCCTTGTGCAGCACCGCCATCTCGCCGAAGAAACTGCCCTCGCCCAGCTGCAGATGGCCCATCGGCCCATCCACATCCACACGACCACTGGCGATGAAATACATGGCATAGGCCGGTTCGCCCTTCTGGGTGACCACCATGCCGGCCTCCACCGTCTGGGCGCGCAACAACCGCGTCACCTCAGCGATTTCGGAGGCGTCGAGATCGGAAAAGATCGGCACGCGCGCCACCATGCCCCAGGTGACAACGAAGTCGCGGCTGCGGATCTCCCGGGCAAAGGCCGTGGCGATGATACCGACCGGCAGGGCGAACATGCACAGGCCCGCCAGCATCGTCAGCCCCGCCAGGAGCTTGCCCGCAGCAGACACCGGCACGACATCGCCATAGCCCACCGTCGTCAGCGTGGTCACAGCCCAGTACATCGCCGCCGGAATCGAACCGAAAGCCTCCGGCTGCACCCGTCGCTCAAGAAGATACATGATCGTCGCGGTCGTCAGGATCAAACCGGCCATCAGCACCGCGCTGGCGAGGATCGCTCGCCGTTCCGACACGAAGGCATTGAGCAGCGATCGCATGCCGGGCGAGTAACGGGCGAGTTTCAGGAAGCGCAGCAACCTGAACACCACGAGGACATTCACATCCTCCACCCCGGCAATCAGCCCCACCAGCGTCGGACCGAAGGCGAGAAAATCGATGATGCAGCTGGGCTGCGCCAGATGCAGCAGCCTTGCCTTCACCGGACCATGGCGCCGAAACGGCGGATGCAGGTCAGCCACCCACAACCGCGCCCCATATTCCAGCGCAAAGACAGTCACCGTGACCCATTCGACCCCGAGGAACAGGTCCGCATAGGCCTCTTTCAGGGGCGGCACCGTCTCCAGGATGATCGACAAAAGGTTGCCGATCACCAACAGAACCAGCACTCGGTCGACGATCCCCGACAGCCCGCCACCACTTGCCTCGAGCAAATCATAGGCGAAGCGCTTGGCCTTGCTGCCGGGCGATCGATTGTCGAGCACTCAGCCCCCCGCAAGTATCCGCTTCACAGCGTCGATGGCTTCACCGGCCTTTGCGCCTTCCGGACCACCGGCCTGCGCCATGTCGGGACGACCGCCACCGCCCTTGCCGCCCAGTGCTTCGGACGCCACACGCACGAGATCGACGGCCGACAGGCGTCCGGTCAGATCCTCGGTGACGCCGACGACCACGCCAGCCTTGCCATCCTCACCGACGCTGATCATCGCCACAACGCCCGAGCCGAGCTTCTTCTTGCCTTCGTCGACGAGCCCCTTGAGGTCCTTGGCAGCAACGCCTTCCGCCACGCGGCCGAGGAACTTGACCCCGCCCACCTCAATGGCCTCATCGCCGCCACCGGCTCCGCCCATGGCCAGCTTCTTGCGCAAGTCGGCCACTTCACGCTCGAGCCGCCGGCGATCTTCCACCAGCGTGCCGACGCGGTCGACCACATCGCTCACCGACACCTTGAGCTCACGTGCCACATCCTTGAGCTTGCGCTCCTGATCGGTGAAGTAGGCCCGCGCCCCATCACCGGTCAGCGCTTCCAGGCGACGCACGCCCGCAGCCACGGCGCCCTCGGCAACAATGTGCACCAGGCCGATCTCGCCGGTACGCCCCACATGGGTGCCGCCGCAAAGCTCCGTCGAATAGGACTTGCCCTGCTTCTCGCCTTCAAGGGCAACGCCCATCGAGACGACGCGGACTTCCTCGCCATATTTCTCGCCGAAGAGCGCCATGGCGCCCTCGGCAATGGCGTCGTCCACCGCCATCAGGCGCGTCGACACCGGCGCATCCTGCAAGATGATGGCATTGGCGAGACGGGCCGCCTCGACGATTTCGGCCTCGGCAACCGGCTTGGGATGGGAAAAGTCGAAGCGCAAGCGGTCCGGGGTCACCAGCGACCCCTTCTGCGCCACATGCTTGCCGAGCACGCTGCGCAGCGCCTCATGCAGCAGGTGAGTGGCCGAATGGTTGGCGCGGATGCGGGCGCGGCGCTCGTGATCGACCACCAGTTCAACGGCGGCACCGACGGCAACGCTGCCCTCGACAACCTCAACCGTATGGACGAACAGCCCGTCGGCCTTCTTGGCGACGTCGACAACCTTCAGCTTGAAGCCTGCCCCGGTGATGAGGCCCATGTCGCCAACCTGACCGCCCGACTCGCCGTAGAAGGGCGTCTGGTTGACGATCACGGCCCCGGTCGTGCCGACCGCGAGCACGGCAACGTCCTTGCCGTCCTGAACCAGCGCCTGGACGACGCCCTCGGCCTTCTCGGTCTCGTAGCCCAGAAACTCGGTCGCGCCGACCTTCTCACGCAGGGCAAACCAGATGGTCTCGGTCGCCGCCTCTCCCGAACCGGCCCAATTGGCGCGGGCTTCGGCCTTCTGCCGTTCCATGGCAGCGGCAAAGCCGTCGGTATCGACGCCGATGCCGCGCTGCTTGAGGGCGTCCTGGGTCAGGTCGAGCGGGAAGCCATAGGTGTCATAGAGACGGAAGGCCGTCTCGCCATCCAGGCTCGCGCCCTCGGACAAACCTTGGGTCGCTTCATCCAGGAGACCGAGACCACGCGCCAGCGTGAGGCGGAACCGCGTTTCCTCGAGCTTGAGCGTTTCCGTGATCAGCGCTTCGGCCCGCTGCAGTTCAGGATAGGCCGAGCCCATCTCACGGACCAGCGCAGACACAAGACGATGCAGCAGCGGCTCCTTGGCGCCGAGGATATGCGCGTGGCGCATGGCGCGGCGCATGATGCGGCGCAGAACGTATCCGCGCCCTTCGTTGGACGGCAGCACGCCGTCGGCGATCAGGAAGCTCGACGCGCGCAGATGATCGGCGATGATGCGGTGGCTCGCGGTCTGCGCGCCTTCGGCGGCCACACCTGTGGCCTCCACCGAAGCGCGGATCAACGCCTTGAACAGATCAATGTCGTAATTGTTGTGAACGCCCTGCAGCACGGCCGCGATGCGCTCGAGGCCCATGCCCGTATCGATCGACGGGCGCGGAAGGTTGAGCCGTTCGGCCTTGCTAACCTGCTCATACTGCATGAACACGAGATTCCAGATCTCGATGAAGCGATCCCCGTCCTGTTCAGCCGAGCCCGGAGGGCCACCCCAGACCTTGTCGCCATGGTCGTAGAAGATCTCGGAACACGGACCACAGGGCCCGGTGTCGCCCATGGCCCAGAAATTGTCGGACGTGGGAATGCGAATGATCCGGTCGTCGCCGAGACCCGCAATCTTCTTCCAATAGCCGGCCGCCTCTTCGTCCTCGCTGTAGACGGTGACCAGCAACTTGTCCTTCGGCAGGCCGAATTCCCGGGTGATCAGGTTCCAGGCGAGCTCGATCGCGCGATCCTTGAAATAGTCGCCGAAGGAGAAATTGCCGAGCATCTCGAAGAACGTGTGGTGACGCGCGGTATAGCCGACATTGTCGAGGTCGTTGTGCTTGCCGCCGGCGCGCACGCATTTCTGCGACGTCACAGCCCGGCTGTAGGAACGCTTTTCAAGGCCGGTGAACACGTTCTTGAACTGCACCATGCCGGCGTTCGTGAACATCAGTGTCGGGTCATTGCGCGGAACGAGCGGACTTGAGGCCACCGCTTCATGACCGTTCTTCGCAAAATAATCGATGAAGGTCGACCTGATCTCGTTCACGCCACTCATGATGAACCCAAAACCTCGCTGCCGGCGCGGCACCCCATTCAGAGCGTTACGCCTGTTTCCCCGCATGCGCCTCGGCAGCCCCGAGGCCTCGCCGCTCACACATGGCTCAAAATATTGACGCAGCAGCCAATTTCAATCGAAAAATCAATCCAATCCGACTGAGGTACACGCCAGGCCACAGCGCCAACTCTGAAAGCAGCCTCGAACAATCCGCAAGCGACAAGCCGCCACCAAGCACGCCTTGACCGCCCCGCCGTCCAAGAACTCTCTTTCAGGCACAAGTCAGCCGTTTATTAGCGATCGAGCCCATGGCTGTCCACAAAAACAACCGATATCGGCCCGGACCTCAGCATCGCCCCAAAGTCAAATAAATTGCAGCCTCCAGCCGAGAACGAACCGAGCAATCACGGGGAAACTCTGAGGTACCCACCGTCACGACAGCCAGCCTCTTTCGACCGAGCCAATGAAAACATCAGCCAGCAACAACTGCCCGTCACAACGCTGAACAGGAACACTTCACCCAGCCGAGCGCTCCGGCATCCCCAAGCGCGGAGCACTCCAAGGCTCCACCTCCTCAAAAGACGCCAGTTGCCCGGGCCGGACCGAAAAGGAGCCCGACCCGGGTCGGCGCGGATCACTCGGCGTCGGGCGGCGCCCCCTCGGCATCATCCTCGGGTGCCCCCTTCAGAATGGAATCGGCGATGACGCCAGCATTCTGCCGAATGGCCATCTCGATCTCGTTGGCCAGAGGCGGATTGTCCCTCAGGAACTGCTTGGCATTCTCACGCCCCTGCCCGAGACGTTGACTGTTGTAGGAGAACCAGGCGCCGGACTTCTCCACGATTCCCGCCTTGACGCCGAGATCGACCAGTTCGCCGGCCTTGGACACACCCTCACCATAGAGAATATCGAACTCGACCTCGCGGAACGGCGGTGCCAGCTTGTTCTTGACCACCTTCACGCGGGTCTGGTTGCCGACGATCTCCTCACGATTCTTGATCGAACCGATGCGGCGAATATCGAGGCGGACGGAGGCATAGAACTTCAACGCATTGCCGCCGGTGGTGGTTTCGGGCGAACCGAACATCACGCCGATCTTCATGCGAATCTGATTGATGAAGATCACCATGGTCTTCGACTTGGAGATCGAACCGGTAAGCTTGCGCAGAGCCTGGCTCATCAGACGTGCCTGCAGACCCGGCAACTGGTCGCCCATTTCGCCTTCGAGTTCGGCCTTGGGGGTCAGCGCCGCCACCGAGTCCACCACCAGCACGTCGATGGCGCCGGAGCGCACCAGCGTGTCGGTAATCTCGAGCGCCTGTTCGCCGGCATCGGGCTGCGAAATCAGCAGATCATCGAGATTGACCCCGAGCTTGCGGGCATAAACCGGGTCAAGCGCATGCTCGGCATCGATGAAGGCGCAGACGCCGCCGCGCTTTTGCGCTTCAGCCACCGTATGCAGAGCCAGGGTGGTCTTGCCCGACGATTCCGGGCCATAGATCTCGACAATGCGCCCCTTGGGCAGACCGCCGATGCCGAGCGCAATATCGAGCCCAAGCGAACCGGTCGGAACCGATTCAATCTCAACCACCTGCCCCTTGCCGAGACGCATGATCGAGCCTTTGCCGAACGCCCGTTCGATCTGCGACAGCGCTGCATCCAGCGCCTTGGTCTTATCCATTGAAGTACCCTCTACGAGGCGAAGTGAGTTCTGAGACACGCCGCTCTCCTTATTTCATGTCGGCCTGCGACTTTCAAACCAAGGTTAATGTACACGTTATGTTCCATTTCGCAAGCCCCCATTTACCGGATTGACGCAAAACACGAAATCTGATTTCGTTCATGGGACGTTCAGAGAAAATCAGCAAATGCCGCCAACAGCTTCTACTGCCCGGAAAAGCGAGAATCGCCATCCCTCCGACCGGGAGATTCTCATCATCGGCGGCTGCCACATGGACGTGCTCGGTCGCAGCACCGGCCGCTTCGAGCCCGGAACCTCCTGCCCCGGCGTGATCAGCCACAAACCCGGCGGCGTCGCGCGCAACGTCGCGTCGCTCTTGGCGCGCGCCGGCGCCCCGGTTCGCTTTTCCTCGGTCGTCGGCGACGACGAGACCGGCCGGGCCCTCATCGAAGCCTTGCGGCAAGCCCGTATCGAGACATCTGACATTCTGGCGCTGCGTGGTCGGCGGACCGGCAGCTATCTTGCCATTCATGACGAGCGGGGCGAGTTGGTTGCCGCCGTGTCGGACCTGTCGATCTATGACGATTACGCGCTGCCGGCCGACCTGTGGACAGGCCATTCCGGCCTCGCCTTCGCGGACGCGAACATTCCAGGCGCCTGCATCCGCGATCTGGCGGACCGCTTTGGCGCGAGCCTTTGCGTGGACGCCATCTCGCGCGCCAAGGCGCCCAAGTTGCGCGCCATCCTGGGGAGCGAGGCGCTGCTCGTCGCCAACCTCCCGTCGGTTTGCGCCCTGCTGGACGAGACGCTTCCCACAGCGCGACAAGCCGCCGAGAAGCTGGCCGCGGCCGGAGCCACGCGCGCCGTGATCAGCGCCGGCAGCGCGCCGCTTGCGGTATTGGACCAGGGGGAGATCACCGAATTTCATCCCAGGGCCGTCACGGTCGTCGACGTGACAGGCACGGGAGACGCACAGATTGCCGGCCTGTTGCTGGCAAGACTGGCGGGGCATGGCCTCACTCATGCCGTCACGCTGGGGATGCAGGCGGCACGCGCTGCCCTTGGCTGTGCCGGCGCGCTTGAGAGGTTGCCGAGCGATCTGATCACCGAGGCCGGGTGGCCGTCACCGTCGTGAAGCGCGCTGGCCCATAGCCCCGTGCGGCGATCGGCTCTTTGGGCGGCATGCCCTCAGGCAGGGTTTTGCTCGCTGCGGTAAGCTGATATCCAGACGGAGACTGGCCCGTCGGCCGCGGTCTTCGTCCGCGATAGCCTATGAGACCACCGCCCTGCTTCTTCGCAGGGCACCCAGTTCCACGGCGCCGCAGGAGAACCTGTGGCAACATCGAAGAGGTCCGGGGCACTGCCCCATCCGATTGGCCGAGAGCCAACGGAACAGCATTGAGGTCAAGCCATGGCATCGCTGCCAATCATCTATTCGCCCGAGGTTGAAGCTGCACTGGCGGCTGGAAAGGCCGTGGTGGCCCTTGAGTCCACCATCGTCACCCACGGCATGCCCTATCCCGACAATGTGGAGACGGCACGCGCCGTCGAAGCGGAGATTCGCGCCCGCGGCGCCGTTCCCGCCACCATTGCCGTGCTGGACGGGCATATTCGTGTGGGCCTTGATGAGGCAACGCTCGAACGCCTCGGCACCATGACGGGCGTCATGAAGCTGTCCCGCGCCGATCTTGCCTTCGCTCTGGCGACGAAGCGCCCGGGCTCGACCACGGTCGCGGCCACCATGATCTGCGCGCGGCTGGCCGGCATCGACGTCTTTGCCACCGGCGGCATCGGCGGCGTGCACCAGGGCGCCGAGGAGAGCTTCGACATCTCCGCCGACCTCGAGGAACTCGGGCGCACCTCCGTGATCGTCGTCGCCGCCGGCGCCAAGGCCATTCTGGACCTGCCCAAGACCCTGGAAGTGCTGGAGACCAAGGGCGTACCGGTCATCGGCTTCGGCACGGACGAGTTCCCGGCTTTCTGGTCGCGCAGCTCCGGCCTCAAGGCACCGCTCCGGCTCGACACAGCCGCGGAAATTGCCGCCTTCCAGAAGGCGCGCGACCTCATCGGCATCGCCGGCGGCATGCTGATCGCCAACCCGGTGCCCGAAGCCGACGAGATTCCCGCCGTGCGCATGAAGGGCTTCATCGAGGCCTCGCTCGGCGCTGCCCGCGACGCCGGCATCTCGGCCAAGGCGGTAACGCCCTTCCTGCTGGCCGACATGTTCGACCGCACCGCCGGCTCGTCGCTGAAGACCAACATCGCGCTGGTGATGAACAACGCCCGCGTCGCCGCCGATATCGCCAAGGCCCTGAAGGCTTGACGCTATTGCCTCTGCCAATGAAAAAGGGCCGTGACATTGCCTGGCAACGTCACGGCCCTTTGTGTTTCTGGCGCCGTCACCAGGCGAGCGGCAAGGCTTCAAGACCGTGGAAATGATAGCGATCGGCGAACACCGGCTGGCTCTTCAGACGCAAGCCGGGTAGCCGCTGAAACAGGATCGGCAGGGCGATCTGCAGCTCCAGCCGGGCGAGCGGTGCGCCGACGCAGAAGTGGATGCCGGCCCCAAAGGTCAAGTTGGCGTTTCCCGTCCGGGCAAGATCAAGTCGTCCGGGCTCGCTGAAGCGCTGCGGATCGCGATTGGCGGCACCCAACATGAGACCGATCTGGTCGCCGCGCTTGAGCGAGACACCGAATGCCTCCGTGTCTTCAAGCGCATAGCGCGTGAACATGTGCAACGGCGCATCATGGCGCAGCAGCTCCTCGACCGAGGCTTCCGTCGTCCGATCGTCGGCAAAGGCCGTGGCCACGTCGATCCCATTCTCCAGCAGCGCCTTCACCGAGTTGCCGATGGCATGCACCGTCGCCTCGTGACCGGCGTTGAGCACCAGAATGCAGGTGGTGATCAACTCGTCGGTCGTCAGCCGCTCACCCTGGGACTCGGCCGCAATGAGGCTCGAAATCAGATCGTCCGCCGGATGGGCGCGCCGTTCTTCCACATAGCCGCGCATGAAGCTGGTGAAGGCCTGCGTCGCGGCCACCGCGCTATCCTCGATCTCCCGCGTACGATTGAACTGATACATCGCCACCATGCGGTGCGACCAGTCGAGCAACTGGTCGCTCATGTCGACCGGAACCCCCAGGAGCTCTGCGATCACGATCACCGGTATGGGCGTTGCGTAGGCGTCGAGCAGGTCGACCTCCCCCTGCCCTGCAAATCGGTCGATCAGCTGATGCGACAGCTCGGCGATCCGCGGGCGAAGCCGCTCGATGGCGCGACTGACAAAGGCCCGGTTGATCAGGGTGCGCAGCCGCGTGTGAACCGGCGGCTCGACCTCCAGGATTGAATATTGTTCAACGTCGTAAAACGGCTTTACGTGCTCCGGCCGCTCTGGCCAGCCAAGTTCCTCACGGCTGGCGATATGCGAGAGATCCCGACCGAAACGCTTGTCGCGCAGCAGGGCAGAGACTTCGGCAAAGCCCGGAAAGCACCAAAATCCATAGTCTTCCCAATAGAATGCCGAGCCGAGCTGCCGCATGCGGTCGTAGACGGGATAAGGGTTCTGCACAAAGGCCTGATCAGTGGGCGATTGCCGGAAGGCGGTCATCTTCTCTCCATCGAGCATGTTGCCGATGGCTCTCAATAGCACATTCGGAGAAACTGCCAGACATGCTTTGATCAGCAAGGGATGTTGCGGGGGAAGCCCCACTGCGTGTACGTTTTGAGGTTACCGCGGTTGCTTGCAGAGACAGCCTTGCAGATTTTTTAATCCATCAGCAGATATTACTATGTTTCCTGCGAGTATTTGATCTTCGAATATTCATAATGTTTTATTTTTTAGGTGCGATAAGATGAGGGTATACATACGGTTTTGAGCATATGCGAAGCGATGTAGAAGAATTTTCACGCGCCATCAGGCGGGAACAGGCCCAGGCGGTGCTCAGTAATCTGAGCGTCACGCTGAACGCTTCGCTGGCGATCATGCTGTCCGCCACCTATGTCCTCTGGCTGAACATCGACGTCCCGTGGCTGCCATATTGGACCATGGCTTCGCTGGTGATGGCGATCTTGCGCGCCCGCATGCTGGCTCGCTTCCGTGCTCAAACCATCACCGTCGAGAACAGCGACTACATCCTTCGATCCTTCCGCCGTGGCGCCTTGGTAACCGGCACGCTTTGGGGTGTGCTGCCGCTGATGCTGAGCGTGCATACCAACACCATGATCGGCGGCTTCATGATCTTCATCATTGCGGGCGTCTCCGCCGGCGCAATGATCCAGAGCACCTGCTATGCCCCGCTCGCCATCAGTTTCGTGCTGCCGGCCATATCCGGCGCCGCTCTGTCGCTCTTCATGAACGGGACGGCAACGTCCATCATCATCGGCGGCAACACCATTCTTCTGGGCTTCATGATGGTACGCGCCAGTCGACGCGCCGAGCGCGAATACTGGGACAGCCAGTGGGTTCGGCTTGAGGCGACTGCATTGGCCAAATCGCTGAAAACCGCCAACCTCGACGTCACCGCCGCCAACGAGCAGCTGAGCAAGCTCGCCAATCACGATGTGATGACGGGCCTGCCCAACCGCGCCAGCTTCAACGACAACCTGCGCCGCCTGCTGGCCAGTGCCAGGCATGCCAAGACAGATCTGGCTCTGATCGTCCTCGACCTCGACAACTTCAAGATCATCAACGACACCCAGGGCCATGGCGCCGGCGACAACGTGATTGCCGAAGCCGCCCGCCGGCTCGACGCCCTGCGCCGGTCCGTGGATGTCGTGGCCCGCCTGGGCGGCGATGAGTTCGCCGTCATCGTCCCCGGTCCCAATGCGCGCGCCGAGGCAACCCGACTGGCCGGCGACCTGATCCAGCGCCTGTCGCTGCCGATCGCGCTCGGCGAGCGCTCGGCCAACGTGGGCGCCAGCGTCGGCATTGCCGTCTTCCCCGATGACGCCACCACCGCCGAAGACCTGTTCTCGTCCTCCGACATCGCGCTCTACGAAGCCAAGGCCAAGGGACGACGCCGGGCCGCCCAGTTCGACAGCCGCCTCAAGGAGCAACTGGAATTGCGCCGCCGGCTGGAATCGGACCTCGGCAACGCCCTGTTCCAGCGTGAACTGGACGTCAGCTTCCAGCCGCAGTTCGATCTCAGCTCCCGGCGGATCGTCGGCTACGAGGCCTTGATCCGCTGGACGCACCCGACGCTAGGCCCCATATCCCCGCCCGAGATCATCAGCGCCAGCCAGTTGACGCATCAGTCGGACCGGTTGACCGCCTATGTCATCGAAGCGTCCTGCGATTTCATCGAACGCATGGCGGCCCTCGGCCATGACGATTTCTCGGTCGCCATCAACATTTCGCCGGTGGAGTTTCTGACGCACTCGCCGTCCGAACTGATCCTCGGTTGCCTGCGCCGTCGCGGTATCGCGCCCTGGCGGCTTGAGGTGGAGATCACCGAGGAAGCCATCCTCGATGCCCGCGCCGCCGACACCGACCTGCGCCGCCTTGAAGACGCGGGCGTGCGTATTGCCATCGATGATTTCGGCGCCGGTCATTCCTCGCTTGCGCATATCGTCGGGCTGAAGATCGATCGCATCAAGATCGACAGGACCTTCGTCACTGGCCTCGATACCAACATACGGCATCAGGCTCTGGTTCAGGCCATCCTCAGTCTCAGCAAGACGCTCGGCATCGAAGTGCTCGCCGAGGGCATCGAGACCGAAGCCGAGTGCGAAACGCTTGTCCGGCTCGGCTGCCGCGTCGGCCAGGGCTTCCTGGTCGCCCCGGCCATGGTGCCGCCGGTGCTGACCAAGTGGCTCACGAAATACATCGAGACCAATATCAGCAACAGCGACCTGATCGCGCGCAAGCAGTCGGCCTGACGTCGGCCGGCTCACAGGGGTGCCAACAAGCCGACACCCGTCACTCGGCCAGCGTTTCCTTGACCGCGGTGGCCAGCTGCTTCAGCGAGAAGGGCTTGGGCAGGAAGTTGAACTGCTCGTTCTCCGGCAGGTTCTTCTTGAACGCATCCTCGGCATAGCCGGATACGAAGATGATCTTGAGGTCCGGCCGCGTCTTGCGCAGCTCCCTGAGCAGCGACGGCCCGTCCATCTCCGGCATCACCACGTCGGAAACGACCAGATCCACCTTGCCGTCGGTCTCTTCCATCACCTCGAGCGCTTCGGCACCCGTGGACGCCTCGTGCACGGTATAGCCGCGCGAGGTCAAAGCGCGCGCCGCAAAGGCCCGCACAGCCTCCTCGTCCTCCACAAGGAGGATCGTGGCATTGCCGGTGAGGTCGGACAGCGACGTCGCTTCCACATTCTTCTTCGGTGCCACATCCGGCGCCGCTTCATGACGCGGCAGGAAGATGCGGAAGGTGGTCCCCACCCCCACCTCGGATTCCGGATAGATATAGCCGCCGGTCTGCTTGACGATGCCATAGACCGTCGACAGGCCAAGGCCGGTGCCCTTGCCCACTTCCTTGGTCGAGAAGAACGGCTCGAAGAT
>NZ_JAKJIC010000009.1 GCF_021864535.1 Oryzibacter oryziterrae
GCAAACCAACCGATCAACTCATCGTCAATCACCGGTCAACAGCTCTCCGTCAGCGCTCCGTCGCCGCAGCGCCGCCGTCGATGAACGTGCTTATAGAAGGCACACTCAGAACTGTCAACGAGGTTTTTTCGACACGGGAGAAGTTTCTGTTTTGGGCATTTTTCCGCAGATTTCCGCCATTCAAGCCGCTGTTATCATGGGCTTTTCCACATAAGTCCACAAAATATGCATATTCTTTTTGCTGCCTAAATTTGCACACTCGTAGCCGGTTTTGCAATTTATCGCGGAAATCCGGGGTTTTGCATCGAAAGTGGCGCGCGATTTTTCTGCGCACGCCCCTTCATCGCCTCTCAAGCCAGGCAAATAGCTCCCCCGGATGCCCATGGAGCGAGGTGAAGCCCCCCCTGCGTCACCTGCCCCCCTCCACCTGAGACCAGAGCTGGCGCGTGATGTTCGCTCCCCCTCGTACGCACGGCGCCTGACGCACGCGAGCGCGCGCGTACGTTCTGCTGGGGTACTGCGGCGCTCCTCCCACCCTCGCCCTACTCCCGCCCAATTTGCGCCGCAGGACAGCGCGAGCGTCATAATCCGCTGGATATCTGCTCCACGTGGGAGCGCCCGCAGCCGCAGACGTTGACAAGTAAGACCAAGCGACGGCAAGGTCGCCGCCAAAGCGCCGGAACTGGCGGGAAAAGCGCGAGAATTCAGCAATGAAAGAGTTCGGCATGGCTGGATCGAAATCACGCAGGTGCCAACTCACATGATCGCGCCGCGCCTCAATCACGACGATCCGGTCTCCAGCCTCGGGAACCTGCCGCCGCTGCTCACCGTGGACAGCCGCAACGCACCTGACCGACGCAAACTGTCGCTGCGCTGGCTGAGCGGTACGATCCTGGCCTCCCTCGCCTCGACCTTCCTGATGGGCGGCGCGCTCTATGCAGCCTTCAACGGCCAGGAAACCGCCTTTGCCCCGCCCACTCTGGTAACCCGCTCAATCGCGGCCGTCATTCCCACTGCCCCCGAAGAGGCGGTGGAGAAGGGCGACCTGCCGCAAGCGACCGACCTGGCCGAACCGGCGACGCAGGTGATCAAGGTCTCGACCATCGTACGCGAGGGCGAGCATGACATCATCCGCCTGAAGCCCTTCGTCAAAGTCTCCACGGACCTGATTGCCGACCTGACGGCGATCACCGATCCGATCCCGCCCTATAATCCCCTGCGCATCTTCGCCGACGCCAACGCCGACACCAGCCCGGAATCGGAAGCCACCCTCTACGGGGCGGACATTGACGACGAAATGATGCTGAAGGTGTCCGACTTCCCCGTGAATGATCCGACGCTTGAAGCCGACATTCCCATGACCGTCGACCAGACGGAAAAGGTGGTGCGCGAGGCGGCGCAATTCCTCGGCGGCACCAACGTCAAGCTCGCGGCCCTCCCCCCGATCGACAGCTCGCGCTTCGACTTTGGCTTCAGCCAGTCCGATCCGCTGCAGGATCTCGGCGTGCGCATCGTGCCGGAGAACGTGTCCTTCGTGCCGACGACCGAAGACCAGCACCCAGGTGCGGCGGAGCATCAGGCCTTCGAAGATCGCAAGGTGGACGTTGAACAGGACACCCCGATCGAGCAGATCCTGACCGACAATGAAGCAACCGACGACGAAGCCGGCGACATTGTCATGGCCTTCTATCGCGCCGCTCATCTGAGAAATCTGTCTGCCGGCGATCAGATCCGCATCCGCCTCGCCCCCGACAACACCGACGAGACCGACCGCTACCGTCCGATCCTGATCTCGGTCTACCGCGCCGGCCAGCATGTTGCCTCCGTCGGCCTGTCCGACCAGAGCGAATATGTGAAGGTCGACGAGCCGCCCCCGTCCGAGGAGGTCGCCTCCGGTGGCGATGCGGACGATGGCGCGCCGCGCCCCCGCCTCTACGAGAGCCTTTATCAGACGGCCCTGCGCAACAACATTCCGCCGGGCCTGATCGACGAGCTGATCCGCGTCTACTCCTTCGATCTCGACTTCAACACCCGCATCCAGCCGGGCGACAGCTTCCAGGTGGTCTACACCGGAGGCGATGCCAACGCCGGCGAAAACGCCGACCCCGGCGAAATCGTCTATACGGCGATCACGCTGGGCGGCAAGGAAAAGCGCTTCTATCGCTATCGCGCGCCCGACGACGGGTCGGTGGACTATTACGATTCGGACGGCAAGAGCGCCAAGAAGTTCCTGCTGCGCAAGCCCATGTCGGGCGGCACCTTCCGCTCCGGCTTCGGCGCCCGCAATCATCCGCTGCTCGGCGTCGTGAAGATGCACACCGGCGTCGACTGGGCTGCGCCCCGCGGTACGCCGATCATGGCGGCGGGCGACGGCATCGTCACCTATGCCCGCTGGAAGAACGGATACGGCAACTACATCGAGATCCAGCATACCAACGGCTACGCCACCGCCTACGCGCACCAGACCGCTTTCGCCAAGGGAATCGCCGAAGGCAGCCGCGTGCGCCAGGGCCAGATCATCGGCTATGTCGGCACCACCGGCCTCTCCACGGGACCGCATCTGCATTACGAAGTGCATGTGAACGGCACGCCGGTCGATCCGCTGCGCATCAAGCTGCCGCAGGGCCGCACACTCGACGGCACGATTCTCACCTCCTTCGAGACCGAGCGCGAGCGGGTCGACACCTTGCTGGCGGGCGGGAACCAGACCTCCAAGGTTGCCGCGGCCGCTCAAACCGGCGGCGGCTGATCGCACGGGCTACCCGGCCCAGCGTCGGCAATCCACATGGATCGGCCTCCATCAGGGCGGTCTTGAGGTGGCTGTGAGTTTTCCTTCCGAAGCGCTTGACAGCCCCCGCCCCCCGCCCTTATATCGGCGCACTTTCCGCCGGGGCAGCCCGGTGGCCGGATGGCAGCGTAGCTCAGTTGGCTAGAGCGAAGGACTCATAACCCTTAGGTCGGCAGTTCGATTCTGCCCGCTGCTACCATCTCTCTTCCAAAACAGGACAGGGTTTATCAGGTTTGTTCCTGACTTGCCTGACTGCGTTCAAACGCTCATTCCCGATCGATCTTTCTTCTCCGCAGGCGGGACCAGCATGCCGGATTCATCCCCTTCCCTGTCCGTGCCGCACGGATCGATCAACGAAGACACCATCCATGCGCTGGTGCACGGCTTCTACGGCAAGGCCATGGCCGACCCGCTGCTCGGCCCGATCTTCGCGCGCGAAGTCCCGGCCGAACTCTGGCCGCATCATCTCGAGAAGATGTGCGCCTTCTGGTCGTCGACCCTGCTGAAGTCGGGCCGCTATCACGGGCGCCCGCTGCCGCCCCATCTCGCCTTGCCGGAGCTGGACGATCGGTTGTTCGGCCGCTGGCTGCAGCTGTTCAAGGAAACCCTCAGCGAGGTCTTTGTGGCCGAGGATGCCGCCTCGACCATAGCGCTCGCGGAGCGGATCGCCCACAGCTTCCGCCTGGCGCGCGCCTTCCATGAAGGGCGCGATTCGACGGGTCTGCGCATGCTGAAAGCCTAACAGTCCCTGGTCCGGGGGACCCCGGGGCACACTTTGTTATCGAAGGCCCAAACTTTTTTAGAGCCACGCTTCATTCTTGCCGCCGGTAGCTGTAGGCTGCGCCCCCTCGAAGGGAGCATTTTTCGCGGCCATGCGGCACATCCTGCTGAACCTTGCGATTGGTCTTTTCGGCGCAATCCTGCTTGTCCTGACCCTCGCCGGCGCTGCCATGATCTGGGGTGAGCGGCTGGATCTCGCAGCCGCGCAAAACCAGGAAATGCAGGAAGGGCGCAATCTGATCGCCACGAACCTGCTGCCCGCCACCGACACAATCAAGGACCAGGCGCGCATCGCCAACATCATCCGTGCCTTTGACGACAATCCGCTGGTATCCGCCCACCTCGTCGATCCCTGGGGCTTTGACCGCCTGCAATCGGTGCCGGCGCGCGTCGCCTACCAGCCGCCGAGCTGGTTCGTCTGGCTGGTCGCCCCCAAGCGGCAAGAGGTCCACATCGATTTCGGCCAGACCGGAACCTTGCACCTGCAGCCCTATCTCTTGCCGAGTGTAGAGACCATCTGGCACCGGACGGCAATGAACCTTGGTGCCATGGCAGGCGGACTGTTCTTCATCAGCGTCATTGCAATTTTCCTCGTCCGCCGGTCGCTCCATGTGCTGACGGATCTCGAACAGGCGTCGGTGCGCCTGCTTTCCGGCGATGAAGGGCAAATGGGCGCTCGATCCACACTGGGTCAGGCTTTCGACCGCCTCGCCGGCAAGTTTCAGGAAACCATCGCCCAGAATGCGCGTCTGACCCGCATGATCGACCGATTGCAGGAAGAGGAGCGCTCGGAGCTGGCGCGCAATCTGCACGACGACATCGGCCCCCAGCTGTTTGCCGTGGATGTCGACGCCTCGACCATCATCCGCCAGAGCGAGCAACAATCCCCCGATCTTCACGCCATTGCGGAACGGGCTAGCGCCATCCGGGCGTCGGCGACAACCATGAAGCGGCACGTGCGCCAGCTTTTGGGGCAGCTTCGCCCCAACGAAGCTCTCAAGCTCGGTCTGGAGCCGGCCGTCCGCAATCTCGCCGGCTACTGGAACGAGCGCCGGCCCGAGCTGAAATTCGGGATCAGCATCGCCTCCGAACCACACAATGGCCTTTTGGATGGAACGCTCTATGCCGTCATTCGCGAGGCGATTGCCAATGCCGTCAAGCACGGGCACCCCAGATACATCGACATTTCCGTGGACTCCTCTGCCCAGGAACTGAGGCTGAGAGTTGCCGACGACGGCGGCGGCGCTGCCAGTTTCGAAGGCCCCGGCTATGGCGTCATCGGCATGCGCGAGCGGGTCCAGTCCGTCGGCGGGCGGTTCATCATCGATCGCCGCGTCGACGTCGCAGGCGTCGTGGTTGCCGCAACCATTCCCTTCGGCCAGAATGGCCACAACCCAATTGGAGCTCGACAATGAAGATTCTTGTCGTCGATGATCACGCCGTGGTCCGCGAGGGCGCAAGCCGCCTGCTGGCCACTTTGGCGCCCGACGAAATCGCTGAAGCCGAAACGCCCGAGGAAGGCTTTCGCCGATTTGTCGAGATGCGGCCGGACGTTACCGTTCTCGACATCAACTTGCGCGGCGGAAGCGGCCTCGATCTTCTGCGTCGTATCCGCGGAGAAGACGCTGGCGCGCGCGTGGTCATCTTCTCGATGTACTCCGACGTCGTCTATGCCAACTCCGCCCGCCGGGCCGGGGCCATCGGCTACGTGTCCAAGAGCGCGTCGTCCGACGATCTGCTGACGGCTGTGCGCCTGGCAAGCGCCGGCCAGTCTTTCGTGGACGAGGAGCTGGCTGCCATGCTCGACAGCGACATGCGGCCGGATCAGGACCCGTTCCAATCGCTGGCCCGTCGCGAGATCGAAGTGCTTCGGCTACTCGGCGACGGCCTTGGACTCAACGAAATCTCCGAACAGCTTGGCATCGCCTACAAGACCGTTGCCAACACCTGCACGCGCATCAAGGAGAAGCTCGGCCTTGAGCGCACGGGCGACCTGATCCGCTACGCGGTGGAGAACCGCCACAACAGGCTCTCGGAACGCAATCTGGATATGTGACCGAAAGGGGGGGGCGCGACAGACCTCTCCTGTTGGATGGACAGCGTCCGGGCATCAGCGATGCACAAATAAAAGAGGCCAGCTCGTGCACCGAGCCGGCCCTTTTTCATACTCAGTTTCTGAAACGTCAGTTCACGTAGAACTCGCGAATACGCGCAGCGGTGTAAGCCGGATTGACCGTCGAGTTGAGCAGGAGCAGGAACTTCTGCAACTCGCCCGCAGTGGCATTGGCCACATAGACGATGTCGCCGTCATAGATGCGGAAGCGACGGGCCTGGAACAGGCCGTCGGCCTGACGCAGGTCGATCCTGTAGACCATCGGGATGGGCTGATCGACAGCCGCTGACGTCGCCCCAAGTTGGGTTGCCACACCTGGCTGCTCGTAGCGGAACACGAAGACGCCCGCCGGATCGGCGCGCTGATCGATCAGGCCGCCCAGCCTTGCAAGTGCCTGATCGAGCGTAAGCTCGCCAGCATTGAACGGGACTTCCAGATTGCGCATGGTCGCGCCGAAGGCCGTGAAGGTCTGCGGATCCTTGGTGACCGTCAGCATGTCGCCCGCACGAACGTAGATATTCTCGGACGGCTTTTCGACAATGGTCTGCAGCGGCACGCGGCGCGTGAGCTTGCCGCGCGTCAGCTGGACGAAGAGATCGAAGGTTTCCCCCTTCCAGCCGCCATTGAGGGCGAGAATGTCGAGGATCTTGGCGCCCTTGAGAGCGATTGGAACCATGCCGCCGGCAACGACGTCACCGGTGACGGTAACGGTCCGCGACATCGGCTTGACCACAGACACCATCACCTGAGGCTCGATGGCCTTGCCGGCCAGAGCCTCTTCGATCGCGGCCTTCACTTCACGGGGCGTGCGACCGACCGCGCGAATCTCACCGGCATAGGGAATCTGGATGGTGCCATCCGTGGTAACCGGCTGTTCGGGGATGGTCGCCGTCTTTGTGCCGCCACCGAGACTGCCGGACGCCGACGAGAACAGACCGCCCATCGCGGCCTCGAAGATCACGACGGAAACCATGTCGCCGATCCCGAGGATCTCGGCACCGGTGCCCGCGCCAGCGTTGCCGAAGCTGGCGGAAAAGTTGAGATCTGTACGTTGGGCGAGGATGTCGAGCGCATGATTGTCGACCTCCACAACCTTGTATTTGCTTTCGGAAGACGCCGCGCCACCCGAAATTTCACCAGACGAGGGTCCGGAGGCGGGCATAACGGAACAGCCTGCAAGCGTTAAGGCAGCAACACAAACTGCGGTCAAAAACGTTTTCTTCAAGCCGCCCTCCCGAGCACCCGACGCATAGCCAGGTACCATATTCCAAGCCACTTCAAACAATTCATTGAAATAGCTAGGCAAAAACTCAACACACCATCAGGCTTCAATCCAATACCCCAGATTCCTAACCAAATAAATACGAAGAGCCCCAGCCCCCCGGATTGATCCTCCAGAGTCTCAAAAATGCACCAGAATTGCCGCAGTTTCGCAAGTCCTTCCCGCTGTGGATAGCCTCGGAAGTCACCAATCCGCTGTGGGCAGTCTCATTCGATGCGCGCCAGCGCCTTGTAGACATGCACCATCAGCGCGGTAGCAAAGAGCGGCGTCAGGAGATTGAGAATCGGCACGGCAAGAACGGCAGTGATGATCAGCCCTGCCAGGAACAGCTTGCCGCTGAAGCGCTGACGCATCTGCCGAACGGTCTGCGGGTCATGAAAGCGCGACGCGACGAACTCGAAATACTCGCGACCGATCAGATAGGCGTTCACTACGAAGAAGATCGGCACGTTGACTCCGGGAAGCAGGAGCAGAAGGAGAAGCGCCGCGTTCACCACCACGAGCAGGCCGGTGAAGCGCAAGGCAGATGCAAGCCCCGTCCAGAAGTCGAGCGGTTTGCCCGGTGGGTCCTGCGGATAATGGGTTCGTTCGACCACTTCGGCCACTTCATCAAGGAAGAGCCCCGCGAACAGGCCAGTGACGGGGGCTACCAGAAAGCCGAGGCCGACGGCCAGCACCAAGCCGGTTACAAAATTGGCGAACCAGAGCCAGTTCTCAGGCAAGGCCGGCATCATCGCGTCCATGCCGGTATGTACCCCGATCCAGACGACGGCAAGCAGACCGACCGTCAGGCCGATCGACCGCCAGAAGACGGAGCGAAACGGCGGCGAGAAGATCTGCTGGAAGGCAAGAAGGGCGGCTGAAAGCATTTTTTGGCAACCTTATGGAGATGGCGAAGCGCGCGCTTGCCCCGCATTTGGGAATGCGCTAGGCCGAAGAGAAGAGGCGGCGGGTGCATTTCCGCCCGAAATGTCGTGCAGGGGTTCCCGGACTGATGGCTCATAAATTCGACGTGCTGACGATCGGCAATGCGATCGTCGACATACTCGCGCATGCGGAAGAGAAGGTCCTTCTCGATCTCGGCGTGACCAAGGGCATGATGCGCCTCATTGATGCGGACGAAGCCGCGCGCATCTACACCCTGATGGGGCCTGCCATCGAAGCCTCCGGCGGCTCGGCCGCCAACACCGCAGCGGGCGTCGCCTCCTTCGGCGGCATGGCGGCCTATATCGGCAAGGTCGCCACCGATGAGTTCGGGCGAATCTTCTCGCACGACATCAATGCCCTGGGTGTGCATTTTGCCACCGCCCCGCTGTCCAGCGGCGCGCCGACGGCCCGCAGCATGATCCTCATCACGCCGGATGCCGAGCGCACCATGAACACCTATCTCGGTGCCTGCCAGCAGCTGACCGAGGACGACATTGACGAAACCGTCGTTGGCGGTGCGCTGCACACCTACCTCGAGGGCTATCTGTGGGATCCGCCAGCCGCCAAGATTGCCTTCCGCAAGGCGGCCGCCATCGCCCATGCCCACGGTCGCGAAGTGTCCATCACGCTCTCGGACAGCTTCTGCGTCGATCGCTATCGCGCCGAGTTCCTCGAACTGATGCGGACCGGCACTGTCGACCTCGTCTTCGCCAACAAGGATGAAGTGCGCGCGCTTTATGAGACGTCCGACCTCGACACCGCCGTGACTTGCTTCCGCCAGGACTGCCGGTCCGGTGCCGTGACACTCGGCGGCGATGGCGCCCTGGCCTTCCGCGAGGGAGAACTGGCGACCGCCTCCGCCTATCCGGTCGAGACGCTGACCGACATGACGGGCGCCGGCGATCAGTTTGCCGCCGGATTCCTCTACGGCATCGCCCGCGGCCTGCCGCTGAAAGCTGCCACCGAACTCGGCTGCATGGCTGGATCGGAATGCGTCGGCCATATCGGCCCGCGCCCGGCCGTCAATCTCGCGCAGCTCGCCCGCGACACCGGCCTGCGCCTTTCGTAAGCCGCACCCACAAAAAGAAGAAACCGCGTCAACCAGACGGTTGAACGCGGTTTCTGCTGAACAGCTATGGTCCCCGATGAGGGAATGAGGACCATCTCCAAATCAGCCTTGGTCGGAGTTCGGGTCTAGGGAGTTTCGAATTCCGTACAGCCCACCGGGCTGCAAAGGGATACTCCCCCATGGCCGACCAGAATCCCAGTTAAAGTTTTGTCATGTTCGATCAAGGGGTTGGTATAGGAATATTTCCTACTCAGCTCGGATCGTAATTCAGGATGGGCGCCAGCCAGCGTTCCATGTCCTTGAGATCCATCTGCTTGCGCCTGGCATAATCTTCCACCTGATCGCGCTCGATCTTGCCGACACCGAAATAGTGACTGTCGGGATGGCTGAAATAGAGGCCGGAGACGGCGGCGGCCGGCCACATGGCGAAGGATTCGGTCAGCGTGATGCCCGCCTTCTCCGTGGCGTCCAGGAGGCGGAAGAGCGTGCCCTTCTCGGTATGGTCGGGCTGGGCCGGATAGCCCGGCGCCGGGCGGATGCCGCGATAGCCCTCGGCGATCATCTCCTGCGGCGTCAACGCCTCGTCGGTCGCATAGGCCCAGAACTCGCGGCGCACCCGCTCGTGCAGCCGCTCGGCAAAGGCTTCCGCCAGACGATCGGCGAGCGCCTGACTGAGTATCTTGGAATAGTCGTCATTGGCGCGGGCAAAGCGTTCCGCCACGGCCGCCTCACCGATACCGGCCGTCACAGCAAAGCCGCCGACATAGTCGGTCACGCCACTGCCCGCGGGCGCGACGAAGTCGCTGAGGCAGAGATTGGCGCGGCTCGACGTATCCCTGGCAATCTGCTGGCGCAGGCCATGCAGCACCGCCAGACGCTCAGACCGGCTGTCATCGGCATAGAGTTCGATATCATCGCCGATGGCATTTGCCGGCCAGAAGCCGACCACGGCCTTGGCGGTCAGCCACTTCTCGGCCACCATCTGCTTGAGCATGGCTTGCGCATCCTCAAACAGAGGGCGCGCCGCCGCACCGTAAACCTCATCCTCCAGGATCGCCGGATAGGCGCCCTTCATCTCCCAGGTGGAGAAGAAGGGCGTCCAGTCGATATAGGGGACGAGTTCAGCCAGATCATAGGCCTCGAACACCTTGGTGCCGAGGAAGGACGGCTTGGGCGGCACATAGTTCGACCAATCGATACGGAAGGAATTGGCCCGGGCGTCGGTTAGCGTGAGACGGCGCTTGTCCTCGCGACCGCGCGCATGCGCTTCGGCAATGCGCACATAGTCACGGCGGATGTCGTCCACATAGGCCTTACGGTTGTCGGAGAGCAGCGACGAGGCCACGCCGACGGCACGACTGGCGTCGGTGACATAGACCGCCTGCCCCGCCTTGTAGTTGGGATGGATCTTCACCGCCGTATGCACGCGGCTGGTGGTGGCGCCACCGATCAGCAGCGGAATGTCGAAACCCTGCCGTTCCATTTCGCCGGCGACGAGACACATCTCGTCGAGCGACGGCGTGATCAGACCGCTGAGGCCGATGATGTTGGCTTTCACCTCGCGGGCGGTATCGAGGATCTTCTGCGCCGGAACCATGACGCCGAGGTCGATGACCTTGAAGTTGTTGCAGGCAAGCACGACGCCGACGATGTTCTTGCCGATGTCGTGCACGTCGCCCTTGACGGTAGCCATCAGCACGGTGCCGGCGGAGCTGTCCTCGGTAAGGCCGAGCTCTTCCTTTTCCTTCTCCATGAAGGGCATCAGCCAGGCCACCGCCTGCTTCATCACACGCGCCGACTTGACCACCTGCGGCAGGAACATCTTGCCGGCGCCGAACAGGTCGCCGACCACGTTCATGCCGGCCATCAGCGGGCCTTCGATCACATGCAGCGGCCGGACGACCGACAGGCGCGCCTCCTCGGTATCGGTTTCGATGAACTCGGTGATGCCATGCACCAGCGCATGCTCGAGGCGCTTTTCCACCGGCAGCTGCCGCCAGGACAGATCGACCACCCGTTCCTTGGCGCCATCACCCTTGAAGCGCGGCGCGGCATCCACCAACCGCTCGGTGGCGTCGGATCGGCGGTTGAGAACCACATCCTCGCAGAGATCGCGCAGTTCTGCATCGAGGTCGTCATAGACGCCGAGCTGGCCGGCGTTGACGATGCCGAAATCCATGCCCGCCTGGATGGCGTGGAAGAGGAAGACGGTGTGCATGGCCTCGCGCACCGGCTCGTTGCCGCGGAAGGAGAAGGACAGGTTCGAGACGCCGCCCGACACATGGGCGCCCTTCAGGTTCTGGCGGATCCAGCGGGTCGCCTCGATGAAGTCGACACCGTAATTGTTGTGTTCCTCGATACCGGTCGCCACCGCGAAGATGTTGGGATCGAAGATGATGTCTTCGGGCAGGAAGCCCACTTCGTCGACCAGAATGCGATAGCTGCGCTCGCAGATCTCGATCTTGCGGGCATAGGTGTCGGCCTGCCCCTTGTCATCGAAGGCCATCACCACCACGGCCGCGCCATAGCGCCGGACCAGCTTGGCGTGATGGACGAAGGCATCCTTGCCTTCCTTGAGCGAGATCGAGTTGACGATACCCTTGCCCTGCAGGCACTTGAGGCCGGCTTCGATGACCGTCCACTTGGAACTGTCGACCATCACCGGCACACGCGCGATGTCGGGTTCGGCGGCCAGCAGATTCAGGAAGGTGACCATGGCCGCTTCACTGTCGAGCAGGCCTTCGTCCATGTTGACGTCGATGACGACCGCCCCGCCCTCAACCTGATCGCGCGCCACATCCAGCGCGGCGGCATAGTTGCCTTCCTTGATCAGTTTGCGAAAGCGAGCCGAACCGGTGACATTGGTACGCTCGCCAACCATGACGAAATTGGCAAAGCCGCTGGACGTGGAGGTCATCGGTGCGTGGCCTTCTAGACTGCTGTCTTCTGTTGGACGTTCTTGACGATGTCGATGCTCAGGCGCCGATGACTGCCGGCTCAAGGCCGGAGAGGCGCATCAGCGGCTCGATCCGGCCCGGCACGCGCGGCGCAATCGGCTGCACCGCCTCTGCAATGGCGCGGATGTGATCGGGTGTGGTGCCGCAGCAGCCGCCAACGATGTTGACGAGGCCGGAACGGGCGAACTCGCCGACCAGCTTCGCCATGGCCTCGGGGCTTTCGTCATATTCACCGAACTCGTTGGGCAGGCCGGCATTGGGATAGGCCATCACCAGGGTGTCGGAGACACGCGCGAGATCGGCGATGTGAGCGCGCATTTCGCGCGCGCCCAAGGCGCAGTTGAGGCCGATCGACAGGAGATCGCCATGCCGCACCGAGTACCAGAAGGCTTCCGCCGTCTGGCCCGACAGGGTGCGACCGGAGAGATCGGTGATGGTGCCGGACACCGACACCGGCAGGCGTACGCCCTTCTCCTCGAAGACTTCCTCGGTGGCGAACAGCGCCGCCTTGGCGTTCAGCGTATCGAAGACGGTCTCGATCAGGATGATGTCGGCTCCGCCGTCGATCAGCCCGCGCACCGCCTCGCCATAGGCGATGCGCAACTCGTCGAAGCTGATGGCGCGGAAGCCCGGATTGTTCACGTCGGGCGAGATCGAGGCTGTGCGATTGGTCGGCCCGATGGCACCAGCCACGAAACGCGGCCGGGCCGGATCGCGCGCCGTTACCTCGTCGCAGGCCGAACGGGCGAGCCGGGCGCCTTCCAGGTTCAACTCATAGGCCAGCGCTTCCATGCCGTAGTCGGCCTGGGCGATGGTGGTGGACGAGAAGGTGTTGGTCTCGACGATGTCCGCACCGGCATCGAGATACTCCATGTGGATGGAGCGGATCACGTCCGGCCGGGTGATCGACAGCAGGTCGTTGTTGCCCTTGACGTCGCGCGGCCAATCCTTGAAACGCGTGCCCCGGAAATCGGCTTCCGTCAGCTTGTGCCGCTGGATCATGGTGCCCATGGCGCCATCGATCACCAGAATGCGGGAGGCAGCGAGGGCCCTGAGGCGGGTCTCGATCTCGGAGGCTTTCGACATCAGTGAGCTCCTGCGTCAGTCAGAATTTCAAGGCGATTGCCGAATGGATCGGCGGTGTAGAAGCGGCGGAAGCCTGGTAGCGCGTCGTCCCAGATGACGGAAGCGCCGGCCGCCGTCAATCGTGCAGCCAGGGCGTCCAGCCCATCGCAGCGCAAGGCAGGATGCGCCTTCAGCGCCGGACGAAAGTCCTGTTCGACGCCGAGATGCAACTGGTGACGGCCAACGGCAAACCAGAGACCACCGCGTGCGGCCAGGACGGGTGGCTTTTCGAGCTCTTCGAGACCGAGCAAGTCGCCATAGAAACGACGCGCGGCCGCCTCTTCCCCATGGGGCATGGCAAGTTGCACATGGTCAAGCTCGAAGATCATGCCGCCTCCGTGACCGAAGCCGGCGGCGTCGCCCGCAGGCCCATCATGTGGCAGATGGCATAGACAAGATCGGCGCGGTTCATGGTGTAGAAGTGGAAGTCGCGGTAGCCGCGATCGATCAGGTCCATCACCTGTTCGGCACAGACGGCGGCCGCCACCAGCTGCCGCGTCACCGGATCCTCCTCCAGCCCGTCAAAGCGCGCGGCCAGCCAGGCGGGCACGCTGGCGCCGGTCTTCCTGGCGAAGCCGGCGGTCTGGGTGAAGTTCACCACCGGCACGATGCCCGGCACGATGGGAATGTCGATGCCCGCGGCACGCACACGCTCCACATAGCGTTCGAACACGTCATTGTCGAAAAAGAACTGGGTGATGGCGCGCGTCGCACCAGCCTCGACCTTGCGCTTGAGCAGGGCAATGTCGGCGAGTACGTCCGGGCTCTCCGGATGGCGTTCGGGATAGGCGGAAACGGTGATCTCGAAATCGCCGATGGCCTTGATGCCGGCGATGAGATCGGGCGTGGAGGCATAGCCTTCCGGATGCGGCTGATAGCGCCCGCCGACACCGCTGACCGGATCGCCGCGCAGTGCAACGATATGGCGAACACCCGCCGCCCAGTAGCCGCGCACCACGTCATCCACTTCCGCCCGCGTGGCATCGACGCAGGTGAGGTGTGCCGCCGGCTTCAGATGCGTCTCGCGCACGATGCGGGCCACGGTGTTGTGGGTACGTTCGCGCGTCGAACCGCCGGCGCCATAGGTGACCGACACGAAGGTCGGGTTGAGCGGCGCCAGACGCGTAATCGAGGCCCACAGGGTCTCCTCCATCTTCTCCGTCTTGGGCGGAAAGAACTCGAAGGAAACACCCAGTTGCAGGGAGCCGAGATTGTGGCTGTAGCGCATTTTTCTGTCCTGAATTTCGCGATTTGAAAGGGGGATCAGGCGATCTTCGACAAGCTTCCGGCCATCTCCATGCGTCGGTCTTGGGCGAGCCAGAGCGACACGGTCAGCCCATCGTCCGACATGGGCGGCAGGTCGCGCGTCTCGACGAGATCAAGGCCGGCAGCCTCGACCCAGCCCTGCATCTGGTCATGCCCGAAGCCCAGACGCCGATGCGCGTGATCGGCACGCAGAAACTCGTGGGCATGCGGGGCAAAGTCGACCACCAGCAGCCGTCCGCCGGGCGACAGCGTCCTTGCGGCCTCCCGCAAGGCGCGGGCGGGGTCGTCGAGATAATGCAGCACCTGGTGCACCAGAACGAGATCATAGCCGTTGCCCAGCGACAGTGCCGTGGCGTCGGCCTGCCGCACATGCGCATGATCGATGCCGGCCGCCGCCAGATTGGCGCGCGCCACCGACAACATGTCATGGCTCATGTCGATGCCGACCGCTCGGCTGTAGCGATCAGCAAGCAGGGTCAGCATGCGACCCGTGCCCGTGCCGATGTCGAGCAAGTTGTAGACCGGACGTTCACCGACGATGGCCCGGATCGCCGCCTCCACCGCCGCCTCGGACACATGCAGGGACCTCAGCCGATCCCAGGAGGACGCATTCCTGGCGAAATAGCGCTGCGCCTCGGCGGCATGGGCGGCCTTGACCGAATCCAGGCGCCGGCGATCCGACTCGAGCACGGCATCGGCCGCGTCGAGCCGCGCCAGCATGCTGCGGCAAAGCCCGGCGCCGGCACTGCTCTCGGCCAGACGATAATAGGCCCAGGCGCCCTCGGGAATGCGCTCGACCAGACCGGCCTCGGTCAAGAGTTTGAGGTGACGCGAGACCCGCGGCTGGCTCTGCGCCAGCACTTCGGTGAGATCCTTCACAGTCGCCTCGCCCGCCAGCAGCAAGGCAAGCAGGCGCAACCGCGTCGGCTCTCCCGCCGCGCGCAGCACGCTTACGACATCCTCGAATGCAGCCTTGCTCTCGAACACCGATCAACCTCACACAAGATATAAACATATCTTTATATCGGTCACGGAGCCATTGCAAGCTATGATCCGGAAAAGCAGGGGGCAGTGGCCGGCCAGACCTTGTGCCTGGGGGCAAAATGACAAACGCCGCGAAACGGGTCGCGGCGTTTGTGGATTGTCAGGTCTTTCGGGAAAGTCACCCCACCAGCCGCTGCCCACGCGTTGCGGCAATGCGCGAACGCGCCACCCGCGGGTCGATCTGCTGGAACTGATTGAGCGCCTGCATGCGCTGCTCGCCATCAAGCCGATGCTTCCAGGGACCGGCCTTCAGCATGGCCTGCACGGTAGTGAACTTCATGCCGAGCGCCTTGGCCATCACCACGAAGGGTTCGGTGTCCATGCGCACCAGCCAGTGCTTGGCCTCTTCGAGATCGAGATCGGCCACAAGGGCAAAGGTGGCGACAACATCGGCAAAGCGGTCTTCGAGCGCATACTGGCACATCAGCGCTTCCGACGCGATGCGGCGCCCACCCTGGTGCAGGATCTTCTCCCAGGCGGTCTCGAAGTCATAGAGGCCGAGCCAGTAGGAGTTGCTCATGCGCGCTTCAGCCATCTTGGCCGCTTCGTTGAGCTGGGCCTCCATGGCGCTCTCCGCCTCGCTGCCGATGGCAGCACGGACGCTGGTGACGGCCTGACCGACCACCTGCGCGATGACGGTATCGGGCGTATCGGGACGCTTGCCGAGAATCTCGGCCATGCGGACGTCGGACAGCGCCTGCTGGACGATCTGCGCCAGGGCGCGTTCACCGAGGCGCGCGCCGTGATTGCTCGCGACGGTGCGGCGCACATCGCTGTTGCCATGGCCGACGACCACATCGGTCACCCGCTCCGACAACACCGAGCGCTGCGCGATGGCCAGGAGATGGCCATGGCCCTTCTTCTCGGCGATCGCCACGAGGTCATGGTCATTGAGCACCGGCGAACGCTTGAGCACGGGGCCGGCCACCTCGATCATGTCGTCGGCGGCAAACTTGCGGACGGTGCGTTCGGGAGCACGGCGCAGCGGAGCGATCTTCTCGGCGGCAAAGATCTTGGCTTCCGCCTCGACCATATCCGCCAGACGACCGATCACATCGTCGTAGATCTCGATCTGCTCCATGGTGCAGCGTTCGGACGTGAAGGCGAACAAGGACGCGACACCCTTAAGAAGCTCGTTCTTTCTGCCAGGGGACGGATCAAGAGCGAGACTCTTGAAATCTACGAGATTGGTTTCGATCATGGCTTTTCCTGACACCCGCTGAATGATCGGAGGTTAGCACCAATTATTGCAAATCGTGTTCAGGAGACCATCGCAATTTTACGAAATTTTACATTCAAAACACGCTGCAACTGCCATTGATGTTCCTGACAGGGGCGGTAATTTCCCGCTATTGCGCAAAAATGCTTAGATGCACCGGCAGGAAAGCTTAAGACTTCAGAAACCAATCCGCGAACCCGTTGTTTCCGACGAGAGAGACATTTTTTGAGCGCGCGGATTTTGATGTGGACGCGCGCCGGCCAAAACGGCAACTGTTTCGGAACAGAAAGTTCAATCGGAGACCAAGATGCGTAGAATGGTTTTGGCGCTTGCAGCGGCCATCCTGCTTGCAGCACCGCTGCAAGCCGCAGAGCGCCCGCTCACGGATCTCGTCTCCGGTCTCGCCAAGCATCAGCAGGAGGGAGCCGCAAGGGCGCGGCAGTCCAATCCATCCTATCCCGTCATCGTCACGCTCAACCTGTTCGCAGCCAGCAAATACGCCGACGACATGGCCAAGCAGGATGCGCGGACGCTGGCCAAGAGCGCCGTCAAATCGGCGCTGTCGTCCTTCCTGCAGTCGCGCCTTCCCGGCAAGGCCGCGCGGATGATGACGACGGCGCCGCGCTTTGCCGCAAAGCTGAGCGAAGCGGAAATCCGCAAGCTCGCCGCAGATCCCACCGTTGCCCGCATGGAATATGACGCACCGGCCTACCCGCTGCTGCGCAAGTCCCTGCCCTTCATCCAGATGGACAAGGTCTTCGCCGCCGGCGGCACCGGCCTCTACGGAACCGTGGTGGTCATCGATACCGGCGATGACCCGACCCATCCCTTCATCAACAAGGGCATGCTGCGCCTCGACAAGCTGTCCGCCTGCTTCCGCAACGAAGCTCCGTTCTGCGCAAACGGCGAGATCTCCCAGACCGGTGCCGGATCTGCAACTGCCGTTGGCGGGCAGATCCACGGCACGCATGTCGCGGGCATTGTTGCCGGGTACAACAAGACCGCCACCGCCAGCCAGCCCAAGCAGGGCGTTGCGCCTTACGCAGCCTACATTCCCATCAACATCTTCCGCGAATCGAACGGGACATCGGACTCCGACGAAGAGGCCGCATTCGAGTATGTCGACGAACTCGTCAGCACCAACAACAACATGTACTCGATCCGGGCCGTGAACATGTCGGTTGGCGGCGGTGCCTTCGCTGGCAACTGCGACAGCGAGATGAGCGGCATGAAGGCCATATTCGACCGCCTGCGCAAGAAGGGCGTCGCGGTCGTCGTCGCCGCAGGCAATGCCTATCAGATGGATGCGGTGTCGGCGCCGGCCTGCATAAGTTCCGCCATCGCCGTCAGCGCCGCCAGCAAGCAAGCCCCCCTGGCCATTTCGTCCTATACCAACGTCGGCCGGATGACCGACCTTTACGGCCCCGGCGGCGAGTTCGACGATTGCGTGATCTCCTCCGTTCCCGGGCGGACATACGAAGCGGAATGCGGAACCTCCATGGCTTCCCCACATGTGGCAGGTGCCATGGAAGTTCTGCAAACGCTGTATCCCAAGCGCTCGGTGACGGAGATCCTGCAGGCCTTGCGCAGCACCGGACGCCCCGTCAAGGACACGCGCACCGGCGGCCATTTCACCTTCCCCTTCATCCAGGTGAACAGCGCCCGCCAGTTCCTGGCCAACCCGACCGCCGATCTGAACGACAGTTTCGCCTACGCCCGTCCCGTCAACGCCAACACCTGGTATTATGGTTCGAACGTCTTCGCCTCCAACGAAGCGGGTGAAAGATACCATGCGGTGGCCGGCGACAGCGGCTCGGTCTGGTTCAAGATCACCGCGGCATCCACAGGACGCCTGCACGTCACGACGACGGATTCCGACTTCGACACAACGCTCGCGGTCTATGCTTCCGCTGCACGGATCAGCGCTCTCAAGGCTCCCTTGGCGGTCAACGACAACGCGAGAAGCGGCGTGAAGACCAGCGCGCTCACCATCAATGCCGTCAAGGGCGCGACCTATTACATCTCGGTCGCGGGCAAGACCGCCAGTGAGCGCGGCCGGATCGTGCTCGTGGCCGGAATCGAGCCGGTCAACGACAACTTTGCCAAGGCCCAAAGCATTGCAGGCACGCAGACCCGCTCCGCCTACAACACCTTCGCCACGCTCGAAGACTCCGAGCCGACGCCGGTCAGCGAGAGCACGAAATCAGTCTGGTGGACGTTCAAGCCGACCTCAAGCAGCTACTACTTCATCAACACCTTCGGCAGCAACGTTGCTGACACGGCGCTGGCAATCTACAGCGGCAACAGCCTGTCCAGCCTGCAAGAGATTGAAAGCAACGACGATATCGACGATCAGAGCCGCCAGAGCGGGATGTTCCCCTATCTTACGGCCGGCGTGACCTACCACATTCAGGTCATGGGCTACTCCGACAGCGACGTCGGGCTGCTCAAGCTGTCGGTCATCGAGTAACCGCGCTGCCGGTCAGGTCACGCGACCTGATCGGCAAGCCTTTGGGGCGCGACCGCCGGGCGGACGATCCACCACCGGGCGGGCGGACTTGTCTGGCGCGCTTATGGATTGAGAGACAGTCCGTCGTAGCGGAAGAACTGGCCGCTGGTCTCCAGGGTCAAGCTGTCGAGAACCTTGCGGATGCCGGTGGCGCTGTCCTCCGGGCTCACTTCGGCTTCAGGGCCACCCATATCGGTGCGGACCCAGCCCGGGTGGATCATCGCCACCGAAATGCCGAGCGGTTTCAGATCCGTGGCCAGTCCCTGCATCACCTTGTTCACCGCCGCCTTCGAGGCGCGATAGGCGGTGGTGTCGGACTTCATCTGCGTCATCGCCCCCATGGCACTGGAGATCGTCGCGATCTTGCCGCCGCGCGTCATGTTGGAGAGCGCCGCGCGCGAGATGAACAACGGCGCGATGGTGTTGATCTGGAAGGATTTTTCGAAGGCTTCCCAGGTCACCGCCTCGGAAATGGTCGAGGGATTGGCCTCAAGCAGGACGCCCGCGTTGTTGATGAGGATATCGATCCGCTCGGCAAGGCGCGAAGGCAGATCGGCAACCGCACGCGAGCTGGCCACATCCAGCGAGATGACGCGCAAACTGTCTGGATAGGCATTGAGCAAATCGCGCAGGCTGGCCGGCACATCCGGTCCTGGCCGGCGCGTTGCCAGCACACGGCTGCCTGCCGCCAGATACTGACGGCACAGCTCAAGGCCGATCCCGCGACCGGCCCCGGTAATCAGAATTGTCGCCATGCCCCGGTCCTTCCGATCGCTTCCGACCTTCCGGTGAGACCGGCCAGGTCAGGAAAAGGGATCCGGATTGAACCGCAGTTGAAGCATTTTTACATGCGCAAAAATGCTTAGTCCTCAACTTTTTGGCACAAGCATCCGCTTCAACACCTCATCACGCCGGATGAAGTGGTGATAAAGCGCCGCGCTGGCATGAATGACGATGAATGTCAGGAAAAGCGGCTTGGCGGCTTCATGCACCCAGCCGATCTCCGGCGCGATGAACCAGGAGATCAGCCCGGAGATCGGCACGGTGAACAGCAGAAGATAGAAAATGATATGCAGGAGCAGCGACAGGCGCTGGTGGATCATGGGCACCCCCTCGGGAACCCTTGGGGCTCCATAACCGAGGCGCACCACCAGCCTTACGGCGGCCAGCAACAGAACCAGCACACCGGCGAAAATGTGCAGGCGCACACCGATGGCCAGATTGCCATCGATCGGCATGCCGTCGCCGAGCTTGCCACGCGCTTCTTCCATCACGGCACCAAAGCCAAGCTGGAAGAAAACCAGCACCACAATGGCCCAATGCAGACCGATCTGCCGCGCGCTATACCCGTTGGGGCGCTTGGGCTCATATTCCTCATCCATGGTCACCCTCCACGTCGACGATGTTGTTCCTCTCAGGCGATGTCGTTTTCGACTTGTCACGGGCAGGTCATGCCTCGCGCGCCGGAGTGCCGTCGTTTGTAAGGAGATCGGACGCCTCAACGGCCTCCAACTCCGGTCCTCGGGGTGTCGGTGTTCTTGAAACCGGCGAATCGCCTTCGCGCATTCGCTGCAATCCCGCGACCACATTGCACAGCCCAGCCTTCTGGCCTTGAGCCGACAACGGTCACATTGGAAGGCGCCGCAATTGCCTTTCTATTTTGGAAACCTGGGCGCCCTCCCCGACGACCCCAGCTCCAGAATGCGGCAAAAAATCAATGATGCAAGTGACTTTAGTCAAACTCGTGGCATCGACATACATATTTTTGCGTATCTCTAGCACTGAGCGCTTAAATCGATTAGAATGCGCGCCGACGCCGCAACTTCCTGCAGGAAGTGCGTAGAGCTTTCCGATCCGACGGATTCGTCAGATCGACAAGAAGTAGCTCCGGATTCAAGAGTTTGCGCAGTCGCGTGTCGACGAGGGTGATTCAAGCTGATCGACCGGTGCTGTGGTCTCAGTCGCCGGCGTCTTCGCTGGCATCCCAGGGCCAGGCACCGCTCTTGTCGCGCAGACGCTTGCGTGCCGCCTTGAGCAGCTTTTCAAAGGCAGGATCAACGGGTTCGTCCAGCGCCTGCTCCAGAAGAATCAGCACGGCATTGAGCGACCAGACCTCGGCGTCATCCTCCAGCGTCTCGGCAATGCCCTCGGCATTTTCGTCGTCGACGACACGCGCCAGCCACTCGTGCAGCACGACGGCCTCGTCGCGGGACAGGGAAATGGTGATGAGATCGGAGGACATGGCGGCACCGTCGCAGGAGTGAAACAGCTCCTCCTTAGCGAAGTTTCGCCACCAAGGGGAGTCGCCGCCTATCGAACAGCGACAATGAAGAGCCGCGGGAAGCGCAGCAGCACCTTGCCATCGGCTTGCATCGGATAGGCATTAGCCACCCGCGCAGTATAATCGCCGAGGAAAGCCGCCCTCTCGCCTGCGTCCAGCGGATCGAGAAAGGGCTTCAACCCGGTCGACTTCACCCACTCCACCACTGCAGTCGCGCCATCCAGGGGGTGATTGTAGATGCTGTGCCAGATGTCCAGCCGGGTGCAGAGTGGCTTCAGCGCTTCATAGTAACGGCCGACGCCCGGCAGCGGATCACGCGCCGCCGTGGCGAGCTTCGGAGCCCAGGGGCCGACTGACGCCACCTCGCGCATCAGTCGATGCGTCGGTTCGGCAAGATTGTCAGGCATCTGAACGGCGAGCACTCCGCCGGGCTTGAGAAGCCCGAGGAGGCGCTGAAACACTGCCGTGTGATCGGGCAGCCACTGGAACACCGCATTGGCGAAGATGAGATCCGGCGCGGTGTCCGGCACCCAGCTGCCAGCATCCGCCTCGCCGAAGGTGACGCCCGGCAGGCGTGCACGGGCTTCCTCCAGCATGGCCGGCGAGGTGTCGATGCCGAGATGCCGGGCCTGTGGGAACCGCTCCACCAGGAGCTCGGTCGAGTTGCCCGGCCCGCACCCCACATCCACAACGAAGGCCGGCACCGACAGCGGCACCTGCGCCAGCAGATCGCGCGCCGGGCGCGTCCGCTCGTCCTCGAACTTCAGATAGGTGGACGGCGACCAGTCGGCCATGCTTGCCTCCAAACAAAACGGCCCGCCGTCGGGATCGAGCGGCGGGCCGGAATGCATCACCGCGTCAGCGGCTTGTACTTGATGCGATGCGGGTTGACCGCATCGGCGCCGAGGCGGCGCTTCTTGTCTTCCTCATAGGCTTCGAAGTTGCCTTCGAACCATTCCACATGGCTGTCGCCCTCGAAGGCGAGGATATGCGTGGCAAGACGGTCGAGGAACATGCGATCATGGCTGATGACCACGGCGCAGCCGGCGTAATCCTCCAGCGCGTCCTCAAGGGCGGCCAGTGTTTCGGTGTCGAGGTCGTTGGTCGGTTCGTCGAGCAGCAGGACGTTGGAGCCCTGTTTGATCATCTTGGCCAGGTGGACGCGATTGCGCTGACCACCGGAGAGCGAACCGACCTTCTGCTGCTGGTCGCCACCCTTGAAGTTGAACGAGCCGCAATAGGCGCGGGAGTTCACTTCCTTCTTGCCCAGATAGATCACGTCGGCACCGCCGGAGATTTCCTCCCAGACGGTCTTGTTGGGATCGAGCGCATCGCGGCTCTGGTCCACATAGCCGAGCTTGACCGTCTCGCCGATCTTGATGGAACCGCCGTCCGGCGTTTCCTGCTCGGTGATCATGCGGAACAGCGTCGACTTGCCGGCACCGTTGGGACCGATGATGCCGACGATGCCGCCCGGCGGCAGCGCGAAGCTGAGGTTGTCGATCAGCAGGCGATCGCCATAGCCCTTGGAGAGGCCCGAAACCTCGATGACATTGTCGCCGAGACGCGGCCCCGGCGGAATGACGATCTGCGCCGTGCCGACGGTCTGGCGCTCCTCGTTGCGGCGCAGCAACTCGTCGTAGGACTTGATACGCGCCTTCGACTTGGCCTGACGGGCCTTGGGGCTGGCGCCGATCCACTCGCGTTCGCGCTCCAGCGCCCGCTGGCGGGCGGCTTCTTCGCGGCCTTCCTGCTCAAGGCGCTTGGACTTGGCAGTCAGATAGGCCGAATAGTTGCCCTCATAGGGAATGCCGCGGCCGCGGTCGAGCTCAAGGATCCAGCCGGTGACATTGTCGAGGAAGTAGCGGTCATGGGTGATGATCAGCACGGCGCCGGGGAATTCGCGCAGGTGCTTTTCCAGCCAGGCCACCGACTCGGCGTCGAGATGGTTGGTCGGCTCGTCGAGCAGCAGCAGGTCGTGATTCTCGAGCAGAAGCTTGGCAAGCGCCACGCGACGGCGTTCACCACCCGACAGCGTATCCACCTTGGCGTCGCCCGGCGGGCAGCGCAGCGCGTCCATGGCCATCTCGACCTTGGACTCGAGATCCCACAGGTTCTTGGAATCGATGATGTCCTGCAGCTTGGAGGCCTTTTCCGCGTTCTCCTCGGAATAGTCCATCATCAGCTCGTTATACTCGTCGATCAGCGCCTTGTCCTTGGCGACACCGAGCATCACGTTGCCGAACACGTCGAGGCTGGAATCGAGCTGCGGCTCCTGCGCGAGATAGCCGCAGGACGCGCCCTTGGCGAGCCAGGCTTCGCCGGTGAACTCCTTGTCGAGCCCCGCCATGATGCGCAGAAGCGTCGACTTGCCCGAGCCGTTCGGGCCGAGCACGCCGATCTTGGCGTCCGGGTAGAACTGCAGGTGGATGTTGTCGAGAACCTTCTTGCCGCCACCATAGGACTTGGTGAGGCCATGCATGTAATAGATAAACTCGCGCGCCATGGATCTTCCGATGTTTGCGTGAAATTGTTTGGCCGTGTTCTAGCCTGAGCGGGCCAGCAGGAAAAGCAAAAAAGCCGATGGGAGCCCTGCCCCACCGGCTTTTTGAGACGTGAAACTCGATGCCGCCCGTTCAGGCTGCCGAGACGCGCTGGATGAAATCGCGGACGTTCCGCTGCAGCACGTCCGACTGCCGTCCGAGCGTATCGGACAATGTCTTCATGCTGCCGGCCGTGGCGGACGTCTCGTCGCTGGCCGCCGTCACCTGAGTGATCGCCGACACGATGGCGTCGGTGGCGCGCGACGCCCCCGATGCATTGTTGGCGATTTCCCGGGTCGCTGCCGCCTGCTCTTCCACGGCCGCGGCGATCGCGGTGCCGATCCGTGCCACGTCGTCGATGGTGCCGGTGATGGAAGCGATATCGGTCACCGACTGGTTGGTCGCCTGCTGGATCGCAGCAATCTGCGCCGTGATCTCCTCCGTCGCCTTGGACGTCTGCGCGGCCAACTGCTTGACCTCCTGCGCAACGACGGCAAAGCCCTTGCCAAGCTCCCCGGCCCGTGCAGCCTCAATGGTGGCGTTGAGCGCGAGCAGGTTGGTCTGACCGGCGATATTGTTGATCAGTTCGACCACCGAACTGATCTGCTCGACCGCGCTCGCCAGCCCCTGCACCGACTGCACCGTGCGCCGGGCGTCCTCGGCCGCCTTCGCAGACACGTGGCGCGACATTTCCGCCTGCCGACCGATCTCGCCGATCGATGCGTGCAACTCCTCGGTCGCCGCTGCCGTGGAGCTGATCTCCGACGCCGCGTGGCTCTGGGCAGCGCGAATGTCCTCCGCCTTGCCGCTGACCGAGCTCGACTGGCGCGACAGGGCCGACGACGTTGTCTCCATGGTCGCCGACACCTGGCTCAACTCGTCGAGCAGCGTCACGATCTTGCCATTGAAGTCGTCGACGGACACCTTGACCAGGTTCTGCCGATCGCAAATCTGCTTGACCAACGTTTCGCTGTAGACGGAAACGGCAATATCCATATCCAGCAGCAAGGCGCGCGTGACAGCAGAGATCAACCGGCCGGCCTTCACGCCCGAGAACCGGCAGCGGGCCGAGATGATCTGGTTCATCTTGCCGAGTACGTCGGTATAACCGGCAATATACCAGTGCGGCTCCAAGCCTATCCGCTGGTGGGTAACGCCGACCTTGTGAACGGACTCGAAATATGCGGCAGAGAAATCCGCAGCGAAGAGACGTTGCCAATGCGCCCCTTGGTGCTTCTTCAGGTGAGCAATACGCCCCTCGACCAGGCTGGCCAACTTGGGAACCTTGGCCCAACGGCTGTAGAAGGCGTCAAGAATTTCATCCAGAGACGGCTCAACAATGCTCCAGGCTTGCCGCAGATCGGCGCAAACCTGACTGTCGATCGCAAATGTGGCCGCATGGCCAGCATAGTCACCAAAACCGCTCATCTCTGCACCGAACTTATTTCATCTGTTCCGATGAAAATCGAAAATAGTTAATCAAATAATAAATTTATAGACATTTACTCGCATTCAATCGTTTCAATATAATATGCATGACGCGGATATTCAATTTATCAAAAGCACTCAAAGTCACTCTATGTATTGATCACACTTATTTAGGCGCGGAAACTTCGATCAGCCTGATCGCCTGTTTTGGCGATCAACAAGCCCATGGATCCCCGCCCATGACCGCCCCATATGACCGCGGCGTGTTCGTGCAAAACATTCAAAAATAGATATCTATACGCGTGAAACAGCCCGGCTGTCCGAGGAGCAACCGGGCTGAAACAGCTTGAGATTTTCCGGGCCATGGCCTGTCGGCCATCACTCGGCGTCACGCACTGCGCACAGACGTGAAGAAGCCCTGGACCGAAGACCGCAGCACGTCGGCCTGCCCTTCGAGATCACCCGCCAGGGATGCCACCTTTCTGGCAACGTCCGAGCTTGCCGAGGTCGCCCCCTGAACGCGGGTGACCGCAGACATGATCGCGTCAGCCGACTGTGAAGCAGCGTTTGCATTGTTGGCAATTTCGCGCGTCGCAGCCCCCTGCTCCTCGACAGCCGCGGCGATGGCAGCACCGATGCGCGCCACTTCCTCGACCGTTCCGGCAATGCCGGAAATGTCATCGACCGATTGCTGCGTGGCCTGCTGAATGGAAGAGATCTGGCCGGTGATCTCTTCTGTGGCCTTGGCAGTCTGCGACGCCAGCGACTTCACTTCGCTCGCCACAACCGCAAAGCCCTTGCCGAGCTCACCCGCCCGGGCCGCCTCGATTGTGGCATTGAGCGCCAGAAGATTGGTCTGCGCTGCAATGTCGGAGATGAGCTCGATCACCGAACTGATCTGCCCGACCGCCGTGGCCAGACCCTTGATGTTGCCGCTGGTGCGCCGGGTTCCCTCGACGGCCTTGTCGAGAACCACGCGCGACGTCTCCGCTTGTCGGCCGATTTCGGCGATCGAGGCATGCAGTTCCTCAGTGGCCGCTGCCGTCGCGCCGATCCCGCCCTGCGTTTCACGCGAGGCGGCCGAGATACCCTTGGCTTGTCCCTCGACCTCGCCGACCTGCGTCGTGAGGCGGTCCGAGGTATCGCCCATGTCCTTTGACGCGGACTGCAGGCGATCGAGCAGCTGGGCCACCGAACCGTCGAACGAGGCGATCGCGGACTCCACCTTTTGCTGCTTCTCGACGATCTGCTTCATCAGCGTCTCACCGTATACGGAAACGGCGATATCCATATCCAGAAGAATGGCGCTGTTGACGGCCGCGATCAGCTGCGCCGTTTTCCGGCCGGAAAAGCGGTTTGCTTCTCCAAGGATACGAATGATGTGGCCGACGACCAGATTGTAGCCGGCAATATAGAGATGCGGTTCAAGCCCGATACGCACATGCGCCATGCCCACGCGCTGAACGCTGGCAAAATAGTCGGCGTCGAACTTGGCAGAGAACAACCGCTCCCAATGGGTCGACTGGGCCGACTTCAACGCCGGAACCCGCCCCGAAACCATCTTGGCCATGGCGGGATCGCGCTGCCATTGAGCGTAGAATGAGTCAAGGATTTCGCCGAGTTTGGGTTTGATCAACTCCCAGGCGGTGCGGATGTCCTTACGCTGAGTGTCGCCAATACCAAACGTCGTCGTATGACCCGAAAAAGATGCCTCAATGCTCATCGAGCTCCCCCCCAACCAAGCAACCAGATAAACCAATCCTAGAGAGGAATGGCTAATAAATATGAAACAGCAATTTTTTCGTTTCATCGCAAAATCATCGGAAAATTGACTATGAGTATACGCAGGTAAACTAAGCAAAGTTGAATTTTCTTATATTTGAAAATCAATAAAATGCACCATTTCTATCGGTAAAAATTGCAAGTTGGCAACTTCGGATAAAGCCTCTGATTTGTAACCAACAGACAACCAAACACCACGAAAAACGTATATGTCACGACATCAAATGCCGAGTTCTAGAGCAGATACAGACTTTCTCACATAGCACGTCAAAAAGCCGCATCTCCAGACGTGGAGAAGAATGAAAAAGCCGCCATAATCTCCCTCGCGAGACACAGGTCAACTAACAAGGCGAACAAGCCGCCTGAAAAACCTTTGGTAGTCGCAATAAAAAGGGGAGGAACAACAATATGAATCTTGTCACGGCGCTAGCCATCGTCATCGGCGTCCTGGGAGCGATCGCCACTTATGTATTTCTTGGTCCGGCAGGAGGGCTTGGCCTGCAGATCTGGGCATGTTTCATTGCCTGGGCGGCCTTCTTCCATTCGGGTGGCAATGAAGCAGCCCTGAAAACCAACATTCCCGCCCATATCTGGGGAAGCATCTGCGCCACGCTGGCCTTCCTGCTGATCACCAAGGTCGGGATTGGCGACCTGCCGCTGACAGCCGCGATCTGGGTCGGTGCGACTGTGATCCTTCTGATCCTCGGGGCGCACTTGCCATTGCTCTCCGGGATTCCTGCGGCGGTCTACGGCTATGCGTCGACGGCAGCCTTCTGCATCCTCAAGGGGGCAGACGTCAGTGACGGACTTGCCAACCTGATCTCCGGAGGTATCGGCACCAATCCGGCCATTACCATATCCCTGTCCATGGTCATCGGTTCACTGCTGGGCTATCTTTCCGGCAAGATCGCTGGTGCCATCGCGAAGTAGCAGAACCAACGGGCTTCGGGCCGGCACGACGCCGGCCCGGTCTCCGGACTGAAAATGCGGAAATCAGGACGGGACTTCCGCAATTCTGCGCAGTGACGGAATGGAATTTTTCGCGATAATAACGGATCTTGCCTGCAGCCTTCGCCGACAGAGTTTCAAGGGTGGAACAAAGAGCGATGGCTTCAGATCGAAGCGTGTGCGGCCGCCAGTTATCGAGCAGGTTGCCATGACGCTGTCGGCGGGTGATTGAGCGGAGTATTTCCATGCGCAGCGCCGGATTGCCCATTGCCGCCATCGTCTACCCCGAGGGAAGCCCGGTGGATGACCTGCTGGCCGATGCCGTTGCCCGCATGCGGACAGCTGGTGTGCGTGTCGCAGGCTTCCTGCAGGCGCACATGCCGACCACCGATCAATGCTGCGGCGCCATGCTGTTGACCGATATCGAGGATGGCACCCAGATCGACATTTCCCAAAAGCTCGGACCGCTCTCGTCGTCCTGCAAACTGGACTCGGCGGCATTGGCGGAAGCTGCGAGCCGCCTCGACCGCATCGTCGCCAGCCGTCCGGACCTGCTTCTGATCAACCGCTTCGGCAAGGCCGAAGTGGAGGGCCGCGGCCTGCGCTCAGGCATTGAGCAAGCCATTCTCGGTGGTGTGCCGGTGCTGCTGTCGGTCCGCGCCGATTATGCCGTGCCCTTCCAGGTGTTCCACGGTGGCCTCGGGGAAATATTGCCCGCCGATATCGAGGAAGTCTTGCGCTGGTGCCGTACGGCGACCGGACTTGCCGGCCTGCAAGCCGCCGAGTAGCCACGCACCTTCACCCCCGGGCGACGAAGCCCGCCACCAACTGCCGCGTCTCCGGATCGCCCATGTTGCAGGCCATCACCTGCGAGGCGTCCGCATAGGCGGCTTCCAGCGACACCCCCATCTGCCGATGGAACAGCGCCTTGCCCATGGCGATGGCGGCCGGCAGCTTGGCGGCAATCGCCCGTGCGGCCTCCGCGACCGTTTCATCAAGACGATCGGCAGGCACAGCAGCGTTGATCAATCCGATCTCCACGGCGCGCGGTGCCAGGATCAGCTTGCCGGTCAGCGCCAGTTCCAGCGCCTGTTTGGCCGGGACCGCCCGTGACAGCGCTACCGACGGCGTTGAACAGAAAAGCCCGAGATTGATGCCGTTGACACCGAACTTCGCCGTCTCCACCGCATAGGCGAGATCGCAAGTGGCAACCAGTTGGCATCCGGCCGCGACCGCCGCACCCTGGACGCGCGCGATCACCGGCTTGGGACAGGCGCGGATAGCCGCCATCAGACGGCTGCAGCGCAGGAAGTGCGCTTCATGCCAGGCGGTGTCCTCGTGCTCCAGCATTTCCTTCAGGTCATGCCCGGCAGAGAACACCTTGCCCGCACCGGTCAGCACCAGCACGCGCACTTGAGGATCGGTGGCCGCCGCCAGCACGGCGGCCTCCAGGGCATCCATCATCGCCGCCGACAAGGCATTGGCCTTGTCGGGACGATTGAGGGTCAGCGTGGCGATGCCGTCTGCCACTTGGGAAAGAACGAGATCGTCCACGCCGGCCTCCATCACGCCTTGAACTGGTCGCGCAGCTTGAACTTCTGGATCTTGCCAGTGGAAGTGCGCGGCAGATCGGCGAAGACGAAATGGCGCGGAACCTTGTAGTGGGCGAGATGCTTGCGGCACCAGTCGGTCAACTCGTCCGGCGTCACTTCCATGCCGGGCCGCAGCTCGACGAAGGCGCAAGGCGTTTCGCCCCACTTCTCGTCGGGTTTGGCCACGACGGCGGCATTGGCCACCGCCGGGTGCTTGTAGAGCGCATCCTCCACCTCGATCGAGGAGATGTTCTCGCCACCCGAAATGATGATGTCCTTGGAGCGATCCTTGAGCTGGATATAGCCGTCGGGATGCATCACGCCCAGATCGCCCGAATGGAACCAGCCGCCTGCAAAGGACTCGTTGGTGGCCTTGCGGTTCTTGAGATAGCCCTTCATCACCACATTGCCGGAGAACATCACCTCGCCGATGGTTTGCCCATCGGCCGGCACCGGCTGCATGGTGTCGGGGTCGAGCACGGTCAGGCGTTCGAGCGTGGTATAGCGCACGCCCTGGCGCGCCTTCTTGGCGGCCCACTCGGCCGAACCGAGCGCATCCCAGTCGGCATTCCATTCGTTGACCGTCGACGGCCCATAGGTCTCGGTCAGGCCATAGAGATGCACGACGTTGAAGCCCGCATTCTTCATGGCGGCGAGCACGGCCTCCGGCGGCGGGGCGGCGGCGGTCAGGAAGGTGATCTGTCTGGAGACCGCCTTGCGTTCCTCCTCCTTGGCATTGAGAATGATCGACATGACGATCGGCGCGCCGCACATGTGGGTGACACCATGTTCCGAAATGGCGTCATAAATGGCGCTTGCGCGCACCTGTCTGAGACAAACATGCGTCCCTCCGACTATGGAAAGCGCCCAGGGGAAGCACCATCCATTGCAGTGGAACATGGGCAGCGTCCACAGATACACCGCCCCATTTGGCATGTTGCAGGTCATGATGTTGCCCATGGCCAGCAAGAAGGCACCGCGGTGATGATAGACCACGCCCTTGGGATTTGACGTCGTACCCGAGGTATAGTTCAGCGAAATGGCGTCCCACTCGTCACCAGGCACGCGATAGGCGTAGTTTTCATCGCCTTCGGCCAGAAACGCCTCATAGTCGAGTGAACCAAGACGCTCGCCGGTCTGCGGATATTCGAGGTCGTCGTAGTCGATGACCAGCGGCTTGACCTTGCACAGCGCCAGCGCTTCCTTGATGGGCTTGGCGAACTCGCGGTCGGTGATCAGCACCTTGGCCTCGCCGTGATCCAGCGTGAAGGCCAGCGTCGCCGCATCGAGACGGGTGTTCAGTGTGTTCAGAACCGCCCCGCACAGCGGCACGCCATAATGGGCCTCGATCATCGCCGGCGTGTTGGCATGCATCACCGCCACCGTATCCCCGCGCCCGATGCCCCTCTTTGCCAGCGCGGAAGCCAGCCGCCGGCTGCGCAGACGCAGGTCGCGATAGGTTTCGCGCAGATTGCCGTGAATGATCGCGACCCGATCGGGGAACACGTCAGCGGCGCGCTCGAGATAGGTCAGCGGCGTCAAAGGCTGGAAATTGGCCGGATTCCGATCGAGATCGATATCGTAAATGCTGCTGGTCATGGAACTGTGCTCCTCCGCGAGCGACCGTCTCCCCCGATCGCCCGATGATGGCCAAGGTGTGCCAGTTGGACGCAGCAACTGTCCAGACCGACTTCCGGATTAGCACCTACCGAAATACAAACGCCCGGTGCGAAACACCGGGCGTTTGCTGCACTCATTCAGCGGCATGCGGTAACTGATGCTGCGGATCACGCGGCGGAGCGTCACCGTTGTCCGACACCAGCCTTGGCGCCATGGGTACCGGTGGTGGCGGTGCCGATTCCACCGTTGCCGGAGGGTTTGACGGTGGGGCAGCCTCCGCTTCCACAACGGGCTTGGGCTTGCGCACGTGGGCGTATGGATTGTGCGCCAGCTGCTCATGCGCATGCGCGTCCACATCATCCTCATCGGCCTCGTTGGGACGCACCAGGCGGTGGAACACGGCGGCAATGCCGCGGCTGATCATGTTCATCACCATGTAGAAGGACGGGATGAACACCAGTGACAGCAAGGTGGACACCACGAGGCCACCGATCACCGCGATGGCCATAGGCGAGCGGAACTCGCCGCCCTGCCCGATGCCGCGGGCTGCCGGCAACATGCCGGCCACCATGGCAATGGTGGTCATCACGATCGGTCGTGCCCGCTTGCGCCCAGCGTCGATCATCGCCTCCGTCTCGCTCAGACCGTGCTTTTCGCGCTCCACCGCAAAGTCCACCAGCATGATGGCATTCTTGGTCACGATGCCCATCAGCATCAGGATGCCGATGATCACCGGCATCGAGACGGAATTGTTGGTGATCAGCAAAGCACCCACCACGCCGCCCACGGACAAGGGCAGCGTGCCGATGATCGTTGCCGGCTGGAAGAAGCTGTTGAACAGCAGGATCAGCACAATGTAGACGATCGTGATGCCGGAAATCATCGCCACGAAGAAGCTCGTGAAGATTTCCGCCTGGATCTCGGCGTCATCGGTATCCTGGATATGCACCCCGGCCGGGAAGGTCTTGACCGCCGGCAGGCTCTTGATGAGATCAAGCCCCTGGCCCGACGTGTAGCCCGGCATCATATCGGTGCCGACCTTGACCAGACGTTCGCGGTCATAGCGATCGATGGTCGATGGCCCCTGGCCGAAGGAAATGTCGGCCACTGCGGCGAGCGGCACTGCCCGGCCCGCCGTGGTCGGAACCTTCAGGGCCGCCAGCGTATCGAGCTGCCCCCGCGCCCCATCCTGCAACTCCACACGGATCGGGATCTGGCGATCCCCGAGCGTGAACTTGGCCAGGTTGGACGACGCGTCGCCCACGGTCGCCACGCGCATCGTCTGCGACAGCGTCTCCGCCGTGACCCCGAGCTCGGAAGCAATGTCGCGCTTGGGCCGGATCTGGATTTCCGGACGCGCAAACGACGACAGCGCGGACGGGTTCGACAGCATCGGCTGCTTGCGCATGTCGTTTTCAAGCGACGCGGCGGCCTTGGCAACGTCGTCGCCATTTTTGCCCAGTACGCCGAGCGTCGCCTCGCGGTCGCCGCGGTCGTTGACGAAGAAGAACCGGATATCCGGCACGGTCAGCAGCTTTTCCTGCACGACCAGCTGAACTTCCTTCTGCGACAGCGTGCGATCGGTCTTTGGCACCAGATTGACGATGACGGCCGCGCGCCGCGTTTCCAGTGTCCCTGTGGGCGATGTGCCGCCCATGACGAACACACTGGAGACCTCGGGAATGGTGTGCATCAGCGTCGAAATGTCGTCGGTCGTGGCCGTCGTGTCATCCAGCGTCGCACCAGGCGGCAGCTCGATGGACGTCACGATGCGCGCCTCGTCGGCGAGCGGCATGAAGCCGTCCGGCAGGTTCTTGGCTTGGCCAAGCGCCAGCACGAAGGTTGCCAACGAGAGCACAATGGTGATCGCCGGCATGATCGGCAGCTTGATCGCACGTCCGCGGACATGCACCACAGGCGACCACAGCGTCAGGCGGAGGAACCCGGTATACCCGCGGATGATGATGCCACCCTCGTGATCCTCCGTGTGCGGACGGTTGAACCAGGCCAGGAACAGACCAGCCACGACAACGCCGGCGGCGGTGTAGAGGGCCGCCCGGCTCCAGCCGAAGCCGGCCAGCATCGCCGCACCGCGATCGAGCAGCGCAAGCGGGCCCCAATGCGCGGCCAGAGGCCCGTTGTCCAGGACCCACATGGAACCAAAATAGGCTACCAGCCCCACCGGCGCCAGGAAGACGATGTTGCGCAGCGCCGTCTTGGCAAAGCCGCGATAGAGCGGATGCCCGTCCGTGCCGTCGCCGAGATAGGGCGCCTTCATGAAATAGGCCGCCATCATCGGCGTGATCAGGCGCGCCACCAGCAGCGAGAAGAACACGGCGATGGCGACCGTCAGGCCGAACTGCTTGAAATACTGGCCGGGAATCCCCGCCATGAAGCTGACCGGCGAGAAGATGGCGATGATGGTGATCGAGATCGCGATCACGGCGAGGCCAATCTCGTCCGCCGCTTCCAGCGCCGCCCGATAGGGCTTCTTGCCCATTCGTATGTGGCGAACGATGTTCTCGATCTCCACGATGGCGTCATCGACCAGAATACCCGTCACCAGCGTGATGCCGAGCAAGCTGACAAGGTTGAGCGAGAAGCCCAGCATATCCAGCGCCCAGAAGGTCGGGATCGCCGACAATGGCAGCGCCACCGCCGAAATGATCGTCGCCCGGAAGTCGCGCAGGAACAGCAGCACCACGATGACGGCCAGCAACGCGCCTTCCATCAGCGTGTCCATGGCGCTTTCATAGTTGCCATAGGTATAGACAACGGCGTCGTCGATGCGGTGCATCTTGACGTCGGGATACTGTTTCTCAAGGTCCTCGACCTTGGCCCGCACCGCATCCGACACCGACGCATCGGACGCACCCTTGGCCCGATAGAGCGCGAAGGCCACCACCGGTCGGCCATCCAGGCGCGCAAAGGACTTGGGCTCTTCCCAAAGATCCGTGATCGTCCCCACGTCGGACAGGCGGATTTCGCGTCCGTCGCCCAGGGGAATGCGGGTATTGGCCAGATCGTCCATGGACTTGGCGCTCGACAGCGTCCGCACGGCCTGCGTCTGGCCGCCCACCTCGCCCTTGCCACCAGACAGGTCGATGTTGTTGGCCTTGAGCGCGGAGTTGACCTGCGCCGCCGTGACGCCGAGCGACATCAGCCGCGTCGGATCCAGTTCGACACGGATCTCCCGCTTGACGCCGCCCATGCGTTCGACACGCCCGACACCCTTGAGGCTCTGCAGCTCGCGGATCACCACGTCGTCGACGAACCAGCTGAGTTCTTCCGGCGTCTTGGCCGGCGATTGCGCCGCATAGGTGAGGATCGACTGCCCCTCGACGTCGATGCGGCGGATGATCGGCTCGTTGATCGCGCTGGGCAGATCGCCGCGAATCTCGGCAACGGCGTCCTTGACGTCATTGAGCGCCCGGTCGGTGTTGACCTCCAGCTGGAAGATCACGGCGGTCGTGGACTGACCATCGGTGATCTGCGAGGTGATGTGCTTGACGCCCGTCAGGCCGGAGATCGCATCCTCGACCTTCTTGGTGACCTGCGTCTCCAGTTCCGAAGGCGCGGAGCCGGAGTCCGTGATGGTCACGGAGATCACGGGAACGTCGATGTTGGGGAATTTGGTGATCGGCAGGCGGGTGAACGACCAGGCGCCCAGTGCCAGCAGGCACAGGAACAACAGGATCGGCGGAACCGGGTTGCGGATCGACCAGGCAGAAAAGTTCCAGTTCATCCCTTGGCCCCCGTAACCTTGGCGATCTCCGCCTTCACATGATCGCCGGCGCGCAGGAAGGTGCCGGCCCGCAGCACGACGACGTCACCTTCGGTCACACCACTCTTGATTTCCACCCGTCCGGCATCGCTGATGCCGAGATCAACCGGACGCGTCTGGACGACGCCATCCTTGTCGACAATCTGCACAGAGGTCTCGTCGGACAGCGTGTTGACGGCTGACACCGGCAGCACCACACCGCGCGCACTCGCAACCTCGACCACAGCACTGGCGAAGGAGCCGATCTTGAGTCCGGCGTCCGATGGCAGCGCAATGCGCGCCTTGCCAAGACGGGTGGTGGCGTCAACCAGTGGATCCACCAGACGAATGGTGCCTTCGATGGCCACATCCACGCCCGACGGCGTCACCTTCACCGTCTGCCCGGCCTTGAGGCGCGGCAAGGCGGTTTCGGTAACCTCGGCGTCCAGTTCGATCTTGCCGTCCTCGGCAATGACGAACATCGGCGTGGCCGACGACGCGGCAACCTGGCCGATCTTGGCGGCGCGGGTCAGAATGACGCCAGCTTTGGGCGCAATGACATCGGTCTTGGATTTGCGCAATGCGATCTCGGCGCGCTGGGCGTCCAGAAGCTTGCGCGCAGCCTCGGCCACCGCAAGGCCCTGCTTGGCAACCGCAAGTTGGGCATTGGCGGCATCGGCGGCAGCGACGCGCTGATCAAGCGTATCCTGCGACGTCACGCCCTTGCCGGTCAGCGTCCGCGCGCGATCAAGGGCAGTCTGAGCCTGAGTGGCCGATGCCTGCGCGGACAGGATCTGTGCGGCAGCCTGCGCGATCTGCGCCTCAGCCGAGGCAATCTGCGAGGCGTTCTGGGCCAGCGCCACGTCGATGGTGTCGGTGGCGAGCCGTGCCAGCACCTGCCCGGCCTTGACGGTATCGCCAACGTCGGCAAGCAGCGCTTCGATCTTGAGCCCCTCGACACCGGGCGTCACAGAGACTTCTTCGCGCGCGACAAGCGTGCCCGTGACGATCACCTTCTGGGAGAGATCGTCGGTGGCGGCGGTAATGACCGAAACCGTGGGGACATCCGGCGACGCCGCAGCCGAGGTGGGGGCCGGATCGGCCGCCAGGGCAGGCGCCGCAGTTCCCAGGACCGCCAGTGCGACAATCGTCATCCAAGTGCGTTTCATGATCTACCACCCAAAGTTCCCACGCGATCAGGGAACACAAACATTGCCAATTTGTAATGAACCGTCAGATGGGGCAGCCACCGGCTTCAGCCAAGAGGCGGAGCGCCCGAAACCTCACATTTATTGCAGCACAGCCGCGATAATTCGTGTCAGCATCCTTTCGGTTCCTGCAAGATCCAAACCGCTTTCGCTGCCTGCGCGCATGGCCAGTCCGTCGCCGACTGCAAGAAGTGTAGACGCGACCAGTTCAACGTCGACATCGCCGCCAAACTCTCCTTTGGCTTGCGCTTCGGAAAGAACGGCGATGAACTCGGTACGTATCTCCTGCTCGATCCGCTTGAAGCCGACCGTCCCGCTGCGCAGTCCCTCGACAGCAACCTCAAGCTTGAGCTGAAGGCACTGCTGTTCCTCGAGGCCACGCAGATAAGCCATGCCGCAGGCGAGCAGGCGATCATGGATGCGCCCTTCACCATGCAGCAAGGCGAGAGCCCGTGCGCCCCGACGCGCCTCCTCGTCGACGATCGCTTCGATGATCGACTCTTTCGACGGGAAGTAGCGATAGAGAGCGCCTGGACTCATTTTTGCCGCCGCGCAGATCTGCTGCATCGACGCGTTGTGAAACCCTCGAAGCGAAAAGCACGCGCGTGCAGCCTCGAGAATGCCCGCACGACGGCGATCCTGCGACGACAACTCTTCTTCCCGACAAAGCTCGGTCACCTGCAGGACGTCATGCATGCCAGTCCAGATCCAATCGAGAGCGAACGTTCGTTCGCATTAACGCGCAGACCGGCCGCGCCGTCAAGGCACTGCGCCTCAACGGCCAGAGACTCGTGCAGGAGAATGAAAAAAGGCGAAAGCGGCGCCTACGGCTGATTGCATCCGCAAGACGCAGGACTCGCATGGCGGATCATCGTACCGAGGAAAGGCAAAACGTGGTTAGCAATCCATGAATGAACGCCTGCCGACCCCGATCGGAGCACGTCCCGACCGGTATCAAATGATCCGGGACCGAGGCGCGCATTTCCATTGGCGGATCATCCATTTGGGATGATTGGCCACCCAATCGGCCGCGGCGACCTGACCGAACTGGACGCAGGCGATTGGGCCACCATCAAACGAGAGCTTCTCATCTCGGCACTGGGTTGGGGACGACTGCATGCAGACGAGCAAAACGAGTTCGAGCATTGGAGAGTCCTTTGCTGTGAAACTCGAAGGGAAATGCACGACATGTGCCAAATTGTCACAGGACGATCGCTGGGGGAAAGGCCGTTTGCGAAGAGGCAGGGAAGCCTCCAACGCCGCCGCCGCCAATCGACCGACATAAGATAAATTCCCGAAGACCGAATACGGATCAAGTTGTCAAAGCGGTGTTTCCGCTTGCCTCGGTCAAACAAGAGGTTCAAACTCTTCTTGTAGTCAACAGCAGATAGGGGTGTGATCCGGTGAAAAAGGCAAATGGATCGCCTATTGTCACAAGGTCAGGATGCACCATGAACCAAGGAGTATTTTGGTCATTCTGATCTCTATGGGAAATGTCCTGAATAAATCAGAACCCACCGAAGAACTGTCTCCAGAATCGACGGCATCAGCAAAGGCGGATGTTGTCGAAAGCATGTGACTGACAATCGCGATCCGAACGACTTTGGCTCTGCAAATTCTGCCACTTTCTCGGGCACCCTCACGAAAATCAAGCAACTGATGGCTTGAGGGGTGACCCGATCAACGGACGGGACCAGACCTGCGCAGCGAAACATCCCTCCCCCTGACAGATCGGGAGGCCCGGTCGCATGAACGAACAAGGACCGGAATGGCGATCAGCGAAGGCCCCGACGGGTGCCGCCACGACAGGCACCCAGATTCTGAAACGGCCAAGGGGCCACCGCAAATCCAGCGGCGGCCCCTTTCGTTTTGGACGGACAGGGTCAGGACTTGAGGCCGTAGGCTCTTGCAAAGGCGGCCAAGCCTTCGTCGACCATCGATTCGATGGTCTCTCTCGACGGATTCGGATCAATGGCAAACAGGGAGCGCTTCAGTACATCCGAGGTGCACAGGGCGATGAAGTGGCGCGCGGCCGCCTCGGGATTGGAACACTCCATGCGCCCCGCGGCGACCATGTCCTCAAAATAGGCAGCCAGACGCCCAACTCCACGCTGGGGACCGGCGTTGAAGAACACACGCCCAAAGGCGGGAAACTTCTCGACAGCGCCCAAGACCATGCGGATGGACGACGTGTGATCGTGCATGGACAGAAGTTCGCAATAGTTGATTGCGATCCTGCGGAGTTCTTCATGCAAGCTGGCGCCGCTTGCATCGAAGGTGATCAGATTTTCCGCAAGTATCTGCTTTTCCTCGACGATCAGCGCCTCGAACAGCACGTCCTTGCTGGCAAAATACACATAGAGCGTCCCCTTGGAGACACCCGCCGCCTTGGCGATGGCGTCCATGGAGGCGCCTTCATATCCCTTGGCCAGAAACACTTCCCGCGCCCCGACCATGATCTGGCGGCGCTTGTCGCTGTCATGCCCAGGGGCTTCGACGGCCACATGGGCTGTTGTTGCATCACTCATCACCTCAACCCCTGCCTGATCGAAACGGCTGAGCCATTCAACAGGCCCTTTTGTCGTTCGACCGCTTTCCGTCCGCTCATTGACCGCTAGCCAGGATGATCCGCAAGCAAGGCCCGGGAATCACCCTCTCAGAATAGTGAACCACCGGCTTTGCGCTGAGTCCGTTCGCACGCTGATTGCGAGCCACCCGGAAGACAGCGCATTATCACGATTTTATGATCACTTATCTTGAACCATGTGACCAGAATTTCGCGCCGCAGCATATTGACCGAACCGTTCAGTCATGCGATATCACGGTCAGACCTTAGGGGCAATACGGATAACGTATCCCCTCAAATAATGACCGAACGGTTTGGTCATTCCTTCAATCGAACGCCCAGAACGCGCCGCTGGCCGAATGCCAGGAGCGGATAGGGACCCTTTTTGGAGCTGAACCATGGCAAAGCGCGACGTTGAAGCTGGGGGAGCAGGCGGAGCCGTCCTCGAAGGCCCCGCCCCGCATCAGCCCTCCGAAGCGCCCAAGGCAGCGGCTCCGGCTGCGCCGGCGACGCCAACGCCCCAACCGGTTCGACGCAAGAAGTCCGGGATCGGACGCAAGCTGGTCTTGCTCGCCCTGCTCGGCGCGGCGGGCTACTACGGCTATCGCACCGGCGAAGCCTGGTGGACCGAAGGCCGCTTCATGATCGAAACCGACGACGCCTATGCGGCCGCCGACATCACCATGGTCTCGGCCAAGGCGTCGGGCTATGTCACCGACGTCATCGTCAAGGACAACCAGCCCGTCAAGGCGGGCGACGTGATCGCTCACATCGACGACGGTGACTACAAGCTGGCACTCGTCCAGGCAGAAAACGCCCTTGCCGGCAACGTGGCGACCATCGCCCGCATCGGCAAGCAGGTGGCGGCCGCCAACGCCCAGGTGGCCCAGGCCGAAGCCGGCGTCGCCTCGGCAAAGGCCAATCTCGCCTCGGCGCAGGCCACGTTCGATCGCCAGACCTCGCTCGTCGCTTCCAAGGTGTCGAGCCAGTCGCAACTCGATGATGCCCGCGCTGCCCGCGATGCCGCCGCCGCCAACGTGCAGTCGGCCGAAGCGGCGGTCACCGTCGCCGAAGCCAACATCGCCGTGTTCCAGGCGCAGCAGGTTGAGGCCGAACAGACCGGCAAGACGCTTGCCACCGCCGTCGACAAGGCCAAGCGCGACCTGAGCTTCACCGAAATCCGTGCGCCGATCGATGGTGTGCTGGGCAACACCGCCTTCAAGATCGGTACCTATGTGACGCCCGGCCAGCAGCTTGGCGCGCTGGTGGCACTCGATACGGTGCACATCGACGCCAACTTCAAGGAGACCCAGATCGCCCAGCTGGTTCCGGGCCAGAAGGTCAAGGTGACCGTCGACGCCTTTGGCAGCAAGAGCGACATCGAAGGCACGGTCGACAGTCTGTCGCCGGCCACCGGTGCGGTGTTCAGCCTGCTGCCTGCCAACAACGCCACCGGCAACTTCACAAAGGTGGTGCAGCGCCTGCCAGTGCGCATCGCCTTGCCGAAGGACGTCGTTGAAAGCGGGCGCCTGCGTCCCGGCCTATCGGTGGTGGTTGCGGTCGACAGCCGGACGACGCCAGCGGCCAAGTAATCCGCTGCCACAACAGCTTGCGGCGCTGACAGGCTTCTCCATGTCCTTGCAGCGCCGCCCATTCCTTCTCTGACGCACCGTCCTGCGGGTCCTCGCCCACCGGGCCGGATCTGACGCCGAAACATTCGATCGGCGATCCACTGCGAGCACGCCACCATGTCCAGCATCGCTGCCCCACGTCCGAGCACACCCGCCTTCAGTGGCAGGCGCATGTTCACCTTCATCTGCATGGTGTTCGGCATGTTCATGGCGATCCTGGACATCCAGATCGTCTCGGCTTCGCTCGCGGAAATCCAGGCCGGCCTCGGGGCCGCCAATGACGAGATCTCCTGGGTGCAGACAGCCTACCTGATCGCCGAAGTGATCATGATCCCGCTGTCGGGCTACCTCTCCCGCATGATCTCGACGCGCTGGATGTTCGTCATCGCCTCCGGTGGCTTCACCTTCGCCTCGCTGATGTGCGCCACATCCGGCACCATCAACGAGATGATCCTCTGGCGCGCCATCCAGGGCTTCATCGGCGGCGGCATGATCCCCACCGTCTTCGCCTCGGCCTACACCATCTTCCCGCGCGAGAAGCAGGCGATGATCGCGCCGATCATCGGCCTCGTCGCGACGCTGGCCCCGACCATCGGCCCGACGGTCGGCGGCTATCTGACCGAGCTGTTTTCCTGGCACTGGCTGTTTCTCGTCAATGTCGTGCCCGGCATTTTCGTGACGGCCGCAGCCTACTTCCTGATCGACTTCGACGAACCCGACCTCTCGCTGTTCGACAAGTTCGACTGGCTCGGCCTCGCCTCCATGGCCACCATGCTGGGCGCGCTCGAATATGTGCTGGAGGAAGGTCCGAGCAAGGACTGGCTGCAGGACGAACTGATCTTCAATCTGACGATCATCGCCGTGGTCAGCACCATCATCTTCTTCTTCCGCGCCTTCACCCGCGAAGAGCCCGTGGTCGACCTCTCGGCCTTTGCCAACCGCAACTTCACCTTCGGCTGCATCTTCTCCTTCTGCATGGGCATCGGCCTCTATGGCCTGACCTATATCTACCCGCTGTTCCTGGCCCGCATCCGCGGCTTCTCCTCGCTGCAGATCGGCGAGACCATGTTCGTGTCGGGCATCGCCATGTTTGCCACGGCACCATTCGCCGGCCGCATGATGCGCATGATGGACCTGCGCCTGATGATCGGCATCGGCTTTGTCGGTGTTGGCATCGGCACGCTGATTGCCAGCAGGGTGACGTCGGATTGGGACTTCTGGGAGTTGTTGTGGCCGCAGATCTTCCGTGGCGTCTTCCTGATGATCTGCATGGTGCCGATCAACAACATCGCCTTGGGCACCATGCCGCCGTCACGCATGAAGAACGCGTCGGGCCTGTTCAACCTGACCCGCAACCTCGGCGGTGCCGTCGGGCTCGCCTTGATCAACTCGGTGATGACCGATCGGTCCGACCTGCATTACGACCGTCTGCGCGAAGCGGTGAACTATGCCAATCCTGAGGCCGTGCAGGCCGTCAACAACATGACGCATGCCTTCAGCGAACTTGGCACCAACGCTGGCACAGCGGCGATCTTCCAGCTCAACCGCATGACGCTGCAGCAGGCGAGCGTGATGTCCTTCGCCGACGTCTTCATCCTGCTCACCATTCTCTTCTGCGGCCTTGCCTTGGCACTGCCGCTCGTGCAGAAGCCCGCCCCGCTGGGCGGAGGTGGCGGCGGCCACTGAATGCGCCAAGGGATAGACAAGAAAAGAGCCGTGCAGATCTCCCTGCACGGCTCTTGTGTTTTGCATCGACCTTGCGTTCAGAGCTTGATCATCACGTGGCGAACCACCGAGTAATCCTCAAGCGAATAGACCGACATATCCTTGCCATAGCCCGACTGCTTGAGGCCGCCATGCGGCATTTCGCTGGTCAGCATGAAATGGCAGTTGATCCAGCTGGCGCCATACTGAAGCCGGGAAGCGGCATTCATCGCCTTCGACACGTCGCGGCTCCAGACCGATGACGCCAAACCATAGTCGCTGTCATTGGCCCAGGCGATCACGTCGTCCTCATCGGTGAAGCGGGTGACAGAGACGACCGGACCAAACACCTCGCGACGAACAATTTCGTCGCTCTGCAAGGCGCCGGCAACCACGGTTGGCTGATAGAAGAAGCCCGGACCGTCCACGGCCTTGCCACCGGTAGCGATCTCGATGTGCTTCTGCTCCATGGCCCGTTCGACGAAGCTAGCCACGCGGGCGCGCTGGCGTGCGGAGATCAGCGGCCCGATCTCGTTGTCGGCATCCTCTGCTTCGTTATACTTGATCGTCGAGACGGCGGACGCCAGCTCGGCCACCAGCTTGTCGTAGACCTTGGCTCCGGCATAGACCCGGCAGGCGGCCGTGCAGTCCTGCCCGGCGTTATAATAGCCGAAGGTGCGCAATCCCTCGACCACCGAGGTGATATCGGCATCGTCATAAACGATCACCGGAGCCTTGCCGCCAAGCTCCAGATGCGTACGCTTGATCGTCTTGGACGCCGCCTGCAGCACTTTCTTGCCGGTGGCGACATCACCCGTCAGCGACACCATGGACACGCGCGGATGGTTGATCAGCGGGCTTCCCACGCTCTCGCCACGGCCGACGATGACGTTGACGACGCCAGCCGGGAAAATGTCGGCGGCCACTTCGGCAAGCTTCAACGTGGTCAGCGGCGTCTGTTCCGACGGCTTCAGCACCACCGTATTGCCGGCCGCCAGCGCCGGCGCGATCTTCCAGGCCGCCATCATCAGCGGATAGTTCCACGGCGCGATCTGGCCACAGACACCGATGGGATCGCGCCGGATCATCGAGGTGAAGCCCTCGATATACTCACCCGCAGCCATGGCCGGTACCACGCGCGCCGCGCCGGCAAAGAAGCGGAAGCAGTCGACGATGGCGGGAATCTCGTCACGCAGGACAGCGTGATAGGGCTTGCCGCACTGCAAGGCTTCGAGGCGGGCAAAGGTCTCGGCTTCGGCGGTGATCCGATCGGCCAGCGCCAGCAGCAGCGCCGCTCGGGCCGAGGGCGTATAGCGGCTATAGCTCACAAAGGCTTCGCTGGCGGCGGCAACAACAGCCTCCACCTGATCGATGGACGCCTCCGGCATGGCGACGAGCGTTTCGCCGGTGCGCGGATTGAGCACATTCTCCGCAGTTTCGGTGCCGGAAACGAACTCGGATCCGATCAGCATCTTGGTGGGCAGGACGACAGTCATTATGGGCTCCCTCTGGGTCTTGTCTGTCGGGTATCAACGCGATCCGCCGGCAACATGCTCCCCCTCGCGGGTGAGCCAATAGGCGGCAAGAATGGGAAAGAAGGTCACGGCCATCACCAGCACGGCCACCACATTGGTGACGGGGCGGTCGCGCGGGCGGACCAGCTCGTTGAGCATCCAGATCGGCAAGGTGGTCTGCTGCCCCGCCGTGAAAGTGGTGACGATCACTTCATCGAAGGACAGGGCGAAGGCCAGCATGCCCCCCGCGAGCAGCGCCGTCCCGATGTTGGGCAGCACCACATGGCGGAACGTCTGGAAGGCGTCCGCACCGAGATCGAAGGACGCCTCCACCAGCGACGGAGACAGGCGGCGGAAACGGGCCACGGCATTGTTGTAGACGACCACAATGCAGAAGGTGGCGTGCCCGAGCACGATGGTGAACACTGAATAGGGAAGATCCATCAGGTTGAAGGCCGAGCGCAGCGCGATGCCGGTGATGATGCCCGGCAAGGCGAGCGGCAGGATCAGCAGGAGCGAGACATTGTCCCGCCCCCAGAATCGGGTACGCGACAGGGCCGCGGCGGCCAGCGTCCCCAGCACGAGAGCCAAACCTGTCGCGATCAGCGCGACATTGACGGACAGCGTCAGCGCCGCCCAGATATCCGGCCGGTTCCAGGCGACGGCGAACCACTGCAGCGTCAAGCCCGGCGGGGGGAACTGATAGCTCTTGCCTTCCGTGGTGAAGGCATAGAGCAGGATGATCGCAAGCGGCCCATGCAGGAAGACGAGCCCCCCGAGCGCAGACAGCTTGAGCAACAGGGAAGAGCCTTCAGAGCGCATCGAAAGCCCCCAGCTTGCGGGCAAAGGCCAGATAGAGGCCCATGATCAGGATCGGCACCACGGAGAAGGCAGCCGCGAGCGGAATGTTGCCGGCCGTGCCCTGCTGGGCATAGACCGCCTGCCCGAGGTAATATTGCGAGCCGCCGACGATCTGCGGGATGATGTAGTCGCCGAGCGTCAGCGAGAAGGTGAAGATGGATCCCGCAACCACGCCCGGGAAAGCCAGCGGCAGGATGACGTGGCGGAAGGTGTCGCGCGGGCTGGCCCCGAGATCGGCGCTGGCTTCGATCAGATTGCCGGGCACCCGCTCCAGCGCCGACTGCACCGGCAGGATCATGTAGGGCAGCCAGACATAACAGAAGACGATGAACGTGCCGGTATAAGAAGCCGACAGCGACGGACCGCCGATCACCGGCAGCGACAGGTACCAATCGAGCAGCGCCTCGATGCCAAGCTTGTCCAGCACCCAGGTATAGATGCCCTCGCGCGCCAGAATGAGCTTCCAGGCGTAGACTTTGACGAGATAGCTCGACCACAGGGGCATCATGACCAGGAGATAGAAGGCAGCCTTCATCGGCCCGCGGGCGTAGCGGGCGGCATAATAGGCGATGGGAAAGGCCATGATGCCGTCGGCCACCGTCACCAGAGCGGCCATCGTCACCGTACGGACGATGACGTCCATGTTGGCCGGCGCCAGCAATTGCACCCAGGTGGACAGGGTGAACTCGCGGACGATCACGCCCGAGAAATCGTCAAGGCTGAAGAAACTCTGCGCCAGCAGCGCAAACAGCGAACCGAGATAGACGACGCCGAGCCATAGAAGCGGCGGGGCCAGGAGGACAGCCAGGAAGATGCGCGGCCGCCGATAGAGGGTGTCGATGACTGCGGACAGACCGCCCTGCCGCCGAAGAGCGAGATCAGACATGGGCGCCCTCCCCTTTCATGGCGTGCAAGGCACCCTGTGCCCAGCCGACGGTGACTGTCCGCCCGGCTTCGAGCGCCTGTGCCGCCGGGGCGAGCGACCACACTTCACGCCCGTTGATCTTCAACAGCGTCTTGCGCATGGCGCCCTGGAACTGCTGGTCGACCACCTCGGCCGGCTGCCTGATATCCATGGCTTCGGCCGCCGACCCGATCAGGATCGCCTCGGGACGCAGGCTGGTCCAATGGCTGACGCCGCCAAATCGAGGTGCTTCGTCCGGGGTGAGCACATTGGAGGAGCCGACAAACTCGGCCACAAAGCGCGTCGTTGGCCGCTGGTAGATGTCTTCCGGCGTGCCCACCTGCACGATGCGTCCCTGGTTGAACACCGCGACGCGATCGGCCATGGACAAAGCCTCGCCCTGATCGTGCGTCACGAAAACGAAGGTGAGGCCGAGCTGCTTGTGCAAGCGCCGCAATTCTTCCTGCATGTCCTCGCGCAGCTTGAGATCGAGCGCGCCAAGCGGTTCGTCCAGCAGCAGCACCTTGGGCCGGTTGACCAGGGCCCGGGCGAGCGCGACACGCTGGCGTTGGCCGCCGGATAGTTGCGCCGGACGCCGCGCATCCATGCCTTCCAGCCGCACCAGCGACAGGGCTTCCCGAGCGCGCCGTTCCCGATCGGGGCGCGAAACGCCGCGCACCATCAGACCATAGGCCACATTGTCGAGCACCGTCATGTGCGGGAACAGGGCATAATCCTGGAAGACGGTGTTCACGTCGCGCCGGTTTGGGGCAAGGCCTTCCGCCGTCTCATTGAAGATCTCGATATGCCCGGCAGTCGGCTGCTCGAAACCGGCAATCAGGCGCAAACAGGTTGTCTTGCCTGAACCCGACGGTCCGAGCATGGCGAAGAACTCGCCTTGCTCGATCTTGAGATCCACACCATCCACAGCCCGCACCGTGCCGAAATGGCGGGTGACATTCTGGAACAGGACTGCGGTGGTGGAAGGAGACGTCATGGGGATGCTCGTTGCATTGAGTTTCAGGCCGAGTTCAACCAGCGCCGCGTCCGCCCGAGAAGGCAGGCCGGGCGGAGACAGGCGCGTGTCAGCCACAAACAAATGTCAGGATCGACAAGGAGGGCACAGCTCTAGCAAGCCCCCGGGTCCGGGGCGAACGTCCCGGACCTTTGGGAACACGATGTCTCAGCGTCCGCCGAGGATCGCCATGTAATCGGACACCCAGCGGTGATAAGGCACACAGCCTTCAGCCGCCGCGCACTTGGCAACCGGTGTGCGCCAGAAGCTGATCTTGTCGAAGTTGTCGATGCCGTTGGTCTTGCAGCCTTCATCGGTCAGCAGCGCATTGCCCTTGCAGGCGGCGGGAACCGACGGCACCGACCCGAACCAGGCAGCCACGTCGCCCTGCACCTTCGGGGCAAGCGAATGCTCCATCCACATATAGGCGCAGTTCGGATGCTTGGCGTCGGCGTGCATCATGGTGGTGTCGGCCCAACCGGTGGCGCCTTCGGCCGGCACGATGGAGCCAATCGGCTTCTGCTGCGAGATCAGGAGATTGACCTGGAACGGCCAGGAGGACGATGCCACGACGCCTTCATTGTTGAAGTCGTCCACCTGCTTCATGGCGTCATGCCAATAGCGCTGGACCAGATCCTTCTGCGAACGCAGGAGTTCGAGCGCCGCATTATACTGCGTCTCGGTCAGAGCATAGGGATCGGTGATGCCGAGTTCGGGGTTGTGCGCCTTCAGATAGAGCGCAGCATCGGCAATATAGATCGGCCCATCGAAAGCCTGGATGCGCCCCTTGTTGGACTTGCCGTCCGGCAGGGTTTGCTCCTTGAACACAACATCCCAGCTGGCGGGCGTGCCGCCCTTGAAGGCCTCGGTGTTGTACATCAGAACGTTGGCGCCCCACTGATAGGGCACGCCATAGTGAACGCCGTCGACCGTGTGCCAGGGCGCGTTCTGCAGCCGCTCGTCCACCGTCTTCCACGACGGGATCAGATCGGTGTTGATGGGCTGAACCTTCTTGCCGGCAACCAGACGCAGGGACGCGTCGCCGGAGGCGGTGACCAGGTCAAAACCGCCCTCGTTCATCAGGGAAACCATCTCGTCCGACGTTCCGGCGACCTTCACCTGCACCTTGCAGCCGGTCTGCTTTTCGAAATCGGTGACCCAATCGTAATTCTTGTCGGTTTCGCCGCGTTCGATATAGCCGGCCCAGGCGACGATATCGACTTCCCCTTCCCCGGGGCCGATGGACGTAAGCTGAGCATAGGACGGCGTGACACCCAGAAGCAGCGTCGGCACCATGCCGAGCGCCGCCAAGCGCTGTGCGAAAGTGGTCATGTCGGTTCCCCTTGTGCTGGGCACGATCAGTCTTCGCCGCGCCCTTAGGGAAAAACCTAACAAAACATTGCCCTTTCGCAATTTCAAAATATCAAGAAATGATATCGGAATTTTCGATATCAACGTCAGGGGTTCAACCGTCCTGCATTGTGCGACAGCGTGACATCGATGAAGCGGCGGGCGTTGGGATTGTCGTGATAGCCTCGCCGGCGCACCAGCGCCGCCTTCACCATGGGCAAAGCTGCGGAAATCTGCCGCGCTTCGAGGCGCAAACCATCGAGCGACCAGGGGCGGAACACAAGATCGGGCAAAATGGCGACTCCTATGCCGGCCGCCACAAGCGAACGCACCGCCTCTACCGAACGCGTGCGGAACACCGTATGCGGCCGCAGGCCCGAGCCGCGCCAAAGATGATCGGCCGCCTCTTCGATTTCGTCGATACTGAGCGCGATCTGAGGAAATTCCGAGATCACCCCCAAGTCCAGCTGATCCCGCTCAGCCAGCGGGTGACCCGACGCCACCCATAGCCGATAGCGATAGGCCTCAAGTTCGTCGGCTGCCAGGGACTCCGGATTGTGCAGGCCCGACATTGTGACGAGCGCCAGATCGATCTCCCCGTTGAGCAGAAGATGCTCAAGGTAATCGTGCCCGTCTTCGACCAGATCGACACTGACACCGGGAAAGGCACGGGAAAAGCGCGCCAACAGGTCCGAGAGCACATAGCCGGCAACCAGCGAGGTGACCCCAAGCGTCAACCGCCCGGTGACTTCGGGGGCCACGTTGGCAAGGGCCCCGCGCGCGTCCGCCACATCCTGCCAGATGCGTTCGGCGTGCCGGCGAAACAACTGCCCCTTGTGCGTCAACCCGAGCCCGCGCGACTGCCGCTCGAACAGCTTGACCCCGAGGTCTGCCTCGAGATCCTTCATCGCCTCGGTAATGGTCGACTGCGACGTCGACAATTGCGCCGCCGCCTTGGAAACAGCCCCCCGTCTCGGCAACCGCAAGGAAATACTGAAGCTGGCGCAGCGAAAACGACATGACCGAAGCCTCCCCCCGCCGTTCTACGACGGATCGACGGGCCAGCGAAAGGCGACTTGGACAATCCTGTCCGCGGAAAAGCTTTCACCCGACGATCCAGGATGGCCAAGAAGAGGTCGAGGTTGCAACGGCTCCACACGGCACCAAGCACTCAGGCTCCAAACGCCTTGTGTCCCGAGCCATCTCGATGCCTCTATCAACAGGTGCCGGGAGCCGGTGTAAGTATCAAAAAGGGAGACGATTGGAGCGCGCAACAAGATCGCGCGACAAATCAACCTCTTATGATAGGTCAATCAGTCTGCGCGACCTGCGTGCCCCCGGTTGGAAGGCTCAAGTGCCCGGCAGCTCTGCCGGACCCGTGGTACCAAAATGCCATACCTCGACGAGAAAAAATGGGGCCACTGTTTGGCTCTTCCATCACATAGTTGTGCTATGTATATTTTTCACCGCACGGGAAGCTTGACTCTTGGTGGCCGGGTGCGCTTGAAAGCCTAATGTATCATGGGCGGGTCGGGCCGCTTGTGGCCGCCTGGGTTCAGCGAAGATTGAAGTAGTCCGAATCTGAAAGCAGATTGTTTCTTGAGACAATACAGGAAACAAGCCGTTATTATTCTTAGTCGGACCACAAAGACGTCACAACGTTTGGGCTCATACGGCTTCTTTATTTATTTTTGCCATAGGGGTGCGCGCAGTGCAGGGGATACAGTTCAATCGTCGCGTTTTGACGTCCGTCGAACTATTTTTAGTTCGCGCCTCCGTAACTGCTCTTTGTGCAATCTTGGCAAGTTGTTCGGCACTTCCACGTTCAGGTCCATCTGACTTGGCTGTGGTCTCCGGCGCCAAGGCAACCGTGACGCAATCGGGCAAGCAATCGGGCCTCGATTATGCGCTGGTTGACCTGAGCAAGGATGTGTTGCCGTACTTCGAGTTCGAGCCGCAATACCCTCTTTCGAGCTTCGGAGCGGTACGTGGCGGTCCGACCGCCCTGCCGCTTGGCGTTGGCGATCTCGTTTCCGTGACGATCTTTGAATCGCAGTCGGGCGGGCTGTTCATTCCGTCCGACGCGGGAAGCCGCGCCGGAAACTTCATCAGCATCCCCAGCCAGACCGTGGACAGTTCCGGCAACATCAGCATCCCCTATGCCGGACAAATCCATGTGGCGGGCCGCACTCCGATTGCCGCGCAACACGAAATCGAAAGTCGCCTCGCAAATCGTGCGATCGAACCGCAAGCGATCATTTCGCTGGAAACCAGCCGTTCCAGCGAAGTTTCGGTTCTGGGTGACGTCCATGCCCCCAAGAAGTTCTCGGTGAGCCCAAACGGCGATCGTGTTCTGGATGCGATCGCCCAAGGTGGTGGCCTGAGTGAGCCGGCAGTTGAAACCTATGTGACCTTGCAGCGTCACGGGAGGAAGGCGACGGTTCTCTTTGACACTCTCGTCAACAATCCGTCTGAAAACATCTACTTGCTGCCGGGCGACACGGTTTACGTCAACCGCGAACGCCGGACCTATCTCGCCTTCGGCGCAACGGGCGAGAGCAATCGCTTCGACTTTGAGGAAGCGGATCTCACCTTTGGCGAAGCCTTGGCAAAAGCCGGTGGTCTCAACGACAACCGCGCAGATCCGTCTCAAGTGTTTCTCTTCAGAACCGAAAGCCGTGACCTTCTGGCCAAGATCGGTGTTGATGTAAGCCGGTTCCAGGGAACGCAAATTCCGGTCGTCTTCCGCGCCAATCTGCGAGATCCTTCAGCGTTCTTCGTGACACAAAAGTTCCCGATGAAGGACAAGGACATCTTGTATATTTCGAACGCAGCATCCGTTGAGCTCACCAAGATTCTCGACCTGGTGAACTCTGCGTCTTCAACCTATGAAAAGGTGAAATGAGGCTAGCTGCGGCTCAAGCCATACACTCGGCGGCTGGCATCCGACAACCGTGAAGAACGCCTAACTCGGAGGAGCCATTCTGGCTCTTCCAACACGGCCTGCACGAAATGGACATGCAAGCTCCCCGGCAATGGCGCCAGCTGCAGCTGTCACGCGGGACAGCTTTGCTAGCTGTCTCTGCTCAAAGGAAGCTTCGCGCGGCGCCCGTACTTAAGCCAATACCTGGCAGAACTCTGGCGCCCCCCCAGCAGCGACCCAAAGCGGACTTCCACCGGCTCCTCTCACATCTCCTTTGCGACACACAGCAGGCTCGATGTCTGGCACTGCGATTGTCGGGTGGAGCTATGGCAGAGGGCGAGCGTATGCCGCGACAAGGGACTTCGCTCTCCCAAGAGTCCAACATTTCGCGTCATAAGTCCAAGAGTTCGCGTCGAGCGAAACATAACACGAGGTGGATGGTAGGCCCGGAGGGACTCGAACCCCCAACCAGACCGTTATGAGCGGTCGGCTCTAACCATTGAGCTACAGGCCCGGCAACCGGTGGGCTATGGTCCGTGCGCGATCGGCACAGTTGTGGACCGGAAACACCGTTGTTGGTGATCGCTTTTTGCATCTGCTGGCCGATGAATCAAGAGGGGTTGCCGCCCAAGCGGGGGATCCGGTCCACAAAGACCGGAGGAAATGCGGCGAGGGATTGCCGTCATCATTGCTTTCATTCCCCGGCTGACCTTGAGCTGAGGCAACGCCCTTCACATCCAGCGACGGCAAGGGATAGTCGCAATCTTCCCCGGCACTTTTGCCAGCCAGGTTGCAGGACTTGGCTGGCGGCGTTGGCTCGATGATGAGGGGACCAAGCGGCCGGCGATCACACCGAGATCGTCTTCAAGTGCGGCGAAACAGCTGGGCGCTTCGGTCGGCTGGCGACCCAGACGCCGAATATGGCGATGGCAACCCCCAGCAACTGTGACCAGTGGGGCGCCCGCCCAAAGCCAGCGGCCACCGCCAGCGCCGATACCGGCACCAGATTGAACAGCACCGATGTGGCTGCCGGGCCGCGCTGCGTGATGCCCACCTGCCAGAAGACGAAGGCAAGCACGGAGCCGATCAGCGCCATGTGCAGGCTTGCAAGCCAGGACACCAGGGACGCGGACTGCATCTGGTGCACAGGGCTTTCCACCACGAAGGCGACCGCCACAAGCATGGCCGCACCGAAGACCATGGTCCACACGGTGGTCTCCAGAGGCGACGCCCCCGCCACCCAACGCCGGCAACCGATGGAGTAAAGCGCCCACGCCAGGCTTCCGCCGGCGATCAACAGGTCACCTGCCGCAAAGCGTGAGCCGGAAAAGGCTCCGACCGTCAGCGCAACACCGATCAGACTGATCCCCATGCCCACCAGAGCAAGAGCCGCCGGACGACGCCGACTGATGAGCGCATCGAGCAGATTGGTCGTGAGCGGACTGGTTCCCATGATCAGCGCCGCCGTAACCGGGCTGGAGGTTCGCATCCCCAGAAACAGCGCCGCGTTGAAGCCGGCCACGCCGATCAATCCCAAAATGACGAAGGAAACCGCATTGCGCCTGAGAACGCCCAGATCGAGGCCACGCGATACGGTGAGCCAAAGCAAGGCGACGCCGGCAGCCAGGGCAAAACGCAGGGCGGCGGCCGTCCAGGGTGTCATATCGGTGAGCACGAGGCGCGTTGCCTCGAAGTTGGTGCCCCAGAAGATGGCGGCGAATGCACTCAGCAGCACCGCTCTCCTGTTCAGCAGGTGTTGGGACTTGGATGAAAGGTTGGACATCACGAACCCTCGTTATTGACGTTGCTCGTGACAATGGGCTTCTCCCGGTCGCTCGAATATGGAAGATATGAAAAATCCATTTTCCGAAAGTGGAAATCCATGCAGCCGAACTGGGATGATCTCCGCGTCTTTCTCGCGCTTGCCCGCGAAGGCAGCCTCTCCGGCGCAGCGCGCCGGTTGCGCTCGGGCGTCGCCACGGTCTCGCGCCGGATTGAACGGTTCGAGTCCGCCCTTGGTGTTCCGCTCTTCCTGCGCCACCAGAGCGGCTACAGCCTGACCGATCAGGGCAGCGCCCTGCTCCCACGCGCGGAGGCCGCCGAGGAAGCTCTGGTGAGCTTGCGGCACGAGGCCGGCGCACAGGATCAGGTGACCGGTCATGTCCGCATCGCGAGCATCGAGAGCCTGATCACACCGCTGCTTGTTCCGACACTGGCACCGCTGATGGCGGCCCATCCTGGCCTGGACATCGAGATCCTGTTCAGCACACAGACGATCAACCTCCATCGCCACGACGCTGACCTGGCGCTGCGCATGGTGCGCCCTGACCATGGCCATTTGCGTGTGCGCCAACTGGTGACCATGGGCTTTGGCCTCTATGGACCGCCCGACGGCACACGCCCCACACGGCATGTCTCCTGGCCTGATCAGGTCGGCCTCGGAACCGTGCTTGCATGGTCGCGTGCTTTTGCCGGGGCCGATGCCCCACAGTTCGCCGTCAACACGCTGGAAGCTCAGGTCGAAGCCGTGCGGCGAGGCTGCGGCATCGCGGTCCTGCCGCACTTTCTGGCCCGCGCCGCAGGCCTGAATCTTATAGCCACACGACTACCCGAGGGCGGCCCGATGGAACGCCCGATCTTCATGGTGACACACGCCGATCTCGCGGGCACGCGCCGTGTCAACGCCGTGGCCGAAGCCATCGCCGACGGCATGGCAGCCCGGAGAGCCGAGTTCGGCGCGGCATAATCCGGTCGACCGCGCGGTGTGCACATCGCCGAGCGATCCACCGGCGGCTCACCGAACACTGGCGGCAGGAAGCCGGCGGAACGGAAATCCCGCGGCTCCCTGGTGGATCAGCCCTCTGCCAGCGGCGGGACAGGGCGCGGGCGGCCGGCGTCGTCAATGGCGACGAAAGTGAAGATGCCGTGCGTCACCTGCTCGCGCACGTCACTCATGAAGCGGCGCGCCCAGGCTTCGATCTGGATTTTCATCGACGTGCGCCCGACTTTCTCGATGGTCGTGTAGACACACAGGACATCGCCCACTTTCACTGGCCGGATGAAGGTCATGGCTTCCACGGCAATGGTAACCGCGCGCCCCTGGCTGCGCTGGACCGCCGCGATACCGCCGGCGACGTCCATTTGCGACATGACCCAGCCGCCAAAAATATCACCATTGGCATTTGTATCGCGTGGCATCGCTATGGTGCGGACAGTCAGCTCGCCCTTGGGTTCTGCGCTCACGGTGGACCTTTCGATTGCAAGTCGCGAAGAGGAAAGTCTGGCCAGCGCCCCCCCTCCTCTCCAGCGTCAGATGAATCACGAGGTCAGTATCGGGGCAGTCTGGCGGCAAGGCAACCGCAAGCCGTTCACGCGGCAGCATCCTTGAGATAGCGCTCGACGATCGCGACGAAATCGCGCACGCCGACCGCGACAGCGTCAGCCGTCTCGTTGACCTGCGCAGCGACGGCCACTGTTTCGGCTGAAGCCGCCTCCACCGTTTCCACTTCGATCACCACCATCTGAGTGCCCTCTGCCGCAGTGGCGATCGAACGACTGATCTCGTCGGTCGCCTCTGCCTGCTGGGCGACGGACGCATTAATGGCGTCGGACAGCTCCTTCACGGAGGCGATCTTTACGGTGATCTCCTGGATCGCCTCGACCGCCGACCGGGTGCGGGACTGGATCTGCGTCACTTGCGAAGCGATGTCGTCAGTGGCTTTGGCAGTCTGACCAGCCAACTCCTTGACTTCACTGGCCACGACGGCAAAGCCACGCCCTGCTTCGCCGGCGCGCGCCGCTTCGATAGTGGCATTGAGGGCGAGAAGATTGGTCTGCGCGGCAATGTCGCGGATGAGATCGACCACAGCGCCGATGCGATCAGCCGCCTCGCTAAGCGCCGCCACCTGTCCGGACGATGCTGCTGCCTCGGCGTCAACGTCGGCAATGGACTTTGCCGATTTGCCGATCTGGCTGCCGATTTCCTGTATGGAACTGGACAGTTCCTCGGCCGCCGCAGCCACCGAACGCACGTTGGACGAAGCCGAGTTGGACTTCTCCCGCATTGCCGTTGCACGGCGCCGGGTATCGCTGGAGGTTGCCGAGAGCCCCTCGGCTGTGCCCTTGAGATCGGTCATCTGCCGGTCAACGGCCGCTTGCATTTGGGTCGATGCCGCCCGGAATTCGTCGGCCAATGCCTCAAGCTGTTGATCACGGGCGCTTTGTCTGGCAAGGCGCTCACGCTGGTCACTCGAAAAATGCTGCCGTTCAATGACGCCGTCGCGCAGGATGGCAACCGCACCGGCAATCTCACCAATCTCGTCGCTGCGGTTGAGGAAGGGCACAGATGCATCAAGCTCGCCGTGTGTCAGGCCGCTGATAACGCGGCGGAGCGCTTCGAGCGGCCCGGTGACCACCTTGGCCATGAAAGCCAGGACTACAAGGATCATCACCACCGCGCCCCCGGCCAAGGCCGCGGAGATGCGGCCGGTCAGAGCGTTGACATAGGCATGCAGCGTATCAGTACGCCAGGCAATCGCCATATGCCCCAAGGGTTTGCCGGCCTTGTCCTTGCCAACAGGGCTGACGACGATGACGGAGTCCGGCAGCATAGCCGCCGTGACTGCGCCGGGGCTGCCTGTGAGCAGCTCATCGAACTTGCGATCAGTCGCTCCGGCATCGGCGCCAGTGGCGGTGAACTCGGAGAGAATGCTGCCATCGGCCGCCGTGACGCGCGCCCGCAACATCGGAGGCTGATCTCCCGCCGTGAAGGTCTTGTAACCCTCGGAAATGACCTCCTGCTTCTTCCACTTCACCCCGCCTTCGACGGCAGAGGCGAGCAGTCCTGTCATCTCAAGGTGGGAATCCTGATACTGGTCCCCTAGGATTTGCGAGGCGCCCTGCAGAGCGGTGACGGCCGTGACAAGCAGCGCGAACACGATTGTTCCCGTCAACACCGCAACAACCTTCGCCCTGAGTGACAGCTTACCGAACAGCCCCAACTTCATTGCGCACACTCCGTCGCAACCACTCCAGCCCAACGACCGAAGTGCCGGCGCGCCTGTCGGCTGCGCGGCTCGGTCCGGCACAATGGACACATCCATCACCTTCGACCGCCGAAAGCCCCGTCGTGGGGCCTCCGGCGGTCAAGCCTTCAGGCTCACTGCAAACCGTCGACATTGATTCCGACGGTGATGGCGCCGATGGCGGCTCCCGACTTGGGATCGACGATCGTGACGCTCACTTGCGTCTGCATCTGCTGCGTCGACTCATCCTTCTCGACATCATCGACGAAAATGGCCCCCGGCCCGGCCTGGAAGGACTTCTGCCATTTGGCTTCGTCGCCCTGCCAATAGTCGGACGTGGCATCGCTTTGACCCACGTTGAGCCCCTTGTTGTCGGTCACGAACATCTCGGTAATCACACCGTCGGACTTTTCCTTGGCGGCCGTCAGGAACTTGGACAGCGGGGTCGAAAGTACACTGTCGATCAGCGGCTTGTCGGCAGCCTCGATCTCGGCGCGCCATTTCTGGTCAAGACCGTCAATGTCCGACTGCTGCAGACCGGCGTTCTTGGCGTCCTGCGCCGTCACAGCGTCGACAACGACAGCCTCGGACAGCAGCGGAACCACCATCTTCTCGACATAGCCGCGGGCGGCGGCAGCATAGTCGTCATCGGCCAGGGTGGCCGTCACCGGGACAAGCGACGACACAACAAGCGTAAATGCGTATACTGCAGCTTTATTCATGAGATCCTCCAAATAAACCCGGAACACGATCTCACGATGAAGGTTACAACAAAGATAACATTGAGCAGAATCCAAAATTACAGACAGAACGAGCATTAAATAAAGCAATCACATATAATAAAAGCGCAGACGATATGCTAGAAATGACGGTGTCGATAACTGACAGGTGAGGACATTTTTCTGCCTTGTTGATCGCGACACTCCGGTTTGTCGTTCGTCGCAGCATGTTCCCACAACCATGCCTGACCGCGCAAACGCCAGCGTCGAGGCGACGCTTCTGTCGCCAAGGGCATATGGCGCGACCGCACTAATCAGGATACAAGCTGCCATCGTCTGTTGAGTTGAACCTGGTCGCCATGTCGCCTTTGCGTTTTTTCGGATATCTCATGGCCGCTCTGGCCCTGGTGCTGCTGCTTCTCGTCGGCGCCTTCAGCTTTTACGGGCGGGAGGAGAGCTGGGCGCTGTTGTTCGGGCCAGCCGACCTTGGTCCTTACGACTTTGCCGCGCCGGTGCGCACCGGCAAACTCAACGACATGCTGGCCTGTCCCGATGGCGCCTGTGCCAAGGGCGAGCCCGGAATCATAACGCCGCATTATGCAGCGCCGGCTGCGGCTGTGTTCGACATTGCCTCCAAGGCGGTGCGCAAGCTGCCCGGCAAGGTCGCGGTCATCGGCATCAACCCGATCAACACCCGCCTGCGTGCGGTCGTCTACAGCCCGAACATTCGCATTCCCTCGACACTGTCGGTGATGGTGCAGCCCACAAGCGACGGCGGATCTGACATTTTCCTCTATTCCCGCAGCCAGATCGGCTATTACGACATGGGCCGCAACGCGGCTGATATCGAGGCTCTGCTTTCGGCAATCGAAGCCGAACTGAAAGCCCCTCCCAAGCCGTAACGGCGACAAATGTCGCAATGACTGTTCTATCCGTGGACCAGTTGAGGCGCTGACTTCACCGTCGCAATGAGATTATAAAGAAGCAGAATAGAGACGCCGTTCAGGACGCCTAGACCCGCTCATGCGCTTCGATAACTCACTTCTCGACCAGATTCGCAGCCGGCTGCCCATCAGCCAGGTTGTTGGGCGACGTGTGACCTGGGACAAGCGCAAGAGCCAGCCGGCGCGCGGCGACTACTGGGCCTGTTGCCCCTTCCATCAGGAAAAATCGCCGAGCTTCCACTGCGACGACCGGCGCGGCATCTACCACTGCTTCGGCTGCGGCGCGACAGGTGACCAGTTCAAGTTCCTCACCGAAGCCGAAGGCCTCAACTTTCCCGAAGCGGTCGAGCGTCTGGCCGAAGAAGCTGGCGTCGCCCTGCCCAAACCGGATCCACGGGACCGGGAACGCGAAGCGATCCGTGTCGACCTTGCCGGGGCGGTGGAGATCGCCGCCAAGTTCTTCGAACAGAAGCTGCGCTCCCCCGAGGGCAAGCCGGCGCGCGAGTACATGGTCCGTCGCGGCATTGTCGACAAGACGGCCATCGAGTTCCGCTTTGGCTATGCGCCAGACGAACGCGACGCCCTCAAGCGCCATCTGGTCCAGAGCGGTGTCCCCGAAGCCGTCGCCGTTACGGCGGGCCTGCTGATCAAGCCAGAGGACGGCCGCGCCAGCTATGACCGCTTCCGCGGCCGGCTGATGATCCCCATCCACGACGAACGCGGCCGCGTCGTTGCCTTCGGCGGACGCACGCTCGATCCGGACGGCCAGCCGAAATATCTCAACTCGCCGGAGACGCCGCTCTTTCACAAGGGCACCATGCTGTTCAACGTGCACCGGGCCCGCGAGGCGGCGCACAAGTCCGGCACGATGATCGTCACCGAAGGCTACATGGACGCCATATCGGTCTACCAGGCCGGTATCCGCAATGTGACGGCGGCGCTCGGCACCGCCTTCACCGAGGACCACATCGCCCGTCTCTGGCGGTTTGCAGCCGAGCCGGTCATCTGCTTCGACGGCGACAAGGCCGGTATCTCCGCCGCCCACCGCGCCATCGACCGGATCCTGCCCGTTCTCAAGAGCGGCTACTCCTTCAACTTCTGCTTCCTGCCAGACGGCCAGGACCCCGACGATCTCGTCCGCAAGGGTGGCGCCGACGCCTTCCTCGGCGAGGTCGCCAAGGCGCGCCCCTTGTCCGAAGTGCTGTGGGAGCGGGAAGTGGCAGGTGCTCGCCTCGACACTCCCGAACGCAAGGCCGCGCTGGAAGCGCGCATCGAAGAACTCGTCCGGCTGATCAAGGACGAACGCGTCGCCCGCCGCTATCGGCTTGCCCTGCGCGTCAATCTCTCCGAACTCTTCTGGAGCCATGACCGCAAGGCGCGCGGGGCCGGTGGCGATCGCCAGGCGGGCAAGGCTCAGCCCGCCGCCCCATCGGCACCTCGGCATCCCGATGAGCCAGATCTCGCCACCATAGAGCGGGTGCTGCTTGGCCTGTCGGTCGAATATCCCGACCTCTTCGAAGCCAACATGGACCGGCTGGCCCGCCTCGATTTCCATGTGCAGGCGCTCGAAGACTTCAAGCGGGCTCTCTATTCCATCGCCGCCGACTTCGACGGCCACTCGGTTCAGGACTTCTATGAAGGCCTCGACAACAGATTCTACTTCGTCCTGAACGAAGTGCATGGCGACGAGATCCGGCGGGAAGACGGCGTCAGCATCGGGCGCGGCCACAAGCTGCGCGAACGCCTTCCCATCCTGCGCTTCCATCCGGCCGAGAGCTTCGTCGAGACCTGCTTCGAGCTGCTGATCGAGCGCCTTTCGCTCCGTGCCTTGGCGGAGGACATCGAACGCGACATGAAGAATGTCACCGCCGAGACCGAGGAGAACGTCGCCGTCTACATCTTCGAGCTGTCGCGCGATCTCGGCCGACGTCGGGAAGAACTGCTGCGTCGCGAGCAGGAGCTGGCGGAAGAGGCAAAAGCGATTCGCGCAGCGACCACCGGGGCGGCCTCGGCTCAGCCAGCCCTCTGGAAATAGGCATCGCTGCCCCGCACTGTGGAAAACCAGGCTTCGGGCTTGCAAAACATGGCGTTTGAACGGCAGGCGCTGCCGTCGACACGCAAAAACCGGAAATTCAGGCAATTCGTGATTCGAATCACCCTTGCGGAATCTTTTTGGGCCGCTACATACACCGTTCCGGATTGTTCCATGGGCTGGCGGCGGCCCGTGGGTATGGTCATGCCTTATCGAAGGCGCGCGGGGCCAAGCGCGACGATGTCGAAGGTTAAACCAGACTTAAGGGCTTGACCCTATTTGTAGCGTTCCGGACCTGATGCGCGGATTTCGGCTGCGACGCAGGCGTGAGTTTGGACAAGGCGACCGTGGGCCACGCGCCCCGGAAGGCGGAGATGAATATGGCGACCAAGGCAACCGAAAACGAAGACGGCCAGGACACCGGTAACGAAGGTCCGGACAGCCCGCTTCTCGACTTGTCCGATGCCGCCGTCAAGCGGATGATCAAGCTCGCCAAGAAGCGCGGCTATGTCACCTATGATGAACTGAACGAAGTCCTGCCATCTGATCAGAACTCGTCTGACCAGATCGAGGACATCTACGCGATGCTCTCGGACATGGGCATCAACGTTGTGGACTCCGAGGAGGCCGAAGAGGCCGCCGGCGAAGACAACGCCAACGGTGCCGAGGAAAGCGACGAGCTGACCGAAACAACCGGCACCGCCGTCGCCAAGACCACCACGGCGCGCGAGCCGACCGACCGCACGGACGATCCCGTCCGCATGTATCTGCGCGAAATGGGTTCGGTGGAGCTGCTGAGCCGCGAGGGCGAAATCGCCATCGCCAAGCGCATCGAGGCTGGTCGCGAGGCCATGATCGCCGGCCTCTGCGAAAGCCCGCTGACCTTCCAGGCCATCATCTTCTGGCGCGACGAGCTCAACGAAGGCAAGATCCTTCTGCGCGACATCATCGACCTCGAAGCCACCTATGCCGGTCCGGACGGCAAGGGTGCGCCGCTGCCCTTCGCCGAAGGTGAGGCTGTGGCTGAGGGCGAGGAAGAAGCCCCCGCACCTGCCCCGGCCCGTCCGCGTGGCGAGGATGACGATGAGGAAGCCGCGCCGCCGCCGGAAACCGACATGCTGGATGAGGACGACATGGAGAACAATGTCTCCCTGTCGGCCATGGAAGCGGAACTGAAGCCGAAGGTGCTGGAAACCTTCGACCGCATCGCCGAGAACTTCAAGAAGCTGCGCCGGCTGCAGGAGCAGAATGTCGAGAACCGCCTCAAGAACTCGACACTGAGCCCCAGCCAGGAGCGCCGCTACAAGAAGCTCGAGGAAGAGATCCAGGAAGACGTGAAGTCGCTGTCGCTCAACGCTGCCCGTATCGAGGCGCTGGTGGAGCAGCTTTACGAGTTCAACAAGAAGCTGCTCGGCTTCGAGGGCAAGCTGCTGCGCCTTGCCGAAAGCTACGGCGTCGGCCGCGAGGACTTCCTCAAGCAGTATCAGGGCTCCGAGCTCGATCCCAACTGGATCCGCCGCGTCGCCTCGCTGTCGTCCAAGGGCTGGAAGGAATTCATCGCCCGGGCCAAGGAAGACATCCGCGACCTGCGCCAGACCATTCAGTCGCTCGCCTCCGAGACCGGCCTCGAGCCGGGCGAGTTCCGCCGCATCGTCCATCTCGTGCAGAAGGGCGAAAAGGAAGCGCGCATCGCCAAGAAGGAAATGGTGGAGGCCAACCTGCGCCTCGTCATCTCCATCGCCAAGAAATACACCAACCGCGGCCTGCAGTTCCTCGACCTCATCCAGGAAGGCAACATCGGCCTGATGAAGGCGGTCGACAAGTTCGAATACCGCCGCGGCTACAAGTTCTCGACCTATGCCACCTGGTGGATCCGGCAGGCGATCACCCGCTCGATCGCCGACCAGGCCCGCACCATCCGCATCCCCGTGCACATGATCGAGACGATCAACAAGATCGTCCGCACGTCGCGCCAGATGCTGCATGAGATCGGTCGCGAACCGACGCCGGAAGAGTTGGCCGAGAAGCTGGCCATGCCGCTTGAGAAGGTGCGCAAGGTCCTGAAGATCGCCAAGGAACCGATCAGCCTCGAGACGCCGATCGGCGACGAAGAGGACTCGCACCTCGGCGACTTCATCGAGGACAAGAACGCCATCCTGCCGATCGACGCGGCGATCCAGTCGAACCTGCGCGAAACCACCACGCGCGTGCTCGCCTCGCTCACCCCGCGCGAAGAACGCGTGCTGCGCATGCGCTTCGGCATCGGCATGAACACCGACCATACGCTGGAAGAAGTCGGCCAGCAGTTCTCGGTGACGCGCGAACGCATTCGCCAGATCGAGGCCAAGGCGCTCAGGAAGCTCAAGCACCCGAGCCGCTCGCGCAAGCTCCGGAGCTTCCTCGACAACTGAGGCATAGCTTCAGCCCAGAAACAGCAAGACGCCGGAAGTTGTCGCTTCCGGCGTCTTTTTGTTTGGCAGCTTGATGCCTGATCAGAAGCTGAACTTGGCGATCACCGCCCGGTGGTCGGACGGCCAGGGGCTGACGACGATATCGGCCTCGGGCGTCTTCTCGCCGACGACAGCGGCGCTCAGCGGCTTGACCGTGGCGCCACGCGCAAAGACGAAGTCGATGCGGTCATGGTGATCGGAAGGATCGGTCGCCTCTGTGGTCGGCGTCCAGGTGATGCCGGGCTTGGCCACGGGATCGGGGTAGACAGCGCGATAGAGATCGACAAAGCCAGCCTTTTCCAGCTTGGTGGTGCCGGGCCAGGCCACGGGCATCGGCTGGAAGCCGGCCTTGACGGTGCCTTCCGTCCAGTCGCGATGCGACGGTTCGTTGAAGTCACCACCGATCAGCACCAGCGAAGCGCCTTCCTTCTCGGCGACGCCAGCGTCGGCGATCATCTCATCGAAGGACTTGCCGCGCGCGCCCTCGGCAAACTTGATCGCCTCATCCGCCGTCTTGGCGAAGGGATAGTTGCCATAGGGGATGTTGAGCACCTGATAGGGCTGATAGGGGGCATCCGGCAGATTGACGCTGTAGACCGCCACCTTGCGGCCGTCGACGTTGACATTGACGCCGATGTCGCCAGGGCGTCCGCCTTCGATCGGATAGCGGGAGAACACCGCATTGGACCAGATCGCCGGATTGTCACCCTTCTGGTCGTAGTAGTTCATTCCCAGTGCCTTGGCGAGCGCGGCGGCCCGGCTCTCGCCAGCCGGCGGGCAGCTGTCAGCAGTGCAGGGATCGCCTTCGGCCCTGGTCTCGGAGATGGAAATGATATCCGCATTGGCGGCCTTGATGGCTGCCACCGTCTTGTCGATCGTCTCGCCCTTGTTGGCACCGGCGCCATACATGTTGAAGGCCATGAAGGTGATCTGCGTCTCGGCCATGGCTTGCTGGCTGACGGCAAGCATGGAAACAGCGCCGAGCAAGCCGGCGGCGGCGGTCTTGAAATGCATCGGTGGAAACTCCGGAAAGGGAAGATATCGGCGCGGACGGCCAATCGAGATCTTTACCTAGTCCCGGCATATTGCAAAGCCATGACGCAAGGATGCGGCTTGTCGTCAGGGGCCTGACCGGCTAGACCACGCTCAGGATACCGGCACGGGAGCGATCGTCATGTCCTTTTGGAAGAAGTTGTTCGGCGGCGGCAATTCGGGCGCCACTCTGTCCGCAACCGCCCCCACCCAGGAGCACAAGGGCTTCATCATCACCTCGACGCCCTTCAAGGCCGACGGCGGCCAATGGCAACTCTGCGGTGTCATCTCTCTTGAGACGCCGGAAGGTGGCAAGCAGGAGCATCGCTTCGTGCGCGCCGACAAGTTCACTGACGTCGATCAGGCCCACGACATCGTCTTCCAGAAGGGACGCCTGATCATCGACCAGCAGGGCAAGTCAATCTTCAGCTGAAGCCCATGAACCCAGGCATCAACGCGTGAAGACGCGGCGCAGCCCGGTCAATGCACGGGATGCCAGTTGATGCCAGAGATTTGCCGTCGCCGAAAGCGAACCGCAGACGACCACGACCAGCAGCAGGGTCGCCAGGCTATAGTGCTCGCCCGTCTCGTTGTTGCGCAGGAGATAGGTATCATCGCGCGGCGTCTCCACAGCGGTGATCTGGTAGGTCGCCTGCTGCACCGGCTCCTGTACGCTCGCCAACACCAGCGAGCGATTGAGCGCACCACCGGCCGAGATTGCCGGCAGCGGCATCGCATGCGCCGACGAGAGGCTCGCGACCAGCAGGGTCAGCATCAGCACCAAGGCCGTAGCCACGGCCACCATGATCGACGCTCCGGCGCCGACCGCCATCTCGTTTCCACTCCTGGGGGTCAACTCGAACTGGACCTCGTCCTCATGCCGCATGATTGCCACCATCAGTGATCCGGAACGGTGGGATCGCCGACGCGCCCCCAGTTCCAACACCGATGAGTAGGCCACCCGAATGGGACTGTCAGGCGCCGGGAATACGGTTGGGGACTGGAAATGTTGCGGCATTTTTATGGCGTCTCGGCAAGAAGGACGAAATCACCGTCCTGAAGGGGCTGATACGCTTTACGGGATGTTTCTGGAAAACGTCGTAGCTGGCGAACTATTCCGCATCGTTCAGAATTTTTTAATGATTTCCTTCTGAGGCGACGGAACCGACCAGACAGGACGGGCGTGCAATGCATCGGCCTCAAATGCGAAAGGCCGGGGACGAGACCCCGGCCTTGCACAGCGTGTGATGGAATACGGCAAAAATCAGATGAGGCTGGCGCAGAACCGCTGGATGCGGATGCAGGCTTCCTCAAGGTCCTTGGTGGCCGTCGCATAGGAGATGCGGAAGTTCGGGCCAAGGCCGAAGGCCGAACCCTGAACCACGGCAACGCCCTCGGCCTCCAGCAGCTCCGACACGAAGTCGTCGTCGCTGGCGATCACCTTGCCGGCCGGGGTCTTCTTGCCGATCAGACCGGCGCAGGACGGATAGACGTAGAAGGCACCTTCCGGCGTCGGGCACTTGAGGCCCTTGGCCTGATTGAGCATGGACACCACGAGGTCGCGGCGCTCCTTGAACACCTTGTTGTTGGCCGGAATGAAGTCCTGCGGCCCATTCAGCGCCTCGACGGCAGCATACTGGGCGATCGACGACGGGTTGGACGTCGACTGCGACTGGATCACCGCCATGGCCTTGATCAGCTCCGCCGGACCGGCGGCATAACCAATGCGCCAGCCGGTCATGCAATAGGCCTTGGACACGCCGTTCACCGTCAGCGTGCGGTCATAGAGCTTGGGCTCGACTTCCGCCGGGGTGGCGAACTTGAAGTCGTCATAGACGAGGTGCTCGTACATGTCGTCGGTCATCACCCAGACATGGGGATGCTTGACAAGCACATCGGTCAGAGCCTTCAGCTCGTCGTGGCTATAGGCGGCGCCCGACGGGTTGGAGGGCGAGTTGAAGATGAACCACTTCGTCTTCGGCGTGATGGCCTTGTCGAGCGCCTCGGCGGTCACCTTGAAGTTGGATTCCAGCGTCGCTTCGACGAAGGTCGGCGTACCGCCCGCGAGCAGCACCATGTCCGGATAGCTGACCCAGTATGGCGTCGGGATCAGCACTTCATCGCCCGGGTTCAGGGTGGCCATCAGCGCATTGTAGAGCACCTGCTTGCCACCGGTACCGACGGTGATCTGGTTCGGCTTGTAGTCAAGGCCGTTCTCGCGCTTGAACTTGGCGCAGATCGCCGCCTTAAGCTCGGGAATGCCGTCAACGGCCGTATATTTCGTCTTGCCCTCATTGATGGCCTTGATGGCCGCTTCCTTGATATTTGCCGGCGTGTCGAAGTCGGGCTCACCAGCGCCAAGGCCGATCACATCGCGACCGGCGGCCTTGAGCTCGCGAGCCTTGTTGGTGACGGCGATGGTGGCGGAGGGCTTCACACGGGAAAGGGACTCGGCAAGGAAGGACATGGGGGATGCGTCTCCTAACGCGGATGGGAAAGGGTCGCGGCACTTCCACCAGCGACCGCCCCTGCTCTATTGCGCTGCAGCGCTCCGCGCAAGACGGATTCGTCCGCAACTGCGCGGAAAAAGGCCTGACGGCTTACTGTCCGGGCAACTGATCAGCCGGGCGAACCGCCATGGCAAAGATGGCAATGGCCACTTGCGCCACGGCCAGCAGCACAAAGGCAACGCCGAGACCGGTGTGGGTCGACAGATAGCCAATGATCGGCGGTCCCGCCAGGAAGCCGCAATAGCCGCAGGTGGCCGCCGCCGCCACGCCCTTGCCGGACGAGGCAACATTGGCCCGGCCGGCCGCCGTGAAGAACAGCGGCACGAGGTTGGACACGCCGAGACCAGTGAGACCGAAGGCGAGAATGGCAATGTGGATCTGGCCGACATAGGTCGCGATCAGGATGCCGATCGCCGCCATGATCGCGCCGAAGCGGACGATGTGCACGGCGCTCTGGCGCAGACGGATGAAGTCACCGGAGAAGCGCCCGATCGCCATGCCGCCGGCAAAGGCCGCATAGCCGGCCGCCGTCATGGTGGCGTCGGAGTTGAAGGTGGTGCGCATGAAGATGGCGTTCCAGTCCAGCATCGCCCCTTCAAGCATGAAGCCGAACAGCGTCAGAATGCCGATCACCAGCACTGACCGATCCGGCAACGCGAAATGCGAGCCCGCTTCGCCCTTGTCGGCCTCGCCGGGCAGCAAACCGGTCACGGCATAGCCGGCCACCACCAGGAAGAAGGCGGTGACGATCAGAAAATGCGTGGTCGTGCCCATGTAGTTCAGCAACAGCCCCGCCAGCGACGACGCCAGGAAGCCGCCGATCGACCAGGTGCCGTGCAGGCCGGACATGATCGGCCGGGCATATTGCCGCTCCACCTCTACGGCATGGGTGTTCATGGCAACGTCGTTGACGCCATTGGAGAAGCCGAACAGGAAGGCGCAAAGGCACAGCATCGCCAGCGAAGGCGCAAGGCTGAGGAGCGGCAACGCCAATACCATCCCCAGGATGGAGTAACGCGTCGGCCCGGCACTGCCAAAGCGCGAGATCAGATAGCCGGCAATCGGCATGGCCACCACGGCGCCGCCCGCCAGCGCCAGCAGCGCCAACGACAACTCGCTGTCGGTCAGGTGCAGCTTGTCGCGGATCAACGGCACATTCGGTGCCCAGGAGCCGAACAGAGCACCATTGGTACAGAAGACGGCGGCGACCGACCAGCGGGCGCGAGTGGGGGTGGTGCTCATGAGGATGTTGACTCTGCGATGGTAAGCGTGACTGCCGCGGTGATCAGCCGGTCGCGCAGGGTTGGATTGACCGAAGCGTCGGTTACGATCTCGCTCGTCACCGCAAGATCCGCCACGTGATGGGGAGAGATAGTTCCGATCTTGTCGCCGGTTGCCACGGCGATGGTTGCGGCGGACGCCTCGATCATCGCCCGCTTGACCCAGGATTCTTCATAGTTGTCGGCAGAGAATCCGGCCTCGGGATCAACGCTGCAGGAGGCGAGTACGCATACGTCGGCGCGCACAGCACGGATTGCGGCAACTGCGGCCGATCCGACACTGCACCGGCCGGCGCCTTCTAGACGCCCGCCGACCACAATGGTCTCGATCAGTGGACGATCCGCCAGCGCCAACGCGGCCGGCAAACTGGGTGTGATCACCGTCAGGCGGCGGTCGTAGGGGAGCGCTTCAGCCACGGCGAGCGCTGTTGACCCGCTATCGAGCAGAACCACACACCCTTCCCGGAGCCGTTCGGCCACCACGCGGCCGATCGCCTGTTTGGCCGAGGTTTGAGAACCGCGTCGCAAGTCAAACTGACGGGGCAATGAGGCTGGCAAGACTGCCCCATGAACGCGCCGGATCAGACCGGCTTGCGACAGGCTGCGAAGATCCCGCCTGATGGAATCGTCGGACGTCGAGAAGCGCGTGGCAAGGTCTCCCACGGAGATCCGAGGTTCGGCTGCAAGCAGCAGCAATATTTGGCTCTGGCGCTCTTCAGGGGACATGACAAGGTCCAGTTTGCACGATTATTTATATTTATGCATTATCGTGCAGTCAAGAGTGCACATTCAGGCAAAGTGGCCCCAGGATCGCGTCACATTTGCAGTCCGTGACTTCAGGCAAACAGCCGGTGTCCTGCGCCGACCCGGCCGCCACCGAGCAAGGTGCGGACATGGAACGGGCGACAAATGCTCATCAAGCGCGAAAGGATGTCCTCGACATTGCAGCAGCTTCCGTCCCTTTTGATTTTATGAACCGATTCAATATCTGAACTTGCCTTCGCTGGCAACAAGGACCAGTCAACGGAAAGTGATTGCCCTGACGTAACAAAAGACAGCACTCTTCCGAATGAGGGAAAGGCGACGCCCGTTATCGAGGAGGAATGCATGCTGATCCGTAATCCACGCCGCTGGGAACTGCCCGAAGCGGCCGCCACGCCCGAGTCCGCCTTCCTGAACCGGCGACAACTGCTAGCCGGCATGGGACTGGGGGCTGGCCTCATCGCCCTGAGACCGCAGCCGGCTGCGGCGGCCACGCCGTTCGACGGCATCTTTCCGGCCAAACGCAACGAGGCCTACAAGCTCGATCGCGAACTGACCCCCGAAGACGTCAACTCGAAATACAACAACTTCTATGAGTTCACCCCTGGCAAGCAGGTCTATGCCGCCATCGGTGACTTCAAACCCTTCCCCTGGACGGTGACCATCGACGGCATGGTGGAAGAGGAAAAGAAGCTCGACATCGAGAAGCTGGTTGCCGCCATGCCGGTCGAGGAAAGACTTTATCGGCACCGCTGTGTCGAAGCCTGGTCGATGACCGTGCCCTGGACCGGCTTCCCGCTGAAGGCGCTCATCGACTACGCCCGCCCGCTCTCCAGCGCCAAATATGTGCGCTTCGAGACCTTCAGTTCACCCGGCATGGCACCGGAGCTGGGCAACTTCCTCTATCCCTGGCCCTATGTCGAAGGCGTGACCATGGAGGAAGGCACAAACGACCTCGCCTTCATGGTGATCGGCGCCTATGGCAAGCCGTTGCTGGGGCAGTTCGGCGCTCCCTTGCGTCTGGCGCTGCCCTGGAAATACGGCTTCAAGTCCATCAAGTCGATCGTGCGCATCACCTTCACCGACGAGCGTCCGGTGAACTTCTGGCAGCAACTGCAGTCTTCGGAATATGGCTTCTGGGCCAATGTAAACCCCGACGTGCCGCATCCGCGCTGGAGCCAGGCCGAAGAGCGAGTGCTGGGCTCAGGCGCCTATGTGCCGACGCAGCTCTACAATGGTTATGCCGAGGAGGTCGCCGGCCTCTACAAGGGCCTCGAAAGCGAGCCGCTGTTCATGTGAGGTTGAACCCAAATGGGCAAAAAAAGAGCCGGGCACGAAGCCCGGCTTTTGTAAGTTTTGGAATGCGGTTCGCAGGGACGATCCGCACCTTCCAGAGGGGAACAGCTGATGGTTCGACATCGCCGGGAGGAAGAGACGATGGAACCAACACATCAGCTGCCCCTGATATGCTCCCTTCGCAGATGCAAAACAAGAAGGCAGACTGCATGTCAGCTATGCAGATTATTCTTCGAGTTGCCTAATGTGTGGCTTTTGCCACATTCGGGATATCACTCAATTCAAGAAATTTTCTACTATTCTCATGGAGTTGCAACGAAAATGGCCAGCCGGTTGTTTGCCGGCTGGCCATTCGAGTTCTTGCCACAATTGCCCGCTCAGTAGTTCCAGCGCTGGGCCTTGGCCACCAGAAAATCGCGGAACGCATGCACGCGCGCCGAGTTCCGGAGCTCGTCCGGATAGACGAAATAGGTGTCGAAGGACGGCAGATCCACTTCCGGAATCAGCTGCATCAGGCCGGAGTCGGCTTCGACCAGATAGTCCGGCAACAGCGCAATGCCGACACCGCGCTGCACCGATCGCTTGATCGCCACGAGATTGTTGACCCGCAGCACCGGCAGGCGCGGATTATCATAGGGACGACCCACGCTCTCCAGCCAGTTCATGTCGCGCAGATAGGATGGTGCCGCAGCCCCGAAAGTGACGATGCGATGCCCGTCGAGATCCTCGATGGTGCGCGGTGCGCTGAAGCGCTTGATGTAGACCGGCGACGCATAGAGGTGGAAATGCACGGTGAACAGCTTGCGCTGGATGAGGTCCGGCTGGGTCGGCTGGCGCAGGCGAATGGCCACGTCGGCCTGCCGCATGGACAGATCGAGTTCCACATCGTCCAGGATCAGCTGCAGCTGCACTTCCGGATAGAGATCGACGAACTCATCGACGCGCGAGGTCAACCAGGTGGAGCCAATGCCCACGGTGGTGGTGACGCGCAGGGAGCCCGACGGCCGCTCGCGGCTGTCGGTCAGCCGGCTCTGCACGTCCTCGAGCTTCATCAGCACATCATGGGCCGCCCGGTAGAGAAGCTCGCCCTGCTCGGTCAGGATCAGTCCGCGCGCATGGCGATGAAACAGCGGCACCCCAAGATCCGACTCGAGCGCACTGACCTGCCGGCTTACCGCCGACTGGCTCATGCTCAGGGAATCCCCGGCATGGGTGAAGCTTCCAGCCCGCGCGGCCGCATGAAAAATGCGCAGCTTGTCCCAATCCATGATCCAGTTCCCCTGTTGCCCGGTCAGGCGCGGCGCTTTCAGATCCATGACGGTCTCCGTCGACTTGTCACCCGGCTGAGGCCGGACAACGGCAATCTTGTCGCACGCTTGTTACCCCACCCAGGTCTTTGCTCCCCCGAGACGCACCTATCGTTACATTCATTCGGCCGCAGCTTCAAACGCCTGCGCCGCCACATAGCGTTCTGCCTCCAGCGCCGCCATGCAGCCCATGCCGGCGGCGGTGACCGCCTGACGGAAATGTTCATCCGTCACATCACCGGCCGCGAACACACCCGGCACAGAGGTCGCCGTCGAGTAGGGCTCGGTCCAGATGTAGCCGCTCGGCTTGAGCTTCACCTGCCCCTCAAACAGCGACACCGCCGGGGCATGCCCGATGGCGACGAAAATGCCATCGATCGGCATCTCCGTGGTTGCGCCTGTCTGTATGTTCTTGAGGCGAAGACCAGTGACCGAGGGCGGGAAGCCTTCGGTGCCCAGCACTTCGTCAACCACAGAATGCCAGATCACCTCGATCTTGGGATGCGCAAACAGGCGCTGCTGCATCACCTTCTCGGCACGGAAGCTGTCGCGGCGATGCACCACCGTGACCTTGGCGGCGTGGTGGGTCAGATAGAGCGCCTCTTCCACGGCGGTGTTGCCACCGCCCACCACGACCACATGCTTGCCGCGATAGAAGAAGCCGTCACAGGTGGCGCAAGCCGACACGCCAAAGCCCTGGAACTTGTGCTCCGACGGCAGCCCCAGCCAGCGCGCCTGCGCGCCGGTGGCAATGACCAGACTGTCGGCCGTATAGACGTCGCCGCTGTCGCAGGTGAAGGTGAAGGGCCGCACCGACAGATCGGCCTTGGTGACTATATCGGCGACCATCCGCGTGCCCATATGCTCGGCCTGCGCCCGCATCTGGTCCATCAGCCAAGGTCCCTGCACCGCCTCGGCAAAGCCCGGATAATTCTCCACATCCGTGGTGATCGTCAGCTGGCCACCCGGCTGCATGCCGGCAATGAGGATCGGCTCAAGCATTGCACGGGCCGCGTAGATGGCCGCCGTATAGCCGGCCGGGCCAGAACCGATGATGAGAACCTTTGTATGATGATGCGCCATCTGCTTGCCTTGATCCGTTGAGCAAGCCGAAGGCGGTTCTCTGCCGCTTGCAAGCAATCGGCGCCATCCTTCGGCAAACTCTCAGACACCGCCTTCCAATCCGCCGTGCAAATTGCTGCCAGCGTACCTCGGACCACCGGTGTCCCACATTTCTTTGCCCAGATGTTAGGTTCAAACCCTTTGTCTTTCAAGGCTTTGGACACGACCTTCCGATCTTGAGCCTGGCGCTCCACAACATTTGAAGCGCTTTCGAACCAGTGCCGGCATAGTCAATCTTGCATAATCATGCGCATCCACGAAATTTGCTTTCGCCCAAACGAAAGGATCTATATGAATCGTGCGCCACTCTCCCACCCGTGAGTCTCAGTCATGAACATGCGTCTCGATCCCATCGATTGGAAAATTCTGCGTGAATTGCAGGCAGACGGACGCATGACCAACGTCGAGCTGGCCTCGCGCGTCGGCATTTCCGCCCCGCCGTGCCTGCGGCGGGTGCGCGCCCTGGAGGAAGCCGGCATCATCAAGGGCTATCGGGCCCTGCTCGATGAAAAGTCGCTCGGCCTCGACGCCACGATGTTCGCCTTCGTCTCCCTGTCCTCGCAATCCGAAGCCGAGCTGATGGCTTTCGAAGCGCGGGTTGCCTCCTGGCCCATCGTCAGGGAATGCTGGATGCAGTCGGGCGAGATCGACTTCATCCTGAAATGCGTGGCACCTGACCTCAAGACCTGCCAGACCTTCGTCATCGAACAGCTGACCGCAGCGCCCAATGTGGGCACGGTTCGCACCAGCCTGACGCTGCGGCAGGTGAAGAACGAGCCTTCGGTCGCTTGAGGGGCTCAGCGCCGGTGCGCTTGCCAGCGCTCCAGAATCAGACGCGCGATTTCGCCGGTGGAGTTGATCGGCTGATAGGTTCCGCTGGCCGGTGCATCAGGAAACCGGCCCACAGAGGCGTGCTGGCTCAGGGCCGCAATGAAGGCGTCGATCTTCCTGTGACCACCGGACGGATGGAAAATCTGGATGGGCCGGCCGGTGCTGGCCGCCTCTCCGATCATGTTGGTGGAGTCCGCCGTCACCACGACTTCGTCCGCTAGCGCAAGTATCGCCAAATAGGGGTTGGCACCCGCGCCGTCCCAAATGTAGACATTGGGCATACGTCCCAGCTCGCTCAATGCGGCCCGCAATTCTGCGGGCGTCCGCCGCGACGCGGTGATCATCAGCGAGCGGCCACTCGCCGCCAAGGCGCTCAGCCCTGCACTGAACGCCTGCTGATCCGCCGCGGAAAACCGCGAATGGCGACTGTTGCCACCGACCAGAACGGCCACGCGCGGCGTCGGCAGCGTCGCCAGAATGGCCGGCGGCTCCTCGCGCAAGGCCGCCAAGGCGGCCTCGGAGATCCGATTGGGACCGGTCGTATGGACGACAACAGCGCCCCCTCGCAGCCGGTCATGCGACTGGACCACCACTAGATCGCCCCCATGCCGGTGCGTCCGGGGATCCTTGAACACAACGGTGAATGTGTCGGGGGATACCCGTTTCAGCTTGCGCACATAGGCAATGGCCCGCCGCCCCGTGGCAAGGCAGATGTCGGGAAAGGGCGGACTGAGCGGCGATCCGGATCGTCCCGGGGCCTCACGCGGATCGATGCCCCCCCAAGGCATGAACCAGGCAAACAGCGACAGCGGCTTGACCCGTCGCACGTCTGGCGAAACGCCAAGTACCTCCGCGACCCCGATCAACGGAATCTCATCCCCCGCCTTGCCGTCGGTGAGAATCCAGACTGATGGTCTATGGACCTCAACCATCGCCTCGAGCCTCGCCAATCGCCAGCAGTCGCTCATAGGCTGCATATTCCTGCTCAAGCATATGCTGCTTGGTAAAATGCGCCATGACATGCATGCGGCCGGCCTTTCCCATCTCCAAGAGCCGCTCGGGGTCGGACAAAGCATCCCGGACAGCCTTGGCCATGTCCGCGGCGTCACCAGGACGAACAAGCCAGCCCGTCTTTCCTGGCACGACTGTTTCACGCGACCCACCGTGGTCCGTCGCTATGACGGGGGTCTCCATGGCCTGTGCCTCGATGGCAGCCCGCCCAAATGCTTCCGGCTCGGTCGACGCGGAAAATGCCAGGTCCGCAGTAGCAAGAATGGCAGCAACATCGCGCCGGCTGCCTGCAAATGAGACGCGCTGGAACAAGCCAAGAGACTGTGAAAGGTCCTTGGCTTCGGCGATCAGCCCATCTTTGCCGCTACCTACCAAAACAAGATGCCATGGCTGATCGGCAAGGTGTGCAAGCGCCTTCAAGAGTACGCCGTGGCCCTTCCAACCTGTGATCCGGCCGACCATCACAAGCAGGGGAACGCCAGTCCCAACTCCGAACTCATCCCGGATCGTGGCCGCTCGTTCGGCCGAGATTGCAGAGGGATCAAAGACTTTGGGGTCTATTCCTCGCGGAGCAACAATGATCCGCTCGCTCTCGACACCATAGACGGTCTCAATATGATGGCGAATGAACTCGGAGTTAGCCACGACAATCGGCGACCGCAACATAACCCTGTTGTAGGCTCGCTTGAACGCATTGCCGTGCCCATACACGCCATGGAAGGTCGTGAGAAAACGGCATGGACGCCGTGCCATCAGGGTCGCCAACCAACCAACCCAAGCCGGCGCACGACTGCGGGCATGCACGATATCGATTTCGTTGGCATCGATTAACCTGGCGACTGCAAAGGCATTCCTCAGAATGGCGAGGGGCGACTTGTCGCCCACGGATATCTTCCAGTGCACCGTGCCCAACGCGTCGACTTGCGCAACAAGATCCCCTCCCTTGCTCGCGATCCAGTTCGCAATGCCCTTGGCGGCAAGAAACTCTGCCATCTCCACAGTTGACCGTTCGACACCGCCGTCGCCCAGAGCCGGAAGCAGCTGCAGTACATGCGGCCGGTGCTTTTCGTCAGTCAGACCAGAGAGATAGGCCGGCAGCTTCATAGCCCATGTTTGGCCCCGCGCATGCAGAAGAGCAGACCGACCAAGGCGCTCACGCAGATTGGGATCGGACAGCAATCGATCAAGGGCGGCCTGAACATTGGCTGGGTCGTTGCCGTCACACAGAAGACCGGTTTTCCCGTCAAGGACAGCATCTGCAGCGCCACCCTCCCGGCCCGCCAGCGCGGGACACCCATGCCACCCCGCCTCAAGATAGACGAGACCGAACCCCTCCACCGAGGCTCCTTCACGTCGGGCGGGCATGGCGAAGATATCCGACGCAGCGAACAAGGCCGCCTTGTCCTCCTCGGATACCCCCCCAAGAAACTCAATGCGGTCGCCCGCTCCGGTTTGCTGGGCCAGCGCCTCCAGACGCGGACGATCGCGTCCATTTCCCGCCACCAGCAACGTTGTATCTGAAAATCGGCTTGCAGCTACTGCTTCGATCAGGCGGTCAACACCTTTGCGAGGCTCCAGACGGCAAAGGCAACTGACTATGAGACCTCGTCCATGGCGCACACGAAGGCTGGCAACTTTGGATGGATCGGCATCGCCCTGCGGCACGATTGGAGGTGTGACAACATCAAGCGCAACGCCCACTCCAAGATAGGGCTGGACCAGAGAAGCGGTATAATCGGAGTTGGCTACGACACGAGACGCTTTCGCCAAGGCTTTTCGGATGCGCTCTGCTTTGGCAGGTGAAGGTGCAGGCGGAAACTCCATGCCATGCGCCAAGCAGAGGACCGGAGTTGCCCCAGCAGAGTAATGCTCAAGGCTCTTCCAACTATCAGCGATGACGGCGGTAACAGATCCCAAGGCAACGATACGCTTGGCTTCCCTCCCCTTTCGCCACCGCCGAACAGGCTTAAGACCGCCAAACCGCTTAATCGCAAATCTCGCACCAGAATCGGATGCCACCGACGCCCCGTCGGCCAGCACTGTCACATCCTGGCCAGCCTCACTCAATGCGTTAGCAAGGCCACCCATCAAGGCTTCGATTCCACCGGTCGCTGGTGGAAAACACTGCGTCAGGATCAAATACATGCCAAATTCCAAGGCCGGCGCGTTGCTCCCGCCAGACCGCTCCTTCATATTTCAAACATCCGGCAACGAGAAGGCCCACGTGGACACAGGTGCAAACGAGTTGTTAAATGTCCATGAGGCTGGGATCGCTAAGGTTCCATCCCCCGTTACAAAAGAACATGGTTGTCTCGTGTCCAAATCCCCTTTGTCGATCTTCATCATCTGCCAGAACGAGGCCGATCGCCTGCCCCTCGTATTGGAAAGCATCAAGGACTTGGAGGCCGATCTGGTCGTTGTGGATAGTGGCAGCACGGACGGCACAGTCGACATCGCCCGCCGCTACACCGATCGCGTATTTCATCGGGCTTGGGAAGGATTTGGCCCGCAAAAGGTTTTTGCAGAAGCCCAATGCCGGCATGACCTTATTCTCAACCTCGATGCCGATGAAGTGTTGCTCGACGAGGTCAAAGCCTCGATCAGAGCAATACAGGCTTTGCCAGACGACAAGCGTGCTGCTGCTTACTCACTGCGCATTCGCCATGTAAGCTTGTTGGCACCGACGCTGAAACCTGGACTTTTCAATCCGACCAACATCACTCCACGCCTTTATGATCGCCGCCGCGCAGGGTTCAAGAGCAGCACCGTTCACGACAAGGTCATCACGCACGACGGAAGCAAGCCCGTGACTCTCAAGGGAGACGTGGCCCACATTTCGATGAAGTCATTCTCCCAGATGTGGGAAAAGATCAAAGCATACAGTGAACTCTCAGCCGTGGACTGGGTGTCCAAGGGACGTAATCCGTCCTCGATCAGACTGCTGTTCGACCCGCCATTTTTCTTCTTCAAGAACTATTTCATCCGGCGCTTGTTTGCAGTTGGCGTTGAAGGATTTGTCATCGCCATAATCCTCAGCGCCGGGCGAGCTCTCAGAATTGGCATGGCCAAGGAGCTTTACGAGCGCAAAGCCAAGAAATGAAGTCTGTGCATATGGGCGAGAACGTCAACGCAGCCCAAGCTTTGACTTCAGCCAACATGTGAGGCTTCCAATCAGCCCGAAGGTCGAAAGGCAGTATGCAACTTGATCCAAATGCCGCTTCGGCGCACGGGCGAACCGCTTACGCCCCGGCAGCGCCCGGTGATGTGAACCAATTGACGAAGGCAGGATGTTAGCCTCGACTGGTGGCGGCAAAACCCCATAGACGCACAGCTCGTGTTCCCACGGACGACGAAGATCTTCATCGATGGCTCGCCACCGTCGCTGTACAGGAGCCAGAAATTTCCGCGCTCCTAGCGGGGTGATCAAATAGGCACCTGTATTATTGGGGACCCGCCAATAGCGAACAACATCGCCGATGGAGTCCAAAGACGCCATCTTAACCGCAGCAGCCTTCGAAGGATTGCTCAACCGCACCAAGTCCCAATCAGGTGGCAACTGTCCAACTCTATCGAGTAGCTCAACCAATTGCCGATCGAGCCGTAAGTCATCCTCAAGCACCAGCGCCGGCGTATTTGTTGTCTCCGCGGACAACGCCTTCATAATTGTTAGATGGCTCGCATAGCAGCCGATCTCTCCGACCGATAGAACCTGCGGCGCTTCTCCGACCGCAGGTTCAAAATAGGGTCGTAGCCACGATGGCAGATCGTCACCGCGCACGGCAGGTATCCGCTCATACTCCAGACCAAGTCGACCGAGCTCTCTATCCATGTGAGCCAGCCGATCGGTATCCCTGTCGAGGTTTATGAGAAAAATGCGCAAACCTTCACCCTCAGATTCGATCCGTCACAAGAGAAGCCACCCCTTGGGACATATATCGTCGGTATAGGTCGTAAGCATTTGCGGCCGGGAAAACCATCTCCGGGGCGCGATTACCACCTGATTTTCAGATTGCGCCAGCCAGGCACCCCACCAACTGAACGTACTGTTGGCGATGATATGATGCCGACAACGGGACATCAGGTATAGATCCTCGTTCCTGTCACGGCCAGGAGTAACGGTGCAACCGCACCAGCCAGATGTCATGGCTGCCGCGGCCTCAAGATCGTCCGAAAACACAATATAGCGAGCGTTGGGAACCAGACGCTCCATGAACCGTCGGGCCTGTTGGTAGTACGCCTCGCCAAGCAGACCGTGGGTGGCGGCCGTCTTTGGGTCAGCCGCGTAATCACCCCGACGAATATGGACGGCAACGTGAGGCGTCTCATCAAGTGCCGTCAAAATCGAATGGTCGAGGTTGGCAGCAACATGGTCAAGAGCAAAGGCTTGTCGGACCACACCTGCCGCCGACTGGAAAAACAAATCCGATTGAAAATAGCCCGCAATGTAAGTCCCAGGTAAGATTGCGTCGATGGACGGATCATATGCCTGCCCCTGCTGCCGGAAAACAGAGCCAGGCCATTGGGTGAACCGCGTCTTGATGCCAGACTTCCTGAAGCGACCGAACAGACTTCGTCGTGTTTGGGCTTCCGCAGCCGACCAAGGCGCAACATCTAGGCGGAACGCGTCCAAACCAAAGTTAGCATGCGCAAGCCGCTCTGAGTTCACAGGATCCACCAACAGACCCACCTGCAAGCGGTGCGCTTGTGCCAGCCCTGCAGCCAACTGGAACATTTGATTGCCCAAGCCACCGAAAACCTGAACACATATATACTCACGGCAGTTGGCTGCGGTCACAGAGATAGAGCTGGACAAAAGTGCCATACGACTTGCCTCGACGACTCACGGCCTAACCCTGTGCAAGGCCGTGAGATTTCACACCTCGCGCGCGCCACAGGGAGAGCGCCGAACAGCCAAACAACAACCCAACCACGGAATTTCAATCCGAGGCCGCCTCAACACCCCGATACTCCATTTCCGAGAATAACAAAACCGCGCCATCCTTCTCTGGGCGCGATTGATTTTTGGCGCTTATAGAGATTTTGTCTTTCCGCACATATTGGACTAGTGCGCACGGTTGGCAGCGGCAGAAGGACCGATGAGCGTGATCAAGGCAGGATTTGTTTCTTCGGCGCCAAACTGGCAGTGGATCAGACAGTTCCCCGCTGGAGTTCCGCGCTGGGGCGACGTCGAGTTTTCGCTCTCCGGTGACATGTCGGACTGTGATGTAGTGTTTGTCTATGATGCCATCCCACGAGAGCTGTCAGGCCACCTTGCAGCAAATCGGTCGATGTTCCTTGCTTCCGAACCTGCGAGTGTCAAATCCTATCAGCCACGCTTTCTTCAGCAGTTTGACTGTGTCCTGACGACAGATCCGAACACAACCCACGCCCACGTCCTGATGACTCAGCCAGCGCTACCTTGGCTAATTGGCGCCTATGATGCTGCAGGCCAACCACTCGACAAGGCGATGACCGCTCGTGACTTCGAAGACTACGCGCCAATAAAGGACAAATCTATTTCAGTGATCACGTCCAGCAAGACAATGACGGCAGGACATCGCGCACGCCTGGAATTTGTCACAAGATTGAAAGATTATTTTGGGGATGAAATCGATCTATTTGGACGTGGAATACGAAACTTTGGGGATAAGACCGATACCATATCAAGATACAGATACCACATTGCGATCGAGAATAGCCAATTCAGTCACTATTGGACAGAAAAACTCTCCGACCCAATATTGGCGCTGACGCATCCAATCTATTTCGGATGTCCCAATATAAGAGATTACTTTGATGACAGAATGGTATCGACAATCGACATATCTGATTCGGATGGTGCGATCAGAATCATAAAGAAGATTCTCGATTCTGATCGTGCGGAGAATACCCGCGCCCATATGATCGAAGCGCGCCGCCGTGTGCTGAATGAGTACAATCTATTCTCCATTCTGGCCGAGCTTGCGACAGCAATCACCCAGAAGGAGCCCACCGGTAGCCGACAATCGGCCTTCCTGCAAAGCGAACGTAGCTTCGTGGGATTCAAGGGCCGCTTCGTGCGTCCCATTACACACGCAATCCGCCGAGTACTCAACAAATAGAAGAAGAGCGTATTATGTTCAAATTCATAAAGAGACGAAACCACCGCTTTGACAGCACGACGTCAATCGGCAGCACAAGCAAAGTCAGCAAGGACACCAATATTGGAAATTATTGTTACATCGGAGAACGGTGCGACATTACGCGAGCAACGATTGGAAATTATGTTTCTATTGCAAACAATGTTTCCATAGGCCCCGGAGAGCACCCAATCGATAGAATTTCAACACACAGTATTTTTTACGACGCTCCATATCTAGAACTTACACGAGGAGACTGTACCATCGGCAGCGACGCTTGGATTGGGGTTGACTGCATTGTGCGGCGCGGTGTTTCCATTGGAATTGGTGCTGTCATCGGCGCCAACTCCTTCGTGAACGAAGACATTCCCGACTTCGCCATTGCGGTAGGCTCACCGGCAAAAGTGATCAGATATCGCTTTTCGCCCGACAAACAGCAAATCATCTTGGCGAGTCGCTGGTGGGAAAAGACCTTCGAAGAGGCTCGAAAGAGCATTGCGGCGCTCGCGCGAGACTTATCATAGAGAAGATTTAGCGAGGTCGTACCGGGGTCAAAAACACAAAGCCTCATCTGCGGCGGGTCTGTAAACTGTCACCCAACTTCGCACTTCGCTTTTGTTCTGCGGACTCAGGCAGGGATCTCCCCCTTGGAAAGATCCTCCGCCAACACAAAATAGAAGCATCAGCAACGTTCATGGATAGAGGTTGGAGTCCGTGAGCGGCATTCACCTCCCTTTCACGGTGACCGAGAAGCAGCCCCTGATCTCAATCAGTCCATGCGGTGGGTTTCTGTGCGCAGATGCAAGAATGCCCACACAAGGTGGGCATCCGATCCAGCTTCCATCGACAGACAAAAGAGCTTAGCCCGCCTCTCACACAAACCGCACGTCGAGAATCTCATACCCTCTGGCGCCGCCAGGTGCTGCCACTTCGATGGCGTCGCCGACCGACTTGCCGATCAGAGCGCGGGCGATGGGCGAGGAGATGGAGATGCGGCCCTGCTTCACGTCGGCTTCGGCATCGCCCACGATCTGGTACGTCTTCTCTTCGTCGGTATCCTCGTCGACGAGCTTCACGGTGGCGCCGAACTTCACCGTCTTGCCGGTCAGCTTGCTCACGTCGATGATCTCGGCGCGCGACAGCATGTCTTCCAGCTCGGAGACGCGTCCCTCGTTGTGGCTCTGCGCCTCCTTGGCGGCATGGTACTCGGCGTTTTCCGACAGATCGCCGTGGGCACGCGCTTCCGAGATCGCAGCAATGATCCGAGGGCGCTCCTCGGACTTGCGACGCTGCAGCTCCAGTTCAAGCGCTGCGTAGCCGCCGGCGGTCATCGGGATCTTTTCCATCGGTCTCTCAGCCTTTCATAAAAAATCACTGCGCCCGGCGCCTGAGGCACCGGGCCGCGATTTATCCCAGATTTTGCCCGGCACGCTGATGGTAGCCAACCGGGGCAGTTGTTTTACTGGCGAAACCCGACGGGGTTCCGCAACTTCCTCAAGCCTTTTGGAAATAGGCCTGCAACGGACGAACTTCACGCACACCGGTCGCCCAGGCCTCTATCCCGCGCGCCGCAGCGATTGATCCTGCCAAAGTGGTATAATACGGAACTTTCTGCAAGAGGGCAGCGCGCCGGAGCGAACGACTGTCGCTCAGCGCCTGGCGTCCGTCGGTGGTGTTGAACACCAGATGCACTTCGCCATTCTTGATGGAGTCCACGATATGCGGACGCCCCTCGAGAACCTTGTTGACCTGGTGCGAAACAACGCCATTGGCCACCAGATAGCGGTGCGTACCGCCGGTTGCCATCACCTTGAAGCCCACGGCCTGCAGACGCTTCACGGCGTCGAGCACCCGCGGCTTGTCCGAATCGCGCACGGACACGAACACCGTACCGGCCGTCGGCACCTTGGTGCCCGAACCGAGCTGCGCCTTGGCGAAGGCCACCGCGAAGTTCTTGTCGAGGCCCATGACTTCGCCGGTCGAGCGCATTTCCGGCCCGAGCAACGTATCGACACCGGGGAAGCGCGCAAACGGGAACACCGCTTCCTTGACGGCGATATGCTCGAGCGGCTCGTCCCTCAGGGCAAAATCGGCGAGCTTCTCACCGGCCATCAGGCGCGCGGCGATCTTCGCCACCGGCTTGCCGATGGTCTTGGCCACGAAGGGCACCGTGCGCGAGGCGCGCGGATTGACCTCAAGGATGTAGATCACCCCGTCCTTGATGGCATATTGCACATTCATCAGGCCGACGACGTTGAGCGCCCGCGCAAGACCGGCGGTCTGGCGCTTGAGCTCGGCGACCATGTCATCGCCCAGTGAATAGCTGGGCAGCGAGCAGGCGCTGTCACCGGAGTGAATACCGGCTTCCTCGATATGCTCCATGACGCCGGCAACGAACACGTCCTTGCCGTCACACAGCGCATCGACGTCCACTTCGATGGCGTCGCTGAGATAGCGATCGAACAGCAGCGGGCTCTTGCCCAGCACCATGTTGATCTGGCCGGTCTTGTCGTTGGGATATTGCGCCTTGACGTCCGCCGGTACCAGCGCCGGCAGCGTTCCGCTCAGATAGGCGTCGAAGCCCTCTTCGCTGCGCACGATCTCCATGGCGCGGCCGCCCAGCACGTAGGACGGGCGAACCACCAGCGGGAAGTCGAGTTCGGCCGCGATGAGACGTGCCTGCTCGATCGAATAGGCGATGCCGTTCTTCGGCTGCTTGAGGCCGAGCTTGTCGAGCAGACGCTTGAAGCGATCGCGGTCTTCGGCAAGATCGATGGCATCAGGCGACGTGCCGAGGATCGGAATGCCGGCCCGCTCAAGCGCATCGGCGAGCTTGAGCGGAGTCTGGCCACCGAACTGTACGATCACGCCATGCAGCGTGCCGTTCTGCTGCTCGACGCGCAGGATTTCCAGCACGTCCTCGGCCGTCAGCGGCTCGAAATACAGGCGATCAGAGGTGTCATAGTCGGTCGACACGGTCTCCGGATTGCAGTTGACCATGATAGTCTCATAGCCGGCGTCGCTGAGCGCGAAGCAGGCATGACAGCAGCAATAGTCGAACTCGATACCCTGACCGATGCGGTTGGGTCCGCCGCCCAGAATGACGACCTTCTTGGCATTCGACGGCCGAGCTTCATCGGCGACAGCGCCGGCGAAGGGTGTCTCATAAGTCGAATACATGTAGGCGGTCGGCGACGCGAACTCGGCCGCGCAGGTGTCGATGCGCTTGTAGACCGGATGAACATCAAGCGAGTCGCGCAGGGCCTTCACATCGGCGACCGGCTGGCGGGAGAGCTCGGCGAGACGCGCGTCGGCAAAGCCCATGGCCTTGAGCCGGCGCAGCCAGGGCGCGGTCGCCGGCAGCCCGTTCTCGCGAACCTTCTGCTCCACGTCCACGATCTCGCGGATCTCGTTCAGGAACCACGGATCGATCTTGGAGATCGCGTGGATCTCCTCGGTCGACATGCCGCGGCGCATGGCCTCGGCGACATAGCGGATACGATCCGGCGTCGGCGTGCCGAGAACGGCGCGCAGGCTGTTGTGCAGCTCACCCGACGGCACTTCGATCTCGTTGAGACCGGTAAGACCCGTCTCGAGACCACGCAACGCCTTCTGCAGCGACTCCTGGAAGGTGCGGCCGATCGCCATCACCTCGCCAACCGACTTCATGGCGGTGGTCAGCGTCGGCTCGGCGCCGGGGAACTTCTCGAAGGCAAAGCGGGGGATCTTGGTGACCACGTAATCGATGGTCGGCTCGAAGGCGGCCGGTGTGGCCCCGCCGGTAATGTCGTTGGCCAGCTCGTCCAGCGTATAGCCCACGGCAAGGCGCGCCGCCACCTTGGCGATCGGGAAGCCGGTCGCCTTCGACGCCAGCGCCGAGGAGCGCGACACGCGCGGGTTCATCTCGATGACGATCATGCGGCCGTTGGCGGGGTTGACCGCGAACTGGACGTTGGAACCGCCCGTCTCGACGCCGATCTCGCGCAGCACCGCGCAGGAGGCGTTGCGCATGATCTGGTATTCCTTGTCCGTCAACGTCAGCGCCGGCGCGACGGTGATGGAGTCGCCGGTGTGCACGCCCATCGGATCGAAATTCTCGATCGAGCAGATGATGATGCAATTGTCGTCCTTGTCACGGACGACTTCCATCTCGAACTCTTTCCAGCCGAGCACCGATTCTTCCACCAGCACTTCGTTGGTGGGCGAGGCCTCGATGCCCGACATGACGATGTCGTAGAGTTCTTCGATGGTATAGGCGATGCCGCCACCGGTGCCGCCCATGGTGAAGGACGGGCGGATGATCGCCGGCAGACCCGTCACCTTGTAGGCTTCCAGCGCCTGCAGGCGGGCCGTGAGGTTATACTCCTCGCGGCGAGCCTTCTCGTCCATCTCCCATTCGCCGTCAAAGGCCGCCAGCGCCTTGGCGCGGGCTTCGGGATCGGTGTGCTTGTCGGCAACCGCCGCCTTGCGGGCCTCATATTCGGCGCGGAACTTCTGCTTCAGCGCGGAGGTATTGACGAACGCCGCCTTCGGTGTGTCGAGGCCGATGCGCGTCATCGCCTCGCGGAACAGTTCACGATCCTCGGCCTTGTCGATGGCCTCGGCGGTCGCGCCGATCATCTCGACGCCGAACTTCTCGAGCACGCCCATCTTCTTCAGCGACAGAGCCGTGTTGAGCGCCGTCTGTCCGCCCATGGTCGGCAGCAGGGCCATGCGCTCGTCGGGACGGGCAGCCCGTTCGCGTTCGATGATCTTCGCAACGATCTCAGGCGTGATCGGCTCGATATAGGTCGCGTCGGCCAACTCCGGATCGGTCATGATCGTCGCCGGATTGGAGTTGATCAGGACGATGCGATAGCCTTCCGCCTTCAGAGCCTTGCACGCCTGCGTGCCCGAATAATCGAATTCGCAGGCTTGGCCGATCACGATAGGACCGGCGCCGATGATGAGGATGGAGTCGATATCGGTACGTCTGGGCATCTTCGCTCGCGTGTCATCGCGACCGGCGTCCCTGAGGGCGTCGGTCGGCGCGGGTTCCAGAATGGGTGATCGTCGATCAGATCGTTGGCGCGGCTTATAGAGTAAAAGCACCGCGCCGCAAACCCCTTGGGCAGTGCTTTCCGGCACTTTCTTCACCATTCCCCCCAAGCGGCCACCCGCGGCAGCGCGACGCCTTGCCACCGGCGCCGCCGCAGCAAAAGCTCGACGACGGTTTCCGCTCAATGAAAAAAGGCGCTATGAGCTATCTTTCACAGGCGCCGCAGGGTTGGGCGGCCCGTAAGAACCCAAGGTTAAATGCGATCTTGGTGGAGGCAATCACATGCGGTGGCAGGGACGGCGGCAGAGCGACAACGTGGAAGACTACCGCGACGGCGGTGGATCGCAGCAGGCTGGTGGCGGCTTCCGCCTGCCCGGCGGCAACTTCGGCGGTGGAGGACGGCGCGGCGGCGGCCTTTCGATCGGAACGCTGATCGTGCTCGGCGTCATCCTCTGGATGCTCGGCATCAATCCGCTGGTGCTGCTCGACGGCAACATGAACCTCACCGGGACGGACAGCTTCCAGCAGCAGCGCCCGCAGCAGAGCAGCAACAGCAACGACGAAATGAAACAATTCGTCGCCACCGTCCTCGCCGACACAGAGGACACCTGGACCGAGATCTTCAAGGCCTCCGGCGAGCACTACAAGCCGACGCCCCTGGTGCTGTTCTCGCGCTCCCTCCCCTCCGCCTGCGGCTTTGCCAGCGCAGCGAGCGGGCCTTTCTATTGCCCGGGTGACAAGAAGATCTACATCGACCTCGCCTTCTATCAGGAACTGCGCCAGAAGTTCGACGCCCCCGGCGACTTCGCCCAGGCCTATGTGATCGCCCACGAAGTCGGCCATCACGTGCAGGATCTCCTCGGCATCCTCCCGGACTTCAATCGCAAGCGTCAGGCGATGTCGCAGAGCGACTCCAACGCCTACTCGGTTCGCATCGAACTGCAGGCTGATTGCTTCGCCGGCGTCTGGGGTGCCTACGCCCAGCAGAAGGGGATTCTCGAGCGCGGCGACCTCGAAGAGGCCCTCAACGCCGCCGTCCAGATCGGCGACGATACGATCCAGAAACGGATGCAGGGCTACGTCGTGCCCGAAAGTTTCAATCATGGCACATCTGCCCAGCGAAAGCGGTGGTTCGCGAAGGGATTCGACGCGGGCAGCATTGACGCTTGCGATACTTTGGCCGCAAAGACCCTCTAGCAGCCCATCGATGTCCAGATCTCAGCAAGCGTAGGAAAGTACAAATGTCCGCCAAGACGTCCGGTCGCGGTTTGTTGTTCGTCTACCTGACAGTCCTCCTGGACGTGATCGGCATCGGCATGATCATCCCGGTGATCCCCGCGCTGATCACGTCACTGACGGGCGACAGCCTCGACCAGGCGGCCTATGTGGGCGGCACCATGATGTTCGTCTACGCCGGCATGCAGTTCATCTGTGCGCCGATCATCGGCAACCTGTCGGATCGCTTCGGCCGGCGACCGCTGTTGCTGATCTCGGTACTGACTTTCGGCTTCGACAATTTGATCTGTGCGCTGGCGCCCTCGATGCCCTGGCTGTTCCTCGGCCGCTTCCTTGCCGGCATCTCCGGCGGCAGCTATACCACCGCCGGAGCTTACATTGCCGACGTCTCCGCGCCCGACAAGCGTGCCCGCAACTATGGCTTGATGGGCATGATGTTCGGTGTCGGCTTCGTGCTGGGGCCGGTGCTCGGCGGTCTCGTCGGCTCCATCAGCCCCCGCGCGCCCTTCTTTGCCGCCGCCGGCCTGTCGCTGCTGAATGCGGGTTTCGGCTACCTCTTCCTTCAGGAAAGCGTGCCGCCGGAAGCCCGACGCCCGTTCTCCTGGAAACGCGCCAATCCTTTCGGTGCCATGAAGGCCATGGCCGGCCACAAGGGCCTGCTCGGCCTTGCCCTGATCGTCATCGTCGCCCAGATCGCCCATGACGCCAATCCGTCCGTCTGGGCCTTTTCCGGCAAGCTGCGCTTTGGCTGGACCGAGCGGGACGTCGGGCTGTCGCTGGCCGCCGTCGGTGTTGCCATGGCCATCGTCATGGGCGGGCTGATCGGCCCGATCGTCAAGCGCTTCGGCGAGAAGCGCGCCGCTCTGATCGGCCTCACCCTGTCGTCGTTGGGATTTGTCGGCTATGCCTTCGCGCCATCCAGCGCCGCCATGCTCGCCTTCATCCCGCTGTTCGCCTTCATCGGCCTCATCGAACCGTCACTGAAGTCCATCGCGGTCACACGCATTCCTGACAACGCCCAAGGCGAGTTGCAGGGCGCCATTGCCAGTCTGAAGAGCCTGACCATGACGCTGTCGCCGCTCCTGATGACGCGACTGTTCGGCTATTTCTCCGCCCCGGCTGCGCCGATCTATTTCCCTGGCGCTCCGTTTCTCTGCGCTGCGCTCCTGATGTTCCTCGGCCTCGGCATCCTGCTGGGACAGGACGTCTGAGGACCGCTGACAGCGCCTGACGTAGCGAGATGCAAATCTGTCTCCCCCAAGGAGACAGATCATGCCCGATCTCAACAGCTTCATCATCCGCGCCAAGGCCGCGACTTACGCCGGCGGCGGGGCCAACGCCCCCAGCAGCCGGACCGCTTCACACGATCTCGCCTTTGCCCATGGCGACTTCCGCTATCTCGACAGTTATTTTGGCGGCAGCGACTTCGCCGGCCAGGAAACGGTCTGGCTGCGCGACGAACCCGTTTGGGTGATGAACTATTTCGGGCGCATCCTGCGCGACGATCTGATCACCGGCCATCAGGCCGGTATCCTGATCAAGGCGGCGCTGAGCGCGCTTTACACCGAAAGCCGTTTTCTCGGCGGTCATCGCTTCGCCCAAGAGGATCTTCTCTACATCGACATGTCCGACGGCGATTTCAGCAACTTCTTTGGCTATGAGGAGATCCGGCGCAAGGATGTCAGGGTCTATGAGTTGCGCTATTGCGGCGGCCGGGTGCGTCCTTGAACCTCATGCCTGCGCCCGCTTCCCAGGAGTATAGCAAGGAACATTTGGACCGCGGGAGTTGCTTGCGTTCCTGCAAATGCCCAAAAGGCATTTCATGAAAACTAAACGGCTTTCTGCTATACCCATCTCGCCGCATGTGGGAACCGAGGGGATCCTGCCGACGGCACATAACTTGGAGTTTCAACGTGAAGTCATTTCTTCTTGCCACTTGCGCCTGCGTCATGGTCGGCTCGCTTCCGTCGATCGCACTTGCTGGCGACAAGGTGGATATGGCCAACGTCACCTGCCAGCAGTTCCTGGCTGATCAGGACGGCCTGCTGCCGACCCTGTTCTGGATCGACGGCTATCTGAGCCATGCCTCCGGCAACACGGAAATCGATCCCGACCAGCTCGTCCAGAACGCCAAGGACATCGCTGCGTCCTGCCAGAGCGAGCCGGACAAGAAGGTCATGGACCTGCTCGAGCAGTAAGCGCGTATCGACCGCGATCTGCGGGCGAGAGCCCATCAAGGCCCGGGGACGGAGAACGTCACCGGGCCTTTTTCATGCCCATTTGCTGCAACGATCCATAACGGCCGCTCATCGATAGAAGCAAAATAATTCGCTTTTCGCCCCATAGGGGAGCCAGTAGCTTCAGGAAAACCACCCCGGAAGGATGGCCATGTCCGACAAGCCGCAGATCCCCATTCCCGTTGTCTTGGTCTGTGGCTGCCTGATCGCCATCCTCACCTTTGGCCCTCGCTCCACCATGGGCTTCCTGTTGACGCCCATGACCACCGCCAATGGCTGGAGCCGGGAGATCTTCGGGCTTGCCATTGCCATTCAGAACCTGGTCTGGGGCCTCGGCCAACCTTTCACCGGCCTGATCGCCGACCGCTTCGGCACCTGGAAGACGCTTACTTGTGGTGCGGCCCTCTATGCCCTGTCGCTGGCCCTGATGGCCGCGACCACCTCTGCAAGCACGCTCCAGCTGACCGCCGGCGTACTGATGGGACTCGGCATCGCCGGCAGCGCCTTTTTCCTCGTGCTGGCCGCCTTCGCCCGACTGGTGCCCGAAAGCTTCCGCACCACGGCCTATGGCCTCGGCACCGCAGCCGGCTCCATGGGGCAGCTGCTGTTCGCCCCCCTTGGCCTCGCCACCATCGACCATTTCGGCTACGCCAACGCGCTGCTGATTTTCGCGAGCCTTCTGGCCCTCGTGCCGCTCCTCGCCATCCCCTTGAAAGGCAAGCCCCGACCAGCCGGCGGCGCCAAGGCCTTGGCTGGCGATCAGGACCAGACCGTGCGCCAAGCGCTCACTGAAGCCTTCGGCCATCGTTCCTATCTGCTGCTGGTCGCCGGCTTCTTTGTCTGTGGCTTCCACGTGGCTTTCGTCACCACGCATCTGCCGCCTTATCTGATGGACAAGGGTCTAGATCCCCATTGGGGCGCCTGGGCGCTGGGACTGATCGGGGCCTTCAACATTGCCGGCTCGCTCTTGTCTGGCCAGGCGTCGGCACGCTTCCCCAAGCGCTACGTCCTTTCGGTGATCTATTTCAGCCGCGCGGTGTCCTATGGATTGTTCTGGCTGCTGCCGGTGAGCCCCACCACGGTGATCCTCTTCGCGGCCTTCGCCGGACTCACCTGGCTGTCGACGGTGCCGCCCACCAACGGCCTTGTCGGCGTGATGTTCGGGACCCGCTATCTCGGCATGCTCACTGGCATCGCCTTCTTCTCGCACCAGGTCGGCGCCTTCCTGGGCGTATGGCTCGGCGGCAAGTTCTACGCGGCGACCGGCACTTATGACGGCGTCTGGGCCATCGGCGTGCTGCTGGGAGTTTTCGCCGGCGTCGTCAATCTGCCGATCACCGAAACGCGGGTGAGCCGGCCGCTTCCGGCCTGAGCTCGTCCGACAGTCTCAGACCCCAAACTCCCGCCGCTCGGCGATGGCCGCCCGTGCCGCCGCCAGTCGGGCGATAGGCACTCGGAAGGGCGAACAGGACACATAGGTCAGCCCTGCGCCCTCGCAGAACGCGATGGAATCAGGATCACCACCGTGCTCGCCGCAGATGCCGAGCTTGATGTCCGGTCGTGTCCGGCGGCCGCGTTCGATGGCGATCTTGATCAGCTCGCCCACGCCATCCGGATCGATGCTGACAAAGGGATCGCGGCTGAGGATGCCCTTCTGCAGATAGGTCGGCAGGAAGGACGCCGCGTCGTCGCGGCTGATGCCGAAGGTGGTCTGCGTCAGATCATTGGTGCCAAAGGAGAAGAACTCGGCCGATTCGGCAATGTCGGCCGCCTTGAGCGCCGCACGCGGCAACTCGATCATGGTGCCGACCTGATAGCCGATATGTTCGCCGCTCTCCTTGGCCACCGCCGTCGCGACGCGGGCGATGATCGCCTTGACATAATCAAGCTCGGCGCGCGCGGCCACCAGCGGCACCATGATTTCCGGCATCACCGGCACGCCCGTCGATCGGGCGGCAATCACGGCGGCCTCGAAGATGGCACGCGCCTGCATCTCGGCGATTTCCGGGAACGAGACTGCCAGGCGACAGCCCCGGTGGCCGAGCATCGGATTGAACTCTTCGAGATTTTCAACCCGCCGCCGCAGCGCTTCCGGTGTGAGACCCAGCACACGCGCCACCTCGCCGATCTCCTGCTCGCCGCGCGGCAGGAACTCGTGCAGCGGCGGATCGAGCAGGCGAATGCACACCGGCAAGCCATGCATGATCTCGAAGAGTTCGGCAAAGTCCTGACGCTGCATCGGCAGGATCTTGGCGCAAGCGTCGCGCCGGCGCTCCGGCGTCTCCGCCAGAATCATCTCGCGCACCGCCGTGATGCGCTGATGATCGAAGAACATATGCTCGGTGCGGCAAAGGCCGATCCCCTCGGCACCGAACTCACGGGCAACGCGGGCGTCCGATGGCGTCTCCACATTGGTACGCACCTTCATGCGCCGCGCCGCATCGGCCCATTCCATCAGCGTGGCGAAGGTACCGCTCAGTGCCGGCTGACGCATGGGCACGCGCCCGACCATCACCTGTCCGGTGCCGCCATCAATGGTGATGACATCACCGCGGTGCAAGGTACGCCCATGCACCGTCAGGCTGCCGACGGCCCCGTCAACCTTCAGGGCGCCGACACCGACGACACAGGGCTTGCCCATGCCGCGGGCGACGACGGCCGCATGGCTGGTCATGCCACCGCGCGCCGTGAGAATGCCCTCGGCCGCATGCATGCCATGAATGTCTTCCGGGCTCGTCTCGATGCGCACCAGGATGGACTTGATCCCCCGTTGGCGCGCCCTCTCGGCCTCCTCGGAAGTGAACACGATCTCGCCGATCGCCGCCCCAGGCGACGCCGGCAGGCCGGTCACCAGCACATCCCGTTCGACATCCGCATCGATGGTGGGATGCAGCAACTGATCCAGCGAACTCGGATCGATCCGCTCGATGGCTTCGTCGCGGCTGATCAGCCCCTCGTTGGCCATCTCCACCGCAATGCGCATGGCCGCCTCGGTCGTGCGCTTGCCCGAGCGGGTCTGAAGCATCCAAAGCTTGCCGCGCTCGATGGTGAACTCGATGTCCTGAATGTCGCGGAAATGCCGCTCCAACTGGTCGCAATAGCCGATGAACTCCCGATAGGTCTCGGGCATCAGCAACTCGAGCGATGGCCGCTCCGATCGCGTGGACACGCGGGAGGCCTCGGTGATGTCCTGCGGCGTCCGCAAGCCTGCCACCACATCCTCGCCCTGCGCGTTGACCAGGAACTCGCCGTAGAGCGTCTTCTCGCCGGTCGAGGGATTGCGCGTGAAGGCAACGCCCGTTGCCGAGCGCTCGTCCATGTTGCCGAACACCATGGCCTGGATGTTGACGGCAGTGCCGGCCGTCGAGGGAATGCCGTGCAGCTTGCGGAAGGTGACGGCGCGGGAGTTCATCCACGACCCGAAGACGGCACAAATGGCGCCCCACAGCTGTTCGACCGGATCTTGCGGAAACGGCGCCCCGGTCTCCTGCTCGACCAGACGCTTGAACTCATCGATGATGTCGCGCCACTCGGCGGCGCTCAGCTCGGTATCGGCGAAATAGCCTTCGCGATCCTTGACGTCATCAAGCACATCCTCGAACAGATGCACGCCGACGCCCAGCACCACATCGCCATACATCTGGATGAACCGGCGGTAGCTGTCGAGGGCGAATCGCTCATCGCCAGCCTCGCGCGCCAGTGCTTCAACGGTAACATCGTTGAGGCCGAGGTTCAGCACCGTGTCCATCATGCCGGGCATGGAGGCAAGCGCACCCGAGCGCACAGCCACAAGCAGCGGATGCTGCGCGTCACCGAAGGAGCGGCCCGTACGCTGGCTGAGTTGCACCAGCGCCTGCTCGACTTCGTCCCTGAGCCCGTCGGGATAGGTCTTGCCGTTGGCGTAGAAATGCCGGCAGACCTCGGTGGTGATGGTGAAGCCGGGCGGCACCGGCAGGCCAAGCAACGCCATTTCCGCCAGATTGGCGCCCTTGCCACCAAGCAGATGCTTCAAATGGGTTCCGCCGTCGGCTCCACCCGCTCCGAAACTGAAGACCCACCGGGGCATGAATTCACCGAACCCTCGAGTTGACCCGCTGACGCTCGCCAAGGACAGGAACCCGAAAGGCAAGCATTTCCAGACAGGTTCAGCTTGCCTGCGCCTCCCGATGAGTCGGGAACAAGTCAGCCACCAAATCAGGGTGGTTATAGCACGGAAACAAACCGCGGCGATTCAGTTGTTGCGGTGCAGCGAGAACTTTTGATGAATTCCGCGCCGGCATCCGTCGGTTCGGCGCAATCGGCTAATCCGCCATGGCGGCTCAGCTTTTCGCCGGTACTTCCAGATGGAAGGGAACCCCTTCGAACGCGTCTTCGCCGCGCCCGATGGCATCGATGGCAGCGACCATACGACCGGATCGGCCCAGCAGATGATCGGCGATCTCGATGATGCGCCGGTTCGGCGTGGCCGAGGGTGATCGCGTGCGCAGCGTCTGTGCCAGCTCCACTTCATCGCGCGTCGGATCGAGATGCAGCGCCAGCGTATAGGCGGCCGCCGTCGAGCGAGAGATCCCGGCAAAGCAATGCACCACCAGCGGCGTCTGCCGGTCCCAATCCTTGATCCACTCAAGCAGCTGCACGACATGCTGCTCGCCCGGCAAGGTCATGCCCGAAAGGGGATCGACAATGTCATTCATCGCCAGGAACAGGTGATTGTTGTGACTGATGGCATTGGGCAGACGCATGGGCGTGCCGGCATTGACCAGCGTCACCACATGCCGGGCCCCGACCCGCTCAACGGTTTCCTCGAGCTTGGCGAGCGAGCAGACGTGGATCATAGCAGACACTCCAATTCAGCAAATCTTTTCAGAAACTTGTCTTCGGCCTCGATTGTCGACCAGGGCACGAGTCCGAGCCGGGGACCCTCCGGAGTCTGCCGCCCGACCCCCTTGGGAACGCCGAATATCTTCTTGGCCTCCTCCGCCGTGAATCCCGCAAGCTCCACTGCTTCGAAATAGGCGCAGAGGATGTCGGCCTTCTTGGTCAGCTTGTGCAGGTAGGCCGTTGCAAACTTGGCGATCCCGAACCGACGATGGATCGCGTCTTCAAGGCGCCTCTCGATCACCTTGTAGTCGCCGCCCATCACCGACTTGAAGGGCGAGATCATGTCGCCGATGACATACTCCGGCCCGTCATGCAGCAACACCACGAGGCGCTGGGCCGGCGTGAGCGTCGGCTCGATCAGGCCGGCGATATCCTCGACCACCAGGCAATGCTGCGCCACCGAGAAGGCATGGTCGCCGACCGTCTGCCCGTTCCAGCGGGCGACGCGGGCAAGACCATGCGCAATGTCGGCGATCTCCACGTCCAGCGGCGAGGGATCGATGAGATCGAGCCGCCGCCCGGACAGCATGCGCTGCCAGGCACGGGGCGGTGAGCCGGCTTTGTCTGCCATGAAAAATCCTGATGCCCATTCAAGTCACGAAACGGCGACCGGTCCTGCAGGGAACCGGGCCGGTGCCGATGTCTAGCGCGTCGTGCTGCCCAACACTGACAGCATCACTCATCGCCAGCGGCGGCCTCCGGCCAGCCGTAATGGGCCCAGGCGGGAAGTTCAACGTGAACCGGCACGTCACCCACAGTCACGCTGCCGCCGGCATCGATCGCCGCCTTGATCTTGTCGAGGCGCAGGATTGCGAGCCCCTCCCGACCGGCGACCGTGCCGACCGATCCGAGACTGCGACCGGCGGCCAGAACATCGCTGCCCCGCGATAGCGGCGCAGTGCCGACAAGCCTCACCGGACGACGACGGGCCGTTCCGCGATGCTTCATGCGGCTGACCACTTCCTGACCGACGAAGCAGCCCTTGGTGAAGGAAACCCCCGACAGATCGTCCATGGCCAGGTCATGCGGGAAGCAATCGCCCGCAACGACATCGAAGCCGAGTTCGGGAACGCCAAGCACCACGCGCCGGGCGTGATAGGCGGCTTCGCCGTCAGCATCCGAGGGCACTGCCGTTGTGGACGCATAGAAGCGCTGCCCGAGCTCGGGATGCCGAGGGTCGCGTGCCAAGGTGCCCGGGCCGGTTGGACCGGCACCGTCGAGCAGCACATGAACGGCCATGGCCTCACTGACATCGGCCAGCTCCACCTGCGCCCTCAGCCGAAACATGGTGAGTCGCTTCAGGAGATCCCCTGCCGCACCAACCGGTGCATCAAGCAGAAATCCGCCGTCGACGCGCACAAACAGAAAGTCCGAGATCACCTTGCCCTGTGGGGTGAGCAGCGCGCCATAGCCCGCGCTTTCGGCCGTGGCGACGTCGGTCTTCTGCGTGATCATCCGCTGCAGATAGTCTTCCGCCTCGGGTCCGGTCACAGACAGGATCACACGGGAAGTCAGTCGGGCAAGTGAAATGGCCATGTGGGTTCCACCAAATTGTTCGTTGCCGAAAGGTAGAGAGCCGAGGAGCAACAGACAAGGGTTTGAAACGCCCACGCTCGAGGCCACTGAGAGGGCTGGCCAGCCACAGATCGCAGCGTGGATCGGGGCATGTTCACATCTGCGACAAGTCTCACCGGCAATATTGACAATGACAGCACATGAGATCATTGGGGATCTCGCGCCGGCCAAAGCCGCCGCCCCAACCCACTGAAAGACAATGGACAGTCACAGTCGACCTAGTCGCAAACCCGCCGAAGGCGCCGATAGGTAAGCTGTCCCACGGCTTGCCGCTGGTGCCATCGCGCCAAGGACAAGCCCTGATGATCGATAGAAACTCCCCCTGCCCGTCCGCAGGCCCGGCGTTTGCCGAGGCCGTTGGCATCCGTGTCCGCAGCGTTGTCCCGCCGGTTCGAAGACCTGAGTGTTGATCCTTCGCCTCCTGCCGAAATCGTGCGGTCTGCCGAGCTCGTTGAAGCCCGAGGCCGCCAATCGATCACATTCAGTCCGCGAGTTGGCCCATGGTCTTCCACAAGGTTACGCCTGGCGGCGTCGGCCGTCGCCTCGTTCCCAACATCTTTGACGTTGCCGCCCTGGTTCTGGTGACCGGCCTTCTGGTGCTGATCGCCTATGGCGTCGATCAGGCCGATGCCCCACTGGCCACGCTGCCCACCAGGACGATCAGCCTCGATCCCTGGCTGTTGCCGCAATATGCCCTCCGCACCACGTTGCGGATGCTGACGGCCATGGTCTGGTCGCTGGTCTTCACCTTCGTCTATGCAACGCTGGCCGCAAAGAGCCGGCGCGCTGAAATGGTGCTGATCCCGCTGCTGGACGTGCTGCAGTCCGTCCCCATCCTCGGCTTTCTCACCTTCACGGTGGTGTTCTTCATGGGCTTGTTCCCCGGCCGGGTGCTGGGGGCGGAACTGGCCAGCGTTTTCGCCATCTTCACCAGCCAGGCCTGGAACATGACCTTCTCCATGTATCAGTCGCTGCGCAGCCTGCCCAAGGATCTCGAAGAGGTGTCGTCGAGCTTTCACCTGTCCTGGTGGCAGCGCTTCTGGCATCTCGACGTTCCCTTCGCCATGCCCGGACTCGTATGGAACGCCATGATGTCCATGTCCGGCGGCTGGTTCTTCGTGGTGGCGTCCGAGGCCATCACGGTCGGGGACACCTCCGTCGTTCTGCCCGGCATAGGCTCCTATGTGGCCACGGCGATCGACCAGCAGAACCTCGCCGCCATCGGCTGGGCAGTATTGTCGATGCTGGTCATCATCATTGCCTACGATCAGTTGCTGTTCCGCCCGATCGTCGCCTGGGCCGACAAGTTCCGCGTCGAGCAGACGGCGTCGGGCGAAGCGCCAGACTCCTGGGTGCTCGACCTGTTTCGCCGCACCCGTGCCCTGCGGGCCGTGACGCTCTTTGCGTCCAACGGCCTTCGGGCCATCGGCCGGCTGTCCTTGCCTTTGCCGCGCCTGCCGCGCCCTGCACTGCGGCTCGCCCTCCCCGAGCAACTGGTGGATGGGGCCTGGCGGGTGATCCTGGTGGTTGCCACCGTCTGGATTGGCAGCGAGATCGTCCGGTTTGTCGGCGCCAACCTGGGCCTGTCGGACGTGGCGGAAGCCTTCGGCAAGGGGCTTCTCACGCTGTTGCGCGTGTCCGTCCTGATTGCCATCGCCAGCCTCGTCTGGGTTCCCATCGGCGTCTGGGTAGGACTGCGGCCGCGCATCGCCCAAAAGGTGCAGCCGCTGGCTCAGTTCCTGGCCGCCTTCCCGGCGAACATTGCCTTCCCGGCCGCCGTCATGCTGATCGTCCATGCCAAGCTCGATCCGAACATCTGGCTCAGCCCGCTGATGATCCTGGGAACGCAGTGGTACATCCTGTTCAACGTCATCGCCGGCACCACGGCCTTCCCCTCCGACCTCAAGGAAGCCGCCGCCAGCCTGCATCTCAAGGGATGGCGCTGGTGGAAGACCGTGATGCTGCCCGGCGTCTTTCCCTATTACGTCACCGGCGCGATCACCGCATCCGGCGGCTCGTGGAATGCTTCCATCGTCGCGGAAGCTGCAAGCTGGGGCAACCATTCGCTGACGGCCACCGGTCTTGGCTCCTATATCGCCGCTGCCACGGCGGCCGGCGACTTTCCCCGCGTGGTGCTGGGGATTGCCGTCATGTCCATCTTCGTCACCCTGACCAACCGCCTCGTCTGGCGCCCGCTCTACGGCTTTGCCGAGCGCCGGCTGCGCATTTCCTGATCCTCGGGAGGCTCCAATGACTGCCATTCTTTCCCCCGCCGCCCAGACCTCGGCGCCCCTCGTCGAAATCACCGATGTCAGCCGCGTTTTTCCCAAGGCCAATGGCGAGGACCTCACCGTCCTCGAAAAGGTGAACCTGACGATCCGCTCAGGCGAGATCATCGGTCTGCTCGGTCGCTCCGGTTCAGGCAAGTCGACGCTGCTGCGCATTATCGCCGGCCTGTCCGCAACGTCGTCCGGCGCCGCGCTGTTCAAGGGGCAACCGATCTCCGGCCCACCTGAAGGACTTGCCATGGTGTTCCAGTCCTTCGCGCTGTTTCCCTGGCTGACGGTGCTGCAGAACGTCGAGCTCGGCCTTGAAGCGCTCGGCGTCGAGACCGCCGAACGGCGCCGGCGAGCGCTGGCCGCCATCGACCTGATCGGCCTCGACGGCTTCGAGAACGCCTATCCCAAGGAACTGTCGGGCGGCATGCGCCAGCGCGTCGGCTTTGCCCGCGCCCTGGTGGTCCATCCCGACCTGTTGCTCATGGACGAGCCCTTTTCTGCCCTTGATGTGCTGACCGCGGAGACGCTGCGAACCGACATCATCGATCTGTGGATCGAAGGCCGGCTGCCCATGAAATCGGTGCTGATCGTCACGCACAACATCGAGGAGGCGGTGCTGATGTGCGACCGCATTCTGGTGTTTTCGTCCAATCCCGGACGCATCGCCTCGGAGATCCAGGTCGGACTGCCACATCCGCGCAATCGCCTCGACCCGGCCTTCCGCGCTCTGGTCGACAGCATCTACGCCCGGATGACGCAGCGAGACGCCGGCAAGATGGCGATCCCTACCGGCATCCCCGGCACCGGCGTCGGCATGGTGCTGAACCACATCTCGACCAACGAGATGTCCGGTCTCATCGAAGCTCTGGCCGGCGAGCCCTTCCATGGTCGCGCCGACCTGCCCGTCCTGGCCGACAAGCTGCAGATGGAGGCCGACGAGCTGTTCCATCTGGCCGAGGCCTTGCAGCTCTTGCGCTTTGCCAGCCTGAGCGAGGGCGACCTGCTGTTGAGCGACGCCGGCAAGGCCTTCACCGAGATGGGCACCGACGAGCGCAAGACCTTGTTCGCCCAGCACCTACTGGCGCATGTGCCGATCGTCGGCGTCATCCGCCGTGTCCTCGACGAACGGCCCTCGCACGCCGCTCCCGCGGCGCGCTTCCGCCAGGAACTCGAGGACTACATGTCCGAGGACTATGCCGACGAGACCCTCAAGGCCGTCGTCTCCTGGGCCCGCTACGCCGAACTCTTCGCCTATGACGACGCAGCGGAAATGTTCAGCCTCGAAAACCCGCAGTGACAGCGGGGCGGCGGCGCGGACCCTTCAGAGGATCGCGCCGTCGACCACGATCAGCGGCTTGCCCTGTGAGCAGCACTCGATGCGGGCATCGACCTTATAGATATCACGCAGCAGCGCCGGGGTGATAACGTCCTCCGACGGCCCCGCGGCTACCAGCCGGCCATCGGCGATCACCAGCGTACGTTCGCAGTAGCGAAGCGCGTGATTGAGGTCATGCAGGGCGATGACGACTGCCATGTCGTCGCGCCGGGCGAGATCGCGCATCAGGTGCAGCACCTCGATCTGGCGATGCAGATCGAGCGCCGACGTCGGCTCGTCCATCAGCAGGATCTCCGGCCGCCGGGCCAGCGCCTGGGCAATCGACACGAGCTGCCGCTGTCCGCCCGACAGTTCACACAGATTGCGGAAAGCGAGCGGCGTGATGCGCAGCGCCTCCAGGATGCTGTCGATGTGGACGAGATCGCCCTCCTTGACCAGCCAGCTGCCGCCGGAGCGGGAGGCAAGCAGCACCGACTCGTAGACCGTCAGAACGGCATTGGCGCCGGTATCCTGCGGCATGTAGCAGATGGCATCTTCGCCCCGGCGCGGAGCGTCCACAGTAACGGTGCCCGCCCCCTTCACCAGACCGGCGATGCGCTTGAACAGCGTCGACTTGCCGGCCGCGTTGGGGCCGATCAGCGCGGTCAGCGTTCCACCGGTGATCATGTCGACGGAAATGTCGGAGAAGATGGCGCGGCTACCGTAACGGGCGCCGATGGCGTTGAGGGCAAGGGCTACCATGTGCGTCTCCTGTGGGTGAAGATGAGGGCAAAGAAGAAGGGAAGACCAACAAGCGAGGTAATCACGCCGATCGGCAGGATGGCGCCGGGGATGATCATCTTGCTGACCACCGAGGTCGCCGACAGCATCAGCGCACCGCACAGGATCGATCCGGGGAGGAAGAAGCGCTGATCCTCACCGAGCAGCATGCGGGCAATATGCGGGCCGACCAGACCGACGAAGCCGATGGTTCCGACGAAGGACACCGGGATGGCCGCAAGCAGCGACACCAGCAGCAGGACCTCGAGCCGGATGCGCCGGATATCGACACCGAAACTCGCCGCCTTGTCGTCCCCGAGGCGCAGGGCCGTCAGTTGCCAGGCTCTGCGGGCAAGCAGTGGCACCGAAAGGACCAGGACTGCGGCCGTGATCCAAACCTTCGGCCATGTGGCCTTGGTGAGCGATCCCATGGTCCAGAAGACCACGGCGGCCAGCGCCTGTTCGGAGGCGAGATATTCCAGGAGCGACAGCAAGGCATTGAAGGTGAACACCATGGCAATGCCGAGCAGCACGATGGTCTCGGACGTGACACCGCGCAGCGTCGATACGCCGTAGATCAACAGCGACGCCAGCATCGCCATGACGAAGGCGTTCACCGGGATCATGTACTCAACTGCGCCCGGCAGGAGCGCCACGCCCCCCACCAGCCCGAGCGCCGCGCCGAAGCCGGCAGCGGCGGAGACGCCAAGCGTGAACGGGCTGGCGAGTGGGTTGGCGAGAATGGTCTGCATCTCCGCACCTGCCAGTGACAGCGATGCACCGACAGTCAAGGCTATCAGGGCCACCGGCAGTCGGATGTCCCAGATCACCACACGCAGTTGCTCGCCGACCAGATCGGGGGTCCAGAGGGCGGCGACCACCTCGCCAAGGCTGTAGCGGGCCGGGCCAAGCGCCATGTCGAGGGCAACCGACAGGCACAACAGGACCACAAGCACGCAAAGGATCAGGATCCGGCGGGTGGCAAGGGCGCGATAGTGCACGCGCCCCGCTTCGGCCGGAAGGCTACCGGTCACGGCCATCGGCTCACAGCCCCGCGTTCAGGGAGACGAAGTAACCGGGACGATAGGCCACCGGCAGGAAGCGCTCATGCAGCTCGCGGAAGGTGGCATCCGGGTCAAGATCCTTGAAGAGATCGGGATGCAGCCACTTGGCGATCTGCTGAACGGCCACGAATTGATAGGGATTGTTGTAGAACTGGTGCCAGATGGCGTGGACATTGTTGTCCTTGACCGCCTTGATGCCGGTGAAGGCCGGTCGCTGCATCAGTCCGGCGAGCTTTTCCCGTGCCTTGGCCGAATCGGCTCCGGCCCCGAGGCCGACCCACTTGCCGCCGGGCACATAGAGCTCCCAGTTGGCCCCGGTGACGATCACCTGATCGGGGTTGGAGGCGATGATCTGCTCGGGGTTCACCGTGCCGAAGGTGCCGGGGATGATGTCCTTGGCCATGTTGGTGCCACCGGCCAGCTCGACCATCTTGCCGAAATTCTCCGAGCCGAAGGACATGCAGCAATCGTCGGAATAGCCGCCGGCGCGCTCCATGAACACAAGCGGCTTGGCCACTTCCGGATGCTTGGCCAGCACGTCGGTGACGCGCGCCATCTCGGCGGCGCGGAACTTGATGAAATCCTCGGCCCGCTGCTCCTTGCCGTAGAGCTTGCCGATCAGACGCATGGAGGGCTCGGTATTCTCCAGGGCCTTTTCGCGGAAGTCCACATAGACGAGCGGAATGCCGACCTTGGCGAGCTTCTCGATATAGCCGCTTTCCTGCGTCGCCGTCTTGGCGTCGATGTTCATGATGATGACGTCGGGCTTCAGCGTCACGGCCTGCTCGATGTCGAAGGTGCCGTCCTTCATGCCGCCGAAGGTCGGCAGCTTGTCCATCTGGGGAAACTTTTCCAGATACTCGTTGTACCCGTCGAGATCGGCCTTCTTGAAGTCGTCGCGCCAGCCGACGACACGGGCAAAGGGGTTCTCGCTATCGAGGGCTGCGGTGAAATAGATCTGCCGTCCCTCACCGAGAATCACGTGCTGAACGGGCACGTTCACCTCCACTTCGCGACCGGCGATGTCGGTGATCTTGACCTTTTCGGCAAGCGCGGCGCCCGAGAAAAGGGCGAGCATGAGGGTGGCGGCGGAAGCCACCAGCGCTGTGTGACGCATGATTTCCAGTCTCCTGCAATGGATCTTGCACACTCGTAAACTTGAGTATTGCAGTCACCTTATCGGCTATATATTATGAGTTTTGTAGTCAAGAATTATCTTTTGGAACCGTTCCAGAGATCGGATAGGCAGCTGAAAAACATGGAAAATTTGACGCATACGTCCAACTACGACCTGCGCGAGGAGATCAAGGCCTATTGGTCAGAGCGAGCCGCCACCTTCGACAGCCAGCCCGGCCACGAGATCTTTTCGGACACCGAACGCACCGCCTGGCAGAGGCTGCTCCGCCGCCATCTCGGCGACGGCCAAGGACGGCGCGCCCTCGATCTCGCCTCCGGCACCGGCGTCGTCTCCCACCTGCTCGACGACCTCGGCTTTACCGTCACCGGCATGGACTGGGCCGAGCCGATGCTGGATCGCGCCCGCGCCAAGGCGCGCAGCCGTGGCCGCAGCATCCACTTCCTGATGGGTGACGCCGAGCGCACCATGGAACCCGACGACCACTATGACGTGATCACCAACCGCCACCTGGTCTGGACCCTCGTCAACCCCGCAGCCGCCTTTGCCGAATGGTACCGCGTCCTGAAGCCAGGGGGACAGTTGCTCATCGTGGACGGCGACTTTGTCGGCCGGACGCCCTTGCAGCGGCTGGCGGGCTGGATCAGCACCCAGATGGCCCGTTTGGGCTTGTCCAGGAAAGACAATCACGGCCCCGTATCGGCCACCATGGCCGTGACCCATCGCTCGATCCTGTCGCGGGTGCATTTCTCGCAAGGGGCCAGAGCCGATGCCGTCCTGTCGCTCCTCGAAAGGGCCGGCTTCGAACCGGTTGCGCTCGACACCGACTTCCGCGCCATTCACAAGGCGCAGGCGGCCAACTTCGGTTTGCTCAAGAGCCTCGAACGCGCCACGCAGCACCGCTACGCGATCTGCGTCAGAAAGCCTGGTGGATAAGGCATGACATCTGAATTCCAAATGTCTCGGTCGGACCACTGGGAATGTGTGAGCTTGCCTCAGCCACCGCATTGACCTCATCGCCCTCATCGCCTATGAACCCGCCAGCCTGCGGGCGCTTGCCGCGCTCCGCAGCCTTTGGCACGCCCCCGTGCCGGACGCTTCCCGAAGGAGACGCCGATGACCTCCGCCGCCTGGCTTGAGCCCACCCCGACCGCCGTCCTCGTTCTCGCCGACGGCACCGTGATCGAGGGCTTCGGCATCGGCGCCCGAGGCGAGGCGGTGGCGGAAGTCTGCTTCAACACAGCGATGACCGGTTATGAGGAAATCCTCACCGATCCGTCCTACGCCGGCCAGATCGTCACCTTCACCTTCCCGCATATCGGCAATGTCGGCGTCAACGACGAGGACATCGAGACCGTCAACATGGCCGCCGACACCGCCGTCCGCGGCGTGGTGCTGAAGGACGAGGTGACCGATCCCTCCAACTGGCGCGCCGCCAGGCATTTCAACGACTGGCTCGCTGCCCGCGGCATCATCGGCATCACCGGCGTCGACACCCGGGCGCTGACCGTACTGATCCGCGAGAAGGGCATGCCCAACGCGGTGATCGCCCACAATCCCGACGGCGTCTTCGACCTGCCGGCGCTGAAGGCCAAAGCCGCCGCCTGGAGCGGCCTCGTCGGCCTCGACCTGGCCAAGGTGGTGACCGCCGGCCAGAGCTATGGCTGGACCGAGAAGACCTGGACGCTGGACGCCGGCTACACCACGCAGGACGCCCCGAAATACAAGGTCGTCGCCATCGACTTCGGCGTGAAGCGCAACATCCTGCGCCTGCTCGCCGACCAGGGCTGCGACGTCGTCGTGCTGCCGGCCAACGCCACCGCCGACGAGGTCTTCGCCCACAATCCCGACGGCGTCTTCCTCTCCAACGGCCCCGGCGACCCGGCCGCCACCGGCGAGTATTCCGTCGCCACCATCAAGGCAGTGATCGAGGCGGGCATCCCCACCTTCGGCATCTGCCTCGGCCATCAGATGATGGGTCTCGCCGTCGGCGGCACCACCATGAAGATGCACCAGGGTCACCACGGCGCCAACCATCCGGTGAAGGATTTCACCACCGGCAAGGTGGAAATCACCTCCATGAACCACGGCTTCGCCGTCGACCCGGCGAGCCTGCCCGACAACGTCGAACAGACCCACGTCTCGCTCTTCGACAGCTCCAACTGCGGCCTGCGCCTGAAGGACAAGCCGGCCTTCTCGGTGCAATATCACCCCGAAGCCTCGCCCGGCCCGCAGGACAGCCACTATCTCTTCACGCGCTTCGTCAACCTGATCCGCGAGAAGAAGGGCGAGGCCAAGGTAGCCGAGCGGGTGTGAGACGCCCCACCTGAGCTAGCCCCCAAGCCGGATTGATCCCTATGACGCCATGCGTTATAAGGGATCATGATTCATGGCTTTGCCGATCCCGAGGCACGTCTGATTTGGCAGGGCCTGCGCAGCCGCAAGCTGCCGGCCGATATCCAGGTCATTGCCCTGCGCAAGCTCCGCATGCTCAATCAGGCGAGAATCCTGGCCGACCTGCGCGTGCCGCCGGGCAATCGGCTGGAGTTGCTGAAAGGCGACCGAGCCGGCCAGCACTCGATCCGCATCAACGACCAGTGGCGTATCTGCTTCCTCTGGCAAGACGGGGGACCGACCGATGTCGAAATCGTCGACTATCATGACTGAACTCCTGCCAAACCCGACGCCGGGAGACATTCTCGCGGAAGAGTTTCTGACCCCGCTTGGCCTGAGCCAGAACGCCCTCGCCCGCGCCATTCACGTGCCGCCACGGCGCATCAACGAGATCGTGCTTGGCAAGCGCGCCGTGACCGCCGATACCGACCTTCGCCTCGCCCGCTATTTCGGCCTCTCGGAAGGCTTCTTCCTGGGCCTGCAGGCGGACTATGACCTGATGGAACGACGCCGCCAGATTGGCGCCGACCTCGACCGCATCGAACCCCGCGCCGCCTGAACGACGGGTCGAGCCAGCGGCTCAGCCTTCATAAGGTCTGCCTGAACCACCAACAGGCCCTCTCCCCCGTTGCGGGGGTGAGGCTTGCCGAACGCCGAGCAGGCAAGTGACTGCGAGGCCCGCCGAGTGGGAGAGAGGGGTATCACTGCTGACGGCCGCGAAGAATTGCGGTGACTGCTTTTCGAATTCACCTCTGGTGCTTGGGAGGCTCGCACGCGCGGTCAGGGTGAATTCGGACAGCTGTCACCAGGCAATTCGGGGTGGGAGTCCAGGCGAGGACGAATTGCCTGGTGACAGCTAGCCCAATTCATTGAAAGACCTGAGAAATACCGCCACGCACGGCGCGTGAATTGAGCAAGCAGTCACCGGAATTCTGCGCCCACAAACACCGTCACCTCCGCGAGGCCTCGGCCTCCGGAGCTTTGCTTTGATCTTCTTCTCCCCACGAGATGCGGGGACGGGAGCGCGGCGGGGCCGCGGTAAGGTTTGGAGTAGGATAGCGGTCGCCCGCGCTCCCGTCCGGTGTGTACGAAGCCTGTCCGGAAGCTCGCGCCCCCGATTTTAAACGGTACGTCTTCAGGGCTGTCCCGGCTTTGGTCAGCATCCCCGAGGGGACACCTCCCGAACCACCGTCTGCCGCAACACCCGAGAGCGCGCGGGGGAAAGACGGTGGCCCATCGGCCGGAGCCAGGCGGTCCCGGTTACGAAAGGACGGGCTGCGTGACTCATCGCCATCAGTGCCGCCTCCGTCGCTCTGGACCCACCCGACACCCCTATCGCCCACCTGCTTCAGGGCACCTGGTCCTAGTGCCAGGCAGTGGTACCGAGGTCAGGCTCGCCCGGGACTGCCGCCAGTCGGCAGGCGCGGGACCGGTCCCCGACCAGATGCTCGGTGCTGGATCCTGACACCTCCCCGCAGGCCGCGGATGGGGGGATTATGGGGCGGGTTGGTGGGAGGGGGATAAGTTTTTTTGGGGGATGGGAGGCGGAACACGCTGGTGTGGAGACGGCACCAGACACTCCGAGTGCCGTCATGGTCCGCGAAGGCGGACCATCCATGCTGTCAGAGCAAAGATGTAGATGGCCGCTTTGGAGACGGCACACCGTAAGGAAACGGACCTTCGGACTCTATCGCCATGGCTGCGTGGATGGTACGCCTTCGCGTACCATGACAAGCGGAAAGGTGGAGGGGGAGCGGCAGATATAGCGGACGCGAAGAATTGCAGGGTTTGCTTTTCGAACCCACGATTTGCGATTGGGAAGTTGGTACGGGTGATTGGAGCAAAATCGGATATAAGTCACAGAAATTCTGCCAAAGATTGCTTTACCAAGCTACCTCCCAACGCCTCGCCGAACAATTTTCTCAAATGCCAGTGCGCGCATTAGAGAGTTTTCGTCTCCATACAGGGTAAAATCATTTATATTCATCATTGACAGTTCATTCAAAGCTTCTCCTCGGCTTCGATGATCAAGAATTATTTTCTTCATCACTTGCTCTGAGGATGTCAACCTGTCCGCATCTTCATGACTGCAAAAAACCAATTTTTCATCAACCCATTTTCCACAATATGTATATTCACTTTGCTGAGCAAAATGGCGCTTTGGAGCCGTAACGTAGTGCCCCATCCCAACAATCAAAGGATCACCAACCCACCCCCCTCGAGCCTCTCCGTTCCACTCACGAAGCATATAAACGGCCGAATTTCTTTCTGCTTTGGCATTTGAATATGCAAAATAAGCAGCGATATAAAAAGACTGCGTCCAATCTAAAAGAGGGGAGGGGAAACCATGATGACGCGCGTAGCACATCAACTCATAGTGGGGTAAACTTTGCATTCTTCCATGTATTTCAAGGTCAGATAGAATAATTCTATCGAATGTCTTATCTACATACGAGTTTATCGACGGAATAATACTATCAAGAATTTCATAATATGAATAAGCATCAAACAGCCCCTCACCAGACAGGCCCTCACTCCTCAAAAATCGCTCAAGAGATGTATCGAGATCCCAAAGCTCATCTGCTTGCCCCCTAAATAGGGTGCTAGAGAAGTATTCTAAAGGGCCAGCTTCCTTCTTCGTCTTAGTGAATAAATCCAACTCCACCCGAATAAATTCGATATACTCTCTCCATGTAACGGGGCCGACAATTTCCATTTTTACCTTCTCCCCCGCCCCTTCTTCCCCCCGATCGTCCCCGCCGCCGTGCTTGGTGGCGGGCGCTTCGGCAACTCTCCCGGCGAAACCGGCACTTCCGTCCGGCCCACGGTCATCTCGTCGAGCGAGTTCTTCCTGACCCGGCTCGGCGGCAGGTTGCCGGCGCGGCCGTATTTCGGGCCGCCGCCGAAGCTGCCGGCGGAGGCTTCCACGTCGCGCTGGCGGGCCATGGGATCGTCGGAAATGGCCAGTTCCGTGGCCTGCAGGCGCTTGAGTTCGTCGCGCAGGCGGGCGGCTTCCTCGAATTCCAGGTCGGCGGCGGCCTTGCGCATGCGCGCTTCCAGATCCGACATGTAGGCCTTGAGATTGTGGCCGACCATGGCGCCTTCCTCGGCAAGGCCGGTGTCGACGCGCACGTGATCCTGCTCGTAGACCGACGACAGCACGTCGCCGATGGAGCGCTTGACGCTTTCGGGCGTGATGCCGTGCTCGGTGTTGTAGGCCACCTGCTTTTCGCGGCGGCGGTTGGTCTCGGCGATGGCGCGCTCCATCGAGCCGGTCATGTTGTCGGCGTAGAGGATCACCTTGCCGTCCACGTTGCGGGCGGCGCGGCCGATGGTCTGGATCAGCGAGGTTTCCGAGCGCAGGAAGCCTTCCTTGTCGGCGTCGAGAATGGCGACGAGGCCGCATTCGGGGATGTCGAGGCCCTCGCGCAGCAGGTTGATGCCCACCAGCACGTCGAAGGCGCCGAGGCGCAGGTCGCGCAGGATCTCGATGCGCTCCAGCGTGTCGATGTCGCTGTGCATGTAGCGCACGCGCACGCCATGCTCATGCAGATACTCGGTGAGATCCTCGGCCATGCGCTTGGTCAGCACGGTGCAGAGCGTGCGATAGCCGGCGTCGGCAGTGACGCGCACCTCGCCCAGCAGATCGTCGACCTGGGTGCGGGCCGGACGGATCTCCACCGGCGGATCGATGAGGCCGGTGGGGCGGATCACCTGCTCGGCGAACACGCCGCCCGACTGGTCCAGCTCCCAACCGCCCGGGGTCGCCGAGACGCAGACGGTCTGCGGCCGCATGGCATCCCATTCCTCGAAGCGCAGCGGGCGATTGTCCATGCAGGACGGCAGGCGGAAGCCATATTCGGCCAGCGTCGCCTTGCGCCGGAAGTCGCCTTTGTACATGGCGCCGATCTGCGGCACGGTCACATGGCTCTCGTCGATGAAGACGATGGCATTGTCGGGCAGATATTCGAACAGTGTCGGCGGCGGCTCGCCGGGCGCGCGGCCGGTCAGATAGCGCGAGTAATTCTCGATGCCGGCGCAGGAACCGGTCGCCTCCATCATCTCCATGTCGAAGGTGCAGCGCTGCTCGAGCCGCTGCGCCTCCAGCAGGCGGCCGTGATGGTTCAGCTCCTCGAGACGGGCGCGCAGCTCGGTCTTGATGGATTTCACCGCCTGCGCCAGCGTCGGCTTGGGCGTCACATAGTGCGAGTTGGCGTAGACCTTGACGAATTTCAGGTCGGCGGACTTGGTGCCGGTGAGCGGGTCGAACTCGGTGATCGTCTCGATCTCGTCGCCAAACAGCGACAGACGCCAGGCGCGATCCTCCAGGTGCGCGGGGAAGATTTCCACCACATCGCCGCGCACCCGGAAGGAGCCGCGCACAAAGGCCATGTCCTGCCGCTTGTATTGCAGGGCCACCAGATCGGCGAGGAGTTCGCGCTGGTTGATGCGCTGGCCGACCTCGAGGGAAAAGGTCATGGCCGTATAGGTTTCGACCGAGCCGATACCGTAGATGCAGGACACGGAGGCGACGATGATCACGTCGTCGCGCTCCAGCAGCGAGCGGGTGGCCGCATGGCGCATGCGGTCGATCTGCTCGTTGATGGTCGACTCCTTCTCGATATAGGTGTCGGTGCGCGGCACGTAGGCTTCCGGCTGGAAATAGTCGTAGTAGGAGACGAAATATTCCACCGCGTTGTCGGGGAAGAAGCTCTTGAACTCCGAATAGAGCTGGGCCGCCAGGGTCTTGTTGGGGGCGAGGATCAGGGCCGGACGATTGGTGGCGGCGATGATGTTGGCGACCGTGAAGGTCTTGCCCGAGCCGGTGACGCCGAGCAGCACCTGGGTCTGCTCGTCCTGGGAAATCCCGGCCAGCAGATCGGCAATGGCGGTGGGCTGGTCGCCGGCGGGGGTATAGGCCGAATCCAGACGGAAGGGGATGCCCCCCTCCGACTTGGGCGGCCGGTCGGGCCGATGCGGCACCCAGGGCTCGCCATCGTTGAAGATGTCGCGGCCCTTCTGGATCAGCGCCTCCAGCGCCTGGACCGTGGCGGTGACGCCGCCGGTGGGCAGCGCCTCGGCCTCTTCCAGCGACAAGGCCATGCCGGCAACGGGATTGAGGCCGCCGGCGGCGCGCGTCTTCGGATCGGTGGAGCCGCCGATCGAACCGCCGCGCGAGGATTTCTTGGTGGCAAGCTCCGCCGTCTTGCCGCGCTTCTTCGGCGCGGCGGGCGCCGGCGTGCTGACCTTGGTGACGCCCTCCATGTCGGCGCCGGCCACATCCTTCAGCCAGTCGGAGAAGGAGCCGGTCAGCGGCGCCCCCTCGAAAGACGTCTGGGGCGCTTCGGAGAAGCCGGTGACGGGATCGTCGGATGTGGGGGGAGCGGGTTTGCGAGCCATGTCCCTAGTTTCGTCACCCCCGCGCGAAAAGGCAAGCACCGAGGCGGCAGACAGGGCGTCGCTGATGCCATCTGCTGACAGCAATGAAAATGGCCGCTTCGGCGGAGAACCGAAGCGGCCAGTCCTGGGAGTCATCTTGAAGAACGCGTCAGCGGGCCTGACCGATGCACTTGCCGCCCTTCCAGACGCATTGCTGACCGGGGATACCGACAGCACCGCCGCCGCCACCGCCCTGCGTCACGCCGTCGTCGCCACCACCGCCGCCTTGCGGCTTGGAAGGCCTCTGCGGCTTGAAGGGTGCGCCGCCGCCACTGAAGCCGGGCGAGCCGCCGAACACGCCGCCGCCATCGAACTGCGGCTCCGGCCGGGGCTTGTGCGGCCGGGGAGGCGCAGTCACGTCACCGCCGCCGCTGGGACCACCCCAACCCTGCACGACGCCACCGCCGCCACCACCGCCACCGGAGTTGTTGTGGCTCCACGGGCGCTGCTGCGTATAGGGGCAATCATTGTCCCAGCCGCAGGGCGGCATCGCATTGCCCGGCTGCCCCTGATAGACCGGCGGGCGATAGACCGGGGGACGATACACCGGCGGCCGATAGATCGGCGGATTGTACGCCGGCGGCCGATGCGTATACCAGGGACGACCAACGTAATAATTGTCCCAATAGCCGAAGTTGAAGGTGAGGAACGGCACCGTCACACGCGGCCGATAGGGCACGTAGGTCTGCTGGTCGTTATAGAACAGCGACAGGTAGCGCGAGGAAACCCAGCCACGCTCCTGATAATAGCTGACGTCGCACCAGCTATAGCCCTGGAGACAGCCGTAGACCTGCACCTGCGAGCCCGCAGGAAGAACCATGATCGGATAATACTGGGTGCTCGGACCGGTGCGCAGGTTCACATTTCCGGTCACCCAGGCCTGCGAGGCAGCCTCTGCGGCGACGGGAACAGTCGCCAGCCCCAGGGCAACAGCCGCAACCCGCCAAATCGTGTTGAACATCTCGATCCTCCTGCCCACGTGATCGGACGGGGCACTTTGCGATGAATGGCATATTGGCACGATCGGCCTGATCCCAAGCTGAATTCGCCGTTCATCCACCGTTCATCTTGTCTGTTTCCCTGTTTACACCAGAAACATGTCCGGATGCAGGCAACGCCACAGTACGAAATTTTATCAATTGATCAAATTTCAACACCATGACGACGGCCATGTCTTGAATTCGTCACCAAATGGGCCTTCACTCCGCGAACGTCGCTGAAAGGGAGACTCACGATGTCCAAGTCCATTCCCACCCGCCGAACCATTCTGAAGGGAACGGTGGCGGCCGCCACGCTGTTCGCCTTTGCGCCGCTGCTGCGCGCCGCCGATCTCGGTCTTACGGTCCGTTTGATGGCAACCAGCGACCTGCACGTGAACATTTTCCCCTACGACTATTATCGCGACAAGGCCGACGATACGGTCGGTCTTTCCAAGACCGCGGCCCTGATCGCCGCCGCGCGCGCCGAAGCCAAGAACGCCATCCTGTTCGATAACGGCGACCTCATTCAGGGCAGCCCGCTCGGCGACTATGTCGCCTACGAGAAGGGCCTGAAGGATGGTGAGATCCACCCGATCGTCGCCGCCATGAACGAGCTCGGCTATCTCTGCGGCACGCTCGGCAACCACGAGTTCAACTATGGCCTCGACTTCCTCGGCCACGCGCTGAAGGGCCAGAACTTCCCCTCGGTCTGCGCCAACGCCATCAAGGCCGACGGCACGACGCTGGTGGAGCCGACCCGCGTCTTCAAGACCACCATCCTCGATGACGCCGGCATCAAGCACACGCTGAAGATCGGCGTGATCGGCTTCGTGCCGCCGCAGATCGTCCAGTGGGACAAGGACAATCTCGCCGGCAAGGTGACGACCATCGACATCGTCGACGCCGCCAACAAGTATCTGCCGGAACTGCGCGAGAAGTCCGACATCGTCGTTGCGCTCTGCCATTCGGGCATCGCCGGTGGCGAACGCGTCGGCGGCGAGGAAAATGCCGCGCTGCATCTGTCCAAGGTGCCGGGCATCGACGCCATCTTCACCGGCCACCAGCATCTGGTGTTCCCGGGCAAGGACTTCGCCACCATCGAAGGCGCCGACCTCGAGAAGGGTACGCTCAACGGCGTTCCCACGGTGATGCCCGGCTTCTGGGGCAGCCATCTCGCCGTGATCGACCTCAACCTCGTCCGTGAGAACGGCAAGTGGCGCCCGGTGGGCTTCAATGTCGAGGCGCGTCCCATCTACGAGCGCACCCCCGACAAGAAGATCGTCTCGCTGGTCGACCCGGTGCCGGCGGTTCTGGCTGCCGTGCAGAAGGACCACGACGCCACGCTCGATTATGTACGCCGCCCCGTCGGCGAGACGTCCGCGCCCATCTCCAGCTATTGGGCGCTGGTCGCCGACGATCCGTCGGTGCAGATCGTCAGCCAGGCGCAGCTCTGGTATGGCGCCCAGCAGGCCAAGGCCGCCGGCCTTCCGGACCTGCCGATGCTCTCGGCAGCCGCGCCCTTCAAGTCGGGCGGACGCTCGGGCCCGGACTATTACACCTTCGTGCCCAAGGGCCCGATCGCCATCAAGAATGTGGCGGACATCTACCTCTATCCGAATACCATCCGCATCGTGAAGGTCACCGGCGCCCAGCTCAAGGACTGGCTGGAACGCTCGGCCGGCATCTTCAACCGCATCGATCCGGCCAAGACCGACGAACAGCCGCTGATCGACCAGACCTTCCCGGCCTATAATTTCGACGTGATGGACGGCGTCACCTACAAGATCGACGTGACGCAGCCGAGCAAGTTCGACAAGGACGGCAACCTGCTGGACGCCACCGCCAACCGCATCAAGGATCTCGCCTATCAGGGCAAGCCGGTCGATGCGGCGCAGGAGTTCCTGGTGGTGACCAACAACTACCGCGCCGGTGGCGGCGGCAAGTTCCCGGGCGCTGACGGCACCACCGTCGTCTTCCAGGGACCGGACACCAACCGCGACGTCATCGTCCGCTACATCATCGCCAACAAGACCATCAACCCGGCGGCCGACGGCAACTGGTCGCTGGCGCCGCTGCCGAAGACCGTCAACATCACCTTCCCCTGCTCGCCCAACGCCACGCTGGAAACCGTGCCGGCTGGTGTGAAGGTGGAAAAGGACGGCGACGCCGCTGACGGCTTCGGCAAGTACAAGCTGATCCAGTCCTGATCGCGGGACGTCCATCCTGAGCATGCGCCGGCCCGACTGACGTCGGGCCGGCGTTTTCACATCCGGCGCGATGCGGCAAGACGATCCGGCGAGCTTGTCTGACGTGGTGAAGGGTGCCTTCAGCCGCGGATTTCGACCGGCTGGGACAGGGATTGGGTACTTCCGTCGGGCATGACGATGCTGAAGGTCAGCACCCAGCGCCCGCCGGAGGGTATGGTCATGTTGGCGACTTCGAAATAGCCGTCCGCACCGCGCAGCATCGGGGCCGAGACACTCTCTCCCCCGGCGTCAGGCGCCTTCAGCATCACCGTAACCTCTCGGGGATTGAGCGCCTCGAACTCGCCGGTTTCGAGGAAGGCCCGAATGTGCACCGGCCCTGCCCGGCCCGGCAGAATGTCCACGTCGGCCATGGCCGGCAGGGTGTGAATGTGCAGGGAGATCGGCTGATTGGCCGCTTCTGCCAGAACCCGAGGCGGCGGCGTGAAGCGCCAGAGGCCAACCAGCAGCAAGACGCCGAAGATCAGCGCGATCTCCACCGAGATCGACCGGCGCAGACGCCAGACCATCTCCGGATCGCGCGTCCAGAACCAGCGATTGAGCGCTGCAGCCACCAGCACGACACCAACCAGCGTCAGCTTGAGAAGCAGCAAGCGGCCGTAATCGGTAGACGTGAGGTCGGCCAGACTGGGGAGCTGCGCCCGGATCAGGATCGCGCCGCTGCCAAGGATCAGCAGCACAGGGAAAGGAATGATCCGCGAGAACAGCAGCAGTTCCTCGCGCCCCTCTTCGCCACCCCTGGTCAGCACGTGCCGCAAGGGCAGCAGGCAGCCGAGCCAGAAAGCGAGACTGACCCCATGCAGGAACAGGGCGGGCACGGTCAGGAAGGTCGGTTCGGCGGTTGCTGCGTGACCACTCAGGCAGAAGGCAAAGCCGACCATCACCAGCGCGACGAAACTGAAGAGCCGCCCTCGCCACTCCCAAAGATGCCCGGAAACAAAAGCCAAGACCAGTGCGGCAAGCCCCGCCAGCAGCGTTTGCGCCATCGGCGTGCCGAACGGCAGGCGCCAGGTCTCGGCAAGCAGCAGCGCGCTGAGATCCTGACCCGCCAGATCTGCGCCTTGCAGGCCGTAGATCAGCGGCGGCGTCAGCAGGCCCAGGCGCAGGATCATCGCGGTGAAACGGTCTTGCGGCCCGTCCTGGATCCAGGTCCAGAAGACCGCACCCCCGACGCCAAACAGCAGCGAGAACTGAAACAGCAGGCGCGTCACATAGAGCAGCGACCGAACGGCCGGCGAGCTGGTCTCAAGCGTTTCCGGCATCACGAGGTTGGACGGCGCGCCGACCGAGAAGCGGAAGGTGCCGTCCACCGGGTGCCCGTCGGCCGACGCCACGTGCCAGCCGACGATGCGGCTCCCCTGCGCAGACAGGGAGGGGAGCTCAACGTCAACCTCGTTGCCGGTAGTGAGCCCTTCGAGTGGCAGGATCGTCCCGTCGGGCTGCACCAGAGCCAGCTTGCCGGGCTGCACGGGTTCATTGAATGTCAGCACCACCCGTGCCGGCGGTACGGAGAGCATGGCGCCATCCTGCGGATCGCTCTTCAGCAAGATCGCGTGAGCCGACGCGACGTTCGGCAGCATCAGACAAAGAAAGGCAAGCAGAACCAATGCGTATTTGCGCGCCTGCACCATTGCCCCATCCCCCGACGATCACATGCCATCTTCATATCTGAACCACGGCATCTGTCGACCACTCAAAGCTGACGGTCAAGCCTCTGTCGCTGGACACTGGCCCGCCGACAGGTTAGCTCCTATGCATGAACTATCGCCACGCCTACCACGCCGGTAATTTTGCGGATGTGCTCAAGCACGCCGTCCTCGCAAGGATCCTCGCCTATCTTTGCAAGAAGGACGCGGCCTTCCGCGTCATCGACACCCATTCGGGCATCGGTCTCTATGACCTTGCCTCCGACGAGGCCTTGAAGACGGGCGAATGGCGCAATGGCGTCGGCCGCATTCTCGAAAGCGATCTGTCGGAGCCACTGCGCGCCTATCTCGGCCCGTGGATGGGCGCCATCCGCGCCGCCAACGGCGACGACAACCTGCTGGTCTATCCGGGTTCGCCCATGATTGCGACCACCCTCGGCCGCCTGCAGGATCGCTTTCTTTTCAACGAACTGCATCCCGAGGACGCCCAACAGCTCGACGCCCTCTACAGCGCTGACCGTCGCGTGCAAATCAGCCGCGAAAACGGCTATGTCACCGTCCGCGCCCAACTGCCCCCGCGCGAGCGACGCGGGGTTGTGGTGATCGATCCGCCCTTCGAAGAGGCCGGCGAGTTCCAGCGCATGCTGCGCGCCATGCAGGACGCCAGCCGGCGCTTCGCCACAGGTATCCAGCTGCTGTGGTATCCCATCAAGGATCAGGACGCGGTCGACGCCTTCCTGTCGGAGGCCGCCGATACCGGCGCCACACGCCTGCTCTGCATCGAGCAATGGATCCGCGAGCCCGGCGGCGACGGCCCGCTCGCGGGAGCCGGCATGCTGGTGGTCAACCCGCCCTACATGCTGGCCGAAGAAACGCGCGCCATCATGCCCGAGCTCATCGAGTTGCTCGCTGACGGGCCGGGTGCGGGCGGAAGGGTGACCTGGCTGGTGGAAGAGGCGGATCGGTCCGGCGCTTGACCGCGCCAAAGGAACGGAAGAGAGTCGCGCCAACATCTTGCGAATCTGGATGGTGAAGACAATGCGCGTGTTCTCTGCCCTGCTGCTGCTCGCCCTGTCGGTCGCTCCCGCTGTTGCCGCCGACGGCAATCCTGCGATTCCTGCCTGTGACGATCCGACCGTGCTGGGCTCCATCAAGGAGAAGCAGGCCTGGGCCGAACACGCGACCTGGCAGGATGGCGTCGTCATCGCCTCCATCGCCCAGCCGAGCCAGTCGACGGCCGGCACGAAGTTCGTCTCCGCCGTCGAACACCGCCATTGCATCGCCCGCGCCGAGCTCGCTGGTGGACAGCGCCGCACGCTCTACTACGTGATCTCCAACGACAGCGGCTTCGCCGGCTATGGCTGGGGGGTGGAGTTCTGCCTCGCCGGCCACGATCCCTATCACGTCTATGACGCCAACTGCCGGGTGCTCCGGTGAGCCGCATGCAGACCCGTACTCCGCTTCGGCCTTGGCTGGCTGCAGCCCTGCTGGCCGCTGGCCTCATGGGCGCGACGAGCGCTGTGGCGCAGGACCGTGCCGGCGACTTTGACTTCTATCTCCTGTCGTTGTCCTGGTCGCCAAGCTATTGCGCAAGCGAAAATGCCAGGCCAAACAGCCGGCAGTGCGCCGGCTACCGCCCCTACGCCTTTGTCGTCCACGGCCTCTGGCCACAATACGAGCGCGGCTACCCGGAAAACTGTACGACAAACAAGCCGGTGCCAACCCTTCGCGACGTGGATGGCATGCTCGATTTGATGCCGGATGCCGGCCTCATTCTCCACGAATGGTCAAGGCACGGCACTTGCTCGGGCCTCGACGGCACCAGCTATCTCGATACCGTGCGTACGGCCCGCGCCAAGGTGGCCGTACCTGCCGCCTTCGACGCGCCATCGACCTATCTGACCATTGCGCCTGATGACCTGGAGCGCGCCTTCCTGAAGGCCAATCCCGGTCTGAAGCCTGAGGGCATCGCGGTGACCTGCGACGGTCGCCGCCTCAGCGAAGTCCGCATTTGCATGACGCGCGATCTCGCCTTCCGCTCCTGCCCTGACGTCGACCGCCGGGGTTGCCGCAGCGACAAGGTCGTCATGCCGCCGGTAAGGTGAAAATGTTCATGTTGTGCCCGAGGGTTCGCCTGCCCCGCCTGTCTTCCCTGCTCCGCCTTGCGGCCAGCGGAGCCGTGTCTTGCTGCCTTTCGGCGGGTTTTGCGCAGGCCGATACGCTCAAGCGGTTCGGCGCAGCCCTCGTGGCCTGTACGGCTGACTTGCATTGCGCGGTCTCCATCAAGTCCATCGGCGAAGACAAGCCGTCGACCTTCGTGCTGATCCGTGGCCCGGAAAGCCGGGCACGCTGGGTCGTGTCGCTCACGACCGAAGGCGTGCTGGCCGATGCTGATCGACCGGTGTCGCTCTCCATCGACAACGGCGTCGACATCACCCTGCGGCCCAGCGCCGACTATGCGCCCTTTGTGACCGCATCGAGCTATTACATCACCTCGCAAACAGCCCTGGATCGTCTGATGCTGCAGGTGCAGCGCGGCCATGACCTGCGCTTTGCCTATATCGACATTACCGGCGCCCCGCACACCGACCGCTTCCCCCTTGGCAGTCTCGCTGATGCGCTCAACGAAGTGGACACGCTTCAGAAGCGCCTCGGCGGGGATCGCCGCGCCGCGCCGCCCGAGGATCTGCCGCCGGCGCCGCAAGTCGACGACGCCGCGATGATCGCCGACACGGGCGTGCCGCCACGCCTGCTGGAATGGCACGTGGCCGCCAGCACCTGCGAGGCGCCGGACAGCGCCGATCTCGCCCCAATCCCACCGATGATCGGGGCGCTGTCGGACACGGCAACGCTTTACGCCATTCCCTGTTTCAAAGGGGCCCACGGCACCGGCTATCGTCTCTACATGGTCGAGCGCGGCGAGATCGGCGGCATGCATGCCCTGACCTTCGCTGCCCATTCCGATCGCTTCGGCTGGACCGGCACCGATACCCTGTTCGACACAGGCTTTGACGCAGCCAGCCATGTCCTCACCGCCAGCGAGATCGACGAGAAGGGGTGTGTCTCCAAGGCGTCATGGACCTGGGACGAATATGCCTTCCGCCTCGATCGTCTTGCCGCAGACCCCGCCTGCAACGGCAGCCCGGACAGCGGGCTCAAGCCGGTCTATCAGGCACCCTGACATCCCTTCATTCTGCATCTTCCGGAGATACCCATGCCGAACATGATTCTGCGTTCGTCCCCCGCCTCCCCCTTCGGGCGCAAGGTCAAGCTGGCGATGATCCTCCTCGGCCTGACCGATCAGGTGACGGTGGAGTTCGCCGACACCCGCAATCCCGAGGACAGCCTGCGCAGCCAGAACCCGCTCGGCAAGATCCCGGCCCTCATCCTGGCCGACGGCACGATCCTGTTCGACAGCCGGGTGATCTCCGAGTATTTCGATCACCTCGCCGGCGGCGGCAAGATCATCCCCGCCGATCCCGACCGTCGCTTCAAGGCACTGACGTTGCAGGCAATCGGCGACGGCATCATGGATGCCGGCATCCTCAGGCGCTACGAGGCGGCCGTCCGGGAACCGGAATTCTTCTCGCGAACCTGGGACGACCATCAGCAGGGCAAGATCGACCGCGCCCTCGCCGTGCTGGACGCCAACCTGCCCTCCGAGGACCGGATCGAAGTCGGCGAAATCTCCGTCGCCTGCGCCCTCGAATATCTCGACTTCCGCTTCCCCGGTCTCTGGCGCGACCGCCATCCGAAGCTGACCGCCTGGCTCGACCGGTTCGAGGCGCGCTGCCCCGGCTTCAGCGACACCAAACCGAAGTGAACGAGTAGCCTTGCCGATCCTCTCCATGATAGGCATCTGACGCGTCGCCGCCGTGCACCTGTTGCGGCGCGTTACTGCGGAGCGAATTCATGGCCTGGGGTAATTTTCCGTCTGTTCCCGTTGCCCGTCACCAGTCGTCCGGGAGCGCCGACGACATTGATTTCGAGATCAAGGGCGCCGAAATGCAGTTCGTCGAGATCGAGCTTGATCCCGGCGAGAGCGCTGTCGCGGAAGCTGGCTCGATGATGTTCAAGTCGGCCGCAATCACCATGAACACGGTGTTCGGTGACGGCTCGAATTCCGGTGGCGGCTTCATGGGCAAGCTGCTTGGCGCCGGCAAGCGCCTGATCACGGGTGAGAGCCTGTTCACCACCGTCTTCACCCACGAAGGCCAGGGCAAGGCGCGCGTGGCCTTTGCCGCGCCCTACGCCGGCCACATCCTGCCCATCAAGCTCGACAGCATGGGCGGCACGTTGATCTGCCAGAAGGACAGCTTCCTGTGCGCCGCCAAGGGCGTGTCGCTCGGCATCGCCTTCCAGAAGCGCATCATGACCGGCCTGTTCGGTGGTGAGGGCTTCGTGATGCAGAAGCTCGACGGCGACGGCTGGGTCTTCGTGCACATGGGCGGGACGCTGGTGGAGAAGGAACTTGCGTCGGGCGAAGAGCTGCATGTGGATACCGGCTGCGTCGCCGCCTACACGCCTTCGGTCGATTTCGACATCGTCCGGGTCGGGTCGGTCAAGTCGATGATCTTCGGCGGCGAAGGCGTGTTCTTCGCCCGCCTGGTCGGCCCTGGGAAGGTGTGGCTGCAGTCGCTGCCCTTCTCGCGCCTCGCCGGCCGCATCTGGGCCGCCGCGCCGCAGAACATGTTGGGCTCGTCCAAGGAAGAGGGCTCGATCCTCGGCCCGCTCGGCAACCTCCTCGACGGCGACAACAGCTGAGGCGCCATGCGCTGAAAAGCAAAGAGCCCCCGGAGCACTTGGCTCCGGGGGCTCTTTGAGCCTGACCTGATTGGGATCAGAACTTGTAGCCGAGGCCGACGGTGACCAGCGAGCCGTCGAGACCGGTCTTCACCGAGTCGGCGCCGACCGTGTAGGTCTTGTCGTTGGTGCCGGTGTAGGTGTACTCGGCGCGGGCCGTGATGTTGTTGGTCAGAGCGGCTTCGATACCGGCGCCAACCACGTAACCGACGTGGGTGTTGTCGTCCGAACCACCGTTGAACTTGGCGGTACCCTGACCGACCACCGCACCGGCGGTGCCGTAAACCAGGATGTTGTCGAAGGCATAACCGACGCGACCGCGGACAGAGCCGAACCAGTCGGTGCTGGCCTTGACCGAGGTGCCGCCGGACGTGAACTTGTCGGACGGGCCCATCATCACGTCAGCTTCGCCACCGACCACCCAGTGCGGGTCGACCTGGTAGTTGTAGCCGCCGTAGACGCCACCGGTGAAGCCGCTGACATCCTTGTCGCCGCTACCCGTCTTCACGGTACCCCAGCCATAACCGGCCTGGGCACCGACATAGGCACCGGTCCAGTCGAAGGCCGAGCTGGTGGCAACGGGGGCCATGGCAGGAGCCTCGGGGATCGGCTCGTTGAGGTCGGCGGCGAACACGGGGGCCGACGCAACGAGGGCAGAACCGGCGACCAGCGCGAGAACCAGCTTCTTCATACTCTTTACTCCTTTTGTGTAGCCAGAGCAGGTATTTCACCGCTCGAGGCTCCTCACAGTGCAACGGCATCGTCTTGCGTGATGCCGTCGTTCGATGAGCTGAAAGTGGAGGCGGAATGCGGCAAGGTCCATGCGAGAATTTGACCAAAAAGAGGCAAGTTGAAGTCGAAAATCTGCATCGACAATTTCGCAACAGTATGGTTCTTGGTCTGGGACAACGCTTTAATTCTGTAGAAACAGATATGAACACTCACAAAATTTCGTGATTTCTGTTCACGTTTACTTAACCATGATCGACGGCATTGGAACTGCCATAGCGGACGCTTTCTGACAGCATAAATGTTGTAGACTGCCGCACATGATTCAGGATCCCGCCAAGCCCATGATCGACGACGAAACCCTTGCGCCTGTAACGGAAAGTGACGAAGACGCCACCGCCCTGCCAGATCTGGAGACGGACAGCGAGGGGGAGGTGCTTGATCTGACCGCGCCGGAAAGCCGGCGTGGTGTCGAAGTCATCTCCGCCATGGTCAAGTTGCTGCCCAATGGCCCCGGCGTCTATCGCATGCTCTCGCCGACCGGCGACGTGCTCTATGTGGGCAAGGCCAAGAGCCTCAAGAAGCGCGTCTCCAATTACACGCGCCTCGGCCAGTTGCCGACCCGCATCCTGCGCATGGTGCAGGCGACGGGCTCCATGGAGTTCGTCACCACCAAGACCGAAACCGAGGCGCTGCTGCTGGAAGCCAACCTGATCAAGCAGCTGCGTCCGCGCTTCAACGTGCTGCTGCGCGACGACAAGAGCTTCCCCTACATCCTGATCACCGGCGATCACCCGAGCCCGCAGATCGTCAAGCATCGCGGCGCCCGCTCGCGCAAGGGACGCTATTTCGGCCCCTTCGCTTCGGCCATTGCCGTCAGCCGCACCATCAACGCCATGCAGAAGGCCTTCCTGATCCGCAACTGCTCCGACAGCGAGTTCGACAGCCGCAGCCGGCCCTGCATGCAGTTCCAGATCAAGCGTTGCGCCGGCCCCTGCACCGGCGAGATCGACGCCGCCAACTACAAGCGTCTGGTCCGCGAGGCCGAAGACTTCCTGTCGGGCAAGAGCCGCCAGATCAAGGAGGAGCTGGCCACCGAGATGCAGGCCGCCGCCGCCGACCTCGATTTCGAAAGTGCCGCCGTCTACCGCGACCGCCTGGCGGCACTCAGCCATGTGCAGAGCCATCAGGGCATCAACCCGCAGGGCATAGAAGAAGCCGATGTCTTCGCCGTGCATCAGGAAGCCGGGCAGACCTGCGTCCAGGTGTTCTTCTTCCGCACCGGCCAGAATTGGGGCAACCACGCCTTCTTCCCGAAGGCCGGCGGCGCCGAGCCTGGCGAAGCGCTCTCGTCCTTCATCGCCCAGTTCTACGATGACAAGCCCTGCCCCTCGCTCATCCTCGTCAGCCACGAGCTTGAGGACATGGCGCTGATGGCCGACGCCCTGTCGGAGCGCTCCGGCCGGCGCGTCGAGGTGGCAGAGCCCAAGCGTGGCGAGAAGAAGGATCTCATCGACCACGCCGTCCAGAATGCCCGCGAGGCGCTGGCCCGTCGCCTCGCCGACACGTCGAGCCAGTTGAAGCTGCTCGAAGGCCTCGGCAAGGTCTTCGGTCTGCCAGAAACACCCAAGCGCGTCGAAGTCTATGACAACGCCCACATCATGGGCACCAATGCGGTGGGCGGCATGATCGTCGCCGGCCCCGGCGGCTTCGTGAAGAACCAGTATCGCAAGTTCAACATCCGCTCCGAGGACATCACGCCGGGCGACGACTTCGGCATGATGAAGGAAGTGATGACCCGCCGCTTCTCACGCCTCGTCAAGGAGCACGGCAGCCGCGAGGCCGCGCCGCGCGACGAGGATGGCTTCGGCCCCTGGCCCGATCTGGTGCTGATCGACGGCGGCGCCGGCCAGCTGTCAGCCGTGCGCGCGATCATCGAAGAACTCGGTCTCACGGATATCCCGCTGGTGGGTGTCGCCAAGGGTCCCGACCGCGACGCCGGCCGCGAACGCTTCTTCCGCACCGGCCTGCAGGACTTCATGCTGCCGACCCGCGACCCGGTGCTCTATTTCATCCAGCGCCTGCGCGACGAGGCCCACCGATTCGCCAACGGCAGCCACGCGGCGCGCCGCTCCAAGCAGATTTCCGAAGGCGGATTGCAGGAGATCCCCGGCGTGGGGCCGACGCGCAAGCGCGCCTTGCTCAACCACTTCGGCACGCTCAAGGAAATCGAGCGGGCCGCCCTGCCCGATCTCGAACAGGTCTCCGGCATTTCCGCCGCCACCGCCAAGGCGATCTACGACTATTTCCGCAAGGGATGACGGCGGGCGAGGCTCCCACCCGCCGTCCTGCCTGGCTTACTTGCGCGGATCATAGCCGCCGGCATTGATCTCCAGCGGCGGGTTGAAGGCGTTGGCAATCGCGGCCCAGTCGACGAACTTGAAGTTGGTCGCCTTGGGCTCGCCGCTCAGCCCGTTGAGATCGTCGTTATAGCCGTCCTGCGTCACGAACAGGCCGTTCGGCCAGCCCGGCAGGGCGGTGGCGATCACGTCGGCGCCGTCGCTTTCCTGCACCGCGTCGATCTTGGCCGCCGCATTGGCCGCCACGCGGAAGGAGCCGAGCAGCTTGAAGCCATCGTCGATGCGGAAGACGGCAAAGCTGTCGTCATAGGGGGCATCGGCCACACCGCCCTCGCCATGCGCGCCGCCCTGGCTCGACGCCAGAAGATAGCGGGCGGTCTTGCCGTAGTAGACGGTCAGCCCTTCCACGTCGCGGGTGATGACGCTGTCGGGCTTGTTGAACACGCTCTTGGAGGAACCGCGCGTGGTGTAGAGCGGCTTGTCACCAAACAGACCGGTCGCCGGATCGAGCTTCCAGATGCCCACGTCTTCCTGACCGGCATAGACGGCGCCCGTAACCTTGTCGACGGTGACGCCCTCGAACTGCGGGTTCCAGTCCGACAGCGGATCGTCCTTGCTCTCGGCCGTCAGATCCTGTCCGTCGAAGACGAAGGGCACGCGCGCGTCATGCACCATCTTCACGGCCACCTTGCCATCGGCTTCAGGCTGCAGCTCGAAGACGCCGACGCGCGGGTTGGTCCGCTGCGTGCCGACCGCGAGCACCTTGCCGTCGGCCGCTTTCCAGGCGGTGAGGCCGTAAACCGTCATCTGATCGTCGAGCGGATTGTCCTGATCCGCACCGCCCGCCTTGTCCGGACGGGTCGGGAAGGCACGACCAACACTGAGATCGGTGATCTCGCTGAGCGGCTTGTCGGCCGACCCGTCGATCTTGAACACGCGGATGATGTCGAGGCCGCGGTCGGACGCCACCGCCACGTCGATGGACGAACCATCGGCAAGCTTGAGGCCATAGACCACGTCGATGTTGTTGATGCGCCCCTTGCCGGCATCGGTCTTCTCGGCCTTGATCTTCTGCACTTCAGTGCCCTTGAGATCATAGACGCGGATGCCGCCGTTCTTGATGGCGGTGATCACCAGGGTCTTCGCCGGATCGGCCGGATCGACCCAGAAGGACGGATCGTCGGCATCCGCCTTGCCGTCCTCTTCGGAAAGATTGGGCGTCTCGACACTGGCGGCAACCTCGGCGATCGAGGGAGTGGCAAGGGCCAGCGTGTGCCAGGACACCAGGGTGAGTGAAAATGAAGCGACGGCAACCAAGCGACGCAAAGTCATCGGACTATCCTCCGTAAGCATGTGTGCGGAATGCTTTCGGGCATAATGCGGGTGCATCACGTGATTATGACGACGTTCAGGAAAGCTGCCCTACCGGTTCAAGTTGTAGCCATGATGGCGCCCGACAAGCCGGCTTCGCACGGAGAGCCAGCTGCGTACGGGTTTCATCCCCGTTGCTCCCCGAGCGGAAAAGGCCTAATATTTGACCAAACGATAAAACAATATCCTGGGATCGAAATGACTGAATTCAATGTGGAGATCGTCGGCAGTCTTGCCGCCATTCTCTCTGCCGTTTGCTGGGCGCCGCAATCGCTCAAGATCATCGTCGAGCGCAAGACCGCCGGCCTGTCGCTGATGACCAACCTGATGAGCTTCGTCTCGGTCCTGCTCTGGGAAGCCTATGGCCTGTTGCTCGGCTCCTGGCCGATGATCCTCTCCAACGCCGTTTCCATCACGCTGATCGGCACCATTCTCGCCATGAAGCTCTATCTCGACCACTTCCACGCGGCGGTCGACAGCCCCTTCACAGCAGGCTCGCCCCAACATTGATCCCAAGTGCCAGGATCGTGGTGTTGAACAGGAAGGACAGGATGGTGTGCGCCAGCGCCACGCGACGAATGCGTTGCGAGGCGATGGTCACGTCCGAAGTCTGCGACGCGGCGCCGATGGTGAAGGACACATAGAGAAAATCCCAGTAATCGGGCTCCGTGATGTGTTCGGGAAACTCAAGGCCGCGGCCATGGTTCTCGCGCAGGTAATAGTCATGGGCATAATGCTGCGCCATCACGGTGTGCACGAAGAACCATGAAACGATGATGGTCAGCGTCGAGACGGCAACGCGCCAGATTTCCGTGCCGCCCACCGCCAGCTTGGCGCGGTGGAGATCGACGCCGATCGCCACCAGACTGACCAGCGAGGCGGACATCGCCAGCAGCAGGATCGTCCACTCCCCCTCGTCATGCTGGGCTGCCCGGCGCCTCAGGGCATGGACATCAGATCCGGCCATCATCTTCCAGGTCATGATGAGATAGAGGCACACGCCCGTATCCCAACCAATCAGGATTCGCGTCGGCGGTTCGAGGGAGGTGGGCAGGAGGAAATAGACCAGGAAGCCCAGGACGATGCCGGAGATCAGCCGCGGCCTGGCCCGTAGCACGGTGATCGCGCGGCGTATCCTTGACCGACGCGGCGTCACGCCCGGTGTAAGTGTCATCATGCAAACCCTTCTGCAGTCTCGCTCGACATCGCCGAGCGGTCCGGCTCAAGCCGGACCGTGGCCGAGAGACCTCACAGCAAAAGACGGCAAAATCGCGAAAGATCAATGCCGATCGCGTGATCGGCATCACGCGGAGTCGGCGGTGGCCTCATTTGCCCAAGGACGTGCTGCCCGAATAGGTGAGCGTCGCCATCACGCGGTCGCCGCAGTCGCTGCTGGTCTGCGTCGCGCAGTCGCTGCCGGTGAGCGAGTTGCCGTGATAGCGCAGATCGAGGTCGAGCCCCTCGGTGACGTCGACCGTCACGCCGGCGTTCCAGTAGAAATATGAGACCGGATCCGGATTGTGCGAGGAATACCAGTCGTAGCCGAACTCGCCGGACAGGGTGAAACGCTCGCTGACCGGGATCGACGCATTCACGTAGCTCTCGACGTAATGATCGCCATTGCCGACGTAGTTGGGTTCCCAATCGGTGCTGCCGGTCACCGCCGCGCCATTCTCGAAGGTATAGGTGAGGCTGGCATAGAGATCGGCATAATCCACGTCATGGTCGATCACCGTATAGGAAGCCCCCACATTGGCCTCAAGCTCGGGTGTCAGGGAACGAGTCACGTTGGCGTCGACGATCCATTCGTTCTGATACTTGTCGGTGGGCGAATAGTCGCGCGCGATCGACGCATCGAAGGTCCAATCGCCATAGGTGGGCGACACGCCCGCCAGGATCTCCATGGTGGGATCATGGTCTTGACCATGGGTCCAGGCTCCGACCGCCACGCGCCAGATATCGAAATCGACAGTGACGCGCCCTTCCGCATAACCGGAATGATCCGTGGCCGTGAGGCCGGACGAATAGTGATCGGTCGCAGCGAAAAATTTCCAGGAGATGTCCGGTTGCACGGCATCGGCAGCCTCGTCAGCCGCCTGGTCCGCCGCTTGGGCATGCCAGACGCCACTTACCATCGCGGCCAGAACGACCGCCACGCGCAACACAGACCCGTTCATGATCGCCCCCGATAACCTTTTGCTAACCTCTCACAGCCCCCCTCCCCACGCAATCCGTGATTCGCCGTTCGGGACGCCATCCCCAGCCGATGTCGAGCCGGCAGAACTGCCTATCCCGCCCCTTGCTTCCGGCAGCCGTCTTGCCCTTGTCGTCCTGCCGTGCGATGTCTCGGAAAACGCGTCATGAAGCTCCGCCGATGAAACTCGTCTGGTCCCTGCCCAACATCCTGACATATCTGCGCATTGTCGCAGTTCCGGCCGTCGTTGCCGCCTTCTACATCGAGGGCGACGCAGGACGCTGGACAGCCTTTGGCCTGTTTGCGGCGGCCTCCATCACGGACTATTTCGACGGCTATCTAGCGCGCCTGTGGAAACAGCAATCTTCGCTTGGCCGCATGCTCGATCCGATCGCCGACAAGTTGCTGGTCTCGGTCTGCATCCTGGTGCTGACCAACAACAACACGATCGGCGGCTGGTCGCTCTGGGCGGCGGTAATCATCCTAATGCGTGAGATCTTCGTATCCGGCCTGCGCGAGTTCCTGGCGGAGCTGAAGGTTTCCGTGCCCGTGACGCGGCTCGCCAAGTGGAAGACCACGCTGCAGCTTGTCGCCATCGGCATCCTGCTGCTCGGCCCAACCGCCGACAAATACGTCGATCACATTTCCGAACTAGGCCTTCTCCTGCTCTGGACGGCCGCAATCGTGACCCTGTACACGGGTTATGACTACTTCCGCACGGGCGTTGTCTATCTTATGGAAGAAAACCATGACCGATAGAGAAGTCCGCCTCGTCTATTTTTCCTGGGTCCGTGAGCGCATCGGCGTGCCGGAAGAGCGGCTGGTGCTGCCCTCCGACATCATCACCGCCGGAGACCTCGTGCGCTGGCTGGCAACGCGCGACGACGCGCATGCCTTTGCCTTGCAGTCGCCGTCAACCATCCGCGTTGCCGTCGACCAGATGCATGTCAGTCATGACGAAGCCATAACGGAGGCCCGGGAAATCGCCCTTTTTCCGCCGATGACCGGCGGTTGACGGAGACTTCCCATGGTGACGGACTGGATGACCCTTGCCGCCGCAGACGGCCATGCCCTCTCGGCCTATCGCGCCCTGCCCGCCGGCAAGCCTCTGGGCGGCGTTGTCGTGATTCAGGAAATCTTCGGCGTCAACGACCACGTCAGGCGCATCACCGAAGAGCTGGCGGCAGCCGGCTTTGCCGCTGTCGCGCCGGCGCTGTTCGACCGCTACGAGCGCAACGTCGACCTTGGATACACTGACGACGATCGGCAAAAGGGCATGGCCTTCATGTCCCACTTCGACTTCGCCAAGGCCCTTGCCGATGTGGCGGCGGCGAAGGCTGCCCTTGCCCCCATCGGCAAGGTCGGCATCGTCGGCTTCTGCCTCGGCGGCACCATCGCCTATCTGAGTGCCTGCCGTCAGGACTTCGACGCCTCGGTCGGCTATTACGGCGGCGGCATCGCCCGGTTTCCCGACGATCGCCCGCGCGGGCCGCTGATGCTGCATTTCGGTGAAGCCGACGCGCATATTCCCCTGTCGGTTGGCGAGAAGGTCAAGGCGGAGAGCCCGGCGGTCGAAGTCTACACCTACCCCGGCGGCCACGGCTTCATGCGCAAGGAAACGCCGGCCGCCTATGACGAGGCGTCTGCCGTGTTGTCCTGGCAACGCAGCCTCGACTTCCTGAAGCTTCACCTCGCCTGATCGGGAGCATCCCACCATGGCCACTGTCCGCGTCCAGGCAGAAGACTTCGACACCGGCGCCGAGATCGAGAAGGTCTCCGCCGGGCGCCGCGACATCGGGGCGGTGGCTAGTTTCGTCGGCCTCTGCCGGGACGAAGGCGGACGCCTTGCGGCACTGGAGCTCGAGCACTATCCCGGCATGGCCGAGGCAGAACTCGGCCGCGTGGTCGCGGAAGCCGAATCCCGCTGGCCGCTCGATGCCGTGACGGTGATCCACCGTTACGGCAAGATCGCGCCCGGCGCCCGCATCGTTCTGGTGGTGACCGCATCGAGCCACCGCGTCGCCGCCTTCGAGGCCTGCGAGTTCCTGATGGACTACCTGAAGACCCGCGCGCCCTTCTGGAAGAAGGAACATCTGATCGACGGCACCAGCGGCGCCTGGGTGGAAGCCAAGGGTGATGACGACGAGCGCACCAACCGCTGGAACGGTTGAGCATTTCGGCCCGGACTTCGAAGAGATTTTGCGTCGCAGCGATGAAGTGGCTATGCTCTCGCGCCGATCATTCCGGTTGAAGAACAGCAGGACGAAACACGTCAGACATGGCCGATACGCATTTCTCGCCAGCCAACGCCGCGCTCTCCGCCCGTCAATCGGACGCGGGCAAGGAGCTCGATCTTGAGCTGATCGAACTCCTGTTCTTCGCCTATCGCGATTTTGTCGGCGAAGCGGACCAGACCCTGCTGGCCTTCGGCTTCGGCCGCGCGCATCACCGCGTGCTGCATTTCGTCAATCGCAATCCGGGCATGCGCGTCACCGATCTGCTGGACATCCTGCGCATCACCAAGCAGAGCCTCGGCCGCGTCCTCAAGCAGCTCGTCGACGACGGCTATGTGGATCAGACCCCCGGCCCGGTGGACCGGCGCGAACGCCTGCTGACCGTCACCGACAAGGGCAGCCGCCTTGTGCTCGCCCTGGCCGCCCGCCAGGACGCCCGCATCGCCCATGCGCTCGAAAGCATGCCCGCAGGCTCACGGCAAGTGGTGCGCGATTTCCTGTCGAACATGATCGACACCGCCGGCCATGCCCCGGCCAGTGAAACAGAGATCTGACCATGGTGACAGCGGCCATCCCCTCCGACGATGCCAACCATGTCCTCGTGGTGGACGACGACAGCCGCATTCGCCAACTGCTCGCCAAATATCTCGCCAACAACGGTTATCGCGTCACGTGCGCCGCCGACGCCGTCGAGGCGCGCCGCAAGATCTCCTCCATCGAGTTCGACATCATGGTGCTCGACGTCATGATGCCCGGCGAGGACGGCTTCTCGCTGACCCGCGCCCTGCGCGCCGAGCAGGACCTGCCCATACTCTTGCTGACCGCCCGTGCCGAATCCGCCGATCGCATCACCGGACTGGAAGTTGGCGCCGACGACTATCTGACCAAGCCTTTCGAGCCACGCGAACTGCTGCTGCGCCTCAACAACCTGCTGAAGCGCCGCCCCCAGCCGGAAGTGCAGCTGTTGCGCGACGCCATCCAGTTCGGCCGCTTCACCTATGACGCCAAGCGCGAGGAACTGTCCGACGGCACGGCACTCATCCGCCTCACCGATCGCGAACGGCAGTTGCTGACGCAGTTTGCCGCCAGCCCCGACGGCACCGTGTCGCGCGAATCCCTCATCGGCGGTGACGGCGAAGTGGGCGAGCGGACCATCGACGTGCAGATTAACCGCCTGCGCCGGAAGATCGAGGACGACCCGGCCAATCCCATTCATCTGCAGACTGTGCGTGGCATCGGCTATCGGCTGAGGTTCGACTGACCCATGACGAACACCGTCCCGCCCCCAGACCCTGCCGACGGCTCCTGCTCGCGCCTTCGCTGGCTGGACAGGGCGGACCGGGGCATGCGCGTCGTGCGCCAGACCGTCGCCCGCTACAGCCCGCAACCGGTCAGATATTTCTGGCGTCGCATGTCCATCGAGTTCAACCGATGGCTTCCCAAGGGACTGCTGGCGCGCTCGCTGCTGATCATCGTCCTGCCGATGCTGATCCTGTTGACGGTGCTGACCTCCGTCTTCATGGACCGCCACTGGCTGCTGGTCACCGATCGCCTGTCGAGCGGTGTGGTGCGCAACGTGGCGGCGCTGGTGAACATTGCCGAAGCGCCCCTGCCGGATCAGGTGCGGCTCGGCATGCTCGAATCCGCCGGACGCGCCATGCAGCTCGATGCCGTCCTGCTGCCGCAAGGCGACCTCGGCCAAAGCGAGCTGGATGAGAATGACATTGTCCACCGCATGCTGGCACAGGCGATCCAGCTGACGCTGAACCGCCCCTACACCATTGCCAACGCGGAAGGCTCAAGCGTCCGCATCCGCATCCCCGTCAATGGGGCGACGCTGGAAGTCGTGTTCCCGCGCAACATCGCCTATGCCGCCAATTGGCACTTCTTCCTCGTCTGGATGATGGTGACGGCGACGGTGCTGATCCTGATCTCCACCCTGTTCATCCGCAACCAGATCAAGCCGATCCAGCGGCTGGCGGACGCCGCCGAAGCCTTCGGCAAGGGACAACCGGTGCAGGACTTCTCGCCCGCCGGCGCAAGGGAAGTGCGCCGCGCCGCCTATGCCTTCATCGGCATGCGCCGGCGCATCGAGCGGCAGATTGAACAGCGCACCACCATGCTCGCCGGCGTCAGCCATGACCTCAGAACCATACTCACCCGCTTCCGCCTGGAACTGGCGCTGCAGCCGGAATCGGAGGAGACATCGGCGATGCGGGCCGACATCGGCGAGATGGAGGCCATGCTCAATGCCTATCTGGATTTTGCACGCGGCGATCCGGACGAGGAAGCGCGCACCGTTTCGGTGGGCGAACTCCTGCGCGATGCATTGAGGCTGCCGGGCGGTTTGCCCAAACCCGTGGAGATCGACGTCAGGGGAGACGATCACGCCAACCTGCGCGCCACGGCCATACGCCGCATGCTGGTCAATCTGGTGGGGAACGCCCTTCGCTATGGGCGGAGTCACGTTCATGTGCTGATCGAACGGGGCGACACGCATCTTGTGATCACCGTCGACGACGACGGCCCTGGCGTGCCGGAGGCGGAGCGGGAAGCGGTGTTCAAGCCCTTCTACCGCCTTGACCAGGCCCGCAACCAGGATATCCCCGGGACGGGCCTTGGCCTTGCCATTGCGCGGGATGCCGCCCGAAGCCATGGCGGCGACATCCATCTTGAGAGCAGCCCCCAGGGGGGCCTGCGCGTCGTAACGCGCCTGCCTGTCTGAACAGGCTCAGCGGGGCAGAAGCCGCGGCGGCATCCGGAGATTGGAAATCGGATGCCAGGGCGACCGGCTGACCTCGATCTCGGCCGAATCACGGTTGAAGCCGACATCGTCGAGCAGATAGGGATCTGCCAGCATGCGGGAGAGATCCTGCCTCAGCTGCGAGCGCTTTTTCCACTGGCGGTAGATCTGACGCGGCGAGATGGCCAGCTCGGCCCAGTGGCGCATGGTCATCGAGAAAATCATTTTTGTTCTCCAAGCTTTCCTTTGAACCCTATATGGCAGTGCGGCAAAGCGTCTTCAAACGCGTTTTTCGTTCGCTTGACTTTCGAAAATCTCAATCGTAAACACCCCGTTAATTCACATGGCGTGAACGCTTGATCGTTTAGAATTGCGACCGCCAACCGGGTTCCTTTCGACAAGATTTGACCGGCTGGACGAAATAAGACGTCACGATTCGCCCCGGAAATGAGCCTGTTCAAACCATAGGCAGAACCAAGATGCAGCGGTTGCCTTCCCTCAATGCATTGCGCGCCTTCGAATGCGTCGCCCGCCTCGGCGCCGTCAACCGAGCCGCCGAGGAAATGAACGTTACCGAAAGTGCGGTCAGCCGACAGGTACGCGCGCTCGAAGAAGATCTGCGTGTCGAACTGTTTCGTCGCGTGCACCGCGGCGTAAGGCTTTCTCCTGAGGGAGAGCAACTTCTGCGCTATCTAGGGTCCGCTTTCGATACCATCCGCCGCGGCGTCGAGCAGATCCGCGCACGGCCGGGCGAGGTACGGGTGCGGACGCCGCCCACCTTCGGCTCGCGCTGGCTGCTGCCGCGTCTGCGTGACTTCGAGATGGCCAACCCCGACATGTCCGTCCGCGTCACGATCCTGTGGGAGAACATGGAGCCGTCTGACGCCGAGAACGATGTCGGCGTTGTCTACGAAAGCCGTGGCTGGCCGGAGGAGGAGCTCATTCCCTTCCTGCACGAGCGACTGACACCTGTGTGCTCACCGGCCTTTCTGGCAAGTGTCAAGGCAAAGGACACGGCGGAGATGATTCGATCCTCGCAGCTGCTGCATTGCTCGGTGGTGCGCGACTGGGAGCGCTGGGTCACCACGGCTCTGCCCGGCGAATCCATGGACGTGGCACGCGGCGAGATCTTCGATACGATGGATACGGCGCTGAGAGCGGCGGAGGCCGGCCGCGGTTTTGCCATCGCCGATCTCGCCATGGTGGACCACGATCTGGCGCTGGGGCGCCTGGTGGCGCCTTTCCCGACCATCGCCGAAGGCGTCGACAACTTCTACATCGTGCGGCGCGACCGGCTGCGGCCGAAGCCGGAGGTGACGCGCTTCATCGACTGGTTGTTCGCCCAGGTCCGTGCGGACGGCGCTGCGGGGTAGTACCGAGCGTCATTGAAAATGACTCTCTGCATCCCGCATTCGAATGTCTCATGCCCTTGATGCAGATGAGACATTCGAAACATCTTCAATGAGCCGATGCGTCAGCATCTTGGGCAGAATTGGTATGAATGCGTGGCGACCGACGCAGCGGCTCAGTAGAGCCGCCCGCCCACTTCCGCCTCAAGACCGGGACCGACCAGCACCACGTGCCCCTTGTCGTCCGGCACACCCAGCGTCAGCACTTCCGAGCGCATCGGACCGATCTGCTTGGGCGGGAAGTTGACGACGCCGAGCACCAGCCGGCCAGGCAGGTCCTCGACCCGATAGTTCTCGGTGATCTGCGCCGAGGAACGGCGCAGACCGATCTCCGGTCCGAAATCGATCGTCAGCTTGTAGGCCGGCTTGCGCGCTTCCTTGAACACCTCGGCGGTGACAATGCGGCCGACGCGGATGTCGACTTTCAGGAAGTCGTCGTAGGAAATCGGATCAGCCATCGGCTCAGCCGGCCAGTTCGCGCGAACGATGGGCCGCGGCGGCCACGGCGGCCGTCAGTACCGGCTGCAGGCCGTCTTCCGCCATCAGCACCTGCAGCGCCGCTGCCGTCGTGCCGCCCGGCGAGGTGACGTTCTTGCGCAGCGTCGAGGGATCGTGACCGGACGCGCCAAGCAGGGCACCGGCGCCGACCACCGTCTGGCGTGCCAGCAGCAGTGCCAGATCATGCGGCAAGCCCGCCTTCTGCGCCGCCTCGGTCAAGGCTTCGACCAGATAGAACACATAGGCCGGGCCAGATCCGGACACGGCGGTCACCGCGTCGATCATGGCCTCTTCCGACACCCAGGCCGACTTGCCGACGGCGTTGAGCAGCGCCGCGATCTTGCGCCGATGCACTTCCGTGACGGCGCCATTGCCGACGCCGACCGACATGCCCTGGCCGACCTGAGCCGGCGTGTTGGGCATCACGCGGATGATCGGCCCCGTGCCGAGCGCGGACTCCAGTGTCGCCAGTGTCGTCCCGGCGGCGATCGAGACGATGATCGTCTCGGGACCGATCTTGCTTGCCAGCACCGGCAAGGCTTCGAACATCTGCTGCGGCTTGATGGCGATGACCACGATTTCCGGCGCGACCGCCAACTCGGAAATGTCCTTCACGTGGGTGAGCGAATATTCGATCATCATCGAAAAGGCTTCCGAGCCCACATGCGGGTCGACCACGGTCACCGCCTTCGAGCTCAGCCCCTTGGCGAGCCAGCCGTGCAGCATCGCGCCGCCCATCTTGCCCGCCCCGATGAGCACCAGGGACTTGATGTCGGAAAGTGCCATAATGTCCTCGCCTGAAATGCGCCGGTCACGCGAGCCTCTGTCGCGAACCTGCCGATATCCCTGAAAGGCAAGACGTTGCCACCGGAAAACCATTGCCGAGGCACGTCATCCCATACCCGTTTGCTCTTTCCTAGCAGCCTTGCCGCCCCTCGCTCAAGCTGGACAAAGGCAATGCGCAAAACAAAAGGCCCGATCGCCAGGACCGGGCCTTGAAGGACACACTGGTTGGGCCATCAAGCCTCGCCGACCGTCTCGATCAACGCGTGATCGAAGGAGTCCCGCGCGTTCTTGCCGCCCCACACCACGAACTGGAATGACTGGTAGAATCGCTCGCAAGACTCGAGCGCGGTTTCCAGCAGAGCCTCGATCTGTTCGTCGCTGGCTTCCACCTGTCCGGCGAGAAGCAAGGCGTTGCGATACATGACCACCCCTTCGGCCTGCCAAAGATCGAAATGACCGATCCAAAGCTGCTCATTGACCAAGGCCAGCAGCTTCATCACCTCCATCTTGCGCGTCTCGGTCACCTTGATGTCGAAAGCGCAGGCAATATGCAGGGCCTCAATATCCTCCATCCAGGAGAAGGCCACATGATAGTCGGACCAGCTCCCCTTGACCGAGATGGTGATCTCGTCGTCGCCCGACCGCTCGAAGGACCAGTCATTCTGGGCCGCGATCAGTTCGATGACGTCGACGGGATTGCTGGGACGTTCCGAATGCACATCGATGAGGGTCATGACGACCTCCAAGGTTGCCGCTGCCGACGCAGCGTGCGTGCCACGTTGTGATGTGACTTGCCCCGTTCCGTCATGCCGAAGCATTGCGGTGGCAGCTTGTCCCATCCTTCAGCCGGTCGCGTCCGGTCCAAGGGGCGGGACCACGACGATGACCGGCAACACCGATGGTCTCCCGAAGGCGAAACACCGGAATCCAGCATCCTTGAAGGGGAAATCGCACCGCAGGCACACGGACAGTGGGCGCGATCCCTCCCGAATCTCATGAGTTCGATGGTGATGCGAAACCGATCCGAACAAAAGCCCTCATGGGGACTTTTCTGTATTTTCCTCGCCAGCCGTTGCACCAAGGCGACTTTCGAGAGCGGCGACACGCGCCGTCAGCCGTTCAACCTCGGCCAGCGCCTTCGCGGCGAGGTCCTGCACGACCTCAAGCTCCTCGCGGCGGACAAGGTCGAGCTCCGAGGCAAAGCGCTCCGCCTGGGAGCGGAAGGCCGTCGACATTTCGCGACCGGCCGACTGGGCGATACCGGCTGCATCGTTCATCAGCTTGGCAAATTCATCGAACAGACGTCCCTGCGTGCCGGACATGTCTAGGCTCCCTGATGGCGTTTGGTACCCCCTATTTGGCTCTTGTTGGCGCGCCCCGCAAGCGGCTCTAGGTAAAATGCTTGACGGCTCGACGGCACCGCTTCAAATCTCCTGTCGAGGATTGCTGTCCGCGATCTGCGAAAACCCGAAAGCCGTTCATGCCCCTGCTGGTCCTGCCTTTCCCCGCCTTCAACCCGATCTTGTTCGAGTTGGGCCCGATCAGCATCCGCTGGTATGGCATTGCCTATGTGGCCGGCCTGGTGTTCGGCTGGTGGTATATCCGCAAGCTGGTGGAAACCGATCGCCTGTGGGAAAACCAGAAGCGCCCGACCGCCACCGACATCGACGACCTCCTGGTATGGATGACGCTCGGCGTCGTGCTGGGTGGACGCCTCGGCTATATCCTGTTCTACAATTTCAACGACTACCTCGCCCACCCGCTGGAGATCTTCAAGACCTGGCACGGTGGCATGTCGGTGCACGGCGGCTTCATCGGCACGGCGATTGCACAGATCCTCTACGCCCGCCGTCGCGGCCTCAATTTCCTGACCGTCTTCGATCTGGCGGCCGTGGCTGTGCCCGTCGGCCTGTTCCTCGGGCGCCTCGCCAACTTCGTCAACGGCGAGCTCTACGGCCGCGTTACCGACGTCCCCTGGGCTTTCGTCTTTCCCAACTCCGACGGCATGCCGCGCCACCCGAGCCAGCTCTATGAAGCCGCGCTTGAAGGCGTGTTGCTGTTTGCCCTCCTGACGCCACTCGTCTGGAAAGCCGGCCTTCTCAAGCGGCCCGGCCTTGCCACCGGCATCTTCGGCCTCGTCTACGCCGCCGCCCGCATTCTGGTGGAAACGGTGCGCGAACCCGACGCGCAGGTGGGCTTCCTCGCCGGCGGTTTCCTTACCATGGGCATGCTGCTGTCGGTACTGATGGCCATTGTCGCGATCGCCTTCATCCTGCTCGCCCTTTCGGGCCGTACCCGCAGCGAGACGCCTGCATGAACGCACTCGCCAGCAAGCTCGCAGCCTTGATCCGGTCGGTGGGACCTTTGTCCATCGCCGACTATATGGCTGCCGCCCTGGGCGACCCCGAGCATGGCTATTACACGACGCGCAATGCCATCGGCCTCGATGGCGACTTCATCACCGCGCCGGAGATCAGCCAGATGTTCGGCGAGCTGATCGCCATCTGGTGCCTGACCGCCTACGAAGCCATGGGATCGCCCGAAACCGTGCACCTCGTCGAACTTGGCCCCGGTCGCGGGACGCTGATGGCCGACTTGCTGCGCGCAGCCCGGACGCACCCAGCCTTCAGGGCCGCCGTCTCGGTGCACCTCGTGGAGATGAGCCCAACCCTGCGCGAGGCGCAACGCGACAGGCTGACGGGCCTTGCTACCCCTCGGTGGCACGACCGGCTCGATCAGGTTCCGGAAGGTCCGCTTCTGGTGGTCGCCAACGAGTTCTTCGATGCCCTGCCCATCCGCCAGTTCGTCAAGACCGAGCACGGCTGGCGCGAGCGCGTGGTCGGCCTCAATGATGATGGCGACCTTGCCTTTGGCGTCGGCGCCGGGACCATCGACCCAGCGCACCTGCCAAGCGGCGCGGACGAAGTGCCGGTCGGCGCCGTCGCCGAGATCAACCGCCCGGCCGAAGCCATCATGGCTGGTCTGGCCCGGCGGCTCCGTGAGAGCAATGGCGCGGCGATCGTCTTCGACTATGGGCATACCCGCAGCGGATTTGGGGAAACCTTCCAGGCTGTCCGCGCCCATCGCTTTGCCGATCCGCTCGACAATCCCGGCGAATGCGACATCACCGCCCACGTGGATTTCGAAGTGCTCGCCCGCACCGCCCGCAGCGAAGGCGCCCGCGTGCACGGTCCGGTGACACAGGGCGACTTCCTCCTCGCCATGGGCCTGCTGGAACGGGCCGGCGGCCTCGGCCATGGCAAGTCGCCTGAAGTGCAGGAGGAGATCGTCACCGCCGTCAATCGCCTCGCCGGTCCCGAGGAAATGGGTGTGTTGTTCAAGGTGCTGGCCGTGAGTGCGCCAACCCTCAAATTGCCCGGATTTGAAAGTCTCTGAGAACTTCCGCTCCGCAAGTCCCTGAACTGAAAGCCACGCGCATGATTCTTCGCTGTCCCGCCCTGTCCGCTCTTGCCGGCATTTCCCATGGCTGGTTCACCCGCAAGGGCGGTGTTTCCTCGGGCCTCTACGACAGCCTCAATACCGGTTACGGCTCCAGCGACGACCGCGCCAATGTCGGCGAGAACCGCGGCCGCATCGCCGACGCGCTCGGCGTCAGCCGCGATCGCCTCGTCTCCTGCTATCAGGTCCACTCGCCCGACGTGGTCGTGGCCACCACCCCCTGGGCCTGGCAGGATAATCCCAAGGCCGATGCCCTGGTGACGCGCGAGCCCGGTCTTGCGCTCGGCACCAGCCATGCCGATTGCGGCCCGGTGCTGTTTGCCGATGCTGAAGCGCGCGTCATCGGCGCGGCCCATGCCGGCTGGAAGGGCGCGTTCACCGGCGTGCTCGAAGCCACCGTCGACGCCATGATCGGCCTCGGTGCCCGCCGCGAAGCCATCGTCGCCACGCTCGGGCCAACCATCTCGGGCGAGGCCTATGAGGTCGGGCCCGAGTTCGTGGAGCGCTTCAAGGAGGCCGGCGAGACGGTGGCCCGCTGGTTCAAGCCCTCGGACAAGCCCGGCCATGCCATGTTCGACCTGCCCGCCTATATCGTGCATCGCCTCACCCGCGCCGGCGTTCAGGCCTCGAGCCTGGGCCTGTGCACCTACGCCGACGAAAGCCGCTTCTTCTCCTACCGCCGCACCACCCATCGCGCCGAAGCCGACTACGGCCGCCATCTCTCCGCCATCGCCCTGCAAGACGAGTGACCCATGGCCACCCATTTCTCGCCCGCCGAGTTTTCCCGTCGCAAGTCCGAAGCCCTCGCCGCCATGGCGAAGGGCAAGTTCGACGCCATGCTGCTGTTTGCCCAGGAGTCCATGTACTGGCTGTCGGGCTATGACAGTTTCGGCTTCTGCTTTTTCCAGTGCCTCGTGCTGACGTCCGACGGACGCATGGCCTTGCTCACCCGATCGGCCGACCTCAGGCAAGCCCAGCACACTTCCATTCTCGACGACATCAGGATCTGGGTCGACAGCGCCAATGCCGGGCCGGCACACCAGCTGCGCGACCTGCTCGCCGATCTCGGTCTCGCCGGCAAACGGCTCGGTGTCGAATACGACACCCACGGCCTGACCGCCCGCAACGGCAAGGCGCTGGAAGCGGCTCTCGACGGCTGGGCGCAGCTTGAGGATGCCTCGACGCTGATCCCTGCCCTGCGGGTCGTCAAGTCCGCCGAGGAGATCGCCTGCGTTCGTGAAGCTGCCCGCATCGCCGATGTCGCCTACGAGGACGCATTGAAGATCATCGGACCGGGTGCGGACGAAGGCGACATTCTCGCAGTGCTGCAAGGACGCATGTTCGCCGAGGGCGGCGACTATCCTGCCAACGAGTTCATCATCGGCTCCGGTGCCGACGCCCTGCTCTGCCGCTACAAATCCGGCCGCCGCAAGCTCGACGCCCGCGATCAGCTCACCCTCGAATTTGCCGGCGTTAGCCGCCACTACCACGCGGCCCTCATGCGCACGGTGGTCGTGGGGCCGCCCAACGATCGCCATGTGCAACTGCACCGGGCCGCGCTTCAGGCCCTCACGGCCATCGAAGGCGCCATGCGCCCCGGCCGCAGCTTCGGAGACGTCTTTGCCGCCCATGCCGAAGCCATGGATGAAGCCGGCCTGCGCGAACACCGCCTCAACGCCTGTGGCTACTCGCTCGGCGCCCGCTTCACGCCCAGCTGGATGGAATGGCCGATGTTCTACGCCGGCAATCCGGCCCTGGTCGCACCGGGCATGACGCTGTTTGCCCACATGATCATCATGGATTCGGCCAGTGGCACGGCCATGTGCGTGGGCCGCACCTATCTCACCACGGACGGGTCTCCCGAGCCCCTCAGCAGCTTGCCTCTCGATCTGCCGGTCGTCCCCTGACGGGAACCCTGCGCGAAGACAGTTTTCAGCAGCCGCTAAACATGCTCTAAACAGCGCAAAGATCGCAAAGTGATTTGCCTCGGGGGGTTGAATGATCTCGGAAAACACTCGGAAGATCGGCGCGCGCCGCCTGGGGCTGGGGTTGATCGCCTCGGGTCTGCTGGCGATCCTGCCGGCCTGTCAGTCCACCCAGACCAAGGCCCCGCGTGCTGCTCTCTCCGATGTAGCTGCCGGCCCGACGATCCCCGCGCCGCCGGAAGCGACCCAGCCGATGCCGCCTGCGGTGTCAGCTGCGGAAGCATCCTTCCGCTTTGACCAGATCCTCGGCGTGCCCACCAACAAGACGGACACGCTCGCCCGCGGCATTGCCGATTCCGCCCGGGCACGCATGCTGCACCTGGTGCGCCGCTCGGACCCGACGGCGACCTATCGCGTCATGGGCTATCTGTCGGCTGTCGGCGGCGACGCCGGTGTCAACGTGACCTATGTCTGGGATATCGTCGACGCCCAGAACAATCGCGTGCATCGCTTCGCCGGTATCGAAATTGCCGGCAAAGCGGACGCCGATCCCTGGTCGCAAGTCTCCGATGAGGTGCTCCGCGCCATCTCAGCCCGCACCGTCGAGGACATCTACGCCTGGATCAACCGCCTTCCTTCGCCGGCTGCCGGTGCGGCTGCGGCGGCAAAGGGCGGCCCTGCGACGCTTTGACGACAGCACACCCGGATCAACTGAACATTGGGGCAATTATCCAAAGGAATCGCACGCCCTGCGATTCCCATGTTTACGTGTGCAAACCCCGCTGATAAAAGGCCCTCAATTTTCCAGCGCCTGGATTGCGTGGCTCCCTGGCTGGCAATCCGACCCACAATCAAAGGGCTATGCTCATGAAGCTCGTCGCCGGCAACGCCAACCCCAAGCTTGCCGCGGAGGTCGCGGATTATCTGGAGCTGCCCCTGACGCAGACACTGGTCCGCCGCTTCGCCGATCAGGAGATTTTCGTCGAAATCCTGGAAAACGTCCGCGGTGAGGACGTCTTCGTCATTCAGCCGACCAGCTACCCGGCTAACGACAATCTGATGGAGCTCCTGATCATCACCGACGCCCTGCGTCGTTCGTCGGCAAAGCGAATCACTGCGGTTCTGCCCTATTTCGGCTATGCCCGCCAGGATCGCCGCTCTTCCGGCCGCACCCCCATCTCGGCAAAGCTCGTCGCCAACCTGATCACCAATGCCGGCGTTGACCGCGTGCTGACCATGGATCTGCACGCCGGCCAGATCCAGGGCTTCTTCGACATCCCCACCGACAACCTGTTTGCCGCGCCGGTCTTCGTGCGCGACATCAAGGAACGCTACCAGACCGGCAACGTGGTGATCGTCTCGCCGGACGTCGGCGGCGTGGTGCGCGCGCGCGCGCTGGCCAAGCGCATCGACGCCCCGCTCGCCATCGTCGACAAGCGTCGCGAGCGTCCGGGCGAATCGGAAGTCATGAACATCATCGGCGCCGTCGATGGCCGCGACTGCATCCTGGTCGACGACATCGTCGATTCCGGTGGCACGCTGTGCAACGCCGCCGAAGCGCTGCTGGCCAAGGGCGCCAACTCCGTCACCGCCTATGCCACGCACGGCGTGCTCTCTGGCGGCGCCGTCGCCCGCATCACCGCCTCCAAGCTCAAGGAAATGGTGTTCACCAACTCCATCGCCCCGACCAAGGACTTCGAGGCCAGCCCCAAGCTGCGCTCCATCTCGATCGCTCCGCTGATCGGCGAGGCCATCGCCCGCACCGCGCACGAGCAGTCGGTGTCGAGCCTGTTCGACTGACAGTCGCGGCGACAGCCAGACAAATCCTGCACGGCCGGTTCCACGAACCGGCCGTTTGTCTTTGCAGGCCTGCCTTTGCCTATTCGCCGGCCTTGACCACCGCGGCTTCGATCTGCGAACCAAGGCTCTCGGTGTCCAGATCCTCACCGTTGGCAAGCACGATCACGGTCAGCCCGGTGGTGAGATTGCGCTGGAAATAGGTGGCTGTGCCCATCCAGCTGCCGCTGTGGCTGGCGTAGCTGTTGCCGTTCCAGATGGAGATGCTCCATCCATAGCCGTAACCGGAGCCCTCGCCGTCATCGATCGGCTGGCCATTGTCGAAGGTGCCATTGGTGAACAGGGAGGCGGTCGCATCTTCGTCGAGCAACTCGTTGGTCGCCAGCGCCTTTTCATAGAGCGCGAGATCGCTGAGGTTGGTGAAGACGCTGCCATCGCCCTGCACCACGGTCGGCTCCATGTTCTCCTCGAACTTGCCGTTGCTGCCCTTGTAGCCGGTCACCATCTGGCTTTCGGGAATGTCCTTGGCAAGCGAGGCAATATTGGTCGACGTCATGCCGAGCGGCCCCCAGACGCGATTGCGCAGCACGTCGCGCAAGGACGACTTGCCATCGGCTGCGGCGACCACGCTGGCCAGCGTCACATAGCCGCTGTTGGAGTAATCGAACTTGGTGCCGGGGGCGCGTACCAGAGGCTGGCCCGCGAGCCAGGACACCACGGCGGCGTTGTCCATGTCGTCTTCATAGTCGAAGCCGTCGTCGTTGAGGTAGTCGGGCAAACCGGCCACGTGATGGATCAGATCGCCAACGGTGATCGGCCGATAGCGCTCGTCCTGCCCGTCGAAGTCCGGCAGGATATCGGATACCGGCGTATCCTCCTCAAGGAGCCCGTCCTCGATCAGCAGCCGGGCCGCCAGCGCCGTCTCGTTCTTCGACATGGACGCCAGATCGAAGATGGTGTCCTCGTCGACAGGCGTCTCGTCGTCGAGATCGGCAAAACCGTAGCCCTTCATGTGCAGCACGTCGCCATCGCGCATGACCAGGATCGCCAGACCGGGCGTGTCCTTGCCGACAACCGTCTTGGCAAGGGCATCAACGGCCTGGATGGTTGGCGAGGCCTCCGCGCGCCAGGGAACGAGCGCACCGGAAAGAGCCAACAGGCAGGCAAGCAACTTCATGAAATCCCCCGTCCGACATGCCGCCGAACTCGACCGGCGACCATAGAGGGCATTTGCGCTCGGCAGCCCTCCCCCCATTTCCAGACCATCATGAGCGACAAATCGGAAAAATCCGTATAGCCGGGCAGATCAAGAGCGTGGAACGTGATATGCTGCACGCAATTGCCTTATTGCCTTGCTGCCCTTTTCGGGAGTTGCTCAATGTCATTTCTCTGCAAAGCAGCCTCTTGGGCTGTCTTGGTCGGCATGTTTGCCTTCCCCCCGACTGCCAATGCCCTGGGCCTGATCCATCTGCAGATCAAGGATGGCGCGTTGGCATTGAAGCCGCCCGTCATCTCCGTTCAGGTGACCATCGATCGCCCCCCCGGTCAGGATGGCGGTGACGCCACGCCTGGCAACGGCGGCCCACCGGATACGGGTGGCCAGACTGACGACGGCGGTTCGCAAGGCGGTGGCGTCACCGGCGGCAATGGCGGTTCAACCGACACGGGCGGAAACGACCGTCCGACTTCGAATACGTCCCCCGAAGGCAGCCACGAGGGAGATGACAGCAGCCGAAACCTCTATCAGCCCGCGGCCATGGCAAAACCGAAGCTCCCGATCTGCGCCGGTCCGGGACAGACGAACTGCCTCTGCGCGAACGGCAGTCTTGCCGGCGCCAGGGGATGCCCCGAACTGTCCCCCAAACCGATCGCAACCTCCAAACCGGGCAAGCCCAAACCCGCCAAGCCGGTGATCCGCGAGCCGGCAACCTTCTCCGATGCGTCCATCTCCTGCGTCGATGGCGACCTCTACGCTGCGCTCAAGGACGTCTATGGCTGGAAGCCGGGTCTGCGCCCGTGTGCCGGCACCTGCCTGCCCCGTCCCACCGGCAGCCTGAAGTCGCTTGATGACCTCTCCCGTCTGGCCAAGCAGAACAACATCAGCTGGTGCCCCGACGATTGCATCCGCATCTCGGGCTATCTGCCGCCGGAAGAGATCCTGTCCATCGAAAGGAAGACCGGCCGCAAGTTCTGCGCGTCGGTGACCGCCCTCTCCTGTCAGGCGGATAGACTCGGCAGCGGACCGGCTGCGCAGGTGCATGAGAAGATCATCACCATCTATCGCGACGCCAAGGCCACCGCCCAGCCGACCGATCAGGTGCTCCTGGTCAGCGTATCCGGCTACGCAAGCCCGCTGCCCGCGCATGCCAGCGCCGTCAACGACTTGGAGGCCATGAAGGCCGCCGTCGGCAAGCTCGGCTATGGCAAGGACGCTGTCCATCTCGCCACCGATACCAGCGCGGCCGGACTGAAGGCCTTCTTCGGCAAGGACGGACCGCTCGCCAAACTGCCGGCGAAATCGAACCTGACGGTCTACATCTCGGCCCTTGGCTATACCGATCCCGCCTCGGGCAAGTCCTATATCCTGCCCGCCAACGCCGACCCGGCCAAGCTGGGTGAAACCGGTCTGCCGCTGCAGGACCTCTACGAGGCGCTTGGCTCCGTCGGTGCCCAGTCGGTGACCGTCTGGCTGGAAGCCTCGTTCCCCACCTCGATCAGCGCCATGATCGATCCGCCGAACCTGCCGGAATCCCAGGCCGCCGTGCTGCCCGACCGGGCCATCGCCGGCCTGACCGTGCTCACGGCAGCCGATCGTGATCAGGCAACGCTCGTCGACCCGGACCTCGGAACCGGCCTGTTCACGCGTTACCTGCTGGAAGGCCTGTCCGGTTCCGCCGACGCGGCTCCCATCGGCAATGACGACCGCAAGATCGATAGCGTCGAGCTCTATGTCTACACCGCCCACCGCGTCCGCATCACCGCCCGCAAGTCCTTCGGCCTCGAGCAGAAGCCACAGATCAGCGAGGCGCAAAACGCGCTGGTTCGGGCCTTCTGACATCAGGGTCCCCCGAGACAAGCAAAGGGCGACTGGCTTTTCGGCCGGTCGCCCTTTCTGCATCTGTCAATAAGTCCGTGCCATGCGCTCAGTTGAACAGGTCCCGCAACACGCGCGGCACCTTGGGTGTCGGCACAGACGGCAGGCCGTCGACGAGCTTCTCGACCACATTCTTGTCCGACGCCTTGGGCAACTTGCCCGGCTTTGCCGCCGGCTTGACCGGAGGCACGGCAACAGCGGCCGGCACAGGGGCGGGAGCGATAACCTCGCCGGTCGTCTCGATCTCCCGCGCCACGCGGAAGCCGATCACGTTGAGCCGCTTGTCGGACGGATAGCTCGCCCGCGCCGCGCTGCGTGCGGCTGCCGGCTCGAAATACCAGGCGCCGCCCTTGACCACGCGCCGCGTGCAGTCACCGCCGCGCGAGGTGCCGTCGGCCGGCGCCCCCGCATGGTCAGGCGACCAGCAGTCGGCAACCCATTCGGCCACATTGCCGGTCATGTCCTGCAAGCCGAAGGGATTGGGCGGATAGGCGCCAACCTCGGACGTCTTGCCAAGATAGGCCGAGGCCAAGGTCACATCGCCGCTTTGGGAGAAGTCGACATTGGCGGCGCTCTTGGGCAGGCCGGTGCCGGTCGGATAAGGCGTCGTGGTCCCGCCTCGGGCTGCATATTCCCATTCGGCTTCGGTGAGCAGGCGATAGCGATGGCCCGTGGAAGCCGTCAGCCAGGCCGCATAGGCCTCGGCGTCCGCATGATCCACATAGATGACCGGCCGATTGCCACGACCCCAGCCGGCGTCCTTGGGCGTCTCGCCGGGACAGCCGCCTTCCATGCGGCAGGTCTCGAAGGCATCGAAGGTGATTTCGGTCTTGGACACGGCAAAGGGCTTGGCGATGGTCTCGTCCACCTGCGGCCCTTCGGACGCATCCCGGCCGACTTCCGTCGCCGGCGAGCCCAGCTTGAACGATCCTGCCGGCAACACCACCATCTCGGGACAATCCGAGCAGTCGCGGAAGCTCGATCCGACGGAATGATCGGTCTGCGGTACCACCTTGGTGGCCGGCACGTTCATCACCACGCGCGTCAGCGGTTCGGCCTGAGCGCCATCGCAATTTTCGCCGGCCAGACAGATCTTCGGCGCGCCGCCGCGGCTCGTTACCTCGGGGATCTGCACGCCATCGGTGGCCACGCGCACATCCTCGGCCACCTGATCGAGCAGATCGCGGAAGGGCACCGTCTTGCCGTTTTCAAAGCGCGCGAGCAGCGCTTGGGTGAAGGGCGAGTGCTGGCCGGGCTTGCCGTCGGCGGCCACCGAGCCCGACAGCGTCGCACTGGCGATCAGCGTCGATCCGGAGGAGTTGACCCGCGTCAGGCCGCGAAAGCCCGAATCCTCCGTGCCCCGCTTGGGGCAGGACGGGAACGGATCGGATCGGCAGGCATCGAGTAGCACCACCTTGGACTGCGCCCCGTCGGCCGCCTCGAACAGCGCCGACAGTGGCACTGATCGCTTTGCCTCACGGGTCTCGCAGGAAAGTTCCATGTCGACGGGCGCCAGCACGTCCTTGCCGTCAACCTCCATGCCGTGACCGGCGTAATAGACAACAGCCAGCTCCGCTCCGGACGCCTTCGCCTGGAAGGCTTCGAGGCTGTCGAGAAAATCGGCGCGCGTCAGATCGGTTGCCTCTTCCACGTCGAAGCCGTTGGCGCGCAGCATGCCGGCAACGGCTTCCGCGTCATGCGTCGGGTTTTCAAGACGCGACAGCTTCTCGTAGCCGCCATTGCCGATGACGAGTGCCACGCGTGTCGACGCGTGGGCCGACACCGCCATGGCAAGCGTGATCATGAGCGCACTGAGCAGTCGCATGTTTCACCCCCTGAAGCTCCCTGCCGATCAGGCTGAAGCACCCTGATTGACAGGCGGCGGCTCAAGTCTCACGGCATTGAGCCACGCCGACGCCCGGTTTGAACGCCCCACTACAAACGAATTGTGAACATATTACGGGATGCTCGAGCCGTCAGCACAAAAGGACAGTGCGCCAGCTCAAGCTCACTTCATCCGCAGTTCAGCCAGCATGTACCATTGCTCAAGATGATCGCGGACGATCGGCTCGTAGATCGCGTTCATCCGGCGCACGGTCACCGCGATATTCTCGTTCTTGCTGCCGCTCCGCTCCGCCTCGACGGGCGGCAGGAAAGTCAGGCGGAATGATGTATCCTTCACCCTGACATTGAAGGCCGGCAGAAGTATGGCGTCGGTTGCCAGCGCAAACTTGGCCATGTTGACGATGTTGCCGCTCGCCGGCACCGGTCGGCCAAACAGCGGAAACTGGATGTTCTTCTCGTGCACCTCGTCGATGAACAGCAGCAGCACGCCGCGCTCGTCCTTCAACTTGCTCATCAGGCGGAAGGCCGTCTTCGGCCCCGGCGGCAGCATGAAGCCGCCATGCCGCTTGCGCACCCAGTGCACCATGCGGTTCTCGAAGCGATTGGGCTGCGGCTGGTAGACACCGCGGGCATCGGGCGCAAAATCGCGATGGAACACAAGGGCGATCAGGGCTTCCCAATTGGCCAGATGCACGCCGGTGATGATCACGGGGCGCCCAAGGGCCATCGCCGCATCGAAATGCTCGCGCCCCACCACCTCCACATCGCCGCGCGGGTAGAAGCGATCCACCTGGGCGAATTCCACGAGCGCGCGGCCCGTATGTTCGAACCAGGCTGGCAACACCGCCTCGGCGGGCGTCGAGCCCGCGCCGCTGCGCTTGTGGATCAGCTGGATCATCCGCTGCATGCGACCGACGAACTTGGCCTTGCGATGGTGCCAGGCGGCAATGCGGCCGAGCCGGGCGCCGACGCGCGGCGTCAGGATGGGCGGCAGCAGCCTCAGTCCATAGTGCAGGGAGTAGGCATAGAGCCCCCAGAGCGGCGCCCAGATCCAATGCGCACGCCAGCGCTTGCGCCCCTCTGCGCCCTCTGCCAGCGCGGCGAGCGGAACAGGCTCGGGCTCCGGCGCCCGGGTCTCGGAGAAGGGAATGGTCACCGCTGCCCCCGCTCTCAGGCCGCCTTGGCGCGGCGATGGATCCGCATGGGAAGCGTGTCGCCCGGTCGCAGCGTCAACCGGCAGACCGCCTGCACATGGGCGTCTTCGCCGAGCTGCAGGTCGAAATGCCGCGCCAGCATGGCCAGCGCCAGGATGGCCTCGGTCAGACCGAAGGTCAGCCCGGCGCAGACGCGCGGGCCGGTCGAGAAGGGAATATAGGCATACTTGCCCGGCTTCTCGGTGGCCGTCGGCATGAAGCGATCGGGCACGAAGGCATCCGGCTGCTTCCAGAGCTTCGGGTTGCGATGCAGCAGCCAGGGCGAGACCAGCAGGATCGTCCCCTTCTTGACGGGCTTGCCGTTGACGGTCTCGTCGCGCAAGGCCTCGCGGGCCAGCAGCGGCACCGGCGGATAGAGCCGCAGCGTCTCCTCGATGATCGCCCGGGTGAACTCCAGCTTGGCGAGATCCTGGTGCGTCGGCTCGCGATCGCCGAGTGCTGCGTCCACTTCCTTGTGCAGACGCGCCCGCACGTCGGCGTCCTGAGACACCAGATACCAGGCCCAGGCCAGCGTCGTGGCCGTGGTCTCATAGCCGGCCATGAAGATCACCGCCGCCTCGTTGCGGATCGCGTCGCGGCTGAGCGGCTGGCCGTGGCTGTCCTTGGCCTTGAGCAGCGAGGAGATGATGGAATCGTCCCGCCCCGTCTCGGCGATGGAGGCAATGATCTCGTTCACCGGCGCCAGGATTCGGTTGCCGGCGTTGCGGATCAGCCGGCTGCGGTGACGCGGCACCCAGTCGGGCAGGCCGAGCAGCGACATGACGTCGATCTGGTCGATATGCCGCTGATAGTCGAAGAAGCCACCAACGATCTCGTCCGCATGATGCCGGCTGAGCGTGCTGCCGAACACCGATTTGCAGATGACCCCAGCGGTCAGCCGCGCCATTTCCGACAGCACGTCCACCGTCTGGCCGTCGGGCTGGCTGAACCATTCCTCGCGCCGCTCACCGATCACGCTGATCATGGTCGGCAGGAACTCGCCAAGCCTGTTGGTATGGATGATGGGACCGACGATCTTGCGCCGTTCCTCCCATACCTTGCCGTCCGACACGAACAGTCCGTCACCGAGCAACGGCTGAAGCGCATGCCGCATCTGCGGGCTCTTGCGCTGGAAGGCAGTATGCTTCTTGACGAAGGCTTCCTGCACCATCTCCGGCACGTTGATCAGCATCACCGGCCGACGGATCAACTTGCCATCGATCTGCGCGTTGCCATAGGCGCGCTTGGGAAAGATCGCGAGGAAATTGTTGCGCGCCACCTTGATGAGGTCGATGAAATGCAGCCACTTCTCCGGTCGCTCGGGATAGGGCGGAACAAAGGGCTTGGCCTTGCGAGCCGCCGGCTTTGGCGCTGCGCCGGCCGCTCCGGCTTCCAAAGTCATGTTGTCCATCGACGCCTCAAATCACAAACGCTCTGAAATCCGCTGGCTGTCCCGCACTGCGGGCCAATCACGTGCCTTGCTGCCTGTTTACCGAAGTCGCGGCAAACGCGCCATCCCTTCAGCCAACACCTCTGCCGACAAAACAACGTGAGGGCCGTGTTTGCCTTGCGCTTGCGCCTGATTTCCGCTATAGCCCGCCCGTCCGCGCCGACCCCCCTGGAGGGAGCGCCGGACCGATGGCAACCGCATCGGTCGCTATTGTCGTTTTTGCATAGGAAGGCAACATATCATGGCTCAGACCTACGAGCTCGAAGCCTCCGCGCGCGAACGGGTGGGAAAGGGGTCCGCCCGTGCTCTCCGCCGCGAGGGAAAGATTCCCGCCGTGATCTACGGCGACAAGCAGGCCCCGCTCTCCATCGCCGTCAACGCGAAGGAAGTGTTCCTGAAGCTGCATGCCGGTGGCTTCAAGACCAATGTCGCGACCATCAAGGTCGACGGCACCCCGATCAAGGTCCTGCCGCGCGACTATCAGCTGGATCCGGTCCGTGACACGCTCGTGCACGTCGACTTCATCCGCGTCACCGACAGCACCAAGCTGACCGTGAACGTGCCGGTGCAGTTCATCAACCAGGAGCTCTCGCCTGGCCTCAAGCGCGGTGGCGTTCTCAACGTCGTCGCCCATGAAGTCAAGCTGACCGTGACCGCCAACGCGATCCCGCAGCATGTGGTTGTCGATCTGCAGACCGCCGACATCGGCGACTCGATCCACATCTCCGCCGTGAAGCTGCCGGAAGGCGCCACCGTCGTCGAGCAGGGCGATTTCACCATCGCCTCGGTGACCGGTTCGTCCGCCTCCCAGTCCGCCGGCGCCTGATCGCCCGGTTGACCGATTATGCCAAGTGGCATGGAAATGACACTTGGCGTGCTGCTTTCGAATTTCTCGTGCCCCTGGTGCAAATGAGAAATTCGAAATGTCTTCAACGAGCCGATGCGTCAGCATCCTGGCGAGTTGGCTTTGCCAGGGTTCCGGTCGCAAGATCGGAACCTTTTTTCATTTGGAGGCATGCGTGCTCATTCTCGTCGGTCTCGGCAATCCTGGCCCCAAATATGCCGGCAATCGCCACAACATCGGCTTCATGGCGGCGGACGCCGTTCACGCGCGCCATCGCTTCCCGGCCTGGCGCAAGAACTTCCAGGCCGAAGTCTCCGAGGGCACGATCGGCGGCGAGCGCGTGCTCCTCATGAAACCGCAGACCTACATGAACGAGAGCGGCCGATCCGTTGGCGACGCCGTGCGGTTTCTCAAGCTGCAGCCCGCCGACGTCGTCGTCATGCATGACGAACTCGACCTGCCGCCCGGCAAGCTGCGCATGAAACTCGGCGGCGGCCATGGCGGTCACAACGGCCTCCGCTCCATCTCCTCGCAGATCACCGACGCCTACCGCCGCATGCGCCTGGGCATCGGTCACCCCGGCGTCAAGGAACTCGTCCACGCCCATGTGCTCGGCGACTTCGCCAAGGCCGACCGCGACTGGCTCGACCAGCTGCTGACCGCCATCGCCGACAATGCCGACGATCTCGCCAAGGGTCAGGACGCCACGTTCGCCAACCGCATCCACCTGATCACCGAGCCCAAGAAGGAGCGCAAGCCGAAGACCGAGGCCGCAGCACCCGCGGGCGAGGCAACAGCAGCTCCGGCCAAGACGGACGAAGCCGCGCCACAGGAGAAAAACTCCATGGCCGCCGTGCTGCGCGGCCTGCTGGCAGGCCAGAAGCCGACTCGGAAAGGGCCAAGGTAGGACGCAGACCTCAGCCATCCCATGGCAGCGGAGACAGGCACCGATGCGTATCGCAAGTCTGAAGGAAAATCCGGCGTGGGCCGACATCATCGCCAATCGCTGCTGGCACGCCTGGTGGACCGACAGCGGCGTCTCCCTGACCGACTATCGCGCCGGAATGGACGCCATGATATCGGGCAACGGAATCCCTCTGGCCCTGGTGGCCCACGATGAGGGGCGCTATCTCGGCTCTGTCTTCCTGATCGACAACGATCTCGATGCCCGCCCCACCCTCAAGCCGTGGATCGCGGCCCTTTGGGTCGAGCCGTCAGAAAGACGCCGGGGAATAGCCTCGCAGCTCATCCAGGCTGCACGAGAGGAAGCCCGACGGCTCGAGCACGCCACGGGTTATCTCTGCGCCACCGAAGACAAGACGGCCTTCTATCTCTCCCGCGGCTTCCGCCTGATCGAGCGCGACGTGGACGGACTGAATGTGTTCATGATCCCGTCTCAAGGCGAGGCGACCGAAGGCGGCTCGAAAACGCCGTGAGTTTGTAGTCCTGAATTGCCCCATGACCGTCCGATCCTGCACGATCGGACGCGTTGAGACAGCTGAACCCGCTAGCAGACGAGCGTCGCTGTTCCTGCTTCAACGGAGTTCAAATGCTCAAACGTCTTCTCGCCGCCGTCGCTCTGGTCTGGTCTATCGCCCCGGCATCTCAGGTGCAGGCCTCAACACTGCCGGCCCGCCTCATCGCCGACTTTTCCGGATGGGCTGTTGCCCAGCATATCGCCGACGCCAGCATGGTCGTCTACGATGGCGACAAGGTGGTGGCTCGCTTTGGTAAAGGCCACCGCACGAGTGAGACCCGCGTCCCCGTCGGTAGCCTGTCCAAGGCCATCACCGGCGCTTGCGTCACGCGGCTGGTGGAAAGCGGCAAGCTTTCCTACACCGCCAAACTGCGAACGCTGCTTGCCACCTATCTGAAGAGCCATCCGCCCCGCGACAAGCGTGTCTACGACCTGACCGTTGCGCAGTTGCTGACCCACGCCAGCGGCCTCACCTATGATCCAAGCCAGGGCAACGCGTTCGGCAACTTCGACCCGACGAAAGAGAACCTGCCGGCCCAGTTGGCCATCGCCCTCAGCAAGCCGCTCGGGCAAACCCCGGGCGCATCGTTCAACTACAACAACATGAACTATGCCGCCTTGTCGCTGATCATCGAGACGGTGACGCACCAGCCCTATGAGGCTGTCTGCAAACGCCTTGTCCTGCGCCCGGTGGGCATCAAGACCGCCCGACTGATGCCGAAGCTGAAGATCATGTCCGGCTACGGCAGCTGGGAGATGTCGGCGACGGACTATGGTCGCTTCACCGCCTATTTCCGTCCCGCCAGCCGGCTGTTGCGGACCCACCTCAAGGATTGGCCGAAGATCGAGACCAGCAACGGCATCGTCTATTCCATCGGCGCCCTCGCCTATGAAGAAGCTCCCTGGCAGATCTTCTGGCACTTCGGCCAGATCGACCTTTCGCTTGCGGACAGCGAAGTGCACACGGGCGCGGTCTTCATCAACTGGAGCAACCGCTATCGTGTTGTCGCGACCTATCGGGCTTCGCCGTCGGATTCGGCGCTGGCCGAACTGTTCAACACGCTCGACGGCGATGTGCGATAAGCCGCCGGTGTCCGCCCGACATGCCTCGAGAAGGCCGCGTGGAAGGTCGATTTCGAGTTGAAGCCGACGGCCATCGCAATGTCCACGACCGGCAGTTCGGTCGTGGACAGCAGCACGCAGGCAGCCCTCACGCGGGCGGAGTTGACCGCGTCCGCATAGCTGATCCCCTTGGCCCCATTCAGGGCCTGCGACAGCACATTCGGCCGGACTCCGACCTTGGAAGCAAGCTTGGGCAGACTGAGCGTGGAATCGCTGTGAACGTCAGGCCGCTCAAGCAGCTCCAATGCCCGCATCGCGACGTCTTGGGCCCTCTCCGGCGGCAAAGGCGACTTGAGATACTTGTCGATCGTCGCCACCACAGGGGCGGGCCGCTCGACAAGGCCCGTCGCCCGAACAAGACCGAACACCGACAAGGTCGCAACGGCGACGATGGACGGCAGCTCCAGCAGACGCGTGCCGAATTCCGACAGGCCGCCCAGCGGCCCCGCCACCATTGCCGCAATCTCCAGCGCCAGCAAGGCGCCAAGACCGACGACCAAGGCCATCGACCAGCTTGAACGCGAGGGATTGGCCAACACCCGCCGCGTTGCAGAGACCATGTAGACCACTTGCAAGCCCATCGTCGCGATGTCCAGCGCGACAAGCGGCACGCTCGTGAGCATCAGAACCGGGCCAACGTCGGCTACGGTCGCCGGCCGTTCGATGAACGCCAAGGTGACAGCCGGCACCGCGAACAGGCCAGCGAGACCCGGAAGCAGCGCGTGCCGCCGCAGCGATCGCTCTTTCAGCCCGAACAAGTGGATGAAGAAGGCCGGTGCAATCACGGAACTGGCGACGATGTTGAGCCCATAGAGCTCGATCGTGGCGCCGACCTCCTGCGGCTCGTCAAGCGAGGTGACCGTCGTTGCGGCAAGGCCCACCAGCGCCACGGCCAGCGACGCGAGCTGCCGCGTTCGGATCGCCGGTTGGGCGGCCAGAACGGCGGCGGTCAACAGCGCTTGCCCGAACACGGCCCACCCCAGGGCGCCGGCGAACTCATTCAATCCCTGCAATCGGCAACTCTCCCCTTGACGGCCCGGCCTTCAGAGGCCACACAGCCTGCAAATCTCTGACTAGCCCCTTTTCTGCGAGTTTCACCATGGGTTTCAAGTGCGGTATCGTTGGTCTGCCGAATGTGGGCAAGTCCACGCTGTTCAACGCGCTCACCAAGACGGCCGCCGCGCAGGCTGCCAACTATCCTTTCTGCACCATCGAGCCGAACACCGGCGAAGTGGCCGTGCCCGATCCGCGCATGCCGCCGCTGGCCGAGAAGGCCAAGTCCGCCCAGGTCGTGCCGACGCGCATCACCTTCGTCGACATCGCCGGTCTCGTGCGCGGCGCCTCCAAGGGTGAAGGCCTCGGCAACCAGTTCCTTGCCAACATCCGCGAAGTCGACGCCATCGTCCACGTGCTGCGCTGCTTCGAGGATGGCGACATCACCCATGTGGAAGGCCGCATCGATCCGATCGCCGACGCCGAAACCGTCGAGACCGAGCTGATGCTGTCCGACCTCGACAGCCTCGAACGCCGCGTCGTGCCGCTGCGCAAGCGTGCCCAGGGCGGCGACAAGGATCTCAAGGAACAGGTCGAGCTGATGGACCTCGCCCTCGAGGCCCTGCGCGACGGCAAGCCGGCCCGCACGGTCAGCGTGCCCAAGGGTTCCGAGCAGGCGTTCAAGACGCTGAACCTGCTGACCTCCAAGCCCGTGCTCTACGTCTGCAATGTCGAGGAAGCCTCGGCCGCCACCGGCAACAGCCAGTCGGCCCGCGTCTACGAGATGGCCGCCTCCCAGGGCGCCAAGGCGGTGATCATCTCCGCCGCCATCGAATCCGAAGTCGCCCAGCTGGACGATGCCGAGCAGAAGGAGTTCCTGGAGACCCTCGGCCTCGAAGAGCCCGGCCTCGACCGCCTGATCCGCGCCGGCTACGAGCTGCTCGGCCTGATCACCTATTTCACCTGTGGCCCGAAGGAATGCCGTGCCTGGACCATCATGGCCGGCACCAAGGCCCCGCAGGCCGCCGGCGTCATCCACACCGACTTCGAACGCGGCTTCATCCGCGCCCAGACCATCGGCTACGACGACTACATGACCTACGGCGAAGCCAAGTGCAAGGAACTGGGCAAGGCCCGCGACGAAGGCAAGGAATATGTGGTGCAGGACGGCGACGTGATGCTGTTCAAGTTCAACACCTGATCCCGCGCACCCGCTCTGTGTTCCAGCGCTTCAGTCCAGCAGGCGGGCCTCGGCCCCCGCCTGCTGGGCGAGTTTGACGGCTCGTCTGTCAAAGGACACAAAGACCTCGCCGCCCATGAAACGCCCGTCATGGGCGATCACCCCGTCGGCAAAGTCGCCACCGCCTTCCAGGAAGGCAAGCCCGACTTCGACGGCGGCACGGTTGGCCACCACGCCGCGCGTCTCAAGCAGCGCCCTGATGGTGGCGGCAATATCCGCCTTTGCCACTTTGTAGGCGCGGTCGAGCACCCAGACCAACTCGCAGAAGACCTGCAAGCTGACAAAGACCGCTTCAGCCGCGCCCAGCGCCTCGGCGGCTGCCTTGGATTGGGCAGGGTCGTCGTCGGTGAAGAGACGCACCAGCACATTCGTATCGGCAATGACCTTCATCGCTTGAAGCCACCCGCTTCGGCGCCGGCATCGGCAATCGCTTCGTTGATTTCATCGATGGTGAGACCGCGGTCCTCCGACTTGCCCTTGAGGACGCCGCGGAGTGCCGAAAATGAGCCAGAGGGCCGCGCAGCCCTGAGCTCGGCCCGCCCATCCGGCAGGAGTTCCACCTGAAGCTTGTCGCCTGGCTGCAGATCGAGATGACGCAAGATGTCACGGCGCAGCGTTACCTGGCCACGACTGGTAATGGACAAGGTCGCCACGGCTCGCCTCCGTTTCCCACCCTGACAAGGTAATGTAAAATTACCTTATCTGCAAGGAGCCCACCCACCCGACAAGGCGATCAGCCTACAGCTTCACCGCCCTGAGCTTCTCGTAATAGGGCATGGCCGCCTCGGCGATCCGGGCCAGTTCCAGCGGCAAGGCGCTGATCTCCGCATCGGCCTTGTCCGGTCCGAAGGCAGTGGAAGCCTCCACCGCATGATACCAATGCGGCGCCCAGACCCCATCGGTCGCCCGCCGCCCGGCCGGCCAGGACAGCATGGCCGGATCGAAGGCAAGGCCGAGCGCTCCACACAGCCGCGAGAGCGTTGCCGCCGGATCGGCCAGCACGTCGCGCCCCTCCACCACCACCGGCACCTTGCCCGTGCGCTCGGCGACCCGATCGAAAATCTCCGCCTGCTGGCGAAAGCCGATGTCGTCGAGGCTGACGTCCTCTCGCTTCATCACATAGGAGGCCAGCACGCTGGCCGGATGGCGCAGCAGGAAGGCGTTGGTTACCCGGTCGAGCCAGTCAAGCGAGAAGGCCGGGATCATGTGGTGGGTCATGTGCTTCTGGTAGAACACCGTCTTTCCCTGCGGCAGAGCGCCCAGCAGCGCCGCTTCCACCTTCAACGGATCGCTTTCATGGGCGGCGAGTATCTCCGCATTCATCGGATGCACGATGCCGGTGGTCTTGAGATAGGCCGCATAATAGGGCTCGTCCCAGACGTGGCAGTCGGCCCGGTTGCCGAAGGATCGCATCATCGCGGTGGAGATATTGCGTGGTCCCGACCACATGGCGATGCGAACGATCTCCTGCGACATTGCTTCTCCTCAAGCCCCTGGCGCCCAGACGGCGTCACATGAACCGCAGATGAACAGGAGATTCGGGTCGGGTTCAAGCGCCCTGTCCTATTCTGGCCACAGTTCGCTCGCCAACAGGCCCATCATGATCCGCTTCCTGATCGCCGTCCTGCTTCTCTCCGCTTCCATCGTCGCGGCCCGATCCGGCATCGACGAAACGTCCATATTGGCGGTCGATGGCATCGGGCAGTTGACCGGCGTCGCCGGCGCCGGAGCCTGGACCGAATGGTCCACTCCCTGACTGCAGCGACAGTCCTCGAACGCGCGTGAAGCGACCGGACGAACCGCCAAGACCGGCCGAGCAATGCAAAAAGGGCGGCAGCACCTCGGTGCCACCGCCCGCTTGACCTTCAAAACGGCAAATCCTTACGCCGAGCGATAGCTCATGCGGCCGGCCACCTCGTCGAGAGCATCCTGCTCGGCGGCCTCCTGCGCTCCACGTTCGCGCAGGTGATCGCGCTCCTCGAGGAGCTCGATCTTCTTCATGTCTTCAATGGCCTCGGACAGGGCTGCCTGTGCTGCATCGAGCTGTCCCCTGAGATCGTTGGCCGACCCCATGAGATTGTCACGACGCGCCATGGCCGCCTTGGCAAAGGTCGGATAGGCGAAATGCGTTATGTCCGTGATGCCCGAGCGCTTCTGCTCGGCCAGAATCTGGTCATCGAGTTCCGACGCCATGCGCTCGAACTCGGCGATCATCATCTCGATTTGCACCACTTGCCGACGTTTCTCGTCGACCTGGAAACGCTTGAGCCGGATGAGACTGTTACGCGACTTCATTTACTTGAACTCCCCGGAATGGTCGTACCTTAACCCAACAGTACTTTCCAAAAGGTGAGCGAGTTCGCGGTATCCGTCATATCGACTCGTGTTTTCTTCCTTTCCTTGCGTCAGAAAGCGCTCCAGCGGCCCGTTGAGGGCAATCGCCTGGTCAACTTCGGGGTTTGTGCCCTTGCGATAGGCCCCGAGCCGGATCAGCTCCTCCATGTCGGTATAGGTCGACATCAGCCGCTTGGCGTCACGCAGCATGTCGCGGAACTCCGGCTCGACGCAGCCCGGCATGGTGCGCGATACCGATTTCAGCACGTTCACCGCCGGATAGCGCCCCCGCTCGGCGATGGCGCGTTCCATGACGATATGGCCGTCCAGAATGCCGCGCACGGCGTCCGCGACCGGCTCATTGTGATTGTCGCCGTCCACGAGCACGGTGAACAGCCCGGTGATCGATCCGCCGCTCGCACGCCCCGGGCCAGCCCGTTCGAGCAGGCGCGGCAGTTCCGAGAACACCGTCGGCGTATAGCCCTTGGACGTCGGCGGTTCGCCGGCCGACAGGCCGATCTCGCGCTGGGCCATGGCAAAGCGCGTCACCGAGTCCATGAGGCACAGGACGTCGAGACTCTGGTCGCGGAAAAACTCGGCAACGGTCAGCGTCAGATAGGCTGCCTGGCGCCGCATCAAGGGCGACTCGTCGGAGGTCGCCACCACCACCACGGACCGTGCAAGGCCCTCCTCCCCGAGGTCGTCCTCGATGAACTCCTGCACTTCGCGCCCGCGCTCGCCCACAAGCCCGATCACCGACACGTCGCACCCGGTATAGCGCGCCAGCATCGACAGCAGCACCGACTTGCCGACACCTGAGCCGGCAAAGATGCCCATGCGCTGACCGCGGCAGCAGGTCGCAAAGGTGTTGAGCACGCGCACGCCGAGATCGATCGGCCCGCCCACGCGCGTCCGCTCGGCTGCTTGCGGCGGCGAGGCCCGAAGCGGCATTTCGTCCGTTCCCTGATGGATCGGCCCCTTGCCGTCGATCGGCTCACCGAAGGCGTTGACCACCCGACCGAGCCAGGCAGAAGACGGACGGACCGTCGCCGCATTGGCAACAATCGCCGCCTTTGCCCCGAGACGGACGCCCTCCATCGAGCCGAACGGCAGGCAGAGGGCATTGTCGCCCCGAAAGCCGACCACCTCCACCGACACCTGCGACCCGCCAAATCCGGTCACGGACAGCCGCGATCCCACGCTCATTTCCTGCACCGGCCCGGCCACTTCCACCAGCAGCCCCTGGACGGAGGAAACCCGTCCATAGACCTCCAGCGGCCGGATCCTTGCGATTTCGGAAATGAGACCGTCAAGCGACATCGAAAAAACGTTTCCCGGTGATTCGAATTTGATGAGCCAGTGTAACCCTTCGTTAAGAGAGGTCGTTAATGATTTGTCAGATGTCCCGAGCCATCGCGGCTGATCGGCGGAGGGCCTGTGGAAAAGGATTCAAGACTGAGTCAGCTGAGTCACTTAGGTCAAAATCTTAATGTGCTGCGTGAGCGGTCTTGAGTCGGATTTTGCTTGGAATCTGAAGGGTATGACAGAAAAATACGGGTATATTTTTCAAATCCCTTGCAGGCAAGAATCATAATTTGTTAACCATTAGACGCTAGCCTTGGATCCGATAGTGTTTGACCGGCTGAAGCCGGAGCCGAGCTTCCGACAGAACGTCGGGTCCGAGGCCCTAGAAAAAGGGGATTTAGGCATGCGAGTTTTGCTGATCGAGGACGACAGCGCGACCGCACAGAGCATCGAGCTGATGCTGAAGTCCGAGAGCTTTAACGTCTACACGACCGACCTCGGTGAGGAAGGTATCGACCTTGGAAAGCTCTACGACTACGACATCATTCTGCTCGACCTCAATCTGCCGGACATGTCCGGCTATGAGGTTCTGCGCACGCTGCGGGTATCCAAAGTCAAGACCCCGATTCTGATTCTGTCAGGCCTGGGCAACATCGAAGACAAGGTGCGGGGCCTCGGCTTCGGCGCCGACGACTACATGACGAAGCCGTTCCACAAGGACGAGCTGATCGCGCGCATCCACGCCATTGTGCGCCGCTCGAAGGGTCATGCCCAGTCGGTCATCGTCACGGGCGACCTCGTGGTCAACCTCGACACCAAGACCGTGGAAGTCAACGGCAACCGCGTGCATCTGACCGGCAAGGAATATCAGATGCTCGAGCTGCTCTCGCTCCGCAAGGGCACCACGCTCACCAAGGAAATGTTCCTGAACCATCTCTATGGTGGCATGGACGAGCCCGAGCTGAAGATCATCGACGTCTTCATCTGCAAGCTGCGCAAGAAGCTGGCCAACGCCACTGACGGGCGCAACTACATCGAGACCGTCTGGGGCCGCGGCTATGTGCTGCGCGAGCCGGACGAGATCCAGGAAGCCGTCTGACACAAACAGTATGTTCGCAGCCGCGCGTTTCCCCTTTGCGGGTGGACTGCAATACAGACAAGCTCCGGTTCGCCGGAGCTTTTTTGTTTTGAACTATTCATTCAATTCAATATATCCTTTGCCTGCTAGCGAAAATATTTTCAGTATTTAACCGACGACACTCAAATATTTCCTTTGAAATGGACATATTTACTATTTGTTCTATCTTGACCGGCAAACTCTGAAAAACATCAACCAATATATATTTCTCTCCATCGAGGTCACTCCATGCTGTTACTTCTTGGGCGCCTGTCCATCCTGGCCAAGATCATCACTCTGACGATCATCGTCAGCACGACAGCTGTCGTGATTGCCATGTTCGGGCGCATGGAGTTCGAGCGACTGTCGACAACGATGGTGGAAGTCGGACAGGGCGAAGCTGCAGCGCGCGAGGCCATGGACCTGCGCATCGACGTCATCGCCATCAGCCGGATGACCTACCAACTCGCCCAGGAACCGAACCGATCGGCCGACTTCCGCACTGAAGCTGAACGTCGCATCCAGGAGATGGGCGATCGCTTCCCGATCATCCTCGCCTCCGCCGACGCCACGGAAGCAGGGCTGCTGAACGACGTGCGCAGTGCACTGGACGTCTATTTCGCGTCGGTGCGGGCAATGGTCGACGTCGCCGCCAGCAAGGCCACCGATCAGGCTGCCGTCAAGCAGGCGCTCGATGGCTGCCTCGACAAGCAAAAGCAGGTCACCACCGCGGTGAAGGCCTACAATGCCTATTCGGCAGACCGCATGAGCGCATTGCGCCAGGGCGCTCTGGATGCAGCAGGGGCGAGCGAGAGGCAGTTGACCCTGGTCGCCGTCGTCGGCGTGCTCTTGGCCCTGGGTCTTGGCATCCTTGCGGGTCGCAACCTGATCGCCCGGCCGATCCAGCTCCTGACGCAGGTCATGCTGCGCCTCGCCGGTGGCGACCTCGACACGGCCGTCCCGTCGTCGAAGGCAAAGGACGAAATCGGCCACATGACCGAGGCCGTCCACATCTTCAAGAACAACCTCCTGCGCAATCGCTCGCTCGAGCTTGAAGCCTCCGACCAGCGCGCCGCCGCCGAAGCCCAACGCCGCGACTTCCTGGCGATCACCGCCTCGCGTTTCGAGGGCGAGATCGGCGACATCATGGATCACCTGGCGACCGCCACCAACGACGTCCGTGCCATCGCGGACAACCTCTGCGCCGATTCCGCCTCGACGCTGGCAAAGTCGACGGCCGTCGCCTCGGCCGCCGAGGAAACGACCGCCAATGTGACCGCCATGTCGAGCGCAACCGAAGAGCTGGGAGCCTCTGTCAACGAGATTGCCCGCCAGGTCGAGAACGCCAGCACCATGTCCCAGAGCGCCGTCACCCAGGCCGACCGCATGGCGACAATCGTCAAGAGTCTCAGCGAAGGCGCAGAGAAGATCGGCGACATCGTTCAGCTGATCGCCAACATCGCCAGCCAGACCAACCTGCTCGCCCTCAATGCAACCATCGAGGCCGCCCGGGCCGGCGAACTTGGCAAGGGCTTCGCCGTGGTGGCTGCCGAAGTGAAGGGGCTGGCCGACCAGACCAGCAGGGCCACGTCGGAAATCTCGGCGCAGATCTCGGCCATCCAGGAGACCACCGGCGAGGTGGTGTCGGTGATCGGCCTCGTCACCGATCAGATCAAGTCGATGAGCGGGACCGCCACGGCGATCGCCGACTCCGTCACCCAGCAGGGCATCGCCACCAACGAGATCCTCGGCGCCGTCGTCCAGGCCTCGTCAGGCACACGCGAAGTCTCGCGCAACATCGCCGACGTGGCAGGCTCCGCCGGTCAGACCCGGGACGCGGCAACAACGCTTCTCGCCCGCATGACCCAGCTCGCCCAGCAGACCGAAGACGTCAAGCGGCGCGTCCAGGGCTTTGCCAGTTCCGTACGAGCTGCCTGAGACCAGTCTTGCGATTTGGAGCCAAGTGCCGTCCGGTCACACCACCGGGCGGCGGTCAGTCTTCCGCGCCCTTGAAGCTCTTGGGCAGGCTCACCGACGCTTCCCCGCCGGTCTCCGCCTTGATCCAGGCGGCAACACCACGCCCGGCGGCCTCCACGCCCAGAACCTCGATCGCGGGCTGCTGATAGGGATGGTTGGCGACGATTGCCGTGAACAGGGACTCGACGAACTCGTCCCGCGTCTTGAGTGACAGCAGCACTTCCTCGTCCTCGTTCACCTCCCCCATCCAGCGATAGATCGAGAAGACACCCGGCACGATGTTGGCGCAGGCAGCCAGCCGACGGTCCACCACGAGGCGACCAATCTTCTTGGCAACATCGAGATCAGGGCAAGTGACATTGACAATGCGAAGGTCAAGAGGGGGCCGACTCATGCAGTCCTCGGAATGGTTTGCTTTTCAATGAACCCATGCTAGAGCATTGCATGAAAATAGTTAAGCATATTCACGCGTCAGCTGCGCTATCTCCTTGAAATCCGGACGGAAGATTAGCCCTCTCAGGGAAAGCGCAAACCTTGCCGGTGCCTCACTGACTTGACACCGGCAGCGCCGCAAACGATGACAAGGCGTTCGGTGGAACACCGTGACGAAGCCAGAATAACCGCTAGCGAGAGCCATGTCCCACCGCCATCTTCCGTCCTTCGAGCGGCTTGCCTTTGTCGCCAGCGACACCGAGGAGGCCCAGGCCGCCCGCACCGCCCTCGTCGATCGCTATGGCGCCGTCACGCCGGCCGAGGCCGATACGATCATCGCGCTCGGCGGCGACGGCCTGATGCTGCAGACGCTGCACCAGTTCATCAACTCCGATAAGCCCATCTACGGCATGAACCGTGGCTCGGTCGGCTTCCTGATGAACGAGTTCCGGCTTGAGGGCTTGCGCGAACGCCTGTCCAACTCGGTGGTCACCGCGCTGCATCCCCTCACCATGCACGCCACCAACGTGGCCGGTGAGACCCGCGTGGCCAAGGCCTTCAACGAAGTTTCGCTGCTGCGCCAGACCTACCAGGCCGCCAAGCTGCGCATCACGATCGACGACAAGGTGCGCCTTGAGGAACTGGCCTGCGACGGCGTGCTGGTCTCCACGCCCGCCGGCTCGACCGCCTACAATCTCTCGGCCCACGGGCCGATCCTGCCGATCCACGTGCCCCTGCTGGCGGTCACGCCCATAAGCGCTTTCCGGCCGCGCGGCTGGCGCGGTGCCGTCATCCCCAACCGCTGCTCGATCATCATCGATACGCTGGAGCCGGAGAAGCGCCCCGTCTCGGTGTCGGCCGACCATCAGGAAGTGCGCGATGTGCTGCGCGTCGCGGTCAAGGAAGACGTGCGCCAGCGCAGCCTGATCCTGTTCGACCGCGACCACAGCTGGGAAGAGCGAGTGCTGGTCGAACAGTTTCGAACCTGATCGGGAAACTGTTCCTTAAGGGCCGGCAGGCATGATGGCCATCAGGACTGTCTCGTCCAGCAGGGAGCCGGATGGAAACGAAGATGCCGCTTGCAGCCGAGGCGACCGAGTATATAGAGGCCAAGAACGACCTCCGAAAGAAGGTTCGCGAGATCCGCAGCCGTTCGCCGGCTGATGATCCGGTCAAGCGCGCAGAAACCGCCCTTCAGATCCTGTCGACCCATTTCGACGACTGGATGAAGGACGAGATCGAGGTCATGTCCGAGACGCACAAGGCCTGGCTTGCCGTCGGCCTGCGCGCCGGGACCGAGAAGCAGACCTTTTTCCGCGCCGTGCATGACGTGAAGGGGCAGGCCACCACCCTCGGCTTTCCGCTGGCGTCCCAGGTTGCCGGCAGCCTCTGCAACATCCTTGAACGCGTTGACGAGACAAAGCCCCAGCCGGCAGAGCTGATTGCTCAGCATGTGGACGCCGTCCGCGCCATCTTCCGCGAAAAGGCCAAGGACGAGAACGACAGGATCGGCTCGCAGCTGTCGGCCGCCCTGATTGCGGTGGCCAAGGAATATCTGGCCGTCCACGGCATCCCCGAAGCCACCGACGACGAACTCTTCGTCGACGATCACGAGTAAGCCGCGCGCAATCGCCCGCAGGCTTCTGATCTCATTTCGGTTGAAATCCTTCAGGCGACCGTCAGGCCGCCTGTGACAGATCGTCTGCGTTGGCCGCCGCGGCATCGCGCGCCCGGCGCATCTGCGCCCGCGCCGCCTCGCGCGCCGCTTCTGCAGCAAGGCGCCGCAGCATGGCAAGGAGATCGTCCACATCCGCCTGCGCGAACTGCTGGTACCGGGTCAGCACCCGCTCCACCATCCGCCGTGCAAAGCGGAAGCGATCGCCGATGGCCCCGTCATACTCCAGCTCCCGCCAGACTTCGAGCGCAGCGATGAAGGCCGCATGGCTCCGCTCGGGCAGACCGGCCCGTTCGAACAGAGCCCGCAGCGCCGCCTCCCGTCCGTCCACCAGCAAGGCATAGACCCGCGGCGATGGAATGCCCGTCAGGATCGACAAGGCCACCTCCAGGAAGCGCAAGTGCCCCTGGCACATGGAGCGGATCAGCAGCGACGTGGTCAGTTGCCCCGACGCCCTCAGATGCTGCACGAGGGCTTCCAGATCGTCCTCGTCGGCATCATGGGCGAGCAGCACCGTCGCCTTGTCGCAGGCGTCGCGCACCACGTTGCGCGCCCGCTTCTCCGGCATCCAGTCCCGCGTGACAAGGAACAGGTTGAGCTTGGCGCCGAGCGAGGCGATCAGCGACTGGCGCACCGCCAGCGGCAGGTCATCGCGGGCAAACAGCGCCTCGCGCACGTCGCCATCCTCGCCAAAGCGCGCGGCAATGGTGCGGAAGGTAATTTCGTCGAGATCCGCGCCCTCGTTGGCGATCATCGCCAGAACGGCCTCACGGTCGCCCTCGTCGGCAATGGCCTGGGAAACGGCAAAGGAGATCCACGGCCGGCTCGCCACCGCCACCTGAACACGGGCGCCGGCGGAGCCAACCGCTTCGATCAGTTCGCTGTCGATGAGACAGGGCGACCTGCGGAAGATGACTTCGGACACCAGCGGCAGGTCGTGCGACAGGGCGATGATCATGTGCCGCGGCGCGGCTTCATGGATGGCGATGGCTTCGGCAAAACTGCGCCGCACGTCGATCGACGGATCGTCCAGCAACATCGTCAGCGCCGTCTCGATCGCTTCGCGACGCGGAGCCGACTGCTGCGGCTGGAAGTAGCTGCGCACCAGCGGCGGAATGGCAGACGCGCGAGCCTGAGAGGGCGCCTTTTCCAACCAGTCCAACAGCCGCAACACCACCATGGGTCACCCGATCGTCAGCAGTCCGGCGAAAACGCAATCGCACCAAAGACCTGATGCGGCCGCTTTGCCTTCCTGCCGATGTTCACATGCGGGGTGTTAAAGATTGGTTCATCATAACAATTAACCATGATCGTGCGGAGCCTTGCCGTCGGAAGACAGCGGGCAGTCAGCTGTCCTTGAGGAACTGCGCCAGATCGAGCGGTCCGTCCTTCAGGTCTGTCGGCGGAATCTGACCGGGCTGCACGGCACGCAAGGCCGCACTCAGGCGGGCGGCGGAATCGGCAGACTTGGCCATGGCTGCGGCGTCAACGGCCACGGCAACGTCGAACATGCCGGGCGTCTGCGAGAATCCGCGCCAGAAGGCAGCAGCCGCCACCGGGTTCTTTGAGACATTGTTGCGGAACAGCGAGGAAAAAGCGTCTGAACTATCGGCTGCCTTCCAGCCGGACTTGATTTCATTCGTCGCACCGGTGCCGTCCGCATAGGCAAGACCGGACGTCGGGTCCCCTTCCCCATTGACGCCCAGTGCGTCGAAGGCCGTCATCACCCGGTCGCTCGCGGGCACCAACGGCGAGTCATTGCCGTGTTTGGCCACCAGATTGGCGTAGACCTCGGAGACGGACCGCGGCTGTCCCTTGTCGTAGAAAATCGCCCGGTTGGCGTTTGCCTGCTTGGGAAACAACTCCGACGCCGACTGATTCGGCGAGGAGGCCGCCGAGTTGATCAGCTGCGCCGCCCCCTGCGCGCCCAGGAAATGCGCTATATAGAGTTCGCCCGAGGTCGCCTCGCGCCCAAGCTTGCCTTGCAGAAACTCGGCATTCTTGCGCGTGTAGGCACCCGCCATCAACGAAGCTACTTCGGGATCGTTGCGCAGCGACAGGATCGCATCGCGCGCCTTCGGGTCAGCGACGAAGTAGCGACCGCGGCTGTCCTGCGTGATCTGGTCGGAATATTGCGACAGCCCGAGCTCGGGGCCCGACTGCTTCATCGTCTCGAGCCACGTGCCCTCGACGAACTGAAACAGACCGGTGGCCGACGATGTGCTCGCCTTGGCCTCCGTGTTCAAGGCCGATTCGCGTTGGGCTGTGTCGAGAAGATACTGGAAGGACGTGCCGGTGCTGTCGCTGGCCGCATCAAAGGCCTGCTGAATACGCCCGGAAATACCGGCGTTGCTCGTCGAGGTGTTCGGCACCGTCCGCTGGGGCGGTTGCGCATATACCCACTGGAAAACGGGTTTCATTGCATTCCACCAGCTAGTTTACCGGGCGGATGCCAGAGACGCGGAACAAAGACACTTGGACAGGAACCCGACCTCGGTTAGTTATTTGTTAAGAACTTCCGCCAATATGGTTAAGGAATGGTAAATGCCGTTTGCCTTTCAATATCTTTCTGGAAATTGCACGGAAATCTTCGGCAATCGCCACGAAATACTAAAAAATCCCATAGTAATTTCCCGCAAGACCCTATCCTTTTTGAGCGAAGCCACAGAAAACGCCCCGTCGCCCGAGCAAATCAAGGAGCTGATCGCCCAAGGTCTGCGTGCGATCATCCTGACCGCCAACGAAGAAACCGACATTATATCAAAGACTTCCGCCGCACTTGCTGTCGCGGAAGCGCTTGCCGGCGTCGATGAGGGGCACGTTGAGATCATCGCCCTTGTCGCAGGCGCAGGTGCCGCCATGTCGTTGCCCTGGCGTCAGCTTCCCTCCAAGCGATTGACAGCCATAGGGCTTGCACCGGAGCTTCTGGAAACACATTGGGGCCCATCCCCCGCCACAAAGGTTAACCCGGCTCTCGACCTCGTCGCGGCCAATGTCTTGCTGACCGCCGCAAGCCATCGCCTGCTGGCCTTTGTACAACAAGACGACGACTCCAGCCGATTTCACGCCAGATGGCATGGATTTACGCACTATTTGTCATGAATTTGGACTAGCCATATCACTGCCACTTCCGTTTACTGGCTGTTGGCTTGAGCCGAAGCAAAATCGGCGTCCACACCGGCGCATCCGTCCTGTAAGGTTCGGACGCGCGAGTTGCGTATTGCAGGGAAGCGGAGCGCTGCGGGCCGAGACTGTGCCGCCTCTGTCTCCCTGATTGGTTCGTTTGCTATTTCAAGGACATGCCTGTGGCAAAAATTGTTCCCGTCATTCTCGCCGGTGGTTCCGGTACCCGGCTCTGGCCCGCTTCGCGCGATGCCTTTCCCAAGCAGTTCCAGCCGCTTGTCGGTGAACTTTCCACCGATCAGCAGACCCTGAAGCGCGTGGCTGCCGGCGACCTTTTCGATGATCCCGTGGTCGTCACCTCCGACGCTTTCCGCTTCTTCGCGCGCCGGCAGGCGAGCGACGTCGGCGTCAACGCCACCGTGGTTCTTGAGCCCGCCCGCCGCGATTCGGCCGCGGCCATGGCTGCGGCCGCCGCCTTCGTTGAAAAGACGCGCCCCGGCTCCGTCGTGATGGCTCTAGCCGCCGACCATGTGGTGCTCGACGACGAGATCTTCCGCGACGCCGTTCGCCTCGGCCTGGAAGCCGCCTCGGTCGGCAAGATCGTCGTCTTCGGTCTGGTTCCCACCGAACCCAAGACCGCCTATGGCTACATCAACCCCGGCAAGCCGCTCGACGGTAACGAGGATCTCTGTCTCGTTGAAGCCTTCGTCGAAAAGCCGAACGCGTCCACCGCGCTCGACTACATGAGGAAGGGCTTTCTGTGGAACTCCGGCAACTTCCTGTTCCGTGCCGACCGCATGGTCGATGAACTGGCCCTCTACGCGCCGGACATCATGGAAGTCGCCGCCCGGGCCGTTGACCGGGCCAGCGAGGACATCGGCTTCTGGCGTCTCGACGAGGCCAGCTTCTCGGAAGCCCGCAAGACCTCCATCGACTATGCCGTCATTGAAAAGACGCGCGAGATCGCCGTGGTGAAAGGCCGCTTCCGCTGGTCCGACGTCGGCGCCTGGGATGCCATCTGGCAGGTCTCCGACAAGGACGAGAGCGGCAATGCCCTGCACGGCGACGCCGTCGCCATCGCCTCCAAGGACTGCCTGATCCACAGCAGCGGCATCTTGACCACCGTCGTCGGTGCCGAAGACCTCCTCGTCGTCGCCACGCCCGACGCCGTCATGGTTGCCCCGCGCGACCGGGCGCAGGACGTGAAGACGCTGGTCGACACGCTGAAGGCCAAGGGCCGCCCCGAGGCCACGATCCATCGTCGTGACTATCGCCCCTGGGGCTATCTGGAATCGGTGGATGCCGGCGCCCGCTTTGCGGTCAAGCGCATCGTGGTCGATCCGGGTGGCGTCCTGTCGCTGCAGCGCCATCTTCACCGCTCCGAACATTGGGTGGTGGTGAACGGCACGGCCTCGATCCAGATCGACACCCAGCCCGAACGCATCGTCACCATCAACGAGTCGGTCTATGTGCCTCTCGGCACCGTACATCGCCTGTCCAACAAGGGCCGCATCCCCTTGGAGCTCATCGAAGTACAGACCGGTTCCTATCTCGGCGATGACGACATCGAGCGCCTCGACGACGTCTACAGCCGTCCCTGAGGATCCATGCGTCAGCCGCTCGGCTGCGGGCCCTGCAAATCTGCCAGAGCCCACTAGCGAAACGGTCGGTTGATCATTATCCTCTGTCTCGCCGCGCGCCGCCGGCCCGTCCGGCAGCGAGCGGCTTGGTTTTTCGGCCTGTCCAGCCCGCGCAGGGACAGAGCTTTGACGGATTTCAGCAAAGGGGAAACGGGGTAGCGACCCGAGACGACAATGGGTTACCTGTTCGAAATCGGGATCGTATTCTGCCTGCTCGTCTTGAACGGCTGGTTTTCCATGTCAGAGCTTGCGGTGGTGTCATCACGCCGCTCCCGCCTTGAGGCCATGGCCGAAGCCGGCAACAAGGGAGCCCGCACGGCGCTGTCCCTTGCCTCAAATCCGGGCCGGTTCCTCTCCTCCGTCCAGATCGGCATCACGCTGGTCGGCATCTTCGCAGGCGCCTATTCGGGCGCCACGCTGGCCGATCCGCTCAATGCCTGGTTCGTCAGCCTCGGCATCCCCGCATCCGTCGCCGATGCGCTGGCGATCGTCGTCGTGGTTGGCTCCATCACCTTCCTGTCGCTGGTGATTGGCGAACTGGTGCCCAAGCGCATCGCGCTGTCCAATCCGGAGGGGGTCGCCGCCTTCGTGGCCCGCCCCCTCGCGGCCATCGCCTATTTCGCCAGCCCCATCGCTTTCCTGCTGGAGAAATCCAGCCATGTGCTGATGCGCCTCTTCCGCATCCCGGAGAACAGCGACGCAAGGGTGACGGAAGAGGAGATCCGCGCGGTCATCGCCGAAGGCACCAACTCCGGCATCCTTGAACCCGAGGAAAAGGAGCTGATGGCCGGCGTCATGCGCTTTGGCGATCGCTCCATTCGCGCCGTCATGATCCCGCGCCCGGACATCACCGGCATCGACCTCGATTGGGACCGCGACCGCATCATCGAAGCCATCGCCAATTCGTCCCACTCGCGCTACCCGGTCTTCTCCGGCTCCATCGACATGGTGCAGGGTGTCGTCCAGGCCAAGGACCTCCTTGACCAGAAGCTGCGCGGTGAAGCCTTCGACCTCAAGAGCCGCATCCGCCCAATCGACATGGTCCCCGACACCGCTTCGGCCCTCGACGTGCTGGAAACCCTTCGCAAGTCGCCGCTGCAGATGGTGATGGTCATCGATGAATATGGTTCGGTGGAAGGCATGGTGACCGCCGCCGACATCCTGGAAGCCATCATCGGCAATCTCGGCGAACAGTCCGGCTCGGACGCCAGTTCCATCGTCGAGCGTGAGGACGGCAGCTGGCTGATCGATGCCGACCTTGGCGTCGACCTCGTTGCCGATCGCATCGGCCTCAAGGCGCTGAACGATCCCGACCGCGACTACGAGACGCTCGCTGGCTTCGTTCTCTCCGTCTCCAAGGAAATTCCGTCCACCGGCGACATCGTCACCTGGCGCGGCTGGCGTTTCGAGGTGGTGGACATGGATGGACGCCGCATCGACAAGCTGCTGGTGTCGATGCCAAGCGAAGCTTGATTCCCGGGATCAAAGCCCCACAAGCCGGCAATCTTCGGCCGAACGTCCGGTGCCGCTATGGAGCCCATGCGGCTTTCGAAATGCCCCTCGAGCCGCTGCGCAAGCATTTGCGAAAAACGAGTTACCCCGCCGGACACGCAAGCCGCATGCGGCGGGGGCAAATCAGGCGCAAGGTGCGGGCATGGTGACTCGCCCCCCAGCTTGTGAGGAGCACCCTCCAACCACCTGTCCCGGACACCTCACGGGAGGCTAGGCGAGCCCCGGGCCTCCCCCTCACTCGCCAGCGCCACGAAACCTTACTCGCCGTCCTGCCCCTGACCTTGTGCCAAATGGCTGACGATCGCCAGGCAGGCCTTCACGCAACCCTCGATCGTCTCCGGACCGACCTTGCTGGTGAGCGACCTGAGGACCTCGTTGTACTTGGCTTCGATGGCTGCGATTTCCGCCCGGCCGAACTCCGTCAGAGACACCTGGGTCTTTCGCAAATCTTCGAATTGCTGAGCACGCGAAATCAAATCGCGGGCTTCAAGGTCCCTCAGGATGCGCGACAGGCTGGAAGCACGGACAAAGGTATTGGCTGCAAGCTCCGATGCAATCATCGGCGACTTTACCGCGAGTTCGTGGAGCACCCGCCACTGGGGCTCGGTCAACTCGGCTGCCTTTATCTCATCACGTACGGAGTCGATCACAGACTCATACGTGAGAAGCACCGTCTTCATCACATCAGGCACAAGAGGAACGTCCGAATTGCCTTCCGGGGCAACGTTGATTTTCAGAACCGGAATCATATTTGCGACTTCATACTCGATGTGGTTGGAAGGATCCAACAACGCATTAGTCAAATAAAATAATACTTGCAAGTATGGATTCCAAGCAAAATCACGACAACCAACCGCGACGCGGCAATTCACAAAAATAAACAGCCAATCAATCAACAGAGAAATATTCCCGTTCACTCACAAAGCACGCCACACAGGAATTTCATACCAAATGCAAGAGGCCAACATTATCACTATTTCATTTGGCATTTTTTGCGCACTTTGGACCGCAACGATCACAAGATAATACTAACTTACCTCCAAATGCCACATATGATCGAAGTGGCACCAAGCCAAGCTTGCATACAATACCCCCAGGACGGCTTGACCCAACGTAATGTTATATCGTAACATGGGTACAAACCACTTGGTGCGATAAATTCACGCATCTTCGCCTAAATCTCGGGCCTGCTGATTTTCTAATCAAAAAAGAAGATGCAACCCGTGCTTAATTTGTCACAGTTGAAAAGCGAAACTGCGACACCCCGGAGGCCGCATTCCGATGGCGCATGACCACCACCATGATCATGGTACCCATGATCACAGCCACCACGCTCACGATCATGGGCGTCAGGATCATCACGGCCATCAGGACCAACCCTCGACGCAAACCGAAGGCCTCTACGCCATCGGCCTGGATCTCGATTCCCGCTCCATCGAACGGCCGACGCCGGCCGCCTCCCGCACTGTCGAGACCTTCCCGTCCATGATGCGCATGGGCATTCTCGCCCGGATGGCCCTGGCCATCTTTGCCATCATCTTCATTTGGACCGCTGCCGTCCTGGTGATGGGATGACCGCCTTGCCCGCCTCAGCCACCATCAAGTTCGTGAATGCCACCATCGGTTACGACCGGCATCCCGCAGTGCATCACATCAGCACGGAGATTCGGGCCGGCTCGCTGTCCGCAATCGTCGGCCCCAACGGCGCCGGCAAGTCGACCCTGCTCAAGGCCGTCGTCGGTCTCCTGCGCCCCATGGGCGGCCATATCGAGATCGGCGGCTGCGCCCGCCGACGCATCGCCTATCTGCCGCAGCAGGCCGATCTGGAGCGCAGCTTCCCGCTACCAGTATTCGATTTCGTCGCCATGGGCCTGTGGCACCGCCGCGGCCCCTTCGGAGGCTTTCGCCGGGCAGACGACATTGCTGTGGCCGAGGCGCTCGGCACCGTCGGCCTTGCGGGTTTTGAACGCCGCACGCTCAACACGCTCTCCGGCGGCCAGATGCAACGGGTCCTGTTCGCCCGCCTGTCGCTGCAGGACTCGCCCCTGATCCTGCTGGATGAGCCCTTCAACGCCATCGACGACCGAACTGTGGAAGACCTGATGGCCTTCGTCCTGCGCTGGCGGGACGAAGGGCGTACGGTACTTGCCGTGCTGCACGATCTTGCGGACGTCCGGACCTACTTTCCGGAAACCCTGCTGATCGCCCGACGTCTCGTCGCCCACGGCCCCACCAGGGATGTGCTGACACCCGGCAACCTCTCGCAAGCCAGGCACATGACCGAAGCCTGGATCGACGCCGCGCCCTATTGCGACGATCACCACACCCACGCCGCTTGAGTGCCGGAGTCCTGATGTCCCCGTTTGACCTTGTCCAGCCGTTTGCCGATTTCGCCTTCATGCGGCGCGCACTGGTGGGCACCCTGATCCTCTCGGTAACGGCCGCCCCCATCGGCGTCTTCCTGCTGCTGCGCCGCCTCAGCCTGACCGGCGATGCCATGGCCCATGCGATCCTGCCGGGTGCGGCCATCGGCTATCTGCTTGCCGGCCTCAACATCTACGCCATGAGCATCGGCGCCGTCGGCGCCGGCCTGCTGATCGCGCTCGCGGCCAGCGCCGTGACGCGTCTGACCCCGTTGCGGGAAGACGCCTCGCTGGCCTGCTTCTACCTGATTTCGCTCGCGCTGGGCGTCACCATCGTCTCGCTGAAGGGATCGCAGCTCGACCTGATGCACCTGCTGTTCGGCTCGGTGCTTGCGCTGGACGACACAACCATCGTCTTCATCGCTTTCGTCTGCTCGGTGACGCTTGTGGTCCTCGCCGTCATCTGGCGCGCCCTGGTGCTGGAATGCATCGATCCGGCCTTCCTGCGCGTCGTCGGCGGTCAAGGGGCCTGGGTTCACCTCACCTTCATGGTGATCATGGTGCTGAATCTCGTGGCCGGCTATCAGGCGCTCGGCACGCTGCTGTCCGTTGGCCTGATGATGCTGCCCGCCGCCACCGCACGCTTCTGGACGCGTACGCTCGGCGCCCTCACCTTCCTGGCCATTGCCAGCGCCATGATGGCGGCCTTCGCGGGACTGCTCATATCCTACTATCTGTCACTGCCCTCAGGCCCGGCGATCATTCTCGTCGCCGGCAGCTTCTATCTGATTTCCGTGCTGTTCGGGCCGGTCGGCGGCATCGTCACCTCGCGGCTGCCGTCACGCCACAGGATCGCCTGAGGCGCCGCCTGTACACTGCCCGACGAGGCGACGGCTGAGTTCAGCCGCCTTCTCCGCCGCTGGTTTCAGCAGCTTCGGCTCGTTGGCGCATGGCCACATTGCGCGCCCGCAGGATCCTGAGACGCTGAGCCAGCTCGTCGATCCTGCGGCTATCGTCATCTGAGGGCGCCGCCACCTCGCTGGGCACGCGTTCCTGCCGCGCGGCAAAGTCCACGTGAATGACCGGGGCCGACACGGGCTCGTTGACCATGCCCTCGGCGGGGCGCTCAGACGTCAGATCGGCGATGGCTTCCGACAGGGAGGCAATACGGGCCTCCGCTTCCACCAGAGCCATCTTCATCTCCGCCGCCTGCGTCTCCGCTTCCGAGAAGCGGAACTCCGCCTGGCTGGACACCTGGGCCTCAGCGGCAAGCCGCCGCTCGAGCTCACGCCGGTCCGCTTCGCTGCGCGTGGCCGCTTCCACCGCGGTCAGCGCTTCCTGGCGCGCCGAACCCAGTCGCGTTTCCAGCTCGGCCACAGTGGAAAGGAAGGACGCCTTCTCGATCTCCAGCACGGCGATCCGCTCACGAACAGAAGAGAGCTCCAGTTTGGCTTCCGTCAGAGCCGTCGACGCCCGCTCGCGCTCCAGATCGACACGAGCCATCTTGGCCGCCATTTCGGCACGCACCGCGTCCTTGGCGGCCGCAACTTCAGCAAGGGTCAAGGGCAGGGATCGCTCCAGGCGGCGAATGGCAAGGCGCGACGCGCGTGCATTCAGCGCCGGCAAAAGCAGCAGCGCCAGCAATCCGGCGGCAAGTACACCAAGAACGAAGAACAAAACACTTTCGATCACGACGATGCCACCCAACGAGGCCGAGAAATATGCGGCCTCCTGACTGTCGCCTGAACGTTATCAACGGTCAAGATTAAGCTTAAGACAAGGTTACCGGGCCGATCGCAAATGCATTCGGCCCGGTCCATTTTTGCTTGTGACACTCCTCAGAAGGGGTTCCAGGTCGCCGACTGGGTAAACTTCAGATAGCCCACGTTGACGCCGAGCCGTGCGCCGACGCCGGACCGCACCGGCACCAGCGTCGTGGCGCCGCCCCGCAAGGCGGTCAGACCGAAGCCGCCGACGAAATAGGCCGATCCGTCCACCCCGCCATAGCGACGAAACAGATCCCCGACCGACTGCAGGTTATAGACGAGGATCATGGTGCGCGCGCCGTCGGCCCCGAGGTCGAAGCCGAGGCTCGGCCCCTGCCAATAGACCTTGTACTGGCCGGCGTTGCGGGTATAGAGCGTGCCCTCGCCGTAACGCAGCCCGCCGAAAATGGCTCCGCCGCCTTCCTGGCCGAGAATATACCCGTTGGGCTGACCATAGCTCGAAACGGCCTTTTCGATGACCGACGCCAGTCCGCTGGACACCTGACCGAAGAACTTGTTGCCGGTCTCGACCAGTTCCTGAGACGAATAGGCGGAGCCTTGCGGTTGCGCCAGGGCTGGCGCCATCGGCAACGCTGTGGCCATGACCAGCAATCCGACCAGGGCGACGACACGTCGAAACAGTTTGCGCATGACCTAACAACCTCCAGCTTTGACCGGGTGATGAGACCCGGCCGCAACATTTACGGTCTACCTGGGCTACGGTGCCGGCTCGCGGTCCTCTCACCTGGCAGCGGCCGCCGTCCCCGTGTGCCGTTAACCTCACCGATACCCGACGGGCCGACAATTGCCGACAGGCACAACCGATCCGGTCATGATGATACACGCGAATCAGGCATCAAGGCGGCGACATTTGAGCAGGATTGAAGCAGTCCTGGCTATGGCCCTATTCGTCTTTTTCGCAAGGGTCGTGCCGGGCTTCGCGTTTGACGAGCGTATCGTCTTCGACCCCTACACGGGCCTTTCGCTGGGTGGTTACGACCCGGTCGCCTATTTCACGGATGGTACCGCAGTCCGCGGCAACGACGAGAACGAAATCGTCCTCGGGGACACCTTCTGGCACTTTGCCAACAAGGGTAACGCCGACGCCTTCCGCTCGTCGCCACAGACCTATGTCCCCGGTTTCGGCGGCTACTCGCCGCTGGGCATTGCCCGCGGCGTGCCTCAGCCCGGCAGCCCGATCATTTTCGCGATCTACGACAATCGCGTCTACCTCTTCGCGTCCGAGGACGACCGCAACACCTTCATCGCCGACCCAGCCGCCGCAGTCGCCGCTGCCAAGGCGGAATGGCCGAACGTTCTCAAGCTTCTCGCCTACTGACCGGCGATGGCGCTTTTGCCCAGCTTTCTGCGATGGCGGCTTGGCACGGCTGGCTTGCAAGGGTATCCAAGGCTGAACTGATCAGTGCGATTCGGCATGCGCCGCATCGTGTCGTCCCCGCCATGCACGGAACTTTCTCATGTCCGATCCCGTCAAGTTTGAAGCTCTGGACTTTGCCGCCTTGCTCTGCTCGCGCGTCTGCCACGACATCATCTCGCCGGTCGGCGCCATTACCAACGGCATCGAAGTTCTCGATGAGGAAGACAGCGAAGAGATGAAGGCTTTCGCCTTCGACCTCATTCGCAAGAGCGCCCGAACCGCCTCCGCCAAGCTGCAGTTTGCGCGCCTCGCCTTTGGCGCGGCCGGCTCGGCCGGCGCTGAGGTTGATCTGGGCGACGCCGAGACGGTGGCCAAGCGCTACATGGAAAGCGAGAAGGCCGAGATCGACTGGCAGGCCGTTCGCCGACTGCTTCCCAAGAACCAGGTCAAGCTGCTGCTCAATCTCCTGCTGATGTCGCTGCAGGCGATTCCCCGCGGCGGCAAGGTGGTCATCACCGTCACGGGCGATTTGCCGCTGCCGACGCTGCGCATCGAGGCAACCGGCCCCGCGGCCCGCATTCCGCCGCGTATTGTCGAACTTTTGAAGGGCGATCTTGGCGACCACATGGACGCACACGCCATCCAGCCCTATTACGCCGGTGCACTCGCCCGTGCGGCAGGTCTGGAGATCGATGTCGCCAAGACCGATGAGACCACGGTGATCTTCGAAGCCAAGGCTCCGGTCGCGGCGGAAGTCGCAACCTCCTGATATTCATCGTTAAAGCTGGCTAAGCTCAGGGGACGGGGACCTTCCGCAGCGAGGGTGTCCGTCCCTCAGCATTTGCACGCACCCGTAGAACTCGGCAAAGACTCGCCAAATGCACGTTTCGGCATTCAAGACAACGCTAGGCAGTTTTCCATACTGAATTCCTGCAAGCTGATGCTCACAGTAAAGATGTTTCAACAGCGTCTCGTGAATTTCAATCAATATTAACGGTTTAACGGGACACTTTCCCCAAAGAGACCGCGATGCCGGTGCGGTTCGGCAGGATTAGACTCCTGCCACGAGGGCCTTCTTTGGGGGTGCAGTATGGACGACCTTTTGCGTGAATTTCTCACGGAGACGAACGAGTCGCTCGACGTGGTGGACGTTGAGCTCGTGAAATTCGAGCAGGAACCCAATAACGCACGAATTCTCGATAATATTTTCCGCCTCGTGCACACCATCAAGGGCACTTGCGGCTTCCTCGGACTGCCACGTCTTGAAGCGCTGGCGCATGCCGCTGAAACCCTGATGGGCAAGTTCCGTGAAGGAGCCCCGGTGACGCAGGACGCCGTGAGCCTCATCCTGCAGACCATCGACCGCATCAAGGGCATCCTGGCCGAACTCGAAGCCAACGAGGGCGAGGAGCCCAAGGGCGAGGATCGCGACCTGATCTCGCAACTCGAGGCCATGTCCCTGGCTGGTGACGCTGCGAAGGCGGAAGCCAAGAAGGCACCGCAGGCGGCTCCTGCGCCCAAGAAGGAAGCTGCCGGCGGTACTCTCGTCCAGCAGGTGCTGGAGCGTGAACTGCGCCCCGGCGAAGTCTCCCTCGATGAACTCGAACGCGCCTTCCGCGAAACCGAAGTTGAAGTCGAGACGCCGGAAGTGCCCGTCGCTGCCGTTGTGGAAGAGGCCCCCGTGGTCGCTGCACCGCAGCAGGCAGGCATCGACTTCAACCGCGTCGCCGCCGAAATCGAAGCCCGCATGAAGCAGGCTCAGCCGGAAGCGCGCGTCGAGAAGGCCGCCAAGGTCGTCACCGAAGACTCCGACGCCGACAGCAAGGGCGACAGCAAGGGCTCGGTCTCCAGCCAGTCGATCCGCGTCAACGTCGAGACGCTCGAACACCTGATGACCATGGTGTCCGAACTGGTGCTGACCCGCAACCAGCTGCTCGAAATCGTCCGTCGTCACGAAGACAGCGAATTCAAGGTGCCGCTGCAGCGCCTCAGCAATGTCACCGCCGAACTGCAGGAAGGCGTCATGAAGACGCGCATGCAGCCCATCGGCAACGCCTGGCAGAAGCTGCCGCGCATCGTTCGCGACCTCGCACAGGAACTCGGCAAGCAGATCGAACTCGAAATGATCGGCGCCGAGACCGAACTCGACCGCCAGGTGCTCGAGCTCATCAAGGATCCGCTCACCCACATGGTCCGCAACTCTGCCGACCATGGCCTCGAGCGCCCGGAAGACCGCAAGAAGGTCGGCAAATCCGAGAAGGGCGTGATCAAGCTCAGCGCCTATCATGAGGGCGGGCATATCATCATCGAGATCGCCGACGATGGTCGCGGCCTCAACATGGAGCGCATCCGGCAGAAGATCATCGAGAACGGGCTGGCCACCGAGGCCGAGCTCGAGAAGATGACCGAGAACCAGATCTACAAGTACATCTTCGCCCCCGGCTTCTCGACGGCTGCCAAGGTCACCTCCGTTTCCGGCCGTGGTGTCGGCATGGACGTGGTCCGCACCAACATCGAGACCATCGGCGGTACGGTCGATCTGAAGTCGGTTGCCGGCAAGGGCTCCACCTTCACCATCAAGATCCCGCTGACGCTCGCCATCGTCTCGACCCTGATCGTCGAAAGCTGTGGCGACCGCTTCGCCATCCCGCAGCTCTCCGTCGTCGAACTGGTTCGCGTTCAGAGCAACTCCGAGCACCGCATCGAGCGCATCAAGGACACCCCTGTCCTTCGTCTGCGTAACAAGCTGCTGCCGCTCGTTCCGCTCGCCAACCTCCTCAACATGGAAGTTTCGGCTGAGAAGAGCGAAGACGAAGGCTTCATCGTGGTCATGCAGGTGGGCAACGTCACCTTCGGCCTGGTGGTCGACGGCGTGTTCCACACCGAGGAAATCGTCGTCAAGCCGATGTCCAAGATGCTGCGCCACATCACCATGTTCTCCGGCAACACCATCCTGGGTGACGGCTCGGTGATCATGATCATCGATCCCAACGGCGTCGCCAGCGCCATCGGCACCGCGGTCGCCTCCGAGCTGGTCGACCACCACGATGCCGACAAGCAGCGTGGCGTCGAGAACGATGCCAAGATCTCCATGCTGCTGTTCCGCGCCGGTTCGGCCGAACCCAAGGCTGTCCCGCTGTCGCTGGTCACGCGCCTCGAAGAGTTCGAGATCGAGAAGATCGAGCATTCCAACGGTCGCGACCTCGTGCAGTATCGCGGTTCGCTCATGCCGCTGGTCTACCCGAACTATGACGTGCACCGCCGCGAGGAAGGCACCCAGCCGATGCTGGTCTTCTCCGACGCCGGCCGCTCCATGGGCCTGGTGGTCGACGAGATCGTCGACATCGTCGAGGAGTCGCTGAACATCCAGGTGGGTTCGGACGTCCCGGGCATCCTCGGCTCCGCCGTCATCAAGGGCAAGGCCACCGAGATCCTCGACATCGGCCACTACCTGCCGCTGGCCTTCGAAGACTGGTTCAAGCGCAAGGAAATCTCGTCGGCGGCGCTGACGCGCAAGCTGTTGTTCCTCGACGACAGCGCCTTCTTCCGCAACATGCTCGGCCCGGTCATGAAGGCCGCCGGCTTCGACGTCACCGTCTGCGCTTCGGCTACCGATGCCATGCGCCTGCTCGGCGACGGTCAGCTGTTCGACGTCATCGTCTCCGACATCGAGATGCCGGTGGTCAACGGCTTCGAGTTCGCCGAGATGCTGCGTCGCGACGCCCGCTTCAAGCGGACGCCCATCATTGCTCTGTCGGCGCTTTGCACGCCGGCTTCGATCGAGCGCGGTCGCCAGTCCGGCTTTGACGAGTATGTCGCCAAGTTCGACCGTCCGGGCCTGATCGCCGCCCTCAAGGAAATCACCAGTGCCGACTACGGGATTGCAGCATGAGCGCGAATGACCACACCCCTGGCGCCGCCGCCAACGACACCCACTCGGGTCAGATCCAGTATGTGACTGTCTTCATCGGCGGTCAGCTGTTCGGCCTGCCCATCCACAAGGTGCACGATGTCTTCGTGCCCGAGAGCATGACGCGCGTGCCGCTGTCGGCCTCCGAGATCGCCGGCGTTCTGAACCTGCGCGGCCGTATCGTGACCGCCATCAACATGCGTCGCCGCCTCGGTCTGCCGCTGCGCGAAGGCAACCACGGCATCATGGCTGTCGGCATCGAATATCGTGGTGAGTCCTACGGGCTGATCATCGACGAAGTCGGCGAAGTGCTGAACCTCGACGCCGCCGGACGCGAAGCCAACCCCGCCAACCTCGACCGTCGTTGGGCCGAGATCTCAGGCGGTGTCCATCGCCTCTCCGGTCAGCTCATGGTGATTCTCGACGTGGAACGCGTCCTGGGTCGCATGCTTGAGGCGGCCTGAGACGAAAATTTGACCGTCGCTGCAACGGTCCCAAGGAGTGACAAATGAAAACCTGTCTCGTGGTCGATGACTCGAGCGTCATTCGCAAGGTGGCCAGACGCATCCTCGAGGATCTGTCCTTTACCATCTCGGAAGCGGAAGACGGTCAGCAGGCCCTGGAAAAGTGCCAGGAAACCATGCCGGATGCCATCCTCCTGGATTGGAACATGCCGGTAATGGATGGCCTTGAGTTCCTGGCCCAATTGCGCAAGCTCGACGGCGGCGAAGCTCCGAAGGTGGTGTTCTGCACCACGGAGAACGACGTCGGGCATATCGCCCGCGCCATCCGCGCCGGCGCCAATGAATACATCATGAAGCCCTTCGACCGCGAAATCGTGGAAGCGAAGTTCCAGGAAGTCGGGCTCATTTAAGCAAGAAATTAGTGGAGGACCGTTGCCCATGTCGGCAATCGCGCGCCAATCGTCCTCGACCGGGGCTGTCACCGATCCCATTCGCGTGATGGTGGTCGACGACTCCGTCGTCATTCGCGGCCTCGTCGGTCGCTGGCTCGATGAAGAGCCAAACCTTGCCGTGGTTGCCAGCCATCGCAACGGGCGCCTTGCGGTGGACGATGTGCTGAGATCCAACCCCGATGTTGTGATCCTCGACATCGAAATGCCTGATATGGACGGCTTGACCGCCCTGCCGCTGCTCCTGGAGAAGAAGCGCAATCTCGTGGTGGTCGTCGCCTCGACGCTGACCCGCCGCAATGCCGAGATCTCGCTGAAGGCGCTGTCGCTCGGAGCGGCCGACTATGTCCCCAAGCCGGAAACCAACTCCGGCGTGACCACCTCGCCCGAGTTCCGTCGTGAGCTCATCGAGAAGGTACTGAACCTCGGCCAGCGCGCCCGCAGCCGCATGGCTCCTGGCAGTTCGCCGGCAGCGCCCCGTCCGGGCGCCATGCCCCAGCGCGGCATTGCTCTCGGCGCGCCCGCAGCCCAGGCTGCCAAGCCGCACCGCGCGGCCAGCTTTACCCTGCGCTCCTACGGTAACGTTAAGCCGAGAGTCCTTGCGATCGGCTCGTCCACCGGCGGCCCGCAGGCGCTCAACACCCTGTTCGGCGAAATCGGTTCGTCGATCGGCCAGGTGCCGGTGGTGCTCACCCAGCACATGCCGCCCACCTTCACCGCCATTCTCGCCGAGCACCTGACCAAGGCCGCCGGACGTCCGGCCAGCGAAGGCAAGGACGGCGAAGTGCTGGTTCCCGGACACATTTACGTCGCCCCGGGCGGCCGCCACATGATCCTTGCCAAGAGCGGCTCGGACGTGGTGGTGCGCCTGACGGACGGCCCGCCGGTCAACTTCTGCAAGCCGGCCGTCGATCCGCTGTTCAAGTCGGTGGTCGAAATCTACGGCACGGCAACATTGGGTGTGATCCTCACCGGCATGGGCTCGGACGGCGCCGAAGGCGTGCGTCAGATCGGCCAGGTCGGCGGTAGCGTCATCGCCCAGGATGAAGAAACCTCCGTGGTCTGGGGAATGCCCGGCGCCGCTGCCCACACAGGCATGTGCTCCGACGTTCTGCCCCTCAACGACATCGGCCGCAAGGTTTCCAAGATCCTGCTCGGAGGGCGTCCATGACCCCGGCAGAATATGACTATCTGCGGCAGTTCCTGAAGGCGCGGTCCGGTCTGGTTCTCTCCAACGAGAAGCAGTATCTGATCGAGAGCCGCCTGCTCCCGGTCGCCCGCAAGGCCGGCCTGCAGTCGATCGCCGCTCTGGTCGCCAAGCTGAAGGAGCCCCGCGAGACCATTCTCGCCGAGGCGGTCGTGGAAGCCATGACCACCAACGAGAGCTTCTTCTTCCGCGACAAGACGCCCTTCGAACACTTCACCCAGGTGATGCTGCCGGAGATGCTGAAGGCGCGCGCCCAGCAGAAGCGCATCCGCATCTGGTGTGCCGCCGCATCCACCGGCCAGGAGCCCTACACGCTCGCCATGTGCCTGAAGGAGATGGAGAGCAAGCTCGCCGGCTGGCGCATCGAGATCCTCGGCACCGACATTTCCAACGAAGTGCTCGACCGGGCCAAGGCTGGCACCTACACCCAGTTCGAGGTGCAGCGTGGCCTGCCGATCCAGTTGCTGCTGAAGTATTTCACCCAGCACGGCGAAAGCTGGACCATCTCGCAGAACCTGCGCTCCATGATCCAGTGGCGCAAGTTCAACCTGCTGGACAGTTTCCAGACGCTCGGCCAGTTCGACATCGTCTTCTGCCGCAACGTGCTGATCTACTTCGACCAGCCCACCAAGACGGACATCCTCGCCCGCATCTCCAAGATCATGACGCCAGACGGCTTTCTGGTGCTGGGTGCTGCCGAGACCGTGGTCGGCCTGTCCGATTCCTTCAAGCCGATGACCGACCGGCGCGGGCTCTACATGCCCAACCTCGCCGCCTCGGCTTCGGCCCAGCCGCCGCGCCTGTCCATGGTCGCCGGTGCAGGCCGGACCTTCTGATCAGCGCCATCGTCGCTTCCACGACACGCCGGGCCGAAAGCCCGGCGTGTTGCATTTTGGGGAAGTCAGCTGCCGGCTTCCGTCCGCTCATGCGGGCGCAGCATGGTGAAGCTGTCGCGCACAACCGCATAATCCTTGTAACCGAGGCGCGTCAGCACCGGCGCCTTGGCGAGATCGACATAGCCGTCGGTCAGGATGGCTTCGTCAATGTGGATGGCCACTACTTCGCCCAGCACCAGGAAATTGTCGGGAACACCGCCGTCGCGGCCGACGATCGGCACCGTCTGCAGATAGACGCATTCGAGTGCCGCCTTGGCCTCCCCTACACGCGGGCAAGCCACCGCCGTCCCGGCAACGGCCGTGAGTCCGGCCAGCCCGAACTCGTCCACCTCCGGCGACACGGGCGCCGACGTCTCGTTCATCGCTGCGCTCAGGTCCGCCGTCACCAGATTGACGGTGAAGCAGCCCGTGGCTTCGGCATTGCGCTGGCTGTCCTTGTTCGGTCCGGCCGAGAAGCCGACCACATGCGGATGCGTGCCCAGCGCGTTGAAGAAGCTGTAGGGCGCCAGATTGGCGATGCCCTCCGCGGACACCGTTGAGATCCAGCCGATGGGACGCGGCACCACCAGTGCCTGGAACGGATCATGCGGCAGGCCATGGCCTTCCGAAACGCGATAGAACATGACCTCACTCCTGCCAGTAGGTCACGATGTCCTTGAGGTCGGGCCGCGGCCGTTCCTGCGGCGGGATGGTCGGTGTTCCCACATGGATCAGACCGGCGATCCGCTCGCCCGCCTGCACGCCCAGCACGGCCGCACCTTCAGCGTCATAGGTCATCCATTCGGTCAGCCAGTTGGCCGCATACCCCATGGCATGGGCCGCGATCTCGAGATTGAGACAGACCGCGCCGGCCGACAGTTCCTGCTCCCAAACCGGGATCTTCACATGCTCGGCCGCTCTTGAAATCACCAGGATCACCAGTGGGGCCTTGGCGAGACGGTTGCGCTCTTCCTCGAGCCGTGCCTCCGTCACCTCCGGATTGCGCGCCTTGACCAGGGCCGCCAGCTTCTCGCCTGCCGCCTTGCGCGCTTCGCCCTCGAACACCACGAAGCGCCAGGGCGCCAGCTTGCCATGGTCGGGCACGCGCGCGCCAATGGTCAGCAGCGTCTGGAGTTCTGCGGCGGTCGGACCGGGAGCGGCCAGAAACGCCGGCGGAATGGAACGACGCGTGGACAGAAGGTCGATGGTCGGGTTCATGCTGTCTCCGAAAGCAAGGCCGGGCAGCCCCTCGCTGCCCGTTGTTGCCGTGCAAGCTAGCCCATGGCAAGGCCCGCTGTGAACCGGCATTTCGCAAGGGAGGCAGTGGAAACAGTCCGATACGCACATCACATTTCCGTTGACGGAGCGCCACGCCTGCGCCGCATCTGCGCGGGGTGACTTGAAATGGCCACGAACTTCGGTGAAGACATTTCCCATGGAAGAGATCAGCGAGCGTCGCATGGTTCGGCACATCTTGACGTCAGCGATTGCCGCCCTGGCGATCGGCTTCGCCCTGTCAGGCGCGCCGGCGCAAGCGCAGGATCTTGGCGGCCCCGCTCCGGTCCCGCCCGCCGACATTCCCAATCCCGGAACCGCCGCTGCACCCCCGCCCAGTGCGGTGCCTCAGAGCACGGACCTCCTGCCGGCACCACAATTGCCGGGCGGCGCCACGCCCTACGCCCCCGACACCGAACTGCCCCGCATCGACCTGAAGCCGATCACGGCCGAGAAGCCCAAGGGCCGTCTCCTGCTGGCCGCCAAGCTCACCGACGATGGTCCGCAGATCAAGGCCGGCGTCGTCTGGCGCGTCTTCGGCAACGACCCCGGTCCCAACGGCAGCCGTCCCATGGTGGCGGAAGCCAAGGGTGGTGCTGCCACCTTCGAGCTGCCGTCCGGCACCTATCTCGTCTATTGCGGCTTCGGCTATACCGGCAACACGACACGCGTCGAACTCAAGGACGGCATCGCCAACCAGACCGTCGTGCTGAACGCCGGCGGCGTTCGCTTCAACGCCGTCACCGGCCCCAACAAGACCATCTCTGCCGACGACCTCACCTTCAACGTCTACTCGCCGGAAGTGGATTCGCGCGGCGAACCCAAACCCGCGGCCCTCGACGTGTCCCCCGGTGAGATCGTTCGCCTCGCAGCCGGCAGTTACAACGTGGTGGCCAACTATGGCGATGCCAACGCCAACACCTCCGCCGAGATCGAGGTGAAGGCCGGCAAGCTCTCCGACGTCACGCTGACCGAGAAGGCCGCCAAGGTGACGCTGAAGCTGGTTGGCAGCGAAGGCGGCGAAGCTATCGCCGACACCAAGTGGAGCGTCTTGACCCAGGCAGGCGACATCGTCACCTCCGGCGTCGGCGCCTTCCCCTCCTTCGTGCTGGCCGAGGGCGACTACACCATCGTCGCACGCCATGAGGACACGCTGTTCCAGCGCGTCGTCACCATCGCTTCCGGCGACGACAAGGAAATCGAGGTCCTCGCCAAGGGCGGCGAAAAGGTCCGTCAGTAAGGCGCCCCGCGAGGGCATTCGAACCCGGAAGCGCCAAGGGCAAGGCCCTTACGCCCGCCGCGCCAGCGCCACGCCCAAACCAGCCCCCGCCAGCGCCACGGCCGTGATCCGGTGCCGCAGCCTTGCCTTGGCCGCAAGAAACCTCCGCGCACGCCCGGCCGCCAACGCCCAGACGCTGTCCAGCATCAGCCCCAGAACCAGAAAGGTGACCGCCAGAATGGCCAGGTCTCGCCCGGCTGTCTCGGTGCTGGTGATGAACTGAGGGAAGAAGGCGCCGTAGAAGGCCAGCGTCTTGGGATTGGTCAGCGACACCATGAAGCCTCGCGCGATCACCCGCCCCGCCGGCTGCCGCTGTGGCTTGACGGCGCCGAGATCATCATCGACCGCCGTCCAGCTCTTGTAGGCAAGCCAGAGCAGATAGGCGACACCCGCCCAGCGCAGCCAGTCGAAGGCATCGGCCATCACGCCGACCAGACGGGTCAAACCGAACATCACCAGCGCCAGCTGAACCAGCGCCGCCGAACTGGTCCCGAGCACGGTTACCAGGCCCTGGCGCGTTCCATGCGCCACCGAGTTGGCCACGATCAGCGCCACATTCGGCCCGGGAATGAGGATCAGCACCACGGTCATCGCCACAAAGGCGAGATACATCTCAAGCGTCATCGCGTCCGCCCCTCACCCGCCACCGGCGATTCATGCGAGCTCATGTTGGCTCACCGCGACTCATCCGGACTCATGCCGTCCATGCGGACTCATGAGCCGGCATGGGCGCGAGCAGCAGCCGTCCCCCGCCTCAACCCTTCAGGAAGGTCGCGAACGCGTCCTTGTGGTCGGGATGCCAGCGCGACAGCGCTGGCCGGTTCTCGATGATGTCACCGATCGCCCAGGCCATGCGCTTCTCGTCGAGTTCGCGCGGCGTCTCGTTGTCAGGGCAGAGAATGTAGAAGTCGCCGCGCGCGATCCCCTCGAACATGAAGTCAGCCACTTGCGCTGCCGACCATGCACCCGCCGGCTTCTCTGCATCCAGCCTGGAACCGTTGATGCCCGTGAAGGTCCAGCCGGGAATGAGCAGATGCGCCGCGATCCGCCCTGGAGCCGCCGCCCTCAGTTCATGCGCCAGCTGCTCGGTCACCACCTTCACCGCTGCCTTGGAGGCGTTGTAGGCGGCGTTGCCCGGTGGGCAGGTGATGCCCTGCTTGGAGCCGGTGTTCACCACCAACCCGGCCTCACCGCCCGCGATCATCCGCGGCACGAAAGCCTGCACGCCGTTGATGACGCCCCACATGTTGACGCCCATCAGCCGCTGCCAGTTTTCATAATTCTCGAAGGTCCCGCCACCGTCGCCGATCGCCGCATTGTTCATGAGAAAATGCACGGCGCCAAACTGCTGGTAGGCCACCTCGGCGAGCTGGCTCACGGCCTTCATGTCCGATACGTCGGTCAGGACCGCCAGCGCCTCCGGCGCCCCCATGGCCTTGGCAGCGGCTGCCACGGTGGCCAGTTCATCGGCGATGACATCGGCCAGCACCAGCTTCATCCCCCGCGCGGCGCATTTCAGCGCCACCGCCCGGCCGATACCACGCGCCGCCCCCGTGATGACCGCCACATTCGCCTTGGTGAAAATATCCGACATGCCTGCCTCCTACCGCGCCAGTTCCTTGAGGCCTGCGCGGATCAGCTGCGTCGTGGTCGCCTCTTCGCCTGCCGCCTTGGCCGCCGCGCTCACGGCCGCCGCCGCCTGCAATTGCGCATAGCCAAGATTGACCAGCGCCGACACCGCCTCGGCCACCGGCCCGGCAACGCGGGCCTCGGCCACATCGGCAGCCACGCGGATCACCGACGGATCGGCATCCGCAAAGGCCGGCGCCTTGTCCTTGAGCTCGGTGGCAATGCGTTCCGCCACGCGCTTGCCCACCCCCGGCGCCCGCGCGATCGCCGTCAGATCCTTCATCGAGATCGCCGTCGCCAACTGGCCGGGATCAAGCACCGACAGCACGCCCAGCGACACCTTGGCACCAACGCCCTGCACCGTCATCAGCAGGCGGAACCATTCGCGCTCGATGTCATTGGAGAAGCCATAGAGCCGGATCATGTCCTCGCGCACCATGGTCTCGATGGAGAGCGTTGCCGCCTCGCCTGCCTTCGGCAGCCGCTGCAGCGTGCGCGACGAACAGAACACCTGATAGCCGACGCCATTGACGTCGAGGATCACCCAATCGTCGCCGAAACTGTCCACCACGCCCTTGAGCTTGCCGATCATGATGCCGCCCGTCTCCCCTGTCTGCTATCCCGCTGCCGCGATCTTGGCGAGCCGCCCCACCACCGAACCGCGATGATGGGCATGCGTCAGCGCGATGGCCAGCGCGTCCGCGGCGTCGTCCGAGTTGAACGTCGCCTTGGGCATCAGCACCTTCACCATCACGCGGATCTGCCCCTTCTCGGCATGGCCGGCGCCGACGATCGCCTTCTTCACCGCATTGGGCGCATACTCGGCCACCGGCAGGCCGCGCCGCGCCGGCGCCAGCAGCGCCACGCCGCGCGCTTGTCCCAGCTTCAGCGTCGCGCCGGCGTCCTTGTTGACGAAGGTCTGTTCGATGGCCGCCTCATCGGGCTGAAACTCATGCAGCACCACGTCGAGCCCGTCATGGATCTGCACCAGCCGGCTCGCCAGATCGAGGTCGGCGTCCGACGTTACCGATCCCGACGCCACGAAGCGTACGGAATTGCCGACCGACTCGATGACGCCCCAACCGGTACGGCGAAGGCCGGGGTCGATGCCGATGATTCGCGTGACTGTACTCATGCGGCGAGCCTAGCCGTGCGTTCTTGTTTTGTACAGAGCCTCGGATCAACCATCGGCCAGTACAGTTGAACGACAGGCGAGAGGAAGGCCGACGCGCGGTCAGGAGCCGCGTACCGCGCTGACAAAAAAAGCCCGCCGCCTCCGGATCGCAAACGACCGGAGGCGGCAGGCCCTCAGCAAGGACGTCAGGCGCTGACGGCTTCCAGCGCCGGATAGTCGCTGTAGCCTTCTGCGCCGAGCGCATAGACCGTAGCCCAGTTCACCTCGGCAATGGGAGCGCCAGCCTTGAGGCGCGCCACCAGATCCGGATTGGCGATGAAGGCCGAGCCGAAGGACACGGCGCTCGCAAGGCCGCTGTCGAGATCGGCCTGCGCCTTGGTGGCGTCCAGCTGCTCGTTGGTGATGACCGGGCCGCCGAACTCCGCCTTCAGATGCGGCGTGATGCGATCGTCGCCCGGATATTCCCGGGTGAAGATGAAGGCAATGCCGCGCTTGCCGGCTTCGCGGGCCACATGGCCGAAGGTGGCCTTCGGGTCGCTGTCGCCGATGTCATGGCTGTCGCCGCGCGGTGCCAGATGCAGACCAACCCGGCTTGCACCCCAGACGTCGATGCAGGCGTCGAGAACTTCCAGCATCAGCCGGGCGCGGTTCTCGATGGAGCCGCCGTAGGCGTCCGTGCGCTTGTTGGTCTTGTCCTGCAGGAACTGGTCGAGCAGATAGCCGTTGGCGCCATGCACTTCCACGCCATCGAACCCGGCGCGCTTGGCATTCTCGGCGCCCTTGCGATAGGCGGCGACAACACCGGCGATCTCCTCGGTCTCCAGGGCGCGCGGCTGCACATAGGGACGCTTGGGGCGCAGGAGGCTGACTTCACCGGCCGGCTGGATCGCCGAGGGAGCAACCGGCTTCTCGCCGCCAAGCAGCACCGGATCGGAGATGCGGCCCACATGCCAGAGCTGCAGGACGATGCGACCGCCGGCCTTGTGCACGGCCTCCGTCACCAGCTTCCAGCCTTCCACCTGCGCATCCGACCAGATGCCCGGCGTGCGCTCGTAGCCAACGCCCATCGGCGTGACCGAGGTCGCCTCGGAGATGATCAGACCTGCGGCGGCGCGCTGGGCGTAATACTCGGCCATGACAGGCACGGGCACGCGATCTTCGGTGGCACGGGCGCGCGTCAGCGGCGCCATGACGATGCGGTTGGGCAGCTCAAACGCGCCAAGGCGAACGGGATCAAAAAGAGTGGGCATGGAGACTCCTTGGTGGACAACCCATCATGATTTGATATTTCGAGAATATCGAACTAACGACGTCGATATACGACGCCTTCATCGCTTTGCCAATCGGGGAGCGGTCAACAAAATCGTGAACTCGGTCTTCCCGAAAAGCCCCCGGAAGCAAAGCCAGTGAAGATCTGTCTGCTGTCAGGAGGAACCAGACGCCCCCTCCTCATGATCGGGATGCTGGTGGGACACCACGTGGTCGAAAAACGTCGCCCGCCGCTCCGCCTCTTGCTCAGCCGTCCGCCGCGGCAGCACGTCCAGTTCGCCGAACCAGCTCATCTTGTTCTGCAGCCCCACCTGGATCGACGGCTTGATTGCCTCCGGATCGTCAAAGGCGCCGACCGCCAACTCCATGCTGTCGCCGCCCGCGTCATAGGTCAGCGGCGTGCCGCATTTGGCGCAGAAGCCGCGCCGCACCAGATTGGAGCTCTGGAACCAGCTCGGCTCCTCCTTGGTCCAGGTGAGATGCGCTTTCGGCGCTGAGACAAGCGGCGCAAAGAAATTGCCGAAGGCCTTCTGGCACATGCGGCAATGGCAGATGCCGGCCCGGCCGAGCGGCGCGTCGACGACAAAGCGCACGGCGCCGCATTGGCAGCCGCCAGTCTTGCGATACCCGGACATCGGATTCCCTCCGTTCAGCCGACAGCCGTCACCGTTCGGTGAGCTTCAACTCGATGCGGCGGTTCTTGGCGTTGATCTCGTCGGTGTCGCCGGCTTCCAGCGGCTGGAACTCGCCAAAGCCCGCCGCCACCAGATGTTCAGGCGAGATCCCCTTGCTGATCAGATACTTGACCACCGAGATTGCGCGCGCCGACGAAAGCTCCCAGTTGTCGCGGAAGCGTCCGTTGCCCGACAGCGGCCGCGAGTCCGTATGCCCGTCCACGCGCAGCACCCAGGCGATTTCCGGCGGGATCTGCCCTTCCAGCTGCAGCAGCGCTTCCGCCAGCTTGTCGAGTTCGCCCTGACCGGCGGCATTGACATCCGCCTGCCCGGAGTCGAACAGCACTTCCGACTGGAACACGAAGCGGTCGCCCACCACGCGCACGTCGGCGCGCTGCGACAGGATCTCACGCAGGCGGCCGAAGAAGTCCGACCGGTAACGCGCCAGTTCCTGCACCTTCTGCGCCAGCGCCACGTTGAGCCGCTTGCCGAGATCGGCGATCTTGGCCGAGCTTTCCTTGTCCCGCTGCTCGGACGCATCCAGCGCGTCTTCGAGCGCCGCGATCTGCCGGCGAAGCGCGGCAATCTGCTGGTTGAGCAGTTCCACCTGCGCCATGGCCCGCTGGCTCACCCGCTTTTCGTCGGCCAGCTGCGTGTTCAACGAGGACACCTGGCTGTCGGCCACGCTCGCGGCCCCGTTCTGGCTGTCGAGCAGTCCCTTCAGCTCGTCCCGCGAGGCGATGGCGTCCTTGAGATTGGACTCCAGCAGCGAGACGTTGTCCTGCAGGTCGCGATTGTTGGCCCGCTCCATGGCGAGCAGTTCGGTCAGCTCTGCGATCTGCGAGTTGAGCCGGTTGAGCACCGTGTCCTTGTCGGTGATCTGCTGGCTGAGGAAGAACTGGGCGAGCGAAAACACCGACAAAAGGAATATGATCGACAGCACCAGTGTCGTCAGCATGTCGACGAAGGCAGGCCAATAGTCCTGCTGGGCGGTGAATCGACGGCGGCCGAGAGCCATGGTCTATTCCCTCGACGAGCGTTCGACCGCTCCGGTCAGCAGCTCCAGGAGACGACGGATCTCCTTCTGCTGCTCGCCCTGCGTCTCCGCCCAGCTGCGCACCAATTGCTGCTCGGCCCGCATGTGCTGGACGAGCCCCTGAATGCCCTCGGCCAGATTGGCCATGGCCTGGTTGGAACGACCAGCCGAGCCGCCCTCTTGCATGCTGCGCGCCAGCCGATCGAGCGCACCGCGCAACTCTTCCGACGTCTCCGCCCCACGAATGGCATCGCCCACCGCACTGGCGTCCAGCTCAGCCTGGGTCGACAACCAGTCTTCGAGATCGAGATAGAAGCGGTTCTGCGCCTGCCCCGCCTGAAGATCGAGGAAACCGAGCACCAGCGAGCCGGCCAGACCGAACAGCGAGGACGAGAAGGCCGTTCCCATGCCGCTCAGCGGTGCCGACAGGCCGCTTTTCAGATCCTCGAAGATCACCGAGGCATTGCCCGAGCCCACATCCAGCGCCTGAATGGTGGCGCCTACCGAATTCACCGTGGCAATCAGACCGTAGAAGGTGCCGAGAAGGCCGAGGAAGACGAGCAGACCGGTCATGTAGCGCGAAATGTCCCGCGCCTCATCGAGACGGGTCGCGATCGATTCGAGCAGCGAGCGCATGGTCGATGTCGAAATAGACTGTTGTCCGAGGCGATCGCCCAGCAGCGTCGCCATGGGCGCCAGCAGCACCGGCGGCCGGCGCACCTCGAGGCCCGGCTCCCCGAAACGATAGGAGTTCACCCAGCGCACTTCCGGGAACAGGCGGATCACCTGCCGGAAAATCAGGATGATGCCGACAAAGGCCACGGCAAAGATCAGCCCGTTGAGGCCCGGATTGGCCATGAAGGCGGCGTCCACCTGCCGGAACAGCAACATGCCGATGAAGGCAACGATGATCAGGAACACCACCATCCGCCACAGATAGACCTGCGGACTGGTCAGCTTTACTCCAGACAAATCCCTAGCCATGACGCTGCCTACCCTGCACTGCCACATTTCCCGCCCGGCCTCGGGCGGCGGTTTAGTTAACGCGATTTTTACCGTTCAACGCAAGGCATTCGGTATTGTCCCGTGGAGATATACCACGGATATTGTCCGCCTCTCGGAGGGTTCAGGATGCAGCCGAACGGCAGGATTCCCGGCTTTGTCGTCATCCTCAACGGCGCGCCACGCGCCGGGAAGTCGTCGATTGTCGCCGCCCTGCAGGCCCGGACCGATGCCGTCTGGATCAACCTCGGCGTCGACGTCTTCGCGAACACCGTGACGCCGCCACACCTGCGTCCGGGCATCGGCCTGCGCCCCGGCGGAGAGCGACCGGACATCGAGGTCTGGCTGCCCGCGCTCTACGCCGGCCTTTACGAATCCATCGCGGCCCACGCCCGGCTCGGCTTCAACGTCGTCGCCGACGTGGGCCATCACGAGGGACACTCTCACCCCTACGGCCTTCTCGAAGAGTGCGTGCAACGCCTCGACGGCATGTGCGTGTTGTTCGTTGGCGTCCGCTGCCCGATCGAGACGATCATGATCCGCCGCAACGCCAGCGACGGCTCCATCTACGCACAAGGCTCCGAAGCCGAGCCCGTGCCGCCGGCCGTCATGCGCTGGCAGGAAATGGTGCACCAGCCCGGCCTCTACGACCTTGAGATCGACACATCCGTGCTGACGCCTGAAGCCTCGGCCGAGGCGATCCTTGCCGCGCTCACAAAACCGCCCTCCAGCCCCTCCGCCTTCGAAAGGCTGGCCGCGCTGGCGCAATGACCCTCACGCCCGATCGACCCGGGCGGCATAGCATCCGTGCTTGGCGTAGTGGACGTGAATGTAGGCGATCGACGGGTTTGCAAACAGACGGAGAATGGTCGGCTCGACCTCGTCTCCCTGCGCCACATCCGCATCCTTGAGCCAGCCGTCGGCATCGAAGCCGCGCAGCGACAGGATGCGGGTCCGCATCACCTCGGGGAGAACATCGTGCTCGTCGAACGCCGCTTCGGCGCCTTCCAGCACGAAGATGGCGTGGCGCGAGCGATAGGGCGTCGGCGCCGGCTGATGCTCGTAGTTCAGCAGCAACACGCTTTGTCCGACCGGTGCATCGGTGAGCGTGATCCGATCGGGATATCCAGGGGTCTTGTCCACGCGCAGACGCTTCACGCCGTGAGCGTCAAGCGCTGCGTCATCCAGCCCGTGGAGAAAGCGGAACACATCGGGTGAAAGGCCGGAAATGCGATAAGCCATGATTGTCTCCTGCGTTGCCGCGGAAACAACCAGCTTTCGTGCATCCCGACCACCCGATTCTCGCCGGAGGCGGCCTCAGGGCATGTCCTCAAAGAGCGGAGCTATGCCCGGAAATGCTCCGGCTCAGGCCTTCTTGAGCGTCGCCAGCAGCTGGCCGTGGATGCGCTCGTTGCCGGCGACAATGCCGCCGGTCTCGTGGATGTTGTCCTTGCCGTCGAGGTCGGACACGAAGCCGCCGGCTTCCTTCACCATCAGCCAGCCGGCCGACGTGTCCCAAGGGTTGAGGCCATGCTCCCAGAAGCCGTCGAGACGGCCGGAGGCCACATAGGCGAGATCCAGTGCAGCCGAACCGATGCGGCGGATGCCGGCGCAGTTGGCCATCACCTGGCGCAGCTCGTTGAGATAGGGGCCATGATCGGGGCGGCCGAGATGCGGTACGCCCGTGCCGATCACGCAATCGACGATCTCGCGGCGGGCCGACACGCGCAGGCGCCGATCGTTGACGAAGGTGCCGGCGCCCTTCTCCGTGGTGTAGAGCTCATCCAGCACCGGATTGTAGATCACACCGGCCACCGGCACGCCGTTCTTTTCCAGTGACAGCGAAATGGCGAAATGCGGAATGCCGTGCAGGAAGTTGGTGGTGCCGTCCAGGGGATCGACGACCCAGCGGTGCTGCTCGTCCTCGCCGGTCACCTCGCCGCGCTCTTCCATCAGGAAGCCGTAGGACGGGCGGACGCGCTTCAGCTCGTCGAACAGTACCTGCTCGGAACGCTTGTCGGCCGCCGAGACGAAGTCGCCGGGGCCCTTCATCGAAACTTGCAGGTTCTCCACCTCGCCGAAATCGCGAGCGAGACCGCGTCCGGCCTTGCGGACGGCCTGGACCATGACGTTGAGAAGGGCTGAGCGAGCCATGACGAAACCTTGAATTCGAAGTGGATTGGCCGTGTGTCCACCACAAAAGCGGCCGGACTGCAAGACAAAAGGCGGAAAAGCCGTCCTGCACTCACGCAACAGGGTTACGGAGTGCCGTCGGAGACCCCCGGCAGCGGTTCGCCGGGCAGTTGGCGCCCCGGCGCAGCCGGCAACGGAACGGCCTTGCCGCCGTCAGGCGTCGCAGGCGGCGGGGTCGTCGAAGCCCCGTCGCTCCCGCCAAACTGGCTGTCCAGCCAGGGATCGTCGAGCCCAGCAGCCTTGGACTTGGTGTACCAGCTTGCCGCCTCGGCAGGATTCTTGTCGACGCCGTCGCCGACCAGATAGAGCCGCGCCAGGCGGTTCTGCGCAACCGGATTGCCGGCCATGGCCGCCACGCGGAACCAGGCGGCGGCCGTCTTGCTGTTCTTGGACACGCCGACGCCGTTGAACATCATGATCCCGTATTCGACTTCCGCCGCAACATGCCCGCCCAGCGCCGCCTTGCCCATCAGCGTCGCCGCCTTCACTTCGTCTTTGGCCACGCCCTGGCCTTCGCGATAGAGCGCCGCCAGCGCGTAGACGGCATCCAGATTGCCGGCGTCGGCTGCGGTCTCGAACAGCTTGGCCGCGCGCGCGTAGTCGGTCAGCCCCGAATCCGGGTCGATGCAGATCAGCCCCAGCCAGTAGTTGGCGTCGGTCACGCCCTTGCCGATCGCCTCTTCGAGATAGCCGGCCGCCTTCTTGGTATCGCGCGTGGTTCCGAGGCCGAGCGCATAGAGATTGGCAAGCTCCACCAAGGCCTTGGGATCGCCGTTCTTGGCGGCGAGCCCATACCAGGTCAGCGCTTCCTCATATCTCTGCGGCACGCCGAGGCCGTTGGCATAGAGATAGCCGATGAGGCTCTGCGCCACCGCATCGCCCTTCTTGGCCCGCTCGACGGCAATGGCGAAGGCGGTGATGTAATAGCCGCGCTGGAAAGCGCCCCAGGCGTAATCGATCTTGTCGTTGTCCGGCAGTGCCGACAGCACGTCCTCGTCGCCCTTGGCCGCGGGCGCTCCGGCAGGGGCAGCACTCTCGCCCGGCGGCGGCACGGGCAGCGGCGCGGTTTCCGCCGCCACGCGGACGGACAGGCTCAGAAGGACGACAACGGCAAGCAGAGCACGCATGGCGGGGTTCCGGACGGCGGACGCGGCGGCAATAACCTTCAACTATGCTGAGATTGCGGCAGTCAGTCTTCGGGGTGCTGCGCCGCCACCTCGTCGAGCAGGGCATTGATCGCCTTGATGGCCGCACCAGCGCCGTCGGGATGGCTCCAGACAGCCGAACGCACGGCAACGAAGTCGGCCCCGGTCTCGGCGCAGACGCGCACGGACTCGAGCGTGGTCCCCGCCAGCAGCACGCAGGGCGGCTCGAACAGACTCGCCCACCAGGCCCCGAGATCCAGTGTCTTGCGATGGGGTTCCTCCGATTCCGCCAGATCGATCAGGCCGAAGAACACATAGTCGACTCCAGCCTCGCCGGCATCCATCGCCTCATGGCGCGTGCGCAGATTGCCGGCACCGACGATGGATTTCGGCTGCAGCGTCTCGATGGCCTCCTTCAGCGCCTCCGCGCCGCCGGCTTCCACCTGCACACCATCGGCCTTGGACCGACCCATGATGCGGCTGTCGTCCACCACCATGGCCGCCACGTCGTGCGCCTGGGCGATCGGCACCAGCGTCTCGGCAATGCGCTGCAACTGGGCGCCCGAAGTCACCTCCGGCGCGATCAGCAAGGTCGCCACGTCACCCGCCGACAGAGCCGCTTCCAGCTCGGCCGGATAGGTGGAAAGATCGATCTCGCGGGGCGTGATCAGGAATAGACGGGCGCGCAACGCTTCCTCCGGAAAAAATCAGCCCCCATGCGCGGGCATGGGGGCCTTATGACACCTAATGTGCTGAGAAACAATCAACTCGGCATCTTGCAGCCTGAGCTGAACGCTCCGGCGCTGGGCAAGCCCCAAAGCCGGAAGCCCACGCCAGTAGCCAAAAGTGAAATTCGCTGGCGCGCGGCAGATAGCAATGGTTTCGAGAACCGGAACGCAGCGGGCTTGAAGGCCCGGGAGCACCGAGCGCGTTCCGCTCAAGTCGACCAGGCTTGAGCGATAAGAACTCGCACAAGCCAAAATCCAAGCGGAGAAACCGAAGCTAGATGCCCGCGCCAGTAGCCAAAAGTGAAATTCGCTGGCGCGCGGCAGATAGCGATGGTTTCGAGAACCGGAGCGCAGCGGGCTTGAAGGCCCGTGAGCACCGAGCGCGTTCCGCTCAAGTCGACCAGGCTTGAGCGATAAGAACTCGCACAAGCCAAAATCCAAGCGGAGAAACCGAAGCTAGATGCCCGCGCCAGTAGAATTTCAGCCTTCGAGCGCCTTCACGCCCGGCAGCTCCTTGCCCTCCATCCACTCGAGGAAGGCGCCGCCCGCCGTCGAGATATAGGTGAAGTCGTCGGCAACGCCAGCGTGGTTGAGGGCAGACACTGTGTCGCCACCGCCGGCCACCGTCAGCAGCTTGCCGGCCTTGGTGTTGGCAGCGGCATGCTGGGCGGCGGCAACCGTCGCCTTGTCGAAGGGAGCGATTTCGAAGGCGCCGAGCGGGCCGTTCCAGACCAGCGTCGCAGCCCGGTCGATGGCCGCATTGACCGCGTCCACCGACTTCGGACCGGCATCGAGGATCATGGCGTCAGCCGGCACGGCATTGACCGAGACCACTTCGTTGGCGGCACCGGCCTTGAACTCGCGGGCGATGACGGCATCCACCGGCAGCACCACGTCGCACTTGGTTTCCTTGGCCTTGGCCAGGATGCGCTTGGCGGTCTCGGCGAGGTCATGCTCGCAAAGCGACTTGCCGACGGCGACGCCCTGGGCGGCCAGGAAGGTGTTGGCCATGCCGCCACCGATGACGAGGATGTCCACCTTGGCGACGAGGTTTTCGAGCAGATCGATCTTGGTCGACACCTTGGCACCGCCGACAACGGCGAGCACCGGACGCTTCGGCGTGCCGAGCGCGGCACCGAGCGCGGTCAGCTCGGCCTGCATGGTGCGGCCGGCATAGGCCGGGAGCTTGTGGGCGAGACCTTCGGTCGAGGCATGGGCGCGGTGCGCTGCCGAGAAGGCGTCGTTCACATAGAGGTCGCCGAGCTTGGCGAGAGCGTCGACCAGCGCCGGGTCGTTCTTCTCTTCGCCCTTGTAATAGCGGGTGTTCTCGAGCAGCAGGATGTCGCCGTTGGAGAGCGCGGCAATGGCCTTCTCGGCCACGTCGCCGATGCAGTCGTCGGCGAAGGCAACCGGCTTGCCGATGGCCTTGGCCAGCGGGGCAACGATCGGCTTCAGGCTGTCTTCGGCCTTGCGCTCACCCTTGGGGCGACCGAAATGGGCCAGCAGAACCACCTTGGCGCCCTTGTTGGACAGGTCGAGGATGGTGGGAACGATGCGGTCGATGCGGGTGGTATCGGTGACCACACCGTTTTCCATCGGCACGTTCAGGTCGACGCGCACCAGAGCGCGCTTGCCGGCGACGTCGGCATCATCGATTGTCTTGAATTTCATCGTCCAGTTCCGTTGTTCGAAGGTCCGGTAGCCCGGTCCAGTTGCGCGCACGGCATACTACGAAGGTCGTAGTGACGCAAATCGTGGCTATTGCGGTGGTTTCGCCCCGCAAAGAGAAAACCCCGCTTTCGCGGGGTTTTCCTTGATCTTGATCAGAGCGTCTTTGCAATCGCCACAGCCGTGTCGGCCATGCGGTTGGAGAAGCCCCACTCGTTGTCGTACCAGGTGAGGATGCGCACCATGGTGCCGTCCATGACCTTGGTCTGGTCGAGGTGGAAGATCGACGAATGCGGGTCGTGGTTGAAGTCCGACGACACGTTCGGCTGGTCGGTATAGCCCAGGATGCCCTTGAGCGGACCGGAGGTGGCGGCAGCCTTGATGGCGGCGTTGACTTCGTCGACCGTCGTGGCGCGCTTGGCGGTGAAGACCAGATCCACCACCGACACATTCGGGGTCGGCACGCGGATGGCGACGCCGTCGAGCTTGCCCTTGAGCTCGGGCAGGACGAGGCCGACGGCCTTGGCGGCGCCGGTCGAGGTCGGGATCATCGACAGGGCGGCCGCACGGGCGCGGTAGAGATCCTTGTGCAGCGTGTCGAGCGTCGGCTGGTCGCCGGTGTAGCTGTGGATCGTCGTCATGAAGCCCTTCTCGATGCCGATGGCATTGTTGAGGACCTGGGCGACGGGCGACAGGCAGTTGGTGGTGCACGAGGCGTTCGACAGGACGATGTGGTCCTTGGTGATCTTGTCGTCGTTGACGCCGAAGACAACCGTCAGGTCGGCGCCGTCAGCGGGGGCCGAAACCAGCACGCGCTTGGCACCGGCCTGCAGATGCAGCGAGGCCTTGTCCTTGGACGTGAAGATGCCCGTGCATTCCAGGGCGACGTCGACGCCAA